>NZ_VIGB01000003.1:7095070-8297640 GCF_006636205.1 Kitasatospora acidiphila | reverse complement strand
GAACAGCGGCCCGTAGGCGAAGCCCAGGGCCTCGGCCCGCTCATAGAAGCCGTCGAGGTCCACGGCCTCGGCACCGGCCGGCGGCCACTCACCCACCACCACCGGCACCGCGCGAGCCGACCCCGCACCGGCCGCCAACGAACCCGCCGCATGCCGCCGCCACACCTCCTCCACCCCGTCCGAACCCACACCCTCCGGCCGCGAATACACACCCACCGACCGCACCCCCGACCCATCCGGGGCACCCACCACCACCTGCAACTGCACCGCACCCCGCTCCGGCAACACCAGCGGAGCCTCCAACGTCAACTCCTCCAACACCCACAACCCACCTGATCCGCAGCCCGCAACACCAACTCCACAAACCCCGTCCCAGGCAGCAACACACTGCCCAGAACCGTGTGATCAGCCAGCCACGGATGAGTCACAAGAGACAGGCGACCGGTCAGCACGACACCGCTGTCATCCGCCATCGCCACGGCGGCGCTCAGCAGAGGGTGCTCGGCGCCCACCAGGCCCAGGCTCTCAACGTCCGCTTCTGGTGCGGCTTCCAGCCAGTAGCGGCGGCGCTGGAAGGCGTACGTCGGCAGGTCGACGCGACGAGCGTCGGTGCCCTCGAACAGCGTGTCCCAGGCGACCGGGGTGCCGGTGGCGTGCAGGCGCGCCAGCGCCTCCACCACGCCACGGACCTGGTCGCGTCCCGAGCGCATGGTCGGCACCACAGCGCGGGCCGGGCCGTCCTGCGGCAGGCACTCGGCGACCATCCCGGACAGAACCGCATCCGGCCCACCTCAACGAAGCTGCCAACACCCAGCTCCAGCATGGCGGCAACGCCATCGGCGAAACGCACCGCCTCGCGGACCTGACGCACCCAGTACTGCGGCTGCGTCCACAACTCGGTTTCCACCCGGCCGGTCACCGTGGAGACCAGCGGCAGCACCGGCTCCCGCAACTCCAACCCAGCCACGACGCCCGCGAACTCCTCCAGCATCGGATCCATCAGACCCGAGTGGAACGCATGACTCACCGTCAGACGCCGCGTACGGCAACCCTGCTCCGCAAGCTTTGTGGCGGCGGCCAGAACCGGCTCCTCAAGGCCCGACAGCACGACCGACGACGGACCGTTCACCGCCGCCACCCACACACCCTCGGCCTGCGCCAGCACCTCGCGGACCGTCTCCTCGGACCCGCCGACCGCCACCATCGCGCCACCCACCGGCAGCGCCTGCATCAACCGCCCACGCGCCACCACCAGCGCACACGCATCCTCCAGCGACAACACCCCCGCCACATGCGCGGCAGCGATCTCACCCACCGAATGCCCGGCCAACACCCCGGCCGTCACACCCCACGACTCCAACAGCCGGTACAGCGCCACCTCCAGCGCGAAAATCCCCGGCTGCGCAAACCCGGTCTGATGGATCAAGTCATCCGACGGCAGCTCCACCCCCAGCTGTGCACACACCGCCTCATACGCCTGGGCGAACACCGGGAACGCCTCACCCAACTCCCGCCCCATACCCGCCCACTGCGAACCCTGACCCGAGAACACCACCCCCAACCGACCAGACACCACACCCGACACCCCGACCGCACCCGACGCCAACCCTCCAAGGGCGGTGAGCAGTTCACCACGATCCGCCGCCACCACAGCCGCCCGATGCTCGAACACCGAACGCGACGTCAACACCGAGAACGCCGCATCCAGCACCCGGACATCACCCTCACGCACCCACTCCAACAGCGCCGCAGCCTGACCCCGCACCGCCTCCTCAGACTTGCCCGACACCACCAACGGCACCACCGGAAGCCCAACCAAAGCCCCCGAATCCGCCACCTCCGCAGGCTCCTCCGCCTGCTCCAGGATCACGTGCGCATTCGTCCCACTCACACCGAACGACGACACCGCAGACCGACGCGCGCGGCCCGTCTCCGGCCACGCCCGCGACTCCGTCAGCAACTCCACCGCGCCGGAGGCCCAATCCACCTCCTGCGACGGCTCATCGACGTGCAGCGTCTGCGGAAGCACGCCCTCCCGCATCGCCATCACCATCTTGATCACACCCGCCACACCGGCAGCCGCCTGCGTGTGACCGATGTTCGACTTCAACGAGCCCAACCACAACGGGCGTTCGGAATCCCGGCTCTGGCCGTAGGTCGCCAGCAGCGCCTGCGCCTCGATCGGGTCACCCAACCGCGTCCCCGTTCCATGACCCTCGACGGCGTCCACATCGACGGTGGACAGCCCGGCACTCGCCAGCGCCTGCCGGATCACCCGCTGCTGCGACGGACCGCTCGGCGCGGTCAGACCACTACTGGCGCCGTCCTGGTTCACCGCCGAACCCCGCACCACCGCAAGCACCTTGTGGCCGTTCGCCACCGCGTCCGACAACCGCTCGACCAGCAGCATGCCGGCGCCCTCGCCCCAGCCCGTGCCGTCGGCGTCCGCCGAGTAGGACTTGCACCGGCCGTCCGTCGCCAGGCCGCGCTGGCGACTGAACTCGATGAACGTCCTCGGAGTGGACATCACCGTCACACCACCGACCAACGCCATGGAGCACTCGCCCCGTTGGAGCGCCTGCGCCGCCAGGTGCAGTGCCACCAGCGACGACGAACACGCCGTGTCCACCGTCACCGCCGGGCCCACCAGACCGAAGGTGTAGGCGACCCGGCCGGAGGCGATGCTGCCGGCGTTCCCGTTGCCGATGTAGCCCTCGTAGCCCTCCGGAATGGCCAGGAACCGCGCCGAATAGTCGTGGTACATGAGCCCGGTGAAGACTCCGACCTGCTCACCGCGCGCGGATTCCGGTCGGATTCCGGCCCGCTCGAATGCCTCCCAGGTGAGTTCCAGGAGCAAGCGCTGCTGCGGATCCATGGCCGCTGCTTCCTTCGGGCCGATGCCGAAGAACGCGGGGTCGAACTCGGCCGCCTCGTGCAGGAAACCGCCCTCTGTGACGGTGGTCCGGCCCTTCGCGTCGGGGTCGGGGTCGTAAAGGCCGTCCAAGTCCCAGCCACGGTCGACGGGGAAGCCGGAGACGGCGTCCGACCCGTTCAACACGAGGTTCCACAGGTCTTCGGGAGACCGGACGCCGCCCGGGTAGCGGCAGCTCATTCCGACGATGGCGATCGGCTCGCGCTCACCGGCCTCCAGCTCCTGGACGCGCTCACGCGTCTTCTGGAGGTCGGCGGTGACCCACTTCAGGTAGTCGACGAGCTTCTCTTCATTGGAGGTCATTGCGAAAGTCCTATGCGTTGCAGCGCCGGGGGAATGGTCGGATCGGTTGCCGAGTCAGGATCGGCCGAGTTCCTTGTCGATGAAGGCGAAGAGATCGTCGGCGGTCGCCGACCGGATCCGGTCTGCCGCATCGGAACTTCCAGCGGACTTCTGGGCGGGGTTTCGCTTGGCCAGCAGCGACTGGAGCCGCTTCGTCACACTTGCGTTCAGCGGATCCTCCTGCGACAGGTTCGTCAACAGGGACTCCAACCGGTCGAGTTCCGCGAGAATCCGGGCCTCACCGTCCTCCTGCTTCGGAGCGAGCCTTTCGGTCAGGTGCTCCACCAATGCCGCCGGCGTCCCGTAGTCGAACAGGATGGTCGCCGGGAGGCGCAGCCCGGTCGCGTTCCCGAGCTGGTTGCGGAGTTCGACCGCCGTGAGCGAGTCGAGGCCCAGGTCGAGGAAGCCGCGGTCACCGGGGACGGCATCGGCCGACGCGTATCCGAGGATCGACGCGACGTTGGAGCGCACGAGCTGCAGCAGGGCCTCGGCCCGCTCCGGACCGGCGAGACCCGCCAAGGTCTGCGCCACCGGTGTCGCGTCGGACTGCGCCGCCCGACTGACCGGCCGAATCGGTGCTCCCACCAACCCCCGCAGCACGACCGGGACTTCCCGGCCGGCACGAAGACGTGACCGGTCCAACCCCATCGGCACCAGGTGCGAACGGTCAACGGTGAGTGAGGCGTCGAACAGCTCCAGCCCCTCGCTCGGCGACAGCGGCCTGACACCGGACTGGACGAGGCGGGCCTGGTCCGCGTCACCGAGCCGGCCCGTCATGCCACCGTCCAGATCCCACAGTCCCCAGCCCAGGGAGTGGGCGGGCAGGCCTGCGCACGCCGATGCTGCGCCAACCCGTCCAAGAACGCATTCGCCGCCGCATACCCCGCCTGCCCCGCCGGACCGAACACCCCAGCAGCCGACGAGAACAACACGAACAACGACAACCCCATACCCCGCGTCAACTCATGCAAATTCCACGCCGCATCCACCTTCGGCCGCAACACACCCACCAACCGCTCCCCCGACAACGACGACACCACCCCGTCGTCCAACACACCCGCCACATGCACCACACCCCGCAACCCCTCCCCACCACCACACACCGACCCCAACAACCCCTCCAACGCACCACGATCAGCCACATCACACGCCGCAACCACCACCTCAGCACCCAACCCCTCCAACTCCCCACGCACCTCAGCCACCCCAACCCCACCCTCACCAGAACGACTCACCAACACCAACCGCCGCACCCCATACCCCACCACCAAATGCCGCGCCACCAACCGCCCCAACGCCCCCGTACCACCCGTCACCAACACCGTCCCACCAACCAAACCCCCACCAACCAACCCACCAACACCCGACACCCCAACACCCGACCCACCAACACCCGACACCCCATCAACCAGACCCCCACCAGCCGACACCCGCACCAACCGAGGCACCCGCACCACACCACCACGCACCGCCACCTGCGACTCACCCAAACCCACCACCCCCGCCAACAACCCCACCGAACACCCCTCACCATCCACATCCACCAACACCAACCGCCCCGCATACTCCGCCTGCGCCGAACGCACCAACCCCCACACCGCAGCACCAGCAAGATCAACAACATCCGACCCCGACTCCACACCCACCGCACCCCGCGTCACCACCACGAGTTGCGCGTCGAGGAAGACCTCGTCGTCCACCCAGTCCTGCACCACGGTCAGCGTGTCGGTCAGCAGCGACCGGACCGCATCCGGGCTCACCGCAGCCGTCTCGCCGCCCTCGCCGTCGCACCCCAGGAACACCAGCTCCGGTCGGGCGACCTCGCCGCGCACCACCCGCTCACGCAACTCGGCGAGTGTCTGATGGAACGTCACATCACTGTTGTCGGAGGCGTCTGCGAACCAGGCTGCGCCGGCCGAGCCCACCACCGCGACCCGCTCGGGATCAGCCGGGACGGGGGACGTCGGGAGCGGCGTCCAGTCAAGCCCGTACAGGGAGTTGGCGGCTGCCGCAGCATCCCCGGCACCCAACTGGTCGGCGGACACCACCCTCAGCGCCAGGGATTCCACCGAGACCACCGGAAGCCCGGCCGAGTCGGTCATGTCGAGCGAGACGGCCTCCTGGCCGACGCGCTTCAGCCGCACGCGCAAAGCTGCCGCACCGCTCGCGTGGAGGCGGACCCCGGACCACGCGTACGGCAGACGGGCCTCACCGACCTCGCCGACCAAGCCTCCCAGGCCCACGGCATGCAGAGCCGCATCCATGAGGGCGGGATGCAACCCGAAGGCTCGCGGGTCGGACCCAGCATCCTCCGGCAGTACGGCCTCGGCGAACACCTCGTCGTCGGTCCGCCACACAGCCCGCAGTCCTCGGAACAGCGGACCGTAGGCGAATCCGGACTCCAGCAGGTCGGCGTAGAAGCCGTCGAGGTCCACGGCCTCGGCACTGGCCGGCGGCCACTCACCCACCGCCACCGGCACCGCACGGGCCGACCCCGCACCGGCCGCCAACGAACCCGCCGCATGCCGCCGCCACGCCTCCTCCACCCCGTCCGAACCCACACCCTCCGGCCGCGAATACACACCCACCGCCCGCACCCCCGACCCATCCGGGGCACCCACCACCACCTGCAACTGCACCGCACCCCGCTCCGGCAACACCAGCGGAGCCTCCAACGTCAACTCCTCCAACACCCCACAACCCACCTGATCCGCAGCCCGCAACACCAACTCCACAAACCCCGTCCCAGGCAGCAACACACTGCCCAGAACCGTGTGATCAGCCAGCCACGGATGAGTCGCAAGGGACAGGCGGCCGGTGAAGAGGAGCTCATCGCTGTCCGCGACCTCGATCGCCGCACCGAGCAGCGGGTGGGCGGCAGCCTCCAGCCCGAGACCAGTCGCGTCCTGCGCCCCTGCAGCGGACGCCTCCGGCCAGTAGCGCTGGCGTTGGAAGGCGTAAGTCGGCAGGTCGACGCGACGGGCGCCGGTGCCCTCGAACAGCGTGTCCCAGGCAACCGGGGTACCGGCGGCATGCAGGCGCGCCAGCGCCTCCATCACGCCACGCACCTGGTCACGTCCCGAACGCATCGTCGGCACCACGCTGCGGGCCGGGCCGTCCTGCGGCAGGCACTCCGCGACCATCCCGGACAGAACCGCGTCCGGGCCCACCTCGACGAAGCTGCCAACACCCAGATCCAGCATGGCGGCAACGCCATCGGCGAAACGCACCGCGTCACGGACCTGACGCACCCAGTACTGCGGCTGCGTCCACAACTCCGACTCCACCCGGCCGGTCACCGTGGAGACCAGCGGCAGCACCGGCTCCCGCAGCTCCAACCCGACCACGACGCCCGCGAACTCCTCCAACATCGGATCCATCAGACCCGAGTGGAACGCATGACTGACCGTCAGACGCCGTGTCCGGCACCCCAGCTCGGCCAGACGCGCGCCGGCCGCCAACACCGGCTCCTCGTGCCCGGACAGCACCACCGACGACGGGCCATTCACCGCCGCCACCCACACACCCTCCACACCCTCGATCACGGCCCGGACCGTCTCCTCGGACCCGCCGACCGCGACCATCGCGCCACCCGCCGGCAGCGCCTGCATCAACCGCCCACGCGCCACCACCAACGCACACGCATCCTCCAGCGACAACACCCCCGCCACATGCGCCGCCGCGATCTCACCCACCGAATGCCCGGCCAACACCCCAGCCGTCACACCCCACGACTCCAACAACCGATACAGCGCCACCTCCAACGCAAAAATCCCCGGCTGCGCAAACCCGGTCTGATGGATCAAGTCATCCGACGGAAGCTCGACACCCAGCTGCGCACACACCTCCTCATAGGCCCGCGCGAACACCGGGAACGCCTCACCCAACTCCCGTCCCATGCCCGCCCACTGCGAACCCTGACCCGAGAACACCACGCCCAACCGACCCGCCACCACACCCGAAACAGCCACGCCCCCGACGCCAACCCACCAAGAGCAGCCAGCAGTTCACCACGATCAGTCGCCACCACCGCCGCCCGATACTCAAACGCCGAACGCGACGTCGCCAGCGAGAACACCGTGTCCAGCAGCCCCAGCCCCGGCTCGGCCTCCAACCGCTCCAGCAACGCCGCCGCCTGACCCCGCACCGCCTCCTCCGACTTACCGGACACCACCAACGGCACCACCGGAAGCCCAACCACAGGCTCCGCGACAACCGCCAACGCAGGCTCCTCCGCCTGCTCCAGGATCACGTGCGCATTCGTCCCACTCACCCCGAACGACGACACCGCAGACCGACGCGCGCGCCCACGGTCAGGCCAGATCTGAGGTTCGGTCAAAAGCTGTACCGTGCCCGCCGACCAGTCGATCTCATTTGACGGCTCATCGACGTGCAGGGTCTGCGGGAGTACGCCCTCCCGCATCGCCATCACCATCTTGATCACACCCGCCACACCGGCAGCCGCCTGCGTATGACCGATGTTGGACTTCACCGACCCCAGCCACAGCGGCTCGTCCGCCGACCGCTCACGGCCGTACGTCGCCAGCAGCGCCTGCGCCTCGATCGGGTCACCCAACCGCGTCCCGGTGCCGTGCGCCTCCACGGCGTCCACATCACCCACCGCCAGCCGCGCGTTGGCCAGCGCCTGCCGGATCACCCGCTGCTGCGACGGACCGTTCGGCGCGGTCAGACCATTCGACGCACCGTCCTGGTTCACCGCCGAACCTCGCACCACCGCAAGGACGTTGTGGCCGTTCGCCACCGCGTCCGACAGCCGCTCGACCAGCAGCACGCCAACGCCTTCGCCCCAGCCCGTACCGTCCGCCGCATCCGCGAACGCCTTGCACCGACCGTCAACCGCCAGACCGCGCTGCCGCGAGAACTCGACAAAGGTCGCCGGCGTCGACATCACCGTCACACCACCGACCAACGCCAGATCACACTCACCCGAGCGCAGTGCCTGCCCGGCCAGGTGCAGCGCCACCAGCGACGACGAACACGCCGTGTCCACCGTCACCGCCGGCCCCTCCAGGCCGAACACGTACGACACCCGGCCCGACATCACACTCGCCGCGTTGCCGATGCCGAGATGGCCGTCCCCGCCGTCGGCGGTGCGGGTCAGCAGCGAGGCGTAGTCCTGGCCGTTGGTGCCGGTGAACACGCCGGTCTGGCTGCCCTTCAGCAAGGCGGGGTCGATGCCGGCCTGCTCGAACGCCTCCCAGGAGGTCTCCAGCAGCAGCCGCTGCTGCGGGTCCATCGCCAGCGCCTCACGCGGCGAGATGCCGAAGAAGGCCGAGTCGAACTCGCCGATGCCGCTGAGGAAGGCACCTTCCTGGACATAGAGCTTCCCTGCGACCGCGGGGTCCGGGTCGTAGAGGCCGTCCACATCCCAACCACGGTCGGCGGGGAACGGACCGACCGCGTCCACGCCGTCGGTCAGCAGCCGCCAGAAGTCCTCGGGAGACCGGACACCGCCGGGGAAGCGGCAACTCATCCCCACGATCGCGATCGGCTCGTCCGTGACGGCAGGCAGCGCCACCAGGCTGCTCGACTCCGGTTGTCCGCCCAGCAGTTCGGCGGCCAGGTGGTCGGCCAGGTCGGCGGGGGTCGGGTAGTCGAAGACGAGGGTGGCGGACAGGCTCAGACCGGTGGCGGCGTTCAGCCGGTTCCGCAGCTCCACGGCCGTCAATGAGTCGAAGCCGGCCTGCTTGAAGGCGCGTTCCGGGTCGACGGCGGTCGCCGAGGCGTGTCCCAGCACCGCCGCGGCGTGCGAGCAGACCTCAGCCGTCAGAAGGCTGGCGCGCTCGGCGGCCCCCAGACCACTGAGCCGCTGCGCGAGCGCCGGCCCGACCTGCGCCGACGTGTCGGCGCTGCGATCGCGCAGGTCGCGCACCTCGGGGACATCACTGATCAGCGAGTCGGCACCGGCACCGGCCAGCGCCGGAACCAGGCGCGCCCAGTCGAGATCCGCGATGACCACCGCGGTCTCGCGCCGGTCGAGCGTCTCCTGGAGGGACGCGATGGCCAGTTCCTGCGCCATCGGCAGCACCCCGCTGCGGCGGATCCGGTCGCTCGCGGCCGGGTCGGCCGCCGCCATGCCGCCGCCGTCCCAGGCGCCCCAGGCGATGGCCGTCGCCGCGAGGCCGTGCGCACGGCGGTACTGCGCCAGAGCATCCAGGAAGGCGTTGGCCGCCGCGTAGTTGCCCTGCCCGGCAGCACCGACGACACCCGCCAGCGAGGAGAACAGGACGAAGGCCGACAGGTCGAGGTGCGCCGTGAGCTCGTGCAGCTGCCAGGCGGCCGTGGCCTTCGGACCCAGCACCCGTTCGAACCTCGCGGGTGTCAGGGAGTCCAGCACGCCGTCGTCCACCACACCCGCGACGTGCATCACCGCGGTGAGCGGAAGCTCGGCGGGGATCTCGGCCAACAGGCTCTCGACAGCGGCCCGGTCCGCGATGTCGCACGCGACGATCGACACGCTCGCACCGAGTGCGGTCAGCTCCGCCCGGAGCTCGGCGGCCTCCGGCGCGTCGGGTCCCCGGCGGCTGGTCAGCAGCAGGTGCTCCGCACCGCTGCGCGCCAGCCACCTGGCGACCTGCGCTCCGAGTGCGCCCGTGCCGCCGGTGACCAGCGTGGTGCCGCTCGGCCGCCAGACCCCCTCCGGCTTCACACCGCGCCCGGCCCGCGACAACCGCCGGGCATAGGCGCCCGCCTGCCGAAGCGCGACCTCTGGCTCCCGCGATCCGGCCAGTACACCGACCAGCTGGTCGGCACAGCGGGCATCCACCGTTGCGGGGAGGTCGATCAACCCACCCCAGCGCTCGGGGTACTCCTGCGCGGCAGCAGCGCCGAGTCCCCAGAGCTGGGCGTGCTCCGGTCGGGTCAGGGGATTTGTCTCATCGACCGACACCGCCCCCTGAGTCAGCACCCACAGGCGCCCGGCGATGGCTGCATCGTCCAAGGCCTGCAGAAGCACGGTCGTTCCGACCAGGCCCGGCCACTGCTCGGGGCCGCTCGGCCCGTCGGACGTCAGCGCCAGCAGCGAGAGGACACCGCTGACCTCACCGGCGGCCGCCAGCCGGTCCGCGAGGGTCTGCCGGTCGATGCCGGACCCGTCGAGGTACACGGGGAGAACGTCGGCGCCGTGGCGACGCAGTGCGTCGATGCACAGCTCGGCGGACGGGCAGTCCATGGGTGCGATGACCAGCCAGCGTCCGGTCAGCACCGCCGCCGACGGCATGGTGACGGTCTTCCAGGTGAGGCGGTAGCGCCATTGGTCGGTCGCGGACTGCTCACGCACCCGCTCCCGGTACGACGACAGCACCGGAAGCACCGCCTCCAGCGACTCCGCCTGCTCGTCGGCCACGCCCAGCGCGGCGCTCAGTCCAGCCAGGTCACCACGCTCCACGACCTCCCAGAAGCGGGCGTCCACCGCGTCCGAGGGCACCTGCCGCTCCGAGGCCTCGAGCCAGTAGCGGCGGCGTTGGAAGGCGTACGTCGGCAGGTCGACCCGGCGGGCGCCGGTGCCCTCGAACAGCGTGTCCCACTCAACCGGGGTACCGGCGGCGTGCAGGCGCGCCAGCGCCTCCACGGCAGCGCGGACCTGGTCGCGCCCCGAACGCATCGTCGGCACCACGCCGCGGGCCGGGCCGTCCTGGGGCAGGCACTCAGCAACCATCCCGGACAGCACCGCATCCGGCCCGACCTCGACAAAGCTGCCAACACCCAAGTCCAACATGGCGGCAACACCGTCAGCGAAACGCACCGCCTCGCGGACCTGACGCACCCAGTACTGCGGCTGCGTCCACAGCTCCGACTCCGCCCGGCCGGTCACCGTGGAGACCAGCGGCAGCACCGGCTCCCGCAGCTCCAACCCGACCACGACGCCCGCGAACTCCTCCAACATCGGATCCATCAGACCCGAGTGGAACGCATGACTCACCGTCAAGCGCCGCGTACGGCAGCCCTGCTCGGCCAGACGCTCGGCAGCCGCCAACACCGGCTCCTCAAAGCCCGACAGCACCACCGACGACGGACCGTTCACCGCCGCCACCCACACACCCTCCATGCCCTCGATCGCAGCCCGGACCGTCTCCTCGGACCCGCCGACCGCGACCATCGCGCCCCCCGTTGGCAGCGCCTGCATCAGCCGGCCGCGCGCCACCACCAGCGCACACGCATCCTCCAGCGACAGCACCCCCGCCACATGCGCGGCAGCGATCTCACCCACCGAATGCCCGGCCAACACCCCAGCCGTCACACCCCACGACTCCAACAGCCGATACAGCGCCACCTCCAGAGCGAAAATCGCCGGCTGCGCAAACCCCGTCTGGTTCAACTCCTCACCCTCAGGCAACTCCACGCCCAGCTGCGCGCATACCTCCGCGTAGGCCCGCGCGAACACCGGGAACGCCTCACCCAACTCCCGCCCCATGCCAGCCCACTGCGAACCCTGACCCGAGAACACCACCCCCAGGCGCCCAGACACCACACCCGACACCCCGACCGCACCCGACGCCAACCCACCTAGAGCAGCCAGCAGTTCACCACGATCCGCCGCCACCACCGCCGCCCGATGCTCGAACACCGAACGCGACGTCAACACCGAAAACGCCGCATCCAGCACCCGGACATCACCCTCACGCACCCACTCCAACAGCGCCGAAGCCTGACCCCGCACCGCCTCCTCAGACTTGCCCGACACCACCAACGGCACCACCGGAAGCCCAACCAACGCCCCCGACTCCGTCACCTCCGCAGGCTCCTCCGCCTGCTCCAGGATCACGTGCGCATTCGTCCCGCTGATCCCGAACGACGACACCGCAGACCGACGCACCCGGCCTGTCTCCGGCCACGCCCGCGACTCCGACAGCAACTCCACCGCACCCGCAGACCAGTCCACATGCGGCGACGGCGCGTCCACATGCAGCGTCCGCGGGAGCACACCCTCGCGCATCGCCATCACCATCTTGATCACACCGGCCACACCGGCAGCCGCCTGCGTGTGACCGAGGTTCGACTTCACCGAGCCCAACCACAGCGGGAGTTCGGCGTCGCGCCCTTGACCGTAGGTGTCCATCAGGGCCTGCGCCTCGATCGGGTCACCCAACCGCGTCCCCGTGCCGTGCGCCTCCACCGCGTCCACATCACCCACCGCCAGCCGCGCATTCGCCAGCGCCTGCCGGATCACCCGCTGCTGCGACGGACCGTTGGGCGCCATCAGGCCGTTCGACGCACCGTCCTGGTTCACCGCCGAACCCCGCACCACCGCAAGCACCTTGTGACCCAGGCGGCGGGCATCCGACAGCCGCTCCAGCACCAGGACTCCGACGCCCTCGGCCGAACCGAACCCGTCGGCGGCCGCGGCGAACGCCTTGCACCGGCCGTCGGGCGACAGCGCCTTCTGACGGCTGAACTCGGCGAACATCGCCGGGCTGGCCATGACCGCGACACCGCCGGCCAGCGCCAGATCGCACTCACCCGACCGCAGCGCCTGCGCCGCCAGGTGCAGCGCCACCAGCGACGACGAACACGCCGTGTCCACCGTCACCGCCGGCCCCTCCAGCCCCAGGCTGTACGCAACCCGGCCGGAGGCGACGCTGGCGGTGTTGCCGGCGAGGAGGTAGCCCTCGAACTCCGCCGGGGCGTCCTGCAGTCGAGCCGCGTAGTCCTGGTAGGTGAGCCCGAAGAACACCCCGGTCGGACTGCCCGCCAGCGAGGACGGAGCGATGCCGGCCCGCTCGAAGGCCTCCCAGGAGGTCTCCAGCAGCAGCCGCTGCTGCGGGTCGAGGGCCTGGGCCTCACGCGGCGAGATCCCGAAGAACTCGGCGTCGAAGTCGGCCACGTCGTGCAGGAAGCCGCCGCTGCGGGTGTACGAGGTACCGGGACGCCCGAGCTCCGGGTCGTACATGCCCTCGATGTCCCAGCCGCGGTTCGTCGGGAAACCGGAAATGGCGTCGTTCTCGGCGAGGACGAGGCGCCACAGGTCCTCGGGCGACCGCACGCCGCCCGGGTAGCGGCAGCTCATCGCGACGATGGCGATCGGGTCGTCCTCGACCGGCGTCGCGGCGGGTGCCCCGGGCCGGTCGGCGCTGTCCGTCGTGCCCGCGAGCTCGCTGAGCAGGTAGCGGCTCAGCGCGGCAGCGGTGGGGTAGTCGAAGATCAGCGTGGCGGGCAGCCGGACACCCGTGGCGGCGCTGAGCCGGTTCCGCAACTCCACGCCGGTCACCGAGTCGAACCCGGCGTTCTTGAAGGGCGCGTTGAGCTCGACCTGGTCGGGCGAGCCGTGGCCCAGCACGGTGGCCACCTGGCCGCGCACCAGGTCGTGGACCGTACGCTCGCGCTCCAAGACCGGCATGCCGCGCAGCCGCTGCGCCAGCGGTGAAGCGGGCTCCGTCGCCGCCTCGTTCTGACCGGCGCCGGCCGCGACCAGGGTGCGGACTTCGGCGATGTCCCTGATCAGTGGCCGCTGCCGCGACGAGGTGTAGACGAGGAAGTACCGCTCCCAGTCCAGGTCGGTGATGATCAGACGCGTCTCGTCGCGGTCCAGCGCCTGCCCCAGGGCGTGGGTGGCCAACTCCGGTGCCATCTCCAGCAGACCGTGGCGGTGCAGCAGGTCCCGCGCCACGCCGGCGGCCATGCCGCCGCCGCCCCAGGCACCCCAGGCGATCGATGTGGCGACCAGGCCCTGCTGGCGGCGCCACTGGGCGAACGCGTCCAGGAAGGCGTTTCCGGGGCGTAGTTGCTGTGCCCCGGGCTGCCGAACTCGCCCGAGAAGGAGGAGAACAGGACGAAGGCGGAGAGATCGAGGTCCCGGGTGAGCTCGTGCAGGTGGACGGCTGCTTGGGCCTTGACACCCAGCACGCGCTGCATCTGATCGAGCGTCAGTGCGGTGACGGCCGAGTCCTCGAGGACTGCGGCGGTGTGGATGACCGCGGTAAGCGGCGCCTCGACGGGGATGTCCGCGAGGAGCTGCGCGAGTGCGGCACGGTCTCCGACGTCGCAGCGCGCGATCGTCGCCTTGGTTCCCAACGCCGCCAGTTCGTCGACCAGTTCACGGGCACCGGGCGCATCGGGGCCGCCACGGCTCACCAGCAGGAGGTGTTCCGCACCACGGCGGGCCAGCCAGCGTGCGACCTGGCCGCCGAGCGCCCCGGTTCCTCCCGTCACCAGCGTGGTGCCGGTCGGCTTCCAGGAGCGCACGACCGGCGTCCGGTCGCCGGGCGCGCGGCCCACCCGCCGGGCGAACGAACCGGCCGCACGGACCGCCACCTGGTCCTCGCCGTCGAGGCCGGCCAGCACCGACGCCAACCGCCGCGCCGCGGCCTCATCGGCGGTCTCGGGCAGATCGATCAGGCCGCCCCAGCGCTCCGGCCGCTCCAGAGCGAGCACCAGGCCGAGGCCCCATACCTGGGCCTGTTCAGGGTTGCGCAGGCCGTCCTCCGGTCCCACCGAGACAGCGCCCGTGGTCACACACCAGAGCGGCGCCTCCAGGCCGCTGTCGACCATCCCCTGGAGCAGGGCCACAGTCGCGGCGAGACCGCCGCTCACCGCCGGGGCCATGGCACGCGCCTGGGCGTCGGCGGCGAGCAGTGAGAGCACGCCCCGGACGTCGCGGTCGGCGGCGGCCGATGCGAGCAGCCGCTGGTAGTCGTCCCGCTCCGCATGGGCCGGGTCCGCCTCGATCACGACCACGTCAGCACCGCGCGCCGTCAGCGCCTCCGCGCACAGCTGCGCCCAACCGCCCTGCCCGGCCTCGCCCGTCGGCGCCACCAGCAGCCAACTGCCGGCCATCGGGCCGGCTCCGGCGCCGGCGACGGGCTTCCAAGTGGTGCGGTAGCGCCACCCGTCGACCGTCGAGTCCTCCCGCACCTGCCGACGCCACGACGACAGCACCGGAAGCACCGCTCCCAGCGACGCCTCCTGCCCGTCATCCAGACCCAACACATCCGAAACAGACGACACATCCGCCTGCTCCACAGCACGCCAAAACGCCTCATCCACCGGATCCACCACGGCGGCCTCACCCCGCAGCGGCACCTCCAGCCAGAAACGCTGATGCTGGAACGCGTACGTGGGCAGGTCGACGCGGCGGGCGCCGGTGCCCTCGAACAGGGTGGACCAGGCGACCGGGGCGCCGTGCACGAACGCCTGCGCCAGGGACGCGGTCAGACGCGCCCAGCCGCCCTCACCACGACGCAGGGTACCGATCGCCGCGGCAACGGTGTCCTGCTCGCCGATGACCTCCTCGATCGCCGGGACCAGGACAGGGTGCGAGCTGACCTCGATGAACAGGCCGTGGCCGTCCGCCAGAAGGCCTTCGACGCCGTGACGGAACTCCACCGTCTGACGCAGGTTGGTGTACCAGTACGCGGCGTCGAGTTCCCTGGTGTCGAGGAAGCCGCCTATCACCGTCGACCAGAACGGCACGCGACCCTCAACCGGCACGATCGGCGCCAGGTCGCGGGCCAGACGCTCACGCAGGCCCTCCACCATCTGCGAATGCGAGGCGTAGTCCACCGGGATCCGCCGCACCCGCACCCCACGACCCTCACACCACGCCATGAACTCCTCCAGCGGCACGGTCGGGCCCGAAACCACCGTCGAGGCAACGCCGTTGACCGCCGCAACCGACACACCCTCCCCACCCCACTGCCCCAACAGTCCGCGAACCTCATCCACACTCGCGCCGACCGACACCATGCCGCCCGAACCGGCCAACTCCTCCGCGATCGCGAGAGAGCGCAGCACCACCACCCGCGCGCCGTCCTCCAACGACAACCCACCCGCAACCACCGCCGCCGCGATCTCACCCTGCGAATGCCCCACCACCGCCGCCGGCTCAACCCCGTAGGACCGCCACACCTCCGCCAGCGACACCATCACCGCCCACAACACCGGCTGCACCACATCAACCCGCTCCAACCACCCCTCATCACCCGAACGCACCACCTCACCCAACGACCAGCCCACCAACTCGCCCAAGGCCCGCTCGCACTCACCCATCCGGGCCGCGAACACCTCCGACGACCCCAGCAACTCCCCCGCCATCCCCAGCCACTGCGACCCCTGACCCGGGAAAACAAACACCACACCACCATCAACCACCGACCCCGACACCACACCCGAGGACACCCCACCCGACACCAACTCACCCAAACCAGCCAGCACTTCACCGCGATCCGACCCCGTCACCACCGCCCGGGACCCGAACACCGCACGCGACGACACCAGCGACTGACCCACATCCAGCAACCCCAGCCCAGGATCAGCCTCCAACCGCTCCACCAACGCCGCCGCCTGACCCCGCACCGCCGCCTCGGACTTGCCCGACACCACCAACGGCACCACCGAAAGGCCAACCACAGGCTCTTCAACAACCGCCTCCGCAGGCACCTCCGCCTGCTCAAGAATCACGTGCGCATTCGTCCCGCTCACCCCGAACGACGACACCGCCGCTCGACGCACCCGACCCGTCTCCGGCCAAGCCCGCGACTCCGTCAGCAACTCCACGGCACCCGCTGACCAGTCCACCTCGCGCGACGGCTCATCGACGTGCAGGGTCTGCGGGAGCACGCCCTCCCGCATCGCCATCACCATCTTGATCACACCACCGACACCGGCAGCCGCCTGCGCGTGGCCGATGTTCGACTTCAACGAACCGAGCCACAACGGAAGTTCGGCATCGCGCCCCTGACCGTAGGTCGCCAGCAGCGCCTGCGCCTCGATCGGATCACCCAACCGCGTCCCGGTCCCGTGCGCCTCCACCACGTCGATGTGCTGCGCGGGCAGACCTGCGTCGATCAGGGCGTCGCGGATCAGCTGCTGCTGGGCCGGGCCGTTGGGTGCCGTCAGACCGTTCGACGCACCGTCCTGGTTCACCGCCGAACCCCGCACCACTGCAAGCACCTTGTGACCGTTCGCCACCGCGTCCGACAGCCGCTCCACCAGGAGCATGCCGATCCCCTCGGCCCAGCCCGTGCCGTCCGCAGCATCCGCGAACGCCTTGCACCGACCGTCCGCCGAGAGGCCGCGCTGGCGGCTGAACTCGATGAACGTCCTCGGCGTGGACATCACGGTCACACCGCCGGCCAGCGCCAGGTCGCACTCGCCCCGGCGCAGCGCGTTGGCCGCCAGGTGCAGCGCCACCAGCGACGACGAACACGCCGTGTCCACCGTCACCGCCGGCCCCTCCAGGCCGAACACGTACGAGACCCGGCCGGACGCCACGCTGCCCGCGCTGCCGCTGCTCAGATACGCCTCGATGTCCTCGGGCGACGTCTCGAACCGGGACGCGTAGTCGTGGTACATGACCCCGGCGAAGACACCCGTCCGACTGCCCCGCACCGACACCGGGTCGATGCCCGCGCGCTCCAACGCCTCCCAGGAGGTCTCCAGTAGCAGCCGCTGCTGCGGGTCCATCGCCAGCGCCTCACGCGGCGAGATCCCGAAGAACGCCGGGTCGAACTCGGCCGCCTCGTGCAGGAATCCGCCCTCACGGGCATAGAAGGTGCCCGTGTGCTCAGGGTCGGGGTGGTAGAGCCGATCGAGGTCCCAGCCGCGGTCGGTGGGGAACTCGGAGACGGCGTCCATGCCGTTCGCGACGAGCTTCCAGAGGTCCTCCGGCGAGCGCACACCGCCCGGGTAGCGGCAAGCCATCCCGACGATCGCGATCGGCTCGTGCGCCCGCTCCTCCGTCACGCGCAGGCGCTGCTTGACCTCGCGCAGGTCGGTGGTGACCCGCTTGAGGTAGTCCCGGAGCTTCTCCTCGGTCGATTGCATGAAACTCTCCACGCTCGCGGCGGTCAGTAAGGTCGGTGGGCGGGCTGGGTCAGGAGAGCCCGAGCTCCTTGTCGATCAGCTCGAACAAGTCGTCGTCCGTAGCCGTCGCCATTTCGATCACATCGCTGTCATCCGCACTGCTCCGTGCTGCGGACTTCCAGTCGGCGAGGAGGGCTTCGAGGCGCGTGGTGATCTGGGCGCGCTCGGCCTCGCTCGCTTCCAGGGCGGAGAGGTCGCCCCGCAGCTGGTCGAGTTGTCCGAGGACGGGCATCGTGTCGGTGTCCTCGTCCAGCAGCCGTGCCCGCAGGTGGTCGGCGATCTCCCGAGGGGTCGGGAAGTCGAAGACCAGCGTGGCCGGCAGGCGGAGCCCGGTCGCCTTGTTGAGTCGGTTGCGCAGCTCCACGGCCGTCAGGGAGTCGAAGCCCAGCTCCTTGAATGCCTGGTCGGCCGAGACGGAGTCGGTCGGGGCGTAGCCGAGCACGCCTGCGGCGTGGCTCCGGACCTCGTCCAGCACGATGCGCTCGTGCTCGCTCGCGGGGGCTGCGGCCAGCTGCTCCGCCAGCGACCGGACCGCAGCCGCCCCCGGGAGTGCGCCGGGAGCGTGCCGCGCGGCTGCCGGCACCAGGTCGCGGAGGACCGCCGGCAGCGCCTCCGGCTCCTCGGAGAGCAGCCGCAGCGCAGCGGTGTTCAGCCTCGCCGGGACGACGACGGCTTCGTCCGTGGACAGTGCGGCGTCGAACAGCGCGAGACCGTCCTCGGCGGAGAGCGGGGCCACACCGATCCGGCCGAGCCGCATCAGGTCGGTCCGGTCCAGGTGTCCGGTCATGCCGCCCGGGTCGTCCCAGAGGCCCCAGGCCATGGACGAGCCGACGAGCCCCTGGGCGCGGCGTTGCTGCGCCAGCGCGTCGAGGAACGCGTTCGCGGCGGCGTAGTTGGCCTGGCCCGCCACTCCCACCGTGCCGACCAGGGAGGAGAAGAGGACGAACGCGGCCAGATCCAGCCCCTGGGTGAGCTCGTGCAGATGGACCGCGGCGTCCGCCTTCGGACGGAACACCCGGTCGAGTCGCTCGTGCGTCAGGGCGGAGAGGATGCCGTCGTCCAGCAGCCCGGCGGCGTGCACCACGACGGTGAGCGGGTGCTCCGGGGGAAGCCCGGCGAGCAGTTCCGCCACTGCGGCCCGGTCTGCGGCGTCACAGGCGACCACGACTGCCTCGGCTCCCGACTCGGCCAGCTCGTCGACCAGTTCGGCTGCTCCCGGGGCGTCCGGGCCGCGCCGGCTGGTCAGCACGAGGTGGCGGGCGCCGTACGCGGACACCAGGTGGCGTGCCACGAGCGCGCCGAGCGTGCCGGTGCCGCCGGTGATCAGCACGGTACCGTTCCGGTCGAACGTGAAGGGCCGGCTCTCCACCGGGAGTTCGAGCCGGCCCAGCCGGGGAGCGTGCGCTCCGCCCTGTCGCAGGGCGAGTTGGGGCTCGTCCGTGAGCAGCGCGGCGGCAAGGGTGTCTAGTGAGAGCACGCTGTCGTCCAGGTCCAGCAGCACGAACTGTCCCGGGTTCTCGCTCTGTCCGGAACGGATCAGCCCCCACACTGCGGCCCAGGTCGGGTCCGGCTCGGTGTCGCCGGGCGCGACCGCGACCGCCCCGCGGGTGACCAGCACCAGCTTGGCGTCGGCCAGGCGCTCGTCGGCCAGCCAGGACTGCACGAGGTCGAGGGCGCGCTGCTCGGCGTCGAGCGCGGCCGCCGCCTGGGTGGCTCCGCTCGCCTCCGTGCACAGCGCGAGCACGATGCCGGGTACGGGTGCGCCACCGTCGAGGCCGGCGCACAGGTCGGCGAGGTCCGGGTGGCGGGAGACCTGCCGGCCGGCCTGCCCCAGAGCGGTCGCGACACCGAGGTCGTCCGCTCCCAGCACTGCCCAAGGACCCGGTGCGTCCGACTCCTCGGCCCGGTCCGGTACGACGCTCACCGTCGGCCAGTCCAGCCGGAAGAGGGCGTCCTGACCGCTGCTCCGGGCACCCGCGAGCCGGCTGGCCGCAACCGGCCGGATCGCGAGCGATTCGACGCCGGCCACCGGCCTGCCGCTGCCGTCGCTCACCAGGACGGACACGTCCTCGGAGCCGTTCAGTCGCAGGCTGACCCGCAGAACCGACGCGCCGGCGGTCCGCAGCCGGACCCTGTTCCACGAGAACGGCAGTCGGACGGAGGAGTGGTCCGCGATCAGGACCTCCGGCCCCAGGGCGTGCAGGGCGGCGTCCAGAAGGGCCGGGTGCAGACCATAGGCCGCCGCGTCGCTCCGCACCGCCTCGGGAAGCTCCACCTCGGCGAAGATCTCATCGCCGCGGCGCCACACGGTGCGCAGGCCGCGGAACGACGGACCGTACTCCAGGCCGTGAAGTCCCAGCCGGTGGTAGAGCTCGTCGACGTCGACCGGTGCGGCACCGGCCGGCGGCCATTCCGACAGCTGCTCGGCGAGTGCCCCGTCAGCTTCGGGAGCCAGCAGGCCGCTCGCGTGGGCGGTCCACTGCTCTGCGTCGCTTCCGGTCCCCTCCGGTCGCGAGAAGATGCGGACCGCTCGCCTGCCCGTGTCGTCCGGCTCACCGAGCGACAGCTGCAGCTGCGTCCCGCCGTGCTCCGCGAGGACGAGCGGCGCTGCGAGGGTGAGCTCCTCAAGATCCGGACAGCCGACCTGGCGTCCGGCGTGCATGGCGAGCTCCACGAGCGCCGTGCCCGGCACGATGCCGGCGCCGAACACGGTGTGGTCCGCGAGCCAAGGGTGGGACGACAGCGACAACCGTCCGGTGAACAGCGCCCCTTCGCCGCCGGCCAGCTCCACCGTGGCCCCGACCAGCGGATGGTCACCCGAGCTGAGACCGAGGTCGACCGCGTCGCTCGGCGCACTGGGTGCGTCCAGCCAGTAACGCTGGCGTTGGAACGCGTAGGTGGGCAGGTCGGCGCGGCGGGCGCTGGTGCCCTCGAAGAGGGTGGGCCAGGCGACCGGGGCGCCGTGCACGAAGGCCTGCGCCAGGGACGCGGTCAGACGCGCCCAGCCACCCTCACCACGACGCAGGGTACCGATCGCCGCGGCAACGGTGTCCTGCTCGCCGATGACCTCCTCGATCGCCGGAACCAGGACGGGGTGCGAGCTGACCTCGATGAACAGGCCGTGACCGTCCGCCAGAAGGCCTTCGACGCCGTGACGGAACTCCACCGTCTGACGCAGGTTGGTGTACCAGTACGCGGCGTCGAGCTCCTTGGTGTCCAGGAAGCCGCCGGTCACGGTCGACCAGAATGGCACCTGGCCGGAGACCGGCACGATCGGCGCCAGGTCGCGGGCCAGACGCTCACGCAGGCCCTCCACCATCTGCGAATGCGAGGCGTAGTCCACCGGGATCCGCCGCACCCGCACCTCACGACCCTCGCACCAGGCCATGAACTCCTCCAGCGGCAGGGTCGGGCCCGAAACCACCGTCGAGGCAACGCCGTTGACCGCCGCAACCGACACGCCATCGCCGCCCCACTGCTCCAGCAGTCCGCGCACCTCACCGGCACCCGCGCCCACCGACACCATCCCGCCCGAACCGGCCAGTTCCTCCGCGATGGCCTTGGAACGCAGCACCACCACCCGCGCGCCGTCCTCCAACGACAACCCACCCGCAACCACCGCCGCCGCGATCTCACCCTGCGAATGCCCCACCACCGCCGCCGGCTCAACCCCGTACGACCGCCACACCTCCGCCAGCGACACCATCACCGCCCACAACACCGGCTGCACCACATCAACCCGCTCCAACCACCCCTCATCACCCGAACGCACCACCTCACCCAACGACCAATCCACCAAGCCGCTCAGCGCCCGCTCACACTCACCCATCCGGGCCGCGAACACCTCCGACGCCACCAGCAACTCCCCCGCCATCCCCAGCCACTGCGACCCCTGACCCGGGAAAACAAACACCACACCACCATCAACCACCGACCCCGACACCACACCCGAGGACACCCCACCCGACGCCAACTCACCCAAACCAGCCAGCACTTCACCGCGATCCGACCCCGTCACCACCGCCCGGGACCCGAACACCGCACGCGACGACACCAGCGAGAACGCCGTATCCAGCAACCCCAGCCCAGGATCAGCCTCCAGCCGCTCCACCAACGCCGCCGCCTGACCCCGCACCGCCGCCTCGGACTTGCCCGACACCACCAACGGCACCACCGGAAGCCCCACCACAGGCTCTTCAACAACCGCCTCCGCAGGCACCTCCGCCTGCTCAAGAATCACGTGCGCATTCGTCCCACTCACCCCGAACGACGACACCGCAGCCCGACGCACCCGCCCACGGTCAGGCCAGATCTGACCCTCCCTCAGAAGCTGCACCGCGCCAGCCGACCAGTCGACCTCAGCCGATGGCTCATCGACATGCAGGGTCCGCGGAAGCACGCCCTCCCGCATCGCCATCACCATCTTGATCACACCACCGGCGCCCGCCGCCGCCTGGGTGTGACCGATGTTCGACTTCAACGACCCCAACCACAAAGGCTGTTCGGCGTCACGATCCCGGCCGTAGGTCGCCAGCAGCGCCTGCGCCTCGATCGGGTCACCCAACCGCGTCCCCGTCCCGTGCGCCTCCACCACGTCCACATCACCGGTCGTCAGGCGCGCATTCGCCAACGCCTGCCGGATCACCCGCTGCTGCGACGGGCCGTTCGGCGCGGTCAGACCGTTCGACGCACCATCCTGGTTCACGGCCGAACCCCGCACCACCGCAAGCACCTTGTGACCGAGGCGACGAGCATCCGACAACCGCTCGACCAGCAGCATGCCGACACCCTCGGCCCAGCCCGTGCCGTCCGCGGCGTTGGAGAAGGCCTTGCACCGACCGTCCGCCGCCAACGCACGCTGCCGCGAGAACTCGACAAAGGTCGCCGGGGTCGACATCACCGTCACACCACCGGCCAGCGCCAGATCACACTCACCCGAACGCAGCGCCTGCGCCGCCAGGTGCAGTGCCACCAGCGACGACGAACACGCGGTGTCCACCGTCACCGCCGGCCCCTCCAGGCCGAACACGTACGACACCCGGCCGGATGCCACGCTGCCCGCGCTGCCGTTGCCGAGGTAACCCTCGAAACCGTCCGGGATGTTCGCCAGCCGCGTCGCGTAGTCGTGGTACATCACCCCGGCGAACACACCGGTGCGGCTGCCCCGCAGCGACTCCGGGTCCAGGCCGGCCCGCTCGAACGCCTCCCAGGACGCCTCCAGCAGCAGCCGCTGCTGCGGGTCCATCGCCAGCGCCTCACGCGGCGAGATCCCGAAGAACGCCGGGTCGAACTCGGCCGCCTCGTGCAGGAACCCACCCTCACGGGCATACGACGTCCCACGCACATCCGGATCCGGGTCATACAACGCCGCCAGATCCCACCCACGATCCGCCGGGAACCCCGAAACCGCATCCACCCCGCCCGCGACCAGCCGCCACAACTCCTCCGGCGACCGCACCCCACCCGGATACCGGCAACTCATCCCCACGATCGCAATCGGCTCATCCGACGCACCCACCGCAGCCGAACGGCCGACAGTCGCCTGGTCCGCCCCGGAGAGCTCGGCGTCATCCGAGACCTCGCCGCACAGGTGGGCGGCCAGCTCGCCGGGCGTCGGGTAGTCGAACAGCAGGGTGGTCGGCAGGCGCAGGCCGGTGGCGGTGTTGAGCCGGTTCCTCAGCTCGACGGCCGAGAGCGAGTCGAAGCCCAGCTCCTTGAACGCCCGGCCTTCGGTGACAGCGTTCTTCGACGCGTAGCCGAGAACCGCGGCCGCCTCCGTCCGGACCAGGTCGAGGACGAGGCGCTCGCGCTCGGCCGGGGCGACACCGCGCAGGCGGTCGGCCAGCGTGCCCGCCGCACGCCTCCTGGCGTCGAGCGTCCGCCGCGCCGGTGCCGGCGCCAGGGCGCTGAGCAGGACGGGGACCGGTGCGCCGTCCGCGCGTTCGCGCAGCGCCGCGAGGTCGAGCCGGGCGGGCACCACGGCGGCCTGGGGGCCGGCGAGCGCCGCGTCGAACAGCGCCAGGCCCTCGGCGGCCCCCAGCGGCAGCAGACCCGAGCGGGCAAGTCGGTCGACGCCTGCCTGGTCGAGGCTGCCCGACATGCCGCCGCGCTGGTCCCACAGCCCCCAGGCCAGCGAGGTCGCGGGGACGCCCTGGTCGCGCAGCCGCTGGGCGAAGGCGTCCAGGAAGGCGTTCGCCGCAGCGTAGTTGCCCTGACCGGCATTCCCGAGGACACCGGCGATGGACGAGAAGAACACCACGGCCCGCAGGTCCAGGTCGGCGGTCAGCTCGTGCAGGTGCCAGGCCGCGTCGACCTTCGGGCGGAGCACGGCGTCGGTCCGCTCGGGTGTGAGGGACTCGATGACGCCGTCGTCGAGGACACCGGCGGCGTGCACGATGCCCACCAGCGGCCGGTCGGCGGGGATGGCCGCGATGACCGCCGCCAACTCGTCCCGATCGGCCGCGTCGCAGGCCGCCACCTGGGCGGTCGCGCCGAGTGCGGCCAACTCGTCGACCAGCTCGGTCGCCCCTGGTGCGGCCGCCCCGCGACGGCTGAGCAGCAGCAGGTGGCGCACGCCGTGCCCGGTCACCAGGTGACGGGCCAGCAGCGCCCCGAGGGTGCCGGTCGCGCCGGTCAGCAGGACGGTGCCCATGGCACCGAAGACCACCGGGGTGTCGTCCCCGGAGGGCACCCGGCCGAGCCGGGGGACGAGCAACTCGCCGGATCGGACGGCCAGTTGCGGCTCACCGGAGGCCAGTGCAGCCGGCACCGCGGCCACGGAGGAGTCCTGCTCGTCCAGGTCGATCAGGACGATCCGGTTCGGGTGCTCGGTCTGAGCAGCCCGCACGAGACCCCAGGCGGCAGCCTGGGGCAGCTGCGGCGGCTCTCCACCGGTGGACACGGCGTTCCTGGTCACGACGGCGATCGTGGCATCGCCGAACCGCTCGTCGGCCAGCGCGGACTGCAGGTCGGCCAGCAGGTGCCGGACCGAGGCGCGCACCGCCTCCGGTCCCTCACCGCCCTCCAGACGCGGCTCAGGGGCGAGCAGCAGGACGTCGGGCGCCGGACGGACGGCATCGACCGCACGGGCCAGGGTGGCGAGGTCGGGGAAGCACTCGTCGCCGTCCGTCAGCGGGCCACCGACCACGGCACGGGTCGCCTCCGACGGTGCGGGCATCGGCGCGCCCGACCAGGTGACCTGGAAGAGCGACTCGTGGAACGAGGTCCGGGCGGCCCGCAGGCGCTCGGCGCTGACCGGGCGCAGAGCAAGGGCGTCGATCGATGCGACCGGCTGCCCGAACTCGTCGGTGACGTCCAGGGCGACCGTCCCACTGCCGACAGGCGTGAACCGGACCCGCAGGCTGGACGCGGCCTCGGCGTGGAGGCGGACACCGCTCCAGGAGAACGGCAGGGTGCCGTTCGACGGCAGGTCGGGTGCGCCGAACGCCACCGCGTGCAGAGCGGCGTCCAGCAGCGCGGGGTGGAGAGCAAACGAGGTGCCGTGCTGATCCGCCGGCAGTGCGACCTCTGCATAGGTGCGGTCACCGTGACGCCACACGGTACGCAGCCCCTGGAAGGCCGGACCATAGGCGAAGCCGAGCTCCGAGAGGCGGTCGTACAACCCGTCGATCGCGACTTCGGTCGCACCCTCCGGGGGCCAGACCGTGCTGCTCTCGGACGGCTCGGACTGCTGTGGGGCCAGAGTGCCTGCGGCGTTGAGCGTCCACGGGATCTCGTCCGGACCGTACTCGGGCCGGGAGTGGAGCTCGACGGTACGTCGGCCGCCCTGATCCGGCCTTCCGACGGAGAGCTGGAGCAGGATGCCGCCGACTGCGGGCAGCACCAGAGGAGCCTGGATGGTGAGTTCCTCGACCAGCCCGCAGCCGACCTCCGCGCCGGCCCGGAGCGCCAGTTCCAGCAGCGCGGTACCGGGAACGATGGCGTCGCCCAGCACGGCGTGATCCGCGAGCCAGGGATGGGTGGCCAGCGAGAGGCGGCCGGTCATCAGGACCTCGCCGGACCCGGCGAGCGTCACGGCAGCCCTCAGGAGCGGGTGATCCGGCGCGTCCAGGCCTGCTGCGCCCACCTCGCCGGCTGCTCCGGGCGCGTGCAGCCAGTAACGGCGGCGCTGGAACGCGTACGTCGGCAGGTCGACGCGGCGGGCGCCGGAGCCCTCGAACAGCGCGGGCCAGGCGACTGGGGTGCCGGTGGCGTGCAGGCGCGCCAGCGCCTCCACGGCAGCGCGGACCTGGTCGCGGCCCGAGCGCATGGTCGGCACCACGCTGCGGGCCGGGCCGTCCTGCGGCAGGCACTCAGCAACCATCCCGGACAGCACCGCATCCGGCCCGACCTCGACGAAGCTGCCAACACCCAAGTCCAGCATGGCGGCGACACCGTCAGCGAATCGCACCGCCTCGCGGACCTGACGCACCCAGTACTGCGGCTGCGTCCACAACTCCGACTCCACCCGGCCGGTCACCGTGGAGACCAGCGGCAGCATCGGCTCCCGCAACTCCAACCCGGCCACGACGCCCGCGAACTCCTCCAGCATCGGATCCATCAGACCCGAGTGGAACGCATGACTCACCGTCAAGCGCCGCGTACGGCAGCCCTGCTCGGCCAGACGCTCGGCAGCCGCCAACACCGGTTCCTCGTGCCCGGACAGCACCACCGACGACGGACCGTTCACCGCCGCCACCCACACACCCTCGGCCTGCGCCAGCACCTCGCGGACCGTCTCCTCGGACCCGCCGACCGCCACCATCGCGCCACCCGCCGGCAGCGCCTGCATCAACCGCCCACGCGCCACCACCAACGCACACGCATCCTCCAGCGACAGCACCCCCGCCACATGCGCGGCAGCGATCTCACCCACCGAATGCCCGGCCAACACCCCAGCCGTCACACCCCACGACTCCAACAACCGATACAGCGCCACCTCCAACGCGAAAATCCCCGGCTGCGCAAACCCGGTCTGATGGATCAAGTCATCCGACGGCAGCTCCACCCCCAGCTGCGCACACACCGCCTCATACGCCTGGGCGAACACCGGGAACGCCTCACCCAACTCCCGCCCCATGCCCGCCCACTGCGAACCCTGACCCGAGAACACCACCCCCAACCGACCAGACACCACACCCGACACCCCGACCGCACCCGACGCCAACCCACCCAGAGCAGCGAGCAGTTCACCACCATCAGCCGCCACCACAGCCGCCCGACGCTCGAACACCGAACGCGACGTCAACACCGAGAACGCCGCATCCAGCACCCGGACATCACCCTCACGCACCCACTCCAACAGCGCCGCAGCCTGACCCCGCACCGCCTCCTCAGACTTACCCGACACCACCAACGGCACCACCGGAAACCCAACCAACGCCCCCGACTCCGCCACCTCCGCAGGCTCCTCCGCCTGCTCCAGGATCACGTGCGCATTCGTCCCGCTGATCCCGAACGACGACACCGCAGACCGACGCACCCGGCCCGTCTCCGGCCACGTCCGCGGCTCCGTCAGCAACTCCACCGCACCCGCCGACCAGTCCACATGCGGCGACGGCGCGTCCACGTGCAGCGTCCGCGGGAGCACACCCTCCCGCATCGCCATCACCATCTTGATCACGCCACCCACACCGGCAGCAGCCTGGGCGTGGCCGATGTTCGACTTCAACGACCCCAGAAGCAACGGCCGTTCAGCCGCGCGCCCCTGACCGTAGGTGTCCATCAGGGCCTGCGCCTCGATCGGGTCACCCAACCGCGTCCCCGTGCCGTGCGCCTCCACCGCGTCCACATCACCCACCGCCAGCCGCGCATTCGCCAGCGCCTGCCGGATCACCCGCTGCTGCGACGGACCGTTCGGCGCGGTCAGACCATTCGACGCACCGTCCTGGTTCACCGCCGAACCCCGCACCACCGCAAGCACCTTGTGACCCAGGCGGCGGGCATCCGACAGCCGCTCCACCAGCAGCACGCCGACACCCTCGGCCCAGCCCGTGCCGTCCGCCGCATCCGCGAACGCCTTGCACCGACCGTCCGCCGCGAGCCCGCCTTGGCGCGAGAACTCGGCGAACATGCCGGGGTTGGCCATGACGGTCGCTCCCCCGGCAAGCGCCAGCTCGCACTCGCCCGAACGCAGCGCCTGAACCGCCAGGTGCAGCGCCACCAGCGACGACGAACACGCCGTGTCCACCGTCACCGCCGGCCCCTCCAGGCCCAGGCTGTACGCGATCCGGCCGGAGAGGATGCTCGCAGTGGTACCGGTCAGCACATGACCGGCGACGACTCCGGTCGACTGGTGCAGCCGGGGCCCGTACTCCTGCGCCATGGCGCCCACGAACACACCGGTCCGGCTGCCGTACAGGGTGTCCGGGTCGATGCCGGCACGCTCCAGCACCTCCCAGGAGGTCTCCAGCAGCAGCCGCTGCTGCGGGTCCATCGCCAGTGCCTCACGCGGCGAGATCCCGAAGAACTCGGCGTCGAACTCGGCCGCGTCCAGCAGGAATCCGCCCCGGGGGCGTAGTCGGCCTCCGGGCCGTTCTGTTCCCAGGCCCGGTCGGTGGGGAAGTCGGTGATGGCGTCCACGCCGTTCGCCACCAACTGCCAGAGGTCCTCGGGCGAGTGGACCCCGCCGGGGAAACGGCAGGCCATGCCCACGATGGCGATCCGCTCGTCGTCGAGCGCGTCGGGCGCCTCGGACGCGGCAGGGGCGGTTTCGGGGGCCGTGCGGCGATCCTTGACCGGCGTACCACCGCCGTCGGCTGCTGCGGCGGCCAGCAGTCGCAGCAGGTGGCGGCTGAGGGCCGTGGGCGTCGGGTGGTCGAAGAGCAGGCCGGCCGGCAGCCGGAGGCCGGTGAGTGCCATGAGCCGGGACCTGAGGTCCATCGCGCCCAGGGAGTCCAGACCCAGCTCCTTGAAGGTGGTCCGGGCGCTCTGCTGGTCGGGAACGTCCGTACCGCGGATGGTCGCGATCTGCCCGAGGATCGCGGCGCGCAGCAGCTCCTCGCGTTCCGCCTCGGGTGCCTCGGCGAGCTGCCGTACGAGCGCGGGAACGGTGGCCGGCTCGTCGGTGTCGACGGTGCCGGTGGTGGACTCGCCGAGCCAGTACCGCTGCCGCTGGAACGGGTAGGTCGGCAGTGAGGTCCGCCGGGCACCGGTGCCGGCGAAGACGGTGTGCCAGTCGACGGCGGTGCCGTGGGCGTGTGCCTCGGCGAGTGCGGTGAGGAAGCGGTCATGGCCGCCTTCGTCGCGTCGCAGCGTGCCCAGCACCCGGACGTCGGCACCGACGGCCTCGGCGCTCTCCTGCACTCCCATGGTCAGGACGGGGTGCGGGCTGACCTCGATCACGGTGTGGTGGCCGTCGTCGAACGCGGCCTGGAGCGCGTCCTGGAAGCGGACGGCGTGCCGGAGCCCCTGGTACCAGTAGCCGGCGTCCAGCCCGGCGGTGTCCATGAGCCGGCCGGTGAGGGTGGAGTAGAACGGGATGTCCGTAGTGCGGGCGGTGATCGGCGCGAGCAGTTCCGCCAGCCGGTGCTCGATCGCCTCGACCTGGGGAGAGTGGGAGGCGTAGTCGACGGCGATGCGCTTGGCGCGGACGTCGTCGGCCTGGCAGTCGGCGAGCAGCTGGTCGAGGGCGTCCGGTTCGCCGGCGACGACCGTCGAGCGGGGGCCGTTGACGGCTGCGATGGACAGCCGCCCCCCGAAGCGGCGGAGCCGTTCGGCGACGTCGTCCGCCGGGAGCGGCACGGCCGTCATGCCGCCCTGCCCGGAGAGCGCGATCAGGGCGTGGCTGCGCAGGGCGACCACGCGGGCCGCGTCGTCGAGGGAGAGCGCACCGGCGACGCAGGCCGCGGCGATCTCGCCCTGGGAGTGGCCGATCACTGCGGAGGGCCGCACTCCATGGGAGCGCCACAGTGCCGCCAGCGACACCATCACGGCGAACAGGACCGGCTGCACCACGTCGACCCGGTCGAGCGGCGGGGCGTCCGGTTCGTTGCGCAGGACGCCGGTCAGGGACCAGTCGACGTAGGGCGCCAGCGCTTCGGCGCAGTCGTCGATCTGCTGCCGGAACACCGGTGCGGTGTCGAGGAGTTCGGCGGCCATGCCGACCCACTGGCTGCCCTGTCCGGGGAAGACGAAGACAGGTCCGTCGGTGCCTGTCGCGGCCGTGCCCGTGACCAGGCCGGTGAAGGTGTCTCCGGCGGCCAGTGCGGTGAGTGCGCTGCGGAACTGCTCGGTCGATGATCCGAGCAGGACGGCGCGTTGCTCGAGGTGCGTCCGGGCGGTCGCCAGGGTCAGGGCGACGTCGGCCGGCCGGAGGTCCGGCTGTTCGGCCAGGAGGTCCGCCAGGCGTCGGGCCTGGGCGCGCAGGGCCGGCTCGCCGCGGCCGGAGAGCACCCAGGGCAGGAGCGCCGCCGGTCCGGGATCCTCGACCGCCAGGTCCGCTGTCGTGGGTGCCACGGGTGCCACTGCGGAGAGCACCAGGTGGCAGTTGGTTCCGCCGATGCCGAAGGAGCTGACCCCGGCGACCGGCGGTGTCCCGGTGCGCGGCAGCGGGTTGAGCTCCGTGTTGACGCGCAGGCCCAAACGGTCCAGCGGGATCCGCGGGTTGGGCGACTCGTGGTTCAGGCTCGGCGGCAGCTCCCGATGGTGGAGCGCCAGCACCACCTTGATCAGGCCGGCGATGCCGGCCGCTCCTTCGAGGTGCCCGATGTTGGTCTTGACCGAGCCGACCGGCAGCGGTGCCGCGGCCGGGCGGGCCGCGCCGAGGACGGTGCCGAGCGCCGCGGCTTCGATCGGATCGCCGGTGGGGGTGCCGGTGCCGTGCAGTTCGACGTATCCGACCTCGGCCGGTTCGACCCCGGCGTGGGCGTACGCGAGCCGCAGGACCGCTTCCTGGGCGCTCCTGTTCGGCGTGGTGAGGCTGTCTCCGCCGCCGTCGTTGTTGACCGCGCCACCGCGGATCACCGCGTAGACCGTGTCGCCGTCGGCCAGCGCGCGGGAGAGCGGCTTGAGGAGGACCAGGCCCGCTCCCTCTCCCCGGGCGTACCCGTTGGCCCGGGCGTCGAAGGTGTAGCAGCGGCCGTCAGGGGACAGCGCGCCGGTGCGGGCGATGGTCCCGGTCGTGTCGGGGAGGAGGTTGAGGTTCACGCCGCCGGCGAGCGCGATTTCGCAGGCGCCCCGCCAGAGGCTCTCACAGGCCAGGTGGACGGCGACCAGGGCGGAGGACTGGCCGGTGTCCACCGCGATGCTCGGCCCGTGCAGGCCGAACCAGTAGGAGATGCGGTTGGCGATGATGCTGCGCTGCAGGCCCGTCAGGGTGTAGGCGCCCGGCTCCTGCCGGCGGCGGGTCAGGGTCGCGTAGTCATCGGCGATGGCACCGAGGAAGACACCGGTCCGGGTGTCCTTGAGCCGGGTTGCCGGGGTGCCGGCGTGCTCGAGGGTTTCCCACGCCAGCTCCAGCGTCAGCCGCTGCTGCGGGTCCATGGCGGCGGCTTCGGCGGCGGGGATGCCGAAGAACGCGGCGTCGAATCGGTCGACCTCGCGCAGGTAGCCGGCCCGGCGGGGGCGATCGTCCTCACCCTCGGCCGACCGGCGGTCCTCGGGGGCTTCCGTGACGGCGTCCTTGCCCGCTCTGAGCAGCCGCCAGAACTCCTCCGGCGTATCGGCCCCGGGGAACCGGCAGGCGATCCCGACCACGGCGACGGGTTCGCCCTGCACGAGCTCGCGAGTGTCCATGGAATTCGTCGAGTTGTTCGACAGCACGGTACCGGCCACCAGATCTCCATAACTCAGGGAAGAACGCGCCTGCCTCGGACACCGACCAGCGGCAGCGAGGGGTACGCACCCGGAATCGAACCCCGGAAGAACACGGCCGGAATCAATCCCACGGATCATTTCTGAACGGGTACGGACAGCCTGGAACACCATAGGTCCAGCTGTTTACCGCAATGGCACGGGCATGCTTCACAGGCGCCCGGAGGTACTCCTTGGGCGATCACCCGTGAACCATTTCGAGAATGTCAGGAAGCGGGCACGGGAATGAAGCCGCCCGCGTGGGCCGGCAGCACCCCGGCGAAGTCGACCGGGAAATCACGAGGGCATGCGCAAGCCGTCCAGGTGGTCGGCGAGGACGTTCATCACGTCACCAGGCCGATCGGACAGATAGAAGTGCCCACCGGGGAACACCTTGAGCTGGAAATCCCCCGATGTGTGGTCCTGCCAGGCGCGCGCGTCGTCGATCGAGGTCCGGGGGTCGTCATCGCCCGTCAGAGCGGTGATCGGGGAGACCAGGGCCGCGCCGGGCTCGGTGCGGTACGTTTCGGCGGCGCGGTAGTCCGCCCGCAGGGCGGGAAGGACCATGCGCAGGATTTCCTCGTCCGCGAACACCGCCGGATCGGTGCCGCTCAGCGTCTTCATCTCGGCCACGATGCCGTCGTCGTCGCGCAGGTGGACCTGCTCGCCGTCACGGGGACGCGAGGGTGCCCGCCTACCGGAGACGAAGACGCGGGCCAGCCTCTGCCCGTCGCGTTCCAAGCGCCTCGCGACCTCGAAGGCGACCGAGGCGCCCATGCTGTGGCCGAAGAAGGTCAGTGGCAGATCGGTCTGCTCGCGCAGGACCTCGTGAAGACGGTCGGCCAGCTCGTGGATGTCGTCCAGGCACGGCTCGAGGCGCCGGTCCTGACGGCCGGGATACTGCACCGCCACCACGTCCGTGCGGCCGGCGAGCCGCGCCGACACCGGGTGGAAGAAGGCAGCCGACCCGCCCGCGTGCGGGAAGCAGACCAACCGCGAAACGGCCTGCGGTGAAGGATGGAAACGACGGCACCATAATCCGGCGTCGACGCGGACAGTACCCACGATGTTCGACTTCTTTCCGAGAGGCCGACGGGCCGCCGTGGACCCGCCGGGAATCGTTGAAGCGACCGGGGAGTTTACGAGTGCGCAACCTGTTCGAGGCTTTGGCACCCCGGTTTCACACCGACCACTGTGTTCCCCCGGCATTTCACCGGATCCCCGCGGCACTAGGGCAGCGGAAGTCAGCACCGGCTAGCAGACGGGTGCAGGAGGCATGCGCATCGGTGTCGAAAAATCTACTGGAGCATCACTATGTGCCCATTGAAGTCCTAGAACGTCCCCCGTGGTCGTTTCTGGCTTTCGATCACACACTACCCCGGGAGTAGTTGATCAAGCAAGTCTCGTCTCACATTGCAAACCACCTTCCTGACCTTGGCGGATGCTTTCAAAGCTTGGGTTCTCGATGGGACTTGGCCGTAAACGACGGGTTCTCGCCAACCTGGCGGAGACATGCGGCCTCGGCCGCAGGCCGCGGCATCAGACACGGGTAGCGTAATTCGCTGACGGACCAATGTTTTCAATGTGTGTACTTCGTGTTGCATGCATGCACGCGGCTGTTGCATTCATGCACACGAAACGGCCTGAGAGCGGAGAACCGCCCCTTCCACCCCGGAGCACCGGGTTGCGGGTCGAGTGCACACGCCGCTGCACGGGCGCCGCGCCCTCCGCAGTCGCTCAGTCGCCGGCCGGGAGGACGATCGCGGTCAGCACGATGCCGTCGGAAACCAGCCACCTGCCCTCGAACACGGGCGGAACCGTCGGAGCGTGCGCGAGCAGCCGAGCCGTGAAGGTGCCGCCCGTCGCCTCACCGGGTGTTCGATGGAAGGAGAGCCGGGCCTCACTGAAGTCGAGCATCCGGTGGGCGAGCGGGAACCACGTCTTGTAGACGCTCTCCTTGGCACTGAACAGCAGCCGATCCCAAGGGACTTGGGCGTCCGCTGCGCGCGCGGCCGCCAACTCGTCCTGCTCTGCGGGCAGTGCGACGGCCTCCAGCACGCCGTCGGGCAACGGCTCGGCCGGTTCGGCGTCGATCCCCAGTGAGCGGACGTGCGTGGTCCGTGCCAGCGCCGCGGCGCGGTATCCGAGACAGTGGGTCATGCTGCCGACCACCCCGGCCGGCCACTGCGGTTCGCCACGCGGGCCGGGCAGCACCGGCGCCGGGGCCAGGCCGAGTGCGGCCATGGCCTGGCGCGCGCACGCCCGCACGGTGGTGAACTCGCGGCGGCGCTTCTCGACCGCCGCCTGTATCACCGCTTCCTCTTGGGGATAGAGCGTGCCCGCCGCCGTCACGTCCTCGCGGCCGTCCACGCCGGAGACGCACTCCGGCAGCAGGTCGCGGATCACGAGGACGCCGCCTCGAGACGGACCACGGACCGATCCGCGTCGACCGGCGCCTGCGCTGCGGGCAGGATCTGCCGGAGCAGCCCGCGCGGATGACCACGCCGACGCCACTCACGCGGGTAGCCGACCGACACCTCCTCGAACCGCACACCGTCGTGCCAGGTGGTGCGCGGAATGTGAAGATGCCCGTACACCACGGCCTCGGTGCGGTGGTCACGGTGCCAACGCTCCGTCAGCTCGGTACCGCACCACTGAGCGAACTCCTGGCGCCACAGCGCGCGGGTCGGCTCGCGCAGCAGCGGCCAGTGGCTGACGAGCACCAAAGGGATGTCCGGATCGTGGGCGGCCAGCCGCCGTTCGGTCTCGGCGACCCTGGCGCGGCACCACTCCGCGCGGGAGGGGTAGGGCCAATTGTCCAGCAGGAACTCGTCCGTGCACACGATGCCCGCTTCGTCCGCCTGCTGCAGCGACTGTTCCACCGTCAGACCGGGCGCGCGGAAACTGTAGTCGTACAGCGTGAACACGGGCGCGATCGCCGCCGGCCCACCGGGCCCTCGCCAGACGGGATACGGGTCCTCCGGCGTGACCACTCCCAACTCGCGGCATCGGGCCACCAGGTGTGCGTAGCGCTCGGCGCCGCGCAGTTGGACCGGATCCTCCCGAGGGGTCCACAACTCGTGGTTCCCCGGGGTCCAGATCACCTTGGCGAAGCGGCCGGCCAGCAGCCGCAGGGCCCATTCGATGTCGTCGGACAGCTCCGCGACATCGCCCGCGACGATCAGCCAGTCCTCGTCCGATCCCGGCCGCAGCGACTCGATGATCGGCCGGTTGTCGGCCATCCCGACATGCAGGTCACTGACGGCCAGCAGGCGACCAACCCCTGACGTCACGACAGGTCTCCTAAAGCACCCTCGACCGCCAGGACCCGGGTCCACTGGTCAAGCAACTCGGCTCTACTGGTCACCTTTAAGCCCCTTGCGACGGCGCGGGGCCCGGAACCGTGTGGCCCACCGGCCTCACCGATCGCGAGGTTCCCCTCCAGTTGTCATAGTCGAACTTACTAGATTCAACAGTCGGTTAGAACCCTTGACAGGTACTCGACTCATTCTCTCCTCCCTCTGAAGGGCTGCGGTCGGCTCGACACCGGCCGCAGACGCACGAACCGCCAGGTGCCAAGGGGGCATCAGTCGGCACCAGCAACGACGACGCTCCACTTCCCCCTTGCAGAAGCCGCACCGGCGTCAGACACCAAGGGCACGGCTGCGGCTCGGGCACCGCCCGGGCCGAGCACCCATGACTGCGCCTCAACGGCTTTCGTCATCACCGGTGTCGAGTGTGGCGGGCCGGACCAGGCCTGATGCCCCGCCGGCCCGACCGCTTGGGGCCCCTCCTGCCCGTCAGCGGGCGACGACACGGCGCCCTGTCGATGGCCGATACCCTCAACTCGGCGACACATCCGAACACATGGGGGCTGCAGTGATGGACCACGGCATCGAACTGTCCGACGCGATAGAGGTGATCCGCCAGCAGTTGTCGGACGCGGCGGCGCGGGGTGCCGGCCAAGCGATCCAATTCGAAGTCGGGCCGGTGACACTCGACTTCACGGTCGAGCTGAAGCGGGACGCGCGGGCGAAGGGCGGGTTCAAGGCGTGGGTGCTGTCCGGCGATCTGGAGGGCGGGCTGACGCAGAACCAGGTCCAGAAGGTGTCGGTGACCCTCACTCCGAGGCTGGCCGGCTCTGACGACAGCGTCCTGGTGGGGAATCCGGACCTCGGCTCGCTCGACCCCTTCGGTGCCGGTCCGGCCGGTGAGGGCGAGGCGTGACGTCCTCCGCCGAGCGGGTGGCCTGGGTGCAGGGCCGGGTCCAGGGAAGCGGGTACCTGCTCACGGCGCGCGTCGTCCTGACCGCCGCGCACGTCGTCGGCGAGGCGGAGCGAACCTGTCACGTGGCCGTGCCGGGCAGCCGCGCGGTCGAGTGCCGGGTGGTGTGGCTGGCGAGCCGGGGAACGGACGCCCAGGACACGGCGCTGCTCCTGGCCGGGGAGGATCTCGTCGGTCCTGACACGGCCGCCCGGTTCGCGCCCCTCGACTGGGGCCGTACCGACAGCGTGCAGCCGCTGAGGAACTGTCATGCGACGGGCTTCCCGCTCAGGGGCCGGCACAGCCGCCGCACGGACAGCGAACAGCTGGCCGGAACCTTCCTGCCCGGCACCTCGCTCGTCGCCGGACGCTACGTCCTCGCGGACGACCACCACGTTCCCGTGACCGTCCCCGCGGCGGCCTCCCCATGGGCCGGCATGTCCGGCGCGGCCCTCTTCCACCAGGACTTCCTCATGGGCGTCGTGGTCGCCGACCACCGGCCGGGCGTCCACGGACACTCGCGGATCGAGGCCGTCCCCGCCGCCGCGCTCCTCGGCGACCCCGGATTCCGGCAGGCGGTCGCGGAGTACCTTCCCGACCTGCCGCCGCAGCCGGTCGACGTGGCGTCCGACGCGGTGCATGACCGCCGCTTCGAGCGCGCGTACGCCGCGGCCATCGGTGTCGACTACGGTCGGATCCGGATCTTCGGCCTGCGGCAGTCCACCGGCCCAACCCGCGGTGGCTGGGCACTCGACACGGCGTACCTCAGCTTGGAAGCCCGCCCCGCGACCCGGGCCGCCGCCGCCTTCGGTCCGCCGGGAGCCCGGGCCTTCGGCGGGCTCACCACCGGACCGCAGCGCGTCGAACGCGTGCTCAGCGGCCGCAGCAGGGTGCTGCTGCGCGGACAGGCCGGATCGGGCAAGACCACGCTGGTGCAGTGGCTCGCCGTCCGGGCGATGGTCGGCGGACTGGGCGAGGAGCTCGCCGAGCTGAACCACCGGATACCCCTGGTCCTCCAACTGCGCAAGCTGTTCCGGCGGGGGAACCTGCAGCCCCGCCCGGAGGAGTTCCTGGACCTCGACGGCCGCATGTGCGCCGAGCAGCAACCCAGCGGCTGGGCCCACCGGGTGCTCGGGAGCGGACGGGCGCTCCTGCTCATCGACGGGCTCGACGAGGTGCCCGCCGCGCAGCGCGAGGAGGTCCTCGAATGGCTCGACAACCTGCTCCGCCACTACCCCCGGGTGTGGACCCTGGCCACGGTGCGCCCGTCGGCGGTCCCGCCGGGCTGGCTGGACCATCTCGGCTTCGAGGAACTGTCGCTCTGCGGCTTGGGCGAGGAGGACCGGGACCGGTTCATCGAGCGCTGGCACCGGGCGTCCCTCCAGGAAACGCTCTCGCCCGACGACCCGCCCGCCGAGGTCGCGCGGCAGACGGCACTGGTGGAACGGGACAGGGACGACCTGACGCGGGCGCTGGCGGGTTCGTCCGACCTCTCCCAACTCACCGACAGCCCCCTGCTGTGCGCGATGATCTGTGCGCTGAACCGGGAGTCGCACGGAGTCCTGCCCAGCCACCGCATGGAGATCTACCGCGACGCCCTGACGATGATGCTGGCCAGGCGGGACCAGAGCCGCCGGATCCCCAGCCCGGAGCGGCTGCAGCTGTCCGAGGCCGAGCAGCTCGCGATGCTGCGGCGGATCGCCCACTGGTTGGTGCGCAACAACCAGGTCGAGGGCGGGCACCAGGACGCCGTCTCCCAACTGGAGCGCGCGCTGCGCGACCTGCCCAACGCCGCGCGACAGGGTGACGCCGAGGCCGCCTACCTCCATCTGCTCAACCGGAGCGGCCTGATCACCGAAACCAGCGTCCAGACCTTCCAGTTCATCCACCGGACGTTCCAGGACTACCTGGCCGCGATGGAGATCCAGGAGGAGCGCGACTTCGGCATGCTGGTGGGCCACGCGGCCGACGAACGCTGGGGCGACGTCATCCGGATGACCATGGGGCACTGCGGCCGCCGCGACCGGGCCGAGCTCTTCGAGCGGATCCTCGCCGAGGTCGGGCGGACGTCCGGCGAACGGAAGTCGGACGTCGTCCTGCTCGCTGCCGGCTGCCTCCCGTACGCGCCCGAACTCGACCGGAGCGTAAGGGAGTCGGTGCTGGAGTGCTGCCGGGAGCAGCTGACGGACCTGCTCGCCGACCCTACCCGATGGCGTCAACTCGCCAGTGCGGGCGAGGATCTGGTCCCGCTGCTCCGCGAAGTGGCGCTGCGGGGCGGGCAGGAGCTGGACCTCGACGTGGCGTGGCGGATGACCTTCCTGCTGGGCTCGATCGGCGGGGGTGCGGCGCTGGATCTCCTGGCGGAACTGGCCGACGGCGGTGTGGGCATACTGACGGCGGGGGCGCTCTGCCAGTGGCGCCACTTCGACGAACGGCAGTTCGCCTCCCGGGTACTGGCACGGGCCGACCTCTCCTGCGGGACGATCGTCATCACGTCCCGGTCGCAGCTGCACGCGCTGAGGGCCCTGCAGCCGCCTTGGGGTCTGGATCTGGCGGGGGTCAAGGGCTTCGACGGCGCTGAGTGGGCGTTCCTGGGAGAGAGTGTCGAGAGCCTCGGGCTCTCCGGTCTCGACGGTCTGCGGGACCTTTCCTTCCTCCGCGGGTGGACCCGGCTGCGGAAGCTGCGACTGTCGAGCTGCCCGAGCCTCCTGGACCTCGAACCGCTGCGTGGCCTGCCGCTGGCCGACCTGACGATCGTGGACCGGCCTGACCGGCGCCCGCGCGGCCGCTCACTCGACATCCTGACCCAGCTGCCACAGCTGACCGAACTCCTGCTCAGCGGCTACGAGTTCACCGACTGGACGCCGCCGTCGGCCATTCCCACCGTCACGGACGTCCACCTGTCCTACGTGGCCGACGGCCAGCCGCTGGGGCGTCTGCTGGAGGTCTTCCCCGGCATGGAGAGCCTCCGGTTGTATCCGGACCCGACCGGCTGCTCCGTGATCGACCTCCGCGAGCTGAGCGACACCCCGCAGCTGCGGGTGCGAGTGGGACAGGACCAGGACGGCCCACGCATCACGGTTGTGGGCGCGGAGCTCTTTCCCCCGGAACGGCTGACGATCACGGTGGACCCGCTGTGAGCCCACCTTCGTACCGGCGCTCAGGAGTTGTTGATGCTCCAGGCCCACAGAACGCCCTTGCCGACGCGTGTGATCAGGGTGGTGAAGTCGTCCTTGACCCCCTGCGGCGTCTTGTCCGCGGGGAAGAGCGGGGCGATCTTCTCCTGGCGCTCGACGGACAGGTCGCGCGAGATGCGCCCCTTGTAGCTGTTGTAGACGGTTGCGATGTCGCGGCGGACCGCCTCGCCCTCGGAGTTGCCGGGGCGCGGCACGCCGCGCTTGCGGTCGTCGTTGGTGGCGGCGATGGAGGCGACGTCCATCAGGAAGCAGTCGATGAGGTCGGTCACGTCCTTCTTCTGGGCGCCCGGCTCCTGCTGCTCCGCCTCCCTGAAGAGGAGATCGGCCATCTGCAGGGCGACATCGAGGTAGATCGTGTAGCGCGGGCTGCCGGGGATGGCGCCGAGCACGTGGTCGCCCTGCTTCGCGGTCTCCGAGTTCATGGAGACGAAGCCGTCGGGGCCGCCCCGGTCTTCGCCTTCGAGGCCCGGCACGGGGAAGGGCATCCCCTTGAAGCCGTCCTCCTCACCCGGGCCGAGCTTCTGCTCCGCGAGCGGGTGGATGCCGAACTCGTGGCAGAGCATCCCGGCGATGTAGCCGATGTCGTAGTTCTCGAAGTAGTAGGCGGCCAGCGTGACGAAGACGCCATCGGGCCCCTTGTCGATCACGTCGGCGGGGGTCTCGGTGGTGCGCTTCTCCAGAGTGATCTCACAGGTGCGGCCATCGAGGAACTGCGTGATGCCGGGGTGGGACGAGAGCAGGCCGAGGACTCGCATGGCCTTCTGCTGGGACTCCGGATACTTGACGGACACGTTGGTGAACGCGATCTTGCCGCTGGCCAGTCGCGTCCGCTGGATGGACGGGGCCGAGCGCTGCAGCAGGGCCGGGGCGGCCTCGGCGGCCGGTTCGGAGCGGTTCTCCCGGGGGGCCGGTCCCGACATCACCCGGGTGGCGTTGGCCTCGGCCTCGCGCTCGAAGCGGTCGGAGGGATCCGACACCTTGAGGCCGCTGCCGGTGTCGGTCCCGGCGACGGGCCCCTGCCGTTGCTGGATGACATGGGTGAGCTCGTGAGCCAAGGTGTGCTTGTCGGCTCCGCCGTCGCCGATGACGACATGGTTGCCGGAGGTGTAGGCGCGGGCTCCGACCTCGGCTGCGGACGAGCGGGCGGCGCTGTCGGTGTGCAGCCGGACATCGGAGAAGTCGGCGCCGAGCCGGGCCTCCATCTCGGTGCGCACGGCCCTGTCGAGAGGCCGGCCGCCGGCACGCAGGACGTCATGGACTCTGGAGCGCTGAACCGTGGGCTGCACGGCCGCCTGGTGTCCGCAGCCCGCGCCGTGCTGGTGCAGAGCGGGGCTTTGGGGCTGCGCCTGGGGCCCGCCCCGCCGGAGCATCTGGACAACGGCGGCGTTGCCGGCGTTGCGCTGCAGGGCGAGGAGCGCCTGCGGCGACATGACCTCTCCGCCGGCGGCGGACCGACGGGCACCGGTGGTGACCGATACGCGTTCGGCGCTCTCGCCACTGGGCTTCTTGGCGGTGTCTCGGGCATGCATGCGCGACTCTCCCGGCAGTGGAAAACGAACTGTTCCTGCCTACCGCGCTCGTGACCCGCGAGGCCAGGTACGCAGGGGCAGCAACCTGTGTCTGAAGGGGCAGCCCCGCACGGGCCGGGCGCTCTGGCCGCGGTCGGCGCCGTCATCCGGGACGGTCCGTGTCAGGGCGGCTTCCCGGCCGACCCGCCCTGCTTCCAGGCCGCGGTCCACGCGTCGGGCCACGGGACGGCACTGCGGTGCCCGGCGGGGACGTAGGCGGTCACATAGCGCCCTGCGGCGGCGAGTGAGCGCGGGTGCTGGTCGGTCTCCTCCCCCCAGACCTCGAACCGGAGGGTGAGGGAGGTCGTCCCGATCCGCTCGACCACAAGGATGGTCGTGACGTCCTGGCCGAACCAGAGCGGGGAGGTGAAGTCGACCTCGTACCGCACCCGGGGTGCGGCGCCGAAGTAGCCCGCTGCGCCGCAGTTCCGCATGAGGGTTGCTTCGGCCGCCTCGACGAACCGCACGACGGCGGTGTTGTGGTGGTGTCCGGCCGCGTCGGTGTCCATCCATTCGACGCGGCACCGGTGGACGGCGCGGGCGAGGTCCGCGCCGTCCACCGGCTCAGACGACGGGGGCCGGTTCACGGGTCGGCGTCCATCGCAGGTGGACGGTCTGCTCGTGCTCGCCGGTCCTCAGCAGCGACAGGCGCGGCCGTACGGCGTCGGTCCGCGAGCTGGGCGGCTTGCGGCTGCCGGCGCTGAACGGCAGGGGCCAGTCGGCGGCGGCACCCCGGTAGTTCTGCTCGGCCGCGGCGTGCAGGGTCCAGTGCGGGTCGTAGAGGTGGGTGCGGCCGATGGCGCACAGGTCGGCGCGGCCGGCCAGCAGGATGGAGTTCACGTCGTCGTAGGAGGCGATGGCGCCCACCGCGATGACCGCCGTGCCGGTGGCGGCGGCGACTTCGTGCCGGATCCGGTCGGCGAACGGGGTCTGGTAGGAGCGGCCGTATGCGGGGCGCTCGTCCTTGGTGACCTGGCCCGAGGAGACGTCGATCGCGTCCGCGCCATGGGCGATGAAGGCGCGGGCGATCTCCACCGCGTCGTGTTCGGTGTTCCCGTCCGGTGCCCAGTCGGTCGCGGAGATGCGGACGATCACGGGCCGCTCGGCCGGCCAGGCGGCGCGGACCGCGTCGAACACCTCCAGCGGGTAGCGGAGTCGGTTCTCCAGCCGCCCGCCGTACTCGTCGGTGCGCCGGTTGGCGATCGGCGAGAGGAAGGACGACAGCAAGTAGCCGTGCGCGCAGTGCAGTTCTAGCAGGTCGAAGCCCGCGTCGGCGCCGCGCCGGGCGGCGGCGACGAACTCGGCGGTGATCCGGTCCAGGTCGGCGCGGGTGGCCTCGCGCGGCACGGGCGATCCGGCCCCGTAGGGCAGGGGTGACGGGCCGACGACGTCCCAACTGCCGTCGTGGAGCGGCTCGTCCATGCCCTCCCACATGAGCCGGGTGGAGCCCTTGCGGCCCGAGTGGCCGAGTTGGAGGCCGATCCGGGCGGTGCTCTGCTGGTGCACGTAGGACACGATCCTGGCCCAGGAGTCCCGTTGGGCGTCGGTCCACAGGCCGCTGCAGCCGGGGGTGATGCGGCCCTCGGGTGAGACGCAGACCATCTCGGTCATCACCAGCCCGGCGCCGCCCATCGCCTTGGATCCCAGATGGACGAGGTGGAAGTCGCCCGGCACGCCGTCGACGGCGGAGTACATGTCCATCGGGGAGACGATGACCCGGTTCTTCAACTCCAGCCGCCCCAACCGGAAGGGCTGGAACATCGCGGGCACGATGCCGTCGAGTCCCTGGGAGGCGGCGAAGGCGCGGTCCACGCGGTCGGCGAACTCCGGGTCGCGGGTGCGCAGGTTGTCGTAGGTGATCCGGCGCGACCGGGTGAGCAGGTTGAAGCAGAACTGGACCGGCTCCTGGTGGACGTATCCGCCGATGTTCTCGAACCACTCCAGCGAGGCCTGTGCGGCCCGCTGGGTGGATTCGACGACGGGCCGCCGCTCGCTCTCGTAGGCCGTCAACGCCTCCTGGAGGTCCGGGTGTTCATGGAGGCAGGCGGCGAGCGCGAGTGCGTCCTCCATCGCCAGCTTGGTTCCCGAGCCGATCGAGAAGTGCGCGGTGTGGGCCGCGTCGCCGAGGAGCACGGTGTTGCCGTGGTGCCAGCGCTCGTTGCGCACGGTGGTGAAGTCGAGCCAGCGCGAGTTGTTCGCGAACAGCCGGTGGCCGTCCAGCTCGGCGGCGAAGATCTCGGCGATGCGGTCGACGGCCTGGTCGTCCGAAGCACCGGGCGGGAACTGGACGTTCTCGGTGGCGTCGAAGCCCGCTCGCCGCCACACGTCCTCGTGCATCTCGACGATGAAGGTGGAACCGCCGTCGGAGTAGGGGTAGCCGTGGACCTGCATGGTCCCCCACTCGGTCTGCTGGATGAAGAACTGGAACGCCTCGAAGACCAGGTCCGTGCCGAGCCACATGTACTTGTTGTGCCGGCGGTCCAGGGTGGGCCGGAAGACGTCCGAATTCTCTTGCCGGATCCGGGAGTTGACGCCGTCGGCCGCGATGACCAGATCGTGGCCTGCGGCGAGCTCGGCCGCGTCGGGTGCGGGTGTCGAGAAGTGCAGGGCTACGCCGAGGCCGCGGCAGCGCCTCTGCAGCAGGTGGAGCAGCTCCTTGCGGCTCATCGCCGCGAAGCCCTGGCCGCCGACGGTGTGGCGCTGCCCGTGGATGTGGATGTCGATGTCGGTCCAGCGGGCGAAGCGGGTGGCCATGGCGGTGGCGAACTCGGTGTCGGCGTTCTCGATGCCGCCGAGCGTCTCGTCCGAGAACACCACGCCGAAGCCGAACGTGTCGTCCGGGGCGTTGCGTTCCCAGACGGTGACGTCATGGGCCGGGTCGAGCTGCTTCATCAGGGCAGCGAAGTAGAGGCCGCCGGGGCCGCCGCCGACGATCGCGATCTTCACGGGGGTTCCTCTCACTGCTCGGCGGCGGGCGCGGCGGCCTGCTCGTCGTCGACGATCCTGCGGAGCGCGAAGCGCTGCAGCTTGCCGTTGACGTTGCGTGGCAGCGCGGTGCAGAAGCGCACGTCGCGGGGGTACTTGTAGGGGGCCAGGACCTGCTTGACGTGGTTCTGGATCTCCTTGGCCTTGGCGGCGTCGCCGAGCACGCCGTCGCGTAACACGACGAAGGCGCAGACGACCGAGCCGCGCTCGGCATCGGGTTTGCCGACGACGCCCGACTCCAGCACATCGGGGTGGGTGTCGATGGCGGCCTCGACCTCGGGCCCGCCGATGTTGTATCCGGAGGAGACGATCATGCCGTCGATGCGGGCCTGGTAGTGGAAGTAGCCGTCCTGGTCCCGGTGGAAGACGTCGCCGGTGACGTTCCAGCCGTTCAGCACGTAGTCCTGCTGGCGCGGGTCGTCCAGGTAGCGGCAGCCGACGGGGCCGATGACGCCCAGCCAGCCGGGCTCGCCGGGGCCCAGCTCGTTCCCGTCGGGGTCCAGGACGGTGGCGCGGTAGCCGGGCAGTGGTCGCCCGGTGGCACCGGGGCGGATGTCCTCGCCGGCCGCCGAGATGAAGATGTGCAGCAGCTCGGTGGTGCCGATGCCGTCGATGATCCTGAGGCCGAGCCGCTCGCTGAGCTGTTCCCAGGTGCTCCGGGGCAGGTGCTCACCGGCGGACACACCGGCGCGCAGCCCGGCGAGCCGCTGCTCCTGCCCTTCCCGCAGGATCGCCTTGTAGGCGGTGGGCGCGGTGGCGAGCACCGTGACGTGCTTCTGCTCGACGAGTTCGGCGAGTTGCAGCGGACTGGCGGACTCGGTCAGCAGCACGTCGGCGCCGGCCCGCAGCGGGAAGACGACGAGCATGCCGAGGCCGAAGGTGAAGGCGAGGGGCGCTGAGCAGGCCACCGTGTCGCCGACCGTCAGCCCGAGCACGGGGCGCCCGAAGGTGTGGTCGATGGAGAGCAGGTCCCGGTGGAAGTGCATGGTGATCTTCGGAACGCCGGTGCTGCCCGAGGTCGGGCCCAGGAGTGCCACGTCGTCGGCCGCGGTCGGCACATTGGTGAACCGTCCGGACTTGGCCGCCGCGCGGGCCGTCAGATCCTGCGAGCCGGTGCCGCCGCACGCCACGACCGCCATCGACGGCAGGGTGGTGTCCTTGACCAGCTGGGCGTCCTCGGCGAACCGCCGGTCCACCAGGGCGACGGCGGGCCTGGTCCGGTCGACGATCGGGGCCAGCTCACCGGCGCGGAGTGCCGCCACGGTGGTCACGGCTATGCAGCCGGCCTTGAGCACACCGAGCCAGCAGGCCACCGTCCAGGGGTTGTTGGGAGAGCGCAGCAGCACCCGCTGGCCGGGTACCAGGCCGAGGTCTTCGGTCAGCACCTGGGCGACCTGGTTGGCCCGGGTCTGGAGCTCGCCGTAGGTCCAGGTCTGACCGCCGGGTGTGAGCAGCGCCGGGCGGTCCGTTCCATAGGTCTGGACGGGGATGTCGATGAGCTCGGTGGCGGCGTTCAGCCGGTCCGGGTACCGCAGTTCCGGCGTGGTGAACTCGATCACGGGCCACAGGTGGGCGGGCGGGAGGTGGTCGCGGGCGAAGGTGTCCTGGTGAGCCGAGGGTGAGAGTGACACGGAAGTGGTCCTTCCAAGGGCCCGCCGGTGCAGGCGGTCGGGCAGTCAGGCGGAGCGGATCATGCCCTCCTGGGCCACGGTGGCCAGATGACGGCCGTCCCGGGTGAAGAACCGGCCGGTGCCGAGGCCGCGGCCGGTGTCGGCGGCCACCGCCTCCTGGACGTAGAGCAGCCAGTCGTCGACGCGTCCGGGCCGGTGGAACCACATCGCGTGGTCCAGGCTCGCGGTGACCAGCCCGGGGTCGGCCCAGGCCAGGCCGAGCACGCGCAGCACGGGTTCGAGGATCGTGTAGTCGCACACGTAGGCGAGCGCGGCCTGGTCCCGCTGGGCCTCGCTCAGCCCGTCGACGGGCCGCAGCGGGTCGAAGGGCTTCAGCCACACCGCCTGGTGCGGGGCCTGCTTCCCCTCGACGGTGAGGTAGACCGGTCCGGGCACATGGCGCATGTCGAAGCTGCGGCCGTGGGACCAGTAGGCCTTCGACGCATCGGTCATCGAGCCGCCGCGGCGCTGCGCGAGGTACTCGGCCGAGCTGGGCAGCTCCTCGGGATCGGGGACCTCGGCGGCGAAGGACTCCTGGAAGGTGCCGCCGGGCTCGCCGGCGGCGAAGTTGGCCAGGCAGACGTAGACCGGCTTGCCGTTCTGGTAGGCGCGCACCTGCCGGGTGCTGTACCCGCGGCCGTCCCGCAGCAGCTCCACCTCGTGGCGCACCGCTGCTCCGATGTCGACCGGTCGCAGGAAGTAGCTGTGCATCGAGTGCAGGGTCTTGCCGTCGGTCACCGACCGCATGGCGGCGGCCGCGGCCTGGGCGACCAGGTCGCCGCCGTAGGCCTTGGGCCAGGGGCACGGCTGGGTGACGGCGGTGAAGGCGAGGTCGAAGTGCTCGGCCTCGGCCGGGGTAAGGGTGACGGCCGAGGTGAAGACGGCCGAGCTGGCGAGCGGGCCGGCGGTCATCGGTCCAGCCAGTCGCGCAGGTCGGCGTCGGCGACGTCGGGCAGGTTGACGACGATGTTCTCCGGGGTGCGGGTGGTCATCCACAGCAGCGGCTCGGTGCGCGAGAGGTTGCACTCGATGTGGGGCATGAACGGCGGCACGAAGACCCAGTCGCCCTCCGCCATGTCGACGTAGTCCTCGAACTTCTCGCCGAAGTAGATGCGCCCCCGGCCGGACAGCAGGTAGCCGCCGGTCTCGGCCTCACCGTGGTGGTGGGAGACCGAGCGGTAGCCGGGCTCGTTGCTGACCTTGCCGAACCAGAGCTTGGTGGCCGGGGTGTGCTGGATGCTGACGCCCGAGACGCGCACGGCCCCTCCGGAGTCGGCGGTGCCCTGGTCCTCCGCGCCGGCCCGCGTCACCACGGGCGCCACCAGACCGCTGGGCAGCCGGTACATCGAGTTGTCGCCCTCGAGGCGGTACTTGCTGAAGTCAGGCTCCATGGGAACGGCTCCGTTTCGATAGCCGGCCTCAACCGGTATCTCGTATTTTTCACGGCCGTCATTTATTGTCAATACGTGCGGCACCGCCCCACCCGGGGTGGCCCCGCCGCCAGTCGCAGCCTTCACCGGAGGTGCCATGACGCCCGTCGCCGTGAACCCGAAGTCCCTTCCCGCGCCGAGTGGTTACTCGCACGGCACGCTGGCCGGAAACACCCTCTACCTGGGTGGCCAGACCGCTCTCGACTCCGAAATGAAGATCGTCCCGGGCGGCATCGTGGAGCAGTTCCGCCAGGCGTTCGGCAATGTGCTCGCGACGCTGCGCCAAGCGGGTGGCAAGCCGGAGGACTTGGTCAGCGTGACCATCTACCTCACCGACATCCCCGACTACCAGGCGCACGGCAAGGAGATCGGCCGGGTCTGGCGCGAGCTCGCCGGCCCGGTCTATCCGGCCATGGCCGGCATCGGGTGCACTGCCCTGTGGCAGCCCGAAGCCATGATCGAGATCCTGGGTGTCGCCGTGATCCCGGACGACCGGCTGGTGCGGCCGGCCGGCTGAGCCCGGGCCGTGGTGCGGTGTCGACCCGACATGCGGGCCGCGTCGCGGCGGAGCTCCGATATCGATGTTTCTTGATGACGAACAGGAAGGATGCACACGCATGGGGCGGCAGGGATGAAACTCGCGTCTGTCACGGTGAACGGCACCCGGCGCGCCGGCGTCGTCCTGGAGGCCGAGGCGGCGGTGGCGCTGCTGCCGGGGTCCGTCGGCACGGTCGACGACCTCGTCCGCGGCGGTCCGGCCGCCCTCGACGCGGCGCGCAACGCACTCTCCGGCGCGCGGACGGTCGGGCTCTCGGAGGTCCGCCTCGAAGCACCGCTGCACCGGTTCAACCGCGACATCCTGTGCACCGGTTGGAACTACTGCGACCACTTCGAGGAGTCGAAGGGCAAGCGCGAGGGCCAGGACCCGGCCACCCGCCCGACCCGCCCGGCCTTCTTCACCAAGGGCCCGGACACCGTCATCGGCCCTGTCGACGACATCGCCTATGACGCGGAGTTGTCCGGCCAGTGGGACTACGAGGCGGAGATCGCCCTTGTCATCGGCCGTGACGGCCGGTCCATCCCCGAGGAGAAGGCCCGCGAGCACATCTTCGGCTACCTCGTCGCCAACGACGTCTCCCAGCGCGACCTGCAACGGGCACACGGCGGCCAGTGGCTCAAGGGCAAGAGCATCGACGCCACGATGCCGCTCGGCCCCTGGCTCACCACCGCCGACGAGGTGGCCGACCCCGGCGACCTGCGGGTGCAGTGCCGGGTCAACGACGTGCTGCTGCAGAACGCCAGCAGCTCCCAGATGGCCTTCTCCTTCGCCCGGATCATCGCCGAGCTCAGCCACGGCATGACCCTGCGGGCCGGTGACCTCATCCTCACCGGCACCCCGAGCGGCATCGGAAGCGCCCGGGACCCGCAGGTCTTCCTGCGCGACGGCGACCTGGTCGTCACCCGGGTCAGCGGCCTCGGCGAGCTCCGCAACCGGGTGGTCTCGACCTCCCTGACCTGACGAACCATCGCCCGCCCCCAAGGAGCCTCCGGAGCGGGCACGAACCGCTCACCCGCGAGGCGATAGGCTGCCGAGCGAATGATCATACGGTCGGCAGCGGCCCTGAGCAGCAAGGACGGAGCGCGTGGACGTCGCCAGTGAGCCGGTGCCGGTTCAGTTCGAAGCGCCGACGGCGACCGGCCGGGACACCCGCCTCGGGCCGCTGATCATCACGGTCTTCGGCCTGTACGCCCGAGCGGAGCAGAACTGGCTCTCGGTGGCATCGGTGGTGCGGCTCATGGCGGACCTCGGCGTGGAGGCGCAGGCCGTCCGGTCGTCGATCTCCCGGCTCAAGCGCCGTGGCGTGCTCCAGAGCACGCGTCACGCGGGCGTCGCCGGCTACTCGCTGGCGGCCCCGGCCCTGGAGACGCTCGCCGAAGGCGATGTGCGGATCTTCGAGCGGGTCCGCGCGGTCGCCGAGGACGGCTGGGTCGTGGTGGTGTTCTCCGTCCCGGAATCCGAGCGGGGGAAACGGCACGAGCTCAGGACCAGCCTGACCCAACTCGGCTACGGCACGGCCGCACCGGGGGTGTGGGTCGCGCCGGGGAACCTGGCGGCCGAGACCCGTCGAACCCTCGAGCGGCGCGGGCTGTCCGAGTACGTCGACATCTTCACCGGCGACCACTTCGCCTTCGGCGATCTGCGGTCCAAGGTCCGCGCCTGGTGGGACCTGGATGAACTCGCCGCCCTGTACTCGGACTTCCTGCGCCGCTACCGCCCGGTCCGCGACGCGGCGCGGGCGGTCGAGAAGGCCCCGCCGGAGGCGTTCCAGCTCTACGTCCCGATGCTCACCGAGTGGCGCCGACTGCCGTACCGCGACCCCGGGCTGCCGCTGTCGCTGCTGCCACCGGGCTGGAACGGAGTCACCGCCGGCGCGCTGTTCGACGAGTTGAACACCCTGCTCGGCACTCCGGCACGCGAGCACGCCCTCGAAGTGATCCACGCACAGGGGTAGTCGGGGAGTTCGGGCTCGGCCTCAAGCTCCCCCGGGCCGCACAGCACGGCCGAGCAACCCCGTCTCATGGGCGAGGAAGCCCAGGATGTCGGTGGCCAGCGCGTGGTCCTGACTGCGCCCTCGTCTGCCGTGGCCCGTATCCCTCGACATCCTCAGCAGGACCGGGCGGTCGCTGGTGGTGGCGTTCTGCAGGGCCGCGCACATCTTGCGCGCATGCACCGGATCGACTCGGGTGTCGTTCTCGTGGGCCAGGAGCAGCGTCGACGGATACGCCTGGCCCGGGCCCTGCGCGGCACGCTGGTACGGGGAGTACGAGAGCAGCCAGCGGAGTTCCTCGGATCGGGCCGCGCTGCCGTACTCCGGTGTCCAGGCGCCGCCCAGGCCGAACCGCTCGTAGCGGACCATGTCCATGAGGGGCGCGACGCAGACGGCAGCCGCGTAGAGCTCCGGCCGCTGGGTGAGCGCGGCGCCCGCCAGCAGGCCGGCGTTGCTGGCCCCGAGCAGGCCGAGACCGTGCTCGGACGTCCATCCCGCCTCGATGAGCCATTCGGCGGCACGGTTCAGGTCGTCGATGCTGTTCTGCTTCCGGGCCCCACGGCCGTCGCGGTGCCAGGCCGCCCCGTACTCTCCGCCGCCCCTGACGGAGGCCACGGCGCAGATCCCTCCGGCCTCCACCCAGGCGTGGAGCAGTGCGTCGTACGCGGGCGTGACCGCGATGCCGAAGCCGCCGTAGCAGGTGAGCAGGGTGGGGCGGGGACCGGAGCGCTCGCGGGGAGCGATCACGCAGATCGGCACCGACGTGCCGTCCACGGACGGGTAGAAGGTCCTGAACTGACGTTGTGTGGCACGCCGTTGGCGAGGGGTGCCGCGCACTCCGGCTGCGCGGTGATAGCTGAAGGGCGCCCTGGGGGTGAGGTAGTCGCCGTAGGAGAAGCCGACTTGGTCGGCGGGCACGGTGGGCGATGAGAGGTGCGCGATGGTGCCGGTGGCCGTGAGCAGTGTCTCCGCGTCGCCGTAGCGAGCGGGCTCGGACGGGGCCGGGTAGCGGACGAGTTCATGAGCCGCGTCGCGGAGCCGGCTGACCAGGATCTCGGGGGCCGCACCGCGCTGCCCGAGGAGGGCGAAGCTGATCAGGACGGCGTCGGGCGCCTCCGGCACGATCTCCTGCCAGTGCGCCGGGCCCTGCGTGGCGGAGCCGGCGACGCACAGCCGGCCTCGGTCGGCTCCGTGGGTGGTGCGGAGGTAGAGCCGGTCGTCCGGTCCGACGGCGGCCGTGGTGACGGCCGTTCCCGCAGGCTGGACCACGCTCCAGTGCGGTGCCTCGGGCGAGGAGTCGGCAAGGTCGGCGAGTTGGATCTCATTGGGGGCGCCGGGCCCGGGAGAGGCGTCCACGAGCAGCCAACGAGCTTGGTACAGCTGGACCTTGAGCGAGCCGGGGCGGTCCGGGGTGAAGACCGCGCGGTCCATGGCCTGGGCGGTGCCCAACCGGTGCAGCATGACGCGGCGGTGCAGTGCGGCCCCGCGCGGTGTGCAGTGGACGTAGTAGAAACCCGAACCGTCGGGCAGCCAGGCGATCGGACCGCCCCGGGTGCCCGCCACCTCCTGCGCGTCCTCACCCGTGACGAGCCGGCGGACGTGCAGGGTGCACCACTCGGTGCCGCGCGCGGAGACCTGGTAGGCGATCAGGTGCCCGTCCGGCGAGACGTCCCACGCCTCCAGGACGGCCCCTTCCCGACCGCCGACGTCGAGGACGCAGTCCTCGGTGCCGTCCGGTCCGCGCCGCCACACGCTGTCGCGTTCGTCGTTCTCCCGCCGGCGCGTGAAGAACTCCACCTCCCCCCGCAGACGCGGCACCGAGACCAGGTCGTGGGCCAGCGACGCCTCCAGCAGGGCCCCCATCGCGTCCCGCCCGGGCAGTCGCTCCAAGTACGCCTGCGCCAGGTCGTGCTGGCGGGCGAGCCAGTCACGTGTGGCGGGTGCCTCCGCCTCCTCGAGCCACCGGTACGGGTCGGGGACGCGGTGCCCGTGGAGGACGTCCACGGTCTCGCCGCGTGGCGCGGGCGGATAGTGGAACGGCATCAGGGCCTCCCAGCAGAATCGGGGATCGGGGCCACTCGGGTGCGGGGGCTCAGTAGCCACAACGGGCCGGCCGCCCCCAGCGCCACCGCCAGCCAGAGGACGGGCGTCGCCCCCGTGCTTGACGCCAGCAACCCGGCGCCCAGCGCGCCCGCGATCTGTCCCACGGCGCCGAGTATCTGCAACGACACACCTGCACGGCCGAGTTGGGCCTCCGGCACGACGACGGTGACGTAGCCGGTGAGACCGATGTTGGAGACCGCACCGCAGCAGGCCTGGCCCGCCATGGAGGCGGAGACCAGCACGGTCGCGAGCCACCAGGGCCCGGCGGCGAGTGGCAGCAGGGCAGCGGTCAGGGCCACGCCGAGCAGGCCCGCGACCGCGAGGGACAGCGGCGGCAGCCGCCGGGTGAGCCGCACGCCCAGGGCCGAGCCGACGAGTCCGGTCCCTCCGGCGAGCACGAAGACCATGCCGTACCAGGACCCCGGGACGGCCAGGTCACGCAGCAGGTAGGGGGCGAGCAGCGCGCTGATCGCCCCGCTGCCGGCGGCCCCGGCCAGGACTGCGGGCAGCAGCCGGCGCAGTGCGGGATCGGTGGGCCACCAGGCCCGGCCGGTCCCGGGTGCGGGCCCCTCGGGAAGCTGATCGTCGGACGTCCGGGCGGGCTCCCGGGCGGGGCGTGCGGGGCGGTCGGGGGTGCGGATGGCCAGCAGGCAGACCGCACTGACGGCGAAACTGGCCGCGTCGCAGATGAAGGGGGCGGTGGCGCCCAGGCCGGCGATGACGAGGCCGAACACGGCCCGTCCCAGCAGCTTGCCGACCTGCTCCCCGCCCTGGAGCCAGCCGCGGGCGCGGATGAGCGCCTCGCCGGGCACGAGGGTGCGCAGGTGGGCGAAGTAGCCGGCCTCCACCACGAGGCCGCAGGCGCCGAGAACGGCGGCGAGCAAGGTCAGGGTGGAGAGGGTCAGTCGGTTGGTGGCGAGCGCGGCGGCCGCCGCGAACAGCGCCGCGCAGGCCAACAGGTCGGCCCGGACCAGCCAGCGCCGCTTGCGTGGGCGGCGGTCCAGCCAGCCGGCCAGGGGAAAGCCGAAGAGCAGCATGACGACGGGTGGGGCAGCCGCGAGCGCGCCGGTCCGGCCGGTGGAGGCGGCCAGTTGGTGCACGGCCAGGTACGGCAGGGCGACGGTGGTCAGCGCGGATCCTGCGGCGGATGTGGTCTGCCCGAGCAGATACCACCGGAAGTCGCGCTTCACCTCTTGTCCCTTCCTCGCTGGTGTGGGTGTGCGTGTGGGAGGCAGCCGCTGTGCGGCCGCCTCCCACACGGTCATTCAGCCGGCTTGCGCTCAGGCGACCTCGAGGTCGCCGCAGCCGATGATGCTGACGGAGCTCCACGGCGCGTCGTCGGTGTCGACGTCAGCGGAAAGAACCTGCAGAGCAAGAACGTTGGTCATTTCAATTCACCTCCTCTCGCATGTGGAAAGGAACATCAGTCCAGCAGCCTCATCACACGGCCTCGTCAGCCCAGCAGCCGGCGAGGCTGAGGGAGCTCCACGGCGCGTCGTCGGTGTCGACGTCAGCGGAAAGAACCTGCAGAGCAAGAACGTTGGTCATTTCAATTCACCTCCTCTCGCATGTGGAAAGGAACATCAGTCCAGCAGCCTCATCACACGGCCTCGACATCCCAGCAGCCGGCGAGGCTGAGGGAGCTCCACGGCGCGTCGTCGGTGTCGACGTCAGCGGAAAGAACCTGCAGAGCAAGAACGTTGGTCATTTCGATTCACCTCCTCTCGGGTGTGGCGGGGCGGAGGAAAGCGCAGGGACGAAAGGCGAATTCCGCCCCTGCGCAGCTCAGGGATTGAGCACGAACCCTTGGCCGTTGGCACCGAAGGCGAGTCGGCTCAGGGCGGCGAGCACTCCGGCGGAACCGGTGGCCAGGTCCGCGCTGAAACGGGACAGGCCGTGACCGAGGATGCGCACTCCGCCGCGCTCATAGGGAATGGCGTGCATGGCCAAGCCGTCGGCCAGTTGGCGCGCCGTGACGTCGTCGGCCGGCGAGCCCGCCCACCGGGCGTGGTCGGCGTGGAAGACCACCAGACCGGCCAGCCCTTGGTGCAGCCCCGCCTGGATCGTGACCTTCTTGGTGTCGTCGGCGCGGATTCCGTCCAGCCAGGGCCTGAGGTCGGCACCGCTCTCGAGGGACGCGTACCGGGTCAGGGCCAGGCCGATGCCGGCCGACCCGTCGGCGAGGTAGGGCAGGGCCCGTGGGCGTGCGGGGTCGTCGCAGACCGAGATGGACCCGTCCGGCAGCCTGACGGTCCGCTCCAGTTCGGCGCGCAGCATTCGCGAACCGGCATGGTGGTACCGGTCGTTGCCCGTGGCCCTGGCCAGATGGAACAGGAAGTAGGAGATGCCCGCGAGCCCCTTGGCCAGCCCGGGGGCAGCCTTCGTGCGCTTCGGCTCCGTCACGATCCGCTCGCCCAGCAAGGCGGCGATGTCCAGCAACCGGTCCTCGCCCGTGCTGCGGTGGACGGCCAGCAGCGCGAGGCCCACTCCGGCCGCACCGTTGCCCAGGTCGTCACCGTCCTGGGTCAGCGGATGCGCGGCGGAGAACTTCAGGAGCGACAACGACCGTTCGGTGTGGCCGAGTTCGTCGAGCACCCAGGCGATTCCCGCCGTGCCCGCGTGCAGCCCTGGCGGCAGGGCGGTGTGCTGCTTGTCGACTTCGGCGAGGAACCGCTGCTCGATGGCGTCCGGGATCCTGACCCGGGCGTGGTGGAGTGCGTGCAGGATTCCGGCCGAACCATGGGCTGCGGAAAGGAAGTTGGTCTCGTATGCCCGCGACGGCGGGGGGAACATCCACTCGGGGCGGCCCGCGTCGGCGTCGGCGAGCAGCCCGTCGGCGACCGAGGTCAGCAGCTCGTCCACGGTCGGCCGAGCAGCCGGGGCTCCCAACTCGCGGTAGCGGATGGCGCGTTGCCAGAGGGCAGGCGGGACCGGAGCCCGCTCCGACAGGGCGCTGTGGAGCAGGTGGAGATTCCGCGGCGACCGGCCTGCGACCTGGTGGAACGGGAACAACAGGGCGAGCGCCACGGCCGACAGGCCGTAGTGGTCGCGCAGGTACGGGTCGCCGTCGTCCAACTCCGGGGGCGGAGCGTATCCGTCGGTGCCCAGCAATGGGACGGTCTCGCTCACCCGGTGTGCGGTTTCGAAGTCGATGAGCCTGACCGTGTCGTCATCGCGGACCAGGATGTTGCCCGGTGACACGTCGCTGAACACGTAGCCGAGGGCGTGCAGGCGGTCGAGTGCGGCTCCGAGGCTCGCGATGATCCGCTCGCATCTGCGGTAGTACGCCGCGAAGTCATCGGTGGAGCGATCGGCTTGGATGATCGGGCAGTTGGTGGCGATCCATCGGGTCAGGCCGACTCCGTCCACGAGTTCCTCGGCCAGGAAGTCGTGCTCCCACTCGCTGAACAGGTCGTAGGGCTCGGGGCAGAGCCCCGGAGCGCGTGCCGAAATGTCCTTCAGGGTGTGGTATTCGCGCTGCAGTCGCTCCTGGGCCTCGACCCCGTCCCAGGAGAGCCCGGTGCCGGGTCGCGCCTCCTTGAGGATGACCGTCTCCCCGGTAACCGGGTGGATCGCCTGGTAGGTCCCGCCCGCATTGCTGTGCTGGACGGCCTTGACGATCCGAAAGCCGCCGACAGTCGGGGGGCCGTCGTCCTGCGGGGAGTCCTGGGGCGGCGCGAAGGGGTCCTCGATTCCCGCGGGCAGCGTGAAGAAGGGCAGCCGGCGGTCTTCGACGTCGACGCCCTGTGCGTCACGGACCAGCCACTGCTTCGAGCCGTCGCCCAGCAGCCGGAACCGGGGCTTGATGCTGCCGTACCGGTAGTGGACGGTCCTGCTGCCGCCGTAGCGGCGGTCGGTGAGGACGTACGGTCCGACGAACCCCGCCAGCGCCTCGGCCAGTTCGTCCAGGAGGGGCTTGGCAGCGGCTTCGGACGCCGGATAGGCGACGAAGCACTTGCCCGCCTGCACCCGTGATCCGTGCTTGTGGTTGAGCAGCAGGTAGAACTTCTTGGCAGCGACGTGCTTGAACGGGATCCCGCTTGCGAAACATATCCCGGCGGCTATGCCGAAGACCTTCTCCACATCGGCGATCCTGCTGGAGACATGGATCTTCCACCCCTGCTCCGGCCATTCGAAGCCCAGCGGCGCGTAATACGACCAGACGCTCTCCGAGCCCGTTTCCCATCCGGCCGGGAGCTGGACGGAATAGCGGCGTCCCGTGTCGGGAGTCAGCGCGCTCGGGAGGAAGAAATCACCCTCCATGAGCGTGTAGTTCATCTGGTCGACCATGACGTGAGCTGCCTTCCATCGCCTGCATTGATAAACAGTCTGGAAGGCCTGGATCTACGGCCGATGAACGTCGCATCGACATGCATCAGCACCAGGTACTTCATGTCCCGGTGCCCGCACCCGGACCACCCGACGGGACCTCGCTCTCAACCCGCGCCACGCAACCGCCATCCTTACCGAACGGGGGCGGAATGCAGGCGGCAGACACTGCGGGCCCGAACGGGCCCGGCGGCAGGCCGCCACTGCTGCGGACCCGAACGGGTGAGGCTCAGGCACCCGGCGCTGCGCCCCCGAGCAGGCCGAACGCGGGCCACTCGGGCGGCGGGCGCTGCGGGCCCGGCGCCGACCGCGCAGGCGGGGCGGCGGGCGGCGGCCGCCCGGCCAACGGGTGCTGCGGCGAGGCGCTGGACGGTCCCCGCCGCGCCCCCGGCCGCGCCGGCCCCGGGCCGGCTATGCCCGCGCCGCTGGGAGGGCGATCTCGAAGCAGCAGCCGCCGACCACGTTGTGCACCCGGGCGCGCCCGGCGTGGGCCTCGACGATGCCGCGCACGATGGCCAGCCCGAGCCCCGCGCCGCTGTCCCCGCCCTCCCCGGGATCGCGCCGCGGGGTGCGGGCGGCGCTGCCCCGCCAGCCGGTCTCGAAGACCCGGGTGAGGTCCTGCTCCGGAATGCCACCGCAGCCGTCGGTGACCGAGAGCACCACCTCGTCGGCCTCCCGGCGGGCGGACACGGCGACCACCCCGTCCTGCGGGGTCGAGCGGATCGCGTTGACCAGCAGGTTGCCCAGGACCCGGGTGATCTCCCTGCTGTCCACCTCCACCGGCTCCGCCGCCACCTGGCGGCCCTCCAGGCGCACCCCCCGCTCCCGGGCCAGCGGGTGGGCACCGGCCAGCGCGTCGTCGACCAGGTCGTAGACCGAGACCCGGGCGAGCGAGAGGGAGAGCGCGCCGGCCTGGATCCGGGAGAGCTCGAAGAGGTCGTCCACCATCCCGGTGAGCCGCTCGACCTCGGTGCGGATCCGCTGCAGGTAGCGCTCCGGCTGGTCGGCGACGCCGTCCTCCAGCGCCTCCGCCATCGCCCGCAGGCCCGCCAGCGGCGTGCGCAGGTCGTGCGAGATCCAGGCGATCAGCTCGCGGCGCGAGGCGTCCAGCGCCTTGGCGCGGGCCCTGGACTCGGCCAACCGGGCACTGGTGGCGGCGAGTTCCTCGCTGAGCTGGGCCAGCTCGCGGCCGAGCGGGTGGTCCGGCGCGGTGAAGCCGGTGTCACTGCCGACGGTACGCGCGGCGGTGGCGAGCGCCCGGCTGCCGGCGACCACCTGGCGCCCGAGCAGCGCGGCCGTCGCCAGCGCCACCACCGAGGCCATGGCGAGCACGGTGATCACCACCCCGAGGTCGTGGTGGGAGAGGAACATCGCCTGCGCCACGGCGAAGGTGCCGGAGGTGACCGCCAGCACGGTGACGGCCGCGACGCAGAACAGCGACAGCGCCATCGACCGCCGGCGCAGCCACCGCACGGCCGCCCAGCCGATCAGGCCGGCGCCGCCCGCGCCGAGCGCGGCGAACAGGGCGATCAGCAGCAGGTCCTTCACCAAGGACCGTCCTGCCCGGGCGCCGCCGCTCCCGTCCCCGCCGCCGGGTCGTAGCGGTAGCCGATGCCCCAGACAGTGGTGATCAAGGCCGGCGCACCGGGGTCATCCTCGACCTTCTCGCGAAGCCGGCGGATGTGCACGGTGACGGTGGACAGGTCGCCGAAGTCCCAGCCCCACACCCGCTGCATCAGCTCCTGCCGGGAGAACACCGCGCCCGGGTGCTGGATCAGGAACGCGAGCAGGTCGAACTCCCGCAGTGTCAGCGACAGTTCGAGCTCGCCGCGGCTGGCCCGGCGGGCCTGCGGGTCGAGCGTGATGTCCCCCGACCGCAGCGGGGTGCCGGGCGCGGTCCCGGGCGCGGCAGCCCGGGCGCGCCGCAGTACGGACTGCACCCGCAGCACCAGTTCGCGCGGGCTGAACGGCTTGGTGACGTAGTCGTCGGCTCCCAGCTCCAGGCCGAGGATGCGGTCGGCCTCGTCGCCCCTGGCCGTGAGCAGCACCACGGGCAGGTCGGCGCCGTCCTCGGCGGCACGCAGCCGGCGCAGCACCTCCAGGCCGTCGATGCCGGGCAGCATCAAGTCGAGCACCACGAGCGAGGGGCGGTCCGCGCGGGCCAGCGCGAGGCCCTGGGTGCCGTCGGCGGCCAGGTCCACCTGGTGGCCGGCCCGGGTCAGGTAGCCGGCGACGACCTCGGCCACGGTCGGGTCGTCGTCGATCACCAGGATGCGGCCCGGACGCGGTGGCGCTCCGGCGGTGGCGGGACTCTCGTTCATCCCGCCGAGGATAGGCGCCCGAGCCGGTCCCGACTGCCGGTCGGGCGCCCCGTTCGCAATCCGTAAGGTCCGCTCGACCCCAGGTTCGGTTCCCAGTCGTCGTGATGGCCACCGGACGACCGCCGCGCGCCACGCCACACGCCGCCCGGCCACCTCTCCCACGAACAGCGCGTCGCTCGGCGGCCCGTAGGGAGTGTCCACCCGCACCTCGGCCATGTCGTCCAGCAGCGCGTACAGCCCCGAGCCGCCGATCACCCCGAGCTCGGCTCGCTCCGCCGCATCCTGATCGGCCATCGTCTCTGCCCCTCTCCATCCCCGGCGAATGTCCAGGGCACTGCAGAGGCCGGGCAGAACGGAACTCGGGTGCCGGGACCTTACGGTTCCGGAACGCCGGTGCCCGTCCGCCGGTCCCGGCCGTCTTGACGCTTCACTGACGCTCCCCTGCTTGCCGGCGCCTGACGGTCTGTTCTATAAGTAATAGAGCAGATACACCCCAGGGAGTCACCCGTGATCCTGAGCATCGACCTGAGCAGCGCCGTCCCGATCTATCAGCAGATCCGGGACCAGGTCGTCGAGGCCATCGCGGTGGGCGAGTTGGTGGAGGGCAGCGCCCTGCCGTCGACCCGGCAGCTGGCCGGCGACCTCGGCATCAACTTCCACACCGTCAACAAGGCCTACGACCTGCTGCGCCAGGAGGGCCTGCTACGGCTGAACCGCAAGAGCGGCGCGGTGGTGCAGCGGGACCCGCACTCCGGGCCGCCGCCTCCCGGCTTCGCCGACGAGTGGTCGGCCAGGCTGCGGACGCTGCTCGCCGAGGCGGCGGCGCAAGGGGTGGACGCGGCGGCCGTGCTGACGATGTGCGGCCGGGTGGTCGGCTCCTTCGGGGCCCAGCCCGGCGGGCAGGTCGGCGATCGGCGCGGTGGAGAGCTCGGCATGGAACAGAGAGGCCTAGGAGAGCCGGCATGATGTCCGGAACAGCTGTCGTTCAGGTGGTCATACCCTTCGTCATCCTGCTGACGGCGTGGCTGATGCCCGCCCTCACCGGGCCGACGCTGCCCTTCGGGGTGCGGACCCCGCCCGCGCACGCCGACGCCCCGGTGGTCGCCGAGCAGCGGCGCGCCTACCGCTGGTGGGTGGGCGGCGTCGGCGGGGCGGTGTTCGCGGCCGAGCTCGTCTACTGCCTCGTGTTCCCGGGCAAGCCGCTGTTCGCCGGCGCGTCGACGGCGATCGCGGCGGTGTCCACGGTCGGGTACCTGCGTGCTCGTCGCGCGATCCGGGCGGTCAAGCGCGGCGAGGACTGGTACGGGGGCCTGCGCCAGGTGGTCGCCGTGGACACCTCGCTGCGCACCGAGCCGGTGCGCTACCCCTGGTGGTGGGCCGTGCCCGCGCTGCTGGTCCCCGTGGTCACCGCGGTGCTCGCCGCAGTGGAGTACCCGTCGATGCCGGGCCGGCTGCCGATGCACTACGCCACCCGCGGGAACGCCGACCGGTTGGCGGACAAGTCGATCGGCACCGCCTTCGCGCCGGTCTTCATCCAACTCGCGCTCACCGGGCTGCTGCTGCTGGTGACCTGGCTGGTCCTCCGCTCCCGGGCCGAGCTCGACCCGGCGCAGCCGGCGGCCAGCGCCGCGCGGCACCGGCGGTTCGTCGTCCGGACCGCGGGGTCGGTCATGGTGCTGGGGGCCTGCGTCAACCTGGGCATACTGGCCGCGGCCTGGCAGACCTGGCACGGCGACCTCTCGTTCTCCCCGTTCCCCGTGCTGGCGCCGATCATGGCCGGCCTGCTCGTCGTCGTCGCGATCGCGGTGCGCACCGGGCAGGGCGGCAGCCGCCTGGCGACGGGTGCCCGGGACGGCGCGGCGGGCGAACCCGCCGACCCGCGGGTGGTGGCCCCGGACGACGACCGCTACTGGCGCGCCGGCGGTCTGTTCTATGTCAACCGGCAGGACCCGTCCCTCTTCGTCGCCAAGCGGTTCGGCATCGGCTGGACCATCAACTTCGGCAATCCGCGCTGCCTGCTGCTGGTCGCGGGACTGGCCGTCTTCATCGTCATCCTGCAGTTGATCAGCCGCTGAGCTACCAGAACTCGAAATCAATCCCAACTCACAGGAGAAACACATGCGTTGGCGAATCTTAGCGACCGCTGCCCTGCTGGCCGCGGTCACCGCGACAGGGCTGGGCGCACCCACTGCGAACGCGGCCGCACCGGCCGCGCTCGTCCCCGCCGCCGACCGCGACGTGCAGTTCACGGTGGACGGCACCACCGCCTACGGCACCCTGCACGTGCCCGCCCACCGGGCCGGGCACCACCTGGCCGCCGCCCTGCTGCTGCCCGGCAGCGGCCCGACGGACCGCGACGGCAACGAGCCGCCCGCCCTCACCCCCGGTACCCTGGCGCTGGTCGCCGACACCCTCGGCGCCGACGGCGTGATGACGCTGCGCTTCGACAAGTACTTCACCGGCCGCACCGGAGCCGGCGCCTACCAGGGCGACCCCGGCCGGCTGGACCTGGCCGCCTTCACCCGCCAGGCCGCGGCCGCCTACACCGCCCTGCGCGACCAGCCGGAGGCCGACCCGCACGCCCTGCTGGTCGTCGGCCACAGCGAGGGCGGACTGCAGGCGCTGCTCCTCGCCCGGACGGTACGGCCCGCGCCGGCCGGCCTCGCCCTGCTGGCCCCGCAGGACGAGCGCCTGCTGGACCTGCTGGCCGCCCAGCTCGACGGCCAACTCGACGAGGCCGTGGCGGCCGGGCAGTTGACCGAGCCGGCGGCCCGGGCGAACAGGGTGGGCGTGGCCACCGCCATCGCCGACTTCCGGGCCGGGCGCCCCACCGACACGAGTGCTCTGCTGCCGCCGCTCGCCTCGCTGCTGAACGCGCTCTTCGGCCCGAACAACGCCCGCTTCGTCCGCAGCGACGACGCCGTCTACCCGCCGGACGCCGCCCGGGCGATCCGCCCCGGCACCCGGGTCACCGTGACCTGCGGCACCGCCGACGCCAACGTGCCCTGCGCGACCACGGCGCCGCTGCTCGCCGCACTCGCCCGCACGCACGCCACTGGACCGGGCCTGCGCACCCTGGACGGCCTGGACCACTTCCTGCACCCGGCCGGCACACCGGTGAACGACCGGATGCTCGCCCCGGCCGCCGTGGCGGCGCTGCACGAGTTCGCCCGCCCCTGGAAGTCGGCCGAATAGTCCGGTTCAGCTGCCGGCGCCGGCGCCGCGGCTCAGCTGCGCCGCTCCGGTCAGGTGGCCGACCAGGGTGGCCAGGCCGTCGAGGACCTGGCCGACATCGATCGACTCATGGTCGGTGTGCGCGTCCCGCAGGTCTCCGCAACCGAAGACCAGCGTCTCGGCCGTGGACCAGCGGTGGTAGAGCCGTGCATCACAACTCGCCTGCCAGGCAGCCGCGTTGCCCGGGGCGCCGCCGGCCCAGCGAACGGCGGCGCGCAGCTGCTCGGCGGCGGGCCCGTCGCTCGCGCCGAGGTAGGCGTCGTGGCGGATGCCGCGCCAGGAGAGCCGCAGCCGCTCGGCGCCGGCGCCGGTCAGCACGGTCCGCTCGATCTCGGCTGCGGCCTCCGCCCGGGTGCGGTCGGGCAGGAAGCCCAGGGTTGCCCGGAAGCCGCAGCGGTCGGGGTCGGACCAGTGGGAGGCGTCGGCTGCCAGCGCGCTGACGTCGAGTTCGAGGGGGCGGGCCGCCCGCTCGAAGCCGGGGCAGTCGGCCGCCTGCTCCAGCCAGCAGCGCTCCAGCACGCGCAGCCGGTCCAGGGCGGCCAGGCAGGCGTCCACCGCGTCCACCCGGTGGGCCTGCCCGTCGGCGGCTGCCTGGGCCTCGACCTCGAAGCCCAGGCAGCCGGGGTGGCCGTGGTGCACCGTCAGCCCGGTGGGTTTGAGGACCACCACCTCCTGCGCGTGCACACCGTGCAGCAGGGTGGAGAGCGCGCCGTTGCCGCCGGCCTGCTCGTCGCTCACCAGGTCCAGTTCGACGTTGGCCCGCATCGGCAGGCCGAGCTCGTGCAGGCAGCGCACGGCTTCCACCAGCATCACGATGTTGCCCTTGGTGTCGGCGCTCCCCCGGCCGTGCACCCGCACGCCGTCGAACCGCCCGCTCCACGGCTCCGGGTGGCGTTGCGCGGGCAGCACGTCGGTGTGGGCCGAGAAGAGCACCGTGGGCAGCCCGGGCACCCGCGGCAGCGCGGCGCGCAGGTTGGGGCGGGCCGGGGCCGGCTCCGGCAGGGCGGACGGGGTGTGGTCGGGGTGGCCGAGCAGGCCGGAATGCGGTGGCTCGCTGCGCACGGTGAAACGGGCACCTCGCAGGTAGTCCGTCAGCGGGCCGGCGGCCAGCGGCTCATCCGGTGCCACGGTGGGCACCCGGACCAGTGTGCCGATCGCCTCGGCGATCCGGTCCCGGTGCCGCTCGCTCCAGAGTCGCACCTGCCGCCGCGCCGACGCCGACGCGCCGGTCACCGGTGCCACTCGCCGGGCGACTCCCGCAACCCGCGGCCGGGCCGGCTCGTCGCGCTGTCCATCGGTTGTCCTTTCTTGCACGTCACGGTTCGCACGGCCCGTCCGGCCGCCTGGTCCTGCTGCACCGGCGTGTTGAAGGCCTTGTGACCGCGTTCGGTGCCGATCACGGCCGGGCCCTCACCTTCGTCCCGCGAAGCGGACCGGGGCGGCAGATTCGCGAGGACACGGTCAGCTCGCCGCAGGCGCGGTCCCGCTGTGCCGGCCGTGCTCAGATGTGGCCGGCGCGCAGCGCGTAGGCCACCGCGTGGGCGCGGTTGCGCAGCTGGAACCGGCTGGTCAGGCCGGCCAGGATGTTCTTGATGGTCCGCTCCGAGTAGGCCATCCGCGCGGCGATCTGCGCGGTGTCGAGGCCGTCCGCGACCATCCGCAGGATGTCCGCCTCACGCTCGGTCAGCTGCTCCGGGGCGTCCGTCGCCGGGCAGTCGGCAACACCGCCGCGCCGCACCCGGCCGACCTCGGCGATCACCTGGTTCAGCAGGTCGCTGGGCAGCTCCCGGTTGCCCCGGGCGGCGGCGAGCACGCCGCGGGCCAGTTGCTCCGCTTCGGCCTGCCGCCGCCACAGCACCACGGCGACCCCGCACTCGACCACGTCCAGTGCCTCCACCTCGCCGAGCCGGCCGGCCACCAGCACCACCCGGCCCGCCCGCTCCTGGCTCAGCCGCCGCAGCGCCTGCACGGCGGGGCCGTCGACGACGTCGACGAGCACCACCGCCACCGCCGCGGCCCGCACCGGCAGCGGGGTGTGCTCCGCGGCGAGTCGGATGGCGGGGTGCTGGAGCAGTTGGTGCACCAGGCCGGCCCGTGAGATCGGGTCGGTCGCCTGGATCTCGACGAGCACGCTCGATCCCCTGCTCGCGCTGGTGCCCGCCCGCAGCGGGGACATCGCCTGTTCACCATCGGTCGCGTGGCCCAGCTCGTGGCTCAGCACGTGCTCACACTCCTTCAGTCCGGTCTCGCCTGGACCAAGAGTCGCCGCTGGTCGTCAGTGCCGCGTCTACGCGGCCCGGATGCGCCGGCCGCCTGTCGTTGACAGCGCGTTGACGGGCCGGCTGGCAGACTCCGGAGCGTCGACCGGGGCCCACGGGTCCGGCGACAGGTACCCCCGAACGAGAAGGAGTTCTCGATGCCGTCGACCACCCCTCGCAGGTCCGCCCGCGTCATACGGCTGCTGGCCGGCTTCGCCCTGGCGGGCGCCGTGCTGATCGGTGGCGGCGGCCTCGCGGCGGCCTCGGCGCACGCCCCCGGCGGTCACGCGACGGCCATGGTGCAGGGCCCCGGCGCCAGGTCGCCGCAGCCGACGGACGAATGGAACAGCGGCACCACGGGGTGAGTTCCGAAGCCGTGACGCCCCTGCGGGACCGAGCGGGTGGGACGGGCGGCGCGGAACGTCCGACGACCCGCCTCGCGGGGCGTGCTGAGGCCGCTCGACGCCAGCGCGCCAAGCGGGCTCAGTAAGCCGACAAGTCCGGCTCGCCAGCAGCTAGTTGGGCCGCAGCGGCCCGCTCCTCCGGCAGCCCCAGGCGGGCGAACAGCCCATGGGCGCGCTCGACGCAGTCCAGCGCCTCGGCACGCCGGCCCAGCGCCGACAGCACCCGCCCCAGCACCATCAGCGCCTGGCCCGACTCCCGTTCGCTGCGCCCCTCCTGGCAGGCCTCGACGGCCGCGCGCGCCAGCGGCAGTGCCTCCTCGGCACGGCCCAGCGCGCGCAGGGTGTCCGCCAGCCGGTAGCGGGTGGCCGCCACCCAGCCGGTCTGGTCCAGCCCGGTCCAGAGCGCCAACGCCTCGGTCAGCCGCTCGGCCGCCTCGTCGTACCGCTGCGAGGCGTGCAGGCTGAACCCGAGCACATAGAGCGCCTGGGCCCGCCCGGCGCCCGCCGTGCGCAGCCGCGGTTTGTCCAGCTCGCCCAGGCAGGCGCGCACCGCCCGGGCGGGCTGCCCGCTGCGCACCCAGGCGACGGCGGCGTTGAACACGGTCGCGCTCTCCCCCGTCTCGTGGCCGAGCGCGCGGGCCAGCAGGATCGCCTCGTCGTAGCAGCGGGCCGCCTGGTCATAGTGGCCCCGGTACTGGGCCATCATGCCCAGGTCGTTGAGGGACTGACGCAGGATCACGGTGTCGCCGGTCTCCCGGCAGGCCTGCGCCGCCGACCGGGTCAGCTGCTCGGCCTCGTCCAACCGGGCGGCTGCCAGGGCGGCGTTGCCGCACAGGAACCGGGCCCGACCCTCGGCCCAGCGGTCCGCCCGCCGTTCGGCCGCGTGCAGCAGGGCCCGGGCCGCCGCCCACTGGCCCTGCCAGGCACCGCGGTTGAACGGTGTCAGCGCGATGAGCAGACCGACCGCCGCGTGCAGTTCCTCGGTCGCCTGCCGCTCGCCCGGCGGCCGGCCCGCGACGGCCGTCGCCACCTGGGTGGCCAGGCTCAGGAGCGAGTCCGTCTCCCGTGCCGCCCAGCCACGGGCGGCCTCCGGGTCGGCGAAGGCCGGCCCGGGTGCGCGCAGGTCGAGCGCGTCGCGGATCGGGTCGCCCGGGACCACCTGCTCGAACGCCGCACAGGCCGTGGCCAGTTGGAACTCCAGCAGCCGGGTCCGCCCGGCGACCGTCTCCGCCGGGTGGCCGGCCTCGGACTTGCGGCGGGCGAAGGCCCGGAGCAGCTCGTGCGACCGGTACCGCCCGGCGGCCGGCGACTCCAGCATCGCGACGTCCGCCAGCGACTCCAGCAGCTCGTCGGCGATGTGCTCGTCCAGGCCGAGCAGCGCGGCCGCGGCGGCGGTCCCCAGGTCCTTGCAGTCCACCGCGGCGACCAGCCGGAACGCCCGCACCTGGTACGGCGTCAGCTGGCGGTAGCCCAGCTCGAAGGTCGCCTGCACCGCGAGGTCCCCGACCCGCAACTCGTCGAGCCGGCGCCGTTCGTCGCTGAGCCGGTCGACCATCACCCGGACCGTCCAACTGGGTCGGGCCGCCAGCCGGGCCGCGACGATCCTGACGGCGAGCGGCAGGAACCCGCAGGCCGTGACCAGGTCCAGGGCGGCGGCGGACTCGCCGGCCAGCCGCTCGGCGCCGATCATCCGCTCCAGCAGGTCCTGTGCCTCCTGCGGCGCGAAGACGGTCAGCCCGATCTGCCGGGCCCCGGGCAGCCCGGCCAGCCAGGCCCGGCTGGTGACCAGGACCGCGCAGCCCGCGGCACCCGGCAGCAGCGGCCGGATCTGCGCGCTGTCCACCGCGTTGTCCAGCACCACCAGGAGCCGCCGGCCGTCGGTGAGCGAGCGGAACAGGGCGGACTTGGCGGCCAGGCCGTCGGGCAGCGCCTCGGGCGCGGTACCCAGCGCCCGCAGGAACGCGGTGAGCACGGCCTCCGGGGTGACCGGCCCGCCGTCACCGCGCAGGTCCGCGTAGAGCTGCCCGGCGGGGAAGTGCTCCTTCACCCGGTGGGCGACGTGCACCGCCAGGGCGGTCTTGCCCACGCCGCCCATGCCGGCCACGGCGCCTATCCGCAGCGCGTCCCGCCCGGGGGCCGCCCCGGTCAGCGCTGCGCACAGCGCCTCGACGGCTGCCTCGCGTCCGATGAAGTCCGCGTCGTCCGGCGGCAGTTGCGCGGGTCTGGGGAGCGCGTCGGGGCGTTCCGGATCCGGGGTGGGCTCGGGTTCGCCGGGGCCGGCCGCTGAACCCGAGCCGCTGCCCGGCCGGACCGCGGGCGCCCGCCCGGTCAGCTCGGGATCGCCGTCCAGGATCCGGCCGTGCAGGGCGGCCAGGTCGCGCCCGGGTTCCACGCCCAGTTCCCGGACCAGCAGCCGGCGCGCACTCCGGAACACCTCCAGGGCCTCGGTCTGGCGCCCGGCCTGGCAGAGCGCGCGCATCAGCAGCTCGTGGAACCGCTCCCGCAGCGGGAACTCCTGGGTGAGCGCGGTCAGTTCCGAGACGCACAGGGCCGCGCGACCCAAGGCGATGTCGAGCGCGACGCGCTCCTCCAGCAGCGTCAGGCGCAGGTCGCCGAGCCGGCTGCGCTGGCGCGCCGCGAACGGCCCCGGAATGCCGACCAGCGGCTCGCCCTGCCAGAGCGCGAGGGCCTCCCCGAGCAGCGCTCGGGCCCGATCCGGCGCGCCGCCCGCCGAGGCGCCGCCCGCCTCGGCCACCAGCCGCTCCGCCCGGAGCGCGTCCACGCAGCCCGTGGGCACGTCCAGGTGGTAGCCGCCGGGGACGGAGCTCAGCCGCCCCTCCGCCTGGTCCACCGGTTCCGCTCCGACGGCCAGGCTCCGGCGCAACCGCCACACATAGGTGCGCACGGTGGTCCGGGCATGGCTCGGCGGGTCGTCGGGCCACAGCGCGTCGATCAGGTCGGACGTGCTGGCCGTGTGCCCGGGCGTGAGCAGCAGCACCGCGAGGACGGCCCGCTGCTGCGGACTGCCCAGCACCACGGGGACGCCGCCCTGCTCCCCCAGCATCCGCCCCAGCACGCAGAAGCGCAGTTCATCCACGCCGATGCCACCCCCCGTCAACCCTCAGCCCCCATGCCGTGCGTGTTCGTACTGCGCTTCATACCATCCCGGCAGGCGCCGCCGCCCCTCCCTCTTTTACGAATCACCGCTGCCCTTTGGTCGCAGCTGGCCGGGCTGGAGTTCGGAAAGGCCGATTTGTCCGATCCCTCCGCACCAACGTTTCACCAACCTCCGTGCGCCACACTGACCGCCGCCCCGCGACGGCCCCGAGCCGTCGATCCCCCGTCACTCCCCGTGCAGGAGAGCCGCGATGGTCTACGCAAAGCCCGGCACCGAAGGCAGCCTGGTCTCCCTCAAGTCCACGTACGACAACTTCATCGGCGGCGACTGGGTCGCTCCGGTCGACGGCCGGTACTTCGACAACGCCTCCCCCGTCGACGGCCAGGTCTACTGCAGGGTGGCGCGCTCGCAGGCGGCCGACATCGAACTCGCCCTCGACGCCGCCCACCGCGCCGCCGACGCCTGGGGCCGCACCCCGATCACAGAGCGGGCCAACCTGCTGAACCGGATCGCCGACCGGATCGAGGCCAACCTCGAACGCCTGGCGGTCATCGAGACCTTCGACAACGGCAAGCCGATCCGTGAATCGCTGGCCGCCGATCTGCCGCTGGCCGTCGACCACTTCCGGTACTTCGCCGGCGTGGTCCGCGGCCAGGAGGGCAGCATCGCCGAGATCGACCAGGACACCGTGGCGTACCACTTCCATGAGCCGCTGGGCGTGGTCGGCCAGATCATCCCGTGGAACTTCCCGCTGCTGATGGCCGCCTGGAAGCTCGCCCCGGCGCTGGCGGCCGGCAACTGCGTGATCATCAAGCCCGCCGAGCAGACCCCCGTCAGCGTGCTGGTGTTCATCGAGCTGATCGCCGACCTGCTGCCGCCCGGCGTGGTCAACGTCGTCAACGGCTTCGGCATCGAGGCCGGCAAGCCGCTCGCCTCCAGCCCGCGGATCGCCAAGATCGCCTTCACCGGCGAGACCGGCACCGGACGCCTCATCATGCAGTACGCCAGCGAAAACATCATCCCCGTCACCCTGGAACTGGGTGGCAAGAGCCCCAACATCTTCCTGCCCGACGTCACGGCTGCCGACGACGACTTCCTGGACAAGGCCGTCGAGGGCTTCGTGATGTTCGCCCTCAACCAGGGCGAGGTCTGCACCTGCCCCTCCCGGGCCCTGATCCACTCCGCGATCTACGACGAGTTCATGGCCCGCTGCATCGAGCGCACCAAGGCCATCACCGCCGGCAACCCGCTGGACCCGGCCACCATGATCGGCGCACAGGCCAGCGACGAGCAGTTCCGCAAGATCCTCTCGTACATCGACATCGGCAAGCGCGAGGGCGCCGAGCTCCTGACCGGCGGCAACGCCCGCACCGTGGAGGGCCTTCCGGGCGGCTACTACATCGAGCCGACCATCTTCCGCGGCAGCAACGAGATGCGCATCTTCCAGGAGGAGATCTTCGGCCCGGTCGTCTCCGTCGCCACCTTCGACTCCGTCGACGAGGCCCTGAAGATCGCCAATGACACGCCCTTCGGCCTCGGCGCCGGCGTCTGGACCCGCGACGGCAACACCGCCTACCGCATGGGCCGCGAGATCAAGGCCGGCCGCGTCTGGACCAACTGCTACCACGCCTACCCCGCTTCAGCCGCCTTCGGCGGCTACAAGAAGTCCGGCTTCGGTCGCGAGACCCACAAGATGATGCTCGACCACTACCAGCAGACCAAGAACCTCCTGGTCAGCTACTCCGCCAAGAAGCTCGGCTTCTTCTAGACGCCCCGACGAGCACCCCGACCCCCGCGGCTCCGGCGCCTCCAGCGCCGGAGCCGCTCTCACTCCCGCCCATCACATGAATATTCAAGCAACAGGGCCAGCTGAGGAGCCGCAGATCCAACCCATGTCATCCGCACGGCGTGGCTGATAAGCTTTCAGGATGACCGGCCAGAACGAGGCGCCCCAGGCGCGGATGGACGAGCAGGCGGACCTGTGGCTCGCCCCCGGCGAGCTGGCCTCCTGGCTGTCGGTGGTCCGCCTGATGACCCGGCTGCCGTGGGCCATCGACGCACAGCTGCAGCGCGACGCCGACCTGAGCATGGTCGAGTACATGGCCCTGGCGATGCTCTCCGAGGCCCCCGAGCGGTCCCTGCGCATGAGCGTGCTCGCCGAGAACACCAGCACGTCGCTGTCCCGGCTCTCGCACATGATCAAGCGGCTGGAGAGCCGCGGATACGTCCGCCGCGAGCCCGATCCGGCCGACGGGCGGTTCACCAACGCCATCCTCCTGCCCGCCGGCCTGAGCAAGCTCGAATCGGCCGCCCCCGCGCACGTGGCCTACGTCCGCCGCCTGGTCGTCGACAACCTCTCCGGGGAACGCCTGCGCCGGCTCGGCCAGGACGCCGAGCGGATCCTGCAGCGCATCGACTCGCCCGCACGCTGACTTGATGCATCAAGTGATCTTCTAGGGCCAACTCAGCAAACCATTTTCCCCTATGGGCTTGTGTCAAGCAGTGACTTGAATGTTAAAGTGAACTCACAAGGTACCCCACCGAGTGGAGGAGAACCGAGATGTCACAGGACAACGAGAAGGCCGTCCGCGCCGCCTACCAGGTCGCCGAGGAGCAGGACGTCGCCGGCTGGGTCGCGGCCTTCACCGAGGACGGAACCTTCACCGACATGTCGATCCCGCTCACCTATCGCGGCCCCGAGGAGCTCGGGAAGACGGTCGAGGTCTACGCCAAGGCCTTCCCCGACATGCACCGCGAGCTGGAGCGGTTCTACGCCACCGACAACATGGTGATCGTGCAGCTGCGCCTGCAGGGCACCCACCTCGGCCCGCTGGAGCTGCCCCCCGGCACCGTCCCGCCCACCGGCAAGCGCATGGACGCCCCGTGCTGCGACGTGTTCGAGCTGGTCGACGGCAAGATCAAGCGCTTTGACTGCTACCCCTCCGGCACGGTCATCGCCGCGCAGCTCGGCCTCGCCTGAAAGGCTGAGCTATGACTTGAGCCTTCAAGTCGAGAGGGTTAGAGTGTGACTTGAAGGCTCAAGTTATATAGGAGGTCATCATGACCACCGCAACGCCGGCGCCGGGACGCTACGCCATCGACGTCCCCCGCTCCGAGATCACCTTCGTCACCAAGCACATGTTCGGGCTCGGTACCGTGCGCGGCAGCTTCCGGCTGCGCGGCGGCACGGTCTCCCTCGCCGAGCCGCTCACCGGCAGCCGGGTGGACGCCGTCGCCGACGCGGCCAGCTTCGACACCGGCAACACCAACCGGGACCGCAAGGTCCTCTCCAAGGCACTGCTGGACACCGCCAGCTACCCGGACATCGCGTTCAGCTCGACCGGGGCCGAGCTGACCGAGGCAGGCACCTGGGCCCTGCAGGGGCTGCTGACCGCCCACGGTGTCCGCGCACCCGTCACCTTCACCGTGGCGAGGTCAGGGGTCGACGGCGACGAGATCGACATCGAGGCCACCGCGACCGTCGACCGCTACGCCCATGGCGTGACCAGGCTCAAGGGCGTGGCCGGACGCCATCTGCGGCTGACCGCGAGCATCCGCGCCCGCCGCACCGGCGAAATCCCCGCCTAGCGGAGTCGCGGAAGGAGTGAACACCATGAGCACTCTCAAGATCGCCGTGATCCTCGGCAGCACCCGGCCCGGCCGCAACGGCAGGGCGGTCGCCGACTGGGTCATCGACCGCGCGGGCGCCCGCACCGCCGCCGAGTACGAGCTGGTCGACCTCGCCGACTGGTCGCTGCCCCACCTGGACGAGCCGCTGCCGCCGTCCATGGGCCGGTACCAGGGCGGGCACACCAAGGCCTGGGCGGCCAAGGTCGCCGAGTTCGACGGCTACGTCTTCGTCACCCCCGAGTACAACCACTCCATCCCCGGCGTGCTGAAGGACGCGATCGACTTCGCCTACGCCGAGTGGAACGACAAGGCCGCCGCCTTCGTCTCGTACGGCACCGTCGGCGGCATCCGCGCCGCCGAGCACCTGCGCACCATCGCGAGCGCGGTCCAACTCGCGCACATCCACCAGCAGTTGGCCTTCTCACTGTTCACCGACTTCGAGAACCTCTCGCTCTTCAAGCCCAGCGAGCACCACGACGCCGGGGCCACCAAGCTGTTCGAAGAGCTCGAGGCCTGGTCGGCGGCGATGAAGACGCTGCGCGACTGAGTGGCTGGAGACGCCATGCCAGAGCAGAACCCCCCCCTCCCGCATCCGCAGGTTCGTACGCCCTCGGCCCCCGGCGGGTGCGCCGGATCGGCTACGGCGCGATGCAACTGGCCGGCGACAACGTCTTCGGCCCGCCCCGCGACCGCGACGAGGCACTGCGCGTGCTGCGCGCCGCGGTCGCCGGCGGCGTCAACCACATCGACACCGCCCAGTACTACGGCCCAGGCGTCGTCAACGAGTTGATCCGCGAGGCGCTGCACCCCTACCCGGACGGCCTGGCCATCGTCAGCAAGCCAGACCGAGATCGCCTGCGTCCGGAACCTCTTCAACCTCGCGGACCAGGGCTGTCTCGACGTGCTCCAGGAGTGCGCCAGCAGAGGGATCGCGTTCGTCCCCTTCTGCCCGCTCGGGTGGCCGCGCGGTGTCCAGAACCGGATCCTCTCCAACCCCGTCCTGGCCGACCTCGGCCGGCGCCTGGGGGCCACCCCGGCGCAGCTCGCCCTCGCCTGGCTGCTCGACCTCGCGCCCAACATCCTGCTCATCCCCGGCACCCGCACCCGCACGCACCTGGCCGAGAACCTCGGCACCGCGTCGGTGCGGCTCGACGAGGCGTCACGCAAGGAGCTGGCCAGGGAGTTCCCACCCCCGAACCGGCCGGCCTGAACGCCCACCCCGCCACGGCACGACCTGGAGGACCAGTCATGAGCAACACCGTCGCCGACCTGATGCGCCGCAACCTCCTCGACGTCTTCAACGAACCCGACCCCGGCCGCCGGGCCAGGGCGATCGCGGAGACCTACGCCGAGGACGTCGTCTGGCACGAGCCCGACCGCATCGTCCACGGGCGCGAGGCCCTCGCGCGCCGCGCCCAGGAGCTGCAGGAGCAGAACCCGGGCTGGGTCTACCAGCCGGACGGACCAGTCTCGGTCAATGACGACCTCGGCCACCTCGGCTTCCGGTACGGGCCCTCGGACCGACCGGTCGTGAGCGGAATGGACATCGCCCACTGCAAGGACGGCGTCATCGTCGAGCTCTACACCATCGTCGCCGAGGTCCCTTCGCCCTCCTGACCGGTGCCATGCCTGCCGGCAGGCCGTCAGCCCAGTGCGCGGTCGAGGTTGAAGGCGGCGCTGATCAGCGAGAGGTGGGTGAAGGCCTGGGGGAAGTTGCCGAGCTGTTCGCCGGTCGGACCGATCTCCTCGGCGAACAGGCCGAGGTGGTTGGCGTAGGTGAGCATCTTCTCGAAGGCGAGCCGGGCCTCCTCCAGCCGGCCGGCGCGGGCCAGTGCCTCCACGTACCAGAAGGAGCAGATCGAGAAGGTGCCCTCCAGGCCGCTCAGGCCGTCCGGGCTGGCCGTCGGGTTGTAGCGGTAGACCAGCGAGTCGGAGACCAGGTCCGCGGTGAGCGCGTCCAGGGTGGAGAGCCACTTGGGGTCGGTGGGCGAGATGAACTTGGCCATCGGCATCATCAGCAGCGAGGCGTCCAGCTCACCGTCGTCCAGGGACTGGACGAACGCCCCCCGCTCGGTCGACCAGCCGCGCTGCATGATCTGCCGGTAGATCGCATCGCGGGACTCCCGCCAGCGGGGCAGGTCCGCCGGCAGGCCGCGGCGGGTCGCCATCCGCATCGCCCGCTCCAGCGCCACCCAGCACATCAGCCGCGAGTACACGAAGTTCCTGCGGCCCGCGCGGGTCTCCCAGATGCCCTCGTCGGGCTGGTCCCAGTGCTCGCAGAGCCAGTCCGCCACCGCGCCGACCTCCTCCCAGGCGGCGCTGCTGATCGGCTGCCCCCACTTGTCGTACAGGTAGACGCAGTCGATCACGGCTCCGTAGATGTCCAGCTGGAGCTGGCCGGTGGCGGCATTGCCGACCCGGACCGGTGCGGAGCCGAGGTGGCCCTCCAGGTGCGGCAACTCGTACTCGGGCAGCTCGCTGCGCCCGTCGATGCCGTACATGATCTGCAGCGGGCCGGTCGCTTCGGTGCCGCGCATGCGGTCGCCGAGGAACCGCATGAACGCCTCGGCCTCCGAGGTGAACCCGAGGCGCAGCAAGGCGTAGACGCAGAACGCGGCGTCGCGGACCCACACGTACCGGTAGTCCCAGTTGCGCTCGCCTCCGACCCGCTCGGGCAGGCTGGTGGTCGGTGCGGCGACGATCGCACCGGTCGGCGCGTAGGTGAGCAGCTTCAGTACCAGAGCGGAGCGGTTCACCATCTCCCGCCACCGCCCGTGGTAGCGCGAACCGGCCAGCCAGTGGCGCCAGAACCGGATGGTCGCCTCAGCCTGCTCCTGCGCCTCGGCACGCGGACACGACCGGGTCGGGACCTCGTCGGTGATGTGGTCGAGGGCGAACACGTGGGACTCGCCCTCGAGGAGCTTGAAGTGCGACCACACGTCCAGGCCGTCGCACTCCAGCGGTGCGGTGGTGGTCAGCCCGAGCGTCAGTGACGGGGAGCGGAACACCGCCTGGTGGCCTTCGAGGTGCACGGTGTGCGTTTCCGCGCCGTAGCCGAAGCGCGGGGCGATCCGCGCCTTGAACGGGAGGACTCCCCGCACGCAGATCACCCGCCGGATCAGCCGGTGCCGGGCCGCCTCACTCGACTCGTCGGTCACGGGCATGAAGTCCTGGATCTCCGCCACCCCGTCTGCCGCGAAGAACCGTGTGATCAGCACGTTCGTGTCGGGGAAGTAGAACTGCCGGGTGCGGGTCGGGACCTCGGCGGCCAGCTCGAACGACCCGCCCCGTTCGGCGTCGAGGATGGACCCGAACACACTGGGCGCATCGAAGCGCGGGCAGCAGTACCAGTCGATGGTGCCGTTCGTGCCGACCAGGGCGGCGGTACGAAGGTCGCCGATCAGGCCGTGTTCGGAGATCGGTGTGTAGCGGTTGCTGTCCGCCTGCTCAAAACCACTCATGTCGAACACCATGTCGGCCTCCCCGCCGCTGCGGCGCGGGCCTGGAGATGAAGGCTTGCTCTTCATACTAGATCGCTACTCCAGGCGGGGTGCCGTCCCGGAGCGCCCCGAGCAGACGCTCGGACCCGCCCGGAGGCGCTCCGCTGCGCCTCCGGGCGGCCGCCGTGGCGGGCGGTCCGTCGTTGGTCCGAATCAGCGGACCGGTCCACCTGCAGCGCGCGGCGCGCCGTCCGAGGCCTGCCCGGCCGCGTAGCGTCCGTGGACCGGCCCGGCCGTACCGAACCGGGCAGTTCAGACGTCCTGGAGCGCACATGACCTCGCGGCTGGGCCTGTTGGCCCGCATCGAAGCACGCCCCGAACACGCCGAAGCGGTCGAGCGGATGCTCACCGATGCCGTGGAGCTGGCACGTCAGGAGAGCGGCACCGTGACCTGGTTCGCCTTCAGACTCGGTCCTGCCGCTTTCGGCATCTTCGACACCTTCGCCGATGAGCAGGGCCGCGACGACCATCTGAAGGGCCGCATCGCCGCAGCCCTGGGCGAGGCCGCCGCCACCCTGCTCGCCGCCCCGCCGCGCATCGATCACGTCGACATCCTGGCCGCCACTCCGCTGTAGCCGGCACACCTGCTCCAGAACCAAGGCCCCCCGCGCGGAATCGCCTGGTCACAGGCCCTGAGACAACGGATGAGGAAGGCTGGAGATGACCACCGCGATCGTGGGCGTCGGCAACATCGGAGGTGTGCTCGCCCGGCAGCTGGTGGCCGGGGGCGAGAGCGTCGTCCTGGCGGGGAAGGGCGCGTCGCGCGCCGAGGAGCTGGCAGCCGAGCTCGGGCCGCTCGCACGCGCCGCCACCGTGGCGGACGCGATCACGGGCGCGGACACGGTCGTGTTCGCCATCTGGCTGGACGCCATGCGGGAGCTGATTCCGCAGGTCCGACCGCTGCTTGCGGGCAAGGTCGTGATCGACCCGTCGAACCCGGTCGCGTTCGACGAGAAGGGCCGGATCGTGCGGTCGCTGCCCGAAGGGCAGTCGGCCGGGGCGGTGGCCGCCGCTCTGCTGCCCGAGGGCGCCCACTACGTCAAGGCGTTCGGCACCCTCGGCGCGGGCGTGCTGGCGGCGAGCGCGAACCGCGCGCCGCGGCGGGCGGCGCTCTTCTACGCCACCGACGACGGCAGCGCCGCGGCGACGGCCGAGCGGCTGATCCGCGTGGCCGGGTTCGACCCCGTGAAGGCCGGCGGCCTGGCCGCCGCCGGCCGCATCGAGTCGCCCGGCGGCGACCTGCATCAGGCCGGGCCCGACGGCGAGGTCGTCGACCTGGCCCAGGCGCGCGCCGCAGTGGACGCGCTTAGCGGTGGAGCCCCGCGCGAGGGCGGCCGCCTCGACACGCGGGAGAGGTTTTGACCGCCGTCCAGCGGCCGATGCTCAGCGGATGGAGACCAACGATGCGCTGCGACGCCCGGATGTGCTCGTGGTGGGGGCATACTTCGCCGACCTGGTGTTCCACGGCCTGACGGATGCGCTGCGCCCGGGGGCGAGGTGTTCGCCGAGGGCTTCGCGCTGGTGCCCGGCGGGGCGTACTCGCCCGCGATGGCGCTGCGCCGGCTGGGGCATGACGTGATGTGGAGCACCGATTTCGGTACGGACGCGTTCAGCGCGCAGGTGCTGGCCGCCGCCAGGCACGAGGGGTTGGACGAGGCGGCGTTCCGTCATCACCCCTTCCCGGTGCGCAGTCTGACGGTTGCGCTGGCGGCGGACGGCGAGCGGTCCATGGTCAGCTTCCAGGATCCGGTCGCTCCAGCGCCGCTCGCGCTGCTGCTGCGCCGGCATCGGCCCCGGTTCCTGGTGCTGCCCCAACTCCGGTGCGACGAAGCGACGATCGGGGCACTGCGGGTGGCCCGGGAGCTGGGCACGGTGGTGGTGATGGACTGCCACGACACCGCCGCGGCCCTGACCGACCCGGCGGTCCGCCGGACCATGGCCGAGGTGGACGTCTTCACGCCGAACGCGGCCGAGGCCGTGCGTCTGACGGGTAGCGGGGACGTGGAGGACGCCGTCACGGAACTCGCCGCGCTGGTTCCCGTCCTCGTGGTCAAGCGCGGTGCGAACGGCGCCACCGCCGTCCAGGACGGCAAGCGCCATGACGTTCCCGCGGTTCCCACCCGGGTCGTGGACACCACCGGGGCGGGCGACTGCTTCAACGCCGGACTCGTGCACGGCCTCCTCGCGGGCTGGAGCCTGCCGGACTGCCTCACGGCCGCGGTGGTCTGCGGGGCCGCGGCGACCACTGGCCCGGGCTCCAGCGCCGCCCTGCGGGCCGACGACCTCGACCGCCGGCTCGGCCGTTCCACCGAGCCACCCGGGACGTCTGCCATGTCTGATGAACCGTCACATTAGCGCCCACCAACGCAGATGGTCATGCTACCGTCAACCGGATGTCGAGGATTCTGGTCACCGATCTGGACGGCACGTTACTCGGCGGTCCCCCGGACAGCCGGCGCCGGTTACGGGACGCCCTGGAACGGCATCCCGAAGTGACGCTGGTCTTCGCCACCGGCCGCGCCCTGGACTCCGTCCGGGAGCTGCTCCGGGACCCGCTGGTCCCGAGACCGCGGTGGATCATCGCGGACGTGGGCGCAACCGTGATCGACGGCACCGACTTCACGCCGGTGGACCCCCTGCAGGACCAGCTGCGCACCGGCTGGCCGGGCGCGGCGCAGGTACGCGCGGCCCTGCGCCGCTTCCCCGCGCTCCGCTACCAGGAGGGCGTGGTCCAGGACGGCCGGTGCTCCTACGACCTCACCCCGTCCGCGCTCACTACCGAACTCACCGACGCCGTCCGGGAGCTGGGCTGCACCTGGGAGTACTCCGCCGCCCGCTTCTTCGACGTCCTGCCCCCGGGCGCCTCCAAGGGCAACGCCCTGCGGCTGCTCGCGCGCAAGCTGGGCTGGGCAGCGGAGGAGATCCTGGTCGCCGGGGACTCCCTGAACGACCTGTCGCTGTTCCGCCTCGGCACCCACGCGGTCGTCGTCAACGGCGCCGAAGCCGCCCTGCTCACCGCCCTCGCGGACAGCCCGCACGTCCATCGACCGGAGGGGTACGGCGCGGCCGGCATCCTCACCGCCCTTCGCACCATGGGCTGGCTGCCGCCGCCCGCCACCGGCGGCGCCACCGCCCGGCAGCGGCACTCGCTCGTGGTGGGCTACCACCGCCCACCACTGCGCTGGACCGGGACGCACTGGCGTCCGCCCGCCAGCCCCAACGGCATCCTGCCCACTCTGACCAGCGCGTTCACCGACGGACTGCCGGGCGTCTGGGTCGCCGCCCTGGCAGGCAACCACGCCGGCTCCACCCGCACCCCGCCGCCCGCCGGACTCCCGCTGTCCCTGGTGCCGCTCACCTCCGCCGAGTGGACCGGCTACTTCCACCGGGCCTGCAAGGAGACGCTGTGGCCGGTGCTGATGTCCGCGCCCGACCGCTCGGTCCATGACGAACGCACCTGGTCCCACTACCGTGCGGTCAACGCGCGCTTCGCCGAGCGGATCAGCGCCCACGCGGCTCCCGGCGCCACCGTCTGGCTCCACGACTACAACCTCTGGCTGGTGCCCGGCCTGCTGCGCGCCACCCGACCCGACCTGCTGACCGGGCTGTTCCACCACACACCGTTCCCGCCCCCGGAGGTCTTCGCCACCCTGCCCGCCGCCACCGAGATACAGGCCTCACTGGCCTGCCTGGACTGGGCCGGGTTCCACACCGCCGCCTTCGCCGACCGCTTCCGGCACACCCTGGCCGACCGCCCGGGCGGCCCGCGCACCGCGGTCCATCCGCTCGGCATCGACCGGCCCGTCATCGAGGCGCTGGCCCGCGACCGCGCGCCGCTGGCACCGCCGCCGATCGGCCTGCGGGTGCTCTCCGTCGAACGCCTCGACTACGCCAAGGCCCCGGTCCAGAAGGTCGACGCCGTCGCCCGGTTGCTCTCCCGTCGGCCCGAACTGCGCGGGCGGCTCACCTTCCGACTGATCTGCCCGCCGCCCGAGCCGGGCATCACCGCCTACGACACCACCCGCGACCTCCTCGAACAGCACATCAACCAGGTCAACAACGCCTGGCAGCAGGGCCCTTGGAAACCGGTGGAGTACGTTCCCCACAACCTGCCCGTCACGGCGGTCATCGACGAGTACCTCGCCGCCGACGTCCTCTGGGTGGCCTCCCTCCAGGACGGAATGAACCTCACCGCAAAGGAGTTCATCGCGGCCCAGGCCGCCCTCCCCCGCCGCCGCGCGCACCCGCCCGGCGTCCTGGTGCTCTCCCGCCACGCAGGAGCCGCAGCCCAGCTCGGCGACGCGGCCCTGCTCACCGACCCGAACTGCTCCGAGGACCTCACCACCGTCCTGTCCCGAGCCCTCGACTTCTCCCCCGCCGAGCGCCGCACCCGCCTGGACCGCCTCGCCGAGCGCATCGGGCACCAACGCCCCGCGGACTGGGCAGCACGGATCGTCGACGACATCCGCAACGCGCGCACCATCCTATGAACAGCGCTCCGCTCTGCTCTCTACGGTTCTCGAATGACGCCACCAACTACGGACTTCGGCGCGGTAAGTAGGCGGCTCCTACGCGCACCACAACACCTCCGGACGCGGTCGGCTACGGCACGATTCCGTCGCTCGCCGCCTCCTGGCCGCGCTGCCACGGACCCCGGCCGACGTCCTGGATCTCGGCTGCGGGGACGCCGAGATGACGCTCCGTCTGACCTCCGCAGGGCACCGCGTCACCGGGGTCGACCCGTCGGCCGGCATGCTCGCGTCCGCCGCCGAGCGACTCGGGACGCGTCCTGAAACCGCCGACCGGGTCCGTCTCCTGCAGACGGCCATCGCGACCCTGCCCACGGACCTCGGAGTGTTCGACGCGGTGATGTACCTGGACGACTCGGCCGAGGCGATCAGCCGACTGGCCGGCCTGGTTGCACCCGGTGACGTGCTGAGCGTCCTGACCAAGTACCGGCAGGCCATCGGTGTCCGCGAGGCCCTGCGAGGCGAGTACCAGCAAGCACGCGAACTCATCGAAGCCGGTACCGACGTCAGCATCGGCAACCTCGGGCTCCGCACCCGTGGCGACGATGCGGCGCAGCTGGACGCGTGGGCGAAGGCCAGTGGCCGGTACCGCTGCCGTGGCAAGGGGTGCGCATCTTCCACGACCACCGGGACGACTGGCAGCCGAGCGAGGCCGAGTACGCGCAAGCCCTCGAACTGGAGTGGGGCCGCCTCCACCCGTCATCCGTACCGTGAGACGGCCCGCCTGATCCACACGCTTGGAAAGCGCGTTGGGGGCAACCCCTCACGAGTTTGAATCTCGTATCCTCCGCCTTTGCCCACTTGGGCAAACGTTGGCCCCGACCGCTCCTGCGGTCGGGGCCAACGTCGTTGCGTGGTTGCAGTTTTGGTTGCAGTTCTCCGACCAGGGCGACGAACGACAGGTTCGTCGCGAGCGGCACCAATGCCAGCCACAGCTTCGGCGGCGTCGGCGCCGGACCCGCGTGACACCCTCCGCCGGCTCCAAGGCCACTGCCAAGTGCTGTGACTGAGAACGTCTGCCGAGCATGGCTGATGCATTCCCGGGCACAGATTGGGCGGATCGAGCATATTGGTCGGGCGTAACCGGTGGTTGGCCGATGGTCCCGACGCTGTTCGTCCGGCCGACTCTTCAGTGATCACTGCTGGTGATGTGCGCGCTGGTGATCACCCCATCGGTGACGGTGTAGGTGCCTGTGAACCGTTTCACGGTGTCGTCGGTCTGGGCGGCTTCGATGAAGACGTTCACCGTGCCTGGCGCCGTGACGTCGTCCGAGGCAGCCACATCAATCTCCTTGGTGGTGGCGAAGCCGCCGACCCACTGGTCGTACGAGACCTGAGCGATGTTGCTGCCGCCAAGGTTCCAGGCGTCGAGGTAGTCCTTGGAGTTCAGGTCCTGGTAGTACCGCACCACCACCGCGCGCGGGCCCAGCAGCGACGGCGAAGGAGTGGACGGGGTGACCGTCACCTCGGTCGGAGACACCGGCGTGATCGTCTCCGGCGGCAAGGTCGGGACCGGCGGGAGAACGTTCGGCGCGGTCGGCACGGAGACCGGCGGTTGCCGATCCTCGGAGCGCGACAACGCCCACAGTCCGACACCGGCCCCGGCGGCGAGAAGGAGCCCGACCATGACCACGATCAGCGGCCGTAGGAAGGCCCCTCCGGGGTCGGCTCGTCCGGACGAAGCGGCTCCGTCCAGTGCTGGCGGTCCTCGTCCCACTGCCCCACAACGGCTACCCCAGCCCGCTCAGCTGGGCGATCTGCTGCACGAGGGCCGCAGCCGAGGAGAGCCCCGCCACCGTGCTCGCGCCGAGCTCAAGCCGCTCGCGCAGCCGCTGGAGCCGGTCCCGCCTCACCAGACCCGTCGTGGCGATCTCCTCCTCAGCCTCGTCGAGCTGAGCATCGAGCGCCGACGTCTCCTCGCCGGGGCCCGCCAGGCGCAGTTGCCCGCGAAGGACTCGCACGGCGGCCAGCAGCTCGGAGGACGCTTCGATCCGTTGGACCGAGTTGTCGAGTGCCTGGGCCCCCGGCCCCGAAGCCACCGCACCACCGGTCATCACGGAGACACTGATGCCGCCGGAAGCAGCCGGAGGCGGCACGGGCGGCCAGTGGCCGGCCGGCGGTTCCACCGGCCCGCCGGTGCGGTGCGACCGGTCCTCAGCACGAGCCGATGCCCCAGCAGCCACGGCTCCGCCGGTCAGCACACCGATGCTGATGCCGCCTGCCGCCCCCTGCGGAGGTGGCGGGCCGACCGTCGCCGGATCTGTCCCCTCCGCGTTCTCCTCATCACGGGAAGCCGACGTCATGGCATGTTCCCCTTCATCTCCGTGGCACTCACGTGACGTGCCGAGGCCCACTTGCCCATGGCGACCGCGCCTCCGCTCATCCCTCCGATGAACACCCCGCCCCCGCTCACGTTGATGATGTACTGCTGGAACTCGCCGGTCTCGTAGCCCTTCTGACGCAGGGCGTCCTCCACCCCGCTGGCGATCCGGTCCTGCAGCGTCCGCACGTACCGGCTGATGTCCATCTCCTGGAACAACGACAGGTCACTCACGCTGCCCAACTCCCGCACCGACGCGGCGGGAGCGTCGAGCGGAGCCCGGTGCGGCATGGTCAGCCAGACCCGAAGGAGCGAGACCGTGGTGAGGATCAGCGAGACCCCGGCAGCGGGGTTCGCCGCCGGGCTGACGAACAGGCCGGACACGGCCTGGCGCAGCAGACCACCGGTGCCACGTGCCGCGACCACGTCCACGGAGCTGAACTCGTGCCGGACCGGGGCGAGTACGTGCGGGACGACCTCCAGTACCAGCATCCCGCCCTGCGTGTGCACACGGACCAGGAGGGAAAGACCGATCCGCTCGTCCCATGCTCCGACCCGGATGCGCAGGAAGTGCCGGCGCGCCTCGCCGCCTTCACCGACGGCGCCGTTGACCTGCTGTCGGATCTGGGCGGGCTGGAACTCGAGCTGGCTCCGGGACAGGCCGACCGGCATGTAGACCACTTCGTCGATCTCGATCGAGCGCAGGCGGTCGCGACTGGTGGCCGCGGCCGACGTGGCCAGGGCTTCGAGACGAGGCCTGATGAGGTCGATGACCTCACGAGCGGTGAGCGCCTCGGGCTGCGGGGGCTGCCCCGCCTTGCTCCGCAGCTCCGTGACGACCGACCAGGGCTTGTACGGTTCACCGGCGCCGACGAACGGCTTGAACGGGTCGTAGATCACCATGCCGGCGTGCTGCTCCCGGTCGATGGCCGCACCGATGCGTTGGTACTGGGCACTGTCCGGCAACTTCGCACGGGGTTCCGTGGCGTGGGCGGTCCGACTGAGGCTGCGGCGCATCACGGACACCACTTGCGCGCGGTACGCCTGCACGGGCAGCACCAGCAGCGCGGGGAACACCAGCGCCGCCCAGGCGTCGGCGCCCCTGAACAGCGCGAAGACGGCAAGCGCCCAGTAGGCCACCGTCACCAGGAACGGCACCAGCGGCAGCACTCTCTTCAGCCTGCCGCGAGTGGCCTCCTTGATGACCGAACGGCCGAGAACGAAGATCGCGATCGGGCCGCCTTGCGCCGCCCACGACATCACGCAGACCACCATGTAGGCGGCGAACCAGGGGACGGGCAGCAGCACCTCCTCCGAGCCGATCCCGAACAGCCCGAACACGATGAACCCCGCCCAGATCACCAGGAGGTACAGCGCGGCCTGCGCCTCCTGGCGGCGGGACCGAATTGCGTGTGCGAGTACCTGCAAAGCGTCGATCCCGAGCGAGGGAGCCACCGGCCGCTCCTCGTGCTCCACCAACTGCTCGATGACGCGCTGACGGAACTCCCCGTCGAAGTAGACCCCCGCGCAGAGCAGGCGGGTGGCCTCGCTGCGGGTGTGCTGCGGCTCGGTGGCCGACGACAGCGAAACAAACCTGCTGTAGGTGGTCATGCATCCCCCGACGCTCGAACTGCCCAACCAGGAAAGGTTTGTGAGCGAGTTTCAGTAGACAGTATGGCGCCCGTCCTCTTGGCCCGGAAGGGAACCGAGGAAACAACAACCAATGCTCCAGAACTCCAACCGACTCTCCGACAGCGCCAGTTGTTCACCTCGGTCGGCACAGGTCACCCCAGGGCACACCTACCGAGGGCACACCATCAAGGAAAGCGTCCGCGATCCGGGCCTCAGCCCCCGTTTCCGTCCTCGGTAACTCGTCGAACATGTCAGCCCTCCAAGGTTGGTCGTCGTTGGCCTACCGGCTCCGGGCGGGCTGGCCGCTGCGCGTGGTGGGACGACCAAGTCCGCCGGGCCAGCACGATGGATACCGGGACCGGCGCCTGCTGCCCACGCTGCAGATCAGACTCCCGAGAAGCCAGGCAATGGACCGGCCACTTATGGCCGGTCCATCTCACGTCCCGAGAGCAGGAGCAATAGCCTCTCGGACCTCGGGCGGGCTCGCGGCCTCTACAGCTGGAGCACCCTGTTCAAGGCACACGAGGGTTCTGGCTGGCGAGGAGCTCGGCCATGAACTGGCGCAATGGCCCAAGGCCGAACCCCTCCGCTGTACGGGACCTCGGCTACCAATCGCTGGCGTCACCGTACTTCCCCGGGTTCTGAGCTCGGTGTAGGCATCCTTGTCCCCAATCTCGGTCAGGGCATAGACGGCGGCGCTGGCGGTTTTGGGGGACCGCCAGCCGATGCCAGGGAGGCGGATCAGGGCGGCTTCGACCGACTGACCCAGGGCGTCCGCGGAGTGCGGGTGGGGCGGCGTGAGGGCCAACATCGCCGCGAGTCCCTGCAGGGCCCGGAAGTTGAAGGGGTCCGGTTCATACTCGGCGACACCCATGCGATGGTGGGAGTTCACCGGCACGCTGCGGGCCTCACCGGCCAGGGCGAGCCAGGAGGTGATCGCCCTACGAGCGTGGTCAGGACCAACATCGGCCAGCAGTTCGCGTCCGATGCGCTGCCACTTCCCTGTGGGGCGGGATCCGGAGCTGGTCAGCGCGTGGGCGACCAGTGCGTGCCACCCGGGTTCAGCTCCCGTCACATCCGCGATCGCGCGATCGGCCCAGGGCTCACCAGGGTTGAGTACGGGTTCCACAATGCTCGCGGCAAGGGTGCGGAGGTCGCCGGGCGTCTCGGAGGTGAGCGCGGTTCTGCGGACAGTGGCAACCACCAGATCAGGCAGTGCCCGCCCCTCCGCCTACTCGACCTCGACGAGGCTGGTCAGCCGCCAACCCTCGCACAACGTCATCTCACCCGCCGCCCGGGCCATCACGGGCTCGCGCCAGGCAGCCAGCTGCTCAGCGGAGAGGCCGTGCGCCACCAAGGTGATCAACGTGGCCAGACCACGGCAGCGACTCGGCCAGTGAACGGCCGTCTCCTCAAAGGCCATCGGTCATGCTCCGCAACAACAGGACTCGCGTGGAGACGGGCATCTCCCGCAGTAGACCGATCAGTTGGCCGCCGTCGAACGTCCAGTCGCCGTCGATGTCGAAACTCAGCTGGTACAGGATCCTGTCCAGGCCGGCCACATCGCCGACCTCCGCGAGCTGCCGGACCCTGGCCACTCGAGCGACCTGTTCGTTCTCCTGCAGCACCGACTACCCCTCGCAGAAACCAGCTCAACTTGACGATGCAGGACCTTAGGGGAGGTCACCGACAGCGTGGCAGGACACAACGGCACGCCGAGAGGAATGGGTTAGAGCCGCCGCTTGCGTGGAGTAGCCATCCATGACCGGGGGATCTCGTCATTCCAGCCGTCCTCAACGGTGAAGGTGGCCGCCCGGCAGCCTCGACTGCGATCGGAACTGTGGATCCAGCGTGACCGGTCGCGGGAGTCGGTCTCGATAGGTTGCCCGCACTTGGCGCATGTGTCCCTATCAGGTTCGCTCGCCACGATCGCCTCGTTCGCCTGTTCCTGAGTCTGCTGGGCCAGCGCTTCGAGCTGAAGAAGCACCTCACGTCCCGATATCTCGGGGTTGGCATCCACCATGCGTCGTACGGCATGCACCAGCCTGTCGGCTTCACCCGACCTCATCGCTGCCATCATCGCGACAATACGTTCGTCCATCGCGTCCCACCCCTTGTTCGCGCTCTGAAGTACAGCAGCAACGTACAGCCATCCCGTCCCACAGTGGCCCCGAACGCCTCTGGCGCCAGCCCGGGCTGCATGAGTGACTTCAGCGCCCACCCTGCTCGCCGTTCGGCGCGAAGAGACTCCCAGGCGTGACATAGAGCGTGAGACAGCCTCCCCGTCGCAGTGCGCGGCCCGCCGTGGTTGCAGTTCTGGTTGCGTTCACCCCTGTTCAGCGCCGTTCAGGATCCGGTCAACGAATCACATCGCCGCAGGTCGGGACCCATACGGATCTCCCCGGACAGCCAGACGAACAGTTGGAAAGCGTGTTGGGGGCAACCCCTCACGAGTCTGAATCTCGTATCCTCCGCCGGCAGAGGGCCCGGACCGCACCAGTGGTCCGGGCCTTCGTCGTTTCGCGATCTCGACCTCCGCAGCAGTTGGCCCGCCACCTGCCCGCCAGGGCAGCTCGAAGGCCCCAACCGCGTCAGCGGTCGGGGCCGGCGTCGTCTCTGGTCTAGGTTGTGGTCTCCTTCGCTGGGGCCGGTGGCGTCGAGTTGCGCACCCCGCTGCGGCTGGCCGAACTGCTCGAGCAGAAGATTGGCGGCTTCCGGGCACCGAAGTAGGGCGTAGCTACCGGAGCAACACGCTCGGACTTGCCACGGAAGCCGAGTGGCACGCGCCCGACCTCACCCGCCCCTGCTTCGACCTGCACTTCACCGCCCCCGAACACGAGTGGGACGACTTCGACACCGCCATGTGAGCACTTGCTGACGACGGCCTGCTTGCCGGCACCACGTGGAGCTGAGCTCAAGTTCCCTCGGGGTCAACGTCGTTCAGCGTTGACCCTGAGGACTCAGGTCGCTCGCTCGAGAGCTCTGACAGCAACCGATCAACCACTCGGACAATCGCCTCGGGATCGCCGTCGTAGAGGACGGCGTCCTCATTCTCGATCGGAGCCTCGAACCGCGCGAAGAAGTCGTTCAACGCTTCGGGGGTGACGGTGAGCGCATTGGCGATGTCGTCCTCGACCACGGCCTGTGGCGCCGCTCCGACCGGGAGGCGTGGGCGTTCACGCTCGAAGTACTCGTGCTCCGGGTAGTCGACGCCGTAGCGACCGTGGAGGCGGTGGACTTCCTCGTCCACGGACAGGCGAATCGGGCCGCGTTCTGCGAGAGCCTGGGCGAGCACGGTCTTGCCGGAGCCGGTGATGCCGACCAGCAGGACGGCAAGCGGTGCAGTCTTCAAGGCCAGCTTCTTTCCCAGCGGGCTGTCGGGTGCCCGACTTGGTTGTTCCAGCCCGAGCCCGACCTAACCCGCGCCTACTTCATGATTCCCCATCTCGGCATGGCGGTCGCCGGGCAGTCTCGGCGAGCGCGTCCGCGAAGCCGGCCGCCCCCAGCGCAGAGAGCGTGTGCAGCGCCGACAGTCGGCGACTGTTGCTCCAGAGGCCGTCCGAAGGCGTGAGGAACGGCTCCACCGGCACCTTGGCAGCATCGAACGGACCGTGATCGAGGTACCGGAGTCCGCCTGGGCCGCAGAGGTACGTGGTCGCTCCCGTCACTGTTGCGAGGTCGGCGAGCCGCTGCGAGCGTTCGCGGCGTGCCGGGAGCTGACTGCTGCGGATGATCCGCCCGGGCCAACCCAGTAGGGCTAGGAGGGCCCTGGTGGAGTCCTCAGCCACGATCCAGGTGCGCTCTGAGTTGGTGAACGCAGTAAGTACGTGTTCGAGGACGTCACTGACGTGCCGCCAGTGACGGCTGCGCCGGTAGCAGTGGCGGACTGCCTGTGCGGTCTGGCTGCGGCTGCGCTGTGGGTCGATCAGCCGGGCATCACGGATCAAGGTGGCGCGGCCGTTGGGGAGATGGGTGGCCAGGCTCAGCCAGTGCTGCTGGTCGGGGCGGTCGAGTGGGGCAATGCGGGCACGGTGCTGGTAGTCGCGGCGGGCGAACTGGACGTCGTCAAGGACGATCCAGTAGTCCGCCGCGAAGATCTTGGCCAGCGTGCTGAGCCGGGGCAGGAAGTTGGGCTGGTGGATCGCGCAGACCCCACCCCGCCAGGGGAGAGGGTCAGTTGAGGAGGCGGCTGGTGAAGCCGTCGCGGATAAGGGCATCGTAGGCGTCATGCACGTCCTTCGGGACTTCCTGCTCGACGGCGAAGCCGAGCTTCGGATACTCGATCACCCGCTGCAGGTCTCCGACGAGCATCTCGGCGACCTTGCGTTCGTCTCCCATGCCCTTGAGGTAGTCGTCGAAGTCGATCGGCTGGGAAGCACAGACAATCTCGACCTCGGGCCAGACCTGGCGGGCGGTGGCGAAGGCGCGTCGTTCCATGTACGGCATTGCGATCAGCATCAGCGTGCCGGGCCGGATGCCGGCATCGGCCATGACCTGGCGCGACAGGGTGATGTTCTGGCCGGTGTTGGTGGCGTTCGGCTCGATGAGGATCGCGTCGGTCGGTACGCCGAGGTCAAGGGCGTGCTCGCGGAAGTGGATCGCCTCGCCGCGCGGGAAGCGGTCGGGGGCGGTGGGGTTCGGACCGCCGGAGAAGACCAGGGTTGGGCAGAGGCCGGCGCGGAACAGCTCGGCGCTGTAGGCGGGCACGCCCAGGTCGTGGCTTCCGAGGGCGATGGCCGCGTCGCAGGGCCGGAGCTGGTGGTGCATCTGGTGGTAGTCCCAGATCAGCTGGGCCGCCTTGCGCTGCTGGTCGGTCAGGCCGGGCTTGTCGTCGTGCGTCACGCGCTCTCCCTGGTCACCGTGGCCGGGGGCTGAGCAGCCCCCGGAAAGAGGTCCTGATGCCCTCGATGGCGCGGAGTTGGTGGCTGAGGCTGAACTGGTACCCGGCCAGAACCAGCTCCTGAGGGAGCCGCCGGGCACCTGTCCTCTGCTCGATGACGGGCCGGTCGGCGGCTCGGCCGCCGGCCAGCCCACCATCCGGCACCGCCCCGACGCATCGATCGCCCACGGGCCATGTCGCCATGCCCGACTGGCCCTCCAGCTCCTGGGCGGCGCCCCTAGAGAAAAGCCCCATACGTCATGTCCTTGACCTTCGACCCCCAGTGGCTGTCTCGATACGCGGCACAGGATCCGGTCGCCAACACGGAGTCCTCCTGCGTCTTCTGCGGCATCGTCCGCGGCGAGGTGGACGCCCACGTCATCGCCGAGACAGCAGACACCTTGTGCTTCCTGGACCACCTCCCGGCGACCTACGGGCACGTCCTCGTCGTTCCCAAGCAGCACTGCCGGGACCTGTTCGACATTCCGGAAGAGTCGTTCCAGCACGTCATGGCGGCTGCGAAGCAGGTGGCGAACTCTCTGCAGGACTCCTGCGGCGCGTCCGGCATCAACTTGGTTCACGCGACCGGCCAGGCCGCTCATCAGACCGTCTTCCACTTCCACATCCACGTCGTGCCGCGCTACGACGGCGATTCGATCGTCGTCTTCCCTCGACTGGCCGATCCGGCCCGCAAGGAGGAGGTCGCACAGCGCCTGCGCACGGCCCTCAACAACCCGCTGCCGCCCAAGGCCGAAGCAGAAAGCAGCCAATCGTGACGACTTCACCGGACGACGCCGTCGCCCAGTTCACCGAACAGGGCTACCTGCTCCTCAAGCAGGCCGTCCCCGACAGCATCGTCAGCACGCTGGACACGGCCGTCCGCAAGCTCACCGACGACCGCGACCCCGACCTGACGCACAGCTTCTAACTCGTAGGGACCGGCGGCGAGTTCAAGCACAGGCACTCCAGCACCAGGGGGAGACGGATACCCGCCGTCCCTGGCGCAAGACCAGTGAGGACATCTCCCATGACTCTCACCAACTGGGGTGGCAACGTCACCATCGCCACCCAGGGCGGCTGGACCCGCATCACGTCCCTGGAACAGCTGGAGTCGATGCTGACGCGCGAGGAAAGACCAGTGCGCGTCCTCGGGTCCAGGTTCACCTACCCCGCCCAGCTGCAGTGCCCGGACGGGACGCGCGGCATCCTCCTCGACCTCCCGGGCCGGGGTTCCAGGGAGGTGCGGGGCGAGCACCTGCGCGTCACCGGGGACACCCTGCTCGAAGACGTGTGGCGAGCGTTCGACAGCCACGGGCTGGAGCCCAGCGCCTGCCCGCCCGTGATCACGAGCCAGACGGTCGCCGGCGCCCTCGCCACTGGCACCGCTGGGCCGTGGAGCCCAAGCTCGACGGCGTCGCCCTGGCCGCCCGCTACCGCGACGGCCGGCTGGTTCAACTGGTCACCCGGGGCGACGGGACAACCGGGGAGGACGTGTCCCACGCCATCGGGGACATCACGGGCCTGCCCCTGACCGAACCGGTCACGATCGAGCTGCGGGGCGAAGTCCTCATGACCGAGGCCCAGTTCGCCGCCGCGAACGAGCTGAGGACTGCGCACGGGGCCACGGCCTTCGCCAACCGCCGCAACGCCTCCTCAGGTTCACTGCGCGCCAAGGACCGGGCCTACCGGATCGGGCAGACCTTCCTGGCCTACGCCGCACTGACCGACCCCGCGCACACCAACGACCGCACTCTCGCCGGGCTCACCCACATCCAGCTCATCGCCCGTCTGGCCGCCCTCGGGCTGGGGACCACGGCCGACACCCCAGTCGCCACCATGGCCTGCGCAACCCTGGACCAAGTCGTGGACCGGGTACGCGAGATCGGCGCGCTGCGCGCGGATCTCGACTTCGAACTCGACGGGGCCGTGATCAAGGCCGACAGCCCCGCCGATCAGATCCGGGCCGGGATGGGCTCCCGCACGCCGCACTGGGCCACCGCCTTCAAGTTTCCTGCCGCCCAGAAGATCACCGTGCTGCGCGCTGTCGAGTGGAGCGTGGGCCGCACCGGGGTGATCGCCCCGCGCGCTGTCCTCGACCCGGTGGACGTCGCCGGCACCACCATCACTTATGCCACCCTGCACAACCCGGCTGACATCGCCCGCCGCGGCCTGATGCTCGGAGACCACGTCATCGTCTACCGGGCCGGCGAAGTCATCCCCCGCGTCGAAGGCGCGGTCGCGGGCCTCCGCACCGGCGGTGAGGAGCCCATCGCCTTCCCCGAAGTGTGCCCGCGCTGTGGTGCTGGCATCGACCGCAGTCAGGAGCGCTGGCGTTGCGAGCGGGGCCGCGCCTGCGGCCGGACAGAGGCGATCCGGTACGCCGTCACCCGCGACGCGCTCGACGTCGACGGCCTAGGCGAGAAGATCATCGTGCAACTCGTCGACAAGGGACTGATCGAGGACTTCGCCGACCTGTTCACCCTCACCCGCGACCAGCTGCTCACCCTGGAACGTATGGGAGCAAAGAGCGTCGACAACCTCATGGCAGCCATCGGAGCCGCCAAGACCAAACCCCTCAACCGCGTCTTCTGCGCACTCGGCGTCCTCGGCACCGGCCGCTCCATGTCCCTGCGCATCGCTGCGTACTTCGGCTCCATGCAGGCCATCCGAGACGCCGATGCCGTCGCCCTGGAACAGGTCGACGGCATCGGCGGTGAGAAGGCCCCGGTGATCGTGGCAGAACTGGCCGACTTCGCCCCACTCATCGACAAACTCGTCGCCGCAGGCGTGAACATGGACCAACCCGACTTCGTCCCAAGCGCTCCCGAAGATGCCCAAGCCGACGCGGAGACGACCGCCCAGAAGTCGGGGAGCGAGCTGCCCTTGGCCGGGATGACCGTGGTCGTCACCGGCGCGATGACGGGACCTCTCGCGGACCGCTCCCGCACCGAGATGACCGAACTGATCACCAGGGCAGGGGGCCGTGCCTCATCCAGCGTCTCCGCCCGCACCCACCTCGTCGTCGCCGGAGAGAACGCCGGCAGCAAGTTCGACAAGGCCCAGACCCTGGGCATCGAACCCTTCCCACCGGAGGAACTCGCTCAGCGCCTCGCTGCGCATCTGACGTAAGCGGCGCATTCACTAAGCAATGAAGCGCCACGGCCGGCGGGGCGGGGTCCGGAGTTATCAACGGGCATCCAAGGCACTTCAACGACGTAAACGACGTAACGTCATCGCTAGTCGCTCGTTTGTTGTTGAGGACCTATCGCCTGGTCCTCAACAACATGATGCGACAGGAGGTGCCATGGCCTACGTCCTGCCCTTGCGCCCACCAGGAGGGCCGCGAACGTGGACTGTGGTGGACTGCGCCTACATGACGGTCGAGCCGGTGGAGGAGTGGCTCGAAGCACACAGGATCGAGTGGTCACCCGACACCGTCCGTGCCTACGCCACCGGTCTCGCTCAGTGGTGGACGTACCTGGAGGAGACCGGGCAGGTCGGCGTCTGGAACGAGGTCGGTGTTCCGGTGGTCGCCGGCTACCTGGCATGGCAGCGCAACGGCCGGCGGACAGCCAGGCGACTCACACTGAGGCAAGAAGACGACGACGTGCTGACTACCGCGATTCTCGACCGGTTGCTGCGTCATTGCATCACGATCCCGATCAACGGCCCCAGCTACCGCCTGAAGAACCAGCTCTCCACCCTCGACGCCGCCCTCGCCGGCGTCTCACCGCCCCACCGTCACCCATCGGCCGAAGCAGCCGACCCGTTCAGCCCGACCAACCGCCGAATCTGAGCGGGAATACCGCCTCGATCGAAAAACGGACCCCGTCGTCCGGCGGGTCAGCCGCGGCCCCAGAAGGCATGCGGATCGCGGCCCGGGCGGAAACCCGTGGCCTCAGCCATCTGCACGGCGTCGGCGAAGCCCCGGGCGAGTGCGCCGGGATCGTGGGCGTCGCTGGCGAAGGTGATGGCCTGGCCGCCCTCCTCACGCCACCAGGCCAGCACCTGGGGGTGCAGCGGAACCCTGGTGTTGACTTCCAGGACCTTGTCGGCCGCTGCCAGGCAGCGCAGGACGTGGCGATACTCCTCCTCGAAGTCGAACGGGTCATACGGCTTCGCGTCGGCGGGCCAGTAGCGGACCGGGTAGTCGATGTGCGCCAGGACCTCGAATGCGTCGAACTGCTCGATCAGGCGCACGGTCTCAGCCAGATAGGCCCGCACGACGTCGGCTGGCGGCTGATCGTCATACCTGGTGGAGACCTCGGTGAAACCGGAACCGTCGATGGCCGGTGCGGAGTGCACCGAGGCCAGCACCCGCTCGAAGCCACCCACGCCGAGCAGGGCCCCAGCCCGTGAGGTGTGCCAGTGAGGCTCACTCAACTCGATACCGGACAGAATGCGCAGATCGGGGTGGCGTTGCCGGCACGACTCCAGGCAGTCCCGATAGCCGTCAAGGTCAAGTGCGGGCGGAGTCAGTACACCGTCAGCGAGCAGCGGGCGCCACTCCTGCGGGACCTCCTCGCCCGGCCTGAGAGTCCAGGGCGTGAGGTCAGCGTGCTCGGTGAACGCCACCGAGGGCAGCCCAAGCTCAAGCGCACGCCGACAGGTCGCTTCCATCGACCCTGCCAGCGCATCCCACGACCACTGACTGTGCACATGACTGTCCGGCGGCAACATGCCCCTATCCCCTTCCACCACTGCCATCATCCGAACAACATGATCAAGTCGACCCCTGGGGCAAGGTCAACTCCGGTCAGCTCAGTCGTAGGTGCTGAACAACGGATCGTCAGATGTCAAGCGTCCTTCAGCAGACCTCCTCCCTCGAGCTTGTACGTCGCTCTGATCACGAACTCGTACCCCGAAACCCGGCAGAGCCGAGAACTTCGACCATGGATGGGCCCAGCCGCGGAAAGGTTACCCCCGCGGTGCGGCACGGGGGCAGGCGCAGCGGAGGCCCACCCAGTGTCGGGCGCCCTCTGTTTCCGGCCCCGATGGCAACCGAGCACCGGCCCGCAGGAACGTCGTCGCCGCCGAGGCGACGACGTTCCGAGGACACGGAGCGGAGGGCGGCAGCATGGCGGGTCCAGCGCTGCCTGGGCGCTGGCGGGGGCAGCGTCCCCGGAGACACCAGCCACTCGGCGACCTGAACTTCCACCGCCAGGCGTCGCTGTTGCAATAGAACGAACGCTACGAACTGGGACGACGGTCATTTCACTCAAGCAAACCGTTGATAGCCGGAGGAGCCCCCGCCGGGGCTCCGCGCGGCTGGAAGCCACTCAGGTCCGGCGGAAGGGCAGTCAACCCGTCGTCCGGCTACACGGAGCAAAGCGGGCGCGGCACCGCCGGATCGGCCGAAGGCCGATGCACCACTCACGGCGGCACCTAGAGAGCGAGACCGCGCATGACGGACGCCTGCGTCGGCTGCGGCAGCACAGCCAGCAGCGGCGCGTGGCCCGACCAGGACGCGGGTGCGGGCTCCTGGCTTGTCCCAGCCAGGGCCCGCACGGCATGCCAGAGCGGGGTCAGCTCGGCTGGTCGCCGGTGTACCGGTAGATCTCGCCGACGCTGTTGACGTGCCACGCGGTGCCGTCGGCGCCGGCGGCGATGTCGACGGCGGCGCCGGGGATCTTGATCCACGGGTTGGTGCCGCTAGCGTCGTTGTTGGTGTACCGGTAGATGCTTCCGGCGGGATCGACGCCCCACACATTCGTCCGGGAGCCCACCGCGATGCGCTTGAGGCTGCCGGCGACGCTCGTCCACGGGGTCGAGGCGTCCTGGTCCCCGGTGTACCGGAAGACCTGGTTGCCGCCGTTGACGCCCCACACGGTGCCGTCGGCGCCCGCGCCGATGTCACTCAGCGCCCCCGGGATCTTGATCCACGGATTGGCGTCGTTGTTGGTGTACCGGAAGATGGCGCCGGCAGAGTCCACCCCCCACACGTTGGTCCTGGACCCCGCGTCGATGCGGACCAGGCTGCCGGAGATTCCCAGCCACGGGTCCGGCGCCCCCTGGTCTCCGACGTACCGGTAGATCTGGTTGCCGCCGTTGACGCCCCACGTGGTGCCGTCGGCGCCCGCGCCGATGTCGCTGAGGCCCCCCGGGATGTTGATCCACGGATTACCGTCGTAGTTGGTGTACCGGAAGATGGCGCTTGCCGCGTTCACACCCCACACCGTGGTCCTGGACCCCGCCGAGATGGCAGACAGACCACCCGCGACCTTCACCCAATCAGCCATGCCGAACTCACCCTTCGTCGACCGGTGCTGGCAGCCATCATGGGCGACGAAATGGGCCGTCAGAACGGGATCCTCTGCTTCCAGACCATCCAGTAAGGCGGAGAATCGATGTTTCGCCCTCGGCCACCTCTTTCGACGTGGGGCGCGGACAGCTCGGCTCGGAGTGGATCGGCTGAAAGAGCTGTCCCACCCAAGGGTGATCGACAGAGGCGCCGGCTCATGCATCCGCCCGCGACCACCCGAGAGCAACAGGCGACTCTGGCTTCAGGTCTCAGTTCTGGTCTCATTCACCCCCGTCCAGCCAGGTTCAGCCGCCATCCAGCAGTTCGCTCCGCTGCAGGTCAGAACGGGTGTGAACCCCGGCGGACACCGTTCGTGAGAATTGGAAAGCGTGTTGGGGGCAACCCCTCACGAGTCGAATCTCGTATCCTCCGCCGGCAGAAGGCCCGGACCGCACCGGTGGTCCGGGCCTTCTGCGCTTTCGGTGGCCGTACCCGCCGAGACCGTGTACACCCGGTTCAGCCGCTGGGCCATGGTGGAGCACGCGGCGCCACCCGCCGCACGGTCAGATCAGCGCGCGGGCCCGGCGCTCCCAGTCGGCGATCCGGGTCATCGCGGCACTCACCTGCTTGGCTGCGGCCGAGATGTCCCGACCGGGCGCTCGCAGCTCCCGGCTCATCTTCGCCACCCATCGCATGCAGACCTCGACCTCGCCGAGCACGCCGACCACCTCGTGGGTGGACTCGGCGATGCTGATCATCTGCTCCAGGAACCCGGTCGGCGAACCGGTTCGCTGCTCGGGCGGCATCGCCGCGATGACGTCGAACGCCGTTTGGGCTGCCGCGTCCATCTCCACCATCTGCCCGGCGAAACGGGTGCACGCCTCCCGGAGACCGGAGGCCGGCTCAGCCATCGCCTTCCCCAGCTCGGTCATCGCTGGCAGCCATGCGCTCATCGGCGCCCCGGGCTGGGAGGCCCGCTCCATTACGGGTCCGACCTGCACGGCGGCTTCGCCGATCACCGTCATGAACCCGGCGATCGCCTCAGAGGTCTCGGTCATCGCCTCCATCTGCTCCTCCACCCGGGCGAACCGGTCGAACAGCCCGGGGGCATCCGGGTCGTCCGGTTCCGCCTCGACCACAGCCGGAAGCGGCGCCACCGCTGGCAGCCCGAACAGGATCCGGGCCGGGGTCAGCGGCTCGAACCCGTTGTGCAGGGCACCATCCAGTGCGCCCTCCAGGTCCCGCCTCGCCTTGACCAACCCGCTCCGACTGCGGTTGAACATGATCGTCCGGATCTGCGAGAGGTCGAACGGCAACTGCCCGTGCTCGCCGATGTGGATGATGGGTTTGCCGGTCAAATGCCGGATCCCGAGCTCATACGCGACGTTGGCATTGCCGCCGGTGACGTCGGCGATCACGATGTCGTCCTGCAGCACGTGACGGCAGATCTGCTCAGTAATCTCGCCCGAGTCGGCGATCCCGTCCGCCCGGACCGGGACGATACCGTGCCTGGCGCAGGCGGGCAGGATCACCTTCTCGTAGATCTCCAGGTTCTCCTCGAACGCCAGGAGCTCCGGGCTCCCGTCCGGGGCGTGCTCGTTGCCGATGGGCGCGATGACGAAGCAAGTCGTCACCGGCGCCCCCTTGGGCTCCGGGTCAGCAACGGTCATGATGTTCATGCGTAGTCCTCCGTTTCGAACTCCGTTGCACAATTGCGCTGTTCCACGAAGTCAGCGCCGGCTCGCAGATCAGCCGGGTAGACGGGGCGCTCCTCGATCCCGAGCGCCCGAAGCAGGCTGGCGGTGGGGATCCGGTACTGCCACCCGAGGCGCAGGACCAGGCAGGGGAAACCGCCCTGGTGTATGAGCTTGTAGGCGGTGGCGGGGCAGAGCCCGAGCGCGCGGGCGGCGGTGCGCAGGTCGACGGCCAGCGGCAGGTCGAACGCCTCGCCGAACGACAGCCAGGTGCCGGAGCGCGGGGTCATCGCCGACCTCCAACCGGATGCAGCGACAGCATTCCGATCCGGCTGCCCTCGCTCGGGCGCCGCGCCCGGTGCACGATCTCTCCGAGGCCCAGGTGGCCTGCCAGCTCGCCCAGCCGGAAGCTCTCCAGCCGCTCGGGTGCGACGCTGAACCGCACCGTCGCCGACAGGCCGTCAGGCCGGGCAGGCGGCGACACGCACAGCTCCCAGCCGTCCTGCCAGTCGCTGACCGGCGACTCTGCGGGCGCCTCCACGGCGAGGTGCGCGGCGGCAAGCGCCGCGATGTCCGCCACCGGCCGCTCCCGGATGCTGGCCTGGGCGAACGCCCAGACCCGGTTGATGGCGGGGCGCAGCAGGGCGCGGCCGACCTCCTGTGCCTGCGGGTCCACGTTCGCGAGTGCTGCCAACAGGGCTAGCAGCGCCTCGGATTCAAGCTCTCGCCGGTCGGCACTCCACCGGAGCGCGATCCGGTGGAGGGTGCGCCGCATCGCGGGCAGCGCCAGCCACAGCGCCAGCAGCCGGTCAGGTCCGGCCGTGCCAATGTCGCGCTGCGCCGCACGGACGGCCTCGCGCCAGATCTCCTCGCGGAGCCGCGGGTCCGCCGACCTGCCGTACAGCGCCCGCCGGGCCGCCAGCGCGGAGAGCCGGGCCAGGCCGTCGGCCGTGGTGACCGGGAAGGGCAGTTCGGCGGGCCGGAACCGCTGCTCCAGCACGTCGAACACCCGGCTGTGGGGGATCAGTCCCATGGTGAACCTTCCGAATAGTCGGTGTCGTCACGCAGGTCGTCCACGAGGCGCGAGCAGGCCCGGGTGATCCGGTGCAACTCCTCACGCAGCGCCTCGTACGGGACCGGCGAGAAGGCGGCCGTGCGCCGCCGCACGCCCGCGGTGGAGTGGTGGTCGCAGGCGGCGGCGTAGTAGTGCACGTCGCCGGTATGGCCCTGGACAGAGAGGCCCCGGGTGTCCTGCTGGCGGTTGCCGCCCGCCGCTTTCCCGCAGGCGGTGCAGTCTCCGGCGGCCGGGTCGTCGCTCATCGACCTGCCTCGCCGGGAACAGCCCTGTAGACGATGGACCCGTGGATCACGCCGGCCTGGATGCCGGTGCCGTGGACGCCGTGCTGCACGAAGCTCGGCTGCTCCCGCTCCGCGGCTCGCGCCGGGTGCCGCGGTCCGCCCTCCGGCGCACCCGGCCAGGGCTCCCGCTCGTCCTGCGGATCCACACCCGGCAACCGGACCCAGCCGTACCCGGCGAACTCCTTCTGCCGCACGTGGATGCGGTGGTACTGCTCCGGATCGAGTCCGTGGACCCGCGAGCGCACCACGTCCTGGTACAGCCGGTCGGAGACCACCACGACCAGGCTCGCTGACCCGGCGGTCGCCAGCGCCTGCTTCACCTCGGGAGCGTTCAGGTAGCGGGCCACCGCGATCGGGGCAGGGCCGGAGAAACCCAAGGCGGCCGTGGCTGCCACGCCGGTGTCGATCGCCAGCCGAAGCCGCATCCGCCCGGCAGGCCGGCGGGTTGCGTTGTAACCGCCGAGCCCGGCCGCCAGGTGCGTGACGAACTCGCCAAGGACCAACTGCTCGGGGGTGCCGGGCGGGAGAACCGCGAACTCCAGGTCGCCCTGCGGCTGGGTGGACCACCTGCCGTGGTCCAGCCCGCTGCGTTCGGCTGCCGCCCGCATCGCCCGGGCGAGTCGGGCCTGTGCGGCCCACTGGTCCGGGGTGTCGAAGCGGCTGTACTGCTCGATGTCCGCTGCCAGGCAGAGGCGGCGGGTGTCGTCCGGCCTGGGCGTGTCCCAGGTCCGGCCGGTCGGGTGCAACGTCATGTGAACCATCACCTGCTCGATGAGAGTGGGTAGTTGGTTGCGCTTGACGCCAACTCTGCGCCCGGTGGGCCGAAATCCCGGCAGCAGGCGTAAAAATGCGAGTTGCTAGATCCTGTCAGTGGCCGATGGTCGGCAGGCCGCCAATCTCCGCCGCATGGACTGGCCCACGCCGGACGACATCGACCACTGGGGCGCGACCTCCTTCCGGCCGGACGGCACTGCCCTCACGATACGTGTGGTGCAGGGATAGACCAACACTAAATCGAGACCAGCTGTGGGTCGCAGGAGCCCCTGCCGGGAGGCCGCGTGGCTGGAAGGCCCCAATGCGAGGCGGAGGGCAATCGACCCCGGCACGACGAGGCGGAGCTCAACGAGCGCGGTTTTGCTGGATCGGCCGGAGGCCGATGGTCTCAGTTCTGGTCTCATTCATACCCGTCCACTGGGATCCAGGTGATGTGGCGAGACTTTTTGAATCTCGTATCCTCCGCCTTTGCCTAGCTGGGCAGACGAAGGCCCCGACCGCTGAGGCAGTTTCTAGGGGTCGTTGCAACACGTGGTCGGTTGGTCAGGCCGCGAGCAGTTTATGCAGGCGCTCGGCTGGGGTTTCCCAGTCGAGCGTTTTGCGTGGTCGGCCGTTGAGTTGGGCGGCGACCGCCGCGAGGTGTTCTGGGCCGTGGACGGCCAGGTCGGTGCGCTTGGGGAAGTACTGCCGCAGCAGGCCGTTGGTGTTCTCGTTGGAGCCGCGCTGCCAGGGGCTGGCGGGGTCGCAGAAGTAGACCGGGATGTCGGTGGCGATGGTGAAGCTCTTGTGGGCGGCCATCTCGGCGCCCTGGTCCAGGTCAGTGACCGCGTCAGGTGGGCGGGAAGGCTCTGAACGGTTTCCACCAGGGCGTCGCGCACGTGCTCGGCGGTACGGCCGTAGGGCAGGTGCAGGAGCATCACGTAGCGGGTGGCGCGCTCGACGAGGGTGCCGATGGCGGAGGCGCCGTCCTTGCCGATGATCAGGTCGCCCTCCCAGTGGCCGGGCACCGCCCGGTCTTCGGCCTCGGCGGGGCGCTCGCTGATCATGACCATCGGATCGGCGAAGCGCGGCTGACGGCAGTTGGCCTGGCGGTGGGGCTTGCGACGGGCGCGTCCGGTCCGCAGGGCACCGGCGAGTTCGCGTCGCAGTTCCCCGCGGCCCTGGACGTAGAGGGCCTGGTAGATCGTCTCGTGGACCACGTGCATCTCCGGCCGGTCGGGGAACTGTCTGCGCAGAGCGTGGCAGATCTGCTCCGGGCTCCACCGTTCGTTCAGGCCGGCCTGGACGGCGTCCCGCAGCTCGGGGTTCTGGGCGATCTTGCCGGGCTTCGGGCGTGGCCGACGGTCGTCGGCGCGGGCCTGGGCCGCGAATGGGCGGTACTGTCCGTTGACGGGATGCCGGTTGCGGCGGATCTCCCGGCTGACCGTCGACGGGCTGCGGCCGAGTTCGGCGGCGATCGCCCGGATGCTTGCCTTCTCGCGCAGCCGGTCGGCGATGTGGATCCGGTCGGCCTCGCACAGGTACCGGGACGACAGGGAAGGCGGCACCACCGCGCGAATCGGTGGTGCCGCTTTGTCCTTGCCGGACGCAATGCGTCCGTTCCGCCAGCGCTGGCCGGTCCGCCGGTTGATCCCAAGGATCCGGCACGCCTGCGGATTGCTCATGCCTTGCTGCATGAGCTGGAAGTATGCCGCCCGCTCCTCAGCTAGCTTCTTCCGTCCCTGAGGCTTCCGGTCGTTGCGGATCTCGAAGTCCATCGCATCCCCTGAACTGGGGTGTTGCAACGGCCACTAGAACTCAAGTGAGCGGTCGGGGCCTTCGTCGCTCGTAGTCTCAACCACAGTCTCAGCCGGCCGTATGGTCGGCCATCGGGCCGTCCTCCTCGACGCCCTGGGCCACCTACCGGATGAGACCACCCACTCGCTCGGCGATGCCCGTAGGCCCGCCCGCCTCAGTTGCCACCGCCCAGCCGCCGGGCCAGTACTCGGCCGCGCTCGGCTTGCACTGCTCCGGCCTTCCCAGCCGCATAGTGAAGCAGGCCGAACGGCGCGTGCAGCCGCAGTCGGTCGACCACCAGGGAGCCGCCGTCGGCCCGGGTCGTGACGGCGAAGAGGTAGTCCATCCGCACGCCGCCAGGACTGACCACCTCGCCGCTGACCGTCGCCTCATCCGGCAGCCGGGCGTCCTCGGTGCGCAGGCTGACCTGGATGACGTTGTCGTGGCGGACCAGTCCGAGGAACCGGAAGCGCTCGACGGCCACGTAGTGCGTGACCCCGCCCTCGCACCGAACGTCCCGCACCTCCACGAGCAGCGGAGAGAGCCCGATGTAGTTCGCGGGCTCCGCCAGATGGGCAAGCACGGCGGCCGGCGTCGCCGCGATGTCATAGCTGTGGCTCAGTTCGGTGCTGGGCACGTCCAACCCCCTGTTCGGCCCGGGTTCGGCCGTCGTCGTGACCCGGGAACGATCGGTGGATGATCGCACCATCCCGCCGGTTCCGCCAGGCCATGCGAGAAGCTCCTCGGCATGGGGTTTCCTCGGCTGCCGTCGGTTCGTGGTTGATGTGGATGCCCCGTTCCCGCCCTCGTCGTTGCGGATCTGCGCGTGGTGGTGTGCTGTTCGGTGTGCACCGTTACCTGTACGCCGTGCAGAGCTGCACTGTCATTCGGGGAGTCGAACCCCGCGCTGCTCTCCGCGCGCCAAGAAAGGGGTCGGATTGACCGCCGACCCGCGGTGTGCGCACGCCTCCGTGACGACTACCTGCTCCACATCCTCCGGTCGGTCAGTCCAGAAGGTCCGCCTCCCAGTTGGTGCGCTGGATCTCGACGTCGACCTCGCGGATCTCACGCGCAAGCAGATCCGCCTGCGCGCGAAGCTCGGCGACCGGCAGGGCGGAGAGCATCTTCAGCTCGGACCGCAGCTGCCGCCCGCCGCCCCGTCCGGCGGCGGCGTCCGCTGCCGCGGTCACGACCGCGTGCCGCAGCCGCAGCACGTCCCGGCGGGCCAGCGCATCGGTGAGCGAGCCACCACCGCGCATCTCCACCGTGGCGTTGGTCCGGTTGATCCGGCGGATCAGCGACTCCAGGCTGTCCAGCACCTCGCCGGACTCAACCAGCAGCCGCGCCGCGTCCTCCGGCGGGACCTCACCCTCCTGGTACCGCGCGCTCCCGACAATCCGCGCCCGCAGCTGTTCCACCCGTCGCGTCGCGTCCGCGCGCTGCGTCAGCGCTTCGGCCAGCTTCATCGCTTCCACCCCCACCCTCTTCGGTCCCGGCAAGTATGGGGAACCGACCCGCGTACCCGCATCCGCATTTCGCGAAGCTGACCCTGCGACGCTCAGCCCGAGTGATCGGCCCCCGCCGGCGTTGTCGCCCGAGAAGGCCGAGTCCATGTCGTCGCAGATCACGGTGGCACTGGTCTGTCTGCAGCAGGATCTCGGCCAGCTCGCCGTCATGGTCTCGGTTCTGGTCTCATTCACCCCCGTCCAACCGAGTTCGGAGGCTCGTTGACCGCTCACTCCGCCGCAGGTCAGAACGGCCGCGGACCCCAGCGGACACCGTTCGAGAGAATTGCCCGTCGCGAGGCAAAGCGCCTGAGCCAAGCGCCATCGACACCCGTGCTCACCGTCGGCCCGCCGCCATTTCAGGTCCCGCTTCAGGACCGCTTCAGGACCGCTGCAGGACCGCTTCAGGACCGCTTCAGGACCAGGATGGCGTTGTGCCCGCCGAAGCCGTAGGAGTTGCTCAGCAGGGCGTCGACCCGGGTGCGGCGGGCTTCCTTGGCGACGACGTCGAGGTCGATCTCGGGGTCGAGCCGGTGCAGGTTGGCGGTGGGTGGGATGGTCTGGTGCCGCAGGGTCAGCACGGCGAGCGCGGCCTCGATCGCTCCGGCGGCGCCGAGCGTGTGGCCGAGGGCGCCCTTGGCGGAAGTGACGGCGGGCGGACGGCCCCGGAAGATCCGCCGGAGGGTGGCTGCTTCGATGCGGTCGTTCATCGGCGTGCCGGTGCCGTGGGCGTTGACGTGGTGGATGTCCGTGGGGTGCAGGTCGGCGTCGGAGAGTGCGGCGGTGACGGCTCGTTCGATGCCGAGGCCGGTGGGGTGCGGGGCAGCGTAGTGGTGGCCGTCGGTCGAGGCGCCGTAGCCCGCGAGGTAGGCCTGCGCGGGGGCTCGGCGGGCTCGGGCGTCGGCGGCGCGCTCCAGGACGAGGATGCCGGCTCCCTCGGCGAGGACGAAGCCGTCGCGGTCGGCATCGAAGGGGCGGCTGGCGGCGGACGGGTCGTGCAGGCGGGTGGACAGGGCGCCCATCTGAGAGAAGCCGACCGAGCCGAGCGGATGGCAGGGGGCTTCGGCTCCGCCGGCCAGCGCGATGTCGCAACGGCCGGCGGCCAGGAGGTCCTTGGCCACGCCGATCGCGGTGGCACCGGAGGCGCAGGCGGTGGTGACGGCCATGCTCGGGCCGTGTGCGCCGAGCGCGATGCCGATCTCCGCGGCGCCCGCGTTGGTGGTGGCCCTCGGGATGGTCAGCGGCGAGATGGTCGCGTAGTCGTGTTCGAGGATCTTGCGTGAGGCGGTGAAGACGGTGTCCCGGCTGTCGGCGCCGACACCGACGATCACCGCGACCCGGGCGCCGTCCCACGAGGCAGGATCCAACCGGGCGTCGGCGACGGCCTGGTGGGCGGCCACCAGGGCCAGCTGGACGAAGCGGTCCATCCGCCACACCTCGCGGCCGAGCAGTGCCCTGGCGTCGAAGTCGGGGACCCGGCAGCTGATCGGCACGGGCACGTCGCCCAGGTCCGGATCGAGCGCCGCAGTCGCCCGGCCCTCGCACACCGCCTCCCAGGTCGTCGCGACGTCCGGCCCGCCGGGGGTGACCAGGCCGAGGCCGGTGACGGCGATGTCGTGGGCGGTCATGCTCCGGCCACGGGTGCGGTGGTGCCGTGTTGCGCGGCTTCGCCGGCGGACCCGTCGGCCTGGGCCGCTTCGACGGTGGCGACGGCCTGGCCGAACGTGGTGTCGCCGGCGCTCAGCGCGTCGGTGGCGGGGATCCGCAGGCCGAGTTCGTCCTGCAGCACGCAGAGCAGTTCCACCTTGCCGAGCGAGTCCAGGCCCAGCTCGTCGAAGGTGGTGTCCGGGGTGATGGTGTCTTCGGGGATGTTGAAGTGCTGGGCCAGCTTGGTCTTGATGGGCTCGTAGAGCGCGGTCATGCGGGTCTCCCTAGCAGTGGGCCAGTGGGCCAGTGGGCCAGTGGGCCAGTGGGCGTCAGAGTCTGATGATCACGATGCCGGCGCTGCTGCCGGCGGCCAGGCCGACCAGGGCGATGAGGTCGCCCGGGCCGGCCAGCCCGGTTTCCAGGGCGCGGGCGAGTTGGAGGGGCAGCGAGGCCGAGGCGACATTGCCGTGCTGCTCGACGGTGACCACCAGCCGATCGCGCGGCACTCCGACCTGGGGGCCGCAGACGTAGTCGAGGTCCGCGACGGCGACCTGGTGGACCCCGACGAAGGCGAAGTCGCCCAGTGTCAGGCCGAGTTCGTCCAGCAGCGGGAAAACCTGACGGAACGTCAGCTCGCGCAGGGTCTCGCGCATCCGGCTGCTCTCCATCTGGAACCAGCCGGCCTGCGGATCGGGCGCCTGCCGGGCCGCGATGGTTCCGCCGCCGCGAATGGTGGCCGAGGACCAGACCGTGGAGTCGGCGGCGAACCGGCTGGCGACCACCCCGGTCGCCAGCAGCGGGTCGTCGTGGTCGGCCTCCCGGGCGGTGAGGAGCAGCGCACAGCCGGCGTCCGAGAAGCCGTAGGACGGCAGTGCCCGGGCGAAGGCCTGCGCATCGGGCAGGTGCAGCCGAGTGGCGAGCGAGAGCGCCTCGCCGCAGGCGACGACGACCCTGCGGTACTGGCCGGTGGCGATCAGGGCTTCGGCGGTCTGCATCGCGTTGAGGACGCTGTTGCAGGCGTTCTTCACGTCGAAGACCGGGCAGGACAGGCCGAGCTTGGCGGCCACCAGGTGGGCGGTGGCCGGCTCGGCCAGGTCCTGGGAGGCCGCGGCGAAGATCATGAGGTCGATGTCGGCGGCGGCGGTGCCCTGCTCGGCCAGCAGCTTGCGGGCGGCGGCCACGGCGAGGTCGGAGGCCTGCTGGTCGTCGTCGAGCAGGTGGACGCCCCGCACGCCGGTGAGCTGGGTCAGCAGGCCCGGTGGCGGGGCGTACGGTCCGGCGGCGGCGATCTGCGCCTCGCGCTCGGCCATGGAGACGTACCGCTCGGGCAGGTGGGCGCAGACGCCGGCCAGGTGCGCTCGCAGCGCCGGGGGCCTGGTTCGTCGGCTCAAAGGCGCGTGCACCCGGCTCAGAGGCCCGTGTAGGTGAACTCGTCGCCCGGGCTGGTGGGGCTGGCGATGTCGCCGACCGTCACTGTGATGTCCACCGTCTGGCTGTCGTCGACCTGCAGGGGCGCGGTGGCGGTGAGTTGGGTGTCCGAGACCCAGGTGACCGACGTCGACGCCCGGTCCTTGAAGTCCACGCCGGCGTCCTTGGGGAACCCCGAGCCGGTGATGGTGACCGTGGTCTTCTTCGCCGGCCCGCTGATCGGGTTGACGCCGGTGACCACCAGAGGTGCCGGCCCGTCATAGGCGAACTGCCCGAGCGGCGCCGCGGGCGAGGTGCCGAGGGTGTTGGTGACCCGGACGTCCACGATGCCGACGCCGTCCGGCACGTTGACGGTGACCTTGGTCCCGTCCGAGGACACGACGTACTTGCTGACGCACGGGACGGGGCCGAAGTCGACAACGACGGTCGAGGTGAAGCCGGCGATGCCCGGGGTGAAGCCGCTCCCGTAGATGGTCACCGTGTCCGAGCCATTGCCGGAGGTCTGGCTGAGGCCGGTCACGACCGGCCCGGAGGGGATGCGGGGGGCCTGGAGCAGGCCGAGGTAGGTGTTGTTGGCGTGCTGGTACGCGACCTGCCCCATGAAGTCCGCCGTGGTGCTGTTGATCAGCGCCGGATCGTGCGCCGAGTAGTCCCCGTCCAGCGGCAACTGCTGCTGCACACCGGGCTGCACGTAGACGTTGCCCTTCCGGAGCCCGTTGAGCACGGCGAACAGATCGTGCACGGTGGTGTTGCCGGCCGGGCCGGGTGTCGGGTACCACTTGTCCTGCTTCACCACCCCGAGGCTGCTCCAGGCCAGCGGTACCGCGTCCCAGGCGTTGAAGTGGTGGTTGTTGCTGAGCCACGGCAGTCCGTTGACGTAGGTTGCGAAGCTCTGCAGCCCGGCGGTTGGGGCCGCGAAGGTCTCGAGCGCGAACCGCGGGACGTTGGTCCAGCTCTGCGCCTGCGTGTACAGGTAGGGGGCGAGCATGGTGGCGATGCAGCCGCCCAGGCTGTGACCGGTCACGAACACCGTCGGCGGCGGTGTGGTGGGCGCTGCCTGGACCATGCCGGCCAGCGCCTGCGCCAACGTGGTGCCCGGATAGGCGAACGCGCTCTCCGGCAGCGTCACGCCCAGCACGTCCCCGTTCGGCGGCGGGATCGAGACCATGGTGGCGACCTGGGTGAACGCCGTCATGGCTCCCTTGGAGACGGCGACCAGCGTCGGCGAGCCGCTCGCGGTGAACGGGACCACGGTGCCGACGTCGAGGTCCTCCAGGATGTCGGTGATGTTGCCGATCGTCCCGCGCGAGACCACGGCGAACTGGTTGGAGCCGTCGGTGGTCCTGGCGATGTACGCCAGGTTCGCGTTGTCCGGGCTCAGCGCGAGCCACGCCAGCTGCCAGGCACCCTGGGTCGCCAGCGCGGCGTTGCTCAGTTGCTGCGAGACGCCGGCGATGATGCGCCAGGTCTGCTGCGCCAAGGTCTCCCCCGACGGTCGCGGCGTAGCGCCGGTGGCGGCCAGCGCGGACAACGTCATGCAGACCTGAGGCTGCGTCGGCGTGGTCATGCTCACTCCTGGGTGCTCGCGGAACCGGAGACGGACCACCGTCGACCGTATGCGACCGGCCTGCCGATCCAAGCACCTGCTCGATCGTCAGGCGCCCGGATGGCCTACAGGATTCACGCTTGCGGCCCAGCGTCGGGCTCAGTAGGGCAGCGGGCGCCCGGAGGGCGTGCGCAGGTCGAGCGGCGGGCGCGGGCGCGGCTGGGCGGGCCGCCGGGTGATCTGGATCCGAGGCATGGTGCTCACCTCCCGAACCTCGTGTGCTCACCCGCCACGCTCCCGCGTCCGCCGTCCCAGCCGCCAGGGGCCGGCGTCCCGACCGGCCACCCCGACCGGTCCCAGCCCCGGTGGCCCGCCGCCCGGACCCGTCCCGGCCCGGGCGGCCCGCCCGGTCAGTGCACCTGCCGCTGCCGGCCGGCCCAGTAGGGCTCGCGGATCTTGAACTTCTGCAGCTTGCCGGTGGCCGTGCGCGGCAAGGAATCGGTGAACTCGACCCGCTTGGGGCACTTGAACCCGGCCAGCCTGGTGCGGCAGTGGGCGATCAGCTCGGCCTCGGTCAGCGGCGCGCCATCGGCCACCACCACCAGGGCGGTCACCAGCTCGCCCCACTTCTCGTCGGGCGTGCCGATCACCGCGGCCTCCCGGACCGCCGGGTGGGCGCAGAGGGCGTCCTCGACCTCGATGGAGGAGACGTTCTCACCACCGGAGATGATCACGTCCTTCTTGCGGTCCGAGATCACCAGATAGCCGTCCTCGTCCAGCCGGCCGCCGTCGCCGGTGTGGAACCAGCCGCCCGCCTGCGCCTTGGCGGTCTCCTCGGGTTGCTGCCAGTAGCCCTGGAGGGCGTGGTTGGTGGCGGCCAGCACCTCCCCGTCGGCGTCCAGGGCGAGCCGGACCCCGAGCGCCGGTGCCCCGGCGCGGCCGAGCCGGGCGGCCCTTTCGGCGGGCGGCAGCTCGTCCCACTCGGCCCGGGTGCGGTTGAAGGTCAGCAGCGGCGCCGTCTCGGTGAGGCCGTACAACTGCTGGAACTCCCAGCCGAGCTCCTCGCCGACCCGCTCGATGGTGCGGGTCGGCGGCGGTGCCCCGGCGCAGATCACCCGTACCCGGTCGCGCCCAGGGATCTCGCCCGCCCAGTCGGCGGCGGCGTCCAGCACGGTGTTGATCACGGCGGGCGCGCAGCACAGCAGGGTCACCCCATGCTGCTCGACCCGGCGCAGGATCTCCGCGCCGTCGACCTGCCGCAGGATGACGTGGCGTCCGCCCAGGCCGGTCACGCCGAAGGGCATGCCCCAGCCGTTCACATGAAACTGAGGAAGAACATGCAGGTATGTTTCCCTCTCCGAGAGTCCCGCGTGCAGCCCGAGCACTGTCGCGTTGAGCCAGAGGTTGCGGTGGGTGAGCTCAACGCCCTTGGGGCGGGCGGTGGTTCCGGAGGTGTAGTTGATGGTGGCGGTGGCGCCCTCGTCCGGTTGCGCCCACGGCCGCGGTGCCACCCCCTCGCGGTAGAGCTGGGCGTCGTCGCCGAGCACGAACCGGTGCTCGGCATCCAGCCCGTCCAACAGGTGGGCGCAGGACGGGTCGGCGTAGACCACGTCGGCGCCGCTGTGCCGCACGATGTACTCGATCTCGGGGGCGCTCAGCCGGAAGTTGACGGGCACCAGCACCCGGCCCCACCCCGAGACCCCGAAGAACGCGGTGAGCAGCCGGGCCGAGTTCTGCGAGATCACCGCGACCCGTCCGCCGACGGGCACGCCCAGTTCGTCCAGCCGCGCGGCCTGGGCCCGGGCCAGCTCGGCCATCCGACGGTAGGTCAGCTCGCCCAGCGGTTGCGCCGGTTGCTCGGGTTCGTCGACGATGGCGACGCGGTCGGGGTAGACCTGCTCCGCCCGGTCGAGGAAGTCCCGGACGGTGAGGGGAACGTACACGGTGGCTCCTTCGGCTCTCACGTTGGGCCGACCGTAGCGGCAGAAGCACGCAGTGCGACACGGCAGCGGCCCTTTCGAGCCGCTGCCGCACGCATTTCAGCCACCCGTGACGAGCGGAACCACCATCAGGTGCCGTTCACCACCGACTGCGGGAAGGCGAACACCCGGTCCGGGTCGTAGTGTCGCGCCACCTTCTTCAGCTTGGGCAGGTTCCTGCCGTAGTACGCCTGCCCCCAGTGCGGCAGGGTGTCGTCGATGTAGTTGACGTAGGCGCCCGTCGCGCCCAGGGCGGCGAGCCCGTCGCGGACGGCGTCGACCGCCTTCTTGGTGGCGGCGTAGCCGGCTCGGGTGGTGTCCGCGTAGATCTGGGCGCTCGCCAGGGAGTGGCGGTGCGGGAATGCCGTTGCGTCGGGGCGAGTTCGGCGACGGCGCCGCCAAGTACGTCCAGCAGCAGGGACATTCCGTTCGGCCCGACCATCAGGTCCGCCACCTTGCCCCGTCCAGCGGCTTGGCGGGCAGCATCCGGGATTCGGCGATGAAGGACGCTCGCTGCAGGATGCCGCCCTCCCACCACAGGTGGCACTGCTCGATGGTGTCGCTGGCGCAGCCCGCCATGAACTTCATGGCGTCCAGGTAGTCCTTGGGCTGGACGAGGCGGGTCGGCTGCACCCCGGCGGCCGCGGCCAGTTGGTCGATCAGCGGTGTCAGGCTGCTCTGGTCGCCCACGTAGCAGCCGACGATCCGGACGGTCGGCGGCGTGCCGCTGGCGATCTGGCAGCTGGACCACAACTCGGGGGGCGCCGCCGACGCCCAGCTCTGCCAGGCACCGATGACGGCAGCGGCGGAGCCGGCCGGGAAGGTCAGGATGAAGACGGTCAGCGGGGGCGCCGGCTCCGTGCGGAAGGCGAACTGGGTGACCACGCCGAAGTTGCCGCCGCCACCGCCGCGCAGCGCCCAGTGCAGGTCGGGCTCGGACTCGGCCGAGGCCAGGAGCAACTTCGAGTCTGCGGTGACCAGTTGGGCGGCGGTCAAGCGGTCGCAGGTCAGCCCGTACTTGCGGGTCAGCACACCGATGCCGCCGCCCTGGGTGAGCCCGGCGACCCCGACGGTGGGGCAGGAGCCGGCCGGGAGCAGCCGGCCGGCCTGGGCGAGCCCCGCGTAGACCTCGATCAGCCGGGCTCCGGCCCCGACCAGCGCGGTGCCGTCGGAGCGCACCCGCACCTGGCACAGGTAGCGCAGGTCGATCACCAGGCCGCCGTTCGGGACGCTGTAGCCGAGGTAGCTGTGCCCGCCGCTGCGGGCCGCGATCGGGATCCCGTGGCCCCGGGCCACGTCGAGGCAGGCCTGGACGTCGCCGGCCGATACGCACCGGGCGACGGCGGCGGGCATCTGCTGGTCGTTCAACTCGTTGAAGCCGAGCCGCTCGTAGCTGTAGGACGGGTCGCTGGGCATCACCAGCCGGCTGCCCAGTCGGGCCTTGAGCGCCTTCCAGTCGGGTGGTGCGGCGGCGGTCCCCCGGGGCCGGACCGGCCAGGCGTCGATGCCCGGCAGCAGGTCGGGGCCGGTGCGAGTCCCGGTAGCGGCCTGGGCCGCCGCGCCGCGCGCCCCCGTCATCACCATGGCGCCGGTGGCGCCCAACGCGGTCAGGAGCCGCCGTCGATCGATCGTCATGCGTCTGCTTCTTCCTGGGTGCCCCGATCCCGCCGCGCCCACCGCGCGGCCGACAACGCCGCCATCCTCGCCCGCGGCGCGGATGAGGGCGCGTCAGGCTGGGCCCTTCGGTGGACCGGGCGCTTCGGGGCCGAACGGGCACCCGGCTGACCGCCCAGGGCGGTCCTCAGCCGGACGCCTGGCCGCTGTCCTGGTGGGCGAGATCGGCGTGCGAGGGGTGGCGCGCCATCCAGCCGTGGATGAACCCGCAGGTCGCCCGCCCGTTCCGCAAGCCCGTGGTCCGTTGGCGGCCGGGAGTTCGGCGGCCGCCAACGGACCACGGGACCGCATCAGCGGAAGTCGGCCGCGTGGTCGCGCGCCCAGTCGGCATAGCTGCGCGCCGGCCGGCCCGTCACCTGCTCGATGGTGTCCGTCATCTCGGGCACCGCACCGACCGAGGCGGCCAGGAACCGCAGCAGTTCGGCCGCGAGCGGGCGCGGCACCCCGTGGGCCACCTGTGCCTCCAGGGCGTCCTCCTCGCCGACCTCGACGAAGCTGAGCTCGCGCCCGATGGCCTGGCCGATCTGCTCCACCTGCTGGGCGACCGTCAGCGGCTGGGTGCCGGTCAGAGTGTGCACCGTGCCGTTGTGGGTGCCGTCCCGGTCGAGCAGGGCGCGGGCGGTGACATCGGCAACGTCCGCCTCGTGCACCGGGGCCACCACGGCCTGGCCGTAGGGGGCGTGCACGGTGCCGGTGGCGCGGATGGCGGGCGCCCAGTTCAGGCTGTTGGTCGCGTACATCCCGCCGCGGATGAAGCACCATTCGAGACCGGTCGCCCGGATCGCCTCCTCGACCGGCACGTGCAGTTGGCCGATCAGGCTGGGCCGGCCGGCCAGCCCGGTGACGGCCATCGCGGAGTTGAAGACGATCCGGCGGACCCCGGCGTTCCCGGCGGCCCGGATCAGCGCCTGGGTGCCCTGCTCGCCGGTGGCCGCGAGGTTGAGGTAGAGCGCCTCGGCGCCCTCCAGCAGTGGCTCCAGGGGTTGCCCGGCGGTGAAGTCGGCCCGCACGGTCTGCGCGGCGATCGGCAGGCCGGCGTTCGCGGGGTTCCTGGTCAGGGCGCGAACCGGGGCACCCTCGGCCAGCAGTTGGTCGACCAGGCGGCGGCCGATGCCGCCGGTGGCGCCGGTGACGACGATCACTGGTGTCCTCCTCGATCAGGCTCCCGCTAGGCGGGAGCAGGGGTGGGTGAATACTCACTCACCCCTGCAGCCTGCGGGATCATCGGCCCGGAGTCAAGTGCGGTCGGAAGTTCCAAGTGTCTTGCCGTGCAAGCACGAAGAAGCCGTCGGACTACGGCGCCAGTGCCACCCGGTCCCGTCGCCGGCGCGCGCCCATGTGATGGAAGAGCAGGTTGAGCGCGACCGCGGTGAGGGCGCCGGCGCTGATGCCGCTGCCGAAGATGGTCTGCGCCCAGGACGGGAAGTCGTGGTAGATGCCCGGGGTGACCAACTGGCCGCGCGGGTCGCGGACATCGGGCGCAGCCAGCGGGACGACGCCGATCGCCAGCGCCAACTGGCCGCGCGGGTCGCGGACATCGGGCGCAGCCAGCGGGACGACGCCGATCGCCAGCGAGACCGAGATGATCACGATGTTCCGCGCATCATCCAGGTTGATCTTGACGAGCGAGCGGATACCGCCCACCGCTATGCGCTGCCGTGTTGACGCCCAGCTGAGCGCCTTGGAAACATCGCGTCAACACTCTGTTGAAATTTGCTCCACCGGGTTGCCCACCCGGAATTCGGACTATCCGTCAACTTGCCGACAACGGCACCGGGGTGAGCAGCAGGCGCCCCACCATGCCGGTGGTCTCCGCGATTCCGGCGCAGGCCCGGTCATAGGTGAACGGAATGTCCCGCTGCGGCCAGAGCAGCTGGACCGAGAGCCAGGAGGCGTCCCGAGCGGCCTCGATGCTGAAGGTGCTCAGGATGTGCGTGATCGACTCGGCGTCCGCGGTCGCCAGTCTGACGAGTTCGGGCTCGAACTCGGCCCGTACCTCGGCCTCCACCCTGGCCAGCAGCTCGTTGACCTTGAGGTAGTCGGCGTGGACCGGCGATGTGTCGGGCGTGGTGCGGCGCTCCTTGCAGGTGAGGATCACGGAGAGCGCGAGGTCGTGGTTGATGTGCGCGTTCATTCCGGCCAGGGCGTACTGGATCGAGAGGATCCTCCGGTCGTCGCGCAGGTCGACGAGGGGCCGCCAGGCGGCGTTGACCGGATTGCCGGCCTTGGCGGCCTCGACGTTGCGCAAGTACAGACCGGCGAAGATCACATCCATCCGCTCGATGAAGGCGCCGTCCGCGAAGTAGTTCTCGGCGAGGCTGGCCGCGACCAGCTCGGTGACCCTCAGGTACATCCGGTTGAAGCAGGCGACCCCGTCGCGGGCGTCGAATTCGGCGTCGATCCGCTTCATCCGCTGGATCACGTCCTGGACGGTGGTCGGCAGTTGAGTGATGGGCTCGGGGGCTGGTTCGGTACCCACAGTGACCTCCCGGATGGCTTTCCGTCAGACCATACGCTCCATATATGACGTATCGTCAGATCATGCCAGCTCCGCGCGTCATGCCCGAGACCGGCGCAGGAAGTCCACTGTCACGGCGCCCAACAGCGGCCCCAGAGCAGCAGTGGCGCGTAGCAGAGCGTCATGATCAAGCCGGCCGTCCCGCGCGGGGAGTCCGGGTTGGTCATGTTGTGCTCCCAGCCGCCGAACGCGGCCGACCAAGTGAGCAGCGTGACGACTGCGGCGCCGAGCGAGGCGGGGATGGCGGCGGCCAGCGGATGGATCCGGCGCCCGCCGAGCCACGGCAGCCAGCGGGGCGCCACCCGGCCCCAGGGGCGGACCAGGCCGACGGTGAGGAAGGCGAGCACCTCGGCGAGGGCGCTCAGCGCGATCGCAAGGACCGTTCCCCAGCCTGGCGTATTGGAGTCGAACATGCGCTTGGTTTCGCCGGAGAAGCCGACCGGGATGCCAACCCCCAGGGCCAGTCGCCAGAGTCCGGACGGCATGGTGGTGAGCACGGTGAGGCGGGCGGCGCGGTCGGCCCAGCGCGGTGCGGTGTCGATCATGGTGAGCTCCTCGGGGAGTCGTCTTCGGGATGACTCCAGCTTCCGCGACTCGCCGGGATCGGCGGCAGATGCCGATCGGCACTACTGACGCCCGCTCAGGTGCCCTTCGGCACGGGCGCGGGAGGGGTGGGACTCCCTAAGCTGATCACCATGTATGAGGTATTGGCGGTTCTGATGGCCGCGGGAGCGGTACTGGGCGCAGTGCTGGCCGGTTGGGGTGGCCGCGTGCGGCCGGCGTTGGCGGCCGGCTGCGTGGGCGCGGGGTCCACGGCACTGACGGCGGCCGCCTGGTGGGCCCGGCCGTACCAGGAGGGCGACCGGCTCTCCGGGCTGGCCGGGGTGCTCGAACTGCTGGCGCTGCTCCTGCTGGTGGCGCTGGCCGTGCGGGCCGGACGGCAGCAACTCGCGCTGGCCCCGGCGGTCTTGGCCGCGCTGCTGTGGCCGCTGCGCTTCATGCACCCGCCGACCTGGACGGAGCAGGTGCAGCTGCTCGGCTTCGGCACCGGCGGCCTGGCGGTCGCGGCTCTGGTCGGCCGGTACCTCGGCGCCCTGGACCAGCGGCGGCACCGCGAGGTGGCGGCCACCCGCCGCGCCCAGCGCCTCGAACTCGCCCACGACCTGCATGACTTCGTGGCGCATGACGTCAGCGGCATGGTCGCCCAGGCGCAGGCCGGGGCGATCCTGGCGCAGCAGCACCCGGAGCAGGCGGCCGCCGTCTTCCAGCGGATCGAGCAGGCCGGGCAGCAGGCACTGACCGCCCTGGACCGGACCGTGCGGCTGCTCCGGACCGAGCAGCAGGCCGGCGAGCGCGAACCGCAGCACGGGCTGGACGAACTGCCCGCGCTGACCGATCGGTTCACCGCCGCCGGGTCCGTCGAGGCACGGCTGCGGAACTCCGCCCGGCAGGTCAGCCGCGAAGTCGGCGCGACCGCCTACCGGATCGTGGTGGAGGCGCTGACCAATGTGCGGCGGCACGCAGCCACCGCCACCCGGGTCGAGGTCAGCGTGCGCACCGCCGGCGGGCAGTTGGAGGTGCGGATCACCGATGACGGCAGGCCCGGCGATCGGCGGACCCGGCGGGACGGCGGCCACGGGCTGGCGGCGCTGGGCGCCCGGGTCGAGGCGCTCGGTGGCACGTTCAACTCCGGTCGCACTGAGGCTGGTTGGCAGGTTCGGGCACTGCTGCCGCTCGCCGGGGAGGCGTTGTGACCATTCGGATCCTGCTGGCCGACGACCATGACGACATCCGCAGCGCCTACCGGATCATCCTGGAAGCCCAACCGGACATGACGGTGGTCGGTGAGGCCGCCGACGGCCGCAGCGCCATCGAGCAGGCCCGCGCGCTGCGCCCGGACGTGGTGCTCGCCGACATCCGGATGCCCCAGCTGGACGGGCTGGAGGTCACCCGGCAACTCGCCGGCCCCGGCGTGGCCGACCCGCTGCGGGTGGTCGTGGTCACCACCTTCGACCTGGACGAGTACGTGCACACCGCGCTGCGGCACGGCGCCGCCGGGTTCCTGCTCAAGCGGTCCAGCCCGGCGCTGCTGGCGGAGGCGGTCCGCGCGGCGGCGGCCGGGGACACCTTGCTCAGCCCACAGGTGACGGTGCGGCTGCTGCGCGAGCTGTCCCACCGTGATGGCGGCCAACCACCACTCAGCGCACCGCCGTTGGAGCCGCTCAGCCCGCGGGAGAAGGAGATCGCCGAGCTGGTCGCGGACGGCGCCACCAACGCCGAGATCGCGGCCGAGCTGTTCCTCGCCGCCGGCACGGTGAAGAACCATCTCGCCACGGTCCAACGCAAGTTGGGCGCCCGCAACCGCGTCGGCATCGCGGCCTGGGTCTGGGACCAGCGCCCGCGGTAGTCGACTTGGCGTCAGGGCCGGGTGAGCGGCCTGGTCGAGCGGTCGGGCCCAGGGCTCGGCCATGGCCGATCTCGCGCTACCAGGCGGCGAATTGCTCGGCGGATCAGGCCGGTCCGCCGAGCCGAGCGTCCTGCCACTCCTCGGCGAGCAGGCCCATGATGACCTCATCGCGGAACTCGCCGTACACCCAGGCCGCACGGCGCAGCCGCCCTCCACGGTGAAGCCGGACCGGGTGCCGGCCTGGATCATCGCGGCGTTCTCGGCCAGCGTCTCAAGTTGCAGGCGCCGCAGGCCGAGCACGGTGAACCCGTAGTGGCAGAGCACCTCGACCGCGTCGCTCCCCAGCCCCCGGCCGCGCCAGGCCGGCCGCAGCGCGAGGCCCAGGTGGGCGCCGCGGTTGTGCTGGTCGATCCCCCAGAGCAGCGCCTCTCCCGCCAACTCCCCCGAGGCCAGCTCGACCACCGAGAAGTGCGCGGCCTCCGGTGTCGGGGCTCGCACGGCGAAGAGGGCGGCTTCGCTCCCGTCCGGGACCGGGTGCCAGGGGCGGCTGTCGCCCTGCACCCGGACCGGGACATCGTCGTACAACTCGGCCTGCAGCACCGGAACGTCGTCCTGATGCCTGGCCCGGAGCAGTGTCCTAACACCTCGTAGCATGCCCTACACCTAACATCCGTCCTGGTCGGTCTGCCAGCGAATTCCCTTGGCCGGCCGACCGGATCAGCGGCGGTCAGCCGGCCCGACCAGAGAGGACCTCCCAACAGATGACCGAGCAGGTGGAGTTGCGGGCAATGGACGAGCAGACCCTGGCCGGGCTGCTGGCCGTGGCGGTCGCCGACGCGGCACCCGAGGAGGTGATGCCGCCCGTCGCCGGCCCGCCCGGGTGGACGCAGACCCGCCAAGAAGCCTTCCGCACCTGGCACCGTGCCCGCCGAGCAGGCCTCGCCGGCCCGCTCGCCGAGGTCACCTTCGCCGTGGTGGACGACGGGAGCATCGTGGGCTCGGCCCGGCTGGCGCGCCGCGACCCGTCCACCCCAGGGGTGTTGGAGACCGGCCTCTGGCTCGCCCGCTCCCGGCGCGGACGCGGCATCGGCACCGCCACCCTGGGGCTGATTCGCGCCGAGGCTGCCCGCCTGGGCGCCGACCACGTGGTCGCCGACACCCGATCCCACAACGCCGCGGCGCTGGGCGCCCTGCGCCGCAACGGTGCCGCGCTCAGCCCCGCGCCGGACGGTGACCAGGTCGAGGCCCGGCTGCCGGTCACCTGAGGTCGTGCGTCAGCTCTCCGGCCGCAGGTGGGTGCGCTGGGCGTCGCGGTCGAAGATGCCGAGGATCTCGGCAGCACCGGACTGGGCGCCGATCGCGTGCGGGGTCATGGTGTGGAACTCGGCGGCCTGGCCCGCGTCGACCAGGATCCGGCGGTCGCCGAGCAGCAGCACGATGGTGCCGGAGAGCACGGTGAACCACTCGCGGCCGGGGTGGGCCTTCAGGTCGGCGGGGCCGGTCGGGGCGGGGCGGGTGATCCGCATCCGGGCCACGGTGACGGCCGGGTCGCGACCCAGGGCCCAGCTGGTCACGCCGGGTCCGGAGTCGGGGCGGGGTCGCAGGATCACGTCCTCGTCGGTGCCGGCCTGGACCAGTTGGTCCAGCGAGGTGTCCAGGGCGCGGGCCAGCGAGGCCAGCTGGTCGAGGCTGATCCGGCGGGCCCCGGTCTCGATGCGGCTCAGCGTCGACGGGCTGAGGTAGCAGCGGGCGGCGAGTTCGTCGAGTGACCAGCCCATCGCCAGCCGCAGTCCGCGGATCCGCTTGCGCACCAGGGCGTCCAACTCACTGAATTCTTGCGCCATGGGCAAGAGGCTATGCCATTGGCGCAAGATGTTCGTATCGTCGAAGCATGGCTGATCACACCCACCACCATCACCACCACCACGGCAGCGGCCACGGTGGACCGGAGAGCGCCGAGCGGCAAGCCGCCCTGGCCGCGATGCTCGACCTGGACGCCGAGGTGCTGCGCTCGCTGCACGACGACGTGGTCGACCTGGTCGCCGCGCACGCCGGGGACGCCGGGGACGTGCGGCGGTTCGTCGACCTGGGCAGCGGCACCGGGGCCGGCACCTTCGCGCTGCTCTCGCGCTTCCCCGAGGCCGAGGCGGTCGCCGTCGATGGATCGCCGATGATGACCGAGCACATGCTCGGCAAGGCGAAGGCCAATGGGACGGCGGACCGCGTGCGCGCTGTCGAAGCGGACCTGGACGGCGACTGGCCGGACTTCGGCGGCGGGCTGGACCTGGCCTGGTCCGCGACCGCGATGCACCACATGGCGGACCCGGCCCGGGCGATGCGCGAGGTGTTCGCCGCGCTCCGGCCCGGCGGGCTGTTCGCCCTGGTCGAGATCGACTCGCAGCCCCGGTTCCTGCCGGAGGAGCTCGGCATCGGCCGGCCCGGCCTCGAGCTCCGCTGCCGCGCGCTGCTGGAGCCCCAACGGGCCGTGGAGCTGCCGTACTTGGGCGCGGACTGGGGGCCGCTGCTGACCGGCGCCGGATTCGAGATCGCGGCCGAGCGGCGCTTCGAGGCCGAGCTGGCGCCGACCGGGTCGAAGGCGGTCGGCCGTTACGCCCAGCTGGTGCTGCGCGGGCTGCGGGACCGGATCGCCGAGGCGGCGGCCGCCGAGGACCTGGCGGTGCTCGACCAACTCACCGACGACGACGGCGCGCACAGCGTGCTGCGGCGCGCCGACCTGACCGTGCGCGCCGGCCGCCAGGTGTGGCTGGGGCGGCGTCCGGTGAAGTGACGCGGGGGCTGCTCAACAGCGGGGGCCGGGACGGGCCCAGCGCCGGGCGGCTGGGTGATGCAGTGGGCACCGCCTCAGCGGGTTCGTGCCGGTGGCCACTCGCAACCAGGCCGGCCCGGCCCGCGACGGGCTGGGTGATGCAGTGGGCACCGCCTCAGCGGCTCCGTGCCGGTGGCCACTCGCCACCGGGCCGGCCCGGCCCGCGACGCCGCTCAGCGGCTGAGCGCCATCCGCAGCGCGCCCGCCGCTTCGGCGGCGGCCTCGCGAAAGCGGCGGCCGACGCCCAGGTAGCTGAGGTAGCCGTGGATCAGGTCGGGCTGCCGGCTGAGTGCCACCGGCACGCCGGCCTCGCGCAGCCGCTCCGCGTAGGCCTCGCCCTCGTCGCGCAGCGGGTCGAAGCCCGCCGTGGCGATGTAGGCCGGCGGCAGGCCGGTGAGGTCGGCGGTGAGCAGTGGGGAGATCCGCGGGTCGGCGCGGTCCACGCCGGCCGGCGCGTAGTGGTCGCCGAACCAGTCCATCTGGTCGCTGGTCAGCAGGAAGCCGTCGGCGAACAGCTCGCGGGAGCGGCGGCGCCGGGAGGCGTCGGTGGCCGGGTAGCAGAGCAGTTGGAAGGCCGGTGCCGGGCCGCCCCGGGTGACGGCGAGCTGGGCGACGACGGCGGCCAGGTTGCCGCCGGCGCTGTCGCCGCCGACCGCGATCCGGTCCGGGTCCACGCCGAGGTCGGCGGCTTTGGCGTGGGCGTGGTCGAAGGCGGCGAGTGCGTCGTCCACGGCGGCCGGGAAGATGTGCTCGGGTGCTCGCCGGTACTCCACCGACAGCACCCGGACGCCCGCGTGCCGGGCCAGGAACCGGGCGGCGCCGTCGTGGCTGGCCCGGGAGCCGAGCACCCAGCCGCCGCCGTGGTAGAAGACCAGCAGCCCGGACGGTTCGTCCCCGAGGCCCGCAGGGATGTAGAGGGTGGCCGGGAGCTCGCCGTGCTCGACCGGTACCGGGATCTCGCGGACCGTCATCGGTTCGATGCGCGCGCCGCCTAGGGTGTGCCGCGAGTGCTCCACTCCGGTCCGGGACGGCTCGACCTGGCCGCTGGGGTGCACCAGGCCCTCGCCGGAGAGCTGCTGCAACCGCAGCAGCAGCTGGGCGTCGAGCGCCAGCAGTTGCCCGTCGCGGCGCACCTGCGGTCCGGCGATCGCCCGGCGCAGCGGCGCGGGCAGCCCGTACACCGCCCGCAGCGCTGCCGCCTGCAGTCGGACCTGGAACGGAATCGCCATCGGGCCTGCCTCTCTCGCCGCCTGGGCCGGCCGCCGGCCGGGATGGCGACAAAATTACCGGACGGTAGCCGAGTTGGGCAGAGGGCCGCCCGTCACCGCTGCGGGGGCGTCCCCAGCTCGTCGAGCAGGATGTCCAGGCCGGCCGCCAGCTCCACCTCCGGATCATGGTCCGCCAGCAGCCCGGCCAGTGCGCGCAGCCGTGGGTACTCCGTGACGGGCAGCCGGTGCAGCCCCAGCCTGAGCAGCGGTTCCGGCTCGTCGGGATTGTCGACGACCTGCCGCCGGTCCACCAGCAGGTAGCCGGTCGTCCAGCCGACGACGGCGCGGTAGAGGCGCAGTGTGGCGCGGTCGTCGAGTCCGGCCTGAGTCAGCAGCGCCAGGACGTGTTCATTGAGCCGGAGCGCCGCCGTCGAGCGGCGGGCCAGCGGCACGTCCAGCGGGCGGGTGACCACCAGCGGAAACACCCGAGGGTGGGCTTCGGCGACCGCTTGGAACACGTTGACGACCCGGTGCAGCTCGGCACGCCAGTCCGCACCGACGGCAGCGCCTGCCGGGCCGGAGTCGGTGGCCAGCCCGAGCCTCTCGTTCACCTCGGCACAGAACGCCTCCACCATGCCGTCCAGCAGCGCCTGCTTGCCGGAGGCGTAGCGGTAGAGGGCCATCGGCTCGACGCCCAGCTCGGTGGCGAGGCTGCGCATGGTCAGTGCGGCCAGGCCGTCGCGGTCGACCAGGGCGACGGCTGTGGCGAGCACCCGCGGGCGGGTCAGTCGGGCCCGCCGCGCCGGGGGTGCACGATCCCCGTCATGTGCGGCGGAGCTGCCGGTCCCGTCCCTGCTCACGGCCGCCTCCTGGGCTCTTCCGGTGGCTTGCCTCGTCCTTCTTGACTGGTCCTCGAAGGGGGCGGAGGCTTGTAAGTATACAAGGTACATATCTGGCATATACGTACATCCAACGCGTAGCCGCGCAGGGAGATGGACCATGAACCACGTCGCCGGCAAGTTCGGCAAACTCGCCCCCCAGTTCCCCACCGCGCTCCGGGACTTCGCGGCCTATGCCAAGACCCCGCTCCCCGCACCCCCGGCGGCGGTGGACTGGGCCAACAACGTTCCCGAGTGGCCCATGGACGGCAACGACCAGTACGGCGACTGCACGATGGCCGCCGCCGCGCACATGATCCAATCCTGGAACGCCGAGACCAAGGAGTCCGACGCCGTCCCGACGCCCAAGGACGTCGTGGCCGAGTACCTCCAGCTCACCGGCGGCCAGGACACCGGCCTGGTGGAGGCCGATGTGCTCAAGAACTGGCAGCGCAGCGGCCTGTGGGGCAACACCGCACTCGGCTACGCACCGGTCAACGTGCACGACCTGACCGCACTCCAGCAGACCATGTGGCTCTTCGGCGCCGTGTACGCGGGCATTCAGGTGCCGGCCAACGCACAGACGCAGTTCCAGCAGGGGCAGCCATGGAGCCTGGTGCCCGACTGGCAGCAGCAGCCGATCGAGGGCGGGCACGCGATCCCGCTGCTCGGCTATGACGCGGACTACATCTATGCGATCACCTGGGGCGGGGTGCAGCGGATCGCCTGGAACTGGTGGTCCACCTACTCCGACGAGGCATGGGCGGTGCTGGCCCAGGAGTACAAGGAGGCGGGGACCGTCAACGGCATCGACATGGCAGCGCTCACCGCCGACCTCGAGCAAGTCTGACCACCGAGCGGGTCCGACCACTCGGCAGGCCTGACCGTTCGCTTCGCGACGCACCGTCAGCGCGCCGCCCGGGCCTACCGCTATGCGCCGCCCGGGCCCGCCCCTTGCGCTGCCCGCTCCGCCTCGATCACCGCGGCCAGCAGGCCCGGGAAGGCCGCCTCGACCTCCGCACCGCGCAGCTCGTTCATCCGCGCGGTGCCCGCGTAGTACTGCCGGATCAGCCCCGCCTCGCGCAGGATCCGGAAGTGGTGGGTGGCCGTGGACTTGCTGACCGGGAGGTCGAACTCACCGCACTTGACGTCGGCGCGGGCACCGTCGAGTTGCGTGACGATGCTGCGCCGGACCGGGTCCACCAGGGCGTCGAGGACCTGCTGCAGGCTGACGGTCCGCGGGTCGGGGTGGTGCGGGGTGCGATCGGCGTCCATGGCTCCATAGTACGACGGCCGTCAAAGTTTGACAGCGATCGTACTTTCCGTTTGAGTGGGAACCGCCTCGGAGAGGCCTCCGGGGTGACCCGCACAAGGGCAGGGGAGGACGACGCGATGACCAAGGCAGTGCTGTTTCACGAGCTCGGCGGACCTGAGGTGATGCGGCTTCAGGAGGTGACGGTCGGCGAGCCGGGCCCCGGCGAGGTGCGGATCCGGGTGGATGCGATCGGCCTCAACCGGGCGGAGGTACTGTTCCGCACCGGCCACTACATCGAGGCCGTCAGGCAGTTCCCGGCGCGGCTGGGCACCGAGGCCGCCGGCGTGGTCGAGGCGGTCGGCGACGGTGTCACCGACTTCCGGCCCGGCCAGCCGGTCAGCACCGTGCCCGGCTTCTCGCAGAACGACTACGGCATCTACGCCGAACAGGCGCTGGTCCCCGCCGGCGCGCTGCTGCACCGCCCCGAGGAGCTCGACCCGGTGGCGGGCGCCTCGGTCTGGATGCCCTACCTCACCGCCTACGGCGCCCTGATGGAGACCGGCGGCATGCGGCCCGGCGACACCGTGCTGGTGAACGCGGCGTCCAGCAGCACCGGGCTGGCGGCCATCCACCTCGCCAACCGGATCGGCGCCCGCGCGATCGCGCTGACCCGCACCGAGGCCAAGAAGGAGGCGCTGCTGAAGGAGGGCGCGGCGGAGGTGATCGCCACCGAGCAGGAGGACGTCGCCGCGCGGGTGCGCGCGGCCACCGACGGGCGGGGCGCGGAGTTCGTCTTCGACGCCGTTGCCGGCCCCGGCATCACCGAACTGGCCCGACTGGTCGCCCCGGAGGGAACCCACATCGTCTACGGCGCGCTGAGCGGCGAGCCCACCCCCTACCCCGGCATCGAACTCGGCCTGCCCGCCCTCGCCATCCGCTCGTACACCATGCACGAGGTCAGCCGGCACCCCGAACGGCTGCGCCGGGCCGAGGCGTTCATCATCGCCGGGCTGCGGTCCGGCGCGTTCCGCTCGGTGGTGGACCGGACCTTCGAGCTGGACCACATCGTGGACGCGCACCGCCACTTGGAGTCCAACGCGCAGATCGGCAAGATCGTGGTGACCGTGCCGCGCTGAGCGGTCAGGCGGGTGCGGAGGTCGCCCTGGCCCGCCCCGCCAGCAGTACCACCGCCGCGCACGGAAGCAGCAGCACCGCGAACGCCCAGCGGAAGCCCCCGACGCCGGCCGCGACGCCCCCGAGCCCGTTGAACAGCCCCGACGCCGCGCCCAGCACCACGATCTGCCCGAGGTTCTGGGTGGTCTGCATGGCGCTGCTGGCGAACCCCTGGCGGTCCGCCGGTGCGTGGGAGAGGGAGAGCAGCGTCAGCGAGGGGGCCAACGCGCCCATGCCCACGGCGGCGAGCACCAACGCCGCGGCGGCCGGTGCCGCCGGCAACGCGCGCACCGTGGCGAGCCCTGCCACCGCCACCGCACCGGCCAGCACCACCGCGCCGCCGGCCACCAGCCGGTGGCGCGGCACCCGTTCCAGCCAGTGGCTCTGCACCCAGGAGGCCGCTGCCCAAGCCAGTGCCGCACCCGTAAAAGCCAATGCGGGGACCGCCGTTGGAACGCGTCGCACGGTGTCCAGCAGCAGCGGCACGAACGCCTCGACGGTGAAGTACACACCCGAACTCAGGCCGCGCAGCAGCACCGAGGCGGGCAGTCCGCGCGCCGCCCGCCAAGTGCCGTGCGGCAGCAGGCGGGAGGCGAAGAGCACCAGCAGCAGCACTCCCACCGCGCCGCAGAGCAGATGGCCGAGGTCCGAGCCGGCGACGGCGTACTGCCCCAACGCGGCCCCGACACTGACGGCGGCGGCCGCGCCCAACCCAGGCCGTGCAGTGGACAGTCGGGCTGGCGGCGGCTCGGATCCGCGGCGGCGCAGCACCAGCACGACGGCCACGGACGGCAGCACGGTCAGCGCAGCCAAGGCGAAGAACACCGCCCGCCATGACCACCAGGAGGCGACCAGTCCGGCCAGCGGCGGCCCGGTGAGCGACGGGATGATCCACGCGGAGCTCATCAGCGCCAACGCCCGGGCCCGCAGCCGGTCCGGAAACGACTGCCCGATCGCGGTGTTGACCGACACCGCGACCAGGCCCGCCGCGATCCCGTCCAGGAACCGGCCGGCCGCCAGCTGCCAGATCGAGGTGCTGGTGGCCGAGACCAGCAGGGTGACCACGGAGAGCAGCACGCCCGCCGCCAGCGGCCGGCGCGCGCCCCGGCGGTCCGCCCAGCCACCGCCGATCACCCCGCCGAGCAGGCCGGCCGCCACGAAGCACCCGGCCGCCAACGGGTAGAGCGGCAGGCCGTGCAGCTCGCGCGCCGCCAGCGGCAGCGTCGGCAGCACGGCGAGCGCGGCGAACCCGGTGAGGAACATCACCGCCGTGAAGCTGACCGTTGCGGCGGCGTAGCGGCGGGAGAACAGGCCCGGGGGTTCCTGGTCCTGCGTCAGTGGTACTGCCCGGTCGGTGATTGGGGAGTGCTGCCGTTGACCAGTCATGGCCACGCAACCTAGCGAGGCATGATGGTCTACACCACTGATATTCCAACCGGGGTCCGCGGACACCGACGGCCAGTCGGCATCAGACCCGTAGTTCGGGCGGGAAGCCGGTCCAGCGGAGTTCGGCGGGCAGGTGGTCCACGTCGTTGTGCACCAGCACCGACGGCAACCGCCCGGGTGCGTACCGGATCACCGTCAGCGCGGCATTGCCCTGGTTGAGCCCGAGCCAGCGCCACTCGGGCGCACCGAGGGCGTGGCGGACCAGCCAACCGACCAGGAAGCTGTGCGTCACCAGCAGTTCATGGCTGGCGCTCCCGGTCGCCGACGACCGGGCCGGTGAACCGCTCCACCGCCTGTCGCGCCAGCACCGGCCCGTTTTCCCGCTCCTCGTCCGTCGCTTGGGCGAGGAACCGCATCAGGTGGTCCGCGGCCTCCGGTGGGAGCTCCGAGCGCTGCGGGAAGGACGGCATGTAGTCGCCGGCGCACTCCGCCTCGCGCAGCTCGGCGCCCGGCAGTTGCTCGGCGATCAGTCGGGCGGTCTGCGCGGCCCGGCAGAGCGGACCGTGGTGCACCAGCGAGATCGGCCGCCCTGCCAGGCGCTGCCCGACGAGTACGGCCTGCCGCCGCCCGTTCGCCGACAGGCCGGTCTCGTCGGGCAGCGCCTCGCCGTGCCGGACCAGGTAGAGGTAGCGGGTTGCCGTGCCGGTCATGTCCTGTGCTCCATGTTCGTCCCGGGCGGTCGTCGCCGCCCCTCCGCCCGTTGACGCTCGTTAATGCGCCCCCGGTTCCACTTCCGAACCTGATCGATCATCGGGTCGGCGATTGCGATGATCGTCCATTAGTTGAATCAACTCTTCCGAGAACCCACGGCCGTTCAGCGTATTGACGTGTCCCTTACTACAGGAGTTGAATCCGCGTCAGTCGATTCAGGGAGCCACTCATGCCTTCCCGAACCATCCCCCACCCTGTCCCCCACCACCTCCCCCACCACCCGCGCCGGCCGCTCCGCCGCCTGTTCCGTCGCTGGGCGGCCGCCGCACTGGTGGCCGCGCTCGCCGTCCTGGTCACCCCCGCCACCCGGGCCGCAGCCGCCGCGGTGCCCCCGCCCCCGGCCGGCTGGACGACCGTGTTCAGCGACGACTTCTCCGGCCCGGCCGGCAGCGCGCCGTCGGCCGCCAACTGGACCTACGACACCGGGCCGGGCTCGAACTTCGGCACCGGCGAGATCGAGACCATGACCAACTCGACCAGCAATGTGCACCTGGACGGGAACGGCCATCTCGACATCACTGCCCTGGGCAACGGCGGCAGTTGGACCTCCGGCCGGATCCACACCCCCAGCGCGCTGGTCGGTGCACCGGCCGGCGGCAAGCTGGAGGTGACCGCCGGCATCCAGCAACCCGCCGGCGGCCCCGGCTACTGGCCCGCGTTCTGGATGCTGGGCCCCGGCCAGTGGCCCGAGAACGGTGAGATCGACATCATGGAGGACGTCAACTCCCTCTCCGAGGTTGCCGGGACCATCCACTGCGGCACCTACCCCGGCGGCGTCTGCAACGAGGGCAACGGCATCGGCAGCGGGCTGCAGGCCTGTTCGGGCTGCCAAAGCGGCTTCCACACCTACTCGATGATCCTCGACCGCACCAACACCGCGGCCGAGAGCATCACTTGGTACCTGGACGGGGCCGCGTACTTCAGCGTCAACGAGAGCCAGGTCGGCTCCGCCGTCTGGCAGCAGGCCTTCGACCACAACCTGTCCATCATCTTCGACCTGGCGATCGGCGGCGGGTTCCCCAACGGCGTCTGCGGCTGCACCACACCGACCTCCGCCACCACCTCGGGCGGCACGATGAGCGTCGGCTACGTCGCGGCGTACACCACCAACGGCGGCTCGGGCGGCGGTGGTTCGGGCGGCGGACCGGTGGTGGGCTACGGCGGGCTCTGCCTGGACGACCGCAGCGGCAGCACCGCCGACTACAACCCCGTCCAGGTCTACACCTGCAACGGCACACCCGCCCAGCAGTGGACCTTCGTCCAGGCCGGCAGCACCCTGCACGCGCTCGGCAAGTGCCTGGACATCAACGGCGGCGGCACCGCCAACGGCACCACCGTCGACCTCTACACCTGCAACAACACGGCCGCCCAGGTCTGGATCCCGCAGTCTGACGGCGCCCTCTACAACCCGCAGTCCAACAGGTGCCTGGACGACACGGGTTGGTCCACCACCCCGGGCACCCAGGTGCAGATCTGGGACTGCACCGGAAGCGCCAACCAGCAGTGGAAGCTGCCCAGTTGACCAACTCCTGGTGATCGTCGGGGCCACCGCCGCCTTCGCTGCGGTGGCCCCGAGCCGCATCCGCTGTCAGCCGCCGAGCAGCGGAAGGAGCACCATCACCAACCCGAAGAGCCCCAGCAGCACCGACACCACGATCATCAAGCTCCGCCGTTGGGCCCGCAAGGCCGGGGACGCCGACGACGCCGGCCGGCCACTCCCCCCGTCGCCGGGCACCCAGGGAGCCGCGGTCCAGGCGTCCTGGTGGCGCTGTCCACCGTAGTGATGCCCGCCGTGGTGGTGCTGCCCGCCGTGGTGGTGGCTTCCACCGTCGTGATGCCCGCCGTAGTGGTGGTGCCCGCCATCGTGGTGCCCACCGAAGTCGCCGCCGCCGTGACCGTCCATCAGGTTCCCCCCTAGCTTGCCGAACCGACTGTCAGCCAGCGTGGCACTCAGTACGCACCCCGCACCTCAAGGGAAGCTCTGGACCAACGTCGATCGTTCAGGCGGCGGGCGGGATGCTCGACGGCCTTGCCCACGTGGTGTCAGGTCGCGTAAGCAGGAGGAGCATCGCCTTACCCGGCCTCCGCACTTCGCCGCTCGTACAGCCGCTGCTCCCGCTCCTCGCCGACTGGGCTGTCGAAGGCCGGGAACATTTCGCGGCCGTCCCCGACCAGCCACCGTGGCAACTCGGCCGCCAGTGCAGCGTCGGCAGAACCTGGTAGCCCGAGCGTCCTCACGCGTCCCCCGCCTCCGCAAGTCCGATAGAATCCCAGCCGTCCAGCATCAGGCCCAGGAGGTTCGGTGTCCGACCCGATCACCGCAAGCACAGCATTTGCATGTGACAAAGGCCCCTGCCCTGCCTGACATTCTTTTGGTAAATCTGCTTCTCGCACTACCTGCTGGGCTCCGCTTGCCACACAAGGGTTCGCTTGGGGAAGGTTTCGAGTGGCATCTGTAATGGGGAACTTCACCTATTCCTACCGAGAGCTCGTCTCTTCGGAGAGGGATATTGTTCTGCATCTCCTCGAACGCGCTGAATCGCTGCTTGCCGGCAGCCGCTTCATACCTGAATGTGCAGCCTGGATCGAGGAGCTCAAGGCATTAATCTCCCTCATCGACCCACTCGGGGAGGACTACAGCGGATCGATAGCAGCTACGGCCCATGATGCGCAATGGCACCTCGGGAACAGTCCGAGGGATCTTGAGGGCGCTTTCATCGTGTTCAGTCAGTACGTCGGCGTTGCCCGCTCACTGATCGGCAGGCCCGTCAAGACGGTGGCCGCCAAGGTTCCCCAGAGCGGGTTCGTTGAGTCACGTGCGGTTTTCCACCGGCGCTCGCTCGAGCCCCAGACCAACCTGGTATTCGTGCTGATGCCCTTCAGCGAGAATTGGTCCGATTATATTTGGAGGCGAGAGGTCAAGCAGATCGTCGAGTCCATCGAGGGACACTCCCTTATCTGCCGCCGGGCGGACGACCTGTACGGTCATGACGTCATGGTGGATGTATACGAATCCATTGCAACGGCTCGAATCGTGATTGCCGAGGTGACCAACCGAAACGCCAACGTATTTTACGAGTTGGGCCTGGCCCACGCCCTGGGGAAGGATGTCATCATCCTCGCTCAAGATACCAGCCACATCCCGTTCGACCTGCAGCGATTCCGGCATTGCATTTACTCCAACGACGGGGAGGGCTATGACGTCCTGCGGAACTGGCTGCCCGAAGCCGTCAAGGCCGCCCTGAATCGATGAACCCTGCATGAAGTTGCGGATGCCGGCGCGGGGCGTCGAGTACTCGATCACCATGACCACGGTGAACCAGGAAGAGCAGCGGTCGCATCACCACATGCTACGCACCCCGCGCGCGCTACGGGCTCCGTGCTGTCGGGTGGCTTGACGGTGAACCGTCCACTCGGTTTCATCTGACAGCCATACAGTTACTGGTGAGTCGCAACCTGCTTGCCAGATAGTCCTATGGCCCCCCAAGTTGTATAGCTTACTCTTCCCCGGAGGCCATGGTGTCCCCCGTCACCCGCCGCACGTTCCTGGGCTCTGCCGCCGCGCTTGGCGCGGTCGTCGGCCTGGAGGCTCTCCCCGGTGCCGCCCAGCGCGCCACCGCCGCAACCGGTGCCACCGGCACCAGCGGTACGATCACGGACGTCAAGCACGTCGTGGTCCTGATGCAGGAGAACCGCAGCTTCGACCACTACTTCGGCACGCTGAAGGGCGTGCGCGGCTTCGGCGATCGTACGGCCATCCAACTGCCCGACGGCAACAGCGTGTTCAACCAGCCGAACGGCAGCGGCCGGCAGTACCCGTGGCAGTTGAGCGCGACCGGCACCTGGTGGTGGGGGTCGAGCGGCGAGCTGCTGGCCCAGTGCGACGGGTCGCTGGACCACTCCTGGTCCACCCAGCACCAGGCCTGGAACGGCGGCAAGATGGACTCCTGGATCGCCGCCAAGGGTTCCAACCGGACCATGGGCTTCATGAACCGGTCGGACATCCCGTTCCACTACGCGCTGGCCGACGCCTACACCATCTGCGACGCGTACCACTGCTCGATCCTGTCGGCGACCGGCCCCAACCGCACCTACCTGTGGTCCGGCATGATCGACCCGGCCGGCACGGCGGGCGGCCCGGCCTACGACGGCGGCTCCGAGTCCGGTCTGAAGTGGCAGACCTATGCGGAGGCGCTGCAGAACGCCGGGGTGACCTGGAAGGTCTACCAGAACGCCTCCGACAACTTCGGCGACAACGGCTTGGCCTACTTCAACCAGTTCACCAGCGCGCCGAGTTCGAGCCCGCTGTCGCAGTACGGCATGGGCTCGGTGCCCAGCAGCGGCTCCACTCCGGACGACATCGCCAACGCGATCAAGGCCGATGCCGTCAACGGCACCCTGCCGCAGGTCTCCTGGGTGGTCTCCAACCAGCTCTTCTCCGAGCACCCGGACGGTCCGCCGGAGAACGGCGCGCACTTCGTCAACCTGGTGCTGCAGGCGCTGGCCGCCAACCCGGACACCTTCAACTCCACCGTCCTGTTCCTCAACTACGACGAGAACGACGGCTTCTTCGACCACGTGCCGCCGCCGGCCGCCCCGGCCAACACCGCCGGCGAGTTCTACAACGGCACCAACATCGGCCTCGGCTTCCGGGTCCCGATGATCATCGCCTCGCCGTGGACCCGCGGTGGCTGGGTCGACTCCCAGGTCTACGACCACACCAGCGTCATCCGGTTCCTGGAGACCTGGACCGCTGCGCTGGGCACCCCCGCCCTCTCCCCCAACATCAGCGCCTGGCGGCGTCAGGTCTGCGGCGACCTCACCGGCGCGTTCGACTTCGCCAACCCCGTCTACGGGCTGCCCAGCCTGCCGGACACGAGCGCCACCATCAGCCAGGCGACCGCCAACGTGCAGATCAACCCCAGCCCCGGCACCAACTCGCTGCCCACCCAGGAGTCCGGCACCAAGCCGGCCCGTGCGCTGCCCTACCAGCCCAACGCCTGGGTCGACCGGATCGAGTACGACGCCAACAACCAGATCCTGCTCTGGATCGACATGGCCAACCAGGGCCCGCAGGCCACCGCCTACGCCCACTACTCGATCTACTCGAACGCCCACCGCACCGGCGGCCCTGGCAGTACACCGTGGCGCCCCACAACGCCGCCACCGGGACCGATGGCAGCACCAGCGACTTCTTCAACATCGGTGCCAACTACGGCAACGGCCAGTACGACCTGAGCGTGTACGGCCCCAACCGCTTCCTGCGCCACTTCACCGGCGACGCCACCGCGGCCGGCAGGACCGCCGAGGCGTCGACGTACTACGCCCCGGCGCCGGACTCCGGCCAGCAGGCCGTCTGGTTCAAGCTGGCCAACACCGGCACCGCCGCCGTGACCTTCACCATCACCTCGTCCAACTACCGCACCGGCAGCTGGACTTACCAGGTCGCCCCGGGCGCGACCGTGACCGACTACTTCAACAACGTCGCGATCTGCAATGGCTGGTACGACTTCACCGTGACGGTGAGCGGCGACTCCTCCTGGAGCCGGCGCGCCACCGGCCACATCGAGACCGGCAACGCGAGCGTGAGCGGCTGACGGTCCGTCACCCGCTGAGGGCGGGGCGCGACTTCCTTCTGGAAGCCGCGCCCCGTCTGATGGGATTCAGTTGCAGTCGCAGCAGCTGCAGCAGTCGCAATCGCAGTCGCACCCACCGCAGCAGCCGGCGCTTTCGGCGTCACAGCAGCACTGGCAGCCCTGGCAACTGCAGTCGCAAGGATCGCAGCAGTCACAGCAGTCGCAGTCGTGCCGCTCACAGAAGCCCTTGCGGGGCTCGCGGGTGAACGGGTGATTGTGCTCGCAGCAGAGCAACTGGCAGGTGCAGGCGAGCAGCGCCCACATCGCGCAGCCGGCCAGCGGGCCGCGCGGCGGCTTGCCCGGAGTCTGGGGCGGCATCGGCGGCTGGCCCCCGCCGTAGTGGTACGGGTTGCCGGGCGGCGGCGCGTCCTGGAACGGCCCGCCTGGTAGGGGTTCTGCTGGTACGGCCCGCCCTGGTAGGGGTTCTGCTGGTACGGCCCGCCCTGGTTCGGCGCACCCTGGTAGGGGTTCCCCTGGTAGGGGTTGCCCTGGTACGGATTGTGCGAGCCCGTGGCGCCCTGCGACTTCGTGGCGCAGGCGGCGCCGTGCCGGTGCCCGAAGACCCGCTCCACGGCCGCCTCGGTCTCGTGCGCCAGCAGCAGATGGGTCAGCGCCCGGTCGGTGAGCTCAACGTCCTTGAGGGCGAGGCGGATTCCGTGCACCGCGTCCCGGCAGAGGCGCTCGACCTCGGCCCGGGAGGTGCCGGTGGCGGTCAGCGGGTTCCAGGCGCCGGCCTTGTCGTCGGCCTCCTGGTCCTCGGCCGCGTCCAGCAGGTGGGCGAGGCGGCCGAAGAGGCGGCCCGCCTCGCTGAGCGCGGCGGCGTTGCCGGGGCGCTCGGCCAGCACCGCGGTGTGCGCGAAGGCGGCGGCGGTGGCGGTCTCGGTGGGCTCGGTGACCAGCAGCACCGAGCTGCCGGGTATCGCGGTGCGCTCCAACTCGCCCTGCCGCGAGGCGGCGTCCAGCAGCACGGCGGTGTCGAAGCCGACCACCGCGCCGCTGCCCGCGCTCTGCTTGTCCCAGCGGCGGGCCACCACGCGGGCGCCGGCCGCCACCGGGCGGCGGGCGAACACCCCGTCGGCGTCCAGCACATGGTCCCGGACCTTGACGGAGGCCAGGGCGAGCGAGACGGCTGCCGCCAGCCTGGCCCCCTCGCCCTTCGCCACCTCGGCCGACCGCATGCCGCGCAGCGGGCACGGTCCGGCCGTGCGCCGCCCGTCCGCCCGGGCGGCGGCCGGACGTTGGGCCTCGACCAGCACTGAGATGATCAGGCCGTCGTAGTTGGTGGCGGTCCGGGCCAGTTGGCCGTGGTCGTCCCGCAGTGCCAGGCAGAGCCCGCACAGGTGCGCCATCCAGGACGTCTTCAGCTTGTCCGTCAGCCGGTGCTGGCATGGTCTGATGATTCCGAACACGTATGACTCCTCGTCCGCGCCGACGAGGGCGCCCCCATGATCGGGCGTCATCCTACTGATCATCCGTGGTGGTGGGGGCGGCCGGGACCGCCCCACCCCCAGAGCTGCTCAGCCTTCGAGCGAGATGTACAGGCGGGTGCCCGCCGGCCGGAAGCCCACGCCCTCGTAGACCCGGCGCGAACCGTCGCCTGAGTACTCCAGCCAGACCGACTCGGCGCCCTGCGCGAACATCGCCTCGGTCAGCGCCGCGGTGACGGCGCCCGCGATCCCCTGGCGGCGGAACTCCGGCCGGGTGCCGACCCCGGCGAGCTCCGAGGTGCCCACCGCCGGCGCCGAGCAGGACGCCCCGCCGGCGCAACTCCCGTCGGGCGCCCGGACGAACCGCACGGCCCCGCCGTTCTGCTGGGTCCGGCGCAGCCGGGCGATGCCCTCCGGGGAGTGGGCGAAGGCGCCACCGAACGACTCGGCGAGCGCCGCGTCGATGGCGGCGAACTCCTCGTCCTGGGACGGGATTTCCACGGTCGGGCCGTCGGCCGCCGTGGGCAGCGTCAGGGTCTCCGGAGTGCAGACCAGGTACTCGTGTGTCTCCTCGACGGTGAAGCCGGCGGCGAGCAGCGCCGGCGCCACCTCGGGCGCGGTGTTGGGCGCGAACTCCAGGCGCGGCTTGAGCCCGCGCTCCCGGAAGACCGCGATCAGTGCGGCGACATCGGCCTCGGTGGGCCGGGTACCGGGCAGCGGGGTGGCGTAGTTGATGTACGGGCTGGTGGTGCCGGGGTCGATCCCGACCACGAAGCCCCCGGTCTCGACGACCTCGGGGCGGCGGCGCAGGTTGGCAACGGCAAAGTTCTGGACAAGGGTGTCCACGGTGGTGTTGACCTCACGAAAAGAAGATGGATGAAGGCAGGATGCTTCAACGGATGCGGCACTGCTGACGCTGCGTCAGCTCGCGCGTTCGTGGGGCCACCGCTGGGGTGAACGGTACGACGAGTGCTGCCAGTTGAGACTGGAGCAGTTGCTCAGTACCGGCGGCGGCCGCTGAAGGACGCCGGGGCCATAGGACTTCATTCCTTTGATGAGAATTGCTTGCATTCTGCAAGGCGGGAAGATCGTCCCACGCGGGTTCGCGTCGGCGCAAGAGGTCATGCGAGGGTGCACGCAAGAGGCCGGCGGCGCGGGGGCGTCAGGGGGTCGCGGTCTCCGCACTTGCCGGTCGGGCCGGTTCGGCGAGCGGGGCGTAGAGGCTGGAGCGGCGGTCGTAGAGGCCGGTGGCGATGTAGTAGACGTTGGTGATCACGATCATGACGAGCAGCGTCACGCCGTAGAGCAGGTTGCCGAGGCCCGGCACCAGATCGGGCGGCAGGGTGTAGGCCATCACCACCCGGGCCGCCGAATCGGCGAGCAGTGCGATGCCCCACAGCACGCTGCCGACTCGCCAGATGCGGCGGAACTTCGGCAGTCGTTCCCACAGTTCGTCCCAGTCGCCCGGGATGCTGACCACCCGGGTGCGGTGTTCGAGCAGCGGCCGGGTGTAGTGGAACGCGAGCGGGCGGGCCGCCCAGATGGAGCCGATGAACCAGAGCCCGGAGATCCCGGTCAGCCAGGCGCCGCGGGCGAGCAGGAACCGCGGGCTGCCGTCGATCAGCGAGATGGCGGTGCTGAACAGCATCACGGCCATCATGTAGAGGGCCAGGCCCTCCACCTTGCCGTAGCGGAGCAGCCGGATCACGGCGACGGCCGCGGGCAGCACCGCGACGATCACCAGCGTGAGGTAGATGCTGACGCCTGCGGCGCGCAGCCCGTAGTAGATCGCCGTTGGGACTCCGATGTCCGCCAGCACCCGCAGCACTCGGCCAAGTCGCCGCCGCTGCACGGGGTTCATCGGGTCCGCCGGGTGGCGAGGTCGAAGAGGGTGACCAACTCCTCGGCGTAGTGGCCGAGATCGAGGCCGGGCTCGGTGCGGAGCAGGAACGGCAGGCCGTCCAGCGAGCGTTGCACGGCGGCCGCCATGACGAAGGTGTCGAAGGGGCGGAACTCCCCCGCCTGCTGACCGGCGGCCAGGATGCGCTGCAGATGGCCCAGCACCTCCCTCTCGGTGCCCGCGTCGTAGCCGCCGGCCGGGCCCGCACCCTGGCCTTCCCCTCCCTGGCGTTCCGCACCCCGGCCTTCCGTGCCACGGCGTTCGGTGCCCTGCTGCTCCAGGAAGATCGACATCAGGGCCTGCATCTGCGGCCGGTGCTCGGCGATGAAGCCGGTCACGCCCCGGATGTACGCGGCGAGGGCGCCGCGCGAGTCCGCGCAGTTCGCCAGCCGCTCCCCCAGGTGCCGCGCCATGTTCGCGTGGACGTCGGCCACCACCGCTTGGATCAGCTCGTCCTTGCCCGCGAAGTGGTAGGAGATCAGCCGGGTGCTGCTCAGCTCGGCGCGCTCCGCGATTCGCGCGAACGACGTCTGGGCGTAACCGAGTTCGGCGATGGTCTCGATGGTGGCCGCGACGATCTGCGCGCGCCGGGCGACGGCGGTGACCGAGCGGCCCGGATCTCTTACTGGCATGAGTAAAAATTACGTCCTGCGAGTAACTCCTGGCAAGAGTGGACGGCCGATCAACTGCGGTGCGGGGGACCGCCGCTGGGGATCAGATTCCTCGGGGCGTGACATACGCGGTGATGACGTAGTGCTGGGCCGTCTGGTAGCTGCCGACCGGGACCTGGTCGGCGGCCACCGGCTCGGTGACCACCCGGGAGGTCCTGGCGAAGTGGGCCTGCGCGGCGACCGGGTCCCCGGGGATGTCCTCGCCGCCCCAGTCGCCATTGGTGATCTCGATGGAGCCGTGCCGGTGGACGGCGGTCACGATGCCGACGTGGTGGGTGGAGTAGACGGCGGCGTCGCCCAGCCGCGGGCGGTAGTCGGGGTCGGTGTGCACCCTGCTGCCATTGTCGGGCGCATGGGTCACGAAGTTGTGCGCCCAGCCGTCCAGGCCGGTGACATCGGCGCCCGCGCGCTGCCAGGCCCACTTGACGAAGTCCGCGCACCAGTACTCGGGCTCACCGTTGTTACCGGTGCAGCTCTCGCCGAACGCGGTGCCGCCGAGCACGTTCCGGGACGGGTTGACGCTGGAGCAGGTCCCGGCCCCGCGCCCCTCGTTCGCCCGCGCCAGCTGTGCGGCGGCGCGGCCCGGGTGCCAGCCGAACCGCATGTCCTTCGCGGCGGCCGTCGAGCCGTCGGCCGCGACCAGCGCGGCGGCGAGCAGCACCCCCAGCGTGACCGCCCGCCCGGGCAGTGCGGGCCTGGTGGCCGTGGTGGTCGTGGTGGTCACAGTGCTCACGGTGGTCTTGGTGCTCACGGTGGTTTTGGTGGTCACGGGCAATGCGCGGCGGAACGAGCGCATCGGTAACGCCTCCGTTCGGCGGGGATCGGGGCACCATCGGACCACTCGCCCGCCGTTTCACCGACGCACCCGGGGTGGGGCGACGGCCGGGTCCACCCGGTTGGCGCAGATGTGCGACGGAGGCCTCGGCGTTCGGAGGGGCCCCGGCGTCTGGGAGAATGGATCGGTTCCGGAGCACTCGGCAGGAGGTCCGGAGTACTCGGCAGGAGATCAGCACGTTGTCCCAGCAGCCCCACGCCCCAGCCCACCACGACGGCCGCCAGGAGCTGACGGCCGACTGTGCGAACTGCTTCGGCCTCTGCTGCGTCGCGCTGCCGTTCGCCCGGTCCGCCGACTTCGCGGTCAATAAGGACGCCGGTCAGCCGTGTCGCAACCTGCAGCAGGACTTCCGGTGCGGCATCCACTCGGAGCTCCGACCGAAGGGCTTCGCCGGCTGCACCGTCTTCGACTGCTTCGGCGCCGGCCAGAAGGTCTCCCAGGTGACCTTCGGCGGCCGGAGCTGGCGGGAGGAACCGGGCAGCTCACGGCTGATGTTCCAGGTCTTCCCGGTGATGCGGCACCTGCAGGAGCTGCTCTGGTACGTCGCGGAGGCGCTCGCCCTGCCCGAGGCCCGCTCCGTGCACAAGCAGCTGCGCGGCGCCTACGACAAGGTGGACGGCCTCACCCGGGGCAGCGCAGAGTCGATCACCGAGCTCGATGTGATGGCGCTGCGCGGCGAGGTCAATGAGCTGCTGCTGCGGGCCGGCGAGCTGGCCCGGGCCACGGTGCCCGGCAAGAAGCGCAACCACCGCGGGGCCGACCTGATGGGCGCGAAGCTCGCCGGTGCGAATCTGCGCGGGGCCAGCCTGCGCGGGGCGCTGCTGGTCGCCGCCGACCTCAAGAAGGCCGATCTGCGCACGGCGGACCTGATCGGCGCCGACCTGCGCGACGCCGACCTTCGGGGCGCCGACCTCACCGGCGCCCTCTTCGTCACCCAGGCCCAGCTCAACGCCGCCAAGGGCGATGCCGCCACCGCCCTGCCGGCCGCCCTCACCCGGCCCGCGCACTGGTCCTAGGCGGCTCCTGCACTCGGCTGGCGCCGCCCCCTCCGCTGGCCGGTGCTATGCGGCCCCGCGTGACTCCAGGGCCGCCAGCCGCTCGGTCAGCCCGCGCAGGTGGGCGGTGAAGTACCCGGCCGGGTCGTCGCAGAGGTGGGTCAGCAGCACCAGCGCGGTGATCGCGGTGTCGCAGGCCTCGGCCCGCACGCCGTCCCAGCCGCGCGGGTCCGGCCCCTTGCGCGGGTTGGCCCCGAGGGCGCCGATGACGGCCGAGGCGACCTCACCGCTCTCCTCCTGGAGCTTCAGGGCCTGCACCAGCACCCGCTGGTCCCTCGGTAGTTCCGAGTGCGTCTCCAGGTAACCGACAAAGTCCTCGGCGAACCGCCACGCTGCATCGTCCATGCCCGGTGATCCTGCCGGGTGGACCCACCGGTTGTCCAAGCCGGGCAAGTGACTTGACGGTCGGTCACCCACGAAATGGGGTGCGCCTCCGGAACCCACCGTGGCAGTGTTCGACGCATTGCCGTCTTCACACAGAGGAGTTCCAAGGTGGCGACATCCGCACGGCTCGGCCCCCTGCTGGCGCAGTTCGATTTCGCGTATGAGCGCCTGCGGGACCGGCTGACCGGACCGGTGATGGACAGCGGCAACGGGACGCCGATCAAGACCGGCCCGCTGACCGACGAGGAGTACCTCTGGGAGCCGGTGGCCGGCTGCTGGTCGGTGCGGCCGCGCGCGGGTGGGCCGGGGCCTCGGGCGACCCGGCTGCTCGGCGGCGGCGACTGGGGGCGTGACAGTGCGGCCGGGGAGCATCCCTGGCCCCCGCCGTTCACCACGATCGCCTGGCGGATGACCCACCTCAGCGAGATGCTCGCGCTGCGCGCCGAATACACGGTCGGCGGGCGGTCGCTGACCTTCGACGACTGCCCGGTCGGTACGGACGCCGCTTCCGCGGTCGCCATCCTGACGTCGGCCGCCCAGGCCTGGCGCGGCGCGCTGCTCGCGGCGGACGACGCGGCGCTCGACAGGGTCGGGCACTGCACCTACCCGTACGGCGGCGATGCGGAGGAGCCGTTCGTCGAGGTGGTCTGGTGGGTGAACCAGGAACTGCTGCACCACGGCGCCGAGATCGCCCTGCTGCGCGACCTCCACCGGGACCGGGGGCCGGCCGTCGGGTAGCACCGGGACACCCGAGCCGTCGCGAGAACATCGCGCCGAAGGCTTGACCCTGTGACGGGTGACATGTGTTATTGCACACGGCACCGTCGACCGCTGCGCTGCCCAGCGCGCGTCGACGGCTGCCGTCGTCCCATTTCACTGAGAGTCAGGACCCCCTTGTGCCCACAGCACGCTCCCGCGCCGGTAGCGCACTGAAACGACTGCTGCTGACCGGCCTCACCTTAGGTGTCGCCACCGCCGGGCTCAGCGGTACGGCCGGCGCGCAGCCGCAGCCGACCACTCCGGCGAGCAGCACCACGGCCGCCACCAGCCCGGACACCCACCCGGCCGCCGAGGGCTGGCAGCAGATCGACGGCACCTGGGTGCAACTCGGCGCCACCCGCCCCAACGCGATGCCCAACGCCGACACCTTCGCCAAGCAGAAGGCCGCCAAGGCGGCTGCGGCGAACGCCAGCGGCAAGGTCATCACGCACAACAACTACGACCTGCAGATGACCTACCGCGGCGGCCAGGACTCCATCGGCGTCACCACCGGATCGCCCAAGGTCTACCTGATCTATTGGGGCAGCCAGTGGGGTACCAAGGGCACCGACCCGGCCACCGGCGACACCACCTTCACCGGTGACCCCGACCAGGCCGCGCCCTACCAGCAGGAGTTCTTCAAGGGCCTGGGCAGCAGCACCGACACCTGGTCCAAGGTGATGACCCAGTACTGCGAGGGCATCGCCCCCGGCGCCGACTCCTGTCCGGCGGGCGCCAACCACGTCGGCTTCCCGCAGGCCGGGCAGACCCTGGCCGGCGTCTGGTACGACAACGCGGCGCCCTCCCCGCAGGCCGCCACCGAGCCGCAGATCGCGGCCGAAGTGCTGGCCGCCGCAAAGCACTTCGGCAATGGCGACCCGAACCAGAACCGCAACGTGCAGTACATCATCAACACCCCGCAGGGCGAGGACTCCGACAAGTGGAAGGAGTTGGGCTACTGCGCCTGGCACACCTTCATGCGGACCCCCTCGGCCGGCACCCTGGCCTACACCCTGATGCCGTACCTGACCGACGTCGGCCCGTGCGGCACCAACTGGATCAACCCCGGTCCGCGCGGCCGCCTGGACGGCTACGGGATCATCGGCGGCCATGAGTACGCCGAGACCATCACCGACCAGAACCCCGTCGGCGCCTGGACGGACGCCACCGGCCAGGAGAACGGCGACAAGTGCTCCTGGATACCGGTCGGCACCAACGGCGGGATGTTCAACCTGAAGCTGTCCACCGGTAACTTCCCGGTGCAGACCACCTGGTCCAACTACGACCACCTCTGCATGGGCGACGACCCGCTGGTCACCAACTCCCCGCTGCTGGTCACCCAGCCGTGCGAGCAGACCGTGACGAGCGGCAAGCCGGTCGACATTCCGGTGCTGGCCTCCGACGCCGCCGGGCGCCCGGTCCGCTACAGCGCCAAGGGCCTGCCCAGCGGCCTGAAGATCAACGCCACCACCGGCCACATCACCGGCACCACCACCAGCACGGGTTGGAAGTCCATCACCGTCACCGGCCAGGACGACCAGGGCAATTCGCAGAGCCAGACCTTCAAGGCCGGCTTCTTCAAGGGCCCGCAGCTCGGCTGCACCGCGATCGAGCAGCTCAACGACGCCGGCTTCGAGAACGGCACCAGCGACCACGGTGTCTGGAACGCCTCCGGCTACAACATCATCACGCCGTCCAGCGCGCACCAGCCGCACAGCGGAATGAAGTACGCCTGGCTGGGCCAGAACACCGCGACCGACGACTCCATCACCCAGTGGGTCGAGACCACCCCGGGCTACAGCAAGGAGCACCTCTCCTTCTGGCTGAACATCACCGGCAACACCCCGGGCACCACGGCCGCCGCCGGCCCGCCGGTCGACACCCTCGCCCTGGAGCTCTACGACCAGTGGAGCGGCAACTACCTCGGCACCGTGCGGACTTGGAACAACCAGAACACCACCAGCGGCTACCAGTTGCAGCAGCTGGACCTGACGCCGTTCGTGTCACCGGAGTTCGGGTCCACGGTCGGCATCAAGCTGGTCGCCCATGAGACCAGTGGCAAGACCGCGTTCCTGATCGACGACGCCTCGGTGAAGCTCTACTGAGACATCCGGGTCTGCCCTCGGCCGCACGGCCGGGGGCAGACCCACCGCCAGTCCGGGAGCGCGGCGCGGCCACCGGTCGCAGCGCACGGGAGCGCGCCCCAGCCTGAGGCGCTGCGGCCGGTCACCGCGCATCCGGCTCGGCATCAGCTCGGGATGATCATGCAGCCCAGCAGCCCGGCCCCGCGTTCCACCGCCCCGCGCCACAGCGGCACCAGCCCGTCCAGCATCACGTCCGCTTCGCGGGGGTCGCCGTCACCCGTCTCGCAGAGCCACTCGGCGGTGCGTTCCCCGGCGGCGCGGCGCTCCTCGGGGTCCAGGGCCAGGGCAGTAGTGACGGCGGGCAAGGTGGCGCGGACTTCGTCGGCGGTGAGCACGAAGTCGCCGAACCAGCCGGGCAGCATGGCGAACCGGGCCGGGCCCAGGCCGTGCGCCAGCGCCGCCGCCGGGTAGCCCTTGCGGCATCCAGCGCAGACCACCAGGTCGTGCCACTCCTTCGGTGACCGGTTCATCGCGTCGTAGAGCAGCTCGACGTGCTCGTCCAGCGGGCAGGCGTCGGACAGTTCCATGAAGGCCTCGCTCGCGGCCTCCGACACCGCCTCGTCGGACCGGCGCCGCGGCCGCAACCCCCGGACCAGCTCGGGTGCTTGGACCCACTGCTCCCACAACCCGCGTGTCTCCGGCAGGTTTTGCCGCTCGGCTATGACCGGCCTCAGCACCGGCGCGAGCTCCGCCACCACCGGGTCGGGCAACGGGACCACCACCCACATTCCCAGGAAGCTCACGATCGTTTCCCCCACTCTCGGACGTCGCGGTGAGAACGCTAGCGGCGACGGCTGACAACCTGTGATCGCCGGGGAGGTCCTCTCCCCTGCGCCGAACGCCAGCCCGTATGCTCCAGATCATGGACAGCCACCCCGTGCACCGACCGAGCGGCAGCGAAACCGCCGTGACCGCGGCCGTCGACATCGGCGGCACCAAGATCGCCGCCGGCCTCGTCGACCGGGACGGCACCCTGCGGCACCGGTGCCAGGTGCCCACCCCCGCCCAGGAGTCGGCTGAGTCGGTGTTCGCCGCGGTGGCCCGGGCCGTGGACGCGCTCGCCGAGCACCCGCTGTGGCCCCGGGCCACCGCCGTCGGCGTCGGCAGCGCCGGGCCGGTGGACATCCGGTCCGGCACCGTCAGCCCCGTCAACATCCCCGGGTGGCGCGACTTTCCGCTGGTCGAGCAGGTGCTGAAGCACCCCGCGATCGGTGACCGGCCGGTGGTGCTGGGTGGCGACGCCGTCGCGATGGCGGCCGCCGAGCACTGGCGCGGCGCCGCGCGGCCGTACCGCAACGCGCTCTGCATCGTGGTCTCCACCGGGGTCGGCGCCGGTCTGGTGCTGGACGGCAAGGTGCATCCGGGGCCGAGCGGCAACGCCGGGCACCTGGGCCACATCAGCATCGACCCGGACGGCGAACCGTGTGCCTGCGGTTCGCGCGGCTGCCTCGAAGGGCTGGCCAGCGGTACCGCCATCGCCCGCCATGCCCGGGCGGCGGGCTGGCGGCCCAGTGGCGGCGACGACTCCGCGGTGGCCGTCGCCCAGGCCGCCGGGGCCGGGGATCCGCTGGCCCTGGCCGCCTTCGACCGCGCGGCCCGGGCGCTGGCGGTGGGCATCGCCGGCACCGCCGCGCTGGTCGACCTGGAAGCCGTGGTGATCGGCGGCGGCGTCGCGCAGGCCGGTGAGCTGTTCTTCGCCCCGCTCCGGCGCCACCTCGACGACTACGCCACGCTCTCCTACACCCGTGGCCTGGTGGTGGCCCCCGCGCAGCTGGGCACCGACGCGGGGGTGATCGGGGCGGCCGCGCTGGCGCTCGGCGCGACCCACTGACCGAGCGCCCCTGACCGAACGGCACTCGCCGAGCGCTCAGCCCGCGCCCGTCAGCCGCTCCAGCACCGGCAGTACCCCGCGCAGGTCGCCGCCGTCCACCGTCGCACTCGCCGCCGACCGCGCGCCCGGCGAGGCGTTGAACGCCACGCTCAGCCCCACCGAGGCGAACAGCGGCAGATCGGAGCGGCTGTCGCCGACGGCGGCGCAGCGGCGCGGGTCCAGTCCCAGGGCGCGGGCCTGGGCCAGGGCGACGTCCCGCTTGTCGTACTCGTCGAAGTGGGTGGCGACCCGACCGGTGTACCGGCCGCCGACCGTCTCCAGGGTCGGCCCGCTGAACGCCTGGAACCCGAACCGCTCGGCCAGGTAGCCGCCGACCGGTGACCAGGCGAGGGTCGCGAGCACCGGCACCAGGCGGCGGTCGCGGCACCAGGCGACGGTCTCCGCTATGCCCGTGACCAGCGGCAAGTCGTCCAGCAGCCCGCGCACCCGGGCCTCGGTCGCTCCGGTCCAACCCGCCGCGTCCAGTTCGGAGACCTGCCGGTTGTCCACCGTGCCGGCCGCATAGGCGTCCTCGGCGGCGGCCAGTTCGGCGCGGTGCCCGAGGGATCCCGCGAGATGGACGGACGAGCTGGTCCCGGGCACCAGGGTGCCGTCCACATCGAAGAAGACCGCGCCGATTACATGATCATCCGTCAGCATCGGCCCATGATGCCACGCCCCCACGGCCGGAGTACGGCGCGCTCGGCAGGGCGGCCCGGGCGGGAGCAGGATGGGAGACGGGCGTCTAGGAGGCTGGTCGGCATGGTGCGTACCAAGGAGTGGCAGCTGCGGCTGGAGCTCACCGAGGACGGGGACCTCACCACGGTGCACGCCGTGCTGGACACCGGCGAAGGGGTGCTGGAGACCACCAGCAGCGCGCGCCGCAATCCGCTGGACGCCCGGGTGCCGCAGATCGGCGACGAGTTCGCCGTCGGCCGGGCCCTGGTGGAGCTGGGCCACCAGCTGCTCCGCGCCGGCACGGCGGAGGCGACCGGCAACGACCCGGCCGCCCGGGAGTAGCCGCCTGGCGGCGAACGCCCTGGTCGCCCCGGTCGCCCCGGAGTGAACGCCCCGGTCACCTGAGGGTGACCCGCTCTCCCGGAAAGCCCTGGGCCGCGCTAGGCTCCTCATGCGTACCAAACGTTTGTTATGCACAGTCGCGCCCCAAGGAGACCCCGGTGTTCGCCATACCGCTGTCCGAGACCCTCCCCGCCGAGCTCCGCCCGCTGGAGCCGCACCACGCCGAGGAGTTCCTCGCGCACATGGACCGGGGCCGGGTCAGCGTGGACCGGTTCATCAGCTTCGCCTCGCGCAGCACCGACCTTGACTCCGCGCGCGCCACCCTGCAGCGGTACGCCGACCGCGCCGCCGCGGACACCGCCCGGATCTACGGCATCTGGCTGGACGGCACCCTGGTGGGCGGGGTGATGTTCCCGCACTTCGACACCACGCACGGGATCGCCGAGATCGGGGTCTGGGCGGAGCCGGCCGGCGAGGGGCTCGGGCTGATCTCCGCCGGAGTGCGGCACCTGATCGAGTACGCGCTGGTGGAGCGCGGCATGCCGATCGTCGAGTGGCTGAGCAGCCCGGAGAACACCCGCAGCCGGGCCGTCGCCGAGCGGGCCGGGATGAGCCTGGACGGCGTGCTCCGCTCCCGCTACCCCCACAACGGCGCCCGGCAGAACAAGGAGGTCTGGTCGCTGCTCGCCGAGGAGTGGCTGGCGAGCGAGCAGCGCGCCGAGTTCCTCGCCTCGCGCGAGCGGCTGCGCGCGGCCCGGGTGAGCTGACACCCCCGCCGGTCCGGGACGCCCCGTCCGGCAGGCCCCGTCCGATAAACCGTCAGAATCGTCCGACCCGCATGGCAGAATGCCAACTCCGCCATTTTCAGGGAGGGTTCCAGTGCGAGCGGGATGGATGCCGGGTGTGGTCGGGGCAGTGCTCACGGTGGTCCTGGGGGCGAGCGGCTGCTCGTCCGACGGCGGCAGACCGCTGGCGGACGGCAGCACCGCGACGCCGACCACGGCGGTCGCCGTCGTGCCCACCCCGTCGGCTTCGCCGACCATCGCCGTCCCGTCCTACACCCCGCCTGACTGCCCGTCGGGTTCACCGGCGCCCGGCGGCCCGGTGAACGGCCACGATCTGCGGGCCCTGCTGCCGATCTGCCAGTACCAGAACCGGCCGGCCGACTGGACGCCGGAACTCACGAGCCTGGAGGACGGCGGGCCCGCGTCGGCCCCCGCCGCGGCCGAACTGCCCGGCAAGGACTGCTCGTTCCTGGTGGACGCCAAGGGCTTCAACCTGTCCACCGACTTCCGGACCGCCTGGGCCAGGGAGAGCGACGACGCCCCCAGCGACAGCGTCTTCCACCCCGTGGTCGACGACTTCATCGCCGCCTACCAGCCCGGCGACGCCAAGAAGCTCCTCGGCGACATCCGGGACTTCGCGGACCGCTGCTCCTCCTTCGACGTCTACTCGGGCCGCCAGACCACCATGACGGTGACCGCCGACCCGCTGTCCGGGCTCGGCGACGAGGCCATCGACCTCAAGTGCACGCCGGGGCCCGACGCGATCGTGCAGCGGATGGAGTCGATCATCATCCGGGTCGGCGACCGGGTGCTGTTCGTCACCGGCGACAACCACCGGGGCGGGATGCCGAAGCTGCAGGACCTCGCCACGCTGGAGGTGCGGGGCCTGAGCGGCTGAGCCGCTGATCGCGGCAAGCCGGCCGGCCGCGCTCCCCCGCACCGCGGGCACGCGCGAACCGGCCGGTAGGAGAGGACCATGAACAGCAGAGCACGGTCCGGCGGGCCGCACCCACCGGACCGGCTCGGGTGTGCCGGGCCCGCCTCGCCCACCGGCAGCACGTCGCTGGAGGTCCCCATGAGCGACACCCACCCGCAGGCATCCGCCGGTCCGATCGTGGTCGGCACGGACGGCTCTGAGTCGGCCCGCCAAGCCGTGCTCTTCGCCCTGCGCGAGGCGCAGCTGCGCGGCACCAGCGTGCGCGCGGTCTGCGCCTACGGTTCCGGCCGCACCCACGGCACCAGCCGCACCGCACAGCACGGCATGGAGCGGATCGCGTGGCCCAGCGCCACCGGAAACCTGCCCCCGCACCAGCACGACATCGTGACGCGCCAGACGACCGACTCGGTCGAGGAACTGCGCCAGGAGGTCGGCGAACCGTTCGTCGAGGTCGAGGTCCGCTGCGACCGCGGCCGTCCCGCACAGGTCCTGCTGGACGAGAGCCAGGATGCGAGCCTGCTGGTGGTGGGTTCCCGCGGTGCCGGTGCGTGGGGCCGCCTCGCGCTCGGCTCGACCAGCACCGAGGTCATCCACCACGCCCACCTGCCGGTGGTCGTCGTGCCGATCCGCAAGTGAGCAGTCCGAACCCACGCCAGGAAGGTGGGGCAACCAGCATGCGACCCGAGATCGTCGTCGGTCTCGACGGCTCACCCGAAAGCCTGTCCGCCGCCCACTGGGCCGCCCGTGAGGCCCAGCGGCGGGCCCTGGCGCTGCGGCTGCTGCACCTGTGGATCCTGCCGCCGATGACGGGCCAGCAGATCGTCCGCGAGGACCAGCAGGCCGCCGCCTCCGAGCGCCTGCTCCATGAGGCCAGGCACGCCATGCGGCAGCAGTATCCCGGCCTGCAGCTCATCAACCAGGTGCTGCCCGCCGACTCCCCCGCCGCCCTGGTGTCGGCCGCCCAGGACGCCGAGCTGGTGGTCCTCGGCTCGCAGGGGCTCGGGACCGTCAGCGGCTACCTGCTCGGCTCCGTGGCGCTGTACGCCGTCGCCCACGCCGACCGACCGGTGGTGCTGGTCCGGACGGATGGGGAGCCGTCCGGCACCCGGCTCCCGGCCGCACCGCCCGGCGGCGTCGCGGTCGGCGTCAGCCTCCGGGCCGGGTACGACAACACCTTGGACTTCGCCTTCGACGCCGCCCAGCGGCGCGACGCCGCGCTGCTCGCCGTGCACGCCACCAGCCGCCGCCGGCCGGTGATCGCCCGGGAGCACCCGCCGGCGGAGGCCTCGCCCGAGGCGGACCGGCAGGCGCTGAGCGCCGCGCTGGCACCCTGGCGGGCGAAGTACCCGGACGTCCACGTCGTGGAGCACCTCAGCCAGGAGAGCCCGGCCCGCGCCGTCGTGGACATCGCGGTCGGTGCCCGGCTCCTGGTCGTCGGCCGCGGCGGATACCGCAGCGGCCCGGCGCCGCGGATCGGCTCGGTGGCCCACGCCGCCATCCACCACTCCGTCTGCCCGGTCGCCGTCATCCCCCACGACCCCCGCGACTGACAGTGAGCGCCGTACGACCGGGCGGCAGGACCACGCCGTTCGGTCGGCGAGCCGCGGCGGGTGCCCGGTCGCCGTCAGCCCTTGACGACGGTCACCGTCAGCCCTTGAGCACGCCCGGCGGTACGTCAGCCCTTGACGACCCCCAGCGGTACCAGGCGGGCGACCAGCCGCGCGAGTCCGGCACCCTCGGTGGCGGCGGCGACCGCGTCGACGTCCTTGTAGGCCTCGGGTGCCTCCTCCGCGAGACCGCGCCAGGAGGCCGGGCGCACCGCGATGCCGCCCGCCTCCAGCTGGTCGCGGAGCCGCTCACCGCGCACCATGCGCAACGCGTGGTGGCGGCTCCAGACCCGGCCGGCGCCGTGGCAGGCGGAGTGGAACGCGTCGTTGCCCGGCAGGCCGACCATCACGTACGAGGCCGTGCCCATGGTGCCGGGGACCAGCACCGGCTGCCCGGCGTCGGCGAGGTCGGGCGGCAGGCTGGGATCGCCGGGCGGCAGCGCCCGGGTGGCGCCCTTGCGGTGGACGCAGAGCTGCCGCTCGGCACCGCCGACCCGGTGGGTCTCGATCTTGGCCATGTTGTGGGAGATGTCGTAGACCAGCGCCAGGCCCGCCCCGGCCGCGGTGGCGAAGGCGCGGCGGGCGGCCTCGGAGAGCAACTGCCGGTTGGCGCGGCCGTAGTTGGCGGCGGCCGCCATGGCGCCGAGGTAGGCGCGGCCGGGTGCGGAGTCGACGGGTACGCAGGCGAGTTGGCGGTCCGGGAGGGAGATCTTGTAGCGGTGCAGGTCACGCTCCATGGTGCGGACGTGGTCGGTGCAGACCTGGTGGCCGAGGCCCCGCGAGCCACAGTGGATCATGACGCAGACCTGGCCTTCGTGCAGCCCGAAGGCGGCCGCGGTGTCGGGGGCGAAGAGCTGGTCGACGGCTTGGACCTCGAAGGAAGTGGTTGCCGCTGCCCAGGCTGCCGACCTGGTACAGGCCCCGTGCCACGGCCCGGCTGCTGACCTGCCCGGGGGCGGCGCCCTCCAGGACGCCGAGGTCCTCGCAGCGGTCCAGGTCGCGCGGCACGCCGTGGCCGTGCTCCACCGCGTACCGGGCGCCGCCGACCAGCAGCTCGTCCATCTCCTCGGTGCCGGACAGCTCCCACAGGCCGCCGCGCCCCATGCCGCGCGGGATGGTGTCGTCCAGGATGTCCATCAGGCGGTGCATCCGCTGGGGATCGAGTTCCTCGCGGTCGATGCCGGCCGCCAGCAGCCTCACCCCGCAGGAGATGTCGAAGCCGACGCCGCCCGGTGAGATGACGCCGCCGTGGCCGATGTCGGTGGCGGCCACTCCGCCGATCGGGAAGCCGTAGCCCCAGTGCACGTCGGGCATGGCGTAGGAGGCGCGCACGATCCCGGGCAGGGTCGCCACGTTGGCCACCTGCTCCAGTGCCTTGTCCCCCTCCCCTTGCGGCAGCAGCTCCTTGGACGCGTACACCACCCCGGGGACCCGCATCAGGTCCTGCTGCTCGATGCGGAAGCGGTACGCGCTCTCCTCGGTGAGCCTGATCTCCACGTCACTCATCTCCAATCGACGGTCAGCCGTCCGGCACGCTCGCCCACCGGGGTGCCGAACTCGGCGCAGGCGGTGGTGAACCGCTCGCGGATCCACACCCACTCCTCGCCCCGGGCCGGGCTGGTGTGGCAGTAGTCGAGGAACAGGGGCAGCGCCTCCAGCCGGACGGGCGCCGGGCGGGCGGGATCGGGCCCGCCCAGGGTCACCAGGAACAGCAGGCTCAAGTCGTTGCGCAGGACCGGGTCGACGGCGTAGTCGTCGACGAAGTCGCCCATGTCGTAGAGGATCCGGTCGGCGACGCCGTGGAACACGTGGGCGGAGTGCCCGGCGACCAGGGTCGCTCCGGCGGCCAGCAGGTCGGCCGCCGCCGCGCGCACGTGCCGGGGCGGGTGGGAGGTCATGTTGGGGCCCCAGTGCGGCGTGACCAGCACGGCGTCGGCCTGCCGCGCGGCGCGCTCCACCAAGTGGCCGAGCCAGTCGGGCACGCCCCGGTACAGGTCGGCCCAGGCGACGCCGGGGCGCTGCTCGCCGGCCGCGAACTCCGCCGGGTGGTCGGTGGCGCCGACCACGGCCAGGCGCACGCCGCCCGCCTCCAGGACCGCGAACTCCCGGGCCGCCAGGACGTCCCGCCCCGCGCCCACCACGCGGACGCCGGCGTGCTCCAGCAGGCTCCGGGTGTCGGCCAGGGCGTCGAATCCGTAGTCCAGGGCGTGGTTGTTGGCCAGGGTCACGCAGTCCACCCCGAGCTCGGCGAGCACGGTCGCGGCGGCGGGCGGGGCGCGGAAGAAGAACGGCTTGAGCGGGTCCCGCCAGCGGCGGCCCCGGTCGGAGACGCAGCACTCCAGGTTGAGCACCACGAGGTCGGCCGCCGCAAGTGCCTGCCGTACCTCGGTGGCCAGCAGGGTCCGCGGTGTCGGCGAGCGCCGCAGCTCTTCGGCGACGCCGCGCCCGAGCATGGTGTCGCCGGCCAGTGCCACCGTGAGCGCCATACCTCCGCTCCAATCCCCCTGTTCAGTCGGACGGTGTCCGGTCAGACGTCGACCGTCACCGCGCAGGTCCAGCCGTCGGGGCCGCCGCGCAGGTGCAGGCCGTGCAGCGAGACGGCCTTCGGCACCGCGCCGACCGGCTCGGCGGTGCCGGCGTCCGCCATCCGGAAACGCACCGACAGCGCCCGGCCGTCCGCCGTGTCCCGGATCGCGAGCACCTCCGTGTCGAGCGGTATCTCGCCGTCGGCATCCATCCGGTAGACGACCTCCTCCAGGACGGCCACCAGCAGGTCCTCGTCCGCCGCCGCGCTGACCTCGCACACCCGCTCCCCGACGGGCCGGGCCGCCGAGGTGTCGGCGAAGCCCTCGACCACCGCGCGCACCGCCTCCGTGATGCAGCCCGCCACGGTCGGCGACCATGCCTCCACCCGCAGGTCGGCCGTGTGCGCCACGGTTCGGTGGCCGCTGGCTGAGCGCTGCTGCCCGGTCACCGGCAGCGCCCCCTCACATCGCGTGCGCGAAGCCGACTGCCCGCGCATCTCCCGGGCCCTCCTTGCCGGTTCGGGCCCGTGCTTCCATCCTGCTGCACCGGCCCGGCCAACGCGATCGGGTGGGCGCTCGCGCCGACGGCGGCCTTGATCGGTTGCCCGGTTCACATCGCCCGTTTTCCGGCACGGCGGTGGGCTCACGCGGCGAACTCGCAGGCCTGGGCCCACCGAGCACTGCGGATGCCCCTGGTGGGTGGTCGGGCAGCGCGGTCAGGACATGGCTCCGGTCACCAGGCGTTCGCGGTGGAACATGGCCGCCACCAGCCGCCAGGCGACCACGTCGACCACCAGCAGGGCGACTCCCAGGCTCACCGCGATGGTGCGGCTCGTACGCTGGGGCGGCTCACAGGAGCAACGCCTCGAACTGGAACTCCGGTGCGGTCAGCGGTTGTTCAGCCCAGATGACCTTGCCCCGGGCCGGGTACCTGGTGCCCCACCGCTCGGCCAGCTGCGCCACCAGGAACAGGCCCCGGCCGCCCTCGTCCGTGGTGGCGGCGTAGCGCAGGTGCGGGGCGGTGCTGCTGCCGTCGGAGACTTCGCAGACCAGGCTGCGGTCCCGCAGCATGCGGACCCGGATCGGCGCGGCACCGTAGCGGATGGCGTTGGTGATCAGCTCGCTGAGGATCAGCTCGGCGGTGAAGGTCAGATCCTCCAGTCCCCAGGCTGCCAGCTGCTCGACGCACTCGTTCCGCACGCGTGACACCGCGGCGAAGTCGAACGGCACGTCCCAGGTGGCCACCTGGCCGGGGTCGAGCAGCCGGGTGCGCGCGACGAGGAGCGCGATGTCGTCGCTCCGGCGCGGCGGGACCAGCGCGTCGAACACGGCCTGGCAGATGTCGTCCGGGGAGCGGCGGGCGTCGGCGCCCACCAGGGAGCGGCGCAGTGCCTCGAGGCCGGTCCCCAGGTCGCGGTCCCGGTTCTCGACGAGCCCGTCGGTGTAGAGCACCAGGGTGCTTCCGGGCGCCAGCCGCAGTTCGGCCGTCTCGAAGGGCAGACCGCCCACGCCGAGCGGCGGCCCGGCCGGCAGGTCGACGAACTGCGCACCGCCGTCCGGGTCCACCAGCACGGGCGGTGGATGGCCGGCCCGCGCCATGGTGCAGTCTCCGGACACCGGATCGTAGATCGCATACAGACAGGTGGCGCCCGTGACGGGCGCTCGTTCACCATCGCCCGTGATGTCCTGCTCTCCCACGGCCGCCTCCACCTGGTCGAGGCGGGTGACCAGTTCGTCGAGGCGGCCGAGCAGTTCGTCCGGCGGCAGGTCGAGGGTGGAGAAGTTGAGCACGGCCGTGCGCAGGCGGCCCATGGTGGCGGCGGCGTGCAGACCGTGGCCGACGACGTCACCGACGACGAGCGCCACGCGGAACCCGGGCAGCGGGATGACGTCGAACCAGTCTCCGCCGACCCCGTGCAGCGCCGGCAGGTAACGGTAGGCCGCGTCCAGGCCGCTCTGCTCGGGCAGCCCCCGGGGCAGCAGACTGCGCTGCAGCGTCTCCGCCATCCGGTGCTCACGGGTGTACCGGCGGGCGTTCTCGATGCAGACCGCCGCGCGGGCGACCAGTTCCTCGGCGAAGGAGACGTCCTCCTCCCCGAACGGCGCGGACTCCCCCGCTCGCCAGAAGTTGACCGTGCCCAGGGTCAGACCGCGGGCACGCAGGGGTGCGCAGATCAGCGAGTGGACCCCGTAGTCGAGCACCCGCTCGGAGGCCCCGGGTCACGCGCCCGCCAGGCGTGCGCCTGGCGCAGATCGGCGGCGAGCACGGCGTGCCCGGTCTCCATGGCGGTCTCCTCCGGAGTGCCCGGGAGCGGTTCGATCTGCCAGCCCACCGGATAGAACGGCTGGTCGTCGCTGATGCCGCTGCTGACGGCCGCACGGCGGATCCGCGGGCGCTCCCCGGTGCCCGGGTCCGGGAGCGGCTCCTCGCCGCGCAGCACCGGATCGGCCAACTCGACCGTGACGAAGTCGGCGAACCGGGGAACCGCGACATCGGCCAGTTCCTGAGCGGTCCGCACCACGTCCAAGGTGGTGCCGACCCGCACCCCCGCGTCGTAGAGCAGCTGCAGCCGGGCCCGGGCTTCCTCGGCCTGCCCGGCGAGCGCTCGCAGCTCGGTGGTGTCCCGGATGGTCGCGACGCTGCCCGGCCCGCCGCCGAACGGTGCGGTGGGGCGGTTGTTGACGGCGAGCAGCCGGTCCTCGGCCTGGTGCACCTCGTCGGTGGCGACCCGCCCGGATGCCAGCAGCTCGGCCAGCCCGGGATCGAGCCCGAGCTCGGTGACGGGCTGCCCCTCCACCTCGGGCGGCAGGTCGAGCAACCGCCGGGCCTCGTCGTTCGCCAGCAGCACCCGCCCGTCCCCGCCGACGATCAGCACACCCTCGCGGACGGCGTGCAGCACCGCGTCGTGGTGCTCGAACATCTGCGTCATCTCGGACGGGTCGTAGCCGCGCGTCTGGCGGCGCAGCCGCCGGCGCACCAGCAACGCCCCACCGGTGCCCACCACGAGCGCGACCGCCGCGCCGCCGATCAGGACCGGGAGCTGCCGGCCCACCGCGCTGGACGTGTGCGCGACCGTGTAGCCGACCTGGACCACGCCCGCGATCGAACCGTCCGGCCTGGTGACGGGCGCGGTGCTCTCCACGACCTTCCCGATGGGCGCGGTGAAGCTGATCGTGATCGGCCCCTTGAAGGCTTCCTGGTACGGGCCGACGACGTGCTTCCCGACCAGCGAGGGGTTGTCGGACGTGTAGCGGATCCCCTGCGGGCTGGCGAACACCACGTAGTCGAAGTTGCCCTTCGTCATGACCTCGTTCGCCAGCGGCTGCAGCACCGCGGTCGGATTGGGGCCGTCCAGCGCGATCGCCACGGCGGGGACCTGCGCCAGGGTGACGGCAGCGGCGCGCGTGCGATGCTCGGCATCGTTCATGGCGTTGTTCCTGGCCTGCAGCACGAGCGCCGTCAGCGCCGCGCCGACCAGCAGCACCACGACGGCCAGCAGCCAGACGAACACCTGCCCGGCGACACTGCGCACCCTCAGCCGAGAGCGCAGCCCGCCCCCGGCGGACCGGTGTTCCCCTGGTCCGCCGGCCGCCGCGCCGCCCCGAGCGGCGTCACCGTCCGCTGCATCCATCCAGGCCGTCCCTCGATTCCCCTCCACGCTGCCACTCCGCCCGGGGATGTGCATAGCGGGAGGGCTTCATGAGAATGGGGGCATGGCTGCGCAGAAGGTGACCTTGCGGAAGATGACGCCGTCGGAGTACGACCTGGCGACCGAGCATCGAGAAGCCGAGACGGCCCGAGAACTCGGCAAGTTCATGCCCGAGGAGCTGGCGCGGGAGCGGGCTCAGCGGGGTACGGCGCAGTTCCTCCCCGACGGGGCCGACACGGCCGGTCACCATCTCGTGGTGGCGGAGAACGGGTCGGGCGAGGTGGTGGGGAACGCGTGGATCGGCCCGGATCCGCGCCGGGCCTCGGGCACTGCCGGCGCGGCGTGGCTGTACGACATCAATGTCTTCCCCGCGTTCCGGCGCCGCGGCTACGGGTCCGGCATCCTCTCAGCCGCCGAGGAACTCGTCGCCCGCGAGGGCTGGACGTCTCTCGGCTTGAACGTCTTCGGGGACAATGAGGCGGCCATCGCCCTCTATCAGCGCAATGGCTATGACGTGTCGTCCATGTCGCTGCGCAAGAGCGTCCAGCCGGCGCCCGGCATCGGCAGCTGACACCGGCAGGCAAGGCCGGGGTCAGCCGGCAGCCGCGGCGTTGACCGGCTGGCGGCTGGGCGGCTCGCGGTCCCGGCCCTGGAAGGTGCGGCGGTACGCGGCGGGTGAGACGCCGATCGCGGCGGCCAGGTGCTGGCGCAGCGAGGAGGCGCTGCCGAACCCGGCGTGCTCGGCGACCCGGTCCACCGGCAGGTCGCTGGACTCCAGTAGCCTGCGGGCGAGTTCGAGCCGCTGGGTGGTGAGCCACTGGCCGGGGGTCTGGCCGGTCTCGGCGAGGAAACGGCGGCTGAAGGTCCGCACGCTCATGCCCGCCTGGGTGGCCAACTGGGCGAGTTTGATGGGCTGGTGGAGCTGCCGGAGGGCCCACTCGCGGGCCCCGGCGGTGTCGCTGCCGCTCGCGTCGGGGACGGGGCGGGCGATGTACTGGGCCTGTCCGCCGTCGCGCCATGGCGGCACGACGCACAGGCGGGCGACCCGGTTGGCGATGTCGCTGCCGTGGTCGCTGCGGATCAGGTGCAGGCAGAGGTCCATCCCGGCGGCGGCGCCGGCCGAGGTGAGCACGTCGTCGTCGTCCACGTAGAGCACGTCGGGATCGAGCGGGGTCCGCGGGTAGCGCTCGCGGAAGCGCTCGGCGTGCACCCAGTGCGTGGTGGCGGGCCGACCGTCGAGCAGCCCGGCGGCGGCGAGGACGAAGGCGGCCGTGCAGATCGACACCAGGCGGCTACCGGGCCCAAGGCGGCCCAGCGCGGCCGCGACCGGCTCGGGGAGCGGGTCGCCGACGCCGATCGGGTCGTCGATGGCCGCCACGATCAGGGTGTCGGCGGTGGCGATCACGCTCGCGTCGTGCTCGACGGCGATCGAGAAGTCCTCGCTGGTGCGCACCGGCCGACCGTCCGGGGTGCAGGTGAGCACCTCGTAGAGCCGGTCGCCGCCCGGGCCGCGGGCGAGGCCGAAGGCCTTGGCGGGGATGCCGAGTTCGAAGGGGAAGACGCCGGGGAGGGCGAGGACGACGACGCGGTGCCTGGCTCGCTGCATGGCCGGATCCTCTCACTTGTTGGCGATCTGGCCACTCGTTTCGGTCGCCAGGTGGCGGCAGGCTGGTGATCAACCGCGAACGAGACATGGGGAGTGGATCCGGATGACGGAGAAGATGACGGCCGTGGCCTTCGCAGCGCCCGGTGGGCCGGAGGTCCTGGAGGTCGTGGAACGGGACCGGCCGGTACCCGGTCCGGGGGAGGTCCTGGTCCGGGTGCACGCGGCCGGCGTCAACCCGGTGGACTGGAAGACCCGGGCGGTCGGTGCCCTGTTCGTCCCCGGCGACGGCATCGTGGGGTGGGACGTCTCGGGTGTGGTGGCGGCCGTCGGCCTCGGCGTGACGCTCTTCCGGCCGGGTGACGAGGTGTACGGCATGCCGGGCTTTCCGCGGATGGTCGGCGGCTATGCGCAGTACGTGGCCGCTCCGGCCCGCCACTTCGCCCCCAAGCCGGCCGGACTCGACCACGTGCGGGCGGCGGCCCTGCCGCTCGCCGCGCTCACGGCCTGGCAGGCCCTGGTGGACATGGCGGCCCTGCGGGCGGGGCAGCGGGTCCTGGTGCACGCCGCGGCGGGTGGCGTGGGCCACCTGGCGGTGCAGATCGCCAAGGCGTACGGCGCGTACGTCATCGGCACGGCCAGCGCGGGCAAGCACGAGTTCGTGCGGCGGCTGGGTGCGGACGAGGTGATCGACTACACGGCGGTCGACTTCGCCTCGGTGGTCTCCGATGTGGATGTGGTGATCGACCCGCTCGCCGGGGACTACCAGGAGCGCTCGCTGTCGGTGCTGCGCAGCGGTGGCACGTTGGTCACCCTCCCGGCCCGTGAGACCGAGGCGCTCGCCTCGGCCGCGGCCGCGCGCTCCATCCGCTCGGGCTTCATGCTGGTCGAGCCCGACCGGCGAGCGCTGCTGGCCATCACGGAGCTGGTCGAGAACGGCAAGCTGACGGTGCACGTCGACGCCGTCTTCCCGCTGGCGGACGCCGCCAAGGCCCACGAGCTCGGTGAAACCGGGAGGACCACCGGCAAGTTGGTGCTCACCGTCGACTGACGCAGCGGGCCGGGGTCATGCGGGGCCGGGGCCGCCCGGGACGGGCATGGCGCGCCAGGTGTCCGCGAGGATCTCCATGGTCACCAGGCGCATGGTGGTGTCAAAAGCCTCGGCGAAGTAGCGCTCGGTCTCGCCGGTGGGGGTGAAGCCGAAGCGGGTGATCGCGCGGACCGCGTCGGTGTTCTCCAGGGATGCCATGCTCCACACCCGGGTGAGGCCGAGCTCGGCGAAGGCGAGCTTGAGCATGAGCCAGCCGATGTCGGGCGCGCACCCGGAGCCGCGCAGGTGCCGGGCCATGGTGAAGACGCCGGAGTAGCCGGTGGTGGCGTCCTCGATGTCGAGGCGGATGCCGCCGACGGGGCGGTCGTCGCCCTGGAGGCACGCGGCCAGCTGGTAGTGGCGGCGCGGTGCCGCGGCGGCGGTCGCCACTGCCTCGTCGAGCCTGCGCCGGATCCGGGTGTCGTCCATGACGCCGGTCGAGAGGTGGCGCATCCCGGCCTGGTCGCCCCAGACCAGGCGCATGGCGTCGAGGTCGTCGGCGCGGTGGTCCCGCAGACGGACGAGGGCGGTCTCCAGGACCGGCAGCGTCGCGGGCGGCTGGACAGTTGTGCGATTCATGTTCGAAACCCTAAACGATCTTGTATGTGGCGGGACGGAGCAGCCTGCGGAAGCGCTCACCCCACCACCCCGCTCCCCAGCCGCCAGCTCACCAGGCTCGCCCCCGGCGGCGGACCGGCCACCACCTCGTGCCCGAAGACCCGGTTGATCGAGCTGTTGCCGCTGCGGGTGATGTCCGCCCCGTACACGTGCAGGGAGACCGCACGCCCCGTACCGCCGTTCGACACCCGGTGGATGTCCTCGTCCGGCGGCACCAGCAGTTGCACGCGGCCGGCCGTGCACGTGGTGCGGCCGGTCGGCACCAGCACCTTGCGGCCGGAGTGCGGCAGGCGCCACAACCGGAACGCCTCGTCCACCTCGGCGCCCTCCAGCACACCCGACACGCACCAGGCGATGTGGTCGTGGATCGGGGTGGACTGGCCGGGCAGCCAGGTCAGGGCCACCACGGAGTACGTCCGTGCCGTGTGCAGCACCCGCTGCGCGTAGCCGCCGGTGTCGCCCGCGCAGAGGTCCTCCGGGACGATCAGGCCGGCCCGGAGGTACTTGCGCAGGGTGTCGGCGGTGAGCTGCGGGGTCAGGACGTCGGCTGCGGCGTAGCGCTGGAGATCGGAGAGGAACTCGTCGAGATTGGAACCGCGTTCGGTGCTGTTCTGCATGGCACCATGCTGCGATCCGGGGATCGACGGATGATCACCGTCGGATGGACGGCCCTGGGCCGGCTCCCGGCACGCCGCAGGGGGGTGCGCCCCCGCATGGGCGCACCCCCCTGATCGCCTCTTCTGACGGCCCGCCAGGACCTGCCTGACGATCCGTCAGAATTCGCCTACCCGGCCCCGACCCCCGTCAGCGCCCGCACCTCCAGCTCCGCGAACCGCTGCTCATCGGCCGCCGCCTCCGCCCGCCGACGGCGTCCGCCGACGAGCGAGCCGATGATCGCGGCGGCGAACCCGATCGGGATCGAGACGATGCCGGGGTTCTGCAGCGGGACCGGCGCCGTGGCCGTGCAGGAGATCAGCGCGGTGGCGTTGCCCACGTGCTTGTTCGTCGCCGCGACCCCGCATTCCTTCGCCTGAGCGGCCGTCAGCTTCACTGCGGGGACGGTGCTGCTGGCCCCGCCCCAGCAGATCGGGGAGAGCAGCACCAGGCCGATCGCGCTGACCAGGCCCGCGTAGATGCCGCACTTGGCGCCGAAGGTGGTGAAGCGCCGCCAGAAGAGGGTGAGCAGGATCGCGGGCAGGTTGGCCGAGGCCGCGATGGCGAAGGCGAGTGCGACCAGGAACGCCACGTTGAGATCCCTGGCGAAGATCGACAGGGCAACCGCCACGGCGCCGATGACCACGGCGGCGATCTTCGCGGTGGTGAGCTCCTGCCGCTCCGTTGCCCGGCCCTTCCTGATCACGTTGGCGTACAGGTCATGCGCGAACGAGGACGAGGAGGTCAGGGTGAGCCCGGCGACCACCGCCAGGATGGTGGCGAAGGCCACCGCCGCCACGAAGGCGAGCATCAGCGAGCCGCCGGTGCTGCCGGCGCCACCGCCGAGGTGCTGGGCGAGCAGCGTGGCGGCGGTGTTGCCGGACGGGTCCTTCTCCTTGATGGTCGCCGTGCCGACCAGTGCGGCCGCGCCGAAGCCGAGGACGAGGGTCATCAGGTAGAAGACCCCGATGATGCCGATCGCCCAGTTCACCGACTTGCGCGCGTCGCGCCCGGTCGGAACGGTGTAGAAGCGGACCAGGACGTGCGGCAGGGCTGCCGTGCCCAGCACCAGGGCGACGCCGAGGCTGATCAGGTCGAGCTTCGACCACCCGTCGGTCGCCCCGTACTTCAGCCCGGGCCGCAGGAACGAGTCGCCCTTCTTCGAGGCGGTCGCGGCGTCACCGAGCAGGTGGCTGATGTTGAACCCGTACTTCGCCAGCACCCAGAAGGTCATCGTGGCCGCGCCGGCGATCAGCAGCGCCGCCTTGACGATCTGCACCCAGGTGGTGCCCTTCATCCCGCCGATCACGACGTAGACGATCATCAGCGCGCCCACCCGATGATGGTCCAGATCTGGGCGGCGGCGCCCTTGACGCCGAGCAGCTGCCCGACGATCGTCGCCGCGCCGACCATCTGCGCGATCAGGTAGAAGATCGACACCACGATCGTCGACACGCCGGCCGCGGTCCGCATCGGCCCACTGCGCAGCCGGGCGGCCAGCACATCGGCCATGGTGAACCGGCCGGTGTTGCGCAGCAGTTCGGCGACGAGCAGCAGCGCGACCAGCCAGGCGACCAGGAACCCGATCGAGTAGAGGAAGCCGTCGTAGCCGGACAGCGCGATGATCCCGGCGATGCCGAGGAAGGAGGCGGCGGACAGGTAGTCCCCCGAGATCGCGATCCCGTTCTGCAGGGCGGAGAACTGCCCGCCGCCGGTGTAGAAACCACCGGTGCCGCGGGTACTGCGCCGCGCCCAGATCGTGATCCCGAGGGTGGCCGCCACCAGGGCCACGAACAGGCCGATGGTCAGGCCCTTGTTCGACGCGTCGGCAGCCGCCTTGGCAGCCAGTTCGAGGTGCTTGCTCATGCCTGACGCCCCTTCAGTGAACCGTCGGCGGCGGCAACGGCCGCCGGCTCGCCCGCAGCGGCCGCCGCCCGCAGGCGCAGGGCCGCCGCCGGCGGGTCCAACCGCCGCCAGGCGAACCGGCTGTAGGCGGCCGCGATGCCGAACGTCGAGGCGAACTGCAGCAGGCCGAAGACCAGCGCCACGTTGACGTTGCCGACGACCTTGGTCGCCATGAAGCCGCGGGCGTAGGCCGAGCAGAGGACGTAGGTCAGGAACCAGAGCAAGAACGCCGCCGTCACCGGGAAGACGAACCTCCGGTAGGCGGAACGCAGTTCGACGAATCGCGGATCGTCGCCGATCCAGGGCGCGGCGCGGCGCGACGGCGCAGCGGGGTCAAACATTGGACATCCTTCGAGACAGTGCGGGATTGGCGACGCGGAGCGTTCCGGCTGGACCGGACCCCGCACCGGGGAGACAGGCACGGGGTCCGGGACCATGGCCGCCCGCAGCGGGGCTCGCTCCCTGGTCGGGAACGGCATCACCATAGGAACCCGCGATCAACGCGCGTTGAACGCGGCGTCAGAACCCCCCAGTCGGAGGAGAACCGTGGACAACGCGCCCGAACCGCCCATGTCCAGCAGGCTGCTGCTCCGCCAACCCTGCCCCAGCCTGACTACTGCTTCTGCTCGACGTCGCCGCGGATGGCGCGCATGACCGGGCCGACGTCGGCGGCGGTGAAGCCGATCTTGGTGTTGCTGCCGTCACCCTTGATCACCAACGTGACCCGGGCCGCCGTGGTGGGAGTGAACCAGGAGCAGGTGGTCGCGGTGGTGGTGAGGAGGGCGTTGCGGATCAGCAGGCTGTCACAGATCGCCCGGCCGCCGTGCGGGCCGGGCTCGGTGTCGGCGTAGCTGAAGGTGGTGTGGTCGCCCGCGCCGTCGTTGCCGGTGGTGACCGGGTGGGTGAGCGCGTCGTGCAGGCGGTCGGGGTCGAACCCGCTGCCATTGAGGCCGGAGTAGAAGATCCAGGCGCCGTCGGCCTGGTCGTCGTAGGTGGCGTGCACCGGGGTGCCGGAGAGGTTCAGCCGCTTGGCATCCTGGCCGAGGTCGGAGTTGACCAACTGGGTGGTCTGCGAAGGGGGTTGGCCCAGCTGGTAGCCGCCCGCGGTCTGCGGGGCGGTCAGGGCCCAGTGGGCGGCGGCGGGGCGGGAACGGGGGCGGGGCGGGGGCGGAACCGCCGAGCGAGCCGGTGGTCGTGGAGCCACCGCCTCGCGAGCCGGAGGACCCGCAGGCGGTCAGCAGCGCCGAGAGCGCGAGCAGCGAGCAGCCGAGGGCGAGACGCCGAGCAGGCACGGGAGGCCTCCTGAGGAGCGGAACCGGGAATGCCCGTCAGTCTGGCAACCCCGTCCCGCTCGCGCAGCACCCTCGTCCAGGCATACTTGCCCAGCCCGAAAGCAAAACCGACACCCCAGACCCCGCACCCCGCACCCCAAACCCCAGAACCCACACTCCTGGACGGGCCCGCATGGACCTCGACCCCCGCCGCCTCCTGGTGCTCGCCACCGTGGCCCGCACCGGCGGCATCGCCCCGGCGGCCCGCGCCCTCGGCGTCAGCCGCTCCGCCGTCTCCCAGCAACTCGCCGCCCTGGAGCAGGAAACCGGGCTGCCGCTGCTCGACCGCACCGGCCCCCGCCCGGAACTCACCGGCGCCGGGCGGGTGCTGGCCGCCACCGGCGAGCAGATCAGCGGCCAGCTCGCGGCGGCGCGCGAGCAGCTGGCCGGCAGCCAATCGCTCTTCGGTCAGGTGGCGATCGGCGCCAGCCCTTGGCTGATCGCCCGGCTGGCCGCCGGGGTGGTCCAGTTGCTGAACCACTACCACCCGGGGCTGGAGCCGAGCTTCCAGGAGTACGACCTGGTGGGCGGCCTGCGCGCAATGCGCCGCGGCGAGCTGGACGTGCTGCTGCTCGCCGACGACCGGGACACCGCCGTGCCGCTGCCGCCCGGCACCCGGGCCAGGCTGATGGGCGAGGACGACTACCGGGTGGTGGTCCCGGACTCCTGGGAGCCGCCGGCCACACCGCAGGAGCTCTCCGGCCGACCGTGGATCACCGCGCCCCCGCAGTCCGCCCGGGGCCGGGCCTTCTCCCGGTTCGCGGCCGAGCACGGCATCGAGCCGGCCACCGTGCACGTCGCCGAACACCCGGCCGCGGTGGCCGCCCTGATGGCAGCTCGGCTGGGCGCCGCAGTCCTCCCCACCTTCATGGCAGCCCAGTTGCCCCAGGCCACGACCACCACCCTGCCGGTCAGCGGCACCCTGATCTTCCGCCTGCTGCACCGCGACGGCCACACGGCCCAGGACCTGGCCTCCCGCATCGCCGCCGACGCCCTGCTCCAAGCCGCCCGGAACCACCTGGAAGCGGAAACGGCGGCCGGCCGCATCGCCCTGGAGATCCGCGTCCGCGCCCTGCGCGACCCGAGCGAGTGAGCGACCAAGTCTGCATCGCCTGGCAGCTGAACCTGCCCGCCTGGCCTGTCGGGCCAGTACGGCAGCTGGGCCGCTGGCGACAGTCAGGAACGCGGCGAAGCCGAGGCGACCGGAACATCCGATGAGCTGTTCAGCCCGGCGACGCGATCCTGCGGCCGGGTCATGAGCGTCGCCACGACACGGCCGCCTGAAACAGTGCGGGGCCAAGCCCGGGCGGGCTTGACTCCGCACTGTTTCGAAGCCACCGAGGCCTGATATGGAATCGGCTTCGCAGATGTTTCGGCTCTTCGCGGTCAGCCGGCTGGCTCGGACGAGTTCGCGGATGTCGCACTGGGCCGGCTGCTCGCTCAGCTCCGCGTCGGCCTGGCAGGTTGCACGCCCTCCACCCGGTTGCCCATGGCAGCCGGGTAGAGGGCGTGGAGCGCGCGGGCGGTGCTCCGGCGGACAGGGATCCGCCGGAGCACCGCCCAGAGTGGAACGGGTCAGACGGTGTCGTCGCCGGGAACGTGCACCGGTATGAAGGTGAGGGGGCCACGCCAGCAGGCGGCGGGGGCGAGTTCGGCGTCGAAGTCGTCCTCGAAGGCGATCACTTCGTCGTCGATGTCGAGCATGCCCGCGTCGCGGATGTCCAGAGCGAGGGTGGTCATGAGGGATCACTTCCATTCACTGTGGTTGATGCTACTGCCAGGGCGAATCACACTAGCTGACTCTCGTCCTTGGCCTAGGGGTCTGACCAGCCCGTTTTTTCACCGGTACTTCACGTCAGCCGACGGAAAAAATTCCGATGCGCCCGCTCCGCACCCCGGCCGAGGTCATGAGCTCACGATGGGCCCTCAGGGGTGCCGACACCAACTCACGGCGGGCTTGCGGAATGCGCGCACCCGGCTTCTGACGGTCCAACAGGTCGGCGATTCGGCTCCAGGCCCGCTCCTGCCCGGCGGTATCGGCGATCACGGCGCGCAGCTCGGCCTCGGCCCAGGTACTCGCACAACCGGGTACTGCCGGGCTTCTGAGGTGCCTCAGAAGCCCGGCAGTCGTAGGGGTCAGCGTGCAATGGCCGCAGCGGAGATGGCGGTGATGCTCCCGTTGCTGTCCAGCGGATTGGCGCCGGTCCAGGTGCCGTCGGGGTTGCGCTGATTGTCGTAGACGTCTCCCGAGCTGAGGGTTTCGACGTGCAGCGTGCCGTCCGCGAGCCCGGCCGCCGCGACGGCTGTAATGCCACCTCCCATGTTGAGCACGTTGGCGCCGGTCCAGGTGCCGTCGGTGTTGCGCTGGTTGTCGTAGAGGTTGCCGGACACCACGGACTGGACGTGCATGGTGCCGTCGGCCAGGCCTGCGGCGGAGATGGCGGTGATGTGGCCGTTCTGGTCGAGGACGTTGGCGCCGGACCAGGTACCGTCGGTGTTGCGCTGGTTGTCGTAGAGGTTGCCGGAGACCACGGTCTGGACGTGCATGGTGCCATCGGTCAGACGTGCCGACGACACGGCGGTGATGGTGCCGTTGCCGTCCAGGAGGTTGGCGCCGGTCCAGGTGCCGTCGGGGTTGCGCTGGTTGTCGAAGACCTTGCCACCGGCCAGCGTCTGCACGTGCATGGTGCCGTCGGTGAGTCCCACCGAGGAGATGGCGGTGACGGTGCCGCTTCCATCCAGGAGGTTGGCGCCGGTCCAGGTGCCGTCGGGGTTGCGCTGGTTGTCGAAGACCTTGCCACCGGCCAGCGTCTGCACGTGGAAGGTGCCGTCCGTCAGCGCGGCGGTGGCCACCTGCGTGACACCGCCGTTACCGTCCAGCAACGCCGCGCCGCTCCACGTGCCGTCGGTGTTGCGCTGGTCGTCGAAGACGTTGCCCGCGGCGATCGTGTCCACCCGCATGACGTTCGAGGCCCTCTGGCCGGATGAGGCTGCGACATCGAGGTAGTCGCGGTCGATGCTCATCGACACGCCGCCGTGGCTCTCGTTCTGGACATCGCCCATGTACTGGTGGATGCGCTGGTGGTTGGCCCAGAGCGAGGACGGGACGGCCGGGTCGCTGGTGCTGGGGTCCCCGTTGTACCGGGCGATCCAGATCACGTCCGGCATCGTGTAGTTGGTGACGTTCTGGGCGAGGTCGGCGATGCCGGAGGCGGCGCTCGAGTAGACGCCGGAGACGTAGCCACGGGCGTGGATCTCCTTGGTCCAGGCCGAGAGGTAGCTCAGAACCGTGGGGGCAAGACTCGGATCGGAGTAAGCCTCCATGTCGTCGTAGAGCGTTGAACCGGGGCTGAAGCCGAGTGCGGCGGCCTGGTTGACCGCGTCGTCCGCCGCCGCGGTGCCCTCGCTGACCGGGTTGTTGATGTTCGCGGCCTTGACGCTCACGTAGATGGGCATGAAGTGCCATCCGGCGGTGGCCTGTTGCTGAACCCAGTCGGCTGACAGGTTCCGCTGCGAACAGGCTCGGGCACCGCCGATGTAGATGCCCACAGCCCGGTAGGGTGACGAGTTCATCCAGGCGTTCATGGTGCCCGAGTCGGGTGCGGCACAGGTCTCGAACCCGTACCCGGTGTAGTCGGTGATGGTGCTCGGGAGGGCCGCCGCCGTGAGCCGGGGAGCGATCGGCGGCGCGGCGGCGAGGCCCTGCGGCCGCTTCACGCCAGGCGAGGGCAGTCCGGCCTGCCGCAGGATGTTCTGCATCAGGGGGCGGTCGTCACCGTAGGTGGCGGTGATCTTGATCCCCGGTGCCGCCGCCTCGAATTCAGCAGCCAAGGGGTCGTCCGTGGTGCCCGCGGCGGTGCCGGTCACGGCCTGCGGCTCGATCAGCAGCGCCTCGGTCCGCTCGGAGGGGTGGCTCGGGCAGTCCTGGGTCGTGCCGGGCGTGCCCAGGTAGACGGCGTGACGGTCGAACCGCACGCACTCGGTGGGGTGCTCCTGGAGGTTGATGACGGGCCAGACGGCGGGCACCTGGAAGCTGTGCCCGTGATAGGACACCGACTTCGTGGGACCAAGGTCCGAGGCGGCGTCAGCCGCTCCGACGCCGACGGTTGTCGCCATCGCTGCTGCGATGCCGAAGGTCAGCAGCGCCCTGGATCGGGCAAGGTGCGACCGGTGACGCACGGCCGTCTCCTTTCTGCTCGGTTGGAGGCCGATCGGTCGGCCGGCATGGCGAGCCGGCCGACCGATCGCGAGGGGGGGAAGGCGGTGGCAGCGGGCGGCAGTGCGGTGGCAGGTGGTGCGGACAACTCGCCGACGTCCGGCCACGGTTCAACCGCCGCCCGGTCTCACGCGGCGTTACCGGCGGCGGAGACGGCGGTGATGGCGCCGTTGCCGTCGACCAGGTTGGCGCCGGTCCAGGTGCCGTCGGGGTTGCGCTGGTTGTCGTAGACCTTGCCGCCGGTCAGGGTCTGGACGTGCATGGTGCCGTCGGCCAGGCCTGCGGCGGAGATGGCGGTGATGGCGCCGTTCTGGTCGAGGACGTTGGCGCCGGACCAGGTACCGTCGGTGTTGCGCTGGTTGTCGTAGAGGTTGCCGGACACCACGGACTGGACGTGCATGGTGCCATCGGCCAGGCCTGCGGCGGAGATGGCGGTGATGTGGCCGTTCTGGTCGAGGACGTTGGCGCCGGACCAGGTACCGTCGGTGTTGCCCCGACGGACAGCTCTTCCTGAACCTGCGCGGCGCCACCCCGGGCCTGACTCCGCTCGGCGTCCAGCAGGCGCTCGCCATGCTGCTGCGGGGCCTCGGCGTTGACGCCGCCGCCGTGCCGGAGGATCCGGACGCCGCAGCCGCCCTGCTGCGCACCACGCTGGCCGGCACCCGCACCCTGCTGGTGCTGGACGACGCGGCCGGCCTCACCCAGGTCCGCCCACTGCTGCCGTCCGGGCCCGGCTGCGGGGTACTGGTCACCTGTCGCTCCCCGCTGCTCGCACTGGACGGCGCCACCCACATCCGGCTCGCCACGCTGACCGAGGCGGAGAGCGTCACACTGGTCGCGCTGGCCTCCGGGCGCTGCACCGAGGACCGCGAGGTGGTGCCCCTGGAGCAGGCCGATCTCGCCCGGCTGACCCGGCTGTGCGGGCGCCTGCCACTGGCGCTGCGGATCGTCGCAGCCCGGCTCGCGGCCCGTGACGCGCTGCCGGTGAGCAGCCTGGTCGGGCAGCTGACCGCACACGAGGACCGGCTGGACCAGCTGGAGCTCGACGATCTGAGTGTCCGCCAATCCCTCCTCATGGCTTACGAATCACTGCGAGCATCCGGTCGGCGGCTGGACCGACGGGCGGCGGACGCCCTGGTCGCGGTCGGGGCGCTCGACCTGCCCGAGTATTCGGCCCCGCTGCTGGCGGGGGTGTTGGAGAGCAGCGAGGCACAGGCGGGTGCGGCGCTGGACCGCCTGGTGGACGTCGCCCTGCTGGACGAGGTGCGGCTGGACCGGTTCGTCCCGCACGACCTGGTCCGCGACTTCGCCCGGGAGCTCGCCGAGGACGTGGCCGACCGCCGTCGCCTGACGGCTGCCGCACTGCGCTGGTTCATGGCCGGTGCCGCCCGCTCGGCCTTGGTGCTCGCCCCGGAGCTGCACCGCCAGCGCGCCCTGCCCGCGGTTCCCAGCACCGGTGAGCTCGACCAGGAGTCCGTGCTGGCCTGGGGCGACGTCGAGTGCGCCAACCTGGTGGTGCTGGCCGAGCACTCGGCCCGCGACGGGCAGGCCGCGACCGAGCTGCTGACCCTGGTGCAGGCACTGCTGCCGTACCTGCGGGCCCGCGGCCGGATTCCCGAGCTGACCCTGCTCAACGAGCTGGCCCTGCAGGTCGCGCTGCGCGAGCAGGATCGCAACGCCCAAGGCATAGCGCTGATCGACCTGGCCGGCGCACACTTCGACACCGGCCGGTTCGCGGAAGCCCTGCGGCTGATGGACCAGGCCCTGCCGCTCTGGCGCGGCCTGCGCGATCCGTCGCGCGAACAGCTGATCCTCAACAACCGCGGCATGCTGCTCGGGCTGCTCGGCCGCGACGAGGAGGCGGTGGTGGCGCTGCAAGAGGCGCTGGCCCTGGCCGTCGAGCACACGGACCCGTACAACGAGGCGCTGGCGCTCAGTGGGCTGGGCAATCTGGCCGAGAAGCACGATCCCCGCCTGGCCATCGTCCACCACAGCCGCAGCATCGAGGCGGGCAAGCGGTGCGGCATGGGCCTGGTGCAGATGTCCGGCCTCTGCAACATCGGCAACGCTCACCTGGGACTGGACGAACCGGCCGAGGCACTGCGCCATTACCGGGCCGCGCTGGAGCTGGAGACCGGCAGCGGCCAGTGGCACACCGAACGCGAGTGCCGGCTCGGCCTGGTGGAGGCGCTGCGCCGACTGCGCCGACTGGACGAGGCCCGGGCGGCTTGCCGGGAGCTGCTCGGACTCGCCGCCGAGCTGCAGGACACCTACGGCGAGGGGCTGGCCCGGCACGTCTACGGCCTGGTGCTGCGCGACGTTGGCGAGCCGGCCCAGGCGCTGGCCCAGTGGCGGTCCGCACTGCGGCAGTTGGCGACTGGCGACGCCAAGGTGCTGCCCGACCTGCGCGAGCTGATCGCGGCCGCCGAAGCCGCCGACGTTGCCTGATGTCGCATCAGGCCAAGTCAGCAAAAAGTCGGCAAGTGTACGAGTGGACCTGCTGTACGCGCGCAAACCTGAGAACGATTGAACTTCAGGGAGACTCTTCCCAGGGCTGGCGAGGAGCTGCATTCGCCATCTCTGTCGACTCTGGGTGGCGGCCGCCGGGGCCAGCCGCCACGCCCGCATCAGCGCACCTGCCCGGTCCGACGTCCTCCCACCCATGAGGGTTGGGCCTGTCAAGCGCGCGATGGGTTGTGACCTCGCGGTTTTCCGTCGGGGCCGGTGATTGGGGGGACCCTCGTGGTCCCGGGCCGCTGCTGGTGCGTGGAGGGGTCCGGTTGGAGCTCCCGGAGCCTGGTGAGGAACGAGCGGGCGAGGACGAACGAGCTGGAGGCCGCTGAGCGGCAGCAGCACGCTGGGCGGCTGATGGGGCGTTAGGTTGTCCGGTGGCACGGGCCGTTCGCTTGGTGGTCCCTGCGGTGCTTCGGTCGGCGTGAGGTTCACATCCACCCATTCGGTGCCTGGCCGGGACCGGCCGGCGCCCATGACAGTGGTGCTGGGACCGGGGCTGCTCGGTCAGGTCATCGAGCGCGGCGGCGTGGCCGCAGGCACGATCAGCGTGGTCAGGGCAGCGATCAGCCACGCGTGGCGGCGTCGGCGTCGGGTGTGCTGCCCGACGCGCCGCGCCGAGCCCCGCGACCAGGACCCGTACGGCTGCTGACGCCCCGTCCGAGGAAGATGGCCCCATGCAGATCCGGATCGACGCCTTCGACCTGCCGGGCCGCACCTGCGGTGCCAGCCCCGACTTCCCCGGCTACACGAACATCCACGTCGCGGTCCAACGCAAGGACCGACGAGACGAGTTGCTCGACCCTCAGCCCGGCGACGGCGCCACTGCGGCCTGGACGCTGGACTGCACCGCGACCCCCGGCCCGCAGGGCATCGACCTCAAAGGCCCCTATATCCAGGGCCGCCCCGGTGGCCGGTTCATCTACCTCTCGTGGGGCACCGTCGACGAAGCCGGCACCTTCACCCTGTTTCGACGCGCCAAGCTCATGCTCGACGCCATCGACTCGGCCACCGTCGACGCGGCCACGCGGTCCGGGCTTCTGCTCGGACGCCTTCGCCTCACTGATGCCAAGGGACACCCGCTGTGTGCGGCGGTTCGGCCGCCGCTCATCGAGTGGTCCGCCCGGCCGCGCTGAGCTCCCTGAGCGACCTCAGCCATGGCGACCAGCTCCTTGGTGCCGTCGGCCCGCACGCCGATGACGACCAGGACGGCGGCCTTGGCTTCGCCCAGGCGTATGCGCAGGTGGATGCCGTCGACCCAGACGTAGAGGTAGTCAGTACCGGACAGGTCGCACTCCTGGAACGCCTGGTGGTCGGCCTGCCACTGGGCGGTCATCCGGGTCACCGTGGCCGGCGGCAGCCCGGCCGAGGAGCCGAGGAACTGCTCCATCGCCGGGACGAAGTCGCCCGAGGACAGGCCGTGTAGCTAGAGCAGCGGCAGCACTTCGGCGATCCTCGGGGACTTGCGGCACCAGGGTGGCAGGATCGCCGAGGAGAACCGCTCGCGCTCGCCGGTGGTCTCGTCGACGCGCTTGCCGTTCACCCGCGGGGCCTTCACCTCGATCACGCCGGCGGCGGTGGTGAACCTTCCGGGGCTGGTGGTAGCCGTTGCGGACTACCAGGCGCCGCCCGTTCTCGTTCTTCTCGTGGGCCAACTCGGCGATCCAGGCGTTGACCTCGGCCGCGAGCGCGGCGGCCAGCATCCGCCTCGCCCCCTCGCGGACGATCTCGTCCAGCAGGGAGCCGTCTTTCGTGGAGCCGTCGGGATTGACCACGGTGAGCACGGGCGTGCCTTCCCGACCCGCGCTGCGAACGCGGGCCTACTCGATGACCATCACGGAATCATTCGGGAAGGTACGCCCTCCGCGTTCCTCCCGGAACTGATCCACGGCCGAACGCCTTCCCGCCCGGGCCCCGATCAGGCGGGCGCGCTCTCCACCCAGGCCGTGAACGCCGCATCGTTCGTCGTCGCACATTCATCGGCAGTCGATTCGGGATCCCCCGCAAGCGGGTTGACGGTGCATGAGATGTGAAGGTGTGATGCAACAGTTATCTAAGAAAATTATTAAGTTTCCACAATTTGCCTGTACTCTCCCGGGCCGTGGACAAGATCAACTTCCGGGTGCTGGGTCCGTTGGAGGTCCGGCGCGACGGCCGGTGGCTCCCGGTCTCCTCGGGCAAGCAGCGACAGCTGCTCGCCCTGCTGATCAGCGAGGCGGGCCGGGTGGTCGCCACCCACCGGCTCGTGGACGAGCTGTGGGACGAGCACCCACCGACCACCGGTGCCAAGGTGGTCGCGACGTACGTCTTCCGACTGCGCACCCTGCTGGGCGACCCGGACGGGAGCACCCTGGTCACGCGTGCCCCGGGGTACCTGCTCGCCGTCGACGACGCACAGGTCGACGCCCGCGAGATCGGCCGGCTCGCCGCGCTCGCCCGGGCGGCCCGTGCCGCCGGGGACCTGGACGGTGCGCGGGAAGCCCTGGACGCCGCCTGCGCGCTCGGCGTCGGACCGGTGCTCGCGGACGTACCGCGCTCTCCCGCCGTCCTCGCCGCCGCGAGCGCGATCGAGTCCCGACTGCTCGACCTGCGCGAGGCCCGTGCCGACGTCTACGCCGAGCTCGGCCGGCACGAGGAACTGCTACCCGAACTGGCGGCGGCCGTGGCCGAACACCCGTACCGCGAATCGCTCGCGGTACGGCTGATCCGGGCCCTGCGCGGCGCGGGCCGGCGGGGCGAAGCGCTGGAGGCCTACCGCCGAACGCGGCAGGTCCTGGTCGGCGAGCTCGGCGTCGAGCCGGGCTCCGAACTTCGCTCCCTGCAGCGCGAGTTGCTAAGCGAACCGAATACCAGGCCGACCCGCCGGGCCACTCCGTCCCTCCCCGCACCACCCGCGCACTTCGTCGGCCGCACCACCCACCTCGCCACGCTGTCCCAGCTCCTGCCCCCCGCCCCCGCGCCCGCGCCCGCTCCCACCCACGCACCCACCTCCACCCCCGCGCCGCTGGTCGTGCTCAGCGGCATGCCCGGCTCCGGCAAGACCGCGCTGGCCCTGCAGATCGGCACCCGCCTCGCCGACCGATTCCCGGACGGGCAAGTCTTTCTGACGGTGCGTCACTCCACTGGAACTCGGGAGCTGGTCGCCGACCTGCTGCAAGCCCTGGGTGTCCCCCGGCAGGACCTCCCCGGCTCCCCCAACGCCGCCGACGCCCTGCTGCGCCGCGTCCTCGCCGCAACCCGCGTCCTCCTGGTGCTCGACGACGTCCGCACCGCCACCGAGGTCCGCCCGCTGCTCTCGCGCGGCCCGGGGTGCGCCATCCTGGTCACCAGTCGCTCCGGCCTGCCCGCCCTCGAGGGCGCCCACCGGATACCGCTGGGCCCGCTGCCGGAAGCCGAGAGCCTCAGCCTGCTCTCCCGGCTCGCCGGTGCCGAACGGGTGGCGGCCGAACCGCAGGCGGCGGCCCGGATCGTGCGGCTGTGCGGGCGGCTGCCGCTCGCCGTCCGGATCGTCGGCGCCAAGCTCGCCTCCCGGCCGGCCTGGCCGCTCGCCATGATGGTCGACCGCCTGCAACCGGGCCGCAGCCGCCTGGACCACCTGGAGCTGGACGACCTGAGCGTGCGCGGCTCCCTCAGCGCAAGCTACGAGTCGCTGGCCCACTCCGACCATCCGTCGGACCGGCACGCCGCGCTGCTCCTACGCAGCGCCGACGCCCTCTCGCTGCCTCGCTACAGCGTGCCAGTGCTGGCCCGGCTGTCGGGGCTGAGCACCGCTCAGGCCGGCCTGGCAGCCGACCGGCTGGTGGACGCGGCGCTGTTCACCGAGCCGGCCCCGGGGCAGTACACGCTGCACAACCTCGTCCGGGAGTTCGCCGGCGAGGTGGCGCTGCGGGTCGGCGGGGGCCAGGCCTGCCGGCTCGCGTCGAGCGTCCCCGGCCCAGCACCGGCCCACCGACCAGGAACCGTGCCTTTCAGCGCTCCCCCACTGAAGCCGCTCCCCTCAGCGCTCCCCCGCTGACAGCGCCGTTCGCACTCCCTGATCCCGCCTCAGGAATTCCACCCCGGGCCGGTGTCGTCCCGGTGTCGCCGCCCGCGACCGGCACGACACCGGTCCGAAACCCGGTCCGTCGAGCATCGCCGGTACCGACACACCGGGAGAACCGTTGCACCACCTTGCAAGTATTTCCACCATCGCGGCCCATCCGGCCGTGTCCGCCCGGCGCGGGGGCTGACCGATGCGCACGCCCATCCGCCTCCGCAGCGCCTTCCGCCGCCGCACCGCGCAGTCCTGCCTGCTCGCGGTCTCGGCCTCGGTGCTGACCGTACTGGGTGCCGCTCCGGCGGCCCACGCGACCGGCACGCCGTTCCCCGCGACCGACACGCTCGACGGCCGCATCGCGAAGGACCTGTCCGACCACGCGTACCCCAACCGCTACCCGGCCGGCAGCTCGGTGAACATCGTCTGCCAAGACACCGGCCCCGCCACCTACGGCGGTTCGAACATCTGGGACTACACGGCCGACGGCCTCTGGGTGGTCGACTACTACATCAAGACCGGCTACAGCGGCTTCGATCCGAACATCCCGCGCTGCGACGAGAACAACTCGCCGGCGCTCCAGCAGCCCGGTGCCCACGCGTTCCCGGCCACCGCGACGCTGGACGGACGGTCGACCAAGGACCTGAACGACCACGCCTACCCGAACAAGTACGCCCAGGGCAGCATGGTCAGCATCGTCTGCCAGGACACCGGCCCGGACGCCTACGGCTCAAACATCTGGGACTACACGTCGGACGGCCTGTGGGTCACCGACACGTACATCAAGACCGGCAGCTCCGGCTTCGTGTCCACGCTGCCCCGGTGCGCTGACGGCGGGACGCCGGCGGCGCCGGGCGGCCGGCAGTTCCTGGTCGGCGCGACGCTGGACGGACGGTCGACCAAGGACCTGAACGACCACGCCTACCCGAACAAGTACGCCCAGGGCTCGATGGTCACCATCACCTGCCAGGAGTCGGGGCCGGACGCCTACGGCTCGACGGTCTGGGACAAGACCTCGGACAACCTCTGGGTGACCGACAAGTACGTCAAGACCGGCTACACGGGCTTCACGCCCGACCTGCCCAACTGCGGCGGCGACACCGGGACTCCGCCGCCCAGCACGCCGGACCCGGGCACCGTGCGCGGCAAGATCGTGGCCGCGCTGCAGTCCCAGGTCGGCGTCTACCCGGAGCACGACCGGGACAACTGCGAGCCGTACTACACCGACTTCGGCACCCCGTACCACTGCGGTGAGCCGTGGTGCGCCTACTTCGCCAGCTGGGCCTGGCGGCAGGCCGGCGTGTGGGGCGCCAACTTCGGCGGCTCCAACCAGTTCTACTACTGGGCCGCGCCCAAGGGCCTGCTGCGCGACTTCAACCACATCAAGCCGGGCGATGCCGTGATCTACGGCTCGCTGGACAACAGCGTGCACATCGGGGTGGTCGAGACGGTCCTGTCGGACGGTCGGATCGGCACCATCGAAGGCAACTGGGGCGACGGCGTGGTCCGCAAGTCCCCGTTCGACCCGCGCAACACCGGCGGCGAGCCGATCTACGCCATCGTGTCGCCGATCCACGACGAGGACGGCGAGACCGCGCTGCCAGACCTGCCGCACACCGGCAACGTCTTCCCGGCGACCGCCACGCTGGACGGCCGCTCGGTCAAGGACCTGAACAACCACGACTTCCCGGACAAGTACCCGGCCGGAAGCATGGTCTCGGTCAAGTGCCAGGACACCGGCCCGGACGCCTACGGCTCGAACATCTGGGACTACACGTACGACAACCTCTGGGTGCCGGACTACTACGTCAAGACCGGCTACTCCGGCATGGACCCGGACGTGCCCCAGTGCGGCAGCGAACCCAGCCCGCCGACGTCGACCACCCCTCCGCAGACCTTCGTGAACCCGGCGTACACCGAGGCACTCAACAAGTACACCGGCTTCCACAGCGGGCTGTACGCGCAGGCGATCCTCCAGACGGTCGGCGGTGGCACGGATGACGACCTGGTCCTCATCCGGGCCTACATCCACGGCGGCGACTTCTGGTCCGACAAGATCAAGGACCGTGACGGGCCGTCGGCCGACCTGGACGCGCCGTACCGGGTGGCCATGCTCTGGGAGCCCAAGTCCGGTCTGGTCGGGCTGACCGCCAGCCCGTCCTGCCCGGGAGGCGTCTGCAAGAGCGCGTTGACCATCAAGCCGATGCCGCTGGGCTTCACCCCGGTCTCGGAGTGCGAGGGCGGCTTCCACCCGACCTGCATGACCGACTTCAACAACAACCTGATCGCGGTCGGCGGCAGCAACGGCCACGTGCACATCCAGTACCAGTTCGCGAACGCCGAGGAGAGCATCCCGTTCGGGGGCACCTTCTTCGGCACCGGCGCGATCGACGGCAACATGGACCTCACGCAGGGCACCAACGGCGCCGGCTACGACGTCAGCATGATGGCCGACCAGTTCCCGTCCTACGAGATCATCCAGATCCCGCACTACAACACCACCGGGCAGGCGGAGACCCACCTCAAGTTCACCCGGGAGCAGAAGACCCTGAAGTACCTCTGCACCAGCTGCTACGGCCAGACCGGCGATCTGACGCCTGCGAGCTGAGCCGGAGCTCCGGCGCCAGGCGGGCGCGAGCCGGCCTGGCGCCGGAGCTCCCGCCACTGCCGGTGACCGATGGCCGGTGAACGCCGGCAGCCGGTGCCTGGGTGCGTCGTCAATCGACCGCCCGGGCACCGGCTGCCGGCGTTGGCCGTACCGGTCCAACGTTGCCGACCGCCTGCATAGTGGACTCCCAGAGCCTCAAGACCTCCACAAACGTCCCCGCCGACGGCCAGGGCGCCGACGTCGGCAAGAAGATCATCGGCCGCGCAGCTGCGGTTGTCAGGAAGACGGTGGAAGGGTCGCCAGCGCTGCGAGGGAGCAGCAGGTCGCCGCTGGCATCAGCAGGCACAGCGGCACGACGTACCTTTCCGCAGCCAAGGGTGGGGTGGCCTTCCCGATCATCCGGGCCTCCCAACTCTCCCAGCGCGAAGTCGCCCGACGCGCATCCTCAGTGGTGACCGCGCGGTACGTCGCGGTAGGTGTGTCAGCCGGGAGGAGGCTGCCCAGGTCCACCGTGGGGAACGGGCTTGCCAGTGACGGCGTCGACCAGGGATCGGGTGCCGAGCGGGTGGTGCAGGACCGTCCTGAGCCGGGCAACGCCGCCGTCCTCGCAGCCGATTCCGGGGCTGGAGGCGTCCCGGCGCTTCAGCACGAGCGTCACCCGCTCCGCCGTCTCCTGCGCGACCAGGTCGGGCTTGTAGTCGCAGCCGGCCCAGCTCACGTCGAGCGTGATCGTGCGATCGTCCGCATCCACGATCACCCCGCTGGCGGACGGGTCGTCCAACGCGATCCGGTCCACCACCGAGGCGTCCCGCGTCCTGTAGGGCAGCGGGTAGTCGGCGCCCCACACGTAGCAGGCCGCCACCCCGAGCCCGATCACGCCCATCGCGGCCAGCCAGCGCCGCTCACGTACCGTCAGTTCCACCCTTGGAGTCCCCCGCCATCCACGACCAGTCGTCGGATTATCGACGGTGCAACGGTATGAGGCGGCGATCGACGCCCAGCCGCTGCCCGGCAGGTTCGAGGGGCGCAACGGACGGGATGTGCTGGCTCTGGTCCTCGGCGACCTGGGCCGCCACCGCGAGGCAGCCGACCTGTTGGCCGCCACCGCCGCGGCACGCGCCCGCACCACCTCCTCCGACCATCCGCTGGTCCTCAAGGGCCGCAGCGACCGCCTCCAGCACCTGGCCTACCTCGGCCTGCACGAGGAAGTCGTCGCAGAATCAAGCGCCGTGAAGACCGCCGCCCGTGGCACCGAAGGAATCCACCGGATCCTGCTGCCGCTGGCCGTCAGCAACGGCCAGGCCTTCAGCCTCTCACTCCACGGCCACTATGAGCAGGCCGAAAACCTGCTACGCCCGGTGCTCGACGAGGCACGCCGGCAGCGCCTGGGCAGGTTCCTGATGGTGTTGCACCTCGGCGCGGCCCGGGCGCTGACCGGTCAGGGCCGGGCTCAGGAGGCGCTTACCGCCGTCGAGAACGCGCAGGACATCTTCGACCAGGCCCCGGGCACCGGCGGGCTGCTGCACGACCTGAGCGCGATCCACCTGGCCAGAGCCGCGGCGCAGTTCGCACTGGGCCGACCCGCGGACGCCGAACACGAAGCCCGACACTGCCTCAGCCAGTGCGAGCGTCACCTCGGCCCCGCCCACCACCGCGCGCTAGAAGCCGCCACCACGTTGGGAAGCGCCCTGGCAGTCCTGCACCGAAACGACGAAGCAGCCGAACTCCTGCACGCCACCCACGACGCCTGGCGCACCCACTTCGGCCATGACCACCACGGCACCATCCGAGCCCGCCAGGCCTTGGTCACTTTCACCGCCCAACCGGACTGACATCCTCGACCGCCCCAGGCGGCGGGCCTGAAACATCTCCTGGCGCATCGCGGCTGGACATGCTCGAGCACAGCCAACACGCTGCCTGCGGCAGGTCGGGTTGGCCGCGCCTGGCTCCATCGGAAGGGCCGCCCTAGGGCCACCTTGTCCGGGCGGCCAGATCGTCAGTGCAGCGTCGCCATCGAGCGGACCGAGTAGCGGCAGTGGTCTGCTGTCCGCTGGGATGCCCGTCATGCCGGCGGAATAGGCCAGTGGCGTACCACAAGTGCCGTTCAGAGATCGTGTTTTCCGGGGCGGACGATCCGGTTTTCCCGTGCCTGGTGACTTCACGCGACGAGTGTCCTGCGGAGATCGACAGGAAGTCCGTTTTGTCGCAACTGACGGCGCATCAGACCGCGTTCTAGGGTCGCAGCCGTGCGCGGAAGCCGAGTTTGGCTCGCAACCGTCTGGCCTCCCGCGCACCGACCACTGCAACCACTCGAAGATCGAAGCCGAACGGGCAACACGAGCAAGATGCCTGGCAACCCGATGCTGCGCGGGGCGCCGCTGGTCGTCATCCTGCTCCCCGACCCGCACCATGCCCACCCATGCAAGTCTGCTCGTGGTCGTGGTGATCGGCGCCGGGGTGTCCAGGGCGCTGACCTGGCTCAGGAACCGCCAGCAGTGAACCGTCCGGGGGTGGGGGCCGCTTGCTGTCCCCTACCCCCGGTGGCTGCTCCTGATTGCCAAGAACCGGCTCAACCAGGTAGTCCACGGCGGCGAGATGCCCGCGCACCACCGGCCGCCCGGGAGGGGTCTTGGCGCTGCCGGGTCGGCGGCGGAGGGCTTGGCGATCAAGGGTTTGGCTATCATCGGCCCTCGGTTCGGCGAGGGGGACGCGATGGGTGCTGGTGTGGAGACGGGGCAAGCCGAGGCGGAGCGGGTGTTCGCCCGGCACCGCGGGCTGCTGCAGGCGGTGGCCTACCGGGTGCTCGGCAGCGTTGCCGACGCCGAGGACGTGGTCCAGGACGCCTGGCTGCGCTGGAGCCGGGTCGAGACCGCGACCGTCGACGACCCGGAGGGCTACCTGGTCCGGACCGCGACCCGGCTGGCCATCGACCGGCTGCGCAGCGCGCAGGTGCGGCGGGAGTCGTACGTGGGGCCCTGGCTGCCCGAGCCGGTGCTGACGAGCCGTGACATCGCCGAGGACGTGGCGCTGGCCGACTCGGTGTCCACCGCGATGCTGCTCGTCCTGGAGGCGCTGTCCCCGGTGGAGCGGGCGGTGTTCGTGCTGCGCGAGGCGTTCCGCTACAGCCACGCCGAGATCGCCGGGTTCGTCGGGCGCGAGGAGGTGACGGTGCGGCAGATCAGCAGCCGGGCCAGGAAGTCCGTCGAGGCGCGCCGTCACCGCTACGACACCGACCTGGTGACCAGGCAGTTGGCCACCGAGCGGTTCCTGGCCGCCAGCGTCGGCGGCGACCTCAACGCGCTGTTGGAGGTGCTGGCGCCGGACGTGGTGCTGGTCAGCGACGGCGGCGGGCTGGCTCCCGCGCCGCGCAAGGCGATCCACGGGCTGGACCTGGTGGCCCGCGCGCTCGCCACCTTCGCCGGCCGGATGCCCGAGGACCCGAGCGCCGAGGTGCTGCAGCTCAACGGCGGTCCCGGGGTGGTCGTGTACACCGGCCGCACCCCGGTCGCGGCGATCACGACGCACCTGGTGGACGGCCGGATCGCGGCCGTCCACCTGGTCAGCAACCCGGAGAAGCTGACCGGTGTGACACACTGAGCCCGACAGTGTGACACGGGTCACGTCTGTGGCTGTCACGTTCTCGGCGGCTGTCCCGTCCGTGAGGCGAACAACGGATGAGTCAGCCACCAAGGGAGCCCGCCATGACCCGCTCGACCGCCACCCCCGCCACCCCCGCCGCCCCGCACCGCATCCTCGTCCTCGGCGCCGGCTACGCCGGCATGGCGGCGGCGGTGCGCCTCGCCCGCCGCACCCGCGGGCTCGGCGCCGAGGTCGTGCTGGTGAACCCGACCCCGCGGTTCGCCGAGCGGCTGCGGATGCACCAGAGCGCGGCCGGCCAGCAGCTGACCGACTTGCGGATCCCGGACCTGGTCGCCGGATCCGGCATCCGGTTCGTCGAAGGGCGGGCCACCGCGATCGACGCCGAGCGGCAGGAGGTCGCGCTGCGCACCGCCGACGGCGTGCGCACCCTCGGCTACGACACCCTGGTCCACGCACTCGGCAGCATCACCGACACCGCCGCCGTCCCGGGCGCCGAGGACCACGCCTACACCCTGGACGGCCACGGCGCCACCACCCGGCTGGCCGAGCGGCTCGCCGAACTGAACGCCGCGGGCGGCGGCACCGTGACCGTCAGCGGCAGCGGACTGACCGGTGTCGAGACCGCGGCCGAAATCGCCGAGAGCCACCCGGCGCTGCGCGTCGTGCTGCTCGGCCGGGAGCGGCCCGGCTCGATGATGGGCCCGAAGGCCAGGGCCCACCTGGACGCCGCCCTCGCCCGGCTCAACGTCGAGGTCCGCACCGGCGTCGAGATCACCAAGGTACTGCCGGACGGGATCGAGCTGGCCGCAGGCGAACTCGTACACAGCGACGCCACCGTCTGGACCGCCGGCGTCCGGGTCCCGCCGCTGGCCGCCCACGCCGGCATCGCCACCGACGACCGAGGCCGGCTACTCACCGAGCCGAGCCTGCGCTCCACCTCGCACGCCTCGGTCTGGGCGATCGGCGACGCCGCGGCGGTGCGCCAGTCCTACGGCGTCGTGCACGGCACCTGCCAAAGCGGCATCCCCACCGGCATCCACGCCGCCGACCAGATCACCCGGACCCTGCGCGGGCGCGCACCCAAGCCCTTCCGCTTCGGCTACCTCCACCAGCCGGTGAGCCTGGGCCGCCACGACGGCGTCGTCCAGTTCACCCGCCCCGACGACACCCCGCGCAGGGCCTGCCTGACCGGCAAGCGAGCGATGGCGTACAAGGAATTCGTCAGCAACACCCCGCCGCAGACCTACCGGCTCTCAACCCGGTTCAACCTGCCCTCCCGAATGCTGTGGACCCGCGGCGGCCGAAGCAACGGCTGACAGCCGCCTCCACGGGCCTCACGGGCCACGCGCCACTGCCGGCGATGGCGATCACCGAGGCGGTGCTGGGCTGCGGGTCAATCGTGTACCGGCTCGGCTCGAACGGTCGGCCCGGCTACCGCTTACAGCGCGGCCTCGATAGGTGTGAAGTACGCGCCGAGGACGGCGAGGATCCGGCGGGCGGCGCGCAGGGCGGTCCGGGCGCAGCTGGCCGAACTCCTCCCCCTGCAGCGATTCGTGTAGTCCGTCAACGCGACACGAAGGTCACCTCGTTTCGGTGATCAACGAGTGAAACGCTTCCCGAGGAGCCATACAGCGCTGATCATGACGCCGTGCTGATCTCACACCGCTGTCTCCTGCGCCTTGCCGCACTCGCTCTGGGCTGCGCTGCCCTGACCGGTTGCGGTGCCTCCACTCAGACTCCGGCCTCTCAGGACACCAGGCTGACCAAGGCCGCAGGAGTGGCGTCGATCTCGCTGGTCATGCCGGAGGGCTCTGGAAGGAGACCTGAGGTGATGGCAACATCGGGACCAGTAGCACGTTCAGCAAGGTCAACGGCGATCGGCTGGACGGAGAAAGGGGGGCCCGCGGCCTGATCCGGGTCAACCTGACCGGAACTCAGGTCGTCAGCTACGTGAAATACCTGGACGAGTGGGCCCATCCGGGCTGGGCGGACCCGGACGGACCGGTGAGCAAGGAAGCCGCCTTGCGGGTCTACAACGCGGTCGGCAACGCGCTGGACACCATCAAGGGCACCCGTAACGCGACGGACCCGGCCCCCGAGATCATCATCGACGACACCCTCGCCACGCCGGCGTCGTAGGCGTCGCGGCGGTCGCTCGACCTCCCCAGACCATGTACGGCTGGTACTTCGGTCAGCCCTCGCGCACCCGGACCTGGTGTGGGTGGTCAGCCGATCCGGCCGAGGTGGATCACGACGATGGTGACGGTGGCCTCGGTGACCTCGTACAGCACGCGGTAGCGGCCGACGTGCATCCGGCGCAGGTCAGCGGAGCCGTATGCCGCGGTGCCCGGCGGGTGGGGGGAGTCGCAAGGCCGCCTGCAGGAAGCGGAGAGCCAGGCAAGGTCCGCGATCGGCGCCCAGCCGCTGCCCGGCAGGTCGATGAGCAGCTGGCGCAGTCGTCAAGATCATTCGATCGACCAGCGCGCAACCGTGCTGCTCGCCCAGGTGGCCGAGGAGCCCCGGCCATCGGTAGGCCCTGCGGTCAGCCGGCCGCCCCGCCGGGGCTCACCCGGCTGGTCCGGCTCACCACGGACCACATCGCCGACAACGGCTCCACCCTCACCAGCGCCTTCGGCGACCCGCCCTCCCGGCTGCCCGAGCCCGTCGCCGACCTCATCCGGGCGCACCTCAAGGCCGACGGACGACTGCGCCATGCCAGTCCCCGGAGCGCCTGCTGGCTGTTCCCCGGCCGCCAGGCCGGGCAGCCGATGAGCCCGGCGCTCTCCGCGAACACCTACAGGCAGCAGGCATCTCCCCCAGATCCGCCCGAGTAACAGCCCTCCGGCACTACCTCCAACACGCGCCGCCGCCGGTCGTCGCCAAGGCACTCGGCTACACCGAGGTCACCACCGCCTACGTCGCCACCGAGGTCGGAGCTCCGTGGAGTCGATACGCACCCGGCGACCACTCTCGGTGACAACACTGGACCCTGGGCTGCGAATACGCGACACCGGACCATGCGGGCTCATCGCGTGTCGGGGAGGCCGCCTTCGAGGGCCGGACAGGCCCTCGTGGGGACAGCTGGAACTGATCGCGGCCGCGGCCGACGCCGAGGCACTGAGCCGGGTCCAGGACGTGGTCGCCCGTCACCTGGTGCGCTTCGCCACCCAGGAGGAGCTCACCGTCGAGTGGACCGCGCCGGTCGACGGCGCCGAGCTGGAGCCGGTCCACCCGCTGGTCGACGGCTACCTGCTGCGCCACTGCACCCCGCCGACCAGGTGCTCCACGACCTCGCCGAGCGGACCAGGGAAGCCACCGGCCGGGCCGCCGGGATGCAGGTCACGGCCGACGAGGGCGCGCTGCTCACCATGCTGGTGCGGATGCTGGGTGCGAAGTACGTCGTGGAGGTCGGGGTCTTCACCGGCTACTCCTCCCTCTGCATCGCCCGCGGCCTGGCCGAGGGCGGCCGCCTGCTCGCCTGTGACACCAACGCCGAGTGGGCCGCCATCGGCCGGGAGCACTGGGAGCGTGCCGGGTGGCCGACCGGATCGACCTGCGGATCGCCCCCGCCCTCGACACCCTGCAGGCGCTGCCGGACGAGCCGCACATCGACATCGCCTTCATCGACGCGGACAAGCAGAACTACCCCGCGTACTACGAGGAGATCCTGCGCCGGCTGCGCCCGGGCGGGGTGGTCGTCCTCGACAACGTCCTGCTCGGCGGTCGCTCCCTGGACCCGGCCTACCAGGAGGAGCACCACCTGGCGATGCGCCGGCTGAACGAGTTCATCGCGGCGGACGACCGGGTGGACGCGGTGATGCTGCCGGTCCGCGACGGGGTGACCCTGGCGCGCAAGCGGTGAGGCCGCGGATGCCGGGGCGGCGGCAGCAGGACACCAGCACGCCCGGGTCACCCCAGCAGCCGAGCAGGGATCAGCGGTCGGGCTCGGATCAGTAGAAGGTCACGGACCGCAGCTTCAGCCGGCCGCCGAGCCTCTTGCCCGGGTGCATGACGTAGAAGACGTCACCCGCGCAGTCGGTGTCGAGGAAGACCTTGGCCATCGCGCCAGTGGCGTTCTCCGGCGCGAACCCCGGGGCGTCCTCACTCGTCTTCGGCAGGCCGATGCACTGGCTGCCCTCCGGGTCGGTGAGGCCGGCCAGGTTTCGACTACTCTGTGTAACAGACCTCGGGATCTGTTTGCGGCATACGCAACACCTTGACATGTGAGCCCACCAGTCAACCGCCGCAGGTCAGCGGCCTGCGGCCTGACGGACGGGCCGGTCAGATCTGCCGGTCCGGGTCGGAGAAGGTCAGGCCGCCGGCCCCGAGTGGACGCCGGGCCGGAGCGGGTACGGCCGCGGTCTCGCTGGGCGGCTGGCGGAAGTCGGCGCCCTGCTCGACCGGCAGCAGCCGGCGCCCGCCGGACAGGGCTGGCACGGCAGCGTCGGCGGCCGGCTCGGAGAAGGGCATCGCGAGAGTGCGGCGGTCGGTCATGATCACCAGTCTCGCAGCCCGGGCCGGGTCGTGTGAGCCAGACCGCTAACACCGGTGACAGCGGTCTGGCCCTGGCCACCGGTGCCAACCGCAGCCGGCCGTGTTTCAGATCTCCAGAACAGAGTGGTTAAGCCTCTGCTACTCCATCCCTGCCGCCCAGGTTGGACCAGGCACGAGCCCGCGTTCGTACTCTCCCCCGGACAGTCCCGTTACCGCTGGTGGTAACGGGCGCCGGTGAGACCGAGCCGCGACGCACGCCTCGTCGTCTGGCCCTGCTGGTAGGGCCAGACGAGTTCAGGCGGCTGGTGCCCGTGCCCTGCCGCTGCTGGCACCGAGGCTCGGCGGCGGGTGCGGGCACCGCGTGGTCCCGGCCAGCGCTTCCCGGTCGTGAAAGGTGGGCGACAAGGTCTTCGTCGGCAGGTGGTGACATCGCGGTGGCGGGCAGCACGCGGCACCGGGTGCAGGCTGATCGGCAGGCGGCTCCGCCCGGCACGGGTGCAGGCCGGATCGGCAGGCGGCTCCGCCCGGCACGGGTACTGGCCAGCCTTCTCGATGGCAACTGCCCAGTGCCGGACCGTCCACGGTCCGGCCGGTGTGGTGACGGGCCGGCGGCGGGGCCGGCCACGGCCCTGGCGGCGGATCCGGCGGCGCAGGGCAGGCGGCAGGGGCTGGTCCAGCGCAGCCCTTGGCGCTGGCCACGGGTGCGGGGGCGGAGCACGCCGCGCCCAGCCAGGCCCGGATCATGGTCGGCTGCGAGGGCCTGGCGCGAGTTCCGTGATCGGTGCCGTGGTCCTCCTCGCCCACCTCTGTTGGTCATGGGGCATCTTCCGCCCGCTGTGGGAGGCGGCCACCGAGCACACCCGCCCTCACACAGCGGGCTGGCCGGCCGCAGGCAGCGCCGCTGCCTGGCAACGAGTCGCCCGTCGATGCGGTGGCGTAGGCCTCGGAGCCGATGGGCGCTCCAGCATCATGACCACGCAGGCTTGCTGAGTTACAGTCAGTGATATGAATCCAGCGATGGGGCAGGACTTCCTCGACGCTCTTGTGGCCTGCACGGAGGCGTGCAACGGCTCGACAAGGTGTGAGGCGGCCGGGTACGTCCTCGGCCTGCCGTGCCGACTCTCCGGATCGAGGTGAACTGCCCTATGACCACCGCACGGGATCTGATGATCACCGCCGTGGACGTGGCGCCCAGCCACCCCGTGGAACAAGGCGACCTGTCACTGGCGCTCGCCGGGGCCGAGGTGATCGATCTCCTCGATGCCCGGGCACTGAGCCTGGACGACGATCGCATCGTGCCCGGCTACCGCCCTACCACGGCCGATCCCCTGCTGGACCAGGCCGCAGCGGCGCTGGTCCGCGAGACGCCGTACGAGTCGGTCGAGGACTGGCTGTGGCGCCGCGGCCGCGGCCTGTCCGCAGCCTATCTGGCGACCCTCGAATCGGAAGGGCTGCTCAATCGGCAGCCCCGCCGCGGCATCCCCCTCCTGGCCGGTCGGATCGTGCTGGCCGATTCCGCGGAGCGGCGCGCCGCGGCCGCCCGTCGGGCCTCCGACGAGCCCGTCCTGACCGCCCTCGCGGCGGCCCTCGGGCTCCGCGGTGGGGACCGCACGCAGGCGGTGGACCCCCCGAGTGTGGACGACGAGGGCGTGGACACCGTGCTTGCCTCCGTCCACGACGCACTGATGCACCTGGAGGCCATGCGTCAAAGGCGCGCGATCGAGCAGGCCGCCTTCGAGAACGTCTGGCGAGGTTACTGAGGTGATCCGCGGAAGGCTGTGGACAGGCCCTACCGGGTGCCGGGACTGGTGAGCCCGCCTGTTAGAGGTGTCGCGTGTTCACTACTGGACGACGCGCCGAACTACGCAGAGTTTCCGTCGAACGGTGCCGCCGGGCTGTCGCCCCGGGGCTCCGATGGCGGCTTGTGTGTGGACGATCACGTAATTCCCCGGGCCTGGCGCCGTAGGCCGTCGCGCCTTGGAAGTTCTGGGTGGCCGTGCCTCCCATGCCTACACAGCCCGCATCCTCTGCTGCTTGACCCAGGCCTGGACCTCCGACACCTTGAACTGGAGCTTGGCATTCCTCCCGCACCCGAACTTGTGACTTCACCCGAACAGACCAATCCACGGCCCAACCCGAGCACGCCGTACGAGTCCGAGCGCGGGAACGGGCTCCACCGGGCGGGGTGCGGGTGCGGACTGCCCGGTGGAGTCCGGCCGCTACCGCGTCAGCAGCTTCTCCAGGACGTCCGCCCCTTTGACGCGCCGCCCGCCCCGCGCACGATCCGGCTCAGGGCCGCCGCCCAGGGGCGGCAGGACCGGACGTCCTGGACGGCGTCGCGGAGGCCCTGCACGGTCGGCTCGGCGAGCGTCCTGCCGACCTGCAGCTCCTCCGCCCGCCGGGCGATCGCCCGCTGTTCCGGGATCTGCGGCACCGCCACGAAGGGCACCCCGTGGTAGAGGGACTCCATCGCCGAGTTCATCCCGGCGTGGCTCAGGAACACCTCGGTGTGTCGCAGCACCGCCACCTGCGGCACGTGCGCGTGCACTTCGACGTTCGCCGGGATCGGGCCCAGCGACTCCTGGTCCAGCCCGCCCACCACCATGACGACCTGCCAGTCGCTGTCCCCGAACGCCTCGATGCAGGTCCGGTAGAACTCGGGCCGGTCGTTGAAGACGGTTCCCAGCGATATCAGCAGCACCGGGGCCTGCGACCGGGGGCTCCACTCCTCAGCGGTCTGCCGGCTGCTCAGCGACGGCCCGACGAAGTGGAAGCGCTCGTCGAAGGCATCCCCCGACATCTGGAACTCGCGGGGGATGAACACCAGGCTCGTCGGGGCCACGTAGCCGAACATCAGGTTCGGGTCCTCGAGGAAGGTGTGGCCCTGCGCGAACTTCCCCATGTCCTGAATCGCGGCCACCAGCCGGGGGTTGGTGTGGTCGAAGTCGGCCGGTAAGTACACCTGCGCCGCCGAGAAGGACTCGTTCTCCGCGAAGGTCGGCACCAGGGAGATCTCCCGCACCTCGAGCAGGTTCGCCAGCATCCTCCCGGTGAAGGTCACCGAGTCGTAGCACACCGCGTCCGGCGGGTCGGCCGAGAAGTGCTCGGCCAGGACGGGGAAAGAGGCACGCGCGTCGTCGAGGTAGTACTCCATCGTCACGGCGAGCTGTTCCGCCGTGAACTCGCCCCGCGCCGCCATGTCGGGCGGCAGCTGCGAGGGCAGGGTCACCGGCGACGCCCCGGCGGCGAGGGCGGCGTCCATGGTGGCTGGTCCCGTGGCGTAGCTGACCCGGTGACCGCGCCGGACCAGCTCTTCGACCAGCGGCAGGGTCGGGTTCACATGCCCGGACGCGGGCGCGCTCACGAAGGCGAAATGGGCCATCAGCTCTCCTCCAGGATGACCGGCAGAGTCTTGTGCCCGTTGGTGAAGAAGGAACCCAGCGGCTCGAGTTCGGACGACGGGACGGCCAGCCGCAGCCGGGGGAACCGGGAGAACAGCGCGGACAGCGCCGTCGTCGCCTCCAGCTTCGCCAGGGGGCTGCCGAGGCAGTAGTGCACGCCGTGCCCGAAGGTGAGGTGGTCGGCCCGCGACGGCCGGGTGACGGAGAAGTCCTCCGCGTCGGCCCCGTGCTGCGCCGGGTCGCGGCCGGCCGCGCCGTAGGACAGCAGGATCGCCTCGCCCTTGCGGATCTGCACGCCGTCCGCGGAGATGTCCTCCACGGCGTACCGCAGCGGCAGGTTCGGCACCGGCGCCTGCCAGCGCAGGGTCTCGTCCACCACGTCCTCCCACGTGCTGGTCCCGGACCGGACCAGGGCGAGCTGAGACGGGTGCGTGGCCAGCGCGTGGACGGCGTGGTCGAGCAGGTTGACTGTCGTCTCGAAACCGGCGGAGATGGTCAGCAGCAGGGTGTCCAGCAGTTCCCGCTCGGACAGTCGTGTGCCGTCCGCCTCCTGCGCGGCGATCAGGTCGCTGGTCATGTCGTCGCCGGGGTCGCGCCGTTTGGCGGCCGCGAGTTCCTTGAGCAGCATGTACAGCTCGCCGGAGGCGGCCTGCACGCCCGCCGGGTCCGCGTCGAGGCTGAACACCGCGTCCACCAGCCGCCGCAGGTCCGCGCCCGTCTGCACGGTCACCCCGAACAATTCGGTGATGACCTGGATCGGCAGCGGGAACGCGAACCGTGCGCGCAGGTCGACCGTCTGCCCCGGCGGCACCGTGGCCAGGTCGGCGATCAGGCCGGCCGTGATCTCCTCGACGCGCGGCCGCATCGCTTCGATACGGCGCGGGGTGAACGCCTTGGCCACCAGGCTGCGCAGCCTGGTGTGGTCGGCCCCGTAGGCGGTGAACATGTTCTGCATCGCGACCCACATGATCAGCGGCCAGTCCGGCGGGATGTCGCCGTCGCGCCACATGGGCCAGTGCTTGTTCGCGTCCTTGGAGACCTTCGGGTCGAGCAGCAGCTTCTTCGCCAGGTCGTGCCCGGTGACGGCCCAGGCCGACACGCCACCGGGCAGTTCGACGGGCGTGGCCGGGCCGCGCTCGCGCAAGGCAGCGGCCTCGCCGAAGATGTCGCCGCCCGAGGGGTCGATGACATACGCGTCGGCGGGCGGGGCCTGCGCGCGCACCGGCTCGGTGAAGGTGGTGGTCGTGCGGGGCTTGGGCGGCTCGGTGACCTCCAGCAGGGACGCGGTGAACCGCGAGCCCATGCCGAGGCCGATCGACATGATGGTGTCGCCGGGCTTGAGGGTCTCGTCGTGCAGCAGGTGGTCCATGCCGAGCAGTTGGTCGCACGGCCCGACGTGGCCGAGCTCGCGCAGCATCGGCCAGGTGGTGCGGCCCAGGTCGATGCCGAGCGGCTCCAGCACGACGACCTCCAGTTGGGCCAGGCCCAGACCGGTGACGACGAACCTGGTGATGTCGGCGACGCTGACGCCGGCTTCCTTGGCGGCCTGCTCGACCGCGGTGACCAGTGCCCCGCTCATCAGCGTCAGATACGGGGCCAGGCCGGTGACCTCGATCGGCGTACGGTTGCGGTGGCCCTCGGGGTCCGGGATCGTCGGGGTGGCGAGGACCTCCATCTGGGTCGCGGAGCTGTTGGCGGTCGCGACCAGCCGCGCCCGGCCGCCCTCGCGGTTGAGCACGGCCGCGACCGCACCGTCGGCCAGGAAGATCCCGATGGTGGGCTGCCAGCGTTCCCACCGCGGCGGCAGGAACCGGGCGGTAGCCGTGACCAGGGTCGCGGTCGCGGCCGGGTCGGCCACCAGGTGCGCGGCGGCGGACTGCAGCGCGGCCGAGCCGCCGTTGCTGGTCGCCTCGACCTCGTAGACGAGGGCGTGGCCGAGGCCGAGGACGCGCTGCAGGTGGCAGGAGGACGCCATGTGGTCCTGGTGGTCCATCTGGGCGTAGGCGGCCATGGAGATGTCGGCGCCGCTGAGGCCGGACTCGCGCAGGGCTCCGATCGCCGCGTGCACGGCCATCGCGTGCTCGGTGACGTCGTCGGAGCGGGTGAACGACACGAAGTCCGACAGCGCGAGCAGCCGCCGCATGGTCTCGGTGTCCGGCACGGCCTGCGTCGCGGGCGTGCGGGGCGGCAGGTATCGCCCCGTTCCGCCGATGTAGACGTTGTCCCAGATCATGCATAGTCCTTTCCCCTGAGTGCGGACAACCCGGCCCCGTATCCGCTGAAGTCGAGGAGCCATGTGCTGATGGCCAGCGCCGTGGCCGCGGAGTGCTCCTCCAGTACGGTGAAGTGGTCGCCCGAGACGGTGAGCACCTCCTGGGCGGTGGTGGACAGCCGGGGCCACGAGCGCTTCCCGGTGCCCACCAGCAGCACCGGCGCGGTGACGGGCTCCGGGGCGCCGGCCAGATCGAGGTAGCGGCCCATGGCCACCAGCCGGTCGTCGTCGACCGGCTGGACCTGGTGGCCGGCGTCGAGCATGCCGGTGAGCACACCCGGCAGGTCGTCGGGGTAGCCGTCGATGAGCACCACGGCGCTGGGCCGGGCCCCCCGCCGTTCCAGTTCCCTGGCGGTCGCCAGCGCCAGCCACGCGCCCACCGAACGGCCGACCAGCACCGGCGCGGCGACGGCCGACGCGGCCTCGGCGAGTGCCTGGACCAGGACGTCGGCGTCTGCGGGCAGCGGGTCGCCGGCGAAGCCCGGCAGCGTGACCGCCGTGACGTCGCGGGCGGCCTCCAGCGCCGCGGCGAACCGCCCGTACTCCTCGATGCCGCTGGACGCCAGCGCGGACGGCAGGCAGACCAGCGACGGCTGGAGGAAGCCGGCCGCGAGGGCGACCACCTCGGCCTTGGGCGCGTCGGTGGCCGGGCTCAGCCGGGACGCCGTGGCCAGCAGGTCGAGGCCGTCCTGCGCGCGGCCGACGTCGACGGCCTTGCGCAGCAGGCGCTCCATCGGCCCGGCGACCCGGTTCTCCGGCGAGCACAGCTGCCCGTAGAGGTGGTTGACGAGCTGTTCGGGCGTCGGGAAGTCGAAGACGAGGGTCGCCGGGAGCTGGAGCCCGGTGACCGCGTTGAGCTGGTTGCGCAGCTCGATGGCGGTCAGCGAGTCGACGCCGTGGTCGCGGAACAGCTGACGCGGGTCGTCGATCCCGCCGGGGGCCATCCCGAGGATGCTCGCGCTGTGCGTGACGACCAGGTCGAGCAGCAGGGCGCGCTGCTCGGGCTCGGGCAGGGCTTCGAGCCTGGCCCGCAGGTCGCCGGGGCCGGCCGCCGGGGCCGGCGCGCGCCGCGGCCGGGCGAGTCCGCGCAGCAGCGCGGGCGGGGTGTCGATCGCCGCGAGGTCGAGGCGGACCGGCACCAGCGCCGGGCGTTCGCCGGCCAGGGCGGTGTCGAACAGGTCGAGGGCCTGCGCTGTGGCCAGCGGCAGCATCCCGGTCCTCGCCAGCCGGCGGTGGTCGGCCTCGGTCAGGTTCCCGGTGATGCCGCTGGACTCGGCCCACTGGCCCCAGGCCAGGGAGGTGACCGGCAGACCGCGCGCGTGCCGGTGCTCGGCGAGCGCGTCGAGGAACGCGTTCGCGGCGGCGTAGTTGGCCTGCCCGGGGGCGCCGAACACCCCGGACGCCGAGGAGAACAGCACGAACGCCCGCAGGTCCAGGTGCTCGGTGGCCTCGTGCAGGTGCCACGCGGCATCGGCCTTCGAGCGCAGCACCGTGTCGATCTGCTCCGGTGTCATCGATCCCACCAGGGCGTCGTCGACGACCCCGGCGGCGTGCACGACGACCCGCAGGTCGGGGATCGAGGCGACGAGATCCCTCAGTGCCCCGCGGTCACCGGCGTCGCAGGCGACCACGGTGAGGGCGGCGCCCAGCTCCTGCCGGAGCCCGGGCGGCTCGACGCCGCGGCGGCTCGCGAGCACCACGTGCAGGGCGCCGTGCCGCGCGACCAGGTGCCGGGCGACCAGGACGCCGAGGGTGCCGGTGCCGCCGGTGATCAGCACGGTGCCGTCCAGGGGCGCGCCGTCCAGGGGCCCGGCCGGCCCGGTCGGGGCGGCCCTCACCAGCCTCGGCACGAGGGCGGTTCCGTCGCGCAACTGGATCTCGGGCTCGCCGTCGCTCACGGCGGCGCGCACCGCGGCGGGGATCGCCCGTCGTGAGGCGGCCGTGCCGTCGTGCCGGACGGTCAGGATCCGCCCGGGGTTCTCGCTGTGCGCGCTGCGCAGGAAGCCGCGGGCGGCGGCCGAGGCCAGGTCGTCGCCGGTGAGGACCACGAGCCGGACCGGCGTGTCGGTGGCCAGGAACTCCCGGACCCTGCCGAGCAGTTCCCGGGTCACCGCGTGGGCGGCCGCGACCGGTTCGCCCTCGCCGACGACCTCGTGGAGGACCGTTTCGGTGTCCGGGCCGTCCGGTGCCGCCATCGGGGTCCAGTCAACGGCGAACAGCGTGTTCGGCCGGCGCCCGGCCCCGTGACCCGCCGCTTCGACGGGCCGCAGGACGATCTCGTCGATGCTCACGACCGGCATCCCGGCGGTGTCGGTGATCCGCACCGCGCAGGTGTCCGGCCCGGTCGGGTGCAGCACCACGCGGACCGTCGCGGCCGACCCGGTGACCGACACACCGGAGAACGAGAAGGGCAGCCGCGCCGGGCTGCCGCCGGCGCCGCCGTCCTCGGCCGCGAGGCCGGCGAGCAGGGTCAGCGGCTGTATGGCGGCGTCCAGGAGCGCGGGGTGGACGCGGTAACCGGTGAGCTGCGCGGGGTCCGCCGGGAAGCTCACCTCGGCGTGCAGGTCCTCGCCGTGCCGCCGGATGCCGGTGAGCCCCTGGAAGGTCGGCCCGTAGTCGTAGCCGGCTTCGGCGAGCCGGTCGTAGAGCGAGCCGATGTCGATCGGCGCGGCCTCGCTGTCGTCCGCCCCGGGCACGGCCGTCCGATCGGCCCGTGTCGCCCGGTCCGCCGGCGGACTGAGCACGCCGGTCGCGTGGCGGGTCCACTCGTCGGGCTCGGCGGAGGTGCGGGAGTGGACGGTGACGGGTCGGTGTCCGGTGTCGTCGGGCGCACCGACGGTGACCTGCACGTGCACACCGTCGCGCTCGGACAGCACGAGCGGCGCCTCCAGGACCAGCTCGGACAGTACGGGGCTGGCCGTGTGCTCGCCGGCGTGGACGGCCATGTCCACGAACGCCATCGCGGGCAGCAGCGTCGAACCGAGCACGGTGTGCTCGGCCAGCCACGGGTGGACGGACGTGGAGAGCTTCCCGGTCAGCACCACGCCCTGCCCGTCGGGGAGCTTCACCAGGGACCGCAGCAGCGGGTGGTCGGGCGTGTCGAGGCCCTCCGACGGGGTGGTGGGCTGGAGCCAGTAGTGCTGGTGCTGGAACGGGTACGAAGGCACCCGCCCGCCCAACTCCCCAACCGGTGGCGCCCAGTTCAGCGCGCCGTCCGCCCACAAACGCCCCAACCCCGCGAACAACCGCTCCACGGAATCGCCATGACGGCGCATCAACCCGTTGCCGAGCAGCAGCGGATGCGGGCCCACCTCCACGAAGCCGGTAACACCCTGGTCCTTCAACCACTCCAGCGCGTCCGCGAACCGCACCGGCTCCCGCACCTGCCGCACCCAGTACCCGGGCACCCCCATGTCCACCGGATGTCCGGTCAGCGTGGACACCACCGGGATCGCTGGCTGACGGAACGACAGACCCGCAGCCACCTCCGCGAGTTCGTCCAACACCGGATCCATCCGCGCCGAATGGAACGCGTGACTCACCGACAGGCGCCGCACCCGACGCCCACGACCACGCCACACCTCACCCACCGACTCCACCGCAGCCTCGTCCCCCGACACCACCACCGCATCCACCCCGTTCACCGCCGCCACCTCGGCACCCGGCACCAGCGACCCCACCACCTCCTCCACCGACGCCTGCACCGACACCATCGCCCCACCCACAGGCAACCCCTGCATCAACCGACCCCGCGCCCCCACCAGCCGACACGCATCCTCCAACCCCAAAACCCCCGCCACATGAGCCGCCGCCACCTCACCCACCGAATGCCCCACCACGAAATCCGGCCGAACCCCCAACCACTCCACCAACCGGAACAACGCCACCTGCAACGCGAACACCCCGCCCTGCGTGAACTCCGTCTCCCCCAACACCCCTTCCGCATCCTCGAACAACACCTCGACCGGCAACCCCAACAACCCACACACCTCGTCCAACACCCGCGCAAACACCGGGAACACCCGATACAGACCCCGACCCATCCCCACCCACTGACCACCCTGACCGGAGAACACAAACGCCGACTTACCCGAGTCGCGGGCCTCTCCGGTCACCAGCCCGGGATGCGCCTCCCCGCGCACCAGGGCCGCCAGTGCCTCCGGTCCGGTCACCACGGCCCGGTGGGCGAACCGGGTCCGCGCGGCGAGCGCGGCGCCGATTGCGTCCGTGTCGGGGGCGGTGGCCGCGTACGCCTGCAGCCTGCGGGCCTGGGCCCGGAGCGCCTGCTCGGACTTGGCCGACAGCAGCCACGGCACCGGCACGGCGGCAACAGGGGCGGGCGTCTCCGGATCCGTGGCCGCTGCCTCCAGGATCACGTGCGCGTTGGTGCCGCTGATGCCGAACGCCGACACGCCGGCCCGGCGGGGACGCCCCGTCTCCGGCCACGACCGGGCCTCGGTGAGCAGTGCGACCTGGCCCGCCGACCAGTCGACGTGCGAGGTCGGCGCGTCCACGTGGAGGGTCGGCGGCAGTTCACCGTGCCGCATCGCCATGATCATCTTGATCACACCAGCCACACCGGCGGCCGCCTGGGTGTGCCCGATGTTGGACTTCACCGACCCCAGCCACAACGGCTCGGTGCGCCCCTGACCGTAGGTCGCCAGGAGTGCCTGGGCCTCGATCGGATCGCCAAGGGTGGTGCCGGTGCCGTGCGCCTCCACCGCGTCCACCTCGGACGGCGCCAACCCGGCATTGGCGAGGGCCTGACGGATCACCCGCTCCTGGGACGGACCGTTGGGCGCGGTCAACCCATTGGACGCCCCGTCCTGATTGACCGCCGAACCCCGCACCACCGCCAGCACCCGGTGGCCGTTGCGGCGAGCGTCCGACAGGCGTTCCAGCAGCACCAGGCCGGCGCCCTCACCCCACGCCGTACCATCAGCAGCCTCGGCGAACGCCTTCACCCGCCCATCGGCGGCAAGCCCCCGCTGGCGGGAGAAGTCGATGAAGGCGGCGGGTGTCGCCATGACCGTCACCCCGCCGGCCAGGGCCAGTGAGCACTCCCCCGAGCGCAGCGCCTGCGCCGCCAGGTGGATCGCCACCAGCGACGACGAGCACGCCGTGTCCACCGACACCGCCGGACCCTCCAGCCCCAGCAGGTACGACACCCGCCCGGAGGTCACACTCGTCGCCGTGCCGGTGGCCACGTAGCCGTCCGCGTCGCGCGAGATCTGGTCCACTCCGCCCGCGTAGCCGGATGCCCAGATACCGGTGAACACGCCCGTCTGGCTGCCCCGCAACGACGTCGGATCGATCCCCGCATCCTCGAACGTCTCCCACACCGTCTCCAGCAGCACCCGCTGCTGCGGATCCATCGCCAACGCCTCACGCGGCGAAATCCCGAAGAACGCCGCGTCGAAGCCACCCGCATCCCCCAGAAAACTGCCCAACCGCGTGTACGACGTCCCGGGGCACCGGCCGGATCATAGAGTCGGCCCACGTCCCATCCACGGTCCGGCGGGAACTCCCCGACCGCATCCACCCCACCCGACACCAAGCCCCACAACTCCTGCGCCGACCCCACGCCACCCGGATACCGGGCCCCCAACCCCACCACCACGACCGGATCACCCGACACCGCGACACCGACCGGCACGGGCGCGACCGTCCGGCGCTCCATCCCGAGGACCACCTCACGCAGGTACTCGGCCAGCCGGACCGGGGTCGGGTGGTCGAAGACCATCGTCGCCGGCAGCCGGGTCCCGACCGCCGTGGACAGCCGGTTGCGCAGCTCCACTCCGGTCAGCGAGTCGAAGCCGAGGTCCTTGAAGGCCAGGTCGCCACCGATCTCGTCGCTGCGGCCCAGCACGGCCGAGGCGTGGGTGCGGACCAGTTCGAGCAGGATCTCGCGTTGCCGGGTCTCGGGGAGCGATGCCAGCTCGCCCGCCAGTGCGGTGGTCCGCACCGGTTTGCGGGCGCGTGCCAGCGCGCGCAGCACCGGCCGGTCGCCCAGTGCGGACACCTTGAGTCGGGCCGCGACCACCGCCGGTTCCGCGGTGTCCAAGCCCCCGTCGAACAGCCCGAGTCCGTAGTCGGTGGCCATCGGCAGCAGCCCCGCGCGGGCCAGGCGTTCAGCGTCGGCCTCGGACATCTGCCCGGTCAGCCCGCTGGCCTCGGCCCAGTAGCCCCAGGCCAGCGACACGCCAGGCAGGCCCAGGGCACGCCGGTAGGCGGCCAGGCCGTCGAGGTAGGCGTTCGCGGCGGCGTAGTTGGCCTGTCCGGGGGCACCGAACACCCCTGACGTCGAGGAGAAGAGGACGAAGGCGGTCAGATCCCGTTCCCGGGTGAGTTCGTGCAGGTGCCAGGCGGCCCGTGCCTTGGGCTCCCAGACCACGGCCAGACGCTCGGGAGTCAGGGACTCGACCACCGCGTCGTCGAGAACCCCGGCCGCGTGCACGACCGCCGTCAGCGGATGCGCCGCCGGGATCGCGTCCAGCACCGCCGCCAGTGCGTCCCGATCCGCCACGTCGCACGCGGCCACGGTCACCTGCGCGCCCAGCCCCGCCAGTTCCTCGCACAACGCCGCACCGCCACCGCTACGGCTCACCAGCAACAGGTGCCGCACACCCCGCTCGACCACCAGATGCCGGGCCACATGACCCCCCAGCGTCCCCGTACCACCGGTGACCAGCACCGTACCGGCCGCATCGAAATCCACCGGAACAGTGAGAACGATCTTCCCGACGTGCGCGGCCCGGCTCATGAACCGGAAGGCGTCCCGCGCACGGCGGACGTCCCAGGTGGTGAGCGGTGGCAGGCTCAACTCGCCTGCGCTGAGCAGCCGGACGGCCTCGGCCAGGATCTCCCCCAGCCGCTCCGGTCCCGCGTCGGCCAGGTCGAAGGCCAGCACGCCGGGCCGGATGTCGGCCTTGCCCATCTCCACGAACCGCCCGCCGGGCCCGAGCAGCCGCAGGGAGGCGTCCAGGAACTCACCGGACAGCGAGTTCAGCACCACGTCCACAGGCGGGAACTTCTGCTCGAACTCCAGGGTCCGGGACGAGGCGATGTGGTCCTCGTCCAGCCCCAGGTCACGCAGCGCGTCCCACTTGCCCGGGCTTGCCGTGGCGAACACCTCCGCCCCGAGCCGCCGGGCCAGTTGGATCGCCGCCATACCGACGCCGCCGGTACCGGCGTGGATCAGCACCCGGTCACCGGCCTGCAGCCCGCCCAGGTCGCGCAGGCCGTACCACGCGGTCAGGAACGCGATCGGCACGGTGGCGGCCTGGGCGAACGGCCACTCGTCGGGGATGCGCACCAACACCCGGTGGTCGGCGACGGCCTCCCGGCCGAACGCGCCGGGCAGCAACCCGGCGACCCGGTCACCCGGCCGCAGCCCGGTGACCTCGGCGCCGACCTCGGTGACGACGCCCGCGCCCTCGCTGCCGAGCAGCGCCGGGTCCGGGTAGACGCCGAGGGCGATCAGCACGTCCCGGAAGTTCAGGCCCGCCGCCCGCACGGCGACGCGCACCTCCCGGGGCCCGGGCAGGGCCTGCTCGTACGGCAGGAAGGCGAGGTCGTCCAGGCTGCCCGTGCCCGCCTGCGTCAGCCGTCCGTCGAGGGCCGCCTCCGGTGCGGAGCGCACCAGCCGGGGTACGTAGACGGCCCCCTGACGCACCGCCAGCTGGTCCTCGTCGCCGACCGACAGACCGTCGGGCAGCTCGTCGGCGTCCACCAGCACGAACCGGCCGGGGTGCTCGGACTGCGCGGACCGGACCAGGCCCCAGACGGCCGAGGCTTCCGGGTCGCTCACCCCGTCGCCGGGAACGACGGCGACCGCGCCCCGCGTGCGCACCACGAGCCGTTCGCCGGGCCCGGCCAGGAAGTCCTGAACGGCCGTCAGCGCCTCGGCGACCGAGCCGGGCGAGACGACGGCGTCGCCGAGCGGGCCCTCACCGGGGGTCAGCGGAGTCCAGTCGAGGGCGTACAGCGGGCCGCGTTCAGCCATCGGACGGGTGGTCAGCGCCTCGATGGTCGCCACGGGCTCGCCGGACCGGTCCGCCAGCTGGACGGCGTACGTGCCGGGGCGCACCACCGTCAGCCGCACCCGCGCGGAGGTCACGCCGGTGCGGTGGACCGCGATCCCACCCAACGAGAACGGCAGCCGCACCTCGCCTTCCGTGCCGGCCAGCAGCGCCAGCGGTTGCAGCGCGGCGTCCAGCAGGGCCGGATGGACGGAGAACCGGGCCGCGTCCGGCACCGTGACCTCGGCGAACACCTCGTTGCCGCGGCGCCACACCGCCTGCACGGCCTGGAAGGACGGCCCGTACTCGTAGCCCGCCGCGGCGAGCGTGTCGTAGAGCCCGGTGACCGGTTCCGCGCCGGCCGGCGGCCATTGCGTCAGCTCCTGCCCGACCACGGGTTCCCCGCTCACCGTGCCGGTGGCGTGCCGCACCCAACCGTCCGTACGGGACCGGACGTCGACCCTGCGGCGGCCGGTCTCGTCCGGCTCGCCCACGACGACCTGCACGTCCACCGCGCCGTCCGCGGCAACATCAGCGGCGCCTCCAGGACCAGTTCCTCCACTGCCGCCCCTGCCGCGTGCACCACCAGTTCCACGAACGCCGTCGCGGGCAGCAGCACCGTCCCCAGTACGGAGTGGTCCGCGAGCCAGGGGTGGGTGGCCAGGGAGAGCCGACCCGTCAGGACCCGCTGCTCGCCCACCTCGACAGCGGCGCCGAGCAGCGGGTGGTCCACCGAGTCGAGCCCGGCCGCGGAAACGTCTCCGGCGCCGCCGGCGAGCCAGAACCGCGTCCGCTGGAAGGGGTAGGTGGGCAGCGCCACCGGCTCCCCTTCAGGGAACGGCCACCGCACCGGCACACCCGCGACGAACAGCCGCGCCGCGGCGGCCAGGAACTCGGCCGGGGTGCCGTGGTCGCGGCGCAGTGTCCCGGTCACCACACCCGCCTCGTGCTCCTCCAGCGCAGGCGTGAGCACCGGGTGCGGGCTGATCTCGACGAAGACGGGGTCGCTACCCGAGGCGAGCAGCGCACGGGTGGTCTGGTCGAACAGCACGGGTTCGCGGAGGTTTCGGTACCAGTAGCCGGCGTCGAGGGCGGAGGTGTCGATCTCCTCGCCGGTCACCGTCGAGTAGAACGGGATCACCGCCGGGTGCGGCGTGATGCCGGCGAGGTCGGTGAGCAGTTGCTCCCGGATCGCCTCGACCTGGACGGAGTGAGCGGCGTAGTTGACGGGCAGGCGGCGGGCGCGGATGCCGTCGGCCTCACAGGCCGTCAGCAGTTCGTCCAGCGCGTCCAGGTCGCCCGACACGACGACCGAACCGGCGGCATTGACCACCGCCACCGTCAGCCGGCCGTCCCAGCGGGCCACGAACTCGGCGGCCTGCTCATGCCCGAGGCCGACCGACACCATCCCGCCCCGGTCCGCCAGAGCGACCAGAGCCTTGCTGCGCAGGGCGACCACCTTGGCGGCGTCGTCCAACGACAACGCCCCCGCCACGTACGCCGCCGCGATCTCCCCCTGCGAATGCCCGACCACGGCATCAGGCACCACACCATGGGCACGCCACAGCTCGGCAAGCGCCACCATCACCGCGAACAGGGCGGGCTGCACCACATCCACCCGCTCCAGCGAGCCACCACCGATCAGCACCTCCACCAACGACCAGTCGGTGTACGGCGCCAACGCCGCGTCACACGCATCGATCGCCTCCCGGAACACCGACTCCGAGCCGTACAACTCCCCGCCCATACCCACCCACTGCGCACCCTGCCCCGGAAACACGAACACCGACCGACCCAGCGGGCGGGCGGTCCCGGTGACCAGACCCGGCGCCGTACCGCCCACGGCCAGCGCGTCCAGGGCCCCGGCGGTGCCCACCACCACGGCCCGGTGCTCGAACACGGTGCGGGCAGCCAGAGCGCCCCCGACCGCCGCCGGGCTCACCTCGGGATGTACGGCGGTGAAGGCGCCCAGCCGGCGCGCCTGCTCCCGCAACGCCACCTCGGACCTGGCCGACAACACCCACGGCACCACCCCACCCACGGACCCCGCCGAAACCCCGACCGGCTCCTCAGCAGCCGCCTCGATCACCACATGCGCGTTGGTGCCGCTGATGCCGAACGCCGACACGCCGGCACGGCGGGGACGCCCCGTCTCCGGCCACGGCCGGGCCTCGGTGAGCAGTGAGACATGGCCCGCCGACCAGTCGACGTGGGAGGTCGGCGCGTCCACGTGGAGGGTCCGCGGCAGTTCACCGTGCCGCATCGCCATGACCATCTTGATCACACCCGCCACGCCGGCGGCGGCTTGCGTGTGCCCGATGTTCGACTTCACCGACCCCAGCCACAACGGCTCCACCCGGTCCCGGCCGTACGTCGCCAGCAGCGCCTGCGCCTCGATGGGATCGCCGAGCGTCGTCCCCGTACCGTGCGCCTCCACCGCATCCACGTCCGCCGTCGACAGTCCCGCATTCGCCAGCGCCTGACGGATCACCCGCTCCTGCGACGGACCGTTCGGCGCCCCGAGGCCGTTGGAGGTGCCGTCCTGGTTCACCGCCGAACCCCGCACCACCGCCAGCACCCGGTGCCCATTGCGCCGCGCATCCGACAACCGCTCCAGCAGCACCAACCCCGCACCCTCACCCCACGCCGTACCGTCAGCCGCCTCGGCAAACGCCTTCACCCTGCCGTCGGGAGCCAGGCCGCGCTGGCGCGAGAACTCCGTGAACCCCAGCGGGGTCGCCATCACGGTGACCCCGCCGGCCAGGGCCAGCGAACACTCCCCCGAGCGGAGCGCCTGCGCTGCCAGGTGGATCGCCACCAGCGAGGACGAGCAGGCGGTGTCCAGCGAGACCGCCGCGCCCTCCAGCCCCAGCAGGTAGGCGATCCGGCCGGAGGTCACGCTGGTCGCGGCGCCCGTACCGAGATAGCCCTCGGCGCCGGCGGGTGCCTGGTCGCCGTAGCCGGAGGACCAGATGCCGGTGAACACGCCCGTCTGGCTGCCCCGCAACGACGTCGGATCGATCCCCGCATCCTCGACCGTCTCCCACGCGGTCTCCAGCAACACCCGCTGCTGCGGATCCATCGCCAACGCCTCACGCGGCGAAATCCCGAAGAAATCGGCATCGAACCCCGCCGCATCCGCGAGAAAACCACCCGACCGCGTATACGACGTCCCGGGATGATCCGCATCCGGATGGAACAACCCCTCAACGTCCCACCCGCGATCACCCGGAAACTCCCCGATCGCATCCACCCCACCCGACACCAAACCCCACAGCTCCTCCGGCGACCCCACCCCACCCGGCAACCGGCACCCCATGCCCACAATCACCACCGGATCAGCCCCACCACCCACCCCACCCACCGGCACCACCGACACCACACCCCCACCGAGGATCCCGCTCAGCAGGTGCTCGGCGAGTTGCCGCGGGGTGGGGTGGTCGAAGGTGACGGTGGCGGGCAGGCGCAGGCCGGTGGCGATGTTGAGCCGGTTGCGCAGTTCGACGGAGGTCAGGGAATCGAAGCCGAGCTCCTTGAACGGCTGCCGGTCCCATGCGGCCCCCGGTTCGCGGTGACCGAGCACGGCGGCGGTGTTGGCGGTGACCAGGTCGAGTGCGGCTCGCAGCCGTTCGGCCTCCGGCAGTGACCGCAGGCGGTCGGCGATCGCACCGTGCCGTGCCGGGCGCCGGGCCGCCTTGCGGGAGACGAGGCCCTTGAGGGCCGCCGGGGCCGCCGGGGCGCCCGCCATCACGGACAGGTCGAGGCGCACCGGCACCAGCGCGGCCCGGTCCGCGGCCAGGGCCGCGTCGAACAGCGACAGGGCGTGGTCGGTGGCCAGCGGCACGACCCCGGCTCGCATCAGCCGGTTCTGGTCGGCACCGGTCAGGTGCCCGGTCATGCCGCTCGGCTCGGCCCAGTAGCCCCAGGCCAGCGAGGTCGCCGGCAGTCCGAGGGCGCGCCGGTGCACGGCGAGGGCGTCGAGGAAGGTGTTGGCCGCGGCGTAGTTGGCCTGCCCGGGGCTGCCGAGCGTCCCGGCCGCCGAGGAGAAGAGGACGAACGCCGTCATGTCCCGTCCCCGGGTGAGTTCGTGCAGGTTCCACGCCGCCCGTGCCTTGGGGTCGGCGACCTGTCGGAGGCATTCGGGGGTCAGGGACTCGACCACGGCGTCGTCGAGCACGCCGGCGGCGTGGACGACCGCGGTCAGCGGGTGTGCGGCCGGGATCGAGTCCAGTACGGCCGCCAGCGCGTCCCGGTCGGCCACGTCGCAGGCGACCACGGTCACCTCCGCGCCCAGCCCGGCCAGCTCCTCGCGCAGCGCCGCCCCGCCACCACTGCGGCTGACCAGCAACAAATGCCGCACACCCCGCTCGGTCACCAGATGCCGGGCCACATGGCCCCCCAGCGTCCCCGTACCACCGGTGATCAGCACCGTACCGACCGCATCGAGATCCGCAGGAACAGTGAGGACGATCTTCCCGATGTGAGCGGCCTGGCTCATGAACCGGAACACGTCGACCGCGTCCCGGACCTCGCGTACGTCCAACGGCAGCGGTGCGAACCCGCCGTCCGTGAAGGCCCGTACGACGGCGTCCAGGATCTCGCCGAGCCGTTCCGGCCCCGCGTCGGCGATGTCGAACGCCCGGTAGACGATGTCGGGATGGTCGGCTGCGTCGCGGATGTCGGTCTTGCCCATCTCCACGAACCGGCCGCCGGGCCCGAGCAGCCGCAGGGAGGCATCGACGAACTCGCCGGACAGCGAGTCCAGAACCACGTCCATGGGCGGGAACTTCTGCTCGAACTCCAGGGTGCGCGACGAGGCGGTGTGGTCCTCGTCCAGTCCCAGGGCGCGCAGGATGTGCCATTTGGCCGAGCCGGCGGTGGCGAACACCTCCGCCCCGAGCCGCCGGGCCAGTTGGATCGCCGCCATGCCGACGCCGCCGGTGCCGGCGTGGATCAGGACCCGGTCACCGGCCTTCAGCCCGCCCAGGTCGCGCAGGCCGTACCAGGCGGTCAGGAACGCCACGGGCACTGACGCGGCCCTGGCGAACGGCCAGTCGTCGGGCATCCGGACCAGCAGCCGCTGGTCGGCGACGGTGACCGGGCCGAAGGCGCCGGGGACCAGGCCCATGACGCGGTCGCCGGGCCGGAACCGGGTGTCCGGGCCGGTTTCGAGGACGACGCCCGCGCCTTCGCCGCCCATCAGGGCCTCGCCGGGGTAGACGCCGAGGGCGATCAGCACGTCCCGGAAGTTGAGTCCGGCCGCCCGCATGGCGATCCGGACCTGCCCGGGCCCCAGCGGCTCCATGAGCTCCGGACGGGGCACCAGCGCCAGGTCGTCGATGCTGCCGGTGCCCGTGTCCTCCAGCCGCCAGGTCCCGTCTGGCGGGGTGAGGCTCGCGCCGACGCGGACCAGGCGGGGGACGCGCAGCGCCCCTTGGCGTACCGCCAGTTCCGGCTCGTCAATGCCGGCGATCAGCGCGGGGTCCCAGGTCGGGTCGGCGTCGACCAGGACGAACCGGTCGGGGTGCTCGGCCCGCGCGCCGCGGACCAGGCCCCAGACCATCGAGTGGTGGAGGCCGACCACGTCACCGGGCGCGGCGGCGACGGCGTTGCGGGTGACGACCGCCAGCCGCGTCCGCTCGCCCGCCAAGTGGTCCCGGATCACGGCGAGTACGCTCTGCGCGCTCTCGTACGCCGCCTCGACGGTGTCCGCCTCGGGCTCCGGCCCGGGCACCTCGTAGACGACCAGGTCCGCGGGGTCGCCGCCCGTCGATGCCGCTTCGAAGGGGACCCAGTCGAGTGCGTACAGGCTGTCCGGGACGGCGGTGGCGTCCCTGACGGTCAGCGACGTGACGACCGCGACCGGGGTGCCGTCCGGATCGGCCACGGCCACGGTGTACGTGTCCGGCCCGGTGGCGGACAGGCGTACGCGCAGCGTCCGGCGGCCCGCGGGCCGTATCGCCACTCCGGTGAACGCGAACGGCAGGCTGGTGCGGTCGGTGAGGAACGCCATGGGGTGCAGTGCGGCGTCGAGCAGCGCGGGGTGCAGGGCAAACGGTTCCTCGGCGGGAAGCTCCACCTCGGCGTAGACGGTGTCGCCGACCCGCCAGGCCGCCGTGACGCCCTGGAACGCCGGCCCGTACTCATAGCCGAGCACGGACAGCGAGTCGTAGAGCCCGTCGACGTCGAGGGGCTCACCGGCCGACGGCCAGTCCCAGGCGCTCAGCACCGGCTCCTCGCCCAGGGTCCCGGTGGCGTGCCGCACCCACTCGTCGCCGTCACGCGAGTACACCGTGAGCGGGTTGCGGCCGTCGTCCTCGGGGCCCACGACGACCTGGAGGTGCACCGGGGTGTCGTCGAGGACGAGCGGCGTTTCGAGCACCAGCTCCTCGACCGCGTGGCCGAGCCGGCCGGCCGCGTAGGCTGCCATCTCCGCGAACGCGGTGCCGGGCAGGAGGACGGAGCCCAGCACGGCGTGGTCGGCCAGCCACGGGTGGGTGGCGAGCGAGATCCGTCCGCTGAGCACCGCGCCGTCGGGCAGTTCCACGAACGTGCTGAGCAGAGGGTGGTCGCCCGACTCCGTCGGGACGGGCCGCAGCCAGTACGGCTGGCGCTGGAAGGCGTACGTCGGCAGGCTGACGGGCTCGGTGTCGTCCGGGAACCGCCAGTCGACCGGGACACCATGGACGTGCAGGCGGCCGAGCGAGGTGAGGAAGTCGTCCTGGTCGCGCCGGAGCGTGCCGGTGACGAGGAGGTCGGAGCCGTGGTGGTGACCGGTCTCCTCGACGGCGGAGACCAGGACCGGGTGCGGGCTGACCTCGACGAAGACGGTGTGGCCGTGGTCGAGCAGCGCACGGGTGGTCTGGTCGAACAGCACGGGTTCGCGGAGGTTGCGGTACCAGTAGTCGACGTCGAGGGCGGAGGTGTCGACCGGTTCCGCGGTGACCGTGGAGTAGAACGGGATCGCCGCCGGGCGCGGTGTGATGCCGGCCAGGTCGGTCAGCAACTGCTCGCGGATCGCCTCGACCTGGACGGAGTGGGCGGCGTAGTCGACGGGCAGGCGGCGGGCGCGGATGCCGTCGGCCTCACAGGCCGCCAGCAGTTCGTCCAGCGCGTCCAGATCACCCGATACCACCACGCTGTCCGCCGAATTGACCACCGCCACGGTCAGCCGGCCGTCCCAGCGAGCCACGAACTCGGCGGCCTGCTCATGCCCGAGCCCTATGGAAACCATGCCGCCCTGGTCGGCCAACACCGCCAGCGCCCTGCTCCGTAACGCCACCACCTTGGTGGCGTCGTCCAGGGACAACGCCCCCGCCACATACGCCGCCGCGATCTCCCCCTGCGAATGCCCGACGACGGCATCAGGCACCACACCATGGGCACGCCACAACTCCGCCAGCGCCACCATCACCGCGAACAGGGCGGGCTGCACCACATCCACCCGCTCCAGCGAGCCACCACCGATCAGCACCTCCACCAACGACCAGTCGGTGTACGGCGCCAACGCCGCGTCACACGCATCGATCGCCTCCCGGAACACCGACTCCGAGCCGTACAACTCCCCACCCATCCCCACCCACTGCGCACCCTGCCCCGGAAACACGAACACCGACCGACCCAGCGGATGGACGGTCCCGGTGACCAGACCCGGCGCCGTACCGCCCACGGCCAGCGCCTCCAACGCCTCCACACCGCTCAGCACCGCACGGTGATCGAAACGCGACCGCCCCGCCAACGCCCGGCCCACCGCAACCGCGCCAACCCCCGGATGCCCGGCCAGGAACGCCCCCAGCCGACGCGCCTGCTCCCGCAACGCCACATCCGACTTCCCCGACAACACCCACGGCACCACCCCGCCTGCGGACCCCGTCGAAACCCCGACCGACTCTTCAGCGGCCGCCTCGATCACCACGTGCGCGTTGGTGCCGCTGATGCCGAACGCCGACACGCCGGCACGGCGGGGACGCCCCGTCTCCGGCCACGGCCGGGCCTCGGTGAGCAGTGAGACATGGCCCGCCGACCAGTCGACGTGGGAGGTCGGCGCGTCCACGTGGAGGGTCCGCGGCAGTTCACCGTGGCGCATCGCCATGACCATCTTGATCACACCCGCCACGCCGGCGGCGGCTTGCGTGTGCCCGATGTTCGACTTCACCGACCCCAGCCACAACGGCTCGTCCCGCCCCTGACCGTAGGTCGCCAGCAGTGCCTGAGCCTCGATGGGGTCGCCAAGGGTGGTCCCGGTGCCGTGGGCCTCCGCCGCGTCCACGTCCGCCGTCGACAGTCCGGCATTCGCCAACGCCTGCCGGATGACGCGTTCTTGGGACGGACCATTCGGCGCCGCAAGCCCGTTCGACGCGCCGTCCTGGTTCACCGCCGAGCCCCGGACGACCGCCAGCACCCGGTGGCCGTTACGGCGGGCGTCGGACAGGCGTTCCAGCAGCACCAAGCCGGCGCCCTCACCCCAGGCCGTACCATCGGCCGCCTCGGCAAACGCCTTCACCCGGCCATCGGCCGCAAGGCCTCGCTGCCGCGAGAACTCGACAAACCCCGCCGGCGTCGCCATCACCGTCACACCACCGGCCAACGCCAGCGAACACTCCCCCGCCCGCAATGCCTGCGCCGCCAGATGGATCGCCACCAGCGACGACGAACACGCCGTGTCCACCGACACCGCCGGACCCTCCAGCCCCAGCAGATACGACACCCGCCCGGACGTGGCGCTGGTGGCTGTTCCGGTGGCGAGAAAACCTTCGAGGTCCGGCGGCGGCTGGTTGCCGTAGCCGGAGGACCACAGGCCGGTGAACACGGCTGTGCGGCTGCCGCCGAGTGTGGTCGGGTCGATGCCGGCGTACTCGAAGGTCTCCCAGGCGGTTTCCAGCAGCACCCGCTGCTGCGGGTCCATCGCCAGTGCCTCGCGCGGCGAGATACCGAAGAACCCGGCGTCGAAGCCGGCGCCGTCGGCGAGGAAGCCGCCCGATCGGCTGTAGGTCGTGCCCGGCCGGTCCGGGTCAGGGTCGTAGACGACGTCCCATCCACGGTCCGGCGGGAATTCGGTGATCGCGTCGGCACCGTCCGAGACAAGCCGCCACAGGCCGTCCGGGGACTCCACTCCGCCCGGGTAGCGGCAGCCCATGCCGATGATCGCGATCGGCTCGCGCGCGGCCTCCTCCATGTCGGAGAGGCGCTTGCTGAGCACTCCCAGGTCGGCCGTGGCCCGCTTGAGGTAAGTGCGGAGCTTCTCTTCGTCGGACATCGCTACTCCTCAGCGTTTCGGGACTCGCCCGAGCGGATGACCTCGGTCCTGCGGTGCGCATGGTCCAAAAGGCTGAACAGTTCGTCGTCGCTGACCTCGTCGACACCGGCCGCGGAGCCGGTACGTTTGGCGGTCCAGGCCGCGAGAAGTGCTTCGAGGCGGGTCGCGACGGTCTCGTAGTCGGCGTCGGCGGCTGCCGCGTCCAGGGTGGACTTGAGCTGGTCGAGTTCGGCGAGCAGGGGGTCGGGTTCGGTGCCGTGCAGCCGTGTGTGCACGAAGGCGGCGAGGCGGGCCGGTGTCGGGTGGTCGAAGACGAGCGTGGCTGGCAGGCGCAGGCCGGTGTCCGCGTCGAGCTGGTTGCGCAGTTCCACGGCGGTGAGCGAGTCGAACCCGATGTCGGTGAACGCCTGGTCGGGGTTGACCGCCTCCGGTGACGAGTGCCCCAGGACGAGGGCGACCTGGCCCACGACGAGTTGCAGCACGTCGGCCTGCGTCCACGCGCGGTCGGCGGCCTTCCTGCGCCGGGGCCGTACCAGCTCCCGCAGCAGGGCGGGCGGGTCGCCGGCGCGGCGCAGCGCCGGCAGGTCGAACCTGACGGGGGCGAGGGTGGGGGTGCCCGCGGTCAGCGCGGCGTCGAACAGGGCCAGCGCGTCCGTCGTCGGCAGCGGCCTTACGCCGGCCCTGGCCAGGCGGTGCCGGTCGGTGGCGGTCAGACCTCCGGTCATGCCGCTGGCCTCCGCCCAGTAGCCCCAGGCGAGCGACACGGCTGGCTGTCCCTGGGCGTGCCGGTGTGCGGCGAGGCCGTCGAGGTACGCGTTCGCCGCCGCGTAGTTCGCCTGGCCCGCGCCGCCCAGCACACCGGCCGCCGACGAGAACAGCACGAACGCCTCCAGGTCCGAGGTCAGTTCGTGGAGGTGCCGCGCCGCGAGGGCCTTCGGCTCCCACACGCGCGCGAACTGCTGCGGGGTGAGGGATTCCACGACGGTGTCGGCCAGCGTGCCCGCGGCGTGGATCACCGAGGTGACCGGGTGTTCGGCGAGCAGCCGCGCCACCGCCTCGCGGTCGGACACGTCGCACGCCACGATGTCGGCGGTCGCGCCCAGCGCGGCCAGGTCGGCGGTCAGCGCGGCGGCGCCGGGGGCGTCCGGGCCGCTCCGGCTGACCAGCAGCAGGTGCCGCACGCCGTGCCGTACGGCGAGGTGGCGGGCGATCGTGCCGCCCAGGGTGCCGGTGCCGCCGGTGACGAGCACCGTGCCCTCGGGGCTGAGCGGCGAGGGCAGCGGTTCGGTCCGCGCCCGTTCGAGGCGGGGGACGTGAACGGCGCCGACGCGGATCGCGAGCTGGGGTTCGTCGCCGGCCAGCCGGACCTCGTCGCCGTCGTCACCGTCGACCAGCACGAACCGGCCGGGGTGCTCGGTGGCGGCCGACCGGACCAGGCCCCAGACGGCGGCGGCCTGCGGGTCGACGTCCTCGCCCGGCCGAACCGGCACGGCGTTGCGCGTGGCGACCACCATGCGCGGGGTGTCCGTGGTGAGGAAGTCCTGGATCACCCGCAGGGTCTCGACGGGCGATGTGGCGTGGTGGACCGGGATGTCCGGTTCGATGGTCGCCGCTTCCAGGACCGGCCACGCCACCTGGTACGGCACGTCCTGCGTGGTGGCCCCGGCCGGCCGGCGCAGGGTCAACGAGGCTATCTCGGCGACCGGCGCGCCCGACTGGTCGGCGAGGCCGATCGCGCAGGTGTCCTGGCCGGTCACGGTCAGCCGGACCCTGGCGTGCTCGGCGCCGCGCCACCAGGAGATCCCGGCGAAGGAGAACGGCATCTTCGCCCGGTCGTCGGCGACGGTCACGATCTGGATCGCGGCGTCGAGCAGGGCGGGGTGCAGGGCGAACCGGGTGTCGCCGGGGGGTACGGTCACCTCCGCATAGAGGGTGTCGCCGTCGCGCCAGGCCGCTCGCAGACCTTGGAAGGCCGTGCCGTAGGCAAATCCGGCGTCGGCCAGGTTGTCGTAGAAGGCGTCGAGGTCGACGGCTTCGGCGTGCGGCGGCCACTGCCGTGCCCAGGGCTCCCGTGGTGCGACGGGTACGGTGCCCAGGGTCCCGGTGGCGTGCCGTACCCACTCGCCGTCTGCGCGCGAGTGGATCGAGATGCTGCGCCGGCCCGCCCGGTCGGGGCCGACGGTAACGGACACCTGCACGCCGTCCGCGACCACCAGCGGTGTCTCCAGCGTCAGGTCCTCGACCGCCGGGCAGCCGACGTGTTCGCCGGCCCGGAGCGCCAGGTCCACGAACGCCGCGGCGGGCAGCAGGGGCGAGCCCGAGATGACGTGTTCGGTGAGCCACGGCTGCGCGGCGGTGGCGAGTCGTCCCGTCAGCACCACGCCGTTGTCGTCGGGGAGTTCCATGGCGTCCCGCAGCAGCGGGTGGTCGATCCGGCCGTCACCGGTCGGTGCCGGGGTAGTGGGCTGGAGCCAGTAGTGCTGGTGCTGGAACGCGTACGAGGGCACCCGCCCGCCCAACACCCGCGCCGGCGTGGTCACGGGCGGTGTCCAGCCCACCGCGCCGTCCGCCCACAACCGCCCCAGCCCCGCGAACAACGACTCCACCGAATCACCATGACGCCGCATCAACCCGTGGGCCAGCAACAGCGGATGCGGACCCACCTCCACCAACCCCGCAACACCCTGACCCGCCAGCCACTCCAAGGCATCGGCGAACCGCACCGGCTCCCGCACCTGCCGCACCCAGTACGCGGGTTCCCCCATGTCGACCGGATGTCCGGTCACGGTGGAGACCACCGGGATCCTCGGCTGACGGAACGTCAAACCTGTAGCCACCTCGCCAAGTTCCTCCAGCACCGGATCCATCCGCGCCGAATGGAACGCATGACTGACCGTCAACCGCCGTACCCGACGCCCACGACCAAGCCACACCTCACCCACCGACTCGACCGCAGCCTCGTCCCCCGACAGCACGACCGCATCTGGCCCGTTCACCGCCGCCACCTCGGCACCCGGCACCAGCGACCCCACCACCTCCTCCACCGACGCCTGCACCGACACCATCGCCCCACCCACAGGCAACCCCTGCATCAACCGACCCCGCGCCCCCACCAGCCGACAGGCGTCCTCCAACCCCAAAACCCCCGCCACATGAGCCGCCGCCACCTCACCCACCGAATGCCCCACCACGAAATCCGGCCGAACCCCCAACCACTCCACCAACCGGAACAACGCCACCTGCAACGCGAACACGCCGCCCTGCGTGAACTCCGTCTCCCCCAACACCCCTTCCGCGTCCTCGAACAACACCCCAACCGGCAACCCCAACAAACCGCAGACCTCGTCCAACACCCGCGCGAACACCGGGAAGACCCGATACAGACCCCGCCCCATCCCCACCCACTGACCACCCTGACCAGAAAACACAAACGCCGACCTACCCGGGGAGGCAGTGCCCGTGACAATTCCGGGTTTTCCGCCGATCAGCGCGTCCAGGCCGGCCGGGTCCGTCAGCACAGCACGGTGCGGAAACCGAGCCCGCGCGGCCAGGTCCGCGGCCACCTCGGCCGGTGCGACCTCGGGGTGCTCGGTGAGGAACCCGCGCAGCCTGCGGGCCTGGTCGCGCAGGGCCGCGTCCGACTTCGCCGACAGCAGCCACGGCACCGGCACGACGGCTGCGGGCGCGGGCGTGGAAGCGGCAGGGGACTCGGGATCGGAAGCGGGATCGTAGGCAGGGGACTCGGACGACGACTCCTCGGCCGGGTCCGGGGCCGGCGCCTCCAGGATCACGTGCGCGTTCGTACCGCTGATACCGAACGCCGACACGCCGGCCCGGCGGGGACGCCCCGTCTCCGGCCACGGCCGAGCCTCGGTCAGCAGCGAGACACGGCCCGCCGACCAGTCGACATGCGAGGTCGGCGCGTCGACATGCAGCGTCGGCGGCAGTTGCCCGTACCGCATCGCCATGACCATCTTGATCACACCCGCCACACCCGCCGCCGCCTGCGTGTGCCCGATGTTCGACTTCACCGACCCCAACCACAACGGCTCCACCCGGTCCCGGCCGTACGTCGCCAACAGCGCCTGCGCCTCAATAGGGTCACCGAGAGTGGTGCCGGTACCGTGCGCCTCCACCGCGTCCACCTCGGACGGCTCCAACCCGGCACTCGCCAATGCCTGACGAATCACCCGCTCCTGCGACGGACCATTCGGCGCGGTCAACCCATTGGACGCCCCGTCCTGATTCACCGCCGAACCCCGCACCACCGCCAGCACCCGGTGACCGTTGCGCCGCGCATCCGACAACCGCTCCAGCAGCACGACACCCGCACCCTCACCCCACGCCGTACCGTCAGCCGCCTCGGCGAACGCCTTCACCCGGCCATCCGCCGCAAGCCCCCGCTGGCGGGAGAACTCGACGAACCCCGCCGGCGTCGCCATCACCGTCACACCACCGGCCAACGCCAGCGAACACTCCCCCGCCCGCAGCGCCTGCGCCGCCAGGTGAATCGCCACCAGCGACGACGAGCAGGCCGTGTCCACCGACACCGCCGGACCCTCCAACCCGAGCAGGTACGACACCCGCCCGGAGGTCACACTCGTCGCCGTGCCCGTCGAGAGGTAGCCCTCCAGGTCGGGCGACTGTGCCCCGGCGCCATAGCCCGAGGACCAGATGCCGGTGAACACGCCCGTCTGGCTGCCCCGCAACGACGTCGGATCGATCCCCGCATCCTCGAACGTCTCCCACACCGTCTCCAGCAACACCCGCTGCTGCGGATCCATCGCCAACGCCTCACGCGGCGAAATCCCGAAGAACGCGGCATCGAAGTCGCCTGCGGCGTCGAGGAAGCCGCCCCATCGCGTGTACGACCTCCCCGGACCACCCGCCGGATCGTAAAGACGACCCACGTCCCATCCACGGTCCGGCGGGAACTCCCCGACCGCATCCACCTCACCCGCCACCAGACCCCACAGCTCCTGCGCCGACCCCACCCCACCCGGATACCGGGCTCCCAACCCCACCACCACCACCGGATCACCCGACACCGGAACCCCAACCGGCACACGTGAGGCAGGGGCCTGGCGCCGGGCGCCGACCAGGAGGCCCCGCAGGTGGCCGGCCAGCGCGTCGGGGGTCGGGTAGTCGAAGGTCAGCGTCGCGGGCAGCGGTACCCCGGCGACCGCGGACAGGCGGTTGCGCAGTTCCACTGCGGTGAGCGAATCGAAGCCCAGGTCCTTGAAGGCCCGCTCGGCGCTGACGGCCGCGGTGTCGGTGTGGCCGAGGACCGCGGCCGTCTGGCCGGTGACCAGTTCCAGGACACGGCTGTGCTGCTCGGTCTCGGGCAGGGCCGCCAGTTCCCTGCCCAGGCCCGGCCGGTCCGTGCGCCGGGAGGGCCTGGTACGGGTGAGGCGGCTGAGCAGGGGACGGGTGGACGCCGCCGACAGGTCGAGGTGTGCGGGGACCAGCGCGGGATCGGCGGCGCCCAGGGCCAGGTCGAACAGTGCCAGCGCCTGGTTCGTGGGCATCGGCAGCACGCCGGCGCGGGCGAGGCGCTTGCGGTCGGTGTCGGTGAGGTGTTCGGTCAACCCGCTGGCCTCGGCCCATTGTCCCCAGGCCAGCGACACGCCCGGCAGACCCAGGGCACGCCGGTGCACGGCGAGGGCGTCCAGGAAGGCGTTCGCGGCGGCATAGTTCGCCTGGCCCGGGCCGCCCAGCACACCGGCGGCGGACGAGAAGAGCACGAATGCACTCAGGCCGAGGTCTTTCGTCAGCTCGTGCAGGTGCCAGGCGGCGTCGGCCTTGGGCCGCAGCACCTGGTCGATCCGGCCGGGCGTGAGGGATTCGACGACTCCGTCGTCGAGCACGCCGGCCGCGTGCACGACCGCGGTCAGCGGGTGCGCGGCCGGGATCGAGTCCAGTACGGCCGCCAGCGCGTCCCGGTCGGCCACGTCGCAGGCCACCACCTCGGCGTCGAAGTCCACCTCCGCCGCGTTCCTGCTGAGCAGGAGCAGGTGCCGGATGCCGTGCTGGTCGCGCAGGTGCCGGGCGACGAGGCGGCCTAGTGTTCCGGTGCCTCCGGTGATCAGCACGGTGCCGTTCGGGTCGAGCGGGCCGGGTGCCGGGGCGGCTTCGGCCCGTACCAGGCGGGCGGCGCGGGCGGCGCCGTCGCGGACGACGAGCTGCGGTTCGTCCCCCGCGACGAGGACGCGGTCGTCGGTGTCGACGAGCACGAACCGGTCGGGGTGTTCCGCCTGGGCCGCGCGGACCAGGCCCCAGACGACGCTGGACGGCAGGTCGACGGGGTCCGGCCCGACCGCGCCACGGGTCACGACGGCCAGCCGGCCGTCCCTCTCGCGCAGGAAGTCCTGGAGCACGCCCAGCGTCTCGGCGGCGACGATGTGCGCGGCCGCAACGGGATCCCCCGCCGGGGGCGTGACGTGGTGGACGGTCGGGGCTTCGCCGGTGCTCTCGACGGGCACCCAGTCGAGGCGGAAGAGCTGGTTGGTCCCGACGGCGGCCAGGCCCGGCGGCCGGTGGCGCACGGTCAGCGCGTCGATCACCGCCAGCGGCCCGGATTCGTCGGCGAGCGCGACCCGGAAGGTGTCGGGGCCGGTGGGTGTTAGGCGGACCCGGGCCGTGGAGCCGGCTTTCCGCATCGACACCCCGGCGAAGGAGAACGGCAGGCGGCCGGCCGCCAGCAGGGTCAGCGGCTGGAGTGCGGCGTCGAGCAGCGCGGGGTGGAGACCGAAGCGGTCGCGGGTGTCGGCGGGCAGCGCCACCTCGGCATAGAGCTCGTCGCCCTGCCGCCGGATCTCGCGTACGCCCGCGAACACCGGCCCGTACTCGTAGCCCTGGGCGGCGAGGGTGTCGTAGAAGTCGGTCAGGTCGACGGGCTCACCGGCCGGCTGCCAGGGCTCGCCGGTGTCGTACGGGTGGGGGCGGCCGCCGGTCGCCAGCATGCCGGTGGCGTGCCGCAGCCAGGTGCCGCCCGTCCGGGAGTGCACGGTGACGGGGCGTCGGCCCGTCCCGTCCGGTGCGCCGACGACGACCTGGACCGGCACGGAACCGTCGTCCGGCAGGATCATGGGGGCTTCCAGCACCAGTTCGTCCAGGACGTCGCAGCCGGTCTGCCGTCCGGCGTGCATGGCGAGTTCGACGAACACGGTGCCGGGCAGCAGCACGGAGCCCAGGACGACGTGGTCGGCCAGCCATGGCCGGGTAGCCGTCGAGAGTCGCCCCGTGAGCAGGACGCTCTGGTCCCCGGCCAGTTCGACGACGGCCCCGAGCAGCGGGTGCCCGGCCGAGTCCAGTCCCGCCGCCGACACGTCGCCCTTCGCGGCGGCGGGGTTCAACCAGTACGGCCGGTGTTGGAAGGCGTACGTCGGCAGCGGGACGTGGTGGGGCTCGCCGGGGAAGACTGGCGTCCAGTCGACGGCCACGCCTTGCGTGTGCAGGCGCGCCAGGGCGAGGTGGAATTCCTGCCTGCCGCTGCCGCGGCGCAGCGTGCCGGTCACGACGCCGTCCATCACCGGCACCAGTACGGGGTGCGGGCTGACCTCCACGAACACGCCGTGCCGGTCCTGTGTAAGGGCCTCGACGGCGAGGTCGAAGCGTACGGGTTCGCGGAGGTTGCGGTACCAGTAGCCGGCGTCGAGGGCGGAGGTGTCGATCTCCTCGCCGGTCACCGTCGAGTAGAACGGGATCACCGCCGGGTGCGGCGTGATGCCGGCGAGGTCGGTGAGCAGTTGCTCCCGGATCGCCTCGACCTGGACGGAGTGAGCGGCGTAGTTGACGGGCAGTCGGCGGGCGCGGATACCGTCGGCCTCACAGGCCGTCAGCAGTTCGTCCAGCGCGTCCAGGTCGCCCGACACGACGACCGAACCGGCGGCATTGACCACCGCCACCGTCAGCCGGCCGTCCCAGCGGGCCACGAACTCGGCGGCCTGCTCATGCCCGAGGCCGACCGACACCATCCCGCCCCGGTCCGCCAGAGCGACCAGAGCCTTGCTGCGCAGGGCGACCACCTTGGCGGCGTCCTCCAACGACAACGCCCCCGCCACGTACGCCGCCGCGATCTCCCCCTGCGAATGCCCGACCACGGCATCAGGCACCACACCATGGGCACGCCACAACTCCGCCAGCGCCACCATCACCGCGAACAGAGCAGGCTGCACCACATCCACCCGCTCCAGCGAGCCACCACCGATCAGCACCTCCACCAACGACCAGTCGGTGTACGGCGCCAACGCCGCGTCACACGCATCGATCGCCTCCCGGAACACCGACTCCGAGCCGTACAACTCCCCACCCATCCCCACCCACTGCGCACCCTGCCCGGAAACACGAACACCGACCGACCCAGCGAACCGGCCACACCCGTGATGACGCGGGGGTCTCCGTCGGCGAGGTCGGCCAGTTCCGCCATGAGGTCGGTCCGGGTACTGCCCACCAGGGCCGCCCGGTGGGCGAGCATGGTGCGGGTGGTGGCGAGGGCCCGGCCGATCGCGGCCGACCGGAGTCCGGGGTGGGCGGTGATGTGGTCCGCGAGCCGTCGGGCCTGGGCGCGGAGGGCGTCGTCCGTCTTGCCGGACAGCAGCCACACGGTGGGCTCCGCGGAGTCGTCCGCGGCGGGTTGTTCGGGCCCTTCTTGTTCGGGGGTGTCTTCCGGGAACTGTTCGATGACGACGTGGGCGTTGGTGCCGCTGGCCCCGAAGGCCGAGATGCCCGCGCGGCGGGGACGCCCCGTCTCCGGCCACGGCCGGGCCTCGGTCAGCAGCCGAATGCCACCGGCGTCCCACTCGACATGCGGCGTGGGCTCCTGGACGCGCAGTGTCGGCGGCAGTTCGCCGTGCCGCATCGCCATGACCATCTTGATCACACCAGCCACACCGGCCGCCGCCTGGGTGTGGCCGATGTTCGACTTCACCGACCCCAGCCACAACGGCTCCACCCGGTCCCGGCCGTACGTCGCCAGCAGCGCCTGCGCCTCGATGGGATCGCCGAGCGTCGTCCCCGTACCGTGCGCCTCCACCGCGTCCACCTCGGACGGCTCCAACCCGGCGTTCGCCAGCGCCTGGCGGATGACGCGTTCCTGGGAGGGGCCGTTGGGCGCGGTCAACCCATTGGACGCCCCGTCCTGATTGACCGCCGAACCCCGCACCACCGCCAGCACCCGGTGACCGTTGCGACGGGCGTCCGACAACCGCTCCAGCAGCACCAACCCCGCACCCTCACCCCACGCCGTACCATCAGCCGTCGACGAGAAGGGCTTGCACCGGCCGTCAGGGGCCAGGGCACGCTGGCGGGAGAACTCCGTGAACTGCAGGGGGGTCACGCTCACGGTCACCCCGCCGGCCAGGGCGAGTGTGCACTCCCCCGAGCGCAGCGCCTGCGCGGCGAGGTGGATCGCCATCAGTGACGAGGAGCAGGCGGAGTCGACGGACACGGCCTGGCCCTGGAGGCCCAGCAGGTAGGAGACCCGGCCGGAGGTGATGCTCGGCGAGATGCCGGTAGCGAGGTAGCCCTCGGTGTCGGGCGGTGCCTGGTCGGGGCTGCCGACGTAGCCGGAGGACCAGATGCCGGTGAACACGCCCGTCTGGCTGCCCCGCAACGACGTCGGATCGATCCCCGCATCCTCGAACGTCTCCCACGCGGTCTCCAGCAACACCCGCTGCTGCGGATCCATCGCCAACGCCTCACGCGGCGAAATCCCGAAGAAATCGGCATCGAACCCCGCCGCATCCGCGAGAAAACCACCCGACCGCGTATACGACGTCCCGGGATGATCCGCATCCGGATGGAACAACCCCTCAACGTCCCACCCGCGATCACCCGGAAACTCCCCGATCGCATCCACCCCACCCGACACCAAACCCCACAGCTCCTCCGGCGACCCCACCCCACCCGGCAACCGGCACCCCATGCCCACAATCACCACCGGATCAGCCCCACCACCCACCCCACCCACCGGCACCACCGACACCACACCCCCACCCGCACCGGAGAGTTCGGCTGTGAGGTGGTCGGCGAGGTCGGCGGGAGTGGGGTGGTCGAAGACGAGGGTCGCGGGCAGCCGCAGGCCGGTGGCGCCGGCGAGGCGGTTGCGCAGTTCGACGGAGGTCAGGGAATCGAAGCCGAGGTCGCAGAAGGCGAGTCCGGGGGTGATCGCGGCGGCGTCGGAGTGGCCGAGGACGGTGGCGGTGTGGGCGGCGACCAGGGACAGCAGGTCCGACGCGGGGGCCTTTGGCGTCGGCAGGGTCTGCGGCATCGAGAGGTCGGCCGTGGTCAGCGCGGGACGTCCGGCAGCCAGCGCGGTGTCGAACATGGCCAGGGCGCGTTCGATGCTGATGGGGCGGATGCCCTTGCGGGCGAGGCGTTGGCGGTCGGCCGCGGTGAGGTGGCGGTCATGCCGCTCTCCTGCTCCCAGTAGCCCCAGGCCATCGACACGGCGGGCAGTCCGAGGGTCTGCCGGTGTGCGGCGAACGCGTCGAGGTAGGAGTTCGCGGCTGCGTAGCCGGCCTGGCCGGCGTTGCCGAGTACACCCGCGGCCGCGGAGAACAGCACGAAGGCGGCGAGGTGGTCCTCGCGGATCAGCTCGTGCAGGTGCCAGGCGCCGTCGACCTTGGGACGCAGCACCCGGTCGAGCTGCTCTGCGGTCAGCCGTTCCATGACGGTGTCGTCGAGCACGCCGGCCGCGTGGACGACGGCGGTGAGCGGATGCTCGGCCGGGATCGAGTCCAGTACGGCCGCCAGCGCGTCCCGATCCGCGACGTCACAGGCCACGACCCGCACGTCGACGTCCCCTTGCGGCTCCAGGTGCGGCACGGCGCCGCCGCCGCGGCTCACGAGCAGCAGGTGCCGTACCCCGTGGCGGGACACCAGGTGCCGGGCGACGGCCTGGCCGAGGGTGCCGGTGCCTCCGGTGATCAGCACGGTGCCGTCGGGGTCGATCGGCTGGGGGACGGTGAGGACGATCTTGCCGATGTGGCGGGCCTGGCTCATCAGCCGGAAGGAGGCGACGGCCTGGCGGAGGTCCGCGGCGGTGACCGGCAGCAGCTCCAGCGTCCCGTCGGCGACCATCGCCACGACCCTGGAGAGGATGTCGCCCTGCCGCGCGGGGTCGACGTCGTTGAGGTCGAAGGCCCGGTAGATCAGGCCCTCGGGTGAGCGGACGTCCGTCTTGCCCAGCTCGACGAACCGTCCGCCGTCGGCGAGCAGCCGCAGGGAGGCGTCGGTGAGTTCTCCCGCGAGCGAGTTGAGGACGACGTCCATGGCCGGGAACCGGTCGGCGAACCGAGTGTCGCGGGACGAACCGATGTGGTCGTCCGCCAGTCCGAGGCGCCGCAGGGTGTCCCACTTGGCGGGGCTCGCGGTGGCGAAGACCTCCGCACCGCTGTTCAGGGCCAACTGGATGGCGGCCATGCCCACACCGCCCGCGCCGGAGTGGACCAGGACCCGGTCGCCGGGGCGCAGTTCGCCGAGGTCGAACAGCCCGTACCAGGCGGTGGTGAACGCGATAGGCACCGACGCCGCCTCGGTGAAGCTCCAGCCGTCGGGATCGCCGTCAGGAGCCGGTGGTCGGCGACCGCGCGCGGCCCGAAGGCGCCGGGCATCATCCCCATGACGCGGTCGCCGGGCCGCCAGGCCGTGACGCCGGGGCCGACCTCGAGGACGGTGCCGGCCCCTTCGCCGCCCAACGGGGGCCGGTCCGGGTACATGCCGAGGGTGATGAGCACGTCGCGGAAGTTCAGGCCGGCCGCGCGTACGGCGACCCGTACCTGTCCGGGTTCCAGCGCGGCCTCTTGCCAGGGCAGCAGGGCCAGGTCGTCCAGTTGCCCGGTGCCGGACTCGCTCAGCCGGTACGCGCCGTCGGGGGCGGTCAGTTCCGGCGCGTACCTGGCCTGCCGCGGCACGAGGACGCCTTCCTGGCGCAGGGCCAGTTCGGGTTCGTCGCCGGCTGTCATGGCGGCCCGGACCGCGTCCTCCTCGGACGCGTCGCCCATGTCGACCAGGACGAACCGGCCGGGGTGCTCGGCGGCGGCGCTGCGGACCAGGCCGCGTACGGCCGCGCCGGCCACGCCGCGGGTCAGGACGGCCAGGCGTGCGGCCGCCCGCTCCGGCTGCTCGGCCAGGAAGTCCTGGACGAGCGCGCGGGCCCGCTGGACGAGGGCGTGCACGGAGTCCGCGTCGGCTTCCGCGGTGAGTACCGGGCTCGGCACCACCTCGGTCGGTGTGCTCGCGGTGAGGGGCACCCACTGGGTGTGCAGCACCGCGGCCCGGGCCTCGGCGGCCGGACGGACGGTCAGCGCGGTGATGTCCGCGACCGGGTTGCCGGACAGGTCGGTCAGTGTCGCGCGGTAGGTGCCGGTGCCCGTGCGGACCAGGTGGACCCGGGCGGACGACACACCGGTGGTGTGCACGGCGACGCCGGAGAAGGAGAACGGCAGCCGGACCCGGGTGTCGGGGCTGAGCAGGATCAGCGGCTGGAGTGCGGCGTCCAGGAGCGCGGGGTGGATGCCGAAGCGGGCGCCGTCGGGACGGACACCTCGGCGTACAGTTCGTCCTCGCCCCGCCACAACTTCCGCACGCCCCGGAACGCGGGTCCGTACTGGTATCCGAGTCCGGCGAGGAAGGCGTAGAACCCTTCAGGGTCCACGGGTTCGGCGTTCCTCGCGGGCCAGTCGAGGCGACCGGCCGTCACCTGGCCGCCGAGAGTTCCGGACGCATGGCGGACCCAGCCGTCGCCGCCCTTGGAGTGCACGGTGACCGGGCTGCGGCCGGCGTCGTCCGGGGCGCCGACCGAGACCTGGATGTCCGTGGGTGTGTCCGAGAGCGCGAGGGGCAGGTGCAGGACGAGGTCGTCAAGGGTCCCGCCGGCCAGGGTGGCGAGTTCGAGGAAGGCGGTGCCCGGCAGCAGGACCGTGCCGTCAACGGCGTGGTCGGCCAGCCAGGGGTGGGTGCGGGTGGAGACGCGGCCACTGTGGACGGTGCTCCCGTCGGGCAGTTCGACCGTGGTGCCCGCCAGCGGGTGCCCGGTGCCGTGGTCGCCGGCCGCGGGGGTGAGCCAGTAGGTGCTGCGCTGGAACGCGTAGCGCGGCAGCCTGACGCCGTGCGGGCGGTCGTGCGGCCAGGTCACGGCGACGCCCTGGACGTGGAGGCGGGCCAGGGCGGTGTGGAATTCCCCGATGGCGCCGTGGTCGCGGCGCAGGGTGCCGGTCGCCACGCCGTCCAGGTCCTGCACCAGCACCGGGTGCGGGCTGACTTCCACGAACACCTCGTGGCCGTCGGCGGTGAGCCGGGCGGTGGCCAGGTCGAACCGAACGGGTTCGCGCAGGTTGCGGTACCAGTAGCCGGCGTCGAGGGCGGAGGTGCCGACGGGTTCCGCGGTGACCGTGGAGTAGAAGGGAATCGCCGCAGGCCTGGGCCGGATGTCCGCGAGGTCGGTCAGAAGCTGCTCGCGGATCGCCTCGACCTGCGCCGAGTGCGCCGCGTAGTCGACGGGGATGGCGCGGGCGCGTATGCCGTCCCTGGCGCAGGCTGCCAGCAGTTCGTCCAGGGCCCCGGGTTCGCCGGACACGACGACGGTCGAGGCGGAGTTGACCACCGCGACGGTGATCCGGTCGCCCCAGGGGCTGAGGTAGCCGGCGGCGTCGTCCGCGGACAGCGCGACCGAGACCATGCCGCCGTGTCCGGCCAGGGCGACCAGGGCCTTGCTGCGCAGGGCGACCACCTTGGCGGCGTCCTCCAACGACAACGCCCCCGCCACGTACGCCGCCGCGATCTCCCCCTGCGAATGCCCGACCACGGCATCAGGCACCACACCATGGGCACGCCACAACTCCGCCAGCGCCACCATCACCGCGAACAAGGCGGGCTGCACCACATCCACCCGCTCCAGCGAGCCACCACCGATCAGCACCTCCACCAACGACCAGTCGGTGTACGGCGCCAACGCCGCGTCACACGCATCGATCGCCTCCCGGAACACCGACTCCGAGCCGTACAACTCCCCGCCCATACCCACCCACTGCGCACCCTGCCCCGGAAACACGAACACCGACCGACCCAGCGGGCGGACGGTCCCGGTGACCAGACCCGGCGCCGTACCGCCCACGGCCAGGGCCTCCAGGGCCCCGGCGGTGCCCACCACCACGGCCCGGTGCTCGAACACGGTGCGGGCAGCCAGAGCGCCCCCGACCGCCGCCGGGCTCACCTCGGGATGTACGGCGGTGAAGGCGCCCAGCCGGCGCGCCTGCTCCCGCAACGCCACCTCGGACCTGGCCGACAGCGGCCAGAGGACCTGGTCGTCCGCGCGGCCCCGGGGAGAGGGTGCGGCGGAGTCGGCCTCGGCAGGCTGTTCGAGGATGCTCTGCTCGATAATGACGTGGGCGTTGGTGCCGCTGATGCCGAAGGCGGAGACGGCGGCCCGCCGTGGCCGCCCGGTCCCGGGCCAGGCGACCGGTTCGGTGAGGAGGCGGACCGCGCCGGAGGCCCAGTCGACGTGCGGGGTGGGCGCGTCCACGTGGAGGGTCCGCGGCAGTTCGGCGTGCCGCATCGCCATGACCATCTTGATCAGGCCGGCCGCGCCGGCCGCTGCCTGGGTGTGGCCGATGTTCGACTTCACCGACCCCAGCCACAACGGCTCCACCCGGTCCCGGCCGTAGGTCGCCAGGAGTGCCTGGGCTTCGATGGGATCGCCGAGGGTGGTGCCGGTGCCGTGGGCTTCCACCGCGTCCACCTCGGACGGCTCCAACCCGGCATTGGCGAGGGCCTGACGGATCACCCGCTCCTGGGAGGGGCCGTTGGGCGCGGTCAGGCCGTTGGAGGCGCCGTCCTGGTTGGTGGCAGAGCCTCGGACGACCGCCAGCACCTCGTGGCCGTTGCGGCGGGCGTCGGACAGGCGTTCCAGCAGCAGCAGGCCGGCGCCCTCGGCCCAGCCCGCCCCGTCGGCCGCGGCGGCGAAGGACTTGCTGCGGCCGTCGGGCGCGCTCGCCCCTTGCCGGGACATCTCGGTGAACAGCGTGGGTGCCGCGTTGACGGTGACGCCGCCGGCCAGGGCGAAGGAGCATTCTCCCGAGCGCAGCGCCTGAGCGGCCAGGTGCAGGGCCACCAGGGACGACGAGCAGCCGGTGTCCAGGGACAGTGCCGGGCCGAGCAGGCCCAGCTGGTACGCCAGCCGGCCGGAGCCCACGCTCGACGCGGTGCCGGTGACCTGGTAGCCCTCCAGGTCGTCGGGGACCGGCCCGGCGGCGTAGCCGGTGGACCACATGCCGGTGAACACGCCGGTGGGTGTGCCCTCCAGCGTGGTCGGGTCGATACCGGCGTACTCGATGGTCTCCCACGCGGTCTCCAGCAGGATGCGCTGCTGCGGGTCCATGGCGAGCGCCTCGCGGGGCGATATCCCGAAGAACGCCGCGTCGAAGTCGCCGGCGGCGTCGAGGAAGCCGCCCTGGGACGTGCTCGACGTGCGGGGGCGGCTTCCCGTCGGGTCGTACAGGCGGTCGATGTCCCATCCCCGGTCGGCCGGGAAGTCGCCGACCGCGTCCACGCCGTCCGCGACCAGCCGCCACAGGTCCTCGGGGGTGCCGACGCCTCCGGGGTAGCGGCAGCCCATGCCGATGACCGCGATCGGCTCGTCCGTCGCGGCCGGGGCCGGGGACTGCGGCGCGTCCTGCTCGCCGGACTCGCCGGACAGGTGGGCGGCCAGCCGTGCCGGGGTGGGGTGGTCGAAGACGAGGGTGGCGGGCAGTTTCACCCCGAGCGCGGCGGTCAGGCGGTTGCGCAGTTCCACCGCGGTCAGTGAGTCGAAGCCCAGGTCCTTGAACGCCTGCCGGGGGTCGAGCCGCTCGGGGGTGGCGTGTCCCAGCACCCCGGCGACGTGGGTGGTGATCAACTCCAGCAGGTCGGTGCCGCCGGCACAGGGCGCGGGTCGGGGGACCTGCGGCCGGCTGTGGGCCTCGGGCAGGTCCCGCAGCAGCCGGCTCGGCCGCGCGTGGGTGTAGGCGCGGGCGAACTGTGCCCAGTCGGCCTCGGTGACGACCGCGAGGGCCTCGTCGTGGTCGAGGACGTCCTGCAGCGCGTCGAGTGCCCGGCCCGGGTCCAGTTCGCCGAGGCCGAGCAGGGCGCGCTGGCGCTGCACGGGCTCCAGGGCCGCCATGCCGCCTTCGGCCCAGATGCCCCACGCGACGGAGGTCGTGGCGCGGCCCTGGGCGCGGTGCTGTGCGGCCAGGGCGTCGAGGAAGGCGTTGCCGGCGGCGTAGGCCGCGCCGTGGCCGTCGCCCCACACGCCCGCGGTGGAAGAGAACAGGACGAAGGCGTCCAGGTCCGGCAGGAGTTCCGCCAGGTTCGCCGCCCCGGCGACCTTGGCCATGATGACCTCGGCGAACTCCGCCGGTGTCGTGTCGGCCAGCCTGGTCGCCCTGATCACGCCGGCGGTGTGGAAGATCGCGCGGATGTCGCCGACGCGCTCGACGAGGTCCCGCAAGGCGTCCCGGTCGGCCACGTCGCACGCCGCCACAGTCACCCGCGCCCCGGCTGCCGCCAGTTCGTCGCGCAGGCCGGCCGCGCCGGGTGCGTCGGGGCCGCGGCGGGAGGCCAGCACGATGTGCTCCGCGCCCTGCCGCGCGAGGCGGCGGGCCACATGTCCGCCGAGCGCGCCGGTGCCGCCGGTGACCAGCACCGTGCCCCGCGGCCGCCAGGGCCGCGCGGCCGGGCCCGATGAGGCCTTGCGGCGCAGCCGCTTGGCGAAGCGCCGGGTGCCGCGGATCGCCACCTGGTCCTCGCCCGTGCCGGCGAGCACGACGAGCAGCGCGTTCACGCTCTCCTCGTCGGGCACGGCGGGAAGGTCGACCAGGCCGCCCCAGCCGTGCGGGAACTCCAGCGCCGCGGACGCGCCGGTGCCCCACGCCAGGGCCTGGGCCGGGCTGGTGACCGGGTCGGTGCCAGAGGTGCTCACGGCGCCGCTGGTCGCGCACCACAGCGGGACGGCCGCTGTCCTCACCGGGTCCAGGCTGCGCACCGGGTCCAGGGTGCGGACCAGATCCAGGGTGCGGACCAGGCCCGCCGGGAGCACCGGGTGGTCGGGGTGCGGCTCCTCGTCCAGCGCCAGCAGCGACAGCACACCGTCCGGCCCGGGCCGGGCGTCCCCGGTGTCGGCCACGTCCCAGGTGTCGGCCACCGCGAAGCCCCGTTCGCGCAGGGCCTCGGCCCACGGGTGCCCGGTCGTGGCCAGGACGAGCCAGCGATCCGGGTCCACCGGGGCCGCGGTACCGCTCATCGGCGCCCATGCCACCTCGTACCGCCAGTCGTCACGGGGCACCGGCGGGGTCGCGGTCACCCAGTAGGGCTCGCGCTGGAAGGCGTACGTGGGCAGGTCCGCCCTGGGTGCGGTGCGGGGCAGGACCGGAATCCAGTCGACGTCGGCTCCGGCGGCGTAGAGGCGTCCCGCCGCGGCGAGGAACTCGGTGAGGCCGCCGTGATCGCGGCGCAGTGTTCCGGTGGCGGCGACATCCAGCGCGGGCACCAGCACCGGGTGCGGGCTGACCTCCAGGAACAGGTCGTGGCCGTCGGCGGTGAGCCGGGCGGTGGCCAGGTCGAACCGAACGGGTTCGCGGAGGTTGCGGTACCAGTAGCCGGCGTCGAGGGCGGAGGTGTCGACCGGCTCGCCGGTGACCGTGGAGTAGAACGGGATCGGCGCCGAGTGGGGCGTGATGTCGGCCAGTTCGGTGAGCAGTTGCTCGCGGATCGCCTCGACCTGCGCGGAGTGGGCGGCGTAGTTGACGGGCAGGCGGCGGGCGCGGATGCCGTCGGCCTCGCAGGCGGCCAGCAGTTCGTCCAGCACGTCGAGGCCACCGGACACCACTACCGCCGCGGGTCCGTTCACCACGGCGGTGGTCAGCCGCTCGCCCCAACGGGCCAGGTAGCCGGCAGCCTGTTCGACGGACAGCGCGAGGGACACCATACCGCCCCGGTCGGCGATGACGGCCAGTGCCCTGGACCGTGACGCCACGACCTTGGCGGCGTCCCGCAGCGACAGCGCGCCGGCGACGTACGCGGCGGCGATCTCCGCCTGGGAGTGGCCGACCACGGCGTCCGGCTGCACGCCGTAGGACCGCCACAGGTCGGCCAGCGCCACCATGACGGCGAACAGGGCCGGCTGCACCACGTCGACGCGGTCCAGCGAGCCGTGGCACAGTTCGTCGACCAGCGACCAGTCGGTGTACGGGGCCAGGGCGGCGGCGCAGGCGTCGATGCCGGCGCGGAAGACCTCGGACTGCTCATACAGGTCACGGCCCATGCCCGCCCACTGCGCCCCCTGTCCGGGGAAGACGAACACGGTCCCGCCGGTACGGGCCGGCAGGCCCGGCAGGCCCGGCGGGAGCGCGGCCAGGCCGGACAGCAGGTCGTCCCGGTCGGCGCCGACCACCGCGGCCCGGTGCTCGAACCGGGTGCGGGCGGCCAGTGCGCGGCTGATCGCGGCGGCCGGGACGTCGGGGTGGGCGGTCGCGTACGCGTGCAGCCGCTCGGCCTGGGCGCGCAGCGCGGCGTCGGTCTTCGCGGACAGCAGCCAGGCGGTGGGGGCGGCCCGGCCGGCGGGTTCGGGAAGGTGGCCGGGGTCCGGGTCGGAGGACTGCTCGATGATCAGGTGGGCGTTGGTGCCGCTGATGCCGAAGGCCGAGATGCCGGCGCGGCGCAGGTGCTCGTGCTCCGGCCACGGCCGGGCCTCGGCAAGCAGCCGGACGCCGCCGGAGGCCCAGTCGACGTGCGGGGAGGGGGCGTCTATGTGCAGGGTTCGCGGCAGTTCGCCGTGCCGCATCGCCATGACCATCTTGATCAGGCCCGCGACGCCGGCGGCGGCCTGGGTGTGGCCGATGTTGGACTTCACCGACCCCAGCCACAACGGCTCCTCCCGGTCCTGACCGTAGGCGGCCAGCAGGGCGTGGGCCTCGATGGGGTCGCCGAGGGTGGTGCCGGTGCCGTGGGCCTCCACCGCGTCCACCTCGGACGGCTCCAACCCGGCATTCGCCAACGCCTGACGGATCACCCGCTCCTGCGACGGGCCATTCGGCGCGGTCAACCCATTGGACGCCCCGTCCTGGTTGACCGCGCTTCCCGCGACGACCGCCAGCACACGGTGGCCGTTGCGGCGGGCGTCCGACAGTCGTTCCAGCAGCACCAAGCCGGCGCCCTCGGCCCAGCTGGTGCCGTCGGCCGCGGCGGCGAAGGGCTTGCTGCGGCCGTCCGCCGCGAGGCCGTGCTGGCGGGAGAACTCGGTGAAGCCCAGCGGTGTCGCCATGATCGTGACGCCGCCGGCGAGCGCCAGCGAGCACTCGCCCGCGCGCAGGGCCTGGGCGGCCAGGTGGACGGCGACCAGGGACGACGAGCAGGCGGTGTCCACGGACAGCGCCGGACCGCGCAGCCCGAGGTGGTAGGCGACCCGGCCGGACGTGACGCTGGTCGCGACGCCGGTGAACAGGTAACCCTCCAGGTCCTCTGGCAGGCCGGGCCCGGTCGCGTAGCCGGACGACCAGACGCCGGTGAACACCCCGGTGTGGCTGCCGCGCAGCGAGGCCGGGTCGATCCCGGCGTGCTCGAACGTCTCCCAGGCCGTCTCCAGCACGAGCCGCTGCTGCGGGTCCATGGCGAGCGCCTCGCGGGGCGAGATGCCGAAGAACGGAGCGTCGAAGCCGGCCACCGCCTCCAGGAACCCGCCCCGGGTGACGTACGTGGTGCCCGCGCCGCGCAGTTCCGGGTCGTACAGGCCGCCCAGGTCCCAGCCGCGGTCGTCCGGGAAGTCGCCGATCGCGTCCACGCCCTCCGCGACGAGCCGCCACAGGTCGTCCGGCGAGGCCACCCCGCCGGGGAAGCGGCAGCCCATCCCCACGATGACGACCGGGTCGTCGTGGGCGGCCGGGGCGGCGGGGGCCGGCCGGTCGCCGGGGCCGGTGCGCAGCCAGTCGATCAGCTCCGCGGGCGTCGGGTGGTCGAAGACGAGACCGGAGGGGAGTTGCCGATCCAGGGCGCCGGCCAGGCGGTTGCGCAGTTCGAGCCCGGTGACCGAGTCAAAGCCGAGGTCCTTGAAGGTGAGCGCGGGATCGATGTCCGCGGGGTTCTCGTGGCCCAGCACGAGCGCGATCTGCGCGGTGACCACGGCTGCCGCGTCGACCGTGTTGCCCGACTCGAGGTCGCCCGTGTCCGTGCCGCCCGCCCCGGTGTCGCAGGTCTCCGGGCCGCCGTCCGGCCGGGCGGGCGCGGCGGTCTCCGCTGCGTGCGTCCCCGGGCCGGCCGGGGTCCGTCCGCTCTGCCCGGCTGTCGCTTCGGGCAGCCAGTACGAACGACGTTGGAAGGCGTACGTGGGCAGGTCGACCGGCGCGGCCTCGGCGACGGCCGGGGACCAGTCGACCGGCACGCCGGCCACGAACAGCCGGGACAGCGCGGTCAGGAAGGCGTCCGGCCCGCCCCGGTCACGGCCCAGCGTGCCGGTGGCGACGCCGGGCACTCCGGTCCGCTCGCGTGCCTGTTCCAGGATCTGTTCGAGGGCGGGCAGCAGCACCGGGTGCGGGCTGACCTCGACCACGACGTCGTGCCCGTCCGCCAGCAGTGCGGCGGTGGCCAGGTCGAAGCGGACCGGCTCGCGCAAGTTGCGGTACCAGTAGCCGGCGTCGAGCCCCGTGGTGTCGTCGAGGAGGCCGCCGGTGACCGCGGAGTAGTACGGGATGGTGCCCTGCCGCGGCCGCACACCGTCCAGTTCGGTGTGCAGCCGCTCGCGGATCGCCTCGACGTGCGCGGAATGGGAGGCGTAGTCCACCGGGACGACGCGTGTGCGGACACCGTCCGCCGCGCAGGACTCGACCAGTTCGGACAGGGCCTGCGTGTCGCCGGACACCACGACCGAGCCGGTGGCGTTGACCACGGCGACCGTCAGCGCGCCGCCCCAGCGCGACACGTGGTCCTCGGCCCGCTCGGCGGACAGGGCCACGGACACCATGCCGCCCCGGCCGGTCAGCGCCACCAGCGCGCGGCTGCGCAGTGCCACGGTCCGGGCCGCGTCGGACAGCGACAGCGCGCCCGCGACGTATGCCGCGGCGATCTCGCCCTGCGAGTGCCCGACCACCGCGTCGGGCTCGACACCGAAGGAGCGCCACAGTGCCGCCAGGGACACCATCACCGCGAACAGGGCGGGCTGCACGATGTCCACGCGGTCGAGCGGGGCGCCGTCCAGGACATCGGCCAGGGACCAGTCGGTGTACGGGGCCAGGGCCTGGGCGCACTCGTCCATGGCGGCCCGGAAGGCGGGGTACGCGGCGTACAGCTCCCGGCCCATGCCGACCCACTGCGCGCCCTGGCCGGGGAACACGAAGACGGTACGGCCCGGGGTGCCGGCCCGGCCGGCGGCGACCTGGGCGGAGTCGAGCAGGACCGCGCGGTGCGCGAAGCGGGTTCTGGTGGTGGCCAGCGCGTGCGCGACCTCGGCGCCGGTCAGGTCCGGGTGGCTGCGCGCGTGTTCGCGCAGGCGCTCGATCTGCGCTCGTAGCGCCTGCTTGGTCCGCGCCGTGACGATCCACGGCGCCGGCCGGGCCTCAGGGGCGGGCCGCCGGGCCGGCGGCGCGGCCGCATCGGGCGCCTGCTCGACGATCACGTGCGCGTTGGTGCCGCCCATGCCGAACGACGACACGCCGGCGAGCAGGGGCGCGTCGGGCCGCGGCCAGGGGGTCAGAGCGGTCTGGACCCGCAGCGCCAGTGCGTTGAGAGGGATGCCGGGGTTGGGGGTTTCGTAGTTCAGGCTCGGCGGCAGTGCGCGGTGGTACACGCTGAGGACGGCCTTGAGCAGACCGACGATGCCCGCGGCGCCTTCCAGGTGGCCGACGTTCGTCTTGGCGGATCCGACCCGCAGGGCGCTGTCGGCGTCGCCGGACCCGGCCGGGTCGCGGTAGGCCGCCGCGAGGGCGGCGGCCTCGATGGGGTCGCCGACAGCGGTGCCGGTGCCGTGCAGCTCCACGTACTGCACATCCGCGGGACGCACGCCGGCGCGGGCCAGTGCCTCGCGGATGACCTGTTCCTGGGCCTGCGCGCTGGGCACGGTCAGGCTCTGTGTGGCGCCGTCGTTGTTGACCGCGCTGCCCCGGATGACACCGTAGACGCGGTCCCCGTCGGCCAGGGCCCGGTCCAGCGGTTTCAGGACGAGGAAGGCGCCGCCCTCGCCGCGGACGAAGCCGTTGGCCCGGGCGTCGAAGGTGAAGCAGCGGTCGTCCGGGGACAGGCCGCCGAACTCCGCCGCTCCCTCCTCGCGGGCGGCGGTCAGGTTGAGGTTCACCCCGCCGGCCAGGGCGAGCGCCGACTCGCCGCGGCGCAGGCTCTCGACCGCCAGATGCACCGCGACCAGCGCCGACGACTGCGCTGTGTCGACCGTCATGCTCGGTCCGCGCACACCGAGGAAGTGCGAGACGCGGTTGGCGATGACGCCCCGGTTGGTGCCGGTCAGCGTGTGCGGCGTGATGTGACTGGGGTAGGCCAGGGACGTGTAGTCCTCCCACATCGAGCCGACGAACACCCCCGTCGGGCCGCCCGTCAGCGTGCTCGGCACGGTCCGGGCGTCCTCCAGGGCCTCCCAGGCGAGTTCGAGCATGAGCCGCTGCTGCGGGTCCATGCCGGCGGCCTCACGGGGGGACACACCGAAGAACGCCGCGTCGAAGCCGTCCACCCGGTCCAGGTAGCCGCCGTGCCGTACGCCCTGCCGGCCCACGGGCGGCGCGGTGATCGCGTCGGCCCCGTCGCACAGCAGTCGCCAGAACGCCTCCGGATCCGGGGCTTTCGGCAACCTGCCCGCCATTCCGATGACAGCGACACGATCAGCGTCCGAATCCAGGGGGAAGCGCATCACATCGACACCTCATGAGCCGGGGAATGAAGGAAGGCGGGGTGTTTCCGTAGGAGTCCCAATGGTGCGGATCCGGCCGCGCAAGCGGCCGGATCATCGAGCGCGCGGGCAGCCCGGCGCCCCGGTGGTATCCGACCCCGGACTCGACCGAACTTCGGGCGCCTGGATCAGTGGAGCGGTCCTCGAAAGCGACAGCGTTGGCGACGCTCTTTGAGGAAGATGCGCTGGTGAGCTGTGCGTAGGGGCCGAGGCGGTGATCGTCCCACCGCGTGAAGGATCTTTGCAGCAACATCACGCCATCGCCATAGGCCAGGCGAAGGCTGTCTCAGACGAGGCACACAACGTCATATGCCTGCATGACCAAGGCACCTTGGCGAGATCCGTCCCGTGCCCCATGAAACGCGTCGTTGCTTACGGACGGCCCGTCGCAGTGTCCGCCGGCGGACCTGCTGGCGAATCTGCCGGTGAACCTGCCGGTGCGGTCACCGTAGTTCGTCCACGTCCTGTAGTACCGCGACCGGGCCGGGTTCATGGGCACCGTCGACGCCGCCGGTGACAACGCCCTAGAATCCCATTCGCACTCGCGCAGAAGAACGTCCTCGACCGTCATCCGGCCACCCGGGAAACCTCCGCGCGGCGATCACTACCCGGATCGAGCGAACCGACCACCGGTGCCGCCGACAGCTCCGGCTGAACCATTCGACCCCCATCGACTTCGAGACGATCGCGAAGCGCCACCGCCCCCGGCGGCACCCAACCCAGCTGTCACCGATCCGTGCATCGGTCCCGGCCGTTCGCGCCCGGCACCCGGTGCCCGGGCCTGGTGACATCCAGTCAGGAGGCAGCGATGCGACCCACGTTCCCCCTCACCACACCACACCACCTCGACAACGAGCCCGAAGCCGAGGCTCTGCTCGCGCAGGCTCCGGTCGTCCTCGCGACGATGGGTACGGCAGACGTCTGGCTCGCCCTTTCCTACAAGGCGGTGCGCCAGGTTCTGAGCGACAGCCGGTTCAGCCGGGAGGCGGCCACACTTCCGGGCAGCCCGCTGAAACTGTCCGTCGCCGCCGACCCGTTACTGGTCACCAGCCTGGACGGCGAGCGCCACGCCCGCCTGCGCAAGCTGATGTCGCAGGCGTTCAGCCCACGCATGGTCGATCAGCTCGAGCCACGCGTGCAGTCCATCGTGGACTCCTTGCTCGACTCCCTCGATCCAACCGCGGATCTTGTGGCAGGTCTCTGCGCTCCACTGCCGTTGATGGTCATCTGCGAGCTGCTCGGCGTGCCCTACTCCGAGGCGGAGGCCATCCGTAGGTGGACCAGGCGGCTGTTCGTCACGGACATCACTTCGGACGAACTGCGGGCCGCACAGAGCGAGATGCAGGACTGGCTCGCCGATCTGGTGCGTCAGAAGCGGGCGCAGCCGGACAACGGGTTGATCTCGGCGATGGTCGCCGCCAACGACGAGGGCGACCACCTCACCGAACCCGAGCTGCTGGCCAACCTCGAGGGCCTGCTGATCGCCGGCCACGAGACGACCGTCAACCAGCTGGGCAACTCGTTGCTGACCCTGCTGCGCCACCCGGACCAACTCGCGCTGCTGCGGTCGTCACCGGACCTGATCGGACCGGCGGTCGACGAACTACTGCGCTACAGCAGGCTTTTCACCTCGGCCGAGGTCCGGGTCACGACCGATCCCGTCGATCTGGAGGGCGTCGAACTGGGGGCGGGCGAACCGGTGTTGCCGGTCATCGTCGCGGCCAACCGCGACCCCGGTGTGTACCCGGATCCCGGCCGGTTCGACATCACGCGCGAAGGACCGGCAGCGCACCTCGCCTTCGGGCACGGACCGCACTTCTGCCTCGGCGCGATATTGGCCCGCCGGGAGATGCGGGTGGCGATCGGGTCCGTGGTGAATCGGTATCCGGGACTGCGCCTCGCCGTTGACGAGTCCGAGCTCACCTACGTGCCGGAACTGGTCTTCCGCGGCCTGCAGGCGTTGCCGGTCACTTGGTGATCCGTGGCCTCTCGCTACCGCAGGCGCGGGGATTGGACGGGATCGACCGGTCGGGGCACGACACGGCCGATGGCCCTTCCACCACCTTCGACCTGCGGTACGACCGGCACGGCGAACTCGTCGGCGTCCATGCGGTCTACGGGGCCGCCGAGCGGTTGACGGCCCACGCTCTCGCCCACGTGTACCAGCACCCTGACCATCAGTACCACGTGTGCTGCCGCCGGCCTCTCGACGCGGCGGCTGTCCTCGACCGGCTCGCGGAGCGCGGCGCTGGCTTCGGCGAAGACTCCTTCCCGAGGGATTCGATACGCCTCCGCGGAGCGACCGGACGGCCGACGACGCGCCGACAGGTAGGCACCAGCACAACGGCATGGGACTGCGGTGTCGTGGTTGACTGTCGACTGGGGCGCAGGCGTCCGGGCCGCGCCTGCCGATGAGGAGGCGGGACTCTGATGGACGATCAGCTGAAGCTGCCGCCGGTGACCATGCCGGTCAACCATGTGGAGCCGGTGCCCCGGCGGGTCCGCGCGGTACTGGGTGGCGAGACGGTCTTCGACACCGCGCAGGCGCGCTACGTCTGGGAGAAGCCGTACTTTCCGCAGTTCTACATCCCGTTGGCCGATGTGCGGGCGGAACTGCTGGTGCCGGACGAGGAGGCCGGCTCGGATGAGAGTTCGCGCGGGACGGCGCAGTGGTTCGGGCTGCGGGTGGGTGAGGTGCTGCGGCCGCGGGCCGCGCGGGTGATGGGCGAGTCGCCGGTCCCGGGGCTCAGTGGCACCGTGCGGTTCACCTGGGCCGCGCTGGACGCCTGGTACGAGGAGGACGAGCAGGTCTTCGTGCACCCGCGCAACCCGTATGTGCGAGTGGACGCGTTGCGTTCCACCCGGACCGTACGGGTGGAGCGCAACGGAGTGGTGCTGGCCGAGTCCTCGTCGCCGGTGCTGGTCTTCGAGACCCTGCTTCCGACCCGGTACTACCTCAATCGCACCGATGTCGACTTCAGCAGACTGGAGCCCAGCGACACCGTCACCCGCTGCCCCTACAAGGGCACCACCAGCGGCTACTGGTCCGCCAGGATCGGCGACCGCCTGCACCCCGACCTCGCCTGGTGCTACGACTTCCCCACCCGCGAGGTACAGCCGATCGCCGGCCTGATCGCCTTCTACAACGAGCGCGTCGACCTGTTCGTCGACGGCAAACAGCTCGAGCGCCCCAAGTACCCTTCATAGCCGCCGGGTCGGCGGGGCACGGGGGCAAGAGACGGTGGCAGCCGGTAGCGTCCACCGGGGGCCGACTACTCGATCAGGTGGACGGACTCCAGGGCCCGCGGCAGCGGCCGGGCCAGTGCCGCGGCGAACGCCGTCGCGTCCAGGTCCGCCTCGTCGACCGCGAGCCGGTAGCCCGCCGGTTCGAAGGTGGGCAGGCGCGAGCCCGCCGGCGGGAGCACCTGCCGGCGGGCGGAGACCACCTTGTGCACTTGGGCGCGGGCGGTCTGCGGCGGGGCCTCACCCCACAGCGCGTCCACCATCCGGTCGATGCTCACCGGACGGTTGGTGTTGGCCAGTAGCAGAGCCAGCCCGGCGCGTTGGCGAGGTCTGGGGACCTCCACCGAAGCGCCGTCGAACCGGACCTCGAACAACCCCAGAATCCCGTACTGCACTCGTTCTCCTCCCCCGTGTCCAGGTCTGGTGCGCCGGCCGGCGGGGCCGTCGCACGCTGGACCACGCCCCTCCGCCGCAGTCGTTCGAGCTTTACAGCACGAACGTTCGTCAGCATAAGGCGGCCGACTCGTTATCCGTCAGCACCGAGAGGTGTACCGCCGATTGCGGTTGCGGTTGCCGGTGATCAGGCTGGCGTTCTGGCCGGTCAGCGCACCACGCCAAGGACCCGCCATATCGCCGCCACTTGACCGGCGGCTCGCAGCAGCCCCCTTGTGCAGTGATCTCCCTGAGCCACTGCGAGAGCCATCCGCTCCACCAGGGCGATCACCACGGGGCGATGAGAACGGTCCATCGTTGACGAAGCGGCGGGATGTCCTGCATGCTCCTGCTGTGAGTCAAGCTCAGAGCCTTGTGGCGCGCCTGCACGTCGATCTGCGACGGCACGCGAGCGCCCTCTGTCCGGTCGGTCGCTGATCCCCGCCTGAGCTCGTTCCACCGTTGCCCGCCCCGGATGATCCGTTCGGTTTCAGGTCCGGGAGCGGAATCGTCTCGCCGCGCGATGAACCGTCGAGTCCGACTCCCGGTATCGCCATGCGAATTCTCCACCGCGCGCACGTGCCTGCGGCCAGTTCCCGAGCCTGGAGCAGCAGATGACCTCTGTCCTCGCCATATCCGGAAGCCCGTCCGTCGATTCCCGTACCGCTCTGGTCACCGGACACCTGGTGAACCAGCTCGCCGCGAGAGGCATCGCGGCACGGCAGCTCGCTGTGCGCGAGCTGCCCGCAACCGAGTTGCTCGCGGGGCGGTCGGACAGTCCGGCCATCCGTGCCGCGGCGGACGCGCTCGCCACGGCCGAGGGGGTCATCGTCGCCACACCCGTCTACAAGGCGTCCTACACGGGCCTGCTCAAGTCCTTCCTCGACCTGCTGCCGCAGTCGGGTCTGGCCGGGAAGGCCGTGCTGCCGGTGGCCACCGGCGGGAGCCTCGCCCATCTGCTGGCGATCGACTACGCCCTGCGGCCGGTGCTGTCGGCCCTGGGTGCGCGGCATGTGGTCGCCGGTTGCTTCCTGCTCGACAAGGACGTCGAGCGGCTGGCCGGCGGTGCGGCCCGGATCCGCCCCGAGGCCGAACTCCGGCTGCTGGACGCCCTCGACGGCTTCGTCGACGCGCTCACCATCAGGACCGGTCTGACCCGCGCCCGCTGAGCCGTGCCGAGGGGCGGTGGGGCCGACACTCACCGCCCCGGCACAGGGAGACATGCCTCCTCGGCCAGGCTGCGCAGGATCGCCCGCGCCGCGGCGTCGTTCTGCCGGAAGGCCGGCGCATTGGTGCCGGGCCGGGCGAAGGCCGCGTAGGCCCGGCCGTTGGTGTGCGGGCCGAGGGCGCGGCGCCGGGGGTGCGGGGCGCCGCCCAGGGTGGGGTCGAGCATCCGGCCGTCGGGCGGTGAGACCGCCACCAGGCCGGAGCGGTGGGTGCCGGTGTCGTCCGCGACCACCTCCTCGGCGATCTCGCCCACCCGGTGCAGTTCGCGCAGCAGCGGATCGTCCGTGCGGGCCGGCGTGTGCTTCGGCAGGTACCCCTCGATCAGCGCGTCGGCCCGCACCACCCGCCCGGGCACGGTCGGGCTGGTCGCGAGGAAGCTGCCCGCCGCCTCGTCCGCGCTCACCCGGATGTCCGCGCCGAGGAAGCGCACCACGCCCGCCTCGGACAGCGCGAGCAGTTGGCGCAGCCGGAAGCCGGGCGGCCCGGAGGCGAGGAAGTTGAAGAACCCGCTCCACCAGCCGTCCAGCTCCTCGGCGATCGAGCGGGCGGTGAGCCGCCCCGAGGAGACCACCCGGGGCAGCTGGCCGAAGAGCGAGAGCAGGGCGAGGAACGCTCCCAGGTCGGCGCTGTACGCCGGGTCGGACCGCCGGTCCGCGTCGTCGGCGATGTGGTCCCGCAGCTGCTTCTGCAACTGCTCGGCGGTGTCGAACTCCAGCTGGGCGAGCGGCCGGTCCAGTGCCTCGAAGTCCAGCCGGTCGGCGGGCTCGGGGACCGCGACGCCGATCAGCTGGGCCAGCGTCGGGGAGTACCAGTCGAGCCGGTCGTAGGCGGCCAGGAAGTCCGCCCAGGGCAGGGCGGTGCGTTCGGGGTGGGCGTGGAACAGCTCGTGGTAGTAGCCGAAGCCGATCTCCTTGGCCATCAACGGCCATATGTCGCGCCGGAATTCCAGTCGGTGCGGCCGATCGAGCAGCTCGTCCACCACGGTGGCGCCGAAGTACCGCGGCAGCGTTGCCGGTGGGCCTGCAGCCGGTAGGCGGTCTTGGAGTGGTACGGGACGCCTCGGCGCGAGCCCACGTGGATCACCGGTTCCTGCCCGGACGGGCGGTAGACCAGCTCGGTCCCGGCCTGCTCGAACCGGCCGCCGCGGCCCTCGGTGAGCAGCACCATCAGGTCGATGAAGGCCAGGCCGAAGCCGCGCACGATCACCGGTTCGCCTGGGGCGAGGCCGGACAGGTCGACGTCCGAGGAGAAGGCGGGCGGGAGGTGGAACAGGCCGTGCCGGGCCGCGAAGTCCGCCATCTCCTGGTGCCGGGAGTCGGGTGCCGAGCCCAGATGGCCGAGGGTCAGGACGACTTGGTCCGCCAGCAGGGTGGTGTTGGTCAGCCGCACCTCCTGCGGCCCGTCGGTCGGCCCGGCGAGCGAGACCACACTCGCCTGGTGGACGGTGACGGTGATGTGCTCGGGGCGGTCGGCGAGCGTGCGCCGGAACACCCAGTGCAGATAGGCGCCTTGGGCCCGCCGGGTCGGGAAGTCGGTGGGCGACAGGGCGGCCAGCTCGGCGGCCACCCCGGGATCCGCCGGCAGCTCGTACGGCTCGGACTCGCGGATCCGCTGCGCCCATTCGGCGAGTGACGGGCCTGGGCGCACTGGTCCTTCGATGGTGGAGCTCGGGTCGGTGAACATCGTGACGTCTTCGGCCATCGAGTTCATCCGCAGCAGCGGCGACTGCGCGTGGCGCCAGATCCGGCCGGCGCCCGGCGGGTGCGGGTCGACCAGGTGGATGTGCAGGCGCCGGTCCGCCGGGAGGAGTTCCGGCGCGTTGGCGACGATCCGTTCCAGCAGGCCGGTTGCGCGCGGTCCCGCGCCCACGATCACCAAGGTGCTCATGCCGCACCGCCCGGCCGGTGGCCGCGGGCGTAGTACCGCTCCAGGTAGTGCTGGCCGACGGCGAGCACACTGGTGACCGCGAGGTACCAGAGGGTCGCGACCGTCAGCAGCGGGATGATCTGGTAGGTCTGGTTGTAGACCAACTGGACGGAGTAGAGCAGGTCGTGCACCGCCAGCACGCTCACGATGCTGGTTCCCTTGAGTGCGCCGATCAGCATGTTGCCGGCCGCGGGCACGATCGAGCGCATCGCCTGCGGCAGGACGATCCGGCGCAGCACGCGCAGCCGACCGAGCCCCAGCGACTGAGCGGCCTCCAGTTGCCCGCGCTCCACCGACAGGATCCCGCCGCGCACCACCTCGGCGGCGAACGCGGCCTCCAGCAGTGTGAGTCCGACCACGGCGGTCACCGTCGGACCGAGCAGGTTGACCGTCCTGACGTGGGCCAACTCCGGCCCGCCGAACGGGATGCGCAGGCTCAGCGTCGGATAGAGCGCGCCGATGTTGAAGAAGAACAGCAGCTGCACCAGCGGCGGTGTCGAGCGGAAGACCCAGATGTAGGCCCAACTCACCCGCCGCAGCACTGGGTTGTCGGACATCCGGAGCACCGCCAGGCCGGTGCCGAGGAGGAAGCCCAGGGCCAGCGTCACGGCGGTCAGCCAGAGCGTGAGCAGCAGGCCGTCCAGGATCGCGGCGGAGGTGAAGTAGTGGCCGACCACGGCCCATTGGAAGGCGGCGTTGCGGACCAGCGAGTCCAGTACCGCCAGCACGAGCAGCGCTACGAGCGCACCCGCGAGGAGCCGGCCGGGGCGTCGGCGCACGACGATCGCGGCGGCGGGGTCGGGGGCCGGTTCGGCCGGTGCGGCGTTGGTGGCGGGCAGGATGTCCTGCGGCATGGCCATGAGGGCGGACTCCAGAGCGGCAGAGTGGATCACGGGCTGCCATCACGCACAACCGCGTCCCTCAACGCGGCCGGGCACTGGGCCCGTTGCTCACTCGCTCCGCCTACGATCGTACGGGGCAGCCGACTTGCCCTGTCAAGGAACCGGCGGGAGTCCCGGTGGTCGGACGGTGGTTGACGAACTCCCGCTTCACTGCTCAACTTACGCCATGAACGCCGCCCAGCCCCTGGTCACCCGCGACCACATCGACTTCGGTCGGGTGTGGTCCGCGGCGTGTCGCGGCTGACCCGGCAGCGGGCCGTCTGACCGGCCCACCAGCGACCGGCGGGCGCCAGCGAGTGCTGGAGCCGCCCCGGGTCGCTGTCTCCTTCGGAGACCTCCCTCGGTCGCCCCGTCGCGGGCCGGGAACCCCGTCCAGCCATCCGCTCCCTGTGCGCGGATGTCACCGCACGGACGGACATCGGGCGCACGCTGCCGTCCTCCCCCTCGCCGCTCGCTCCAGCTGACCGGCCATCACACGCACCTGATTCCGCTCTGCCGTACGCCGACGGCCCCTGGTTGTCGGCCAGTTCAGCATCCCACCCTCCGAAAGGCCCAACCGTCATGCCTGTCGAGTTCCTGGGAATCGCCGCCACCGCCGACGGCTCGGAGACCACCGCCCGCACCACCGCCGCCTTCGACCGCGACTACACCCTGCGGCTGGCCCGCGCCCACGAGGACAACGGCTGGGACCGCGTCCTGTTCGCCTACGGCGCCGGCTCTCCGGACCCCGCCCCGGCGGCCGCGTACCTCGCCGGCAGGCTGGAGCGGCTGCAGATCCTGCTCGCGCACCGGCCCAACGTCTCCTACCCCACCTTCGCCGCCAAGACCTTCGCCACTCTCGACCAGATCAGCGGCGGTCGCCTGACCGTGCACTTCATCACCGGCGGCAATGACCACGAGCAGCAGCGCGAGGGCGACTTCCTGACGAAGGACCAGCGCTACGACCGGACCCGCGAGTACATCCGGATCGTCAAGAAGATCTGGACCAGCAGGGAGCCGTTCGACCACGATGGCGAGTACTACCGCTTCCAGGACTTCGTCTCCGACGTCTTCCCGGTCCAGCAGCCCCGGCCGAACGTCTCGTTCGGCGGCTCCTCCCCCGCCGCCTATGCGGCCGGCGGCGCCGAGGCGGACATCTACTGCCTGTGGGGGGAGCCGCTGGATCGCACAGCCGAGCAGATCGAGGCCGTGAAGGCGGCGGGGCGCGCGGCGGGTCGGACGGACGTTCCGCGCATCCAGGTGGCCTTCCGCCCGATCATCGCGCCGACCGAGGAGCTGGCGTGGGAGAAGGCCTACCGGACCGTCGACGCCATCAACGCCCGCAAGGCGAACGGCGATCAGCTGGTCCGCCGCCGGTACCAGCCTGCGGCCGACGGCAGCTACCGGCCGGAGAACACCGGCTCGCAGCGCCTGTTGGAGATCGCGAAGGCGGGCGAGCGCTACGACCGCGCCCTGTGGACACCGACCGCGGCCGCCACCGGGGGTGCGGGCAACTCCAACGCCCTGGTCGGCACTCCCGAGACGGTCGCCCAGGCGCTGCTGGACTACTACGACTTGGGCGTCGACATCCTCTCCGCGCGCGGCTACGACCTGCTGAACGACGCGATCGACTTCGGCCGGTACGTCATCCCGATCGTCCGCGAGGAGGTCGCCAGGCGGGACGCGGCGAAGGCGGCCCGCGCCGAGCAGGACCGCCACCAGCTGATCGCGTTCCAGGCATGACCAGAGCCGTACTCGCCGCCGCCGCGGTGGCCGCCGCTGCCGTGCTGCTGGCCGGCTGCGCCTCCAACGCCACTGCGCCGGCCGGCACTTCGAGCCAGGACGTGGTCACGGGTGAGCAGCAGGTGGACGCCATCGCGGCGCTGCTGCCCGCGCAGGTGCGCGGGGCCGGGAGCGTCAAGGTCGGCAGTTCCTTCGGCTACCCGCCGTCCGCGTTCTACTCGGACCCGGCGACGAAGCAGCCGGCCGGCGTCGACATCGACATCACCGATGCCGTCGCCAAGGTCCTCGGCATCCGCGTCGAGCGCCAGGAGGCGGCCTTCGAGAGCATCCTGCCGGCGCTCGGCAGCGGCAAGTTCGACGTCGGCACCGGCAACTTCGGTGTCACCAGCGCCCGTTTGAAGAGCATCGACTTCGTCACCTACATCGACGACGGCCAGGGCTTCGCGGTGCGCAAGGACAACACCGCCGTCCAGCCCGTCACCGACCTGACCCAGCTCTGCGGGCTGACCATCGGCACCGGTGCGGGCACCACCTTCGAGAGCACCCTGAACGCCAAGAAGGACGTCTGCACGGGCGCCGGCAAGAAGCCCTTCGAGGTGAAGGTCTACTCCGACACCGCCGCCATCCTCAGCAGCCTGCAGCAGGGCCGGGTGGACGTCGTCATGTCGACCATCAACGGCCTGCGCTACCAGGCCGCCCAACCCGCCGCCGGTACCAGGTTCCTGAGCGAGTTCCACCGGCTCGACGTCGGCTTCGCCTTCAAGAAGGGCTCGCCGCTCACCCCCGCCTTCCAGGCCGCCGTCAACCAGCTGATCAAGGACGGCACCTACGACCGGATCCTGCGGAAGTGGGCCGTCACCGGCTCCGCCATCGAGGAGTCCCGGATCAGCCCACCCGAGCACCCCTGAGGACGACCGGCATGACCGCCGCGCCCCCGAACCCGACTGCGAGGAGCCTGTGATGAGCAGTGACGTGATGGTCGACATCCGGGGCGTCCACAAGAGCTTCGGCCGGCTGGAGGTGCTGCGCGGCGTCGACCTCCAGGTCGCGGCCGGCTCGGTCACGGTCGTCCTGGGCCCGTCCGGTTCCGGCAAGTCCACCCTGCTCCGGGCGGTCAACCACCTGGAGAAGCTCGACCGGGGCCATGTCTCCATCGACGGCGAACTCATCGGGTACCGGTACTCGGGCGGGCGACTGCACGAGCGCCCCGAGCGTGAAGTCCTGCGCCAGCGCACCCACATCGGGTTCGTCTTCCAGAACTTCAACCTGTTCCCGCACCTGACCGTCCTGGAGAACCTCGTCGAAGCACCCGTCAGTGCCTTGAAGCGTCCCAGGGCCGAGGCGCGCGCCGCCGCCCTCGATCTGCTTGACCGGGTCGGCCTGGCCGGCAAGGCCGACGCGTACCCCCGGCAGCTGTCCGGCGGCCAGCAGCAGCGCGTGGCCATCGCCCGGGCGCTCGCACTCAAGCCCAAGGTGCTGCTCTTCGACGAGCCCACCTCGGCGCTCGACCCCGAGCTGGTCGGCGAGGTGCTCGACGTGATCAGGGACCTGGCCCGGAGCGGCACCACCATGATCGTCGTCACCCATGAGATCGGGTTCGCCCGCGAGGTGGCGGACACCGTGGTCTTCATGGACGGCGGCGTGGTGGTCGAACAGGGCCCGCCCGGCGCGGTGCTGGACCACCCCGAGCATGAGCGCACCCGTGCCTTCCTCGCCAAGGTCCTCTGATCACCGCGTGCTTCAACGGAGTTCCACTCAAGTTCCGCTCAAGGGAGTTCCGCCTCCCTCGAAGCGCGGAGCGTCAGCTGTCGGCCAGGGTGCGGCCGAGGAGCGGGAGCAGGCGGTCCCAATGGTGCTGCAGTCCGGCGGGGTTGAAGGCCGAGGTGTCGGACATGGTGAAGCCGTGGATGGTGTCGGGGTAGATCTCGCAGCTGTGGTCGACACCAGCGGCGTCCAGGGCCTGGTTGAGCTTGCTGGTGGACTCGGGCGTCATGTCGCCTTCGGCCAGGCCGAGATGGACCTGGGCGCTGAGCTCGGGGAAGACGCGGTGCGGGCTGTCGGGCGCGTCGGTGACCAGGAAAGCGGGGTGGAATCCGGCGACGGCGGCAACCTGGTCCGGGTGGGCGGCCGCGGTGCGCAGCGCCAGCATGGCACCCATGCAGTAGCCGATCGCGGCGACCGGTCCGGCGCTGACCTCGGGCTGGCCGGTGAGGAACCGGAGGTAGGCGTCGGCGTCGCGCAGGACACGTTCGGTGGCGTGAGCCTGGATCAAGGGCATCAGCTGGGCGAAGACCGCAGGCCGCTCCTCTTCCCCGATGTACGCCGGGAGTTCGATCACCGGTGCCGGGCCGTGCCGGTAGTAGAGGTTGGGGACCAGCACGTAGTAGCCGTGTCCGGCCAGCTCGCGGGCCATCTCCTCCAGCACGGGCCGCACGCCGAAGGCGTCCGGGTACAGCAGCACCCCCGGGTGCCGCCCGCCACCGTCGGGGAAAGCGGCGAAGCCGTCGGCCGTGCCGTCCGTGGTGGGAATCCGCACGTTCTTGATCGGCAAGATCTTCCTTCCGTGGAGTCCACTCAAACAACGTTAGTGGCACTAACGTTTTGGCGGAAGTGACGGTACATCGTTAGTGGGACTAACGCAATCGGTAGGATGGGCGCCATGAGCAGAGGCGAAGCCCCGGACCCGCCCGACGACGGCACGCTCCGGACACCCGAGAGGCTGCGCCGGCGGGCGAGCCGACTGCTGTCCCAACTGACCGTGCGGTCGGACCGGTTGATCACCGACGGACTGGCCGAGGCCGACAGCCGCAAGTGGCACTACGCCGTGCTCACCTCACTGCAGGAGTACGGGCCGGGCAGCCAGGCGGAGTTGAGCAGGCGCTCCGGCATCTACCGCAGCGACATGGTCGGTGTGCTCAACGAACTGGCCGAGCGTGACCTCGTCGAGCGGGCGCCCGACCCCGACGACCGGCGCCGCAACGTCATCACGATCTCCACCGAGGGCCGCCGCCGGCTGCGCCGCCTCGACAAGGTCCTGGACGACCTGCACGACGAACTGCTCGCGCCGCTGAGCCCGGCCGAACGCGACCAGTTCGTGCAGCTGCTCACCCGCCTGCTGGACCACCACACCCGGAACTCCTGAGATCTCCGGCTAGTTGGGCGCGGCTACGGCAGGGCCGGGCCGTCCGGGTGGCGCTCGGCCTGCGGTGCGGCGACGGCGCACGGCACCGCGGACTCGCCGCACCGCACGACCGGCCGAAGCGGAACTCCGTTGGCGCGCAGGAGATCCCGGACTTCGAGGATCAGCGGGAAGACCTCGTGGTTCCAGTCCTCGCCCTGCTCCTCCCAGGCCCGCTGTTCGGCCTCGACCGCCGTCCGGTCCTGGGCGAACACCCGCTCGGTGAAGCGCCGGATGAGCGGCCAGGCGAGGTGGAGCGCCCCCGGGATCGACGGCTTCGCGATCGTGAGCAGGCCGAAGGTGTTGCTGGTGCGCTGTTCGGCGTCCTTCGGCACATAGGCCGCCCAGAGCGAGAACGAGGGCAGTTCGGCGTTCTCCGGGAGGAGTTCGAGGGTCTGGTAGGGGTATTCGGTTCGGATCGTCATGAGGTCCGCCGAGTCCTTGCCGCCGATGCCCTCGCTGGCGAGGAACCCGGCTCCGCGGTCCTTCTTCCCGCCGGCATGGGTGAAGAGGTACCGGGCCTGAACCGACCGCGCGCTCTTGCGGCGTTCCAGCAGCTCCGGGTGGATCTTGCCGAGGATGCCGCGGTGCAGGAACTGGTGGTTCATGTCGAGTAGGTTCTCGTGCATGAACGAGTAGTGGCAGCGCACCAGCCGCGAGAACATCATGGTCCGGTGCTTGGCGGGATCGAGCTCGGGGAATGCGGGAAACGGCACGGTGGCCGCCTTCTCCGGGTCCCCCGGGAAGACGAACACCAGGCCGTGCGCCTCGCGGACGGGGTAGGCGCGAACGCCTTTCGGCGGCCGCTCGGTCTCCTTGGAGAGGTACGGGATCTGCGAGAGGCGGCCGTCGCCCCGGTACTGCCAGGCGTGGTAGCAGCAGCGGAGCGTGTCGCCCTCCACCACGCCCATGCTCAGCGGGACTTGGCGGTGGGCGCAGCGGTCCTCCAGGGCGTGGACGGTCCCGCTCTCGCCGCGGTACAGGGCGATCCGCTCCCCGGCGAACGCGGTGGCGAACGTCCTGCCTTTCCGCACCCTGCGGGAAGTGGCCACCGGGTACCAGTAGTCGGGGTTGATGCCGACGCGCCTGAGGTCGGCGGAGCTCCCGGAACTGCCGGGGCGGTGGTGGCCGTCGGGCTGCACCGCCGCGTCCACCGGCCAGTTGTCAGGCATGAGTTCTCCCATGGTGCGGATCATCCGAGCAGAAGGCGGGGTTGGCGCCGGCGGAACTCAGTCGGGCACCGGCGGCGCGGTGGGGCGGCGGTGGGCGGTGGGCGTGGCGTGGACGTAGAGCTGGCGCCGGTCGCCGGGCGCGGCACGGACGGGCAGGGGCAGCTCGTAGCGCACCGGCCGCTGGTGGTCGGCGACTTGCCGGTCCGGGTTGTAGACGCTGTTGAACTTGAACAGCATGCGGGCGAAGTTGGTCTGCCCGCGTGCCAGGTTGCCCGCAAGGATGCGGGCCGCGCCCAGGGCGGTGCTGACACCGAGGTGCTTGCGGTTGATCACCGCCTGGGTGCGCACCAGTTCGCGGTAGAACTCCGCCAGCGGCAGGCCGGTGGGGACCACGGCGTGCTGGATGTCGAAGAGCCGGTAGTCGAGGGTGGTCAGGCGCCGGGACTCGGTGTGCCAGATCTCGGTGCCGGGATACGGGGTCATCACGGTGAGGTGGACGATCTCCGGCACTGAGAGGGCGAACTCCCGTACCATGCGGAAGCGTTCGGCGTCCCAGGCCGGGTCGACGATGAGGTTGATGGCCACGTTGATGCCGAGGTTGCGGGCGACCTTGAGGGCGCGCACGTTCTCGTCCGGATCGATGCGCTTGCGGTACAGCTCCAGGCCTTCGGCATCGAGCGCCTCCATGCCGAGGAACATGTAGCGCAGGCCCAGGCGGGCCCAGCGCTCGAAGACCTCCTGATTGCGCAGCAGGACGTCGGAGCGGGTCTCCAGGTAGTACTGCTTGCGGATGCGGCGGCGTTCGAGTTCGGCGGCGATGGCGTCGCCGTGCTCGGGCCGGATGAACGCGACGTCGTCGACGATGAACACGTTCGGCTCGCGGATGGCGGCGAGTTCGTCGGCGGCGGCCTCGGAGGTGGCCTTGCGGTAGCTGCGCCCGTAGAACGTCCACGCGGAGCAGAACGAGCAGTCCCACGGGCAGCCGCGGGTGAACTCGATGGAGGCGCAGGGTTCGAGTTCGCCGATGAAGTAGCGGCGGCGGTGGGCGGTGAGGTCACGGGCCGGCCGGGGTTCGTCCAGGCCGTGCATCATCCTGGGCATCGGCCCGCGCCCGTCGCGGGTGACGACGCCGGGCACGCTGGTCAGGCCGCCGTCGCGCACGGCTTCGAGCAGGGGCTGCATCGCGGGCTCGCCCTCGCCGCGGACCACGGCGTCGACCGCGCCGGCGGCCTGCTCCAGGACGTGGTCGGCGACGAAGGAGACGCTGTGGCCGCCGAAGAAGACGAAGCAGTCCGGCAGGCCCTGCTTCACCCGCTGCGCGATCTCGATCGCCTCGGGGATGTTCGCCAGGTAGTTCAGCGACACGCCGACCGCTTCCGGCGCGAATTCGTCGATCACCGCGTCCAGCCGGGACCGCCGGGTCACTTGCAGGTCGACGAGGCGGACCTGGTGGCCGGCGTCGCGGGCCGCCGCGGCGACGCGCTCCAGACCGAGTGGCTCAAGCCTCAAGAAGATCTCGGAGTACATCAACGCACTCGGATGGACCAGGAGCAGTCTCACGGGCACCTCCACTTGGCATCCCGATCGAGCCTGCGCCCGCTGGCGGCGCCGCGCACTCGGGCTCGGCCATACGGCCCTATGTCGGCGGCCGCACGGGGGTCGCTAAAGGGGCGGCCGCAGCCACTCCCGGCAGCCGCTCCCCGGCTCATGGCGGCGAGCGGGTCCTTCCTGGAGCGTAGGCCCGCGCCGACCCGGCCGGTCATCGTTCGCTGGTGCGGTCACCGTTCGCTGGTGCGGTCACCGTTCGCTGATGCGGCCGCCGTTCGCTGATGCGGTCACCGTTCGCTGATGCGGCCGCCGTTCGCTGGTGCGGTCACCGTTCGCTGGTGCGGTCACTGTTTGCTGGTGCGGCCGCCGTTCGCTGGTGCGGCCGCCGACGTCGACTCGGGGTCGCCGCAGTGGGGCGCGGCGCGGCGGCGGCTTGCGGCGAGCCGGGCCAGGCATGGCAGCAGGCCCGGCAACAGCGCGTACTGCAACGGCAGTTGGGTGGACGCCAGGAAGGTGGCGACCATCGTCGCCCGCTCGCCCGGGCCACCGCACCAGGCCGCGCGGATCTCGGCTGCCCGCCCAGTGATCAGCTTGACCCCGATGACGATCAGCAGCGCCCCGATCACCGGCAGCGGGATCAGCCCGACCCCCGCCCCCAGGCCGCACAGCAGCAGCGCCAGCACACAGCCGGACGCCACCCCGGCCCAGCGGGTGCGAGCGCCCGCGCAGGCGGACACCGCGGTGCGGGAGAGCGAGCCGCCGGCCGGCAGTGCATGGCAGAACGCGCCGACCGCGTTCGCCGCCGCCTGGGCCAGCATGTCCCGCGCCCGGCCCGCCGCAGGCCCGCCGCCCACCGCAGACGGACGTGCCGGGGCGATCCCGGCAGCCTGGGCGAGCGCCACCAGCGCCACCGCGCCGGCCCCACCGACCAGACGCGGCATCGCCTGCCAGGCGGGCACCGTCAACGGCGGCACACCGTCCGGGATCCGGCCGAGCGAGCCGGCCAGCGGCACCGCGATCCCGGCGGCGTGCACCAGCGCGGCGGTGACCACCAGCGCGATCAGCACCGCGAGCGGCCGCGCACCCGGCAGTGCGTGGGCCAGCGCCCACACCAGCACGGTCAGCACCGCCACGGCGGTCACCGTGGTGGACCACGCGCCCGGGTGCGCCGCCCATGCCAGCACGCGGAGCAGCCGGTTGTGCTGGTGCGCCCGGAACCCGGTCGCGTCGTGCAGCGCCCCGGTGATGATCTGCAGCGCGATGCCCACCGAGAACCCGGTCATAGCCCGGCCGGCACCAGCCGCAGCAGCGAGCCCAGGCGCAGCAGGGCGAACAGCGCCATGGCCAGCGCGACCAGCAACGTCAGCGCCGCGACGTTGCCCGGCACGGTCGGATCCAGCCGGGCCTGCCGCAGCGCCCCGCCCGAGGTCAGGGCGATGGCGCTGGTCAGGGTGGTCACCATGAGCGGTGTCTGCGCGAGCAGCGAGCCCACCACCGCCGGCCAGACCCCCGTGTACAGCCCCGCCGCCGGGTCGAAGCCCGCCATCGCCGCGTACGCCATCCCCTCCGGCACGCTGAACAGCGCAGTGATCAACCCGGCCGCCGCATCCACCGCGCTCGGCCCGCCCAGCCGGCCGCGCCAGGGGGTGGCATCGCCGGTCGCCTCGGCGGTCACCGCCGCATCCGCCGCGCTCGGCCTGCGCAGCCGGCCGCGCCAACCGGTGGCGTGCCTGGGCACCTCACTGGGCGCCGCCGCGTCGGTGGCGGCTCGCGCTGCCGGGATGGTCACGCCACCGGTCTCGGCCCGATCCGCATCGAGCTCATCCACCTCGCGCCTCCCACGACGGCGGTGCCGAATCCGCCGACCCGTCAGCATCGGCGCCCTGCCGCCCTCCAGGTCACCAGGAGCAGGGCAGCATCGCGAAAACAGCCGCGGGCGGCGTGGGCCGTCCGGGTGCACGGGCACGGAATGCGGCGTGTCGCCGACCGGGATGCCCTATAGGGCGCTGCGCCGCCTGGGTCCTGCTGGGTGGCCTCGGTCGGTGGTCCGGCTCTCACCGCAGCCTTCGCGCTGGCCGCCCTCGGCGTGGGGTCGTCACCGACCGCCGTCGATGACCTGCACACTCCGCTGCCGTCCCGGGCCGGCCGTGCCGGGCTCGGCGCACCGCGCTGACCGGGTCGAGCCCGACCAGGTCAGCGCGGTGAGTTGACGCCGCGTCAGGCGGCGTCGAGCATCTCGGCGGTGATCGCCCAGCGCTCGTGGTCGCGCCAGGCGCCGTCGATGAAGAGGAAGTCGGGCGACAGGCCCTCCAGGCGGAAGCCGAGCCGCTTGGCCACGGTGATCGACTTGGTGTTGGCCGGCTGGGCGTTGATCTCCAGCCGGTGCAGACCGAGCGGGCCGAAGGCGTGCCGCACCGCCAGCCCGACGCCTTCGGTGACCAGCCCGCGCCCGTGCGCGAACGCGCCGTATCCCATCGCCCCGCAGCGGAATGCGCCCTGCACGATGTTGTTGATGGTCACGTAGCCGACCATCGCACCGGTGTCCGGCAGGCAGATCGCGAAGCCCTCGCGGACGGGCTCCTCCAGCCGCGTCATGTAGGCGTCGAACTCGGCGTCGGTGCGCGGCGGGGCCAGCCAGGGGTGGTGGCGTTCGGCGTTCTCCTGAGCCAGTCGGGTGAACTCGTCCCGGTCGTCGCGCCGCAGGGATCGGATGGCGACGCGGTCGCCGTGCAGAAGGTAGTCGCTGGTCATCCGATGATCGTAACGACGCGGCAGTCGATCGAACCAACGGTTAAGGATCACTGACTGCGCGTCAGGTCGACGGCTGCCCCGCCTCGGCGAGCGCTCGGACGGCCGCGACCACGGCCGGGCGCAGCCGGGCCAGGTCCGTACTGGCTGCGGCTGTGGTGTCCGTGCCCGCATCGAGGATCATCCGGCGCAGCTGCGGCATGGCCAGCGTCCAGCCGACCAGGCCGAGCGTGAAGAACAGCAGGGTGCGCGGATCGCCCTCACCGCCGCCCTCGGCTGCTCGGATCTTGTCCTGGTAGTGGCGGGTGCGCCCCGGCTCGTCGGGCACCGGCCGATCGCCCAGCTCCAGCGCCTCCCAGAGCAGCAGTCGCAGTGCCTGGGGGTGCGCGAGGTGGTAGTCGAAGAGGCGGCCGGCGTACTCCCCGAGGTCCTCGCCGGTCGGCGGAACGGCCTCGGCCAGCTCGGTCAGCAGTTGCTCGAGCACGGCCGCGAAGAGCCGGTCCTTGTCGCCGAAGTAGTCGTAGATGGCGCGCTTGTTGGCCTGGGCGGCGGCGGCGATCCGATCCACCCGGGCCCCCGCCACACCGTGCTCGGCGAACTCGGCCGCGGCTGCGGTGAGGATGCGGGCCTTGGTCGCCTGGGAGTCGTATGCCACGGATGCATGCTAGCCGAGCAGGCAACGAACTGGTTCGTTTAAGGCCCAGAGCCTGCCTTGCCATTCGAACGAACCAGTTCGTTTGACAGCCACCCCGCCACCGTGTGAGCCTCATGTTATTCCGAACCAACCAGTTCGCTCGATGGAGGGCCCGCCCTGCCATGCCCGCATCCCCGCACCCCCGGCTTCCGCTGATCATGGCTCTGGCCTGCGGCGTCGCCGTGGCCAACGTCTACTTCCCGCAGGCCCTGACCCCGCTGATCGCCCACGGCTTCGCCGTCTCCCCCACCACCGCCGCGACGGTCGCCACCGTGGCCCAGCTGGGGTACGCCGCCGGGATCTTCCTGCTGGTGCCGCTCGGCGACCGGCTGCCCCGGCGGCCGCTGATCGGCACCCTGCTCGCCGCCACCACCGCGGCCCTGCTCGCGGCCGGCCTGGCCCCCTCGCTGGGCTTCCTGCTCGCCGCCGGCGCGGTGGTCGGCGCCGCCACCGTCGTGCCGCAGCTGCTCATCCCGCTGGCCGCCGGCCTGGTCGCCCCGGAGCGGCGCGGCGCGGTGATCGGCACCCTGCAGGGCGGACTGATCGGCGGCATCCTGCTCGCCCGCACTTTCGGGGCGACCCTTGGCGGCGCGCTCGGCTGGCGCGCCCCCTATCTGGTCGCGGCCGCGCTCACCGCCCTGCTGACCGTCGTCCTCACCAAGGCCCTGCCGCCCGGGCCCAGCCCTGCCGGTACCGAGCGCTACCCCGCCCTGCTCGCCCAGACCGTGCGCCTGCTGGCGAGCGAGCCCGCGCTGCGCCGCTCCGCGCTCTACCAGGCCACCCTGTTCGCCGGGTTCAGCGCGGCCTGGACGGCGCTGGCCCTGCTGGTCACCGGCCCCACCTACCACCTCGGCGCGCAGGCCGTGGGCCTGCTCGCGCTGATCGGCGCCGCCAGCATGCTCACCGCACCGGCCGCCGGGCGGCTCGCGGACCGGCACGGCTCCGACCGGGTCAACCTCGGCTGCATCCTCGGCGCCCTCCTCGCGGCCGCCGTGCTCGGCCTGGGCGGCCTCGGGGGATCGCCGGGCTGGCCGCGCTGACCGCCGGGCTGGTGCTGCTCGACATCGCCGTCCAGGGCAACCAAGTGGCCAACCAGGCCCGCATCCTGGCGCTGCGCCCCGAGGCCCGATCCCGCCTCAACACCGCCTACATGACCTGCTCGTTCCTGGGCGGCAGCGCCGGATCGGCGCTCGGCGTGCGCGCCCAGGCGGCGTTCGGCTGGGGCGGCGTCTGCGCCCTGATCGCCCTGGCCGCCGCCGTCGCGCTGGGCGCGCACGCCTGGCTCGCCCGCCCGATCCGGTTGCGGCCCGGCCGAGTTCACACCTGACCCTTCACTTTCACCAGCAACCCGACCCTCCACCTCCACCAGCAACCTGGCCCTCGACCTTCACCAGCAACCCGATCCACCACCTTCGCCAGCAAGAGGAGACCCCGATGACCTTCCCCGCCATGCCGCCCGCCGTCCTGCGGTTCTTCCGCGAGTCCCAGTCGGGCGATGCGGCGGCCTGGGCCGCCGCCTTCGCCGAGGACGGCGTCTTCCACGACCCGGTCGGGCAACCGCCGTTCGAAGGGCGCCCCGCGATCGAGGAGTTCATCCGCTCGATCCTGCCGAACTTCGACCCGTTCCTCGGCCTGACCCCGCTGACCGCCCACACCGTGGGCCGCCACACCGCCGTCTCCTGGCGCGGCGCCGCCGTCGCCAAGGACGGGAGCCCGGTCAACTGGTCCGGCATCAACATCTACGAACTGGACGACGACGGGCTGATCCGCGAACTCAAGGCCTACTTCAACCCGGCCGTCTTCCAAGCCCAGCTGGCCGGCTGAGAGCCTCCTGACGAAAGCCGAACGCCCGCGGAACTCCCCCGCGGGCGTTCGGCTTTCGGCTCCGGCCGGTATCGTCACACCACCACCACGCTCCCCACCGCCCTCAGCGGGCCCAGCCCCGCACTTGAACGTCGCCTTCGCCGTGGTCTGTACCGCGCCCGTGAAACAGCCGTCGGAGCTCGTGAATTGCCGCGAGATGGCCGAAAGCGGGCGGGCCGCTTGGCCGGAACCCAGCTGGTCCGCCGTCCGTGCGCCTGCCTATGGTGAGGCCCCGATCAGCGCTGGGTGACCACCACTCCCACCACCCCCTGATCGCCTTCCTCAGGCCCGTCATGCGCGTTGCCGCGCATTCACGACCCCACTCGCACCACGTCATCACTCTGGAGCGTGGCTTCCATGCACGTCTCGGTAGCCGTCGTCGGCGGCGGTCCGCGCGGTCTCAGCATCCTGGAACGGATCTGCAGCCAACCACACAACGACTGGGACTCCCTGACGGTCCATCTGATCGACCCGCACCCGCCCGGGGCGGGCGTCCATCTCCCCGACCAACCGAACTACCTGCTCATGAACACCATCGCGGGACAGGTCACGATGTTCCGCACCGGCGACCGGTCCGCGACCGGACGACCCGTCGCCGGCCCCAGCCTCGCCGACTGGGCGGGCGCCGCCGGTGACAGCTACCTGCCACGCGGCACCCTGGGACGCTATCTGGCCTTCGCCTACCGGCGGTTGCGCCGCCAGGCCCCGTCCAACGTGCGGATCCAGGAGCACCGGGCCGGCGCCCAGCAGGCGCGCACCCTGCGCGACGGCTCCTGGGTGCTGCACCTGTCGGACGGCTCGCTGCTCGCCGTGGACTTCGTCTTCCTGACCACCGGCCACGGCACCAACCAACCCACCGAGGAGGACCAGCGGATCCAGCGGTTCGTCGCCGACCACCGCCGGTCCAACCCCGATCTGCGCTACCTGCGCAGCTGTTACCCACTGCACCAGCTCGACACCATCGAGCCCGGCAGCCGGGTGGCGGTGCGCGGCATGAGTCTGTCGGCCATCGACACGGTGGCGGCCCTGACCGCGGGACGCGGCGGACGCTTCCTCCCGGGCCCGGACGGCGAGTTGGTCTACCGCCCCAGCGGGGCCGAGCCACGGCTGCGGGTGTACTCGCGCAGCGGCCGGATCTTCGCACCCCGGGCGGTCAACCAGAAGCGGCCGACCGACGTCCACCAGGCCGCCCACCTGACCCTGAAGGCGATCGACGCCCTGCGCGCCGAAGTCGGCCAACTCGACTTCGAGCAGCATCTGTTACCGCTGCTGGCGGCCGACCTTCGAGAAGCCGCCGAGGCGACCGGCGGACCGCTCCCGGATGTGGCGGCGCTGCTGCGCCCCCGGGAGCACCGGTTCCCCCGCACCGTGGCCGCCCACCAGCAGGACCTGGTGGACTTCCTGACAGCGGACGAACGCCAGGCCGCCGCAGGCAATCTGACCAGCCCGCTGAAGGCCGCCACCGACGCGATCCGCGACCTGCGCACCGAGCTGCGCCATGCGGTGGAGCACCGCGGCCTGACCCCGCGCTCCCACGAGCGGTTCTGCCAGGTGTACGCCCCGCTGCTGAACGCCGTCGCCGCCGGTCCCCCGGCACACCGGTCCCGCGAGTGGCGGGCGCTGTTCGCCGCCGGTGTGCTGCAACTCGGCGCCGGCCCCGGCGGTTCGCTCCGACTCGACTCCGAGCGAGCCGAGTTCGCCATCACCGGCGCGGTCCAGTCGTCACCGCCGGTGCACTGCGACGTGCTGGTGGGCGCCAGCGTGGACCCGTTCCTGCCCGAGCGGGACACCGCACCGCTGACCCGGTCGCTGCTCGCCGGGGGCCACGCCCGGCCGTTCGCCAACGGCTGGTTCCAGCCCGGCGGCTTCGACATCGACCAGGTCGGCCGGCTGGTCCGGGCGGACGGCACGATCACCCCGAACTTCTGCGCCCTGGGCCATCCCACCGAGGGCGCCCACTACTTCACCAACATGCTGCCCGCCCCGGGCGTCGACTCCCGGGTCACCGCCGACGCCGAGGCGGCGGTGCGGGCCATGGCCGAGCACCTGCGCCACACCGTCGCGCACCGCACCAACCCCTCCCCGTCCAAGGAGTCGCACCGTGACCGTCGCCCCGCAGCGCCTGCGCTGGATCGACCCGTTCACCGTCACCGGCCGCCATGTCTCGCTGGTCCCACTGGAGTTCGAGCACGAGCAGGGGCTGGTCGAGGCCGTCCAGGACGGCCGGGTCTGGGACACCTGGTTCGCCGCCGTGCCCTCCCCCGACCGCATGCGCGAGGAGATCGAGCGCCGCCTCGAGCTGGCCGCCGCCGGCACCATGGTGCCGTTCACCGTGCTCGACGCCCAAGGCCGGATCGCCGGCATGACCAGCTACATGAACGTGGACGCCCCCAACCGCCGCCTGGAGATCGGCTACACCTGGTACCGCGCGAGCGTGCAGCGCACCGGGCTGAACACCGAGGCCAAGCTCCTGCTGCTGGGCCACGCCTTCGAGCAGGCCGACTGCATCGCCGTGGGATTCAGGACCGCGTTCTTCAACGCGCCCAGCCGGCGGGCGATCGAGCGGCTCGGCGCCCGGTTCGAGGGGATCCGGCGCAACCACCTGATCCTGGCGGACGGCACGGTGCGCGACACCTGCTACTACAGCATCATCGACAGCGAGTGGCCGGCCGTGCGGCGCCATCTGACCTGGCTGCTGGACCGGTCGTAGTGCAGTCCGTCGCCGACACCGCCGGGCCGGCGATCGCACCCACGCCGCGGGCCGTGGAGCGGGTGCTGACGGCACGGGCCAAGTGCGCCGTCTTCCTGCTCGGGGTGTGCGCGCTGCTCAACATCTACTCCACCCAGCCGCTGCTGCCGGTGCTCTCCCGGGAGCTGCACGTGCCACTGGGCCAGAGCACCTGGACGATCAGCGCGACCACCCTCGGCGTCGCCGTGATGGCCCCGCTGGCCGGCTCGGTCTCCGACCGGCTGGGGCGGCGGCGGGTGATCCTGGCGGCGATCGGCGCCTCGCTGGCCACCACCCTGGCGCTGGCCACCGCCTGGAGCTTCACCGCCCTGCTGGTGCTGCGGCTCGCGCAGGGCCTGCTCATTCCGTTCGTCTTCGCGGTGGCGGTCGCCTACCTCGCCGAGGAGTACGACGGTGCACGCGCTCAGGCCGCCAACGCGCTCTACGTCTCCGGCACGGCGTTCGGCGGCTTCCTGGGCCGGTTCCTGTCCGGGGTGGCCGCCGCGCACGCCGGCTGGCGCACCTCGTTCCTGCCGCTGGCCGCCGTGCTGCTGGTCACCCTGCTGGCGGCCTGGCGGTGGCTGCCGGCCGAGCGCCACTTCGAGCGCTCCCGCTCGCTGCTGGCCGGCCTGCACGGCATCGGCGGGCACCTGGCCAACCCGCGGTTGCTGGGCACCTGCCTGGTCGGTGCCGCGCTGCTGTTCCTGCAGGTCGGCGCGTTCACCTATGCGGGCCTGCACCTGGAGGGGGCGCCGTTCCGGCTGAGCACCCTGCAGAGCGGCGCGGTGTTCGCGGTCTTCCTGATCGCGGTGGTCGCCACTCCGCTCGCCGGGCGGCTGATCACCCGGTTCGGTCGGCTGCGGGCCTTCGCCCTGGCCGGGCTGGTCTCGCTGACCGGCCTCGGCCTCACCCTGATCCCCACCACGCCCACCGTGATCGCCGGCCTGGCGGCCTCCTGCACCGGGGTCTTCGCCGGTCAGGCCTGCGCGATCGGCTACGCCGCGACGGCCGGCCGGGCCGCCCGCTCCGGCGCGGTCGGGCTCTACCTGGCCGGCTACTACGCCGGGGCAGCGTCGGCGCCGTCGCCCCGGCCCCCGTCTACGCCGCCGGCGGCTGGACCGCCTGCGCCGCCCTGCTGGCGACCGTCACCGGTCTCGCCATCGTCATCGCCCGCCTGAGCTGGTCGACCACCGCCGACCGGCGCCGCCACGTCGAGGAGTCCAGATGACCGACCCGAACCCGTCAGCCCTGCTCAGCAGCCGCGACACCTTCTTCTGGCTCTGCACCCTGGACCAGGCCTCGACGGTGATGACCGTCGAACAGGGCATCGTGCCGGCAGAGATCGGCGCCCGCACCGCCGCGGCGATCGCCCGGGTGATCGCCGACGCCGCCGAACCCGGCGCGGACCGGCCCACCGACTACCTCCAAGTCGAACCGCTGGTACGTCAGTTGGTCGGTCCGGACGCCTCCCGGATCCACTCCGGGCGCAGTCGCCAGGACATGCTCGCCACCGTGCACCGGCTGCTGCTGCGCGACCGGCTGCTGCTGGTCCACCGGGCGCTCGGCGAGCTGCGCGGCCGGCTGCTGGCCAGCGCCGATCGGTACCAGCGCGCCATCGTTCCCGCCTACACCAACGGAGTTCAGGCCCAGCCCGTCACCTTCGGGCATCTGCTGCTCGGCTACGAGGCCACGCTGCGCCGCTCCGCCGCCCGGCTGGCCGAAGCCTATCCCAGGGTCAACTCCTCGCCGTTGGGCGTGGCCGCGCTGGCGACCTCCAGCTTCCCGGTCAACCGCACCCGGCTGGCCGAGCTGCTGGGCTTCGACGACACCGTGCACAACTCCTTCGACGCGGCCCAACTCTCGCCCGTGGACGTCGGGTTCGAGGTCGCCTCGGTCGCGATGGCGCTGGCCCTGTCGATCGGCACCCTGGTGCAGGACATCCATGCGCAGTACCACCACGCCCGCCCGTGGATCGTGTTGGACGACACCGGCCTGCTGGCCCCCAGCACCCTGATGCCGCAGAAGCGCAACCCGGTGGCGCTCAACCGGGCCCGCCTGCTGGCCAGCGAGGTGGTCGGCGACGGTGTGTCGACCGCGATGGCGGCGCACAACGTCGCCTCCGGGCTGACCGACTACAAGCGCGCCGAGGCGGCCCGCACCCTGGAGCGCGCGCTGGCGCTGCTGGCCGAGGTCGACGCGATCGCCGCCGCGCTGCGCCTCGACGAGCAGGCCGCCCTCGACGAGGTGCGCGGCGACTGGTCCACCACGTCCGAGCTGGCCAATGCGTTGCAGCAGAAGGCCGATGTGCCGTTCCACATCGGCCACAAGTTCGCCTCGGCGCTGGTCACCCACGGGCGCGGCAGGCAACTGACCATCGACCAGCTGGACTTCGCGGATGTGCGGCGGCTGTATCGGGAGACCGCCGCCGGCTTCTCCGAGGCCGCGGCCGAACTCCCGCTGACCGAGCCGCAGTTCCGGGATGCGCTGGACCCGGCCGCGATGATCTCCCGGTACCGCGGCCTCGGCGGTCCGCAGCCGGCCGAGGTGCACCGGATGCTGGTCGCCGCCCGCAGCGCGCTGGTCGAGGACGTGAACTGGCGGGAGGCGGCCGAGGGTCGGCTGCGGGCCGCCGAGGCGAGCCTGCGGGGCAAGTTCACGGCGCTGCTGGCGCAGGCGGCCGGGCCGGTGGGGTGAGGTCATCGGGGTGGGGGAAGTCGAGGCCGCCGGGCGGTGAGCGCGATCGGCGAAAAACGCCTCGCCGTACGACCGGCCCCCGCCTACCCTCGCCTGCATGACCTCAGCTGACCCGTCACCGCTCGGCCCGCTCACGATCCGCCCGGAGACCGCCGCCGACCAGCCCGCCGTGCAGGAGCTGCTGGCCCGCGCCTTCGACGGTCCCGAGCGGGTCCCCGGGCTGGTCGCGGCCCTGCGCACGGCACCGGCCGCACTCGCGCCGCTCTCCTTCGTGGCCGTGGCCGACGAGCGGATCGTCGGCCACGTCATGCTGAGCGCGGTCCGCCTGGACGCCCCACGCCGGCTGGTGGACGTGCTGTCCTTCAGCCCGCTGTCCGTGCTGCCCGAGGCGCAGGGCCGCGGGATCGGCACCCGGCTCATCCGGCACGCGCTCGCGGCCGCCGACCAGACCGGCGCGCCGCTGGTGTTCCTGGAGGGCTCGCCCCGCTACTACGGCTCCCGGGGCTTCGAGCCGGCGAGTCCGCTCGGCTTCCGCTCGCCCTCGCTGCGGATCCCCGACGCCGCATTCCAGGTGGCCAAGCTCACCGCCTACCAGCCGTGGATGACCGGGACCTTGGTGTACTCGGAGCCGTTCTGGGCCTTCGACTGCGTGGGGCTGCGGGATCCGAGCGCCTGACGGGCCGCCAGGCCGCTGGGGCCGCCAGGCCGCTGGGCCGCTGAGCCGCTGGGGCGTGATCGCCGGACGGGTGGCCGCGCCCGCCCGGCGCACGACAGAATGTTCCCGCACGTCCCGCGTGCCCCTGCCGATCCACCCAGCACCCGATGAGGTCACCCGTGTCCGTCCCCGTAGAACCGTCCGGCGCGTTCGGCCCAGCCCACGCCGCGGCCGCCCGGCTGATACCGGCCGACGCCGTTCCCGTCACGGACGAGGACGCCGCCCCTGCGGGAGCCGATGCCGACGCCGACGCCACGGAGGACGGCGGCGTGCGTGCGCTGCTGCTGCGGCTGCGGGCGGCCGCCGCCGACGCCCCCTCGGACGAGGCGACCGGCTATCTGCTGGAGCTGGTGGCCCGTGAGATGACGGCGGTGCTCGGCCGGTTCGACCGTGACGCGCTGGTCACCTGGCGGGAGCGCGCCTGCCAGCACGACGCGGCCGGCAACCCGGGCGCGGCCGTCCACCTGCTCGCCCAGGTGGTCACCGAGATGACCCAGCACCTCGGCCCGACCGACTCCGACACCCTGGTGACCCATCTCGAACTAGCAACCGCGATCGGCAACAACGGCGACCCGCGCACTGCCGTCCAGCGCTTCCAGGAGCTGGTTCCGGCCCTCGCCATGGCGCACGGCGCCCAGGACGCCCGGGTGTTGACGGTGCAGGTTCGGATGGCCGCCAATCTGGCGCGGGCCGGCGAGGTGTTCCCCGCCGTCCAGCAACTGCAGTCGCTGGTCCCGTGGATCCAGCAGAGCCTGCCGGCCGGCCATCCGCTGCTCGGCGAGGCCCGCTGCGCGCTGGCCCGCCTGGTGCCGACGTTCCGCCACCTCACCGGTACCCCCGACAGCGCCGGGCTCGGCCCGGTCGAGGCGGTCGCCATGGTGCACCGGCTGCTGGTCTGGGACTTCGGCTCGGACGCCGAGGCGAAGGCCTGCGTCAAGGACCTCGGCCGGTTCACCGGCAAGCGCGGCATCTCGGACCGGCTCGCCGCGATTCCGGACGACATGTCCGCCGAGCAGGCGGCGGGATTCCTGCTGGCCTGAGCGGCACTCCTACTCGACAACCTCTTCTCCAGGAGCTCCCGCATGCCGCAACCCGAAACCGTCTACACCACCGATCGTCTGACGGTGCGTCAGTGGAGCCCCGCCGACCAGGACCGGGCGTTCGACCTCTACTCCCGCTGGGAGGTGGCCCAGTGGCTCGGCAGCACCCCGCGCGCCTACGAAAAGCCCGACGAGGCAGCCGTGTTCATCGAGCGCTGCCGACTGCGCGGCGCCGAGGATCCCCGGTTCGGGGCGTGGGCGCTGGAGCGGCTGGACACCGGTGCGGTCGCCGGGACGGTGCTGCTGCTGCCGATGACGGACGCCGACGGACCGACCGATGTGGTGGAGGTCGGCTGGCATCTGCACCCCGACTCCTGGGGTCACGGCTTCGCGACGGAGGCCGCCCGTGGCGCCCTCGCCAAGGGCTTCGCCGACGGCCTCGCGGAGATCCGCGCCGTGGTCCGGCCCGACAACCAGCGCTCGGCGGCCGTCTGCCGCCGCCTCGGTATGGCCGACAGCGGTGTCACCGAGCGCTGGTACGGCATGCCGCTCATGGAGTTCAGCATGACCCTTGCCGCGTGGGAGGCGGCGGTCGGCGAAGGGTAGCGGCCCTGCTGGCACCTGCTGCACCCTGCGGGGTCTGCGGGGTCTGCGGCGGTCAGGCGTCGCCCTTGATGCGGGCGTGCAGGTGCTGGTCGTGCCAGCCGTCCGCGTGCAGCAGGGCGCTGCGCATGGTGCCTTCGAGGGCGTAGCCGGCCTTGGCCGCCACCCGGCAGGAGGCCGGGTTCGCCGTCGAGTGGCAGAGCTCCAGCCGGTGCAGGCCGAGCTCGTCCAGCGCCCACTGGCTGAGCCGCCGAACCGCCGCCAGCGCGACACCACGGCCGCGGGCCTCGGGCAGCAGCCAGTAGACGATCTCGGCGCTGCCGCCCGCCAGCTCCAGCTCGCGCCAGCCGATCAGGCCGACGGCGGGGCTGTCGGCGCCCGGCTCTGCGATCGCCCAGATGGCGGCTTGCTCGGCCTGGCGGCGCTCATGCATGCGCTGGATCCGGCGACGGGCGTCCGCCACTGAGTCCACGCTGAACAGGTTCCACTGCTGGATCGCCGGGTCCTGCGCGGCCGTCAGCAGGGCCAGGGCATCACCGTCTCCGCCCTCGCGCCAGGGGCGCAGGAGATGGCCGGTGGGGAGGCTGAGCTCTGGGTGCGGCGGCGTCGCGAGGCGGCCGGGTGGGACGACGGGGTCGATCGGGGGCATGTGTTCCCTGCCTTGTTGAGCGGCGTCAGCGGTAGACGGCCAGCTGCGGCTGGTGGCGCAGCATCGCTGCGATCACCTCCTCCGAGCCGACCGGCAGCGTGTTGGCGGAGATGTTCGCCGGGCCGAAGCCCAGACCACGGTTGCCGGAAGCGGTCATCTTCACCAGCCGCGGTGCGCGCGCCAGGTAGCCGGCGGGGTCGTGCAGCAGCAGCTCGATGAAGCGCTGCTTGGCGCTTCGCACGGTCATCTCCCGGATCCGCAGCCCGGCGATCTCCTGCCAGGCGATCCGCCCGAGTTGAGCGTGCTCCACTCCGGCCTGGTCGATGATCAGCTCCGGTCGGCCCTTCACCAGTCGGATCCCGTACAGCACCGCGCAGGCCCCGAAGAACGGAACCGCCAGCACACCGCCGATCACCGCCTTCACCGAGCCGTGCCAGATCAACAGCCCCACGCCCAGCGCGACGAAGGCCAGCGCGCCGAGCAGCATCAGGACGACCCGCCGCTTGTCGGACGGGTACACGGTCGGCGGCAACACGCCGGTCTCGTTGATCACGCGGCACAAGGTAGCGCCTGGCCACCCCATCTGACCAGGGGGTTTCTCAGCTCATCCGGCTGCGCCGGAGTTCGTCCAGCCAGCCACGCAGTTGCTCGTCGCCGTGCAGGAACCCCGCCGGCGGCGGTCCGGCGGGCAGGTCGACGCCGACGAGCAGGTTGAGCGCCCACCACTCCAGCTCTCCCCACTCCAGCGCGTCGTCCACCACCCACCGGCTCGCCCAGCGGTCCACCTCGTCCCGACTCACCCGCCCCTCCACCACGGCGGCGAACCGGGCTTCGATCTCGTCGAGGCCCGGCTGCACCGGCTCCACGCCCGTCACCCGCACCTCACCTGGCTACTGCGGTAGCCCAGCACCGCCAGGCGGGCAGCCACCTCGCCGCGGCGCCGGCCGGTGGCTTTGGCGGCTTTTCTGATGTGGTCGGCGGGGACCGACTCATCGGTCTCCAGCCAGGGCGACTCGCTGTCGAGGAACTGGCTGAGCAGCACGATGTCGTCGGCTTCGACGGCGGAGTCGGTTGGGGCGTCAGGGAGTTGGTAGCCCAACGCCACCAGCCGCCCGACGACCTCGCTCGCGGTGCGGCCGGTGATCGCCGCCGCGCGCAGGACGTGGTCGGCCGGCACCGGATCTGTCAGCGCCAACCAGTGCGGCCAACCCTCCAGGCTACGGCTGACCAGCAGTTCATCGCCGGGGAGAACATCCGGCAGCGCCACCTCGGGCAGGCGGAACCCCAGGGCCGCCAGGCGCGCCGCGACCTCACCGGCCGAGCGATCCGTCTTGGCTGCAGCGGCCACCAGATGCCCGAACTCGACCGGCTCGTCGGTCTCCAGCCACGGCCACTCGCCATCGAGGTACTCGCTGAGCAGCGCGTTGTCGGCCGGGCCGGCGGCACTGTCGGGCACGGCGTCCGTGATCCGGTAGCCGAGCGCGGCGAACCGGGCCATCACCTCACCCGGGGTACGGCCGGTGGCTGCCGCCGCACGCAACACGTGGTCGGCCGGGACCAGCTCGGCACTCGGCAGCCAGCGCGGCCAGCCGTCCAGGGAGAGGCTCACCATCAGCTCGTCGCCGCCCTGGACGTCCTGTGGCGGCGGTTCCGGCACCTCATAACCCAGGGCCGTCAACCTGTCGGCGATCTCTCGCGCCGGCCTGCACATCGCCGCCGCGGCCGCCACCAAATGCCCCAGATCGACCGGCTTGCCGGTCTCCAACCAGGGCGAATCGCCGTTGAGGTACTGGCTGAGCATCACCGTGTCCCCCGGCCGGACCGCAGCGACCTGCGGCGCCCGACGTCCGCCGTCGGCCCACCACTTCAGCCGACTCAGCCAGCCCTTCCGAGCTCTTCCTTCCACGGACCCGAACATCGCACCCCCCAGTACGTGATCTTGCGCGGCCCGATCATAGCCCTCAGCAGTGGGCATGGACCTTCCCTGACCGATCGACAGGTCCCTTGTCCTCTTTACCCTTTCGAGCGTACCGTTTCGAAACATGTCTTTCGAGAAGCCGTCGCAGCCTCAACAGGCCGACGCCGCACGCCCGATACGTCGACTGACCGACCCCAAGGCCATGCGGGCCGTCGCTCACCCCACCCGGCTGGCCCTGCTGGAGGCGCTGGCCCAACGCGAGCCACTCACGGCCACGGAGGCCGCGGAGCTGATCGGGGAATCGCCGACCAACTGCGCGTTCCACCTGCGCACGCTGGCCAAGTACGGCTTCGTCGAGGAGGCCGGAGCGGCGGCGGGGCGACGGCGGCCGTGGCGGCGGAGCCACATCGGCTTCTCGTTGGACGAGGTGCAGCCCGACTCGGAAGGTTCGGCAGCAGCCGGTGCGCTGTCGCAACTGCTCTGGGACACCTGGCTCCAGCGCATCAGCACGGTGAACAGCCGTCGCGCCCAGTTCGACGGGGACTGGCAGCGGGTGACGGAGGCCATGGAGCATCTGGCCTATGTGACGCCGGATGAGGCCAGGGAGTTGAACGCCGATCTGCTGGCCGTGCTGGACCGCTACCGCGACCGCTTGGCCGACCCGGCCCGGCGTCCGTCCGGCAGTCTGCCCGTCGAGCTGGTGCTGTTCACCTTCCCGCTCGATGCGGTGAAGTCGGCGCAGTGATCGGCCGGATGCGCCGCCTGCCGGCCGATCGCGATGCTCGCCTCTACCTGGCCGGACAACTGCTCTCCTCACTCGGCGACTCCGCGCTGTGGCTGGCACTCGGCATCTGGATCAAGACGCTCACCGGAAGTGCCGCCGCCGCGGGCCTGTCCTTCTTCATGCTCGCCGTCGGCTCGTTGGCCAGCCCACTCGGCGGACTGCTCGCCGATCGGATGCGCCGCCGCCCGCTGCTGATCGCCGTCAACGCCGCCACCGCCGCGCTGGTCCTGCTGCTGCTCCTGGTGCGTGGCCAGGGCCAGGTCTGGCTGATCTACGCGGTGCTGGTCGGCTACGGCGTTTCCGCTGCCGTTCTCACCCCGACTCAGACCGCACTGCTGCAAACCCTGGTGCCCACCGAGCAGTTGGGCGCGGCCAACAGCGCGCTGCAGACCGCGCAGTGGGGCATGCGGCTGATCACCCCGCTGCTGGGCGCCGGTCTCCTGACGGCTTTCGGGCCGGCCCCGATGGTCATCGGCGACGCGGTCACCTTCGTGGTGGCCGTGCTGACCCTGGCCGCCCTCCGGGTGACCGAGAAGGCCCCAACACCGTCCGGTAGGCGGCTACTTGACGAGGCCGGCGACGGACTGCGGCACCTCCGGCACACCCCGGAGCTGCGGCACCTCACCGTCGCGACCGTGCTGGCCGTCTGCGCCTTCGGCCTGTCGGAACCCACCGTCTTCGCCGTGGTCAGCCAGGGCCTGCACCGCCCCAACGGCTTTCTGGGAGTACTGACCACCGCCCAGGGCGCCGGTGCCATCGCCGCCGGCTGCACCGCCACCGCAGCCCTCCGCCGCCTGGGCGAACAGCGCCTCGCCGCAGTGGGCTTGGCGGCGACCAGCGGCGGCTTCCTGCTGCAGATCGCCCCCGCCACCCCGGCCGCCCTGACCGGTGCCGCCCTGATCGGCGCGGGCCTGCCCTGGCTCATGGTCGGCCTCACGACGCTCTTCCAACGCCGCACCCCGCCAACCCTGATGGGCCGCACCGACGCTGCCCTGACCCTGGCACTCACCGTGCCCCAGACCCTCGCCATCGCCCTCGGCGCCGCGCTGATAGCCGTCGTGGGCTACCAACTCCTGCTGCTGGCCATCGCGATGCTGACGGCAACGGCGGCGGTTTACCTGCACATCCGGGGCGCGGAGGCCAGCCGGGGTGGAGCCAGCCGGGGCGCGGGCCTTTGCCGACAACACACTGACGGCGATCGAGTACCGTCCGAACATACTTAGCTTGACCCCGCCGGGTCACGGTGCCGCGAGGCGCTCCACGACACGACTGTGCACATAGGGGTGCGGATCGGCGAGGGCCTTCTCGAAGACGCTCCGAGGATCGCCGTCGCTCAGCTGGGCAAGGGCCTCCACGGCCCGGAAGCGCAACTGCGGTCGGGCATCACGTTCGGCGACCTTGCCCAGCAAGTCCACGGTACGGTCGTCGCCGACATGACCCGCGAGGGCGCAGACGAGGAGCGGACCGTACTCCTCACTGCCGTTCAGGTACGACCTGATGGTTCCCTTCTCCATGTCGAAGAGGAACTGGTTCGGCTGCCGGGTCTCCGGGTTGACGACCATGAGGTTCAGCGAGACCGAGATCTCGCTCGGATAGTGCTGCACATGGATGTCGCGCGAGGCGCGGTAGAACATCACCTTTCCCGGACCGAGTGACGTGTGTTCGAGGAATCTCATGTCCACCGGCTCGCCCGGGTAGCCCTTGACCTGCTCCGGCTCGTACTCCCAGATGGACGTCTCGTAGCCGGAGCCCATGTGGCCGACCGTCAGGAAGGAGAAGTCGTGGTCGTGCGGGAGCTCATACGAGTGCAGGACGTCCTCGTTCTCCCGTGCCTGCGCGTTGCGCGCCTGCGGCATCCAGATGTTCGCGCGGATCAGCCATCGGTCGCCGCGCGCGAGGGTCAGTGACTGCGCGCCGTACGGGTTTCCGCTCTGGAACTCCGCGACATCGCGCAGGCCTTCGTTCACCAGGTCGACCAGGACCGTCGCGTTGTTGCTCAGGGCTCGGAGCGCGTCGGCGGAGTCCACGATCGAGTCCTCGCTGCGGACGTCGACGGCGCTCTTGACGTGGTCGATGTAGTCCCTGAGGTCAAGACGGTGGTTCTCATCGGTTTCCAGCGTGTACGCCATGCTCTTCACTCACTCCGGGTCGTGCGTCGGGCTGGGGCGGTCGGCCGTCCTGGACTGGACATCGCCGAGGAGGGCGTGCAGAGACCGTCGAGCCGTCTGCTTCACATGCGGATGGGGATCCTCGGTCGCGCGCTCGAGCAACTCAAGTCCGGTGCGCCGGTCGAGGACCAACGCGGCGCGGGTGGCGTTCCACCGGACGGTGTGGTCGCTGTGGTCGGCCAGGGTCCGCAGGCTCGGCAGGGAGGACGGGTCCCCCGCTGCCGCGAGGAAGCGGATGACGGAGTTCAGGCGTCCGGGCGCCTCCTCGGCCGCCATCATCCGCACGGGAGAGAGCGTGTCGTGGTCGTACTCCCAGCGGTACGGGACGACGGTGCGCGAGGACAGGACGAGCAGGACCGAGGGGACTCGGCGGGCTTGATGTCGATGAGATCACGGCCCGCGTGGAATTCGGCCGCCTCACCGGGCTCGAGTACCCGCTCGCCCAGGTGGACCAGACGGCGTTCCGGGTCGAAGACATCGTGCGGCTCCGGCGCCGGCTGCTGCAGCAGCCCATAGCTCAGCGGGCCGGTCCCCGGCACCGCCCCGACGCCGAGGAGCATGTGCTCAGTGCTGCTCCAGAGCACCTTTGCGCGGTCTGCGGACTGCTTGCCGGCGAACCGGAGCGACAGGTGCCAGCTCTCGCCTCGCACGATGTTCATGGCAGCGGCGGTGGCCCCGTCGGTGAACTGGTAGAACCTGTCCTCGGCGACCTTCGTCAGTTCGTAGTTGGCGAATTCGACGAAGAAGTCGGACGCCAGAAACCGGAGGAAGGCCGGACGGCAGTCCCACATTCCTTCCGGGCCGGACTCCCGGAGAATCGGGAAGACCTCCGACGCCAGCTCGTGCAGAGCACGGGGTGCTCGCGGATCAAGGGCGACCTTCGGTGCCGCGAGCCTCGCGACTTCCGGTAGAACATCTGGCATCTGATTCATCCTCGGCAAGGTTCCTCGGCGGGTCGTTGATAACCTGGTTCAGGGGGCCGGAAAATATCAGGGGAGTGACCCCCTGAGCCAGGCGAACAGCGAATCAAATACGATGAAGCAAAGCGGTCATCACATGGCCGTGATGATGGCCACGGCGACGATCCCGGCCTTGACCAGGTAGATCGGAGCGATCCCCTCGGGCTGGCCGTCGAGGTCCGGCGTGGGGGCGCTGACGTGGTACGGAAGCTCGTCCAGCGGCAGGTGCGACATGGTGGAATCTCCTCTGTTCATTTCAATCGGTCACGACTTCGGGATATCCGGCGCCGTGATTTCTCTGAAACCTACACAGCTGCTACAGAGGCTGCCAGGTACGCTCGGGCAAACCCGACGACCGGATGTGCAACCCACCGGTGCACGTTGGTGCAGCGGCCCAGGTCAACCGAGTGCGGAGCAGTTTCCGGAAAGCCATCCGTGGCGGCGGCCGATGGAAGCCGATTGCGAGTTTGAGTGTGCATGACGAATTGCGGTGATGATTGTGTTCACGCCAACTCGAATAGCCGACACTCGCACCACCGCACCACCGCACCACCGCACCACTTCGCCGATCCCCCTGCCGTGGTGCACGCCGGGCTCGCTGACCGGGCAGATGGGTGGGTCGCAGATCACGCCGTCCACCGCGCCCGCGTCATGCGCGAGGCCGAGGCTGCGCAGGGTGCCGGCGATGGCTTGGCGGGCGGCCGGGACGTCCGGTATCAGGGTGTCGTCCAGATCGACCAGCAGGACTGCTTTCCGCATCCACCCTCCGGTGTCTATGGTCGACTTCGACCCCATCCCTCGGCAGCGTACGGAGGACATCGTGCTCAACGGGAAGACCGCTGTGGTGACCGGCGGTTCGCGCGGCATCGGTCGGGCGATCGTGGAGCGTCTCTGCCGCGACGGGGCCCGGGTGGTGTTCGGGTACGGGAGCAACGAGGCCGCGGCGGACGAGGTGCTGCGCACAGTGGCCGACGCCGGCGGGTCGGCCCTGGCGGTGCGGGCGGACCTGAGCGATCCGGCGCAGGCGGAGCGGCTGATGGCGCTGGCCGACGAGGAGTTGGGCGGCCTGGACATCCTGGTGAACAATGCCGCGGCGCAATTCAGCCCGACGCCGGTCGCCGAGATCGAACTGGCCGACTTCGACCGGATCTTCGCGGTGAACGCCCGATCGGTGTTCCTGACGGTCCGCCATGCGGCGCGCACCATGCGGGACGGCGGCCGGATCGTCAACATCTCCTCCGCCGCGACGGCGCGGGCCGGGCGCGGAACCGCGGCGTACGTGGCCAGCAAGGGGGCGCTGGAGCAGCTGACGGGCGTCGCGGCCCAGGAGCTCGGGGCGCGCGGGATCACCGTCAACACGGTGTCACCGGGTGCCACCGACACCGAGTTGCTGCTCGGCACGGTGACGGCGGACATCCTGAAGGCGCTCCCCGCCATGACGCCGCTCGGCCGGCTCGGTGAGCCGGCCGATGTGGCGGACGTGGTGGCGTTCCTGGTCGGCCCGGACGGCCGCTGGATGACCGGCCAGAACCTGCGGGCCACGGGCGGCCTGGCCTGAGACCGGGCCCGCCCTCTGGCCTGCCCTGCGGAGGTCCCGCGTCAGCCCCGCGCCCGGGCCCGCGCCCGGTGCCGGTGCCGTCCTCGCGCGGCCGCCGGCACCGTGGCCGCGTGCTCGGCGGGCCAGGCCGCGATCGGGTTGCCGATCCAGCGGGTGCTGTCCGGGATCTCCTCACCGCGCATCGCCAGTGAGGCACCGCCGATCGAGGCGCCGGCGCCGACCGTGGTGCCGGGCAGCACGATCGAGTTGGGGCCGAGCGTGGCGCCCTCGTCGAGGACGACCGGCCCGAGCCGCATCACCCGGTCGTGGAACAGGTGCGTCTGCAGCACGGTGCCCCGGTTGACGCTGGCGCCGCTGCCGACGCTGACCAGGTCGGACTCGGGCAGCCAGTGGGTCTCGCACCAGGCGCCGCGGCCGATCTTGGCGCCCAGGCTGCGCAGCCACATGTTCATGTAGGGGGTGCCGAGCAGGGTCTGCCCGCCCCAGGGCATCGCGAGTTCCTCCACGAAGGTGTCGTAGAGCTCGTTGCGCCAGACGAAGGCGGACCACAGCGGGTGCTCACCGGAGCGGAACTTGCCGACCAGCAGCCACTTGGCGAGCGTGGTGACCAGGCAGGCTGCCAGGGTGGCGCCGGCCAGCACCACGCCGCCGACGGCGAGGGCGGCGGCCAGGCCGTCCTGGTCGATGATCGCTTCGAGCGCACCGAAGACCAGGTCGCCGAGCAGCACGGTGAGGATCACCGGCAGCAGTCGGCAGAGTTCGACGGTGGCGCGGGCCAGCAGCAGTCGGCGCGGCGGCGCGTAGGTGCGGGCCTCGTCGCCGGCGTCGGCGACCCGGGGCAGTTCGATGCCGGGCCGGCCGAGCCAGGAGGAGCCGGGTGTGGCGTTCACGGGGGCGTCGGAGAGCACGCCGACCAGGGCGCGGTCGGGCAGTTCGGTGCCGGGGCCGACGATGCCGGAGTTGCCGACGAAGGCGCGCTGACCGACCGCCGAGGGCCCGATCCGCAGCCAGCCGCCGCGCACCTCGAAGGGGGCGACGAGGGTGTCGTCGGCGAGGAACGCGCCGTCGTCGACTCGCATCAGGCCGGGCAGTGCGAGCACCGTCGAGGCCTCCACCCGGCGGCCGATCCTGGCGCCGAGCAGCCGCAGCCAGACCGGCGTGAACAGGCTTGCGTAGAACGGGAAGAGCGAGCGGCGGGCGGTGTCCATCAGCCGCGAGACCGCCCAGACGCACCAGGCGACCTTGCCGTGCTCGGGGTGGAAGCCGGGCTGGATCGCCCGGCTGAACAAGCGGACCAGCAGCACCAGCAGCAGCGCGTAGCAGGACATCGTGAGCGCGGTCAGCAGCGCGGTGGTGGCAGCAGTTGGAGCAGCGCGGCCTGCAGCGTGTGGTCGGCGTCGAGCATCGGGTAGAGCACGCACAGGGCGGGCACCGCGGAGATCACCGGGAGCAGGCCGAAGAGGAGCATGCCGAGGCCGTAGGCGAGGTTCCAGGCGCGTGAGGCGGCGTGGCCGCGGCGCGGAGCGGGCCAGCCGGCCTGCGGTTCGCTGTTCGGGCGGGCGGGTGAGCCGTGGTAGTGGCTGCCCGGCGGCACGGTGCCGAGTACGCAGCTGCCGGGGGCGACGTCGGCGGCGGTACCGACCCGGGCGCCCGGCATCAGGGTGGCGCGGGTGCCGACCCGGGCGTCGGCGCCGATCTCGACGGACCCGAGGTGCAGCAGGTCGCCGTCCAGCCACCAGCCGGCCAGGTCGACGCCGGGTTCGACCGAGCAGCCGGCACCGAAGACGGCCAGTCCGGTGACCGGTGGGACGGCGTGCAGATGGGCGCCCTTGCCGACCCGGCAGCCGAGCAGCTTGGCGTAGTGGCGGGCCCAGGGGGTGCCGGCCAGTTCGCCGGTGTTGAAGCTGGCGGCGGTCCGTTCGGCGGCCCAGAGCCGCAGGTGGGCCAGGCCGCCGCGCGGGTAACTGCCGGGGCGCAGCCGGGCGGTGAGCGCCCGGGCGGCGGTGCCGGCGAGCAGCACGCGTCCCGGTGTGCTGCCGAGCAGCAGCAGGCCGCCGATGATCAGCCACCAGGGGGTGTGCGGCGCCCAGGCGAGGTGGCCGCCCATCAGGTTGTTGATGGCGGCGATGACCAGCACCCAGCGCACGCTGGCCAGGGTGTAGAGCACGGCGAGCACCAGGCTCTGGGCGATCGCGGCGCGGCGCGGGGTGCGGCGCACCCGGCGCTGTTCACGGGGTGCGGCCGGCGCGCCGCCCGGTGTCCGGTCGGCGCCGCCGTGCTTCTCGTCGAGCGCGGCGGCGAGGTCGGCCAGCACCGGGTGGGCGTACAGGTCGGCGACGCCGACCGACGGGTAGCGGGTGCGCAGCACGGAGACCAGCCGGGCGGCGACCAGGCTGGAGCCGCCGAGCGCGAAGAAGTCGCTGTCGGAGGAGACGGGCAGGCCGAGGCCGGCCTCCCACTGCTCGGCGAGCCAGCCGGCGGTGCCGGTGAGCCGCTCGGCCGACCCGGTCCGGTCCGCCAGGCCGGGCAGCGGCCAGGGCAGGGCGTTGCGGTCGACCTTGCCGGAGGTGCGGGTGGGCAGCTGGTCGACGGTGGCGAGCAGCGGGACGAGGGCGGCGGGCAGCCGCCCGGTCAGCTGGGTGCGGGCGGCGGCCAGGTCGAGGATGGCGCCGGGCTGCGGGACCAGGTAGCCGACCAGCAGCTGGGTGCCGGCCGGGTTGGTGCGCACGGCTGCGGCGGCGGCCCGGACGCCGGGCAGGGCTTGGAGGGCGGCGTCCACCTCGCCGAGTTCGATCCGGCGGCCGCCGAGCTTGACCTGTTCGTCGGCCCGGCCGACGAACAGCAGGCCGCGCGGGTCGGCCTGGACCAGGTCGCCGCTGCGGTAGACCCGGGCGCCGGGCAGGGCGGGGTGGGCGACGAACTTCTCGGCGTCCTTGGCCGGGTCGAGGTAGCGGGCGGTGCCGACGCCGCTGATCAGCAGTTCGCCGGTCTCGCCCCACGCGACCGGGTAGCCGGCCTCGTCGACCACGGCGATCTGCCAGCCGTCCAGCGGGAGGCCGATCCTGACCGGCTCGCCGGGCAGCATGCGGTGGGCGGTGGCGACCACGGTGGTCTCGGTCGGGCCGTAGGTGTTCCAGAACTCGCGGTGCGGGGCGGCGAGTCGGTCCACCAGCTCGGGCGGGCAGGACTCGCCGCCGACGATGATCAGGCGCACCTGGTCCAGGCACTCCTGGGGCCAGAGCGCGAGCAGGGTGGGCACGGTGGAGACGGCGCTGATTCGGCGCTCGACCAGCCACGGGCCTAGGTCGGTGCCGGCCTTGACCAGGGAGCGGGGCGCCGGGACCAGGCAGGCGCCGTGCCGCCAGGCGAGCCACATCTCCTCGCAGGAGGCGTCGAAGGCCACGGACAGCCCGGCCAGCACCCGGTCGCCGGGGCCGAGCGGTTGCCGCTGGAGGAAGAGCCGGGCCTCGGCGTCCACGAAGGCGGCGGCGGAGCGGTGGGTGACGGCGACGCCCTTGGGGCGCCCGGTGGTGCCGGAGGTGAAGATGATCCAGGCGTCGCCGCCGGGGCCGGGGCCGCCGGCTCGGCAGCCGGGTCCGACGACGGAGCTCATGGCCAGTCGGCGCTCGGCGCCGATCACGGCGCAGACCTGGGCGTCCTGCCAGATCATCTCGGCGCGCTCGTCGGGGTCGTCGGCGTCCACCGGTACGTAGGTGGCGCCGGCCCAGAGCACGGCGAGTATCGCGACGTAGAGGTCGGCGGTGCCGGAGGGGACGCGGATGCCGACCCGGTCGCCGGCGCCGATGCCGTGCCGACCGAGCTCTTCGGCGTAGGCCGCGACGTGGTGGACCAGCCCCTGGTAGTCCAGGAGCACGCCGCCGGCGTCCAGGGCGGGCGCCTGCGGGCAGGCGGCGGCAGTCGCAAGCAGGATGTCGATCAGGGTGCGGGGCAGTGCCGGGTGGGCGACGGGCCAGGCGGCGATCTCACGAGCGGGCCGGTGTTCGGGCAGGGTGGACACCGGATTGTGGCTCGGAGCCATGCGGGCAACTCCTCAAACTCGCGGACTGTCGACGACGGCGCCGACTGCGCCGTTGCACGGCACGGGAGATGAGGGTAGGGGTCATCCCGGGCAGACAGCTTCGCTATTCACCTTGCCAAACCGCTTCGACCCGCCGATGGCACCCTGCCGAAATCAAAGCAAATTCTCATGGATCTTCCGTGACACAGGCGAAAGTAGCAGGTCAGAGGAGTGGGCGACGGCTGTTCGAATGCTCGGTGACGATGCTCACGGGTGCCTGGCTCCGGTTCGACGAAATTCACCCGGTCGGCGGCCGCGTGTCACAGTGAGAGTTCTCACATCCGAATGCGGCCATAAATGGTGATCGAAGTCTGGAGCTCCGAACCGGTATCTCCCTGAAGAATCCTCGAGGTTCCCGCCGAATTCGTTTCAGGGACGCCCGGGCCGCGGCGGAGCCCTTCGGGGCACGCGCCGCCGTGCGTCGCAACGGCCTTCACGTAACCCGCGCCTCGCCGTCACCGGGGCCTTCGCGCCATGCCCGCCCTGCGGTCAGCGGGCCCCTGCCGTCACAGGACTCGTCAGCCCGCGGCCGGCCCGGTGCTCTCCCGGACCACCAACTCGGGGCGGAGCAGCTGCAGCGAGTTGGTCTGGGTGCCCGACCTGGTGATCGCGCGCAGCAGCTGCTCGATGGCCTGCCGGGCCATCTCCCGCTTGGGTATCGACACCGTGGTGAGCGCCGGCCTGGCGACCTGGACCTCCAGGGTGTCGTCGTGCCCCACCACCGAGAGGTCCTGCGGCACGGAACGCCCTGCCTCCCGGGCGGCCTCCAGTGCGCCGAGGGCGAGCACGTCGTGGGTGGCGAAGAGCGCGGTCACCTCGGGGCTGGCGGCCAGCGCGGCGGCGGCGGCCTCGAAGCCGCCGGCGGGGGTCGGCTCGGGCGCGTAGTGCACGGCGGATTCCGGCACGGTCAGCCCGTCCGCCGTGAATGCCCGCCGGAAGCCCTCGATCCGCACGGCGTGGCTGGGGCTGGCCAGCACCGCGACCTTGCGGTGGCCGAGCTCGCGAATGTGGCGCCCGGCCAGGTACCCGGCCCGCTCGTAGTCGATGGTGACCACGGGGAACCGGTCCGGGGTCTCGGTCTCCCAGGCGCACAGCACCACCGGGAAGCGGGCGTCGGCGAGCAGCGGCAGGTGGTCGATGAGGTCGTTGTCGCCGGCGATCAGCAGGGCGTCCACCGAGCGGCTGGTCAGGCCGGCGAGGTGGCGCCGGGCCCGCTCGCCGTCCAGCCGGGTGGTGCAGAGCAGCAGGTGGTAGCCGTGCTCCTCCAGGACGTCCTCGACCTCCTCGATCAGCTCCGCGTAGAAGGAGCCGACGACGGTCGGCACGAACAGCCCGATGGTCTTGGTGCTGCCGGTGGCCAGTGAGCGGGCGACCAGGTTGGGCGTGTAGCCGAGCTCGTCGATCGCGGCCCGCACGCGGGCGGCGGTGGCCGGCCGGACCGCGACCCGCCCGGAGAGCACATTGGAGACGGTCTGCTTCGTGACCCCGGCCCGCTCGGCCACGTCCTGCATCGTCACCATGGCTGTTCCCTCGAATTTGACCGGTCAATACTTCTCGTTCGCAAAATAGTCGCACTCTGACATCACGTCAAGGCGGCTTTGAATTCCGACACCGGTAGATCCCTGGCTCGCGTCACCCCCACGAGGCATATCGCGCCCCAGCTCGGCAGATTTTTGCAACCTTCCTCTTGTTTTACCGGTCAAGAGAGCCGTACCGTTCGGGCCACCCCCACCTCGAAAGGAGTACCTGTGTCAACTCCTCGACAGCGGTTCGGCGGCGCCGTGGCCGCCCTGGCACTGGCCGCCACGGCCGCCGGCGCCGCCGCGACCCCCGCCGCCGCGCGGACGGCGCCCCCACGCGCCGGCTCGTACACCGTGACCATCGGCTCCAGCGGCGGCTACGCCTACCCCGACGACACCCCGGCCAGTGTCTACACCGACAAGGACGGCTCCTTCCACTTCCAGGAGTCCCACTCCCTCTACGGCGCGACCGACTCCCGGCAGTGGACCTTCTACAGCGGCAGCGACTTCGATTCCGCGACCGCCGACAGTGCGCTCGACAACGCGGTCAACCCGAGCAACCCCAACGACCGCAACAACGACACCACTTGGCGCTGCAACAACTCCCCCACCGGCCTGACGGCCACGGCGGCACCAGCGGGCTCGGGGTACGCACAGCCCAACTACTGCGACCTGTCGGGCGTCTGGGTCGACCCGGACACCGGTGACTGGTACGGCCTGGTGCACAACGAGTTCACCCCGCAGCCGTTCGGCGACGGCCTCCACTACGACGCGATCGACTACGCGGTCTCCACCGACCAGGGGCACACCTGGGCCATCAAGGACCATGCGATCACCTCGCCGTACAGCACCACGCGCGGCGACACCACGGCGTTCCCGGCCCAGACGTACTACTACGGCGACGGCGACCAGCGCCTGTTGGTCGACACCGCCTCCGGCTACTTCTACGTCTTCTACGGCTCCCGGATCATCGACAAGAACGGCGGCTGGGGCGCCTTCCAGGAGCACGTGGCCCGGGCCCCGATCTCCGCCAAGATGGCCCCTGGCAGTTGGCAGAAGTGGTACGACGGCGCCTGGTCGCAGCCGGGCGCGGGCGGCCTGGAAAGCGACATGGTGCCCGCCGATGCCGCCAACCCGACCGGGTACCTGCCGCCCGCCAAGGAGTACAACCCCGCGAACACCGGCACGATCAGCCAGCAGGTCGCGGCGGGCACGCTCGCCGCGACCACGCCGCTGTTCGTCATGAACGTCAGCTACGACGCCTACCTGGGCCTGTACCTCGGCACCCCGCAGGCCGTCGACCAGAGCGGCAACGCCCCGCAGCAGATCTACGCCACCGCCGACCTCTCCACCCAGAAGTGGACTCTGCTCGGCGACACCGGCAGCTACCACACCGCCTCCTGGTACCGCTGGCTCCTGGACGGCGCCAACCTCACCAACTCCACCATCGTCGGCAAGAACTTCCGTACGTACTGCGCCTACGGCTGCTCCAACGGCTCGTCCGGCGAGTACGTGAACACCACCATCGACTCCAGCACGCCGGCCACCGCGCCGTTCGACCCCGCCAAGACCTACCGGATCAGCAGCGGCGACGGCCGGGTCCTGGCCCAGGCCAACGGCGGTTCGGCGACCACGTCGCTGGCCGCACCCGCCGGATCCGCCCTGGAGGCTTGGTCGTTCACCTCGGTCGGTGACGGCTCCTACCTGATCACCAACGCCGCCACCGGCGCGCACCTCGGCGTGGACGCCGGCGGAAACGCCGGGCGCGCCTGGGGTGCCGCACCGACCGTCGGCAGCGGCAGCGGCGTCGGGCAGCAGTGGTTCATCGTGCCGACCGGGGCCGACTACCGCCTGGTCAACCGGTACAGCGGCCTGGTGCTCGGCCTCAACGCCACCGGCACCCTGGCCGAGACCACCCCGGCCCGCTACTGGACCGACACCACCGGCTCCCCGATCGGCGCCGGGCGCACCACCGCCGAGCAGACCCTCACCATGACGCCGGTCGGCACCGTCTCCGGCGGCGGCAACCTCAACGGCACCCACACCCTGACCACCGGCGGCAAGGCGCTGGACGACCCCAACCACAGCACCACCGCCGGCACCCAGCTGATCACCTGGACCCCGAACGGCGGCCCCAACCAGACCTGGCAGTTCACCCAACAGGCGGACGGCAGCTACCAGTTGACCAACGCCCAGTCGGGCCTCTGCGCCGACGTCAGCGGCGGCTCCACAGCAGCCGGCGCCAAGGTGATCCAGTGGACCTGCACCGGCAACAGCAACCAGCACTGGAACCTCACCCGCCAGCCGGATGGCAACTACACCATCGCCTCGGCCAAGAGCGGCCTGCTGCTCACCACCGCGTCTACCGGCGACGGCTCGCTGGTGACGCAACAGGCGGACAGCGGTTCGGCGTTGCAGCACTGGACCGTCAACTGATCAAATTTCAGGAGTGATTGAAAGTCAGTTTCGTGCGGATCCCGGGCGCTGCCGCCCGGGATCCGTCATGTCTCCTGAGGAGTGGATCTGGTTGGTCACAGCAGTGATCGGAAGTCGCCAGCATCCCAATGCCCCAGCCAGAAAGCGGCCGTTGACGGCTCGGTCGTACCCGCTGTCGAACCGTCATGCGGCAGCAGCTCGGTAGGTGCGATGTAGCCCTCGCCAGGCTTCAGAAAGATCCGCAAGCACTTCAAGCAGTGGCCAGCTGAGACGTAGGCGCGAATGTCCTCGGTGTGTGGATGGTGCTCTTGGTAGTCGGGGTGCAGCGCACGGCAGATCGCCAGTGCGTCAACACTGCCGAGCAGCAGATAGCGGGCCCCAGGGCCGGCGTTGATACAAAGCCGCCGTCGCGACTGGAGACGGTTCCGGTACGGGAGGCGGTCCCAGTTGTCGAGGTGGATCCCGATGTGTCGGCCGCTGGCCGGATTGAGGGTCGTCGTCAGAGTGTTGGCACCGCTCAGGGCAAAGCCACGGAACTCGATCGAACTGTCACCGGCGAACGGAAGGCGGGCGATATCACCCGTCCCGCGGGCGCCTTGTACGTCGTGTAGGAAACTCTCAGGCAGGGTCACGATCTCCACCGTCTCAGCGGCCCTGACGCTGTGGCTCAGCCGAAGGAGCGCCGGTTCGTCGTCGCCGATCGGTGCCCAGTTGCGCTGCGGCACGATCGCTCGTTCCTCGTGAGACGGGCGCCGACTGGCGATCTCAACGTCTGCAACCTCGCAACGGCCACGAAGGCCTGCAGTGCTCCCGAAGTAAATCATCACGCTTCCGTCTTGTGGGCCGCCTATCGCGGCGCGGGCAGGTCCTCGGTGAAGGTGAGTTCGAGTTCTTTGAGAAGAGCCGTGGCCAGTTGCGACTCCTGCATACGCTCGACAACCACGCCTCGGAGGTTGCCCACGCCTCGAACGGTCGAGAGGTCGCTGGTACTCAGATCGCATCCTTGGTACTTGCCCCGGTGGAACTCAACGCTGTGGAGGCGGCAGTCGGCGAAGACCGTATCGGTGAGGTCGCAGGCCTCGAAGGTCGCCTCAGTGAGTGTGCATTGACTGAACACCAGAGGGCCTGTGCTCCTGAGCTGCCTGAACGACGCCAAGTCCAGTCGGCACTTCTCGAACAGCACATGGTCGAAGCCAACATCCGAGACCGACAGCCCCATAAGCTTGCAATCCCGGAATACGACCCGTGAGACCTTGCTGCCAACCCATTGCCACGTCCGCATGTCGCAATCCGCGAACTCGACCGAGCTCAAGCGGACACCCTCGAAGCTGACCCGGTCAGCGTTGAGCCTTCGGACCCGGCCGTTGCGAAGGTCGGTCTCGATGATTTCGAGGTCTCGAAGCTCCTGGTCCACGTATCGGAACTCTGAGACTGCGTGACCGGGCCGGTTCAGATTCGAGGCTGTTCCGAGGTACATGTCGTCATCGATCTCCGGGAGGGAGACGTTGGTACGGCCGAAGGTGCGAGTCGCCATCGTGATGTGCTCCAGGGTTGCGGTGGGCTGACCGGCCCCCGAGGGAGCCGGTCAGCCAGGCGAGCCGATTCTCGCAGTCGGTCCGGGGGCTACCGGTTGGGCCAGTCCGACCACGAGGGGTTGTTGTTCCAGTTGTCCCACGGAGCGCTCGGCCAGTTATCCCAGCTGGGCTGGTTGTTCCAGGGGCCGCCACCGCTGTTGTCCCAGGTCGGCTGGTTGTCCCACTCGCTGGTGGGACGATCGTCGATCAGGTCAGCAGCCGCAATCAGCTCCGCCACGGCGGGGGCCTGACTGGAGCTGAGTTCTTCCAGAAGGGTCACGGGATTTGCTCCTCTCGGGTGATGCCAGCCAGAGCGATGACGGGTGCCTGGTCGGTCACCCGGCAGTAGTTCGTCTCGGACTCGGCGAAGGTGCCCTGTTCGAAGTAGCGATTCCCGGCCTGGGAGCCTCGGCAGTAGTCGAAGAACTCGCAGGTGGACTCGCACCTGTCCAGGCCGGTCAGGAACTCGCGCACGTAGCGAAGCTGCGAAGCCTCCGCCAACATGGACGCAATGGACTTGCTCAGCACGTTCCCCGCCCGGAAGTCGTCGTAGATCGGCGCCGTAATGCCGGACAGCTCTGGGGAGAGCAGCACGACGTCGCCGTTCGCGGCAACGGTCGGAAGCGGGTCGATTCGGCTCCGCCCTCTACGGTCGGCATGCTGCCGCCGGGACATGCGGAGGTACCTGCCGAGCCGATCCAGTTCGCGGATGGGCGGCGCACCGGGGTTGTGCTTGGTCCAGCTGATCGCGCTTCGCCAGAAGGCCACTGCTTGATCCCTGGTCGGCGGGGTCCGCTCGGTGTTGGCGCCCTCGTACTCCTCGATGTTGATACCAATGTTGACCCCATGCAGAGATGCCAGAAAGTCGAGGAGCGCTTCAGCGTGACCGATGGTCTCCTGGCCGACGACGGCAAGCACCGAGAACGGAACGCCGTGGTCCTGAAGACTCTTGATCCCCTTCATGATCAGTCGATGTGCCGAGTGACCTGCGCGATCAACCCGATGAGCCGCCAGCTCAGACGGGCCGTCGATGCTGACGCCGACCCTGAACCCGTACTCGGTGAACAGGTCGCACCAGGCGGCATCGACAAGGGTGGCGTTCGTCTGGACGGCGTGCTCCAGGGCACCGGCACGGCGTAGTTCCTCGAAGGGTTGCAATAGCTCGGTAAAGCGCCCCACCCCCAAAGCCAAGGGCTCACCGGCATGCCAGATGACTCCAAGCGGCTTGCGTTGGTCGGGCTGGACCAGGTCTTCAGCGGACCTCGCTACGGCCCGCGCGACCGACAACGACATCGGCGTCCTGTCATCCTTGTCCGGAAGATAGCAGTACGTGCAGGCGAGATTGCAGAACCCCGTCGGCTGCACCACCAGGTTGCTGGGCACGCGCGCGATTCGATCCTCATAACGCGGATCCAGCTGGCTGATCTGCATCTTGGGCTCCTTCCGATGCGGTCCGTTGGTGAAAGCCTCCGCGCCGGCCGAACGACTCCTCCCAGCCCGGCGCAGGCTTCGTGTGGGTCCGGCTACCGCCGGGCCTTACGTCGGCGGCTCGGGCAGCGAGGGGTGTGGAGCACCCAACAGCGCTCGATCAGCGTGGCCAACGAAGGACTCTCCTGACCGTCTGTCAGGGCGAGCTCGCGCAGTCCGTCGCAGGTCCGGCAGCCCGCTGGTTCCTTCATCTTGCTCACGCCAGTACGCCCTTCAGGCCGGTCGGGACCTGAGCTCCCGGCATCACCACCGAAGACGTCTCCGTCGGCAGGGCAGCCAGACCAAGGAGCACTCCAAGCCGGCGATCCGGCGTTTCGTCCGGTCCGATGCTGAAGAAGACGACCTTGCCGCGTCCCCTTGGCTCCCACCCCCAGGAACGCGCGAGCGCCGCTACAAGGGACAGTCCGCGCCCCGATTCTGCGTCCTCATCGACATCGCACGGATTGGGGAGACGGGCGGAGCAGTCTCGGACCTGGACTTCCACGTGTTCCCCTGTCCAGAAGACCCTGACCCAGCACTCCCCACTGGCGTGCTCCAAGGCGTTGGCAATCACCTCGCTGGTGCAGAGCTTGAGGTCAGAGAGGGCCTGCTGCGACAGGGGCAGCCTCCACTGCGCTACGACGAGCGCAACCTTGGCCCGAGCCTGCCGCAGGGCATCGCTGTTCTGGTCCGTGACGTGGAACTCGACGGGGGCGGGAAGCGGGTCATGAGACACGCGAACTCCTCGTGCTTGATCGAAACTCGGCTGCACGACCACTGATTGAGCCTTCATAAGTGATCGGCCCAAGCCGGGCCGCAGGTGCGGGCAGATGCGCGCCTGCGCCGGCCTGCCAGCCAACGGCGCAAGCCCGCATAGGTGGGCCGCCGCCGGTTTACTGACACACATTCAACTGGGCTGGAAGAACCGTGGGAACGTTTCTATGGTGTTTCTCAGTGATCGGAAGGTCACAGGATGTCGCGGGAACAAGTAGGCTCGCAGTACCGCCATCTGGGGATCGGGGATAGTGATGAATGAGCCATCCACACATCCGCTCGCCTACGTATGCAAGCTGCGCGACTGGGGGCCCAGCGAGTTGGCGTCCCGCATGGTCGGACGAGGCCAGACGCTCGGGATCAACCTCGCCACCAATCGCACGTTGGTGTGGAAGTGGACGCACAAGGGGCAAGTGCCGGATGTGGGTGCTCAGTATGTCCTCGCTGACCTGCTCGGAGTGCCCCAGGATCAGGCTCGGCCCGAGGACTGGCCTCTGTGGCTGCCGGTTTGGGAGGTCAGCGCCCTTACCCCGCCATGGACCACAGACGGTACCGTGAAGGCACTGACGGATCTGCTCAGGAGTGGACGCATGGATCGTCGCGGCTTTCTCACTATCACGGGGGCACTCTCACCGGCCTGGCAGCCATGTGGGCCGATGCCCCGGAAGCATTCGCCTCAGCTCTCACGGGCGACCGGGTAACCGACACCATGGTGAGCACCCTCGAACAACGCGTCGCGGCACTCCGCACAATGGATGAGCAACTGGGCGGAGGGCGACTCCTGGAGCACGCTCAGGGCGACCTGTCCCTGATCACCGACCTGCTGAAGAGCGGGACCTACACGGAGGCGGTCGGCGCGCGGATGTACGCCTTGGCGGCCCGGATCTGCTACTTGACAGGCTGGATCGCCTACGACTCCGGCCTCCGATCGGCTGGCCAGCAGTACTACGTGGGAGCCCTCCGCGCGTCGAGGACCGCTGGTGACGGAGCGTTCGGCGCCTTCGTTCTCGCCGAAATGGGCGTTCACGCAGGGGATGCCGGCGATACCCAGAGCCGCGTCCGCTTGATCGAGACCGCGATCGACAGCGCCCCGAAGGACATGCCCGCTGCAACTCAGTCCTTCCTCCAGCTTCACCATGCCGAGGCAATGTCCCGGGATGGACAGACGCAGCAGTCGGCAACCGCACTGAACGCCTCCATGGCCCTGTGGGACCGGCACCGAAGCACTGGCGAAGCCCTACCGGAATGGCTTCAGTGGTACGGGCAAGCCCAGCTCGAATCCACCGAAGGCAAGATCATGCTGCGCTCCGGGAGCACGGACCGGGCAACCGCAGCCCTCGAAGCATCGATCGCCATGGCAGTACCGCGCGACAAGGCCACCCGCGCACCCCGGCTCGCGGAGGCGCGGCTGGCTGGGGGTGACCTGGACGGTGCTCTCGACGCGGCGAACGCGGGTGCTGCGCTACTGGAGGGGCCGGTTTCGTCGGACCGGGCCGTGACTCGGCTGAACGAGTTCTCGCGCCAGCTCGACAAGTACAGCGCGGTCCCAGCAGTGAGGGAGTTCCGTGACCGACTGAGGGCGCTCCCGATGGCGTCCTGAGCTCGTAACAGGATTCCGACGGGCTGCTCACCCGCCTCCCGCTCCAGTGTGACCACCTCAACTTCCTTGGGTGCTATGCCTTCACCGGCCGCCGGTGCCACGCAACCGGCAACTGCGCGAGCCGCACCGTGCCTACGAGACCACCGACGGCGAGGACAACCAGCCACAGGCCCCCGCAGTCGAGGCGGTCCGGGTTGGAGTCATCCTCTGATTCCAACCCGGACCGCCTTGTACGCAAGGCTCAACCGGTACGCGGGACGCGCCAGCGGCGGCCGCGCTGGCCGGGTTCGGACGGGGCGTCCTCGCATTGGTGGTTGAGCCGAATCAGGGCGCTCCGGCCATACCCCTCCTGACCCGCCGACCGTATGCGACGGCGCCAGCGGCACCTGGCTCGCTAGTGGGACGTTCCCACAGACGCGGCGTCGGATGGTGCTGCCGGGCCGTGCCAGTGTTGCAGCGCCTGGTGGAGACCGTCGGCATGGTCGGGACCGGCGGTGCGCAGCCAGGCGGTGTGACCGTCCGGGCGTAGGAGGATGGCGCGGAGTTCGGGGTGGTCGGGGCAGGTCGCGGTGACGATGTCCACTCGGTCCGCCCATCCTGCGGCCGACTCGCGGACGGTGGTTCCTCCGGTCAGGTCGAGCAGCACGGCGCGTCCCGAGGCGAGCAACCCGGCCAGGCTCGTACGCCCGTCGCCCGTGGTCAGGGCGAGGTCGGGCGCCAGCCGGCCCAGCCAGGGGTGGTCGGAATCGGGGGGCATCTCGTAACGGGTGTCCAGCCCGGTGATGGTCTCCACGAGTGCCCGGTTGCCCGCAGGGTGGCTGGCGACGCGGGTGAGCAGGTCGGTGAGCGGCCCGAGCCGATCGTCGGCTTCGCCGAGCAGCACCTGCGCCCGGGTGTTGGCCAGCACGTGCGCGCCGGCGGTGTGCCGTTCGGTGTGGTAGCTGTCGAGCAGGTGTGCCGGCGCGGTGCCGCGCACGGTGGCGGCGAGCTTCCAGCCGAGGTTGAACGCGTCGTCCAGGGCGACGTTGACGCCGATCGCCCCGGCCGGCGGGTGGATGTGCGCGGCATCCCCGGCCAGGATGACCCTGCCCCGGACGTACTCGGACGCCTGCCGGGCCGCGTTGCCGAACCGGGTCAGCCAGCGCGCGGCGCGCAGCTCGACATGGCGGCCGAGCGCGTCGTCCACCGCGGTCTGGAGAAGGCCCAGGGTGACCGGGGTGTCCTTGTCCTCGGGGGGATTCCGATCGGTGGTGATGAGCCTCACGTAGCCGGGGCGCGGGATGACGAACACGGTCCCGCCGGGGCCGGTGGTCGCGCCGAACGGCAACGCCTCGGGGTCGGCGAGCTCGACGTCACCGAGCAGGGAGAAGCGGGTCGCCTCGGTGCCGGGGAAGTCGATGCCGGCCTGCTTGCGGACGGTGCTGCGGCCGCCGTCGCAACCGATCAGGTACGCGGCCCGGACGCGATACTCACCGGCGCCGGTGGTGACAGTGGCGGTGACAGACTCGGAATCCTGTTCCAGGGCGCGTAGTTCGTGTCCGCGCCGGATGTCGGCTCCCAGGTCGACGGCGTGCGCCTCGAGTATGTCCTCGACCTTGGTTTGCGGGATGCCCAGCGAGTACGGGTGGTCGGTGTGCGCGCCCGCGAGGGTAAGTGTGACCGGTAGACCGGAGAACGCGGCGTGTGGCACCTGCCAGCCCTCTCCGATGAGCCTCTCGGCGAGACCGCGCCGCGCCAGCAGGTCCAGGGCGCGGGCATTGAGGTTGAAGCCCCGGCAGAAGTCCGGCCGCTGCGCGTGGCGTTCGACAACGACCGTGTCGACGCCGGCAGTTCGGAGCTCGCAGGCGAGTAACAGCCCGGCCGGGCCGGCTCCGACGATCAGCGCCTCGGTCATCAGGTGTTTCCCTTCCCGTCTGTGGGGGCGGACCAGGTCCATCCCTGCTCGGTTCGCTCGACCTGGGGCCAGGAAAGGCTGCCGTCGCGGATCTCGGCGATGGTCTGCCGCGTCCAGGCCAGCTCGGCCTCCCAGGCGTGCAACGCGCACTCGACTTCGATCATGAACAACCGGGGAACCGCGCCGGAGCCGACCGTGTCGGCCAGGACTGTGTTCGTCTCCTCGATCCGCTGGGCCAGATGTCCCGCCCGTTCGGCCAGTGCCTCCGCCGCCCGGGCCGGACCGAGTGCGCCGAGGTAGGACACTGCGGCCATGAACTTCGGGTACTCAGCGACGGGCACGCGGAGGAGTTCATCGATCCACTGGATGAACTCGCTGTGGCCCAGCTCGGTTGTCGCGTACACCGTTCGCTCCGGCCGCCGGCCATCGCGCGCGGTCTCGACCGGCTCGATCCAGCCGTGCCGGACCAATGCCTCGACCGTGTCGTACAGCGACCCGGAGTTGACCTTGAAGCTGCTGTCCTTGTGCCGCTCCCGCAGGGTGGACGCCATCTCATACGGGTGCATCGGCTGTTCTTGCAGCAGCCCCAGCACGGCCAACGCGAGTGGGTTGGATACCTTCCGCTTCGCCATCTGTTCGCCGCCCCCTAATAGTCGGATCCGACTATACGGCATCGACTACTGGAGGCGAGCCCGCGGCTTCAGGCCCTGGTCGACGGTGAACGCAGCTCTGGGCTCAGGGAGTTCGGTGATTGGCGGAAAGCGCCTCCGTGGGACTCCAAGCTGCCAACGGGATTTAGCCGGGCTCTGATGACGTCGGCCGCGAGCGGTGGCGCAAGGAAAGGACCCCCGCTGCTGCCGCGGGGGCCACCATCGAAACCGCTGAGCACCGGGCCTGGAGCGCGCCGCTCATCGCCTCCAAGTCCCGTCTATCGTACGGGTATTACCACTGCAATGCCGCCTCGCGCGCCGCCCGCTCCACGCGGCCCCGGTACTCCTGCCACCAAGTCCCGTCCCGTTCCGGCATGTTGTCGTCGACGGCGCGCAAGCCGACGGCGCCGTCGACAAGTTCGCGCACGATGTCGGCCTGGCCGGCATGGCGCTGGGTCTCGACGATCACATGGATCAGGATGCGATGGAGCGGCAGTTGCAGCCTGGCCCCCCAGGGCACGGTGCCGAGCGCGTCCAGTGGCAGCTCTGCGATGGTGGCGTCGGCGTGGGCCCACACCGCGCGGTAGCGGCCGACGAGCTCCTCCCGGGACTCGTCGGGGCGCGCCCAGAAGTCCGCGTTGGCCTCGGCCGCGCCCGCCACCCACAGCCCCGGCGCGGCGAACGGCCGCCCGAAGCTGTCACCGAGGTAGACCGCCTCGGCGCTGGTCACATGCTTGACCAGGCCCAGCAGGTTGGTGCCGGTGGGCGTCAGCGGCCGCCGGATGTCGTACTCCGACAGGCCCTCCAGCTTCAGCAGCAGTGCGTCGCGGGCGTCTTGGAGGTAGAGCCGAAGGTCGGCCTTCACAGCTGATTCGATCATCAATCAAGTCTGCCGACCCCGCGTGCGCTGTCCACCGGTTATCGGGCGGCACAGTGGCCATGACGTGCCGTCAGCCCGGCCAGCCTGCGCCGGTGGACCCGCTGCGGCCACCCCTCGCCGGATGTGGCCGCAGCGGGCATGGGCCCTCGCCCGCCAAACAGGATCAAACAGAATCCACTACAAGTCAACAGTCCGGCAGCAGTCGCATCCGCCCGCGTCCGCCAAGCCCTACATGCCGTCAGCACCCGTTGCAGCCAGTGAGAACACCGCCCCACTGGACCCACCAGCCAGGATCCTTGCATCTCGTTTTCGCACCACACGACGAAAACAGTGCGAAAACTATTGTTCACATCCGTTCGGTTGACTACATTCCTGCTCGGCCGTCAGCGACACAGACGGCCGAGGCACGCGTGCCGCCACCGCTGTGCGGTGTGGTGGCACGCTTCGAGGGAGGAAGACCCAGGCATGGGTGGCAGAGTCGTGGGCGGACCGAGTCGGCGCGGATTTCTGAGGGGGCTGGGCGCCGCGGCACTGGCCGCCGGTGGCGCCGGGACGCTGGCCGCGTGCGGCGGCTCGAGCGGCGGCGGCGCGGTGACGGGCGGCTCGGGCGAGCCGTCGGGGTCGATCACGGTCTGGAGCTGGAAGAACCCGGCCGCCGAACTCAGGGCGCTGATACCGGCGTTCAACGCCGTTCACCCCAAGGTCCAGGTCAACGTCCAGGACATCGGCAACCCGGCGATCTGGGACAAGATCACCATTGCCATGGAGGCCGGCGGCCAGGGGCTGGCCGATCTGCTGCACATCGGCGTGGACTATCTGCCGAGCTACATCGAGAAGTTCCCGGGCGGCCTGGCCGATCTGAGCCAACTGGGCGCGAACCAGTACTCCTCCGCCTTCGCCCCGGGCCTGTGGCAGACCGTCTCCCGGGGCAGCAAGGTCTACGCGCTGCCCTGGGAGGCGAACGCCGCCGGCTTCTTCGTCCGGGCCGACCTGTTCAAGAAGGCCGGCGTGGACCCGAGTTCGCTGCTGACCTGGGACGATGTCATCGTCGCCGGCAAGAAGGTCAAGGCCGCCACCGGCACCGCGCTGTTCGCGGTCGACAAGTCCGCCTCCCAGGCCGACTCCGCCAACCTGTTCCAGCTGCTGATGCAGCTCCAGGGTGCCTTCTACTTCAACCTGGACGGCAAGATCACCCTCAACTCCCCGGAAGCCGTGCGGGCGTTGACGCTGATCAAGGAGATGGACGACGCCGGGCTGCTGGCCGATGTGCAGGGCTCCCCCGGAACCACCGGCTACGACACCGCTGTGAAGTCCGGCAAGGTGGCCGTCTGCCCCGACCCCGCCTGGTACGGCGGCTACCTGGAGGCCCTGGCTCCCGACCTCAAGGGCGACTGGCAGCTGATCCTGCCGCCGGCCGTCACCCCGGGCGGGTCCCGGTCCGCCATCGTCAACTCGACGCATCTGGCGGTCTCCGGCACCAGCAAGAACCAGCGCGCCGCCTTCGCCTTCGCCGAGTTCGCGCTCACCCGGCCGGACTCGCAGGTGTCGATCTTCAAGGCCAAGGGCATCTTCCCGGCCCTGCTCAAGGCCTACGACGACCCGGTCTTCCACCAGAGCGACCCGTACTTCGGCGGCCAGAAGTACGCCGAGGTCTTCGTCGAGGAGCTCTCCAAGCCCTCGACGCCCACCAACTACACCTCCGACTACGCCCGGGCGCTCAAGGCCGTGGACGATGCGCAGACCAAGGTGCTGCTGCAGGGCGCCGCCCCGGCCGCCGTCCTCAAGGCCGCCGCCTCCCAGCTGGCCCAGCAGACCCGCAGGTCGCAGGCATGAGCCTGGCCGTCAGGGAGCGGGCCAAGGAGCGCGGCAAGAGACCCGCCCGGCCGGCCGGCACCGCACGCCGCACCGGCGGGGGCACCGCCCGGCTGGCTCCCTACCTCTTCATCCTGCCCGCACTGGCCCTGTTCGCCGCGTTCCGGCTCTACCCGATCGGCTGGTCCTTCGTCCTCAGTCTTTACCACACCGAGGGGATGACACAGACCTGGACCGGACTGGGCAACTACCAACGGCTGATCCACGATCCGCTGTTCTGGAAGGCCCTGGGCAACACCGGGCTGATCCTGGTGGTGCAGGTGCCGGTGATGCTCTGCCTGGCGCTCGGCCTCTCGGTGGCGCTCAACTCCGCGCTGCTGCGCTGGAAGCCGCTGTTCCGCCTGGGCTTCTTCCTGCCGGTGGTGACCGGCCTGGTCACCTACGGCCTGATGATGGGCGCGCTGCTCAACCAGGACTCCGGGGCGGTGAACTGGCTGCTGAGCCTGGTCGGACTGCCCGAAGTGCACTGGCTGACCGATCCGTTCTGGGCCAAGGTCTCGGTGATGCTGGCGCTCACCTGGCACTACACCGGCTACAACGCGGTGATCTACCTGGCCCGGCTGCAGGGCATCCCGGACGAGCACTACGAGGCCGCCGCGGTGGACGGCGCGGGCGCCTGGCGCCGGTTCTGGCACATCACCCTGCCCGGTCTGCGCCCGGCCCTGCTGCTCACCGTGGTGCTCTCCACCATCGGCACCCTGCAGTTGTTCGACGAGCCGTTCATCATGACCGGCGGCGGCCCGGACAACGCGACCACCACGATCGGCGTCTACCTGTACCAGACCGGGTTCCGGTACTTCGACTTCGGCTATGCCTCGGCGATCGGCTACGCGCTGGTGCTGATCATCTCGGTCTTCGGCCTGATCCAGGTCAAGTTGGCCAAGGAGGAGGACTGATGGCCCGCACCGGACCGGCCTTCCGCGCCGGCAAGCGCGGCCAGGTGCTGCTGACCGGCCTGCTGCTGGTGCTGCTCGCCTTCACGGTCGCGCCGCTGTACTGGCTGCTGATCGCCGCCACCCACAACCAGCACGACATCTTCGGCCGACCGCCCCACCTGCTGCCCGGCGGTGAACTCGGCGCCAACCTGGCCCACCTGCAGACCTCGGTCGACTTCGGCCAGGTGGTGCTCAACTCCGTGCTGATGGCCACCAGTTACACGGTGCTGGGCGGCATCGTCTGCACGCTGGCCGGCTACGGCTTCGCCAAGTACCGGTTCCGCGGCCGCGGTTTCCTCTTCTCGGTGCTGCTGCTCGCCCTGGTGGTGCCGACCCAGCTGACCATCGTGCCGCTGTTCAAGCTGATGGTGAACCTGGGCTGGCTGAACTCCTACCAGGCGGTGCTGCTGCCCAACCTGGCGCTGCCGTTCGGCATCTTCCTGATGCGCCAGTCCATGCGCGCGCTGCCGGACGAGCTGCTGCAGGCCGGACGGATCGACGGCTGCGGCGAGTTGAGGTTGTTCTTCCGGGTCGCGCTGCCCACCATGAAGCCGGCCCTGGCCGCCCTGGCGATGTTCCTCTTCCTATTCCAGTGGAACGACTTCCTCTGGCCACTGGTCGCGCTGCGCGACCCGTCCTCGTACACCATCCCGGTCGCGCTGGCCGCGCTGACCGGCAGCTCCGACGTCGACTACGGCCAACTGCTGACCGGCACCGCCGTGGCGGCCGTGCCGATGGCCGTGCTGTTCCTCTTCCTCCAGAAGCACTTCGTCTCCGGGATGCTCGCCGGAGCCGTCAAGCAGTGACTCGGGCTGCCAGCACCGACCGACCACCGACCCCCATTCCAGGAAGGCTCCCAGTGGAGACCGGCTCCATCGACCTCACCGCGCTGCCCACCTTCACCCCGGACCAGTGGCACCCCGGCACCCAGCAGCTGCAGCTGCACGACGCCCGGATCAGCGCCCACGCACCCGCCGGGTCCGTCGAGTTGACGCACACTCAGGACCTGGTGCTGGTCACCGCCGCCGAACCCGTGGAACTGACGCTGCGGTTGGACGTACCGCTGGGCGACGCGGCCGGCTACTGGCACCCGAACGCCGGCTGGGTGCGCACCGTGCCCGCCGACTGGTCGCCCTGGCGGGCGGTGTCGCTGACCGACTCGGCGCCGGTCGGCTGCCTCTACGACAGCACCGGCGCCACGATGCTGGCCTTCGGCGCCGACCGCACCGCCCAGCAGACCGCGATCCGGTTCGGCGTCTCGGAGGAGCAGAAGCGCTTCGGCATCTGGCTCCGCTGCCGGCTCGCCGCGGGCGCCACCCTGCGGGTGCGGCTCGCCGCGCCCGGCCAGAGCGTGGCGAGCGCGCTGCGCGAGCTGCGCGACTGGTTCGCCACGCTGCCCGGCGGCGCGCCGCTGCCCGTCCCGGAGTTCGGCCGCACCCCGGTCTACTCCACCTGGTACGCCTTCACCCAGGACGTCTGTGCCGCCGCCGTCGAGCGGGAGGCGGCGGTGGCGGCCGAACTCGGCTGCGGCCAGCTCTTCTTGGACGACGGCTGGCAGCTGCACGCCAACGGGCGCGGCTACGCGGGCTGCGGCGACTGGCGGCCCGATCCCGCGAAGTTCCCCGATCTGCGTGCCCATGTCGAGACCGTGCGCGGCCTGGGCCTGCGCTATGTGGCCTGGATCGCCCCACTGCTGCTCGGCGAGCGGTCCCAGGCCTATCTGGACTGGGCCCGCTACGCCCCGGAGTACGTGCACAGCCTGGACTGCCGGATCCTGGATCCGCGCCACGCGGAGGTGCGCGAGCACATCGTGCGCAGCTGCCGCGAGGTGGTCGAGGCCCACGGACTGGACGGGCTGAAGGTCGACTTCCTGGACGAGGCCACCGTCTACGCCGGTGCGCCGATCCCCGACGAGCTCGGCGCCGGCTATCTGCACGACGTCGACCAGGCGATGGCCCAGCTGCTCACCCGGCTGCGCGAGGAGCTGCAGGCACTGCGCGGCGACGACTTCGTGATCGAGCTGCGCCAGCCGTATGCAGGCCCCGCGATGACCGCCTTCGGCAACGCCCTGCGCGCGGTCGACTGCCCGGCCGACGCGGTCGCCAACCGGATCCGCACCCTGGACATCGGCCTGCTGGCACCCGGCGGCGCCGTCCACTCCGACATGCTGATGTGGGACCCGCAGGCCACCCCGCAGACCATGGCCCGCCAGCTGCAGGGCGCACTGCACGCCGTGCCGCAGCTGTCGGCCCGGCTCTCCGAGCTCTCCGAACCGCACCGGGAGACCCTGGCGTTCTGGCTGGGCGTGTGGCGCGAGCTGCAACCGGCGCTCACCGGCGGCCACTACGAGCCGGGCCGCCCCGACGAGCTCTACCCGCAGGTGACGGCCCGTCATGGCGAGCAGTGGGTGGTCACCAGCTACGTCGACCGCCCCGCCGAACTGCCCACCGAGGGCTGGCGCGAGCTCACCCTGATCAACGCCACTCCCGCCCGCCGTCTGCTGCTGGACGTCACCGGGGCACCCCGGACGGTCCAGTTCGACGTCTTCGACGCCGCCGGCCGTCCGCAGCCGCCGCTCACCCTGAAGCTCACCCCCGGCCTGCACGCCGTGGCGGTCCCGCCCGGTGGGCTCTGCCGGGTCGCACGGGACGCGGAATGACATAGTTGCCGCCGTTCGGGCAGCACTGGCAGCAACGTATTCGAGGGTGGTATGGAGCAGGAGAAGGTGAAGATCACCGAGGTCGCCGAGCGTGCCGGGGTGAGTCTGGCGACCGTCAGCCGGGTGCTGAACCGCAAGAGCGGCGTCTCGACGCGGACCCGGCAGCTGGTCGAGCAGGCGCTGGACGAACTGGGCTATGAGCGCAGCATCGCCGGCGGCGGAGTGATCGGTGTGATCACGCCGGGTCTGTCCAGCCCGATCTTCAGCGTGCTGGCCGAGCAGATCGGGCTGGCGCTGGCCCCGCACGGGCTGCGCGCGGTGGTCTGCCCGGCGCTGCCTGGCGGGGTCCAGGAGCGGGACTTCCTCAAGTCGCTGCTCAACCTGGGCGCCACCGGCATCGTCTTCTGCTCCGCCAGCAACACCCTCGACCAGTTCGACCCCGAGGTGCTGCACCTGCTGGAGAGCCGCGCGGTGCCGTACGTCTGCATCAACGGCTGCTTCCAGGGCGGCCATTCGATCGCCTACTCCAGCGATGACGGCTATGCCGCCGAGTTGTCGGTCCGTCATCTGCGGCAGCTCGGCCACACCCGGATCGGCATGGCCGCAGGGCCGGTGGGCAATCGGCCCGCCGATCGCCGGGTGGCCGGCTACCGGGCCGCCATGGCCGCGCTGGGCCTGGGCGACCACTCCGGACTGGTGGTCCGCCAGACCTACTCGGTCGAGGGTGGCCAGTTCGCTACCGAACGGCTGCTGGCCGACGGCTGCACCGCCGTGGTCGCCTGCAGCGATCAGATGGCGCTCGGCGCGATCCGCGCCGTCCGCCGCCAGGGCCTGTCGGTCCCCGGGGACGTCTCGGTGATCGGCTATGACGACGGCCCGCTGATGGAGTTCACCGACCCACCGCTGACCACCGTGCGCCAACCGGTGGACCGGCTGGCCGCCGAGGTCGCGCGCGGCCTGGTCGGCCTGCTGTCCGGGCGTCAAGTCCCGCCCGGTGAGCTGATGTTCCAACCCGAGGTCGTCGTGCGCGGCACGACCGGCCCCCACCTCGACCGGCGGCCCCCCACCTGAGGCCGTCGGGGCACTCCCCCAACAACGCTGTCGGAGGATCCTTTGCCGCACCGCACCCGCTCCCGCTTCCGCCACCGCATCCACGCGCATCTGGGCCTGGTCTCACTGGCCGCCGGCGCAGTCAGTCTGATACCGGCCGGCCAGGCCGGCGCCGCCACCAGCGACGCCGTAGTCTCCGGAAGCTCCTACTTCCTGGCCTCCACCGCCACCGGCCAGTGCCTGGGCGGCCAGTGGGCCGCCACCGCCGCCGGCACCCCGGTGGTGCAGCAGCCCTGCCAGGACCTGCTCAGCCAGCGCTGGCAGCTCACCGCCAACGGCCAGGGCGGCTGGACCATCGCCGACCGGGCTGCCTCGAACGCCTGCCTAAGCGTTCCGGGCACGGCATCCGGCGCCGCACTGGTCGAAAACGCCTGCGACGGCAGCGCCGGCGAGCAGTTCACGCTTCAAACGGCCGGCGACGGCAGCACCGTGATCCACCCGCAGAGCCCGGCGCTCTGCCTGGACCTGCCGAACGGCTCAGCAACTCCCAACACCCAGATCCAGCAGTGGAGTTGCAATGGCGGCAGCAACCAGGAGTGGCTGCTGACCCGGGCCGACCCGCTGCAGTTCGCCAACCCCGGCTTCGAGCAGGGCAGCAGCGGCTGGACCTTCACCGCGCACTCCGGCACCGCCGGCAACAACCCGCACCTGGGCAGCACCGCGGCCTACCTGGACGCCGGCACCGGCTACCAGGTCAGCCAGCGCATCACCGCACCGCAGGACGGCAGTTACGACGTCAGCGCCTGGATCGCCACCGGCGCAGCGGGCGGCAGCTTCAGCGTCCAGGTCAACGGCAGCACCGCGGCCACCCTGACGCTGCCCAGCCAGTCCACCTACGCCAAGTACACATTGCCGCGCGTCCAGGTGCACGCCGGGGACGCGGTGACCGTGGCGATCGGCTCCGCGCCCACCGGCTGGGTGAACGTCGACGACATCTCGGTCGCCCGGTCGGCGCCGAACAACCCGCAGCTCAGCTCCGACAACGCCACCTTGGCCGCGCTCTTCGACTGGGCCAAGACCAAGGCCAACTCCTTCGCCAGCCAGCCGGGTTCGACCGGTCCGATCAACGCGGACGAGAACAACTCCGGCGGCGCCGGGCAGGGCGTCTACAGCAACACCTACTGGGCCGGCTACCCGTTCCGCTCCGACTTCTACTCGCGCGACTTCGCCCACCAGCTGGCCGGGGCCCACCTGTTGGGCCTGGACGCGGACAACAAGACCATGCTGAAGTCGTTCGCCGCCTCCGCCACCGCCGGGCAGAACTACGACCCGTACTGGTCGGTCAACTTCGATGCGAAGACGCCCGGTTCGATCGACTACCACAGCCCGACCGACTTCGTCCGGGAGCTGCCGGCGCCGTTCGAGCTGGCCCAGAAGGTCAACGACGCCTACCAGTGGACCGGCGACAGCGACTACCTCAACGACCCCACGCTCTCCTCGTACGTGGCCAACACGACCGGCCCGTTCATCGCCGGTCACACCGGGCCGCTGAACAACAACGGCGTGCCGATCGCCGAGGCGAGCAGCGGGGACATCTTCCAGGGCGTGGCGAGCTACAACGAGAACGGCGCCACCCTCGCCGAGTCGGGCGACTCGATCGGCTCGCAGTACCAGGCCTACCTGGCCGCTGCCGCGCTGGCCACCGCCAAGGGCAACACCGCGGACGCCACCAAGTACACCAACCTGGCCACGCAGTTGAAGACCTACTACAACAACGCGTGGAGCGGGAACCCGCGCAACTGGAACACCGTGGTGCGGGCCTATGACACCAGCGGCACGGCCTACACCGACTGGGGCAAGGAGAACTCCTGGTTCATGCCGCTCAAGGGCATCATGAACTCCGGCTACCGGGAGACCAACTACCTCAACTTCATCGACGGCCAGGCCTCCGGCACCGGCGCACCGAGCAACCTGGAGGCGGACACCTACCTCCCGGACGTCTTCTTCGCCCACAACATGAGCGCCACCGGCTGGAAGTGGATGCAGTACATCTACAACAACATCAACAACCAGCACTCGGGCGGCTTCCTCAACAGCGACTACCCCGAGGTCTCCTTCACCCTGCTGAGCCAGACCGTGCAGGGCCTGATGGGAGTCCAGCCGAACGCCGCCGCGAACGCGCTCACCACCCACGCCCAGCTCCCGGGCGACATCGGCTACCTGCAGCTCACCTCGATCCCGGTCGGCTCGCACACGGTGTCCCTGCGGCATGACGGCCTCACCAAGTCGACCCTGACCAACACCTCCGGCACCGGTGCCCTCACCTGGACGGCGCAGTTCACCGGCGGCCACAGCGGGATCACCGTCAACGGTGTCGCCCAGTCGGTGCAGACCACCACGGTCGACGGCAACACCTACAGCTACGCGACGGTGACCGTCCCGGCCGGCCAGACCGCGGTCGTCCAGGTCACCGGCTGACGCTCCGTCACCTAAGGTGCGCCGCCGGGCCGGTGTGATGAACGGCCCGGCGGCGCACGGGAGTACGGCGCCCTCGTGCCCCGCCAGGCAGTGCTACCGTCGGGACCTCCAGTCACCAACCGTCAGGGAGCGTGCCGATGAAGCTGTTGCCGTTCTGGGTCCGACGCCCCATGGAGGCCCTGTACGAGCGGCGGCTCGCCGCCACCCTGGTCGGGCTGCCGGCACCGAAGCACGTCGGGATCATGCTCGACGGCAACCGCCGCTGGGCGCGGCAGGCCGGCCACGAGGACGTGCGGGAGGGCTACCGGGTCGGCGGCGCCAAGGTGCCGGGCTTCCTGGAGTGGTGCACGGCGGCCGGGATCGAACACGTCACGCTCTTCATGCTCTCCGACGACAACCTGGACCGGCCGGCCGAGCAACTCGTGCCGCTGATCGGGATCATCGAGCAGACCGTGCGGGAGATCTCGGCCGGGGGCCTCCCCTGGGAGGTCCAGGTGATCGGCGCCCTCGACCTGCTGCCCGGCGACACCGCCCGCACCCTCAAGGAGGCGGCCGCCGCGACCTCGGGCCGCGGTGGCATGCGGGTCGACGTCGCCGTCGGCTACGGCGGCCGGCGCGAGATCGCGGACGCGGTGCGGGCGGCGTTCGAGACCCACATGGCGCTCGGCGGCGACCCGGCCGACCTGGTCGCGGAGTTCGAGGTCGACCACATCAGCCGCCACCTCTACTCCAGCACCGGGCACGACAAGGTCGACCTGGTGATCCGCACCTCGGGCGAACTGCGCCTGTCCGGCTTCCTGCTCTGGCAGTCCGCCTACGCCGAGATGCACTTCGTGGACGCCTTCTGGCCGGCCTTCCGCCGCGTCGACTTCCTGCGCGCCCTGCGCTCCTACGCCAACCGGGAGCGCCGGTACGGCAAGTGACCCGTCCTAGCCGCGGCGGGCCAGGAACAGATCGCTGAACTGGATCAGGTCGATGCCGCCGCCGTGCGCGTCGAGCAGGGTGGCGACGGCGTCGAGGGCGCGGGCCCGGGCGTCGGCGGGAAGGACGCGGTAGGCGGAGATCGAGGCCAGCAGGCGCACGTAGCTTTCGCTGTCGTAGCGCACCGGTTCGCGGAAGCGGAGCGAGCGCAGGTCGGTGAACCGGCCGTCGCGGCGGCACTCGGCCTCGGGCCAGTGCTCGTAGGCGCGGTCCGCACCGTCCGTACCCGGCGCCTCGTGGTAGTCGGCGGCCAGGTCGAACATCGGGCCGGACACGCCGTGGCGCCGGTTGAGCTCGGTGAGTCGGGCGTGCAACTCGGGGTCGAGGACGCCCTGCGGGTTCCAGCACAGGGCCACGCTGCCGCCGGGTTCGAGCACCCGGTGGGCCAGCTCCCATCGCCGCGCCGGGTCGATCCAGTGCCAGCAGGTGGCCGCGAACAGCAGCCCGAACCTGCGCTCGCCCGGCTGCCACTCCTCGAAGCCGCCCACCTCGACGGTGACGCCGGGGTGGCGAGCGGTGTTGCGGCGCAGCACCTCGGCCATCCGGGGATCGGGCTCCACGCAGACCAGCGGGACTCCCCGTGCGGCGAGCGGCACCGTGGCCTTGCCCGTCCCCGCACCGATCTCCAACGCGGCGCTGTGCTCGGCCGACTTCGCAAAGTCCAGTACCGTGTCGAATAGCTCCGACGGGTATCCGGGCCGGGCGGCGTCGTACAGATCCGCCACCTCGCCGAAGATCCTGCTCCGCCCGCCCGCCTCGTCGATCGCCATGCCGACATCCTGTCGATCCGAGCGCCCGAGCGCTCCTCGTTTTCGTCAACGCGCCGTCAGGACTGGCTCTTCCAGGGTCAAGGACGCGTCAGGACCAGTCCCTCGCACGGCCGGCCCGGGCTAGCGTCGCTGCGGCGTCCGGGTTGCATTTCGCTCACCGGTCCGGCGCCCACCGACGGCCCTTCCGGGTGGCTGCCCTCCTCCCCTGGGCAGCCGCCCGGCGGGCCGCCACTCCAGCGGCTCCGAAGCATTGAACCTCACCGTTCATTTTGACCGTCTAATCTGACAGACAGTCAACTTCGTTATACGCTGGGAGGTAATGATCATGAAGATCGCTGTTCTTGGCACCGGTGAGGTCGGCCGTCGCCTGGCGAGCGCCTTCGTGGCCAACGGGCACCAGGTCACCCTGGGCTCGCGCACGGCGGACAACACCAACGCCGCGCAGTGGGCTGCCGAGCAGGGCGGCTCGCACGGCACCTTCGCGCAGGCCGCGGCCGACGCGGAGCTGGTGGTGAACGCTACCGCCGGTCTCGTCTCGCTCGACGTGCTCACCGCGGCGGGCGCGGAGAACCTGGACGGCAAGGTGGTGGTGGACGTCTCCAACCCGCTGGACTTCTCGGCGGGCTTCCCGCCCAAGGTCCTCCAGAAGGACGGCCTGAGCGTGGCCGAGCAGATCCAGCGGGCCTTCCCGGGCGTGCGGGTGGTGAAGACCCTCAACACCATGAACAACATCGTGATGGTCGAGCCGAGCCTGGTCCCCGGCCACCACAACGTCTTCGTGAGCGGCGATGACGCCGACGCCAAGACCGTGGTGACCGACCTGCTCCAGGAGTTCGGCTGGAGCTCGGCCCAGATCATCGACCTGGGTGAGCTGTCCACTGCGGGCGGCACCGAGCTGGTCCTGCCGCTCTGGGTCCAGCTGTACGGCAAGCTGGACGGCAAGCCGTTCAACTTCGCCGTGGTCACGGCCTGACCGCCGTAGCGGTCGTCACGGCCTGACCGCCGCGGCGGTCGTCGCGGGCTGATCACTGACCGGGCGGGGTGTGCAAACCCCTGAATGCACACCCCGCCCGGCTGTGCTCAGCCCTGGTCGAGCGCACGCAGTTCGGCCAGCACGTCCAGCAGCGGCTCCTGGTCGGCGCCGTCGGGCCCGCTGACGCAGAGCCGGTCGACCAGGCCGGCGTACCGTCGCCGGATCTCCCGGGCGACCTCGGCGGGCTCCCCGGCCACTGCGAAGGCGGCGAAGACCTCGTCGTCGATGAGCTCGCCCATCTCCTGCCAGCGGCCGCGCACCGACATGGGGTGCAGCCGGTCGTGCAGTTCGCCCCAGCCGTGGGTCTCCAGCACGGCCCGGTAGGCGGGGGTGGAGGCGTAGAAGGCGATCCGCTCGCGGACCTGGCGGCGGTTCTCGGTGTACTCATGCTCGGTGCGACCGGTCGCGGTCAGCACATGCCCGACCACCTCGAACGGGCGGGCGGTCCACGGCGCCTGCTCGGCCTCTGCCTTGCCGCGGGCCGCCCGCAGCCGCGGCAGCACCGTGCCGCGCAGGTAGTCGGTCGTGGTGAACGGGTGGCTGAGGAATCCGTCGGCCATCGCACCGGCCGCCTCGGTCATCAGCGGTCCCACCCCGGCCAGCAGGATCGGCGGGGTGCCCTGCGGGATCCGGTCGGGGGCGAAGACCGGGGTCATCACGGTGTGGCGGTAGAACTCGCCGCGGAACGCCAACCGCTCGCCGGTCTGCCAGCTGTGCCAGATCGCCCGGACGGCGGCGATGTACTCCCGCATCCGCGCGGCCGGCCGGTCCCACGGCATCCCGAAACGTCGCTCGATGTGTGTCTTGACCTGCGAGCCCAGTCCGATCACCGCGCGCCCGCCGGATGCCTCGTGCAGCCCCCAGGCCTCGTAGGCGAGGGTCATCGGGGTGCGGGCGAAGGCGATGGCGACGCCGGTGGCGAGCTCGATCGACTCGGTGCGGTCGGCGGCGCGGGCGAGTTGGAGGAACGGGTTGTACGAGGTCTCCGACATGCTGATCCGGTCCAGCCCGCGCCGCTCGGCGGCCACGGCCAGCGCGAGCCCCTCGGCGGGGCCGCCGGCAGCGGTGACGTCCAGGCGCAGGGGTGCATCGGTCATGTGGTACTCCCGGGGGCGGCGGATCGTGGCACGTCAGCCTATCCGGGCGCCTTGCGTCCCCACGGGAGCACTGATCGCCGCCCGGCCTGCGGACCGGACGGCGATCAGGTCGAAGTCATCCAGTGATCAGGGCACTTGACGATCGAGTGGCTCATCTCGCAGCCGCTGTTGGCGTCATTGGCCCAGGTGGACTGCATCGCGAAGCTGCCCGTGGCGAACTTGACGTTGGCGGAGGCGCCGGTGCCGGTGTTCACCCAGGCGCACTTGTCGCCGGTCTCCTGGCCGTCGCTGGAGGTCCAACCACCGGCCGGGTTCTGGTCGGTGATGGTCTCGGCGTACTCGTGGCCCTCGACGATGGTGACGCCGTCCAGGTTGCCCTCCGTACCGGCGTTGACGAAGTTCTGGCCACAGCTCGCGCCCGCGTCGGTGACGTAGATGGCTGACGGTTCGCCGTCAATATGCCGATCACATTTCCCTCACGCTGAGCGGCGATCGCTCACGCTCGGCAACCACGATCCGGCCGACGGGACGGCCTGCCTGAGCCGTGGGCGCGTCGGCGGCTGCCAAGCTGGGTAGGGCGAGAGTCGAGCAGCAGCCCCCGGAGCCGACGGAACGGAGCCATGGCCACCACGTCCACCTTCCCACCCATGAACGCGCCCGCGATTCCGACGGCCCCCGGCGCCCTTCCCGTGCTCGGGCACGCCCTGCAACTCCTGCGCGACCCGCTGGGGTTCGTCCGCGGTCTGCCGCAGCACGGCGAACTGGTCCGGGTGCGGCTGGGCACGCACCCCGTGGTCGTGGTGTGCGATCCGGAGCTCACCCGGCGACTGCTGCTGGACGACCGGTCCTTCGACAAGGTGGGCCCGATCTACCAGCGCTCCCAGGACGTGGTGGGCGACGGGCTGGCCGGCTGCCCGCACAGCCGCCACCGGCGCCAACGGCGGCTCTGCCAGCCGTCCTTCCATCCGCACCGGATCCCGGAGTACGCACCGCACTTCACGGCCGCGGCCGACCAGCGCATCGGCGCCTGGCAGGACGGCCAGCTCATCGACGTCAGCCGCGAGTTGATGACGATGACGATGCGCAGCTCGGTCTCGGCCATGTTCGCCGCCGAACTACCCACCCAGGTCGAGCAGTTGCTGCTGACCGATCTCACCACGCTGCTGGGCGGCTCGTTCCGGCAGATCGTGAGCCCCGCCCTGCTCAACCAGCTGCCGACGCGGGCCAATCAGCGCTACCAGCTGGCAACCGAGCGGTTCGGCAGAACACTTCGGGAGATCATCGGCCACCGCCGCACCGATCGCACCGGTCCGGCCGATCTGCTCTCCAGCCTGCTGGGCGCCGTGGACCCCGAGGACCCGGACGGCCAGCCCGTGCTGACGGACCATGAGATCAGCGACCAGCTGCGGACGTTCTTCGTCGCCGGGACGGAGACCACTGCCGCGACGCTGGGCTGGGCGCTCCACCTGCTCTCCCGCCACCCGCGGGTGCAGTCCGCACTGCAGGCCGAGGCCGATGCCGTGCCGGCCGGTTCACCGCCCACCGCTGCCGATCTCCCGGCGCTGCGGACCACCGCGAACGTGATCACCGAGACGCTGCGGCTCTACCCGCCGGCCTGGATGCTCACCCGGGAGACCACCCAGCCGGTGGAGCTCGGCGGACACGCCTTCCCGACGGCCACCCAGGTCGCCTGGAGCCCGTACCTGCTCCACCACCGCCCGGACTTCTACCCCGAGCCCGAACGCTTCGACCCGGATCGCTGGTCGGAGCGCAAGCCCGACCGCACCACGTTCCTCCCGTTCGGCAGCGGCCCGCGCAAGTGCATCGGCGACCAGTTCGCACTGACCCAGGCCACCTTGGCGCTCGCCATGCTCGCCGCCCGCTGGCAGTTCACCCCGGTGGCCGGTCCCCCGGTGAAGCCGGTCGCCAAGAGCACCCTGACGCCGCGGGGGCTGCGGCTGCGGGTCACCCGGCGCTGAAGTCCTGACGACCGGAGGCCTCTTGGAAGAGCCGTTCGGCCGCCGCGACGGCCTGCGCCAGCACCTCCGGGGCGGGCGTCAGCGAGCACAGCACCTCGTCGAGCCCGCGCAGCCCGGCGCGTTGCAGCAGCCGCTTCTCGTTGGTCGTCCACTCGCCCCGCGCGGCCAGGATCCCGTGCGCGGTCTGCGCCGCCGCCACGGCCAACGCGCCGGCCAGCTCGGTGACCTGGCCGCCCTTCGGATAGGCTGCCTTGGCGTACCCCAGGGTCAGCGCGGCCCGGCCGTGCCACTCCTCGGCGGCGGCGCGACGCAGCGCCTGCGGGTAGTCGGGGCGCGGCAGGCTGCCGTGCAGCACCTGGTTGACGGCCAGTTCGGCGAGCAGCAGATAGCTGGGGATGCCCGCGAGGTGGAACAGCAGCGGCTCGATCTCGAAGCGGCCTCTCTGACTGTCCATCAGGATCCGTTCCACCACGTCGAGATCGCGGTAGTGCACGTCCACCCGCCGACCGTCCACGGTGAGCCAGGCGCCGCCGTTGAAGACGCCGCCGCCCCAGCCGCCGAGTTCACAGACCTCGCCGGGCCAGCCCAGGGCGCGCAGGTCGGCGGGGTCGAACGGGCCGCGGTAGTAGACGGCCACGTCCCAGTCGCTGGCCGGGGTGTGGGTGCCCTGGGCCCGGGAGCCGCCGAGGGCGACCGCCTGGACGGTGGGCAGGGCGGCCAGCCGCTCGGTGAGGTGCGCAAGGAACTCGTCGTCGGTCATGCGTCTCCTGTTGCCGTGCAGGTGGATGCGGATGCGGATGCGGGGGTGCCGAACCGGGCCAGGTAGTGCCACACCTTCTTCAGCGCCTGCGGGTCGTGGCGCCCGGTGCGGGCGGCGTCACCGATGATGCGCGGGTCCAGCATGCCGTCCTGGGCGATCTCCTCCGCCAGCGCCACGTACTCCGGTCCCCGGAAGTCCGGGTACCGGCGCAGCTGCGCCGCGGCGATCCGCCAACCGGAATGCCACTGCACCGGGCAGGGCAGCCGGCGGGCGGCCGCCTCGACCTCGGTGCCGCGGTAACTCGGGTCCAGCACCAGCGCGGTGACATCGCGGTCGAACCGGACCGGGCCGTGCACCTGGGCCTCTATGTAGTCGTCCAGCGCATCCCGCCGGTCGGCCGCGGCCAGCTCGATCAAGCCCATCCGGTCCGCGACCCCGAAGTCGGTGGGTTCGGTGAAGCTGTCCGGGTAGCAGAAGGTGGTGCGCTCCAGGGCCTCGGCCGTCAGCCGGAAGTGCGCGGAGCCGAATCGCGGGGCGGCGCCGAACGGCCGGCGGCGGAAGTTCAGCGCGCCGTAGACGGGGCGGTGCTGCGGCCCGGTCGCGTCGTAGGCCTCGCCGAAGATCCGGCTCTCCCAGCGCCAGCGGTCGCCGCCGGGAAAGGCGCTCAGCCCGCCGTTGCTGGTACCGGTGCTGAACTGCGAGCGGTAGACGCCGTCCGCCGCCATCCGGGCCAGGATCGGCTCGCCGTCGACCAGCCGGTCGGGGTGGAAGTTGAGCGTCAGCGGCAGCCGACGGTCCAGCGGGGGCCCGCCGGCGAGCCCGGCGACATGCCGCAGCGCACGCTCGGCGGGCTTCGCTCCCGGCGTCGGGTCAGCAGTCATGGCTGGCATTGTGCCTGACCTCGATCATCAGTCGCCATCCGATTGTCGGCTACGTCCGGCCCGCTATCTGATGATCATTCAGCCCGGGCATCCGGGTGCCAATTCCATGCAGCGGCACTGAGCGAGCCGGCGCGCGGGAAGGAGCCGGAGCATGCCCCTCGCACCCAGTGAGCCGCTCACGGCGGCAACGGTGAAGCAGTGGCTGCGACAGCCAGTGGTCGATCAGGCCATCCGGGCAACCGCCGCGGCCACCATCGCCTACATCGTGGCAGTGCACCTGAGCAGCCAGCGCGCCCCGCTGACCGCACCGCTCACCGCGCTGCTGGTGGTGCAGGTGACCGTCTACTCCACGCTGACCACCAGCATCCGCCGGATCGCCTCGGTGGTCGTCGGGGTGCTGATCGCGGTCCTGTTCAGTGCGGTGGTCGGGCTGTCCTGGTGGAGCCTGGCGCTGATCATCGTGGCCTCGCTGATGATCGGCCACCTGGTGCGGGTCGACGAGTTCGTCAGCGAGGTGGCGATCAGCGCGATGCTGATCCTCGGCGTCACCCAAGTGGGGACCCAGGCCTGGGACCGGGTGCTGGAGACCCTGATCGGCGCGGTGGTCGGGCTGCTCTTCAACCTGGTGCTCGCGCCGCCGGTCTGGGTGGACACCGCCGGCGAGTCCATCGAGGACCTGGCCCGCCGGGCCCGCCACCTGCTGCTGGAGATCGCCGAGGAGCTCGGCCGCCCGACCCCGGTGGCGCGCGCCGCCGCCCGGCTGCACGAGGCCCGCGAACTCGACCAGGCGATCGCCGACGTCGACGCGGCCCTGCGCCAGGCCGAGGACAGCCTGCGGTTCAACCCCCGGATCCGCGAGGGCCTGCTCTCCCGCCTCGTGCTGCGCACCGGCCTGGACACCCTGGAGATCTGCGTCGTGGTGATCCGGGTGCTGGCCCGCTCGCTCACCGACCTCGCCAAGCGGCGCGGCGAGGACGAACAACTGCTGGCCCCGGAACTGGCCCTCGGCATGGAGGAACTGCTCGCCCACCTGGGCGGCGCGCTGGTCAGCTTCGCCGTCATGGTGACCGACCAGGTGGGCCGCAGCGCCCAGGAGGCCGAGGACCGCCTCACCTCCGACCTCGCGGCCGCCTGGACCATCCGCGACCACCTCGCCCAGCAGATGCTCCGCCGCATCCAGGAACACCCCCTGGCCTGGCAGCTCCACGGCGCCCTCCTCGCCGAGGCCGACCGCATCCTGGACGAACTCGATCTGGAACACCGCTCCCGCCGGCTGATGGAGGAACTCGACCGCGCCGCCGTCGCCAACGGCACCCGCCTGGAACGCCTCGGCTTCGCGGGCCGACTGGCAGAACGGGCAGCCCGAGCGGTGCGCGGCCGGGAGTGACAGCCGGCGGGGTGAGGACAGGGCGAGCGGGCGCCGTCAACGGGACATGCGAGAGCAGCCGGAGCCGCCCTCGCAGGCCGTCAGGGGTCGTACAGCCCGGTCGATCAGCCGCAGTGGAAGGCCTGGCTCTGCCAGAGGGCGGAGATGTTGGCGGTGTTCTCGGTTTCCGCGACGACGCCGATGCAGTGGCCGGCGGCCGACACGCGGACCGGACCGGCGTAGTAGCTGTAGTCCTTCCAGTCGTCGTTCTCGTCGATGGCGGTGCAGGCGCCGCCGCCGACGGTCTGCGAGCACTCGATGAGGGTGATGCCGGTGTAGGTCGACACGCCGTAGAGGCTTCCGGCCTTCACGTTGACCGCGCAGTTCTCGCCGGTCGAGGCATCCCAGTACAGGTGCACGTAGCTGAACGCCGTGCCGGTCGCCGGGAGCGCGTACGGCGAGCCGCTGACCTCGTTGCCCGAGCAACCCCATCCGCTGGCCGAGGCGTTGGTCGCCGAGGCCAGGGTGACGCCGCCGGCCATGGTGACGGCCGCCAGCACCGGTGCGATCCGGCGAACAAGTCCGCGCACGGGATTCCCCTTTCCTTCAAGCGGCTTCGGGGGGAGCCGGTTGACGACATGGCTGTGCCGCGTCACCGCATGGTTGGGGTTTTCGTCCAACGAAGGCGCGTTCACGACGAGTTGGGCAGGCCCATGATGGCATTCCCGCAGGTCACCGGGAAGGCGCCGGATCCTGGCGAGACGCCCGGCGATACATGCGCACATTCACGGCACTTGCGCGCCGACATGCATCAACTCGGAGGAATGCCTCACCCCTCAGCCGACCAGGCGCCGGTGCCAGTCCAGCGGTGTGACGGTGATGGCGCGGCCCGGGTCGTGGTTCCACTCAGTGGGGAGGCCGACCGCCTCCAGGGCTGCGACGACCTCGTGGCCGATGGCCGCGGTGGTCTCCGCAGCGCCGTCGAACCCGCCGTAGAGGAGCGTCAGTCCGTGGCCGGCCGCAGCGGAGTCCGTGCACTGGGTGTGGAAGTAGACGAAGCCGCGGGCATCGGGCCCGCCCTCGGCGCCGATCTCGGACTGGCCGCAGCTCCGGCAGCAGGTGAAGTTCTCGCGGGCGGTGATGCCGGCCTCGTCCAGCGCGGTGAAGGCGCGGGTGAGCCGCTCGGGGTCGGTGACGCCCTGCCAACCGGCCTGCTCCGCAACGCGTTCCAGCCACAGCCGGTCGACCAGGGCCGTCGCCTGCTCGCGCGAGACGGGTCGGCGGTCCGCGGTGACCAGGTACTCCTCGGCGAGCTCGGTCAGGTCGGCGCGGGAGGCATAGCCGCCGACGAGCACCACGCGGACCCGCTGCTCCAACTCTCGCCGCTCGGCCTCGTCGAGATCGAGCGGCGGGATCTCCTTGCTCGGCCCCAAATCAAGCCGCGCCCAGGCCAGTTCGGCCTCCCAGCCGGCCACCTGGCGAGCCCAGCCGGTGAGCGCCGCGATCACGGTCTCCGGGGTCTGGGCCATCGCCTGGAAGTGCCGGTCGGCAGCGCCGTCGCGGTACTCCAGCGTGTAGTCACCGCCCGCCTCGTGCCAGACCTGAGCGAAGACGTCGGGCAGGTCGGGCACCCGCTGGATCACCAGGAACCGGTCCCCGGCATCACCGATCCGCCGGACCAGCCCGGCCAGTTCCTCGGCGGACACGCGGACGTGCCGCTCCCAGTTCTCCGTCTGCACCACGATTTCGAGCATGGGCAGACTCTTGCACACGCCGATGACAGCAGCAGTTCAGCCCGCGTCCGTCCCCGGCGATGGCTGCCGCCGCGCCACCCGGCGTGCGCGCCCTGCCGGTGCGCGGCGGGCCGCTGGAGCTGCGGCGCCTGCTGCTGGCCCGGCTTCCGCAGCCGCCGAGCGAGCCCGTCGTCCGCCTCGCGGCCGCGCTGCGGGCCGCGGCCCTCGGGGGCGACGCCGTTCCGGAGCCGTGACCCCGGGGCCCTGACGGTGTCGTGGATCCGGCAACCCGGTCGACAGGGGAGATCGATTGACGGATAGTCACGTCATGGTTGATCCGTTCTCATCGCCGTTCCCGGCGTCCTACCGGTGTCGGGCGGCGACCGTGGCCGATGCCCGCGCGATCCACGACCTGGTGGCCGCCTGCGAACGCGAGCTGCTCGGCGCGCCCGAGACCGAACCCGACCGGACGGTGGCCGATCTCACCCTGCCCGGCATCGACTTGGCCGACGACACCTTGTTGATACTCAACTCGCTTGAGCAGCTTGCTGGTTGGGTTTGGGTGCACGGTGGTCGACGCAGCACGGTCGACGTCCACCCCGACCATCGGGGGAAGGGGCTGGGCGGCGTACTGCTCGGCTGGGCCGAGGCGCGGGCCCGGCGGGCGGGCAGTGAGCGGCTCAGCCAGACCATCTCGAACGAGGATCGGGCGGCGGTGGAGCTGCTGCGGTCCCGTGGGTACGAGCCGTTCGTCACCCAGTGGCTGCTGGAGATCGCGCTGGCCGCCGAGCCGACGGTGCCCGCGCCGCCGCCCGGAATCACCGTGCGCTGGTTCCGCCCCGGTGACGAGCGGGCCGCCTACCAGCTCACCGAGGACGCCTTCGACGAGTGGCAGAAGCGGCGCAAGTCGTACCAGGAGTGGGCCCGGCGCACCGTCGAGCGCGACACCTTCGCACCGGCCCTCTCACCGGTCGCGTTCGCGGGCGATCAGATGGTCGGCGCGGTGCTGTCGTTGAGCGTCCCGGGCAGCGATGAGGGCTATGTCGAGCGGGTCGCGGTCCGCAAGGACCACCGCAACCAGGGGATCGCCCGCTTGCTGCTGCGGGAGTCGTTCCGCGCCTTCCACCGCCAGGGCCACCGGACCTGCACCTTGTGGACGCATTCGGAGACCGGCGCGCTGTCGCTGTACCAGCGGGTGGGCATGACGATCCGTCGCAGCTCCGCGGTCTACGGCAAGGCACTCGGCACCGACCAGGGAGTGCTGTGAAAGCGCTGGTCACGGCAGCGCGCGGACAGCGGCCGACTCAACCGGGGTGGGTGCGGTAGCGACTCGTCCACCGGTAGCGGGCGGACCGGGGCGGCGCCCACGCGACCGTCACCCGGTCACCGGCCGGCCTCCCCCGCCCGCACCGAGGAACTCGGTCACGAGCCGACGGGCGTACGCCGCGCCGAGCCCGGCCGGACGGAAGAGGATGCGGTACATCAAGGGGGCGACGAGGCGGTCCATGGTCGTCTCGACGTCAGGAGCGTGCTCCCCGCGGTCGCCCGCGCGGGCGAGGATGACGTCGATCTGTTCGGCCGCGTAGGCCGAGCACTGGCCGGCGTTGCCGCCGTCCGGGTCACCGAGCAGAGCGTCGCGGATGTACGCGCGGCCCGAGGAAGACGCCATCTCGTCGAGGAACTGCTCGGCCCAGGCCGTCAGGTCGGACCGCAGATCACCGTGATCCTCTGGCGACGTGTCGGGCCGCAGGTGCTCCACCGCGACATCCGACAGCAGCTCCTGCAGGTCGCCCCAGCGACGGTAGATCGTCGAGGGGGTCACTCCTGCGCGTTCGGCGACCAGCGGCACCGTCAGCGCGTCACGGCCCACCTCCGACAGGAGTTCGCGCACGGCGGCGTGCACCGATGCCTGGACCCGGGCACTGCGCCCGCCTGGGCGCACCATCTGCTTGCGACTCATGACACCAGCTTAAAGCACAATCCTTGCGTTTAAGGGTCGCGTGGGCCGGCCCGGTTGCTTCCGGCCCGGCCCACGCACCACTCTCAGGCCGCACCACTCTCAGGCCACACCACTTTCAGGCCACCGGCGCGAGCGCTCGGGCGGGCCGGGTCTGCTCGTAGGCGTGACCGATCCGCAGCAGGGTGCGTTCACCGAGGGGTCGGCCGAGCAGCTGCATGCCGATCGGCAGGCCCGCCGTGTCGTGGCCGACCGGGACGGACAGCGCGGGCACCCCGGTGATGTTGGCGGGGGCGGAAAGGCGCACGTAGGCGTCGGAGACGCTCTCGACCGTGCCGCCGGGCCAAGTGGTCGTCTCCTGGCCGGCCTTCACCGCGGTCATCGGGACCGTCGGGGCGGCGATCACGTCGACCTCCTCCAGGATGCGGGCCCACCCCTGCTGCATCATCGTCCGGGAGCGCTGGGCGCGCAGGTAGTCCCCGGCGGGCATCAGCTCGCCGGCCTCCAGGAGGATGCGGACGTCCGCCTGGTACAGCTCGGGGACCGTGCGCAGGCTGTCCTGGTGGTAGGTCGGCTTGAGGCCGACGACCCCGTTGAGCGCGGCGGGCACGCGGATCGGCTCCAAAAGCTAACGGTTTGCTTTAGTCCGACTGTAGGCTCTACGATCACTTAAAGCAAATGCGTTGCATTTGTGAGTCAAGAGCCCTCCCCTTGTCCGGCGCACTCGCACACTGCTCCGAAGGAAACGACCGACCATGCAGACTTCCCCCGCCACCCCCATCCCCTCCTGGACCGTGGGCGACGTCACCGTCCACCGCGTCGACGAGATCCTCCTGCCGCCCGCGACCGGACCGTGGCTGCTGCCCGACGCCACCCCCGAGGTGGTGACCGGCCAGCACTGGTTGCACCCCCACTTCGCCGACCACGAAGGCATCCTGCACCTCGCCAGTCACAGCTTCGCGTTCGCCGTGGACGGGCTGCGCGTCGTCGTCGACACCGGCATCGGCAACGGCAAGGAGCGGGCCAACCCGGCCTGGCACAACCTGCGGACCGACTTCCTGGAACGTCTCACGGCCGCCGGGTTCCCCCCGGACTCCGTCGACCTGGTGATCCTCACCCACCTGCACGCCGACCACGTCGGGTGGAACACCCGTGACGTCAACGGCGAATGGGTTCCCACCTTCCCCGACGCCCGCTACCTCACCTCCCGCACCGAGCGGGAGTTCTGGGCCACGTACGACATGGAGGAGGCACGCAAGCAGATGTTCCGCGACTCCGTGATCCCGGTCGAGCAGGCGGGGCTGCTGGACATGATCGACGTTCCGGCCGAGGGCATCGAGATCGCCCGAGGCCTGCGCCTGCTCTCCACCCCCGGCCACACCCCCGGCCACATCGCCGTCGAACTGACCAGCCGGGGTGAGACGGCACTGATCACCGGCGACTGCATCCACCACCCGGTCCAGCTCGCCCACCCCGCCATCGGCGCCTGCGTCGACATCGACCCGCGACAGTCCGAGGACACACGTCGAGAACTGCTCGACTCCCTCGCCGGCACCGACACCCTCCTCCTCGGCACCCACTTCGCGCCGCCCACCGCCGGCCGCGTGACCGCGCACGGGGATGCCTACCGGCTGCAACCCGTCCCCGCAGCCTGACCGGCGGGCTGAAACGGACCCTGCGCGGGACGGGAACCGAGACGATCAACCGTTCGTCACCACTGCATGACGTCCGCACTCGTTCTGGGAATCGACCCCCATGCCGTGCCCGGTATGGACGGGGACACCATCCGCGCGGCCCTGGACCAGGAGCTCGCGCGCTTCGCCGACCACGGCATCGACGCCGCCGTGACGCTGATCGCCCTGGACGAGTCGGCCGAGCCCGCCATGGTCGCGGCCCTGTCCGCCCGCGCCTGGGACGTCGTCGTCATCGGGGGCGGCATCCGCAAGCCCGAGCCGCTGCTCCCGCTCTTCGAGCAGGTCGTCAACCTGGTGCGACAGCACGCCCCCAAGGCCGCGATCGCGTTCAACACCAGTGGCGGAGACAGCGTCGAAGCGGCCCGGCGCCGACTGTGAGCCCCGCGTCCCCTGCCACGATCCACCGAACGCGGCCACCTCACCCCGACGCCGCCAGCAGTGTCTCCCCCGCCGCCGTGCGGGCGTACAGCACCCAGCGCCCCGCGCGGTGCGCGCTCACCAACCCGGCGGCGCGCAGGGCGGTGAGGTACTGGGAGACGGCGGCGGCGGACAGGCCGGTGCGGTGGGCGAGTTCGGTGGTGCTGGCGGGGGTGTCCAGCTCGATCAGCAGACGGGTGCGGGAGCGGCCGAGCACGGCGGCCAGGGCGGCGCCGTCCGCGGTCGGCCGGGGCTCCCACAGGGTGCCGGATCCCCGGGTGGGGTAGGCGAGTTGCGGCGGGTCGGGCGGCGCCACCCGGCTGCGCACCCGGTCCCCGCCGAAGGCCACCGGAACCAGGACCAGGCCCGGGCCGGTCCGCCGGCGGGCCAGGGACTGCTTCCGGCCGCGCAGCCGCAGCCGGGCGCCGTCCCAACTCAGCGACTCGTGCAGGTCGTCGAGGACCTGCCCGGCACCGCGCTCGGCGACCTGCCGGGCCCGGTGGAAGAGGTCGGCGTCCAGCACGGCGCGGATCCGGGCCCAGTAGGGCGCCAGCGCCAGCTGCCAGTACGCCTCGATCTCGGCGGCCAGCCGGTCGAGCCGAGCCGGCGGGTCCGCGTGCAGGGCGCGCAGTCGCGGCCCCAACGGGCCCTGATGGCGCGCCAGGTGGTCCAGATCGCGGCGCACCCGGTCGGCCGGGGTCACGGTGAGCACGGCCAACTCCTCGGCCAGTGTGGGGGCCGGGCCGCTCGGCGCCGGATTGAGGAAGTCGGGGGCGTACCCGGGGTGCGCGAACAGCTCGGCCAGCCAGCCGCCGTCCAGCCCGGCGGCCGTCACCCGCGCCCCGACCTGCTCGGCCCAGCGCCGGTGCACCCGATGCGCGGCGGCCGATCGCAGCAGCCGGTAGCTGGCCACCACCTCCCAGAGCGGCGAGACGGCGAACCGCAGCAGGGCCAGGTCGTCCGCCGAGAAGTCCAGTTCAGCCGGCACGCCACCACCTTGGATTCACGGATGTCCGAATCGGTTCCGTCGCACCCTAGCGCGCGGTGATCATTCCGGCATGACTTCGGAACCGGCTACCGCAGAAGCGGTTACCCCAGCAACCGCTACCGCAGAAACGGCGACCCCGGAAGCGGCTACCACCTCCGGCAGTTGGACCCTCGGCGACCTGCGGGTGCGCCGGATCGGCTTCGGCACCATGCGCCTCCCGCAGCACGGCGCGGCCTTCGCACCCGGCAGCCCGCCGCGCGACCGCGACCAGGCGATCCGGGTGCTGCGCCGGGCCGTTGACCTCGGCGTCAACCACCTGGACACCGCCGCCTTCTACTTCTCCGCGCTGCGCAGCGCCAATGAGCTGATCAACCGGGCGCTGGCCCCCTACCCCGACGACCTGGTGATCACCACCAAGGTGGGCCCGGGCCGCGGCCCGGCGGGCGACTGGCTGCCGCACGCCCGCCCGGAGCAGTTGCGCGGCCAGGTGGAGGAGAACCTGCGCCAACTCGGCCGCGACCACCTGGACGTGGTGAACCTGCGGGTGCTGGGCACCGACTCGGTCGCCGAACGCTTCGGCGTGCTGGCCGAGTTGCGCGAGGCCGGGCTGATCCGGCAGCTGGGCCTGTCCAATGTGACGGCCGACCAGCTCGCCGAGGCCCGGGCAGTCGCACCGGTGGTGTGCGTGCAGAACCTCTACGGCATCGGGGACGCCACCGGTGAGCGGCAGGCGCTGCTGCGCGGCTGCGGCGAGCAGGGCATCGCCTACGTGCCGTTCTACTCGATCGCCGGTCCCGGCCGGGATGCCGGCGCGCGCGGCACCGAGCTGCCGGAGGTGCTGGCGGTGGCACGGGCCCACGGGGTGACGGCGGCCCAGGTGCGGATCGCCTGGACGCTCCACCAGGGCCCGCACGTGCTGGCCATCCCGGGCACCGGCGACCTGGCGCACCTGGCCGAGAACGTCGCCGCGGGCGCGCTGCGGCTCACCGAGGCGGAGCTGGCCGGGCTGAACGCACTGGGCTGACCCTCGGGGTGCCGCTGCTTCTCCTCCGGTCCGCCCTGCCACTCCCCCGGTCCGCCCTGCTACTCCTCCGGTTCGCCCTGCTGCTCGCGGCGCCACCAGACCGCTACCACCACCGCGAGGCCCAGGCCCGAGCCGAGCCCGGTCTGGTAGAGCTCGGTGGGCCGGCCGACGTCGCCGAGCGGGGCGAGGTCGCCGAGCCGCAGGTAGACCCAGACGCCCACGGCGGCCACCAGCAGCACGCCGCCGACGGCCTGCACCAGCCCCGCCGGCCCCGGTTCCGGCCGCAGGGCCGGGCGCAGTGCCGCCAGCAGCAGCACCGCCATGAAGAAGCCCAGCCCTATCAGCAGGACCGCCATGATTCCCCTCCCGGAAGGTCGCATCGCCATCGTGGCGACTCCACCCTACCGGCCGCACACGAACACCTGACGCACCGCCAGCTGCCGCGGCCCGCTCAGTCCAGCTCGACCTCGAAGTCCCAGGTGGCGAGCGGCTTGCCGGCGGTGTTCCAGCTGAGCGTGGCGTGCCCGGCGGCGAAGGTGCCGGACAGGTGCAGGGTGGCGTCGTGCCCGGAGGTGGCGGTGACCGCGGCGGCGTCGGCGGTGAGCGCGATCGGCTTGCCGAGTTCGTCGGTGGCGGTCAGGTCGGCCGGGTCCAGCGAGCGGCTGCCGTCGGCGACCTTGAGCACCACGGTGACGGTGCCCTTGGACTGCTCCGGCGGCTTGCCGCCCGCCGCGGGGCCGGTGACCGCCAAGTCGGGCCCGGTGGCGGTGATCTGGCCCTGCTGGCTGCCCAGGTCGAGGTGGACGGGGTCGCCGATGGCGACCAGCTGGGCGTGCCCGGGGGCGGCGGTGACCGGCGCCGCCGAGGCGGGGGCGCTCGGGATGGGCACCGCGCCGAGGTTCTGCGGCGTGTTCTGGCCGCCGCAGGACGCCGTCAGCCCGGCAAGGACCAGCAGCAGCGCGGCCGCCCGGCCGCGGCCGAAGCCGCGCCCGTGGTGGGCGCGGCTCCGGCTGGTGGTGCTCGGACTCACTTGCCGGCTCCCGGCTTCAGGCTGTCGGTCGCCGCGTTCGGCCCGGTGAAGTCGGGCTGGACGTCGGCCGACTGCTTGTTCGCCGCCGTCGCGGTGGCCGAGTAGACGCCGTTGCTGCCCATCGCGGCGGGCTGCATGGCCTTGCCGCTCGGGTTGTTGTAGACGTCCGGGCCGAACGGGCGCAGGCCCGGCATGCCGGCGTAGCCGAGGTGGCCGTGGCCGTCGGTGCCGCCGTGCTCGATCTTGAACAGGTCCTCCATGCTGCGCAGCCAGGAGTAGTGGTTGTACGGCTGGTCGCTGATGGTGCCCGGCTTGATGTAGCGCGAGATCAGCAGCGAACCGGTGATGCCGCCACCGGGGGTGGTGTCCTGGCCGAAGGCCTGGTCACCGGGCTGGGTGACGTTGGGGCCGGGCAGCTCGTTGCAGCAGGCCACGACCGACTGGGCGGTGTCGGTCGGGGTGTTGAGGCTCGGGTCGGAGTTGCCCTGGTAGTCGGCGGTGGAGTTGCCGTACATCTTGTAGGGCGGGAAGGCCTCGTCGAAGGTGATGTCGATCAGGCCGCCGTCCTGGAAGGCCGGCGAGGCCATGATCTCGGGGATCACCTTCTGCAGGAACAGGTCCGAGGCGTACAGGCCGCCCTGGTGGTTGTTCGGGTCCCCGGAGAGGTTGTCGCCCTTGCAGGTGGAGTCGTGCGCGTCCGAGCAGTTGTCGGGCGTGATCCAGGAGAAGGCCGGGGTGGTCTTCTCGCTCTTCAGGTCGTCGGCCAGGCTGCTGATCGCGTCGTGGCCCGGCTGCGCGGCGCGGCCGTTCAGCGGGACGACGTTGGCGCAGTCGTTGGGGTGGTCGATGATCGAGTGGAACCACGCGGTCGGGTTGTGCTTGGGCACGTACTGGTCCTGGGCGGTGGCGCCGCCCGGGTCCACCACGCCGGCGCCGGACGGGTCGCCCGGGATGCCGCAGTGGTACGGGTCCTCACGGCCGTCGGTGTTGCCCATGTCCTGCATGTAGGCCTTCCAGCTGAGGTGCTTGGCATCCAGCTGGTTGAAGAGCGTGCCCACCGAGTCGGGGTAGACGCAGCCCGAGTTGGCGTGCACCTGGCCGTCGGCCGCGGGGGTGCCCGGGGCCACGTTGGTGTACTGCGGGCAGTCGTTCTGGGTGGCGGGGGCGGGCGCCTGGCCGCTGACCGCGCTGATGTAGTTGTCCAGGCTGTAGTGGCCGGTGCCGTAGTACTGGCGGAGCAGCTCGCCGTACTGCGGCAGCGTCTTCCACAGGTAGCTGTTCTGGTTGAGACCGGTGAACGAAGCCTCGTAGGACTTGTTCTCCAGCATGATGGTCCACACGTGCTTGATCTTCGGTGTGTGGAAGTCGTGCGAGTTCGCCGCTGCCGGGCCGGCGGTGCTGCCGACCACTGCGGCCGCCGCCAGCGCGGCGGCCAGGCCCGCCGCGACCGACCGCGGGCGCACCCCGGTGCCGTTCCGGCGGAGCCGGCTGGTTCCCCAAATCGTCATGACACATGATGTTGGCGCGCGATCTACCCGCGTTGAACCCAAGTATTCGTAAACTTGAGTGAACGTCCGGTGAAACACACCCCAACTCGCACACCCGACCGACCACCGGAGCCGACCGTCCATCAGCACGAGTCGGCCCAAGGATAGGCCCGATTCGACAGCGTTGCCCCCAACCCGGCCGTAGACGTCACGCTCAACGGTGACCCGGCCGACTTTCCACCCCCATCGACCCGGCAAGTGCGTACCGTTGCGGAGCATGACGGACAGTGAGATGGGGAGCGAGGCATGACGGACGACGGAATGGATCTGACCCGGGACGAGACCCTGCGCGCCCTGGCGGCCCTGGAGGCCTCCTGGCGCCATGACGACCAGGCCCTGGAGGCGCTCGGCGCCGCCGAGGAGTACGAGCAGCCGCTGCCCGTCCTGCTCGCCGACTACGGCCACCGCACCCTGCGCGCGCTGCTGACCATCGCCTTCAGCGGCGGCACCGCCGCGCCCGAGGAGATGCCGGAGCTGACCGAGCGGATGCGGGACAACGCGATCTACCGGCTGAGCGAGGTGCTCGGCGACGCCCTGGAGGTGTGGGGCGACACGGCAGACAGCAGCCCGGCGGCGGCCGGCCACATCGGCCGCACGGTGATGTCGGCGATCGTGGCGGTCAGTCAGAGCGACACCGGGGAGGACATCCTGCCGCTGCTGGCGGCGCTGCGGGCGCACACCCTCCAGGACCGCGCCTGACGGATCGTTCGCCGACTTCTCAGGCAGTCGGGACGGCGAACGGTTTTCACGCACCGCCCCCGGGAAACCACACCGTGCAACGGTATTCCGGAGAGGGTGGCGCGACCCATGGCAGTGGTCTTCGAGGCGGACTTCGGCTCGCCGGAGCAGTGGACGGCGGGTCAGACCAGCGCCTATCCCAACATGGGGCCCACCAACCTCGGCGACCACAAACTCGACCGGCTCAACCGCTCCTACTGCCCCGGCGGCCGGTTCACCGCGACCCGCCGCTTCTTCGGCGGCCTGTGGAGCTGCAACCTGCTGACCACCGAGGGCAGTCCGGACGGCTTCCAGGTGCAGACCGGCGACGTGCTCAGCGCCCGCGTCGTCCTCCCCACCGGCCTCGGGGCCTGGCCGGCGATCTGGACCTGGCGGAACGGCGGCAACGAGGTCGACGTCTTCGAGTACCACCCCGACCACCCGGGCATCCTGGAGCTCTCCAACCACGTCCGCGACGCCTACCTCTACTGGGACGGCAGTTCGGCCGGCGTCGCACCGGGCGCCCAGCTCGACCTGAAGGTCACGCTGGGCGCGGGCTCCGTCGACTGGTCGGTCAACGGCACCACGGTCTTCCAGGACGGCACCGGGGTCGGGCCGGGCTGGCAGGCCTATCTGATCGTCAACCTCTCGGTCTCCGACGGGACTTATCACCCTGCCCCGCCGCCCGGCGGCCCCCGCCAGCTGAGCTGGAGCTGCCTCGGCCTGTCGGTCGACCGGACGCCGGCCACCCCGCAGCCCCCTGTACCTACTGGTATGTACACTGCTGAGGAGGAAGCCGACTGACCTCTGGGGCCTTGCCATGCCGTTCGTCCGAATCGATGCCCTGCACGCCGACGCCGCCCGTCTCGACGCGCTGGGCCGCGCGGTGCACCAAGCGCTGATCGAGGCCATCGGCATCCCGGCCGACGACCACTTCCAGGTGCTGACCAGCCACAACGGCAGCAGCGGCACCCTGCGGGTCGGCGACTACCTGGGCGTCCACCGCGACGAGGGCATCGTCTACATCGCCATCACCCTGCGCGCCGGCCGCACCCCCGCCCAGAAGCAGGCCCTCTACCGCCGGATCGCCGAGCTCGCCCAGGAGCACGCGGGCACCGAGCCGCGCAACGTCTTCATCACCCTCACCGAGAACCAGTCCATCGACTGGTCGCTGGGGCACGGCCTGGCCCAGTACGCCCTTTGAGCAGCGGAACGACGATGGGCCCGGCACCGTACGGTGCCGAGCCCAATCCTGACGGTCCGTCAGGCCCGTTCGCTCTCGTACACCCGGGTGACCGTCCGCTCCACGGTGCGCCGGTGGCCGCGCGGGTGGCGGGTCAGGGTGTAGCCGCCGACGCCGGCCAGCGAGGCCAGCGCGGCGCCGCCGAGGGTCCAGAACCAGCGGTCGTTCCAACCGGAGAACAGGTCGGTGTACCAGTGGGACTTGACGGCGGCCGGCGCCGCGACGGTGGCACCGCCCGGCGACGGGGCGGCCGACGCGCTCGGGGTGGCGGCGGCCGTCGGGGCGCCGGTGGCACCGGGGTTGACCGGCGGCACCAGCGGCGCCTTCAGGCTGCCGCCCTCCGGCTGGGCGTCGTCCACGCCGCCCTTGCCGCTGACGTGCACCCGCACCTGGGTGGCCAGCCCGAGGTCGTTCTGCGGCACGTCGGTGACCGAGAGCCGCACGTAGTAGCTGCCAGGCAGCGGGTCGCCGGACCACGGCTCGGCCCAGGAGCGGATCTGCCGCAGCGTGCAACTCAGCGACAGGGAGCCGGTGTTCTGGTCGGCGGTGCCGGTCTGCGGGCCGGCGGTGCAGGCCTGGCGGCGGCGCAGGCCGTCGAAGAGGTCCACCGTCCAGGTCTGCGGGCCGTGCCGGTCGGAGGCCTGGGGCAGCGTGACGTTCACCGTGACGGTGTCGGTCTGCCCGGCCGAGGCGCCGAACGCCCAGTACAGGTAGTCGCCGGTGGAGCCGGTCACGACGGCGTCCTGGCCGGGCGCCAGGGTGGTCGCGGTCAGGAACGAGGTGCCGGAGGTGGTGACCGGGGCGGCCGAGCCGGAGGCCGACGCGGCGGCCGTGGGCGACGGCGCGTCGGCGACGGCCACCGGGGCCGCGGTGACGACGCCGGTCAGGGCGGCGCCGGCGGCCAGCAAGCCGGCCAGCAGAGTACGAGTCCTACGCATCGTCAGTTCTCCTGCCAGATCCGGATCCGCCAGCGTGCGATCCAGCCCCAGAGCAGCCCGCAGACCAGTCCGGCGCCGGTCAGCACCAGCAGCATGATCCAACCGCGGCCGAGCCCGAGCGCCGGGCCGTCGGGGGCGGACGAAGCCGCCTTGACGTCCACGGTCAGCTCCAGCGGCAGTCCGGGGTCGGACTGCACGCCCGGCTGGCCGGCGAAGGAGTTGCTGACCACCAGGCAGACCACCTGGTCACCGTTGGCCACGCCGGTGGTGCCGGTTGCCGAGGCGGTCGGCGAGGCGCTGCGGGTCGCGGACCAGCGCAGGCCGGTGGCGGCGACATCGGTGCGCCCGCTGCCCGCGTCCGTGCCGCGCACCAGCTCCTGGCCGCTGCCGTCGGTGGCCTGCAGCAGCACGCCGTAGTCGCGGGCCACGGCGCGGTCGGGGGTGACGCTCACCGAGGCGCGCAGCTCCTGGCCGTTCTTCACCGGCACCCGGTAGACCCGGTGCTCGGAGAACTTCTCGCGGTCGGCGTAGACGCCGGGCGAGAGCAGCGGGGCGGTGGCGCACTGGTCGGTGCCGGTGACGTTCGCCGGGGTGGCGCGGTAGCTGTTGTCGGAGTGCTGGACCGACTGCTTCAGCCGCTCGGTCAGCTGCTGCTGGCTGTGCACGTCGGTGTAGGTGCCGCCGGTGGCGTTGGCGATGCAGAGCAGCTGCTGGCGGACCTTGTCGTCATGGGCCAGGCCGAGCGTGTCGACCACCAGGTGGGTGCCTTGGGCGGCCAGTTCGCGGGCCACGTCGCACGGGTCCGGCGGGGCGCAGTCGTCCTCGCCGTCGGTGACGAGCACCACGCGGCGGGTGGCCGTGCCGGTGCCCAGGTCCTGGGCCGCGCCGCGCAGCGCCAGGCCGATCGGGGTCCAGCCGGTGGGGCGCAGGGTGGCGACGGCGGTCTTGGCCTCCACCTTGTCGGTGTGGCCGACCGGGTAGAGCACCTTGGTGTCGGTGCAGCCGTCCGTCTTGTCGCTGACCGGGTAGGTGGCGCCCAGGGTGCGGATGCCGAACTCGGCCTCCGGAGGCAGGGCGTCGATGACGTCGTCGATGGACTGCTGGGCGACCGATATCCGGCTGCGGCCGTCGATGTCGGCGATTCCCATGGATCCGCTGACGTCCAGGATCAGGTCCACCTTGGGGGCGTCGTCGCCGCCCGCGGTCTGCTCCGTGGGGCTGGGGCTCGGGCTGTCGGCCTGCGCGGGCAGCACGCCCAGGGTGGCGAAGGCCATGGTCAGCAGGGCTGTCAGCAACGCGGCTGGGCGGCCCGGCAATCGTCGTCGGGTGATCATCACGGCGCGCATCTTATGAACCATCAGCTGGACGGAGCCAATTGGAACCGGGCCCGCCGGAAGTGGTACGGCCGGGCACTGGTGGTGCGCATGACGACCAGCCGGAGTACCGTCGTGTCGGGCCCCGCCGCACCCGCTTCCACCGGGTGCGGCGGGGCCGTTCGGCGACTGGCGACGCCGCGTCAGGCGCGGGTCAGCAGGCGACCGGGACGTCCACGCTGACCGGCACGGCGGCCCACGGGTAGGAGGAGACCGCGAGGCTCGCGTGCACCGTCGAGCCGCACGGCGCGGTGGTGTCGAGCGGGCCGAGCACCACGGTGGAGGCGGTGAAGGTCACGCTCTGCGGGAGGGCGTCCAGGTTCGCACCGCCGGCCACGTCGGCGGCCAGCCGGGTGTCCAGCTGCTGGACCGGCAAGCCACCGGAGCCCGGACCGCTGGGGCCGGGACCGGTGGGGCCCGGGCCGGTCGGGCCGGCGCCGGTGGGGTCGCTCGGCGGACCGGCCAGCGCGATCTGACCGGTGACGGAGACACTGTCGCCGGAGACCGTGGCGCACACCGTGGTGGCCAGCCCGGACTGCATGCCGGTGGCGCACACCGGCTGCCCGGCCACCGCCGGGGAGACGGTGGCCGGGTGCACGGTGGCCGCCTGTGCGGGCGCCGCGCCGAGCAGCGCGAGACTCGCCGCACCGGCAGCGAGCAGCAGGGATCGGGACATGGGATCTTCCTTCCAGGGTTGGTGAGTTGAGGACCGCCAGGGCAGTGGGCACCGGACGGCGCACGGCATCGGAGACTCCGACGCTGTTGCAATGTGATATTTCACTAGCTCACCGTACCTGACGCATCGTCAGAATGAAGAGCGCGGGGATGAGAAGTGAAGGATTCAGACAAGGTTGGCTTGAACCGAGGCGTGACACTCATCACGCTGAACGCCAAGTAGCCGCGCTCACCTGTGAGTTGACACCCCCACCGGCACTGCGCCGACGCGCTTGGTCAGTAGCCGCCGAGCAGCGGAGCCGCACTGCGGGCGGTCAGCTCAACTGCCGTCCCGCCAGGCGAACCAGCGCGGGAAGGCGGCCACCAGACCCGGTTCGCCGGCGAGCTCCAGCAGGCCCGAGCGCCGCGCGGCGGCCAGGGAGCCGCTGCCGGCGACGACCCGGTGGAACTCGGCCTGGTCGGCCGTCACCCAGACGTCGACCTCATAGCCCGGGTGCCGTCGGCAGGCGCTCACCTCGCCCGGCGCCAGCACCAACCAGCCCAGCTCGTCCGGGTCGTGGAAGGCGAACTCCACCACCACCCGCCGCGCGGGCAGCGCGGCGACCTTGACGAACTGCCGCAGCCGCCACAACAGCCAACCACCGTCGAGCTGTTCGGCCTCCGGGTCACCGAAGGCCCAGCGCCTGGCCCAGTCGCCGAGCTGCCAGACCACCGGCTCAAGCTCCGCCCCCGCCCGGCTCAGCCGGTACTCGGGCCGTCCGCCGTCGTCGAGCTCGCGCTCCACCAGCCCGTGCGCGCTCATCCGCCGCAGCCGCGCCGACAGCAGGGTGCGGCTGATGCCGGGCAGCCCGCGGTGGATGTCGTTGAACCGGCGGGAGCCGAGCAGCAGTTCACGCAGCACCAGCAGGGTCCACCGGTCGCCGACCAGCTCCGCCCCCACCGACACCGGGCAGTACTCGATCCCGTGCCGCATCCGCGACCCACCCCCGGTCCGGTCCAGTTCTTGTACCACCGACGGACCATCAGACCATAGGAGGCTCGACTCCGGCCGACCGCAGCAACCTGGAAGGGCACCGCCGTGACCGACACTCCCCCGCCCAGCGCCACCTCGACCTCGACCTGGGCCGCCGGCGACTACCCCGCGATGGCGCGGCGCCTCACCGCCGTGGCGGACCGGGTGGTCACCGCGGCCGAGGTGGCGGACGGCACCACTCTGCTGGACGTCGGCTGCGGCACCGGCAACGCCGTGCTGGCCGCCGCCCGACGCGGTGCGCTGGCCACCGGCGCCGACCCGACCCCCGAGCTGCTGGGGCTGGCGGTGGAGCGGGCCCGCGCCGAGCAGCTGCCGATCGCCTGGCAGCCGGCCGCCGCCGACGGGCTGCGCGGCAGCTACGACCGCGTGGTCACCGTCTTCGGCGCCATGTACGCCCCGGACGCCCGGCGGGCGGCCGACGCGCTGGTGCGCTGCTGCGCGCCGGGCGGACGGATCGTGTCGGCCGCCTGGACGCCCGACGGCTTCATGGCCGCCACCAACCGCGCGGCGTCCCGCTATCTGCCGCCCCCGCCGCCCGGTGGTCAGCCGCCGACCCGCTGGGGCGACCTCGACGTGCTGCGCGCGCTGTTCGCGCCGCTGGCGGTGTCGGCCACCGTCGAGCAGGTGCGCTTCGAGTTCCCGTCACCGGTCGCGGCGGCCGAGTTCTGGGTCCGCACGGCCGGCCACCTGCAGGCCGAGCGGGCCCGCCTGATAGCGGACGGCAGCTGGACCGCGCTCCACCACGACCTGGCCGCCGTCTTCACCGAGTGGAACCGGTCAGGTGGCGCGGACATCGTGGTCGAGGCGGCCTACCTGCTGGCGGTGGTGGACCGGCCGCTGAACTGACGCTCCGCCAGCCCCCGGTAGGAGCCGTCGGTGATCTCCGCGACGAAGGTCCGGTACGGCTCGGGCAGCACGATGCCGTGCTCGCGAAGCGGCACCTCATGGCGCAATAAATCGGGCAGAAGGCATCTTCGGGTCATACGCTCGCGAATACGGCTGCCCTGGTCAGCCGCCCACCCCGCCCGCATGGCGGCACCGCTGACGGCACCGTCCGTCCGGCCCGCGAGGGAGCGCCCACGATGCACAACTACCCGCTGCTCGATCTGTTCTGGACGATGCTGGAGTTCTTCCTCTGGATCGTCTGGCTCTTCCTGCTCTTCAAGGTGATCACGGACATCTTCCGCAGCCACGACCTGAAGGGCTGGGGCAAGGCGGGCTGGGTGTTCTTCGTGATCATCCTGCCGTTCCTGGGCGTCCTGGTGTACCTGATCGCCCGCGGGCACAGCATGGGCGAACGCGACATCGAGCAGGCCAAGAAGAGCGAGGCCGCGTTCCAGGCCTACATCCGCGACGCGGCCGGCGGCAGCAGCGCGAGCCAGGCCGACCAACTGGCCAAGCTGGCCGAGCTGAAGAACGGTGGTGCCATCACCGAGGAGGAGTACCAGAAGGCGAAGGCGAAGCTGCTCGCCTGAGCCGTCGGGCGATCGCCCGTTCTCGGCCACCGGTCGCCGCCAGTCGGCCGAAAAGCGCTGCTCCGCCCGGCCTTCGGATGTGCCAGAGTACGCCCCGGCACACGAAATCCGACCGGAAAGGGCACAAATGGGCCGTAGACAGCGAGACTTGGACATGTCTGGCGGCCCGGTGGCCGAGTTCGCCGCACTACTGCGGGCCGCCCGTGAAAGCGCCGGGAACCCCACCTTCGCCGCCATGAGCCGGCGGGCCCACCGCTCCATCTCCGCGCTCTCCGAGGCGGCCGGCGGCGTGGAGTTCCCGACCTGGCCGACGGTCGAGGCCTTCGTGCACGCCTGCGGACACAGCGAGACTGCCCCGTGGCGGGAGCGCTGGGAGGCGACCCAGGCGGCCATCGCGCAGGCGGCCGCCCCGGACCCGGCACCCCAGGAGCCCACCCCTCTCCCCGCCGACCCCGCACCCTCGCAGCCCCCGCCGAGCCGCCACCACCACGGCCTGCCGCGCCGCGCCGCAGGCTGCCGACACCGCCCCCGCGCCTGCGGATGCTGGCGGCCCTGGCGGTGGGGCTGGCCGTCGGCATCCCGATGGGCGCCGCGCTGCCGGGCCACTCCACCCAGGGCGCGGCAGCCGCGGCCGCCCCCCGGCCGACGCCGATGCCCTCCGTCGTGATCGTCCCCGCCCCCTCACCGGCGCCGTGGCCCGCCCAGGGCTCCGGCTGCCAGGCGCGCACCCACTGGGTCTACCAGTACGCCCAGGCCTACACCGGGCAGGTGTACGCCCAACTCGCCGGCCCCACCGGAGGAACCACCGAGGTGCCGACCACCATCACCTGGGGTGAGTGGGTGTGGCGGCACCCGGTGACCGTCAACCCCGGCGACCCGGCCCAGGCGGTCGGCGGCACCGTGCTGCTCTTCGCCAAGCTCGACACCGGTCCCGCAACCCGCTGGTCGTGATCGACACGGCGACCCCGGTCTGTGTCAGCTTCGGCACCGCGAGCGGCACCTCCGTCGCCCCGCTGGCGACCGTCGACGCCAACCAGGGCTGGGCGAGCACCAGCCCCTGACCGGACCCCGGCCAACCAGGCGGTGCGGCGGGTCGGCGGCGGCGGATTTTCCACGATTGTTTGTCCATCCGCGGCGGCTGTTGGCTGCCGCAGCGCGCCGCCCCAGTGTGGTGGCCGAGCCGGACAGCCGTGACCGCACGGCCATGACGGCAGGTCATGCCCGGTCCGCCCGGACCGGGACGAGAGAAGTGGGGACCCATGAAGTTCGCAGGAATTTGGCTGGGCCGGCTGGTCGCCGTGCTGGCCATGGTGGCCGGTGGCCTCGTCTGGTTCGGCGCCACCGCGCAGGCGGCCACGGTGTGCGGCAGCCAACCGGTGCCGCCCGGCTATGTGATCACCTCGGAGACGCTCACCAACACCTGTACCGGCGGCTACCTCACCGAGACCATCCAGCTCCCGTACAACGGCATCCAGATCTGCGACAACTCGCCGATCCCGTCGGGCTATGTGCTCACTTCCAACTACACCACCAACAACTGCGGCAGCTACCAGGGCGGCACGCTCAACACGCCGTACAGCGGCATCACCATCTGCGGGAACGGCAACGGGGCGATCCCGGCAACTACGTGATCACCTCGGAGGGTCCCAGCGGGCCGTGCGGCCAGTACTACAGCGAGGTGATCAGGACCGTCTCCAACGGCATCCAGATCTGCGGCAACTCGCCGATCCCGTCGGGCTATGTGATCACGTCCAACTACACGCTCGGGGCCTGCGGCATCTACCAGGCCGCCAACCTCACCGCCGCCTACAACGGCATGCAGTTCTGCGGCAACTCGCCGATCCCCGCCAACTACGTGATCACCGGCAACTACACGGTCAACAGCTGCGGCCAGTACCTGGGCGGTAGCCTCGGCATCGTCTACAACGGCATCACCGCCTGCGCGGACTCGCCGATCCCGTCGGGGTACTGGGTCTCCGCCGGCTACTTCCAGACGGCGGCGTGCGGCATGTACCAGGCCGAGAAGCTGAGCAACAGCTGATCCTCGCCGAACACGCGCAACGCGGCGCCGGGGCACGGTCGTTCGTGCCCCGGCGCCGCGTCGGCAGCTCAACCAGTCAGCGGGTGGAGCGCGTTCAGGTGCTCTTCCAGGCCACCGAGAAGTCGGTGCCGCCGGACAGGTCCGAAGTGGCGGCCTTGAGCACGCCATTGGCTGCCATGTCGACCTTCTCCGGGTTGGCGGCCGTCAGCGAGCCGCCGTTGACGCTGGCCCCGCTGAACTGGACCGTGCCGAAGTCGGTCAGCGGCAGTACCCCGGCGTTGCTGCTCGGCGCCTCGGCGATCACCTCGGCGGAGGCCAGCTGGGCCCCGGACAGCTGCTGGCTGGTGCTCTCGGTCCAGCCCTGGCTGGAGTCGCTGATCGTGAGCGTGAAGCTGCCCGAACCGTCGGTGACGACGCTCGCGCTGAGCTGGTCGCCGGGCTGCACGTGGTCGGGGAGCTGCACGGGGTAGGCCGGGTACATCTCGTACCAGGCGTAGTAGACCGGCGAGCCGCCCGAGCAGTCCGCCGAGGTGCCGGTCTGCTCGACGGTGTCGCTGCCGTCGCCGTCCAGGCCGACCCAGAAGGACGAGTAGGTGTCCTGGCTGGTGCAGGTGGCCGTCGGCGCGGTCCAGTTCGCACTCACGGTCTTGTACGGGCCGGTGCCGCTGTTGGCGTTGGCGACGTAGCCGGCCCAGTTGGCGCTGTAGTTCTGGTTGGCCGGCGTCTCACCGTGCGGCCCGACCAGGTGGGCGGGTGCCGAGCTCGGGATCCGCGGCTTGGTCTGGTGCCCGTGCACGGTGAGGTGGTGCACGAGCGGCGGGAGGCCGAGCAGCGCCGTGAGCTGCTGGACGGCCGGGTGGGTCAATGTGGCCGGGTCGGCAGCGGTGGCCGGGTGGGTCCCAGTGGCCGGGCGAGTCGGAGCCGCGAGTGCGGGGGCCGCGCTGCCGAGGGCCGCCAGCAGGGCGACCGAGGCAGTGAGCGCCAAACGACGTGGTGCGGGCATGCTTGCTCCCTCAAGGGGTGGAGGATGGTGCCGGCTCCACCACTGACGCAGCAGCAGAGCTAGCACCAGGCAAGCCGGATGCCCGACGGACGACAACTCAGCGCGGCCGCCCGGATGACACCGCGTCACCAAAGGTCATCCGTACCCGCACGACACGGTTCGGCGCGGCCGTCCTCGGGACGGGATCACCGCACCTCGAAGGAGGTCAGCCCCTCGGGCGTCTCCTCGTGCTGGCTGACGTGCTCCACCACCGCGCCCTCCGGGCCGTGGTGGCTCCAGCGGAGCAGCTGGGCGACGCCGGCCGGCGGCCCCTCGAAGACGGCCTCCACGGTGCCGTCGGGCAGGTTGCGGACCCAGCCGTTCACGCTGTTCTCCTGGGCCAGCACGCGGCAGCTGTCGCGGAAGAACACTCCCTGCACCTGGCCGGAGACGATCACTCGGTTGCGGATCACGGGTACCTCACCGGGTCGTAAGGATGGGGACGGGGGCGACGGTGCGGCCCGTGCGGGCGGCGATCGCCGCGAAGGCGGCGGCGTCGAGCACGGCGGCTCCGCCGAGGTCGTTGTTGAAGTAGGCGTGGACGTCGGCGGTGTTCGGCCAGGTCTCGGCGACCCGCGCCGCCCAGTGACCGAGCGCTTGCTTACCGTACCGGGGGAACGGGTGTGCCAGGCCCTCATGGAAGCGCAGATAGCCCCAGTCGGCGGTGCGCCACAGCGGAGTGACCGGGCGGGACCGGCGGTCGGCCCAGCACAGTGCCGCGTTGTGCCTGGTCAGCACGGAACGGACCTCCCGGGTCCACCACGACTGGTGGCGCGGCTCGACGGCCACCCGCAGCTGCGGTGGGAAGCAGCCCAGGCAGGCCTCCAGCAGCCCGGGGTCGGCCCGCAGGGTGGGCGGCAGCTGCAGCAGGACCGGGCCGAGGCGGTCACCCAGGCCGGCCACGGCGGCGCACAGCCGCTGGACGGGCTCGGCGGGATCGCGCAGCCGCTTGATGTGGGTGAGGTAGCGGCTCGCCTTGACCGCCATCCGGAAGCCGGGCGGTGTCCGGTCGCGCCAGTCGGCGAAGGTGTCGGCTGGCGGCAGCCGGTAGAAGGCGGCGTTGTTCTCGACGGTGCTGAAGCGCTCGGCGTACCGCGCAAGCCACTGCCGGCGCGGTGTCCCCGGTTCGTAGAGGACGCCGCGCCAGTCGTCGTACTGCCAGCCCGAAGTGCCGACGAACAGAACCATCGCTGCGTGCGCTCTCGCGGTGCGGTGCGGTGCCTGGGCCGCACCGGTCGTTCACGGCCGCCGCGGCCCCCTTTTCCTGATGGTAGGCCGCCGCGGCGCTCGTGACGCGCTACTCGCGGCCGCGCGGGGTCTCGGTGATGTCGGCGGAGCCGAGTTCCGGGCCGAGGCCGAAGTAGTGCCGGAAGTTGTAGATCAGCGGGCTCCAGGCAGCCGGTTCGATGTGCTGGGTTCCGGGCACCACCAGGCGCGGGTCCGCGTGCACCTTGAGCACCCGGGCCTCCACGATCAGGAAGTCGCCGGCGGCGTCGGTGCCGACCCGCTGCGCGCGGGCTTCGAGTTGCAGCGGGCACTGCGCCACGCGGGGCGGGCGCACCGCCACCGACGGCTGCGGGTGCCAGCCGCCCGCCGCGAACTTGTCGGGCTCGTACTGGAACACCCGGCGCGGGTGGGTGCGCGGTTCCGCCCTGCCGGTGAGCTCGCCGAGCCGCTCCACCTGCGGCCACTGGTGCGGCTCGGGCAGGCTGATCACCAGCTCCGGCCGGGCCGCCAGATTGGCGCCGGTCTGCCCGTCCGTGCCCAGGCCCAGCACCACCACCTGGCCGAGCGCCCACGCCGAGGAGATCGGCGCCAGGTTGAACGAGCCGTCGGGGTTCTCGGTGGTGAGCAGCACGACGGGCGTGCCGAAGTACAGGATGCTCGGGGTGATCGTCTGGTGGCTCGGCCGCACTGCGCCGTCCAACTGCTGCGTGACTGTCATGCGGCGACCGTAGGCGCGCCGTTGTTCGGGGTGGGCCGAACAGTCACTGGGCCATGATGGGCGGCATGGAGCACACCCAGCGCTCGCAATCCGCGGCGCAGCCCGTCGACGCCCGGCGGCTGGCCGCGCTCGCGGCGCTGCTGGCCGAGCCGACCAGGGCGGCGTTCTGCCTGGCACTGCTGGACGGCCGGGCGTGGACGGCCGGTGAGTTGGCCCGGCAGGCCGGCGTCGCCCGTTCCACCGCGACCGAGCAGCTGAACGCGCTGGTCGACGGCGGCCTGCTGGCCGAGGCCCGGCAGGGCCGGCACCGGTATCTGCAACTGGCCGATCCGGCGGCGGCGGAACTGGTCGAGCTGCTCGCCGAGCGGGCCGATCCGGCGGCTCCCGCGTCACCGGCGCCCGCCACACTGGCCGGCGACTCCCGCCGGCGCGCGCTGGCCCGGGCCCGCACCTGCTACGACCATCTGGCCGGCACCCTGGGCGTGGCGATCATGGACGCGATGACGGAACGCGGCCTGCTCGACTGGACTCGCGGCCTGACGCTGACGCCGACCGGCGAGGCCTGGCTGGCCGAGCTCGGCGTCCCCTCCCCCGCCGGGCCCGCCCGCTCCCGCCGCCCGCCGTACGCCCGTGCATCGACTGGACGGAGCGCCGCCCGCATCTGGCCGGCTCGGTGGGTGCCGCGCTCTGCCGCCACGCACTCGACACCGGCTGGCTGCAGCGCATCGGAACCTCCCGGGCTGTGCGGCTCACCGATGACGGCACCTCAGCGCTTCGGCGACACCTGGGAATTGTCGTTCCCTGAGGGCCCGGCCACGCGAAAACCAGGTGCCGGCACCCACGCCGGTTGGCAGGATGACGGCGACCCGCTGCGCCCTTCGGGGCCAGCCGCTCCGCTCTCCCGGAAGGACCGCCCGTGCCGCGCGCCGTCTCCCTGATCCGTTCCGCCTCGCTGTCCGACGTCGCCGAGTACGCCTACGCGGCCACCGCGCCGGCCGAGGCGCGGCTGATCTTCCTCGCCGGTGCCTGCCCGCTGGACGCGGCCGGGGCGACCGTGGCGGTCGGCGACTACGCCGGTCAGGCCGCGCAGGCCGTGGCCAACCTGCGGACCGCGCTGGGCGATGCCGGGGCGACGATGGAGGATGTGATCAGCACCCGGGTGCTGGTGGCCTCCAGCCGGCAGCAGGACCTGGTGACCGCCTGGGCGGTGGTGCGGGACGCCTTCGGCGACCACGATGTGCCGAGCACCCTGATGGGCGTCACGGTGCTCGGCTACTACGACCAGTTGGTGGAGATCGAAGCGGTGGCGGCGGTTCTGGACGCCTGACAGTCTTGATGGTCCGTCAGGAACCGCTGTACAGCTGCTCGCCGTACCGGGCGCCGTAGTACTCCTCCAACTCCCCAGCGCCTCCGGGCGTTGCTCCAGGATTTTGGCGATCTGCGCGCGGGACGGCGCGGCCTGCGGGTGCCAGCCCTCCGTCTTCCACAGGCCGCCGCGCAGCAGGGCCTTGGGGCAGTGGTAGAAGACCTCCTCGATCTCCACCAGCAGCGCCACCTTGGGACGGTGGCCCTTGACCACCATCCGGTCGAAGAACGGCGCGTCCCGCAGGATCCGGGCCCGGCCGTTGATCCGCAGGGTGTCGGGGCGACCGGGGATCATGAAGAGCAGGCCGACCCGCGGGTTGCTGAGGATGTTGTGGAACCCGTCGGCGCGCCGGTTGCCGGGCCGCTCGGGGATGGCGATCCTGGTGTCGTCCAGCACCAGGGTGAAGCCGGCCGGATCGCCCTTCGGCGAGGTGTCGCAACTGCCGTCGGCCGCCGAGGTGGAGACCAGGCAGAACGGCGACGCGGCCAGCCACGCCTTGTCGTACTCGTGCAGGCCGGGCCGCACCTTGTCGGCTGCCGCCGGCGTGATCTCCCCCAGCAGCTCCCTCAGTTCGTCCGCCGATGTCACCTCGACCAGATCCGTCTCCATGACGACCCCCTGCCCCCGGATAGCTGATCCTGTGTGATAGCCGATCAAGAGGCCGAGCGTATCCGATCCAGCCCGCTACTTGATGGCGAGGATGGTGGTGCGCTTGATCTCGGGAGGCGCCGCCAGCAGCGTGGGGGCGATCTCCCGAATGGCGTCGGCGATCCGCCCGTTGAGGTGGGCGTCGCGACCCTCCTCGTCGTCGAAGGTGTCGAAGACGCCGAAGACGGTGGGGCTCTCCTGGAAGGAGTACCAGCTGACGGTGCCTTCCTCGGCGCGGGCCAGTTCCACCGCGTCCCGCAGCAACTGGCCGACCGCCTCGGCGCCTTCGGGCTTGGCCTCGAACCGGACCAGGAATCCGAGCTTCGACATGGGTGCTCCAATCTCCGTCGTCTGCATCATCCGCCGGGCGCATCGCCCGGCCGCTGACCAGAAAGCTACGGCCCCTCGGGCACCCGCCTCAGTGGCGGGAACGACACATCCGATATCGTTTCCGACATGCGGGTTGGTGTGCTGGTCCTTGACGGCGTGTTCGACTCCGGCCTGACGGCGGTGCTGGACATCCTGCGCTGCGCCAACGGGCTGCGCGGCAGGCTGCCGCAGCCGCCGCCCGCCTGGGAGGTCGAAACGGTCGGCTTCACCCCGACCGTGCGCACCGGCGCCGGACTCACCGTCGGCGTCGCGCCGGTCGAGCGCATCGTCGACTGCGACCTGCTGCTGGTGCCCGCCGTGCCGCGGTTCGACCCGGACCAGCTGATCGAGCTGGTGGCGGGCCCCGACCTGGCCCCGGCCCGGGAGTTGCTGCGCCGCGCCCGGGAGCGCCGCACCCCGATCGCCACCGCCTGCGCCGGCAGCTTCCTGCTCGCCGAGGCCGGGGTGCTGGACGGACTGTCAGCCACCACCACCTGGTGGCTGGCGCCGTACTTCGGCCGCCGCTATCCGCGGGTCCGGCTCGACCGGGACGCCATGGTGACCCACGCCGACGGGGTGACCACGGCGGGCGCCGCCTTCGGCCACGTCGACCTGGCGCTCACCCTGGTGCGGCGGGCCAGCCCGGCGCTGAGCGACCTGGTGGCCCGTCACCTGGTGATCGACGAGCGCCCCTCGCAGACCGCGCACACCCTGCCGAGCACCCTGGCCCAGAGCGACCCCACGGTGGCCGCCTTCGAGCGCTGGGCCCGCGAGCGGCTGGCCGAGCCGCTGGACATCAAGGCCGCCGCCCGGGCGCTGGGTGTCAGCGAGCGCACCCTGCAGCGCACCACCCGTGCGGTGCTGGGCAGTTCGCCGGTGCGGTTCGTCCAGGAGCTGCGGGTCGAGCAGGCGGTGCACCTGCTGCGCACCACCGACCAGCCGATCGAGGTGATCGCCCGGCGGGTCGGCTACGAGAACGCCGGGTCGCTGCGGTTGCTGCTGCGCGAGCGGACCGGGGTCACGGCCGGCGCGCACCGCCGGGGCGGCCACTGAGGCGGCCACTGAGGCGGTCGCGACACGCGCGGGCGGGGTGAGCACTGGGGTGACCGGCGAGGTGACCCGCGAGCGTCAACAGATCCACGCAATTCACCCACCCGCTTGTTAGGCAAGGCTTACCTCCTCTAGAGTCCTCCCGTCAGGTCCCGAACTGGAGAGAGCTCACCGTGCCCACAACCGCGCGTGCCACCGCCGCGATCGCCATCCTGTCCGTCTCCTGCCTGGCCCTGACGGCATGCGGATCGGGCGGCGGCGCCGCCTCGGACGCCTCGCCGGCCGCGGCCGCGGCGCCGGCCAGCGGTCAGGCGCTGGCGGGCCAGTCGATCACGGTGTACAGCGGCCAGCACGAGCAGACCACCAAGGCGCTGGCGGACGACTTCCAGAAGCGCACCGGCGTGAAGGTGAACCTGCGCTCGGGTGACGAAGCCGAGCTGGCCAACCAGATCCTGCAGGAGGGCTCCGCCTCCCCTGCCGACGTCTTCTACGCGGAGAACCCGCCGGCCCTGACGATCCTTGAGGAGAAGGGCCTGCTCACCAAGGTGGCCGACGACACCCTCAAGGCCGTGCCGGCCGCGGACAGCTCGCCCAAGGGCGACTGGGTGGGCGTCTCCGCCCGCACCGCCGCGTTCGACGCCGCCACCGGCACCCCGGCGGACAGCGCCCCGCCCACCTCCGTGCTCGACCTGGCCAAGCCGGAGTGGAAGGGCCGTCTCGGCATCGCGCCGAGCGAGACCGACTTCGCCCCGATCGTCAGCCGGGTCCTGAAGTCCCAGGGCGCGGACGCCGCCAAGAAGTGGCTGCAGGGCCTGAAGGCCAACGCCAAGGTCTACGACAGCAACGAGGACCTGTCCGCCGCGATCAACAGCGGCGAGGTGCAGGGTGGCGTGGTCGACCACTACTACTGGTACCGGCTGCGCGACGAGAAGACCCCCGCCGGCACCAAGAGCGCGCTGCACTACTTCGCCAAGGGCGACGCCGGCGCGCTGGTCGACGTCTCCGGTGCCGGCGTCCTCTCCAGCAGCAAGCACCAGCCGGCCGCCCAGGCGTTCCTCGCCTACCTGGCCAGCGCCCCCGCCCAGACCCTGATCGCCAACTCGCAGAGCTACGAGTACCCGTTGGTGGCGGGCGTCAAGAGCAAGGAGAACCTGCCGCCGCTCGACTCGATCGGCACCATGGCCAACGTCGCCGACCTCGGTGACGGAAAGGAGGCGCTGCAGCTCCTGCAGGACGCCGGCCTGCTCTGAGCCGACAGCGAGCCGACACGCCTTCGGTGACAACCTGTCACCGAAGGCTGCTTCGCTGTGCCCGCGCACCCGGCTTGTCAAGATGCCGAGCTGGAAAAGGGCGGTCATATTTGAGGCAAACGCTTGTCCGATATCCGAGGGATCCGGAAGGGTTGAGCCGCACCACTCAACCCCAAGCACCCTCACTCTTTCGGAGACCAGATGTCCAGGGACATCATGGTGCGTGACGGCCACCGTCTGCACATACGGCGGACCAGACGCACCATCCACGCCATGACCGCCGTGGCGCTGCTGCTCTCGGTGGCAGTCGGCACCGAGGCGATGGCCGACTCGCCCAGAGACACCCAACCGCCGTCCACGGCCCAGCAGGAAAAGGGCATGCACCCGGGGCTGCCCTTCCACGACCCGGCCGACGCCGACACGGGCAACCAGCAGAACGTGACGATCACACTGGGCGCGTCCCAGGCCTCGTTCCAGGTGGGCGGCAAGAAGGTCTACGGCGACACCTACTCGGGCACGTTCACCGCCCCCACCATCCGGGCGCGGCCCGGATCGACCGTCACCATCAAGCTGGTCAACCACCTGCCGGTCGCCACCAACCTGCACTTCCACGGCCTGCACGTGTCGCCCACGGGCCAGTCGGACGACCCGTTCCTGTGCGTGGCTCCGGGCGCCACCACCACCTACCAGCTGGCCATTCCGGCCAACCACCCGCAGGGCACCTTCTGGTACCACAGCCACGCCATGGGGACCAGCTGCAGCTCGCCCGGCTCCTACGACATGTCGGGCATGACCGGCTCGATGACGGGTGACGTCGAGGACCAGATCTTCGCCGGCCTGTCCGGTGCGCTGATCATCGGCGACGACCGCACCCTGCTGCCCAAGGACCTGCGCAACATCACCACGCGCACCCTGGTGCTGAAGGACGCTCAGATCGACGCGACCGGGCACATCCCGCAGAACACCGGCGGCAACTCGATCAACTCCAACAACCCCACCGTGCGCCTGGTCAACGGCCAGCTGCGACCGGTGCTGAGCATGAAGCCGAACGAGACCCAGCTCTGGCGGCTGGTCAACGCCGGCGCCGACATCTTCTACCAGCTCCAACTCGACGGCTACAGCTTCACCGTGATCGGCGAGGACGGCACCCCGGTCGCCCTGACCACCACGCCGAACACCCTGCTGCTGCCGCCGGGCAAGCGGTACGACGTGCTGGTCACCGCGAACGGCACCCCGGGCACCGCGACCCTGCGCACCACCGCCTACAGCAACGGCCCGCAGGGCGACCAGTATCCGGACACGACGCTGGCCACCCTCAAGGTCGCCGGCACCCCGGTCAAGCGGCTCCCCGCGTTCGCGGGCTCGATGCCGACCGCACCCGCCGACCTGAGGTCAGCGCCGATCGCCCAGAACCGCGATCTGCAGCTCTCCGAGAACTCCGACGGCACCCAGTTCTACATCAACGGCAAGCAGTTCTCGTCGGACGCCTCGGTCTTCGCCACCCCGGCCAAGCTCGGCACCGTCGAGGAGTGGACCATCACCAACACCGCCGGTGAGGACCACCCGTTCCACCTGCACACCACCGCCTTCCAGGTGATGTCGATCAACGGCGACCCCAAGCGGTACATCCACGACCAGGACATCGTCGTGGTCCCGCACGCGGTGAACGGGGTACCCGGCCGCGTGGTGATCCGGATCCCGTTCTCGGACTACACGGGCGCGTGGATGTTCCACTGCCACATCGCCGCCCATGAGGACAACGGCATGATGAGCTTCATCAACGTCGTGCGGTAGTCCGGGTTGCATGGTGTCCCACCTGTGGAGACGCAGGTGGGACATACCCCGCAAGGCAGGAGATCCGCTTCGACGTCCTTGCCGTGGATCTCGAACGCGAATAGGTCGCACTGAAGTTCCACTTGTGCTTTGTGTGCAGATCTTCCATGCAGCGAGGGTGCGATCTTCACGAATCCCTGCGGATCGCTTCCGAGGCACGCACCCCCGGACGACGGGCTCTTCCCCGACGACCGCCGCTACCCTGCGCGTCCCCACCTGACCATCGGAGAATATTTCCGGCGGCCAGAAAAATAGGACCAGAAGATCACCCCATCCGCCACAGAAGTCTTTACTGAACCCTTTCTATGCAAATTCCCTGTCAATCATCATGATCTGCAGTAATATCCGACAGTGGTTCAGGATTGCGCAATCCTGGGGGATGCGCAGGGGGAACGCATAAGGGGGCGCACATGCTTGCACAGGCCATGAATATGCCCGCGGCAGCCTCGCCGCTGCGCATCTTCGTGATCGCGGGGATCCGGCTGTACCGGGAGGGGCTGGCCGAAATCCTGGGCCGGCTGCCGGACGTGGCGGAGGTCGACACCGCGGAGGACGGGCGCGAGGGGGTGGCCCGGGTCAGGGTGTTCCGGCCCCACATCGTACTGCTCGACATGTCGCTCGCGGACAGTCTGGAGACGGTACGGGTGTTGGCGCACGGCACGCCGCCGACGAGAGTGGTGGCGCTGGCGGTGCCGGAGACCGAGGGGCACGTGCTGGCCTGCGCGAAGGCCGGGGTCGTGGGGTACGTGCCGCGTGAGGGGTCGGTACACGATCTCGTGACGACGCTTCGGCACGTCGCCAAGGGCGAGGCGGTGTGTGCGCCGCACATCGCGGCCAGCCTGTTCCGGCAGGTCGCCTTGCTGTCGGACCGGGCCGCGCCGGAGCGGCCGCCGGCCCGGCTGACGGAGCGTGAGCGGCAGATCGTCGACCTGATCGCACTCGGGCTGGCGAACCAGGAGATCGCGCGGCGGCTGGGCATCGAACTGTGCACGGTGAAGAACCACGTGCACAACATCCTGGAGAAGCTGAACGTGCGGCGGCGCAGCGAGGTGGCGGCGTTCACCCACTCCTGGGCGTGACGGCGAGGGCCAACCGGCCACCGGACCGGATCCCCGCACCAGTGAGGTTCCCCGAACGACGGAGTCGAGGGGATCCAGAGGTTCAGAGGATCCGGATCCCCGGCCCGTGACGGATGACCGGGCCCAGATCGGGGACCGGATCTCCTGAGTCGCGATCAGATCCAATTGTTCATTGTTCCACCCCGGCCCGCCCTGGCTGACTTGAAGGCAGGACGACCTGTCTTCAGTCGACCTGGGGAGGGCGGATGCCACAGCGGTTGCGTGTCGCGTTGTCAGCCGGCACGGGGGTGTTGAGCGGAGTGCTCTGTGAGCTGTTGTCCGCGCTGCCCGACGTGGAACTCATCGACGACCTGCCGATCGCGCCGACGGGCGAGTTCCAACGCCAGCTGCGCCTGCTGCGCCCCGACGTCGTGGTCTGGCGCCTGGACGACGACTCGCTGCTGGCCGAGCATCCGGAGTTCTTCGGCGCGGAGCACCCCAACCTGGTGATCACCATCCACGGGGACGGCGACTGCGGGACGCTGTGGCGGCTGCGCCCGCACCGCGCCGAGCTGGGCGCGCTCGGGCCGAGCACGCTGGCGGCGGCGATCCGGTCGGCGGCGACACCGTGCGGGGCCATCGAGTCGGAGGCCGACCGGTGAGCGGCTACCTCGCGATCAACACGGTGAGCCGCACGGTCCGGCGCATCCTCGCCGTCGCCTACGACGCGGACCTCACCGTGGGGCCGTTGGTCGGCGGCGAAGCGGGCATCGTCTTCAGCAACCCGACCGAGACGGCGCAGGACCCGTCGCACCGGTTGTCCCTGTGGCTGTACCGGATCACGGAGAACGAGTTCCTGAAGAACCTGCCGCCGCAGATCGAGCCGGACCGCCGGATCCGGCGCGGCTCGCCGCTGGCCCTGGACCTGCTCTACCTGATCACGCCGTTCACCAGCTCCGGCGAGAACGACCAGCTGCTGCTCGGCAAGACGATGCAGGTCCTGCACGACAATGCCAGCATCTACGTCCGCGACCCGCTGAACGACGTGGTGGACGAGATCCGGCTCATCCTGTGCCGCCTGCCGCTGGAGGAGGTCACCCGGATCTGGGAGGCGTTGCAAGAGCCGTACCGGCTGTCGGTGTGCTACCTCGTGCGCTCGATCCGGATCGACAGCACCCAGCTGGACGAGAGCGCCCCGATCCTGGACATCACCACCGGCCTCGGGCCGCTGGTGGCTGCGCCAACGACTGAGTCGGCGTCAGCGTCATGACCACGTACGATCACCGCAGCCTGGCCGCGACCCGGGTCTTCGACATCGTCGACGGCTTCGCGGCGCAGCGTGGGCTGGACGGCGAGCGCCCCCGGCCGCTCGGGCGAGTGCGGCTGTTCCTGGTCGCCGACCGCACCCCCGGTGCTGAGCGGACGTTCACGGACCCGCCGGAGCTGGTGCTGGCCACGAGCGACAGCGGCTACGCGATCAGCTTCGGAGTGGTGCAGCAGCCGAACGGCAGCCGGCACGTCGAGCCGTTCGGGGCCGGACCGTACCTGTTGCGGGTTCGCTCCGACCGCTATCAGGTCGCCGACTTCGACGGCGTGTCCCTGCCGGCGACGGTCGGCCAGCCGGAGCCGTACGAGATGGTGCTGGCGGCCGGCTACAGCTATCCGTTCCCGGTCGCGGCCACCGCACCGTCGGTCGAGGTCGGCGGCCCGACGTCGGCGGCGCTGGCGCTGCTGCGCGGCACGGTGCTGGCCCCGGACGGCTCGGGCGTCGCCGACGCGAACGTGTCCGCGCCCGGCGCGACGCCGTACCGCACCGACGCCGACGGCCAGTGGGTGCTGGTGTTCGCCGGCGGGGTGCCGGCCGCCGGTGCCGTCGACGTCACCATCACCGCGCCCGGGGCCGGGCCGGCGGTGGTGACCGGCGTCGCCGTCACACCCGGCGGCGAGGCGGCGCTGCCGCAGACCGCGCTGCGCGGCCGGATCGTCGCCCCCGGCGTCGATCCCACGGCGGCGACGGTCGAGATCGCGGGGCAGCCCGGACGGGCCGGCGTGCGGAGCGACGGCGTGTGGGCCTACTACTTCGCGCCGACGCAGGCCGCGACGACCGTGACCGTCAACGCGACCATGCCGGACGGGCGTTCGCTGTCCGTCCCGGGCGTGCAGGTGGTCCCGAGGACCACCACGGCCGTCCCCGACCTGCGGCTCCCCCGCCCCGGTCCGACGCCGGATACGACACCGACACCGAATACGACACCGCATACGACACCGACACGAGTAGAACCCGCGATCACAGCCCAGAGGAGTACCGATGCCTGAGTACCTCAGCCCCGGCACCTATGTCGAGGAGGTCCGCGGCGACGTCGTGCCCATCCAGGGGGTGAGCACGAGCACAGCGGGGTTCGTCGGGCTCACCCAGCGGGGTCCGACCCAGCCGATGCTGATCACCTCGTGGCCCGAGTACACGCGCTGGTACGGCGGCCTGATCGAGCCGTCGGTGTCCGCGCTGCCCTGGTCGGTCCAGGGCTTCTTCGCCAACGGCGGCCAGCGGGTGTTCGTGGCCCGGGTGGTCCGGTCGGACGCGAAGACCGCGAGCCTGACGCTGACCGCCGACGGCGCGCCGACCATCACGGCGCTGGGCCCCGGGGCCTGGGGCAACGACGTGCACGTCCAGGTGGCGGTGTCGGTCCGGGACGCCAACCGGTTCCGACTGACCGTCAGCTACCAGACGCTGACCGAGGACTTCGACCAGCTGAGCACCGACCCGAAGGACTCCCGCTACGCGCCCTCCGTGGTGAACGCCGGCTCGCACCTGGTGAGTTTGGCCTTCCCGGCCGGCACCGCGGCGGCCGCCCCGGCGGCGGTGGCCACCACTCCGCTGGCCGGCGGCGACGACGGCAGCGCGGCGCTGACCTCGGCCGCCTTCAAGGGCGACCCGAGCCAGCCGCCGAACCAGCTCACCGGCCTGGCCGCGCTGGCCGTCATCGACGACATCGCCATCCTGGCCGTGCCGGACGCGGTGAACCCGTCGCTGGCGGCGGCCGACCAGAACGACCTGGTGAACGCGGTCGTCGACCAGTGCGAGCAGCTGCGCGACCGGGTCGCGGTGCTGGACATCCCGCCGGGCGCGGGGAACATCGCCAACAACCCCAACACCTACGTGACCCGCCGCTCCGACTACTCGGCGATCTACTTCCCGCACCTGCGGGTCATCGACCCGGTGAGCCGGACCACCGCACTGGTACCGCCGAGCGGCTTCGTCGCCGGCATCTACGCCAACAACGACATCACCCGCGGCGTGCACAAGGCACCCGCCAACTACCAGGTGGCCGGCATCCTCAACGCGGACATCAGCCCGACCGAGGGCCCGCTGGAGTTCCCGGTCACCAAGGGCATGCAGGACGAGCTGAACCCGGCCGGCGTCAACTGCTTCCGCGACTTCCGGCCCGCGGGCAACGGGATCCGGCTGTGGGGCGCGCGGACCACGTCCAGCGACCCGGAGTGGACGTACGTGAACGTCCGCCGGCTGTTCATCTTCGTCGAGAAGTCCGTGGACCGCGGCCTGCAGTGGCTGGTGTTCGAGCCGAACGCCGAGCCGACCTGGGCCAAGGTGCGGCGCACCCTCGACACGTTCCTGGAGAACGTCTGGCGCAGCGGCGCGCTGATGGGCACCACGAAGGAGGAGGCGTACTTCGTGCGCTGCGACCGCACCACGATGTCCACCGACGACATCCTCAACGGCCGGCTGGTCTGCCTGATCGGCCTGGCGGCGGTGCGGCCCGCCGAGTTCGTGATCCTGCGGTTCTCGCAGTTCACCTCCGAAGCGACCCAGTAAGGGGATTGACGAATGGCCAACACCGGTGCGCGGCTGGACCCGTACGCCGCCTTCAACTTCACCCTGGACATCGACGGGCTGACCGGGGTGCACGGCTTCTCCGAGTGCACGGGGGCGAACTCCGAACAGGACGTCATCGAGTACCGCGAGGGCACGATGGACATCACCGTCATCAAGATCCCCGGGCTGAAGAAGTTCGGCGACATCACCCTCAAGCGCGGCTTCACCACCAGCCAGGACCTGTGGCTGTGGCGCAAGACCGCGATGGACGGCTCGGTGGTGCGCCGCGGCGGCCACCTGGTGCTCCGCGACGAGGCCGGCCGGGACGCGCTGCGCTGGAAGTTCACCAACGCCTGGCCGAAGAAGTACTCGGCGCCGGCCTTCAACGCGAAGACCAACGAGGTCGCCGTCGAGGAGCTGGTGCTGGCCGTCGAAGGCCTCGAACTGGAGAAGCCGACCTCGTGACCGGTTCAGGTGCGCTGCCGCGCACATCCTCGCTGAGCTCCTACCGCACCCCCGGGGTGCGGCTGGAGTGGCTGGACGCCGCCTCGCAGGCGCGCACACCGCTGCGGACCGACATCGCCGGCTTCATCGGTGTCGCCCAACGCGGCCCGCTGCACCGCCCGGTGCGGGTGGACGGCTGGGACCAGTTCCGGGGCGTGTTCGGCGACCACCTGCCCACCGCGTACCTCGCGTACGCGGTCGAGGGTTTCTACGCCAACGGCGGGACGACGTGCTGGGTGGTCCGGGTCGCCGATCCGGACCGGGCCAGGGCCGCGACGGCGCAGCTGCTCGACGCCTCGGGGAAGCCGGCGCTCACCCTGGCCACCGGCAGCCCCGGCAGCTGGGGCGAGCAGGTGCGGTACCGGGTGCAGGAGGCGGGTGCCGGGGCGTTCACGCTGTTCCTGTCCTACGGACCCGCCACCGAGGTCTGGCGCAACCTCGGTACGCCGGGCCGGGACCCGCTGACGCTGCTCAACGACCCCGCCACCGGGTCCCGGCTGGTGACGGTCTCCGACTGGTCGGGCACGCCGGCCGCGGCCGGGTGGCTGACGCCGTCCGGTGGTGCCGACGGCGTGGACAGCCTGCTCCCCGAGCACTTCGAGGGCCATGACCACGACTGGGGCCTGGCCGTGCTGGACGTGATCGACGAGGTCGCCATGGTGGTCGCGCCGGACCTGTGGGCGCGGCCGGTCCCGGTGCTCCGTCAGGCACCGCCGCCCCCGCCGCAGTGCGGCGACCTGTGCGCCGGGGCGGACATCCCGGCCCCGCCGCCACCGCCTCCGCCTCCGCCTCCGCCCCAACCGGTACCGGCCGCTCGGCCGCAGTTCACGGCGCAGCAGATCGCCGATCTCCAGCAAGCGATCGTCGCGCACTGCGAGCGCCACCACAACCGGGTGGCGCTGCTCGACTCGCCGCAGGACCCGCTGACCAGCCCGGCGGACGCGCTGGCCTGGCGGGCCCGCTTCGACTCGGACTTCGGCGCGCTCTACTACCCCTGGCTGCTGGTCACCGACCCGCTGTCACTCGATGCCGACGTCACGGCCGTCCCGCCGAGCGGTCACCTCGCCGGGGTCTGCGCCCGCGTCGACACCACCGTGGGCGTGCACAAGCCGCCGGCCGGCGAGGTGATCGAGCTCCCGGTGGACACCGTGTTCGCGGTCGACGACCTGGCGCACGGCGACCTCAACGACGGCAACGTCAACGCGATCCGGGTGCAGCGCGGGGTCCGCGTGCTCGGCGACCGGACCTTGACGGTCAGTCTGCCCGAGTGGCGCTTCCTGAACGTGCGGCGGCTGGTGTGCGCGCTGGAGGCGCAGATCGCCGCCGATACGGCGTGGACGGTGTTCGAGCCCAATGGCCCGGTGCTGTGGGCGCAGATCACCAGCCTGGTGCGGGGTCTCCTGGACCAGGTCTGGCGGCGCGGCATGCTCAACGGCGCCACCGCGGACGACGCCTACACCGTGGTCTGCGACGCCTCGGTGAACCCGCCGTCCGATGTGGCGGTCGGCAAGCTCACCTGCCTGATCACCCTGAATCCGCCGCCGCCGGCCGAGTTCGTGGTGATCCGGGTGGTCCGCACCCCGACCGGGGTGTCGGTGGTCGACACGCACGACGAGTCAGGAGGCGGCCATGCCTGAACTGGCCCGGCGGACCGACCCGTTCCCCGGGTTCCGCTTCACGGTGCTGCGCAACGGGCAGCCGATCGGCGGCTTCAGCGAGGTCGGCGGCCTGCAGTTGGAGACCGAGGTCTTCGACTACCCCGAGGGCGGGGTGAACGACGTGGTGCACAAGCTCCCGGTGCGCACCAAGCAGACCAACCTCTCGCTCAAGCGCGGCCTCGCCGACCGGATCCTGTGGGACTGGCACGACGACGTGGTGAGCGGCCGGGTGACCCGCTGGGACGTGGTGGTGCTGCTCTACGACCAGGCGGGCGACACCCCGGTGGCGCAGTGGGGCCTGCACCGGGTCTACCCGGTCAAGTGGGTCGGCCCGTCGCTGAACGCGACCCAGAACCAGGTCGCCATCGAGACGCTCGAACTGGTCCACGAGGGCCTGAAGAGGATGGGGTGAGCCGCACCGTGCCGATCCACATCGACGACCTCACCAGCAAGGTGCATGTGACCTCCGGCGAACTGCCGTTCACCGATGAGCAGTTGACCCGGCTGGTGGAACTGGTCGCGGCCCGGCTGGCGCGCGCCGAGCAGCAGGCCGAGGCGCACGCCGAGGCCACCCGCCTGCGCCGGTCAGTGGTCCCGCCGAGCCCGATCGAGGGGTGACCCGATGGCGCTGACGAAGCTGCGGATCGAGATCCTCGACAAGGACGCGGTGGACAGCGGCAAAGGCCTGCTGGACCACTTCGACGTCGAGTTCAACCCGACCGAGTACACCCTGACCAAGGCGGCGCAGATCGCCGAGATCGGGATCCCGGGCGTCGACTCGCCGGTGCTCCAGTTCGTCCGGGGCCAGGACGAACGCCTCACCCTGGACCTGCTGTTCGACACCACCGACAGCGGGATGGACGAGGCCGCCGTCGACGTCACCACCCTGACCCGGCAGGTGTACCAGCTGGTGAAGATCCAGCCGGCGACGCACGCGCCGCCGCGGTTCCTGGTCACCTGGGGCACCTCGCTGTCCTTCAAGGCGATCGCCGAGCAGGTGCAGCAGAAGTTCACCCTGTTCAGCCCGACCGGGGTGCCGCTGCGCGCCACGGTGTCGCTGACGCTGCGCGAGTACAAGACCTTGGAGGAGCAGCTCCGGGAGCTGAAGCTGGAGTCCCCGGACCGCACCAAGGTGTACGTGGTGCGGCGCGGCGACACGCTGTCCGACATCGCGGCCGCCGAGTACGGCGACCCGGGCGCCTGGCGGGTGCTGGCCGACCGGAACCGGATCGCCGATCCACGCCGGCCGCGCCCCGGCACCGCGCTGGAGATCCCGCCGCTGGCCCCGGGCGGAGGTGCGCGGTGAGTACCCCCCTGCCGACCACCGACCCGGGCAACGACCCGGCGGCGCAGCCGATCTACCCCGGCCAGGACTTCTACGTGCCGGCGTTCGAGGTCACCCCGCCGGGCCAGGGCAGCCGGCTGCCGGACGAGGTGCTGCACGACGTGATCAGCGTCAGCTACACCGACGACATCACGACGATCGACAGCTTCCAACTGACCGTCAACAACTGGGACGCCAGGACCAGGACCTTCAAGTACAGCGACGGGTCCACGTTCCTGCCCGGCAAGCAGCTGGAGCTGTGGATGGGCTACCGGGGCAAGGACCCGCTGCGGCGCCTGATCACCGGGGAGATCACCTCGCTCCAGCCGAACTTCCCCTCGGACGGCGCGCCGACGCTCACCGTGAGCGCGCTGAACGTGCTGCACCGGTTCCGCAAGAAGCAGGAGACGCATCCCTACCTGAACAAGACGGACAGCCAGATCGCCCGCCAGGTGGCCGCCCGGCTCGGGGTGCCGGTCCATACCCGGCCCGACAACGAGCGCCCGTATCCGTACATCGTCCAGGACAACCAGTACGACGTGGTCTTCCTGATAGAGCGGGCCCGGCGGATCGGCTACGACCTCTGGGTCGAGGAGGACCAGCGCACCGGCAAGAGCACCCTGCACTTCGAGCCCTCGGAGAACCTGAAGCCGGTCACCTACCAGCTGACCTGGGGCAAGTCGCTGGTCCAGTTCCAGCCCACGCTGACCACCGCCAACCAGGTCGGCCAGGTGACCGTGCGGGCCTGGAACCGCAGCGCCGGAAAGATGATCACGGTGACGGCGCAGCGGCCGCCGAGCCAGCAGGACGCCGACGTCGAGTCGTCGTTCAACCAGCGCGAGGACATCACCAGCGTGGTGGTCGCGGACGAGGCCGAGGCCAAGCGGGTCGCGGCCGACCGGCTGCGGGACATCGCGCACGAGATGGTGACGGGCACCGGTTCGACGGTCGGCCTGCCGGACCTGCGGGCCGGCCGCCGGATGAGCATCGACGGCCTGGGCACCCGCTTCAACGGGCGCTATTTCGTGACCGGCACCACCCACACCCTGGACGACTCCGGCTACGTCACGCAGTTCACCTGCCGGCGGGACGACTGAGGAAGGCGATCCGATGAGCAGCACATCGACCCGCAACGGCCTGCTGGTCGGGGTCGTGCACTCCCTGGACGACCCGGACCGGCTGGGCCGGGTCCAGGTGGCGTTCCCGGAGCTGGGCGGCGTCGTCAGCGACTGGGCCGGGCAGGCCACTCTGATGGCCGGCTCCAACCGCGGCTCAATGTTCAGGCCCGAGGTCGGCGACGAGGTCGTGGTCGGGTTCCTGCAGGGCGACATGCGCGCGCCGTACGTGCTCGGCGGCTCGTGGAGCAAGCAGAGCCCGCCGCCGCCCGACGACGGGAACCCGACGCAGAACAACTGGCGCTCCCTCACCTCGCGCAGCGGCCACGTGATCCGCTTCGACGACACCCCGGGTGCCGAGAAGGTCGAGGTGATCGACAAGGACGGCCAGCGCTCGGTGGTGCTGGACAGCGCCGGCAAGAAGGTCACCGTCACCGCCGCCCAGGGCGATGTCGAGGTCCACGCGCCGACCGGGAACATCCAGCTGACCGGCCAGACGGTGGAGGTGCGCGCCACCGGGGCCCTGACGCTCGCGGGCGCCCAAGTGACCATCACCGGCGACACCGTGGACATCAACTAGGGGATGTGATGGGCCAGCCCGCAGCGAAGCAGGGCGACCGGGTGACGGCGGTCGACTCGCACCTGATCCAGCCGCCGTCCGGGCCGCCGGTCGCGCTGCCGAATCCGTTCAGCGGCGTCATCGACGGCGGGCTGTCGCCGAACGTGCGGATCAACGGCCGGCCGGCCGCGACGGTCGGCAGCACGGCGACGAACACCCCGCCGCACGTCCCGCAGGGCGGCACGTTCGTCAACCCGCCGACCAACAAGGGCTCGGTCAGCACCGGGAGTTCAACGGTCCGGATCAACAAGAGGCCGGCGGCCCGGGCCGGCGACACCGCGATCACCTGCAACGACCCGGCGCCGGCGCCGGTGGGCACGGTCGTGGTGGCGCCGGCGGGCCCGTCCCGCGTCGTGCGGATCGGGGGCTGACGATGGCCGAACCCGCGTTCCTCGGCACCGGGTTGGCGTTCCCGGTCCGGCCGGACCTCACCAAGGCGCTGCCCACGACCTCCGGCGCGGAGAAGGTGCGGCAGAGCATCTGGCTGATCCTGGCCACCGCGCCCGGCGAGCGCCGGATGCGGCCGGACTTCGGCTGCGGCATCCACGACCTGGTGTTCCAGGCGAACACCACCGCCCTGCACGGCGTGGTCGCGCAGCGGGTGCGCGACGCGCTGGTCACCTGGGAGCCGCGGATCGACGTGCTGGACGTGACGGTCGAGGCCCCTCCGGACGCCGCCAACGTGCTGCTGATCCGGATCGCCTACCGCATCCGCGCGACCAACACCGCGCACAACCTGGTCTACCCGTTCTTCCTCTCCGAGGGCACAGGGGTCTGAGATGGCGCTGAACGTTCCCAACCTGGACAGCCGCACCTACGACCAGCTGGTGGCCGAGGCGCAGCGCCGGATCCTGCGCTTCACGCCGGACTGGACCGACTTCAACCCCAGCGATCCGGGCGTGACGCTGGTCGAACTGTTCGCCTGGCTCACCGAGATCACGCTGTACCAGCTGAACCAGGTGCCGGATCTGACCTACGTCAAGTTCCTGGACCTGATCGGTCTGCAGCAGAACCCGGCGGCGCCGGCCGTGGCCGAGGTGACCTTCACCCCGACGGCGCGGACCGCGGGCGTGGTAGTGCCGGCGCGGTCGCAGCTGTCGGCGACCGGGCCGACCGGGCTGCCGCTGGTGTTCGAGACCGACCAGGCGCTGGCGCTGGTCCCCTACCAGCTGACCGACCTGGTGGTCGACGACGGCCAGGTCTTCACCACGGTGACGCCGGGTGCGCCGTTCCGGCCGCTGGGCTGGATCCCGCAGCCGAACAACGCGCTGTACCTGGGGTTCGCCCCGACCACGGCCACCGAGCCGGGCCAGTTCCCGCAGGAGCTGCGGCTGTTGGTGACGCTGTCGGCGGCCGCGGCGGCCGGGGCGCCGCAGCGGGCCGGGCAGGCGGTGCGGCCCCCGCTGGCGCCGGTCACCCTGGTCTGGGAGTACCTGCCGCGGCCGGACGCCACCCAGTGGAGCCGGCTCAACGTGCTCGCCGACGGCAGCGCCGCATTCACCGCGCAGGGCTACGTCACCCTCGCCGGGCCGGCCTCGATCCTGCCGGCGCGCGCCGCCGATGTGGACGACCCCAGGTACTGGCTGCGGGTCCGGGTCGTGGCGGGCCGGTACCCGGCGGGCCAGGAGCCCGTCATCGAGGCCGTCACGGCGAACACCACGACCGCCCGCAACCTGGCGACGGTGCGCGACGAGCTGCTCGGGGTCAGCGAGGCGCACCCGGACCAGACCTTCCCGCTGGCCCAGCCGCCGGTCCAGGACCGCAGCGTCACCCTGGAGGTGCGCGAGGACACCGGCGACCCGGCGAACCTGACGCGCACCACCTGGACGCAGGTCTCGGACTTCCTGGCGTCGGGCCCGAACGACCGCCACTACACGCTGGACCCGGCCACCGGGATCGTGACCTTCGGCAACGGTGTGCGGGGCCTGATCCCGGCGGTCGACGCCGAGATCGTCGCCGTCTCGTACCGCTCCGGCGGCGGCGCGGCCGGGAACGTGCCGGCGGGGGCGATCGACACCCTGCTGTCGGCGCTGCCCGGCGTCGACTCGGTGACCAACTCCCGGGCGGCCGCCGGCGGTACCGACCTGGAGTCGCTGGACGAGCTCAAGCGGAACGCGCCCGCGCTACTGCGCCGCCAGGGCCGCGCGGTCACGGCGGCCGACTACGCGTCGCTGGCCCGCCAGGTCGGCGGGGTGGCCGACGCGCTCGCCCTGCCGCTGGCGCACCCGGACCACCCCGGGGTGGACGTCGCCGGCTCGGTCACCGTGGTGGTCGTCGCGGACACCGACGACGACCCGCCGGCGCCCAGCGGCGAGTTGATCGCCGCGGTCTGCCGCTACCTGGACCAGTACCGGCTGATCGCCACCGAACTGTACGTCAGCGGCCCGGTGTTCGTGCCGGTCTCGGTGCACGCGGCGCTGACCATCGACCCGTACGCGGCGGCCGACGGGGTCGCAGCGCTCGCCGACCAGGCCCTGCGCGACTTCCTCGCGCCGCTGCACCGGGCCGCCGACGGCACCCGGTCCGCGCACTTCGCCGACCAGTTCCAGCCGACCAGCCTCTACGCGGTGCTGCTGGCGGTGCCCGGGGTGCTCGCGGTCACCGCGCTGGAGATCACCGTCGACGGCCGGGTCCACGACGACCCACGGGTGGCGATCGACCTGCCGCCGGGCGGTCTGACCCGCTCCGGCACCCACCAGTTGGACGTGACGCCGGACTCCGGCAGCACCGCCCGCGAGGAGGTGTAGCGGTGCGACCGCAAGGACCCACCCACTGGCTGCTCGACGCCCGCACCGGCTGGCGGACGGCGAGCGCCGACGGTGTCGTGGCCGGCCCGGACCTGCGGCTGGCCACGATCCCGGACGGCCCGCTGGGACTGGCGGCCGAGGACGGCAGCCTGGGCGGCTTGGTGCTGCCGACCGGATTCGCGGTCTCCGAGGACGGGATCTGCTACCTGCTCGACCCCGGTGGCGCCCTGGTCCGGCGCTTCGATCCGGCGACGCAGCGGTTCGAGCCCGTACTCGGCGCGGTGCCGCCACCGCGCGGCGACGTGACCGAGCTCGGCCGGGTCGTGAACATCGCGATCACCGGGCGGCTGCTGTACCTGGCCGACCGGCTCCACCGGCGGGTCCTGGCCTACGGCCTGCCGGAGCTGAGCCTGCGGCACGTCTGGACCGGGGACTGGGACCTCGCCGACGTCCGGACCGGCGGCGGTGCCACCCAACTGCTCGACGCCGCCACCGGCACGGTCTGGCGGCACCTGCCGCACGAGGACGAGCCGCGGGTGCTCTTCACCGCGGCCGAGCAGGCCGGCCGGGCCACCGGGCTGGCCATGGACGACGGCGGCACGGTCTACCTCGCCAGCCCCGGCGCGCTCACCCGGTACGACGCCGCCGGCCGCCGCGGCCCCGTCTTCACCGACCCCGGCCCGCTGCGCCCGCTGTTCACCGCGCCGCCGATCCGGCTGCTCGCCGCCGTGTTCGTGCTGCCGGCCGGGCTGACCGGGGAGTGCGACCGGCACGCCGACCCGGACCGCGAGGGCGATGTCGCGGAGCCGGCGTCGAGCGCGCCGCACGGCCCGGCGTTCGACCGCGCCGGGCAGCCGGTGCCGCCGCCCCGGCCCACCCGCGGCCCCAAGCCGTACGGGCGCGACGGCGAGTGGGTCAGCGCCGTCCTCGACAGCCGGATCTACCGCTGCGTCTGGGACCGGGTCCGGCTCGACCTGGCCGCGCTGCCGCCGGGCACCTCGGTCGCGGTGGAGACCACCACCTCCGACACGCCCGGCCTCGGTGAGTGGACGGCCGCCGGCGCGCAGACCGGCCAGGCGCACGCCCCGGCCGCCGCGCCGCTGTCCGCCGACGTCGACTGGCCCGTCCGCAGCGCCCCGGGCCGCTACCTCGCCGTCCGGCTGCGGCTGACCGGGCCGGGCCGGGCGACGCCGCTGGTCCGCGCGGTGCGCGCGCACTACCCGCGCTCGTCGTACCTGGAGTTCCTGCCGGCCGTCTTCGGCATGGACGCCGACGGCAAGGACTTCCTGGAGCGGTTCCTCGGCGTGTTCCAGGCCGAATGGGACGAGGTGGCGGCGCGCATCGCCGACCTGCCGGCGTACATCGACCCGAAGGCGGTGCCGGCCGGCGCGCCGCTCGGCTACCTGGCCGGCTGGGTCGGCGTCCCGCTGGACCAGCGCTGGACCGCCGAGCAGCAGCGCGCCTGGCTGCTGGCGAGCCTGGCGGTGCTGCGCCGGCGCGGCACCCCGGCGGCGATCACCGAGCTGCTGGCCGCGCTGCTGGCCACCGAGTCCGGTGTCCCGGCGGGCGAGATCGGCCTGCCGGCGCTGGTCGAGGGCTTCCGGACCAGGGGCCGACTGCAGCTGGGGTCCACGGATCCGACGCCGCTGCCGCTCTGGAGCCCGGACGTGGTGGCCCGGTTGCGGCTCGGCGCCTACGCCGAGGTCGGGCGGGCCCGCCTGGTGTCGACCGGGGACCCTGCGCACGACCTGTTCACGCAGACCGCCAACAGCTTCCGCGTGTACCTGCCGTCGGTGTGGGTGCGGACCGCGGAGGACGAGCGGGCCGTCCATCGGCTGCTGGCCGCCGAACGCCCGGCCACCAGCCGGTACGACCTGGACCTCGTCGAGCCCAGGCTGCGGGTGGCCGTGCAGTCCGCCGTCGGCCTGGACACCGTGATCGGCGCGGTGCCCCGGGCGCGGCTGGCCTGCGCCCACGACGCCGCCGCACCACCCAGCCGCGCACCGCGGCACCGACTCGGCTGGGACACGGTGCTGGCATCCGCACGACCACAGCAACCGGTACGGGTCGAAGCGACGACCCGCATCGACACCGGAACCGGGATCAGGTGAGGAGAGGACGCATGTCAGCACGACGGTGCGGATGTCACGACGATGGCAGCCACGACCACAGCGGACACACCGGCGAGGTGGAGGCCGAACGCAACCGCTACTTCACCGGCAAGTTCATGGCGGCCCGCGACTTCGCCGCCGACACCGACTACCTGCTGGACCACCACCGGCTGCACAACCGGCTGCTGCACGGCTGGGGCATCGTGTGCGGGCTGGACGTGCACCGGCACCCCCGCCCCGAGTGCGCCCGGACCTGGGTGGTGGTGACCGCCGGCTTCGCGCTGGACTGCCACGGCCGGGAGCTGATCCTGCGCTGCGACACCGCGTTCGAGCTTCCGGAGCGGTCGGAGCCGTACCTGCTGTGCGCGAAGTTCACCGAGGAGCAGGTGGAGCCGGTACCGACGCTCTACGCGGAGGAGACCGGCGACCCTCGCCACCGCGAGTACAACCGGTTCCGGGACGGCGTGCAGCTGGTGGTCGCGGACGTCACACCGGGGTGCTGGCCGGACGATCCGTGCGAGGACGGCGACGGCGACGACTGCGATGGCGACGACAACGACTGTGCGGATGACGACCGCCGGCACCGCCGGCACCGCGGCTGCGGCGGGCACTGCCCGGAGCCGGAGTGCCCGTGCGGCAACCTGGTCCCGCTGGCCCGAATCATCCCGCTGCCGGAGGGCGGCTTCGAGCTCGACCTGGACGGCCGCCGCGTCCAGCCGCCGTCCCCGGCCGACCTCACCCACATCACCCACGTGAACTGGCCGCACGGCGGCGCGGTCACCCTGCGCCACCTGCGCGAGCACCTGCGCGGCGAGCTGCGGGTCCACTTCGACCGGCCGCTACGGCACAGCCACCGCGCCGGGCACGGCGTGAACCCGTACACCTTCGTCGTGCAGTACGCGACCGGCCCCTCGGAGGCGCTGGCGTTCCTGCCCTACCCGGAGGAACTGCCGGCCCGCCTGGAGGACGACGGCTGCGTCGCGGTGTTCACCATCGACCCGAGCTACATCGCGGGGCACGGCCGGCGCGCACTGCGCGACACCACCGTCTTCGTGTCGCTGCGCTGCGACTTCATCCCGGACTGCCGCGGGGTGCCGGTGGACGGCAACCACCTGCGCGGCCGGCTGCCGTCCGGGGACGGCGTGCAGGGCGGGCTGTTCGAGAGCTGGTTCGAGGTTCGCGACGACGACGATGACGACGACCGGAGGACTGAACGATGACCGCCGTGCTCAGTGTGGCCGGCCACGGGTGTGGCTGCCCGCAGCCGTGTGACGGGCGCCGGTGCCGGCTGGAGGCCCTGGTGCGCCCGCGGTTCTTCTGCGGCCAACTGCTCACCGACCAGGACCTGTCCGGGCTGGCCTCGTGGGTGCTGGACCGGCGGCGGCTGGGCCGGTACCGGGACGGCTGGGGCGTGGTGACCGGCCTGGATATCGGCCTCGACCCGACGCCGGGGGCCTCGGCGGCGACCGTGGTCCTCCAGCCCGGCTACGCGGTCAGCTCCTGCGGCGAGGACGTCGTCGTCGGCTCCGCGACCACGCTCGACCTCGCGGCCTCCTGCCCGGACCCGACCTCGCCGTGCGGGGCGCCGTCCGGTGAGCCGCCGACGGCGTGCGTCCTCGACATCGGCATCGCCTACCGCGAGGTCGGCGAGGACCCGGTGCCCGCGCTCGGCACGGCGGGCTGTTCGCAGGCCGGCGAGTGCGAGGACAGCCGGATCGTGGAGTCCTTCGAGCTGCGCTGCGTGTCCGTGGTCGACGGCAGCGAGCCGGACCGGCCGGACTGGCGGCAGTGGCAGCAGGCCTACGAGGACGCCGTCGCGGTCCTGTACCGAGCGCAGGCCGACGGGCTGCCGGGCACCGCGAACGACGCGGGCCTGAAGTCCTGGCTGGGCGCGCGACTGCGCGAACGGCCGCTGCGGCACTTCCCGTTCGTCGCGGACCGGGTGGGCGGCTCGGGCGCGCTCGACGCCGGGCAGTTCACGGAGCTGCTGTTCTGGATCGCCCAGGACCGGATCCTCTCCCTGCTATGGGGCACCCCCGGACGGAGTCTGGGGGAGGGTCCCGCCCGCCGGGGTGTCCCGGGGACGCGGTGCCGCTGGCGCGGGTCTGGCTGGCCGCCGAGGACGACGCCCAGCAGGTCAGGCACTGGGTGGTCAAGGCGATCGACCCGGTGTCGCCCTTCCGCAGGGACTTCGGCCCGGTCCAGTGGCCGGCTCCGTTCGGTCGGGTGAACCTCGGCCGGGTGGTCTGGCACCGGCTCGAAGAGGCCCAACTGGCGCTGCGGGACCTCGGCGTGTCGGTCAGCGGTGTCAGGCAGTGGGCGCCGTCCACCCTGGACGACCTGATCACGATGCTCGGCACGCCGCCGGTGTTCTTCGGGGCCGATGACGCGGTGGACGTGGCCTACTTCGTGCCGTCCCACCAGGCGACGCATCTCACGGGGCTGCGGGTGGTCGGGTTCCGGACGGGCAACGCCGCGCCGGTGACGCCGACGACGGCACAGGCACAGGCACCGGCACCAGCACCAGCACCAGCACCAGCACCAGCACCGACGACGGCACAGGTGCAGACGCAGGTACCGCCGATGGCACGGGCGCAGGCACAGGCGACAGCGGACAACTCCGTGCCGATGACGCGGGCAACGGAACAGGCCCAGGTACCGACGACACCGGGCCCGCCCCCTGCGGCACCTGGGGCACCTGGGGCACCTGCGGCACCGATCACCCCGGCCCCGGCACAGCCGCCCGCCCCGGGGTCGTCATGACCCGGCCCGATCTGATCCGCCCGCACTACCGGGAGAACCAGCAGCTCGGTGTGGCCGACCTGGAGGCCGAGCAGGAGTACCGGATCACCACCCGCCGTCGCCACGACACCACGGCGCACACCGCCGGGGTGGCTCACGGCCTCGGCCTGTCCACCCGGCACACCGGCTGCCAGATCGCGGCCGGGCTGGCCGTGGACGGCCTCGGCCGGGCCGTGGTGCTGCCGGATCCCGTGCTGCTGCGCTGGTCGGACCTGCCGGCCGGCGCGGCGGCGCTGGACCTGTTCCTCGGCTACCGCGAGGACGTCACAGCGGCCGATCGTGTCACCGAGGGCGCCGACGTCCACGTAACCCAGGTCCAGCCCGGCGACGACGTGGCCGGGCCGGCCGGGACGGTCTACCTCGGGCGGCTGGTCGCGTCCACCGGGCCGCCGTACGTGCCCGCGTCCAGTCCGGTCACGTGGGGCACCGCCGAGGGCGCGGCCGTGGCCGCTCCCACCGGCGGGACCATGCAACTGGATCACGACCCGGCGCTCACCGTCACGCTCCCCGACCCGGCCGGCCGCCCGGTGCCGCGCCTGGCCGTGTCACCGACGACCGGGACGGCCGTCAACGGCTCGGTCATCGCCCACGGCGCGCGGCTCGCTCCGGGCGGGCCGCTCCGGTTCGACCCGGCGGTACCCGCGCCGAAGACGGCGTCGCCGTGGCGCTGGTACCGCGCGGCGATCCTCGCCGACGGCGTGCAGACCGGGCAGGAGTTGCGCGTGGAGATGGGCGCGCCGGGGCCTACCGAGGTGCCGGACTGGTACCGGTTCGCGGTGGGCACCGCCCCGGACGGCGCCCTGCCGCTGGTGGTCCACGCGGGTGGCGACACCACCGTCGGTTCCCTCGACGTCGAGGGCACCCTGATCTTCGGGCCGCTGGCCGTCGATCCCGGCGACCCCCGGCTGGCCGCGACGCTGATGAGCACCTGGACCGGCGCGGTCGGGCAGAGCAGCCTGGCGATCGACCGGCAGTTCAGCGGCGACCTGTTCGACAACTCGGCGCTGACCGTCGCAGCGGTCGTCCAGGACCCGAATCCGCCGCCGCAGCAGCAGAAGTCCGCGCGGAAGGCCGCCGCGGCGCCGGTGGTGCCGCCGCAGACCCTCGCCTACGACGTCAAGGTCACCAGCATCACCAGTCAGGCGGTGACCGACCTGACGGTGGCGGCGGTCATCACGGTCAACGGCGTACAGAAGAGCGAGCGGTTGGGGTCGTCGCAACTGCTGCAGCCGGACGCCGAGTTCGAGATCCCCGGCAGCGTGCCGCTGCCCGCGGCCGACAGTGTGACCGTGCACGTCGAGGTGGTCGCGCTCGGCCTGCTGCCCGGTGGCAAGGTCACGCTCGGGGTCACCAGTTTCGACTGGCGGAGCGTGCCGCCGGTCCCCAATCCCAGCGCCAGTCCCCGGACTGGACGGTTTCACTGGAGGTAGACCGTGGACGCGGACCGGATCGTCCGGGTGCGGTACTTCGACCGGCAGTTCCTGCGCCCGCAGGACTTCAGCGACGAGCAGGCCTACCACGTTGCGATGCGGCGCCGGCACAACGTCGCCGGCCACAGCTGGGGCATCCTGCACGGCCTGGACCTCACCGCGGACGGCGGCCCGCTCGCCGTGCAGCCGGGCCTCGCCGTCGACGGCTACGGCCGGGAGGTCGTGGTCATCGAGCGGATGACCGTGCCGCCGCTGCCGCCCGCGCCGCTGACCGGCGAGATCGCCTACGACATCTGGCTGATCTACGACCGGGCCGGCTCCGACACCGCGCCGACCGGCTACGGGGCCTGCGGCAGCGAGGCGACCGCCTACTACCGCTGGCTGGAGCTGCCCCGGCTGCTGATCACCGCGGCCGATGACGCCGTGGACGCCAACCAGCCGCCGCAAGTGCCGCCCGGTGACCTCGAGTTCGGCCCGGAGCGGACCGCGCCGGAGGAGACCATGCCGTGGCCGGTGCTGCTCGGCCGGGTCCGCCGCACCACCGGGTCCGGCCTTGCGATCGACCGATCCGGCCGTCGCTACGCCGGCCTGGTCGCCGCCTCGGTGGCGCACCCGCGCGGCGACGCCCGGATCGACCTCGGTGCGGCGGCGGACACCGATCCGACCCGTTTCGCGGTCCGCGCCGACTCGAACACCGACCCGCTGTTCGACATCGCCGCGACCGGCACGGCGACGGTCCACGGCAACCTGGCGGTCAACGGCGAACTGCGCATCGAGCAGGGGGCTTTGGAGTTCCCGGTCCAGGCCGCGCAGTCAACGCCGGCCGAGGCGTCAGCGAAGGCTCCGATGGACGCCGCGCAGCCGTGGCAGGTCTACGGCGCGCAGAGCGGCACCCAGCGGGAGCTGCGCGTCGAGCTGCCTTCCGGGGCGGCGAACGCGCTGGTGATCGGCACGTGGTCGGCGGACAAGGCCACCTTCACGCCCTGTCTGACGGTCCGCGGCGACAACACCGTGACCGTGCACGGCAACCTGACGGTGCAGGGCAACCTCAGCGCCCCGGCGACCGCGGCGCTGGCGCCGAGCGCCGCCGTGCAGTCGCTGGCCACCGGGGCGCTGCTCAGCGGCATCGGCGGCGCGGCCGGGGTCGCGGCGCGGCTGTACCGGCCGCAGGGGACGACCGCGTCGGCGTCGGTGGTGGCGACGGCGCTGGCCGCGGATCCGGAGCTGCTCCAGCAGGTCGCGGCGCAGCTGAAGCAGGGGTACGGCGCCACGGCCGGCACGCTGGCGCAGCACCTGACCGGGGAGGGCTGATCGGTGGACGGCAGCATCAGGTCGCTGACCTGCGACTACCTCGCGCGGGGCGTCGAGCCGGCCGCCGCTGCCGCGCACCTCGACCAGCTCGCCCGCCTCGAACTCCCCGGCATCCTCAGCACCTTGCTGGACTCCGTGTACGGCGACGACCCCACCGTCTACGTCATCCGCCAGGTGCACGCCGAGTTCGCGCTGCGCGCCGACGCCCCGACCGCTGCCCGCCACTGGGCCGAGGCGCTGGCCCGCGCGATCGTGACCGCCGTCGCGGCGGAAGCGTCGGCTGACGGCAACGTGATCCGCTTCGCGGACCAGGCCGAGTACCTGGCCGCCTACCTCGTCGAACACCTCGGCGGCACGGCTGCCCAGCACTGGTACTTCCATCCGTTCGCCGCCTGGCACGCCGAGCCGACCGGCAGCGCGGCGCGCGCCCTGCTCGCGACCCAGCCGCCGGTCCCGGTGCTGGCCGCCCTGCACCGGCAGGCGATGCTGCCCGCGCTCCTCGCCACGCTGCCCGACGCGGCGATCCGGGAGCTGGCCGCCGACACCGCCCGGCCACCGGCTCCCACTGACGATGTGTCAGGACTCTGGCCGCTGCTGACCACCGCCGTGGCGATCGCCGACGCCTGGGGGCTGTGGACCGGCGTCCCGCTCGCCGCGCTGGACGTGGCTCGCCTCTACCGCTCGCGCGCCGTGCCGGACTGGCGCAGTTCCACCGCGCTGACGCTCGTCGTGGTGGACGTGCTGCGGCGGCTCGCGGCCCGGGGCGACCTGCGGACGCCGACCGCTCCCCCGCCGGCCGAGCTCGCCGACCGGTTCGACTGGTTGGAGACCGACCTGCTGCTCCCCGGCCTGACCGCCGCCTCGCCGAAACCGGCCGGGCGGCGCGAGGCGGCGGCCCGGCAGGCGCTGGCCGATGTGCTGGCCGCGAGCCCCGAGCTGCGTGCGGCGGTGCGAGTGGCCGGCCCCGGGCCGCGCGCCGCACTGCTGCTACGGGCCGCGCTGGTCGCGGAACATCCGGAGTGGGCCGACGACGGATTCGTCGTCGCGGTCCTCGCCGAGGTGCAGGACCGCTGGGCGGCGGGCCAGGCGGATCCGGTGCTCGCTCAACTCGCCGGACTTGCCGGTCACTTCGACGCGGATGTCGAGGACAGTCCCTGCGCCGGAATACTGCTCCTGCTGCGCGCCGTCACCGAGCTGCGGGTGCCCGCCGTGCTGGCGCGCGCCGGCCTCGCCGACTTCCTGCCCGAGATCCTGCTCGCGGTGGCCGGCCGGCTGACCGGTGCCGACTCCGCCGAGCCCGCGGTGCGGGCCTTCGCCGGCCGCCCGACCCAGGTGCGCCGCGGCTGGCGGCAGGTGCACCATCTGGCGTCGCTGCGCAGCGAGTTGCAGGTCCAGGCGGCTGCCCAGCGGCTGCCCGACCCGGCCGAGCTGACCGCATTGGCCGACACCGACCTGCCGGACGGCAAGCTCGGCCGGCCCAAGGCCGACGCGGTGATCGGGCTGCTGGCGGGCGCGGTGCTGCGCACCTGGTCGCGCTGGCTGGGCCAGTTCAGCGAGTCGAGCGGCAGCTACCTGCTGGCGCACTTCGTGCGGCGCCGGGGGCGGCTGCACTGGACGGCCGAGGAGCTGGTGGTGGAGCTGGAACCCGGGCCGCTGGACGTCGTGGTGTCGATGGCCGGCTATGACCGGCCGCTGGAGGCGGTGCCGTGGCTGGGCGGGCGGACGGTTCGGTACCGGATGGGAGCGTCATGACCGGATACTCCGAGAGCACGGGCTACGTCGACAGCGCGGGCTACATCGACAGCGCGGCGCAGTTGGCCGCCGAACTGCACCGCGCCGACCTGCTGGTCCGCGCGCGCATCGAGGTCTTCCGCCACCAGCTGGGGGCCGACAAACCGGCCACCCAGTGGGGCCTGCCCAGCGTCGCCGAGGGCGAGATCGACCGCTACCTCGCCGAGCCGTTCGCCCTCGTCGACCCGCTCCCGGCGGCAGCCCGCACCCACCTCGACGCGGCGGCGACCGCGCTGGCCGAGCTGGACAAGCGCACCGCCCAGAGCACCGTCCCGCTCCGATTCCCCATGCTGGCACGGAGTTTCGGCCTCGACCGCCGCGAACAGGACGTGCTGCTGCTCTGCCTGCTCGGCTACCTCCAGCCGCGCTACCGCCGGCTGTTCGGCTACCTCCTCGACGACGCGACCGCGTCCGCGCCGACCGCCGACCTGGCGCTGCGCATCGTCGACCCGGAGCCGTCCGGCGCCGAGCACGGCCTCACCGAGCACGGCCTCGCCCTGTTCGGCGCGTCCGCACAACTGCTGAACCACCGTCTGCTGGAGCACGGGCCGTCCGGCGCGCTGCGCATCGACCCCCGGATCGCGGGCCACCTCCTCGGTGACGACCGCGTCGACGAGCGCCTGTCCGGGGTGCTCACCGTCGCCGACCCGGCCGCCTCCCTGGACGACCTGGTGCTGGCCGCCGCCCGCCGCAACGAGCTGCGGGAGATGGCGAGTTGGCTGCGCACCCGCCCCGAGGGCACCCTGCTGTTCCTGCACGGCCCGTACGGCACCGGCCGGCGCAGCACCGCCACCGCGCTCTGCGGCGACGCGGCCCTGCCCCTGCTGCACGCCACCATCCCGACTGTCGCGAGCGAGCCGTGGCCGACCATCGTCGAGCTCAGCTACCGGGAGGCGACGCTGCGCGGCGCGGCCCTGTGCTGGCTCGGTGCCGACCGCCTGCTCGCCACCGACCCCGAGGGAGCCGGGGGCGCGGAGCACGACGACCGCTGGGACGTCCTCACCGCTGCCGCCGACCGCTTCGCCGGCCCGACCCTGGTCACCAGCACCGAGCCGTGGGAGCCGGCCGGCGCGGTCGCCACCGGCCGCTTCGTCCGGGTCGATCTGCCGGTGCCCGACTTCACCCAGCGCCGCGCCCTGTGGCTGGAACTCCTGCCGCCGGACACCGCGTTCGATCGCCCCCGCCCCCGCCGCGACCAGCTGGCCCACGCACTGGCCAACACCTTCCAACTCACCGCCGGCCAGATCACCGACGCAGTCTCCTCCGCGTGCGGCGTGGCCCGGCTGCGCACCCCTGCACGACCGCTGCTGCATCCGGACGACCTGTTCGAGGGCTGCCGCCGCCAGTCCGGCCGCCGGCTGGTCGCGTTCGCCCGGCGCGTCGACGCGCACACCGACACCGGCTTCGACGACCTCGTCCTCCCCGACCCGAGCCGCCGTCAACTGGAGGAGCTGCGGGCCCGGATCGGCCTGCGCGGCCGGGTCTACACCGAGCTGGGCTTCGACCGGCGGCTCAGCCTCGGCCGCGGCGTGGTGGCGATGTTCACCGGCGGTTCCGGCACCGGAAAGACGATGGCGGCCGAGCTGCTGGCCCGTGAACAGGGCGCCGACCTGTACAAGGTGGACCTGTCGGCGGTGGCGAGCAAGTACGTCGGCGAGACCGAGAAGAACCTGGACCGGGTGTTCGCCGACGCCGAGCAGTCCAACGCCATGCTCTTCTTCGACGAGGCCGACGCGCTGTTCGCCAAGCGCGGCGAGGTCAAGGAGGCCCGGGACCGCTGGGCCAACGTGGAAATGGCGTTCCTGCTGCAGCGGGTCGAGGAGTTCCGCGGCGTGGTGGTGCTGGCCTCGAACCTGCGGCAGAACATCGACACGGCGTTCCTGCGCCGGCTGCACGCCATCGTCGACTTCCCGGCACCGGACGCCGCCGCGCGGCTGCGCATCTGGCGCGGCATGTTCCCGCCCGGCCTGCGGTTCCCCGACGACGACCAATTGGCCGTGCTGGCAGCCCGGTTCCCGGTGTCCGGCGGCAGCATCAAGAACATCGTGCTGGACGCGGCGTTCCGGGCGCTGCGCGCGGACCCCAGCACGGAGACGGTCGGTGTCCGCGACCTGGTCGTGTCGGCGGGCCGCGAGTACCAGAAGCTCGGACTTCCGGTGACGCCCGGCGAGTTCGGGCGGCCCTACTACGAGTGGGTGGAACGCGAACTGCTCGGCGATGGGCTCGGTGAGGGAGCGGACCATGGGTGACGGGATGACGCCGGAGCAGGCGGGTGCGAAGACGACCGACAAGCCGCCGATGCCGGTCCAGCAGCCCGCGCCCAAGGACCAGCATGCGGGCCCGGCGCAGGCCACCGAGCAGAAGCAGCCGGCCCCGCAGCAGACCCCGGCCGGCCAGGCCGCCGCCCTGCAGAGGTCGGTCGGCAACCAGCAGGCCAACCGCCTGATGCGGGCGGCCCGGGAGCCGGAGAAGGACCCGCACGCCATGGCCGGCGTGAAGGTCAGTCACCCCGACGACGCCCACGAGAAGGAGGCCGAGGCGGTCGCCAAGCACGTCACCAGCGGCGGCGACCCGGCCCACGAGCACGGCGCGACCGCGAAGACCGCCCCCTCCGCCGGCGCCCCGGGCGACCCGCCGAAGGTGGTCGGCGACCCGGAGATGGCCCACCGCGCGGTTGCCCCGCACACCGCGACCCCGACGGCGGCTGCACAGCACCCGGCGACCCAGGTGGCGAGCACCCCACATCCAGCCCCCGCCCAGCCCCACACCGCCGCCCCGCAACACACCGCGCCCCAAACGCCAGCCGCCCAACACCAGGCGACCCCACAGCACACGGCGTCCCAGACACCAGCCGCCCAGCACCCGGCGACCCCGGTTGCGAGCACCCCGCACCCGGCCACCCCGCAACACGCGGCACCCCAGACATCGGCCACCCAACACCCGGCAACCCACGGGGCGACCACCCAGCACCCCGGTCCCGCCCAACCCCACACCGCTGCCCCGCAGCACACAGCGCCCCAGTCGCCAACTGCCCAGCACCCGGCGCCCCATGGGGCAACCACCCAACACCCGGGCCACGCCGGCCGCAACTCCGCCTCGATCCTCGACCACCCGGGCCCCGGCCAGCCGATCCCCCAACCCACCCGCGGCATCCTGGAGGCCCGGCTCAAGGCCGACCTCAGCCATGTCGTCGTCCACCACGACGCCGCCGCCGACCAGGCCGTCCGCGCTTTGCACGCAAGGGCGGTGACCCGGGGCAACCACATCTTCCTGGCCAGCGACGCGTCCCCGAACGACCTGTCGCTGATGGCGCACGAGGTGACGCACGTGCTGCACCACCAGGGCGGAGTGGTGCACCGGCAGGCTGCCAACGCGCCAGCGGCACCGGCGAACGCGCCGGCAGCGCCGTACTACAAGGGCAAAGAGGGGACCATCGACAGCGCGACGAAGAAAGCAGTCGAAATACCTGACGTGCCCTACGCCAACGCGAAACTGAAACTCTCAGGAGTCGACGTCCGCGCCAAGTTCAAGGCAGGTACCCGAACCGTCCGACCCAACCCCCGCAGCAGCAGCGCGAAGAAACAGCGGGACAAGTGGTGGAAGAACATCAACCGCAGCGAGACCGAAAAGATCATCTCGGATCTGATCAAGCCTGACACCGCACAGCTACCAGTGGCGGACCGGAAACCGGCCACCGACCCGAGCGCGATGCACCTGCTACGGTTCGGGGTCGCCGGATCGACTGCTGCCAGGCAGAACGCCGAAACGGACGGCGTCAAGATTGCCAGGCCCCTGGACGGAGTCATCGTCGGCACGAAGGACCAGCTCATCGATACCGCCCTACTGCCTCACTGGGACCGAAACCGGAAATACAACCCCATGAACGTCGACCACCTGGTCGAGCTGCAGGTTGGCGGATTGGACGAGTTCGACAACTACTGGCTGTGGGAAGCAAAGGCCAACCAGAGCGCTGGTGGACAGCTGTTCATCGCGATCAACGAGCAAGTCACCCGCCTGTTCACCGCCGCGAGGAAGAAGCACAAGAACGACCCCGGGGGCCTGCCGTTCCCGAGAGCCTCACCCAGTACAACCGGCCGCAGTGGCAGATCAAGATCGGCAATCTGGGGCCAATCTCAGCGGAATAAACGGCAGCGCCAACGTCTACTGGACCGCTGCGGAGGTCAGCAGCGGCGAGCCCGCCAAGCTGCTCAGCAAGGTCACCACCGCCGACGCAGAGGCAATGGGCCTGGACGCCAAGGGGAGCAAGGGCGACCTGATCATCATCGTCGGCGGCGCGTCAGGCGGCGGAGCACTGGTGCGGTTGCCCTGGAAAAAGGACCAGAGGAGCGCTTCCGGCAAGGACGTGAACAACGCCTTCAAGGAGCTCCTCCCTCACTTTAAAGCCACCGAGATCGACTTCGACAAGACCAATCAGGAACTGCACGGAGAAGTCGACGTCAGGGGCCGGCAGTGGGAGATCAAGCCCCTCAGCCTGAAGCTCACCAAGTTTCCAGGTCAGAAACCCGACGATCCACTGTTCGCCAAACTGAGCGAGCAGCTGCTGGCGCAGCAGGTCAGCCCCATCAACTTCAAGAAGCTGAGCCCGATCACGATCACCGAAGCCGAGATGGTGCCCTACACCGGCTTCAGCGCGCGCGGCATCCTGCAACCGTCGATCCCGGTCCTCCGCAACAACCCGATCGACGTCGTGTTCGACGGCGGCGACATCTTCTTCGAGAAGACATTCGACGCCAAAAACCTCCCGCTCCCGGCCCCCCTCAAGGTCACCAGCGGCGGCATCACCGTCAGCGCCGGCACCAACGGCTTCCAGGTCGGGGGCACCCTCTCCCTGGCCCTCGGGACCGTCGCTACCGGCAAAATCTCCGCGTCCGTCGACGCCAAGCAGAACTTCGCCATCGACGGCCAACTCGACTTCGACAAAACCCTGTTCCAGCCCGCCGCCCTCGGCTTCACCTACCGCAAGTCCGGCTCCGACTATTCCTGGGGCATCAACGGCACCCTCGGCATCCCCGCCAACAAGGTCCCCGGTATCAAAAAGGCACTCGTCCACGCCAGTTACACCAACAACAAGTTCGCCATCGACGGCAGCGCCGACCTGGCGATCCCCGGCCTGCAGAGCGGCTCCCTCGCCATCAGCTACGCCGACCAGACCGGCCTCACCATCGGCGGCACCCTCGCCTTCGCACCCAGCGCCTTCATCGAAAGCGGCAGCCTCGACGCGACCGTCACCAAGCAACCCCCCAACCACTGGTCCGTCGCCGCCTCCGGCACCGTCAAACCCAAGATCCCCGGCATCAACACCACCCTCAACGCCTCCTACAACGACGGCATCTACACCATCGAAGGCACCGTCGCCTACGCCCGAGGCATGCTGGCCGGCTCCCTCACCGTCGGCCTCACCAACCAACCCCTCGGCGCAGACGGCCGACCCGACGCGGGCCCGCCCAAACCCGGCGCGCCCAAGGGCGGCGGGGCACCGCAGGCGAGCGGGCCACTGCGCCCCTACGGCAGCGGCGCCTTGACCGCCAAGATCGCACCCTGGCTGCAAGCCACCGCCGGGGTGCAGATCCAAAAGGACGGCAGCGTCCAACTGATGGGCGAGATCAAACTGCCCGACTCGATCAACCTGTTCGATCCGATCGAGGTGCAGAAGAACATCCTCAACGTCGGCATCGACATCCCGATCGTCGGCGTTTCGGCGGGACCGATCCATGCCGGCATCTTCGCCACCGTCCAGGGCGGCCTGACAGCCTCAGCCGGCGTCGGGCCGGGCCAACTCAAGCAGTTGGGTCTCAAGGTGCAGTACAACCCGGAGCACGAGGACCAGACCCAGATCACCGGCACCGCCCAACTCAACATCCCCGCCCACGCCGGCCTGCGGCTGTACGTACGCGGCGGGATCGGCGCCGGCATCCCGGGCGTCAACGCGGAGGCCGGCCTGGAGATCGGCGGACAACTCGGGATCCAGGGCGGGGTGCAGGCCGGCGTCACGGTGAACTGGACCCGAAGAAGGGCCTGGTGATCGATGCCCAGGCATCGCTGACCGCCTCGCCCACCTTCACCTTCGACATCAACGGCTACGTCAAGGTGACCGCAGACCTGTGGCTCGACACGGTCAACCTCTATGAGAAGCACTGGCAGTTGGCCTCGGTCCAGTACGGCTCGGGCCTGCAGATCGGCGTCAGCGCGCCCATCCACTACGAGGAGGGCAGGCCGTTCAGCTTCTCCCCCTCGGACGTCACGTTCCAACTGCCGAACATCGACCCGACCAGCATCCTCACCGACCTGGTCCACAAGATCGCCTGACCACATCAGCCGGCCCTGCTACGAGTGGGCGGCACGCGAATCGCTCGGCAACGGGCTCGGCAACGGAGGGGACCATGGGTGACGAGAAGGCGCCGGACCAGCCGCGCGTGAAGAAGACCGACAAGCCGCCGATGCCGACCACCCAGCCCGCACCCAAGGACCAGCAGGCGGGCCCGGCCAAGGCCGCCGAGCAGACCCCGCCGGCGAGCGGCGAGCAGACCCCGCACCAGGCCACCCCGGCGGGCCAAACCGCCGCCCTGCAGCAGGCCGTCGGCAACCAGCAGGCCAACCGTCTGATGCGAGCGGCTCGCGAACCCGACAAGGACCCGCACACCCCTGCCGGTGTGAAGGTCAGTCACCCCGACGACGCCCACGAGAAGGAAGCCGAGGCGGTCGCCAAACACGTCACCAGCGGCGCCGATCCGACCCACTCCCACGGCACCGCCGCGAAGACCGCCCCCTCCGGCGGCGCCCCGGGCGACCCGCCCAAGATCGCCGGCGACCCCGAGCTCACCCACCGCGCCATCGCCCCGCACACCGCCCCGGCTCAACCGCACCCAGACACCCCGCAGCACGGAGCAGCGACGCAGCACCCCGCGACCCAGGTAGCGGCCACCCAGCACCCGGGCCCCGCCGGCCCCAACCCCGCCGCCATCCTCGACCACCCTGGCCCCGGCCAGCCGCTCCCCCAGCCCACCCGCGGCATCCTGGAGGCCAGGCTCAAGACCGACCTCAGCCACGTCGTCGTCCACCATGACGCCGCCGCCGACCAGGCTGTCCGCGCCCTCCACGCAAGGGCGGTGACGCGGGGCAACCACATCTTCCTGGCCAGCGACGCGTCGCCGACCGACCTGTCGCTGATGGCCCATGAGGTGACGCACGTGCTGCACCACCAGGGCGGGGTGGTGCACCGGCAGGCCGACAGTTCGGGGACCGCCCAGGACACGACGCCGGCGCCGTACGACGACTTCAGCGACGGGGAAGGGGCGCTGGGGAGGGTCGACTATGCCCCGTCCAACGACAATGACGGGGACGAGAAGAAAACGATCGAGGTAGCCAAGGTCCTCTACTCGAAGCTGAAGCTGAACAAGGACAAGACCGGTGTCGACGCCGAGTCGCTGTTCAAGGGCAGCCCGCGGATCGTCCCTCCGAAGCGAGGGAGCACCTCGCAGGACTCGATCTGGCCGAACAGGATCAAGAATGATGCAGCGGCAACCACGAAAAAGATCGGGGATCTGATCAAGAAGAATCCCGCGAGGATTCCTCCGGACGCCACCGACCCCGCGGACCCGCTGTATCTGCTGCGCTTCGGCCCCGGCGGGCCGACCACCGACTCGGCCACCGCGGAGACGCTGCAGGGAGTGATCATCGGCACGAAGGAAGACCTGATCACTACAGCCCTCCAGCCGTATTGGGACCAGACCGGAAAATTCAACCCGATGAACATCGACCACGTCGTGGAGGTACAGGTAGCCGGCAAACAAGCCACGGACAAATTCGAGAACTACTGGCTCTGGGAGGCGGTTGCCAACCAGAGCGGGGGTGGCAAGCTCCGCTCGGCGATCACTACGAGTGTCAACGATCTGCTCGCCGCCGCAAGAAAAGCGCATGCGACGCAGCGCAAGCCGGGACCGCCCCCTCCCGCGAACCGGACGGCGGCTGTCAACGCCGGATGGCGGATCAAGATTCGCAATCTGGTCGAGGGGCTTGAGGAGCCGCTCGGCTCCCCGGATGCCCACTGGTCACGGCAGGAAGTCGCCGAAGGCAAGCCGGCTGACAAGCTCACCATTGTCAGCGAGGCCGAGGCGGAGAAGCTCAAGCTGATCCGCAGCAACGAGAGGTTCTTGACGATCGTCCTCGGCGGGAAGTCGGGTGGGACGTTCGTGCGCGTGGAGTGGCCTGCCGGGACGATATCGAAGCCAAAGGACGAGCTCAAAAACGTTTTCGATCACATCTACCCCCACTTCACAGTCACCAGGGTGAGATACGACGAGAAGAACCCTGATGCCGACGCCAACCGCTTGTACGGCACAGTCACCCACAAGGATGTGGATGAAACCAAGAACATCAGCACGAAGCTCACCGGGTTCAAGCAGCAGCCCGGCGGCGGACCGTACGCTCGACTGAACGAGCAGAATCTGGCACCCAAGGTCGGATTCTTCCACTACAAAGCCCTGAGCCAGATCGACATCACCCAAGCCTCGCTCATCCCCTTCGTCGGATTCTCCGCGCTGGGCGTGCTGAAGCCGTCGGTGCCGCTGCTGCGCGGCACCCCCATCGATGTCACGTTCCAGGACGGTGACATCACGTTTGAGAAGTCCTTCGGCGTGCGCAACCTACCGGTCCCCGCACCGATAAAGCTCACCAGCGGCGGCATCACCGTCCATGCCGGGACCGACGGGTTCGGCGTCCAGGGCACACTGGACCTGGCTCTTGGAACCGTCGCCACCGGCAGCATCTCAGCCTCCGTCGACACCAACCGCGCCTTCACCCTCGACGGCCAACTCGACTTCGACAAAACCCTGTTCCAGCCCGCCTCCCTCGGCTTCACCTACCGCAAGTCCGGCTCCTCCGACTACTCCTGGGGCATCAACGGCAACCTCGGCATCCCCGCCGGCAAGGTCCCCGGCGTCAAGGGCGCGCACGTCAACGTCAGTTATGCCGACAGCAAGTTCGCCATCGACGGCAGCGCCGACCTGTCCATCCCCGGCCTGCAGAACGGCTCCCTCGCCATCACCTACGCCGACAAGACCGGCCTCACCATCGGCGGCACCCTCGCCTTCGCGCCCAGCGCCTTCATCGAAAGCGGCAGCGTCAGCGCCACCGTCACCAAGCAACCCCCCAACCACTGGTCCGTCGCCGCCTCCGGCACCGTCAAACCCAAGATCCCCGGCATCAACACCACCCTCAACGCCTCCTACCACGACGGCATCTACACCATCGAAGGCACCGTCGCCTACGCCCGGGGCATGCTGGCCGGATCACTCACCGTCGGCCTCACCAACCAACCCCTCGGCACCGACGGCCGCCCCGACGCCGGCCCACCCAAGCCCGGCGCACCCAAGGCAGGCGGAGCGCCGCAGGCCAGCGGACCACTCCACCCCTACGGCAGCGGCACGTTGACCGCCAAGATCACACCCTGGCTACAGGGCACCGCCGGGGTGCAGATCCAAAAGGACGGCAGCGTCCAACTCATGGGCGAGATCAAACTGCCCGACTCCATCGACCTGTTCAAGGCCATCGAGGTCCAGAAGAACATCCTCAACGTCGGCATCAAGATCCCGATCGTCGGCGTCTCGGTCCTGGGCCAGAGCATCGGCATCTTCGCCGACGTCTCGGGCGGCCTGGACGCCTCCGCCGGCGTCGGACCGGGCCAACTCAACAAACTGGGCCTCAAGGTGCAGTACAACCCCGAGCACGAGGACCAGACCCAGATCACCGGCACCGCCCAACTCGACATCCCCGCCCACGCCGGCCTGCGCCTGTACGTCAACGGCGGAATCGGCGCCGGCATCCCGGTCGTCAGCGCGGAAGCCGGCCTGCAGATCACCGGACAACTCGGCCTCCAGACCCTGGTCCAGGCCGGCGTCACCGTCAACTGGACCCCCAAGAAGGGCCTGGTCATCGACGCCCAAGCATCCCTGACCGCCTCACCCACCTTCACCTTCGGCATCAACGGCTACGTCAAGGTGACCGCAGACCTCTGGTTCGACACGGTCAACCTCTACGAGAAGCACTGGCAGTTGGCCTCGGTCCAGTACGGCTCCGGCCTCCAGATCGGCGTCACCGCACCCATCCACTACGAGGAGGGCAAGCCCTTCAGCTTCTCCCCCTCCGACGTCAAGTTCCAGCTCCCGAACATCGACCCCACCAGCATCCTCACTGACCTGGTCCACAAGATCGTCTGACCGGGAGGGACCTCCTCATGACCGCGCCGACCGACACACCGTCAGCCACGCCCTCGACCCCGCCCGACCTCGACCTCGCCGTGCTGCACCATCTCCGGGGTGACCTCGAAGGCGCCGAAGCGGGCTACCGCGCCGTGCTGGCCGCCAGCCCGGACAATGCCACCGCGTTGAACAACCTCGGCTTCGCCGCGGCTCAGTCCGGCCGCTTCGACGAGGCCGTGGAGCTCTACGAGCGCTCGCTCGCAATCGAGGACGGGGCCACGGCGCGGCTGAACCTCGGCAACGTCCGCGCCGCGCTCGGCGACCTGGAGGGCGGCATCGCCGAACTGTCCCGGGCCACCGAGCTCGCCCCGGGCGACCCCACCGCCTACGACAACCTCGGCCAACTCCTGATGCTGCAAGGCCGGATCGCCGAGGCGGAGGCGGCGTGGCGGCACGCCCTGGCGATCGAGGACGGCCCCCGGCTGCGCACCGCCCTCGCCACCGCGGTCGCCGCGACCGGCCGGCTGGGCGAGGCCGCCGGCCTGCTGCACCAGGCGCTGACGCTGGACCCGCAGTTCGGCGCGGCGTGGGCACAGCTCGGCGCGGTGCTGCTGCTGCGCGGCGATGTGGCGTCGGCCGGTGAGGCGCTGGCCAACGCGAAGCGGCTGGATCCGGACGACCCCGGTCCGCGTCGGCACCTGGCGCTCGCGCTGCTGTCCCTGGGCCGCACGGATGAGGCCGTCGTCGAGTTCGGCGAGTTGGTGCGGCTGGCGCCCGACGACGCGACGTCGCGGGTCGACCTGGCGGTGCTGCACCTGTCCGCCGGCCGGGCCGCGGCGGCGCTCACCCAGCTCGACCGGGCGCTGGAGGCGGGGCCGGATGACGACCGGGCCCGGCTGCACCGGGCGTTCGCGCTGCGCGAGCTCGGACGGCTCGCGGAGGCCGACGAGTTGCTGCAGGCGATCGCGGACGGCGACGGCGAGCAGGCGGACCGCGCGCGGCAGGCGCTGGTGGACGAGGCGTCATAGTCCAGCGCGCCCAGCCGTAGTGTGCGATCAGGTGGTAGGTCCGCCTGATCCGCCGGCACGCCCAGCCGACATACCACCCCCCGACCAGGCGGTTCCGCCCGTGACCGAGGCGGATCCACCTGCGCCTGTCTCATGCGCGGCCGTGTGAGCGCCGTGCGGTAGGGTCCGCCGGACAGGCGAACGGGGGACACCATGAACGCTCCACAGGACTGGCACTCACCTGGGCTTCCGCGGTTGACGGAGAAGCAGCGCAGGGAGTTGGCCGAGGTCGGGTTCGACCTCGATCGGCTCTACCAGCTGAGCCGCAGCAAGTACGGCGTCTCCCAGATCCGCAGTGTGCTGCTGTGCTTCACCGGCTCCTACCCGGGCGAACGGCCCGGCATCGCGGACGTGGCGCGGGTGGGCGAGGCATGGCGGATCGCGAGCCATCGGCCCGGCTCGGTGCTGCGCGCCCAGTTGGCGCAACGTGGCCTCGACCGCCTGGACCCGGACAACGGGTTGACCCGCTCGGCGCTCGGCGACAGCAAGCCGCTGGAGGAGCGGGAGCGCAAACCGCTGCGCCCGCGCACCCCGCGGCGGGCGGTGCTGGGCTGGGCGCTGGTACTGCTGCTGGTCGTCGTCCAGGCGCTGCTGGGCTTCGTGGACCTGGGCATCGGCATGGTGCTCGGCGGAGTCGGGCTGATCATCGGCTGGCTCCTGCCGGTGCGCCGGCTGGTCTACGGCCGGCGCACCGCGCCGCGCGCGGTGAAGGTGGCCTACATCCTGGGCGCCCTGGTGCTGTGTTACGCGACCGCGTCCACGGGGACGGTGGCGGTGATGGCGCTCGGCACCCACGGGACCGTGCGCATCGCCTACGAGGACGGCGAGATCGGCAGCCACGGCACCCACTACCGCCAGTGCTACCTGGACCTGCCGGGCGGCGACACCGAGCCGCTGCGCACCACCGGCTCCTGCCCGGCACCCGCCGGCGCCCTGGTCAGCGCGTACTACATGCCGGGCGGTGACTCGCCGCTGCGGCCGGTGCTGGCGGACTCGGCCTCGCTGGAGCGGGCCGGCCTGCTGTGGGGCCTGCCCACGGCGCTGGGCCTCGGGCTGCTCGGCTATGCGGCGGCGGCGAGCACCCGCGGCCTGGAGCGGCCGGCGCCCGGGGCCCGCCGCGAACCCCTCGGGCGGGCCACGCCCAAGGGCGACCGACGGCAGTAGGCCGCGGCACCCTGCGCTCGCGAGCTCCTGCGGAGCCGGTCACCTGTCGGGTTCGAGCCGGGTCTGCTCCTGGTGTCAGGCCGGCTGCTCGGCGAGCAAGGCCCGGCAGTCGGCTCGGAAGGCGTCGTCGGTGGCGGTGTTGTACCGCATCCGGCCGTAGTACTTGCTGTTGTTGTCGACTCGACGGGGGTCCGCGAGTTCCGCGCGGAGCAGCTCGGGGAACCCGTCCGGGAGGCCGCGGGTGGCCCGCTCGCGCACCAGGGCTGCGGCGATGAGCGGTCGGATGTCGCGGCGGCGAGTCCAGAGGGCGCGCATCAGCTCGTCGTGGGGCTCGGCGTCCGGTGCGATCGCCCGGGCTGCGATGAGCAGTCGGGCGAGGGTCGGGTCGTGGTCCGTGCCGTCCCGTTCGGCAGCGAGGTCCTCGCGGATCTGCTCGGCGAGCGGGGCCGCTGCCGGGCCCATCACGGCGGCCAGTTCGAGGGCGCAGACCCTGGCGTACCAGTTGTCGGCATCCGCGATCACCTCACCGAGGGCGGGCAGGAACTCGGCCGGGTCCTGCCCGGCGTGCCACAGCGCGCGGGCGGCGGCCACCCTGGTCTTCTGCGCGGGGTCGCCGAGCAGTTGGCGCAGCACCGGCAGGGCGTCCTCGGCGTCGGGGCCGAGACCGTCCGAAAGGGACAGGGCCGTGGCCGGGCCGTCGTGCAACTCGCGGGTGGTGTCCTGGGTGAGGGTGAGCGCGGCGGTCAGCATCGGGCCGATGATCTTGGGTGCCTCGGGTCGCCGGGTGGCTGCCATGGCGGCCAGCAGGCGGCCGAGTTCACGCAGCGCGGTGTGGTTGAGCTTTCCGTCCTCGTCCTTCTTGTCGCAGCTCTTGGCGATCTGTCGCATCCGGACGTACAGCATCCCGAACAGGTCGCCATTGACGTGCGGGCGCAGTTGCTCGCACCAGTGGGGCAGGTCCTCGGGGGCGATGCGCCCGGGCAGCAGCGGTGCCAGGGTGCTGACGCCGCGTTCGTCACCGGCGGCGGCCAGCAGCTGGATGCACTGGCCGGCCAGGTTGCGCTCCCAGCCCCAGCCGGTGTGGAACCGCCCGTCCTCGGCGATGGCCGCGGCCGTGTCCAGCAGTTCTGGAGAGAGCGGCAGTCGGCCGAGCCGCAGTTCCCTGGCGGCGGCGGTGGCGAGTTCCTCGTCGGGATCGCGCAGCAGCCGGCCCAGCGCCTCGGCCGTCTCGGCGGCCGCCGAGTCCGGTACCCGCCAGCCGCTGTGCAGGTCGCCCGCCCGGTCCACCGCCTCCAGCGGGCTCTGCGGGTCACCGTGGCGCAGCGTGTGCAGGACCAGCTGGTGACGGATCGTCACCCGGTCGCCGAGGGCCTGATGGAGTGCGCCCAGGGCATCGGCCACCCGCTCGTCGGCGTCCTCGGCGAAGGTCGTGGCGCGCAGGTTGCGCAGGTGCGACAGCAGGGTGTCGGTGTCCGGTCGGGGGTCGGTGGCGGGTGCGGGGGGCTGCTCGCGGGAGCGGTCCAGGGCAGCCGCGGCCTGTTCGGCGGTGCCGTCGGGCAGCTGGTCCGGCGCGTGGCGGGCGAGGGCGGCGAGTGCGGTGAGCTCGGTGCCCGGATCCCCGCCCGGCTCGGCGAGTCGGGCGAGGGCGCGGACGGCCCGCAGCCTCTGTGGCGGATCGTCGTGCAGCCGCCCGACGAGGGTGCCGAGCGAGCCGGCGTGGGCGTGCCGGGCGGCGCCGTCGTCCTCCCGGCCTGCCTGCTCGATCAGCAGCTCCAGCACGGCGTCGGGTCGGGAGTGACGGCGCGCCAGCAGCCCGGCAGCTGCGGCGCGTACGCCCGGATCGGGATCGGCCAGCAGTGGCACCAGCGCCGGCAGCAAGTCGCGAAGCGCCGCATGCGCCAGCAGCCCGTATGCCCAGCTGACCTCCTCGTACCACTCGTCCTCGTCCTTGGCCTGGTCGACCACTGCCTGCGGGTCGGGTATGTCATCGCCTGCGCACTCCCTGGCCTGGTCGGCGCTCTCACCGATGCTGTCCAGCAGCCCGAGCAGGGCGTCCCGGTCCTCGACGGCCGGGTCGGCGGCGAGTGCGCACAGGAACGGCAGGCAGGCCAGCGTCGAGTCGTACAGGTCGCCTTGGTGGTGCACGCCGCCGTAGAGCGCGTCCAGCGCGCCCTCACGCTCGGCCGGATCCGGCGACCTGAGGCCGCGCAGCAGTTCGGGGACGTCGTCGGCATCGCCGTAGGCGTGGTTCAGGGCGGTCCAGTCGATGTCGTCGAGCCCGTCGAGCGGGTCAGGCATGGGGTCCCCCGAGTGGTGAGATGGCCGGTTGCCAGGCAAGTCTCACCGATCACTCGGACACCCTTACGGCCGGGTCCAGTTGCGGACCGACCGGGGCCGGTACGCTTGGTGGTGGTGCGTCAGCCGAGCCAGTGTTCCAGCGCCCAGCGCCAGCGGACGGCGTCCGCGAACCGGTCGGGGCCGGCCCCGAAGCCGGCGGGATCGCAGCCGGTGGCCTCGGCGAAGCGCCGCAGGCGGTGCTTGACGGTGTTCGGGTGCACGTGGAGGGCCCGGGCGGTCGACGCGAGCCGGGCACCGTGGTCGAGGTGGACGGCGGCGGTCTCGGCGAGCAGGCGGTGGGTGGCGTTCCCCGGGTCCAGCGCGGCGAGCAGCTCGACGCCCAGCAGCTCACCCATGCCGGGCACGGCGTCCACGGCGACGGCGACGGCCAGCTCGGTGAGCCCGGCCCGGCCGGTGCGTCCGCGCCGCCGCCCGGCGTCCAGCGCGGCCCGGCAGAGCCGGTAGGCGACGGGCAGCCGGCCGGCGGGGACGGCGGGAGCGGTCACCAGCAGCGCGTCCGCCGCCAGGTCGCCCGCCCGCCAGCCGCGCGGCGCCACCACGCACAGGTGACCCTCCACCAGCCCCGACACGCCGCCGCGCGGGGTCAGTTCGGCGGCGGCCCGGCGCACCTGCACCGGATCGCCCGACTCTGCGACCGCGCAGTGGTACACGCCGCCCGCGGCGAGCCCGGCCGCCGCCAACTGCTCGACCGCGCCGTGCACCAGCACGGCGCGAAGGGCCAGCAGCCGTGCGGAACGGCTGCCGGCCAGGTCGGTCGCCGCCTCCCGGTAGGCGGTGACCAGCTGCTTCTGCAACTCGCCGACGTAGGCGTCGAGTTCGATCAGTGCCTCGAACAGCACGGTTGGCGGTACGTCGGTCCCGATCAGCCGGGCGGCGATGATCCGCAGTGCGGCGGTCCGCCCGGCCAGGAAGCCGTCGAGCAGTGCGTCGAGTGAAACCCCCTGCACCGCCCGGTCGGTGGCCAGCCGGGCGGCCGACTCGGCATGCTCCCGGGACAGTCCGGAGCCGTGGACGAACGCGGCGGACACCACCCCGAGCAGCGCGGCGATGTGGCGCCGGACCTCGCGCTCGGGCAGCGCGGCCACCGGGTCCGAGGCGCCCCGGGCGGCGGCGACGACCTCCGCCAGCACCTCGGGGTCGGCCCGCATCCCCTCGACCACCCGTCGCAGCGCCGACCGGCCGGTCCCGTCGCCCAATCGCCCCGTCACCCCTCCGCCCTGTCGCCCTTTTGGCTTTACCGCCGGCCCTACCGGGACAGCGCGGTCAGCGCGTCCCCGGCCAGCTGAGCGGCCCGCTCGCGCTGCGGGAACACTCCCACCGGTACCCGGGCCAGCTCCTGCCCACTCGCGTAGTCCACCACCGAGACCTGGTCGGCCTGGCTGAGCGAGACGAAGCAGTAGCGGTTGGCCGGCCCGGCGCTCACCGCCCAGTACGGCAGACTGCCGACCGGGTAGTCGACCCGGCCCACCGTGGCGAGATTGGCGGTGTCGACCAGCGCGGTGTAGTCGTCGATGGTGCCCACGTCGCACAGCCGGCTCTGGTCGCCGGAGAGCGCCAGGCCGTGGTGCGCGGAGTTCTTCGGGTAGTCGTCGGGGCTCAGGGCGTGGCCGGCGGGGCTGAACGGCATCGGCACGGTGGCGGTGATCTTCGAGCTGTTCAGGTCGTACTTGATGAAGCCGTTGAAGTAGGACTGCTGGGCGTAGAACGTGGTGCCGTCGGCGGCCAGCACGTTGGGCCGGATCCCGTGCGGGAACGACCAGGTCTGCACCACGTTCAGGGTCCGGGCGTCCACCTTGGTCAGCTGGAAGCTGCCCTTCATCCACTCCAGTGCCTGCGGGAACATGATCACGCCGATGCTGGAGTTGTAGATGTACTTGCCGTCCGGCGTGAAGTCGTTCTGGTGCGGATACGTGCCGGTCGGGAAGCTGCCGACCACCGCGCCGGTGGCGGTGTCGAGCACCTGGGCCTCGTTGGCGGTGGTGGCGGACACCACCCAGCGGGTGCCGTCCGGCGACAGCGCGGCGTGGTCGGCGTGGAAGCCGGCCAACCGGGTGTGCCACAGCTCCTGATGGGACGTCAGGTCGAAGGCGGCGGTGTCGTCCAGGTTGCCGCGCGACACGTACAGGGTGCGGCCGTCAGGGGACAGCGCGACGTCGTCCACGAACCGGTCGCCGCCCTCCTGTTGCTTGACGGCCGCGTAGCCGGCCTGCTGGATCAGGTCCATCTCGGCGAGCCGCTGCTGCAGGTCCGGGATCACGTCGAAGGTGCCGAGCACGGCGAAGGTCTGGGCGTCCAGGAAGGAGACGGTGCCGGACTGGCTGTTGCCGACCAGCACCACGCTGCGCAGGCCGGCCGTGTCGGCGTGGGCGGTGGCGGTCGCCACCAGGGCTCCGGCCAGTGTCGCCAGCGCGACCGAGCCGTTCAGCAGACGTGCTCCCATCCAGCGTGCGGGCATGGTGCGCTCCCCTCGTTCGGTCCGGGTCGCGTCAAGTCTGGGCGGGGCGGGCGGCCACGGGCCATGTCCGGGACCGCCAACGCCGCAGCCCGGCACTGGCGTTCGGGGACAATCCGGGGCGGGGACGCCCCGGGGCGGGGACGGTCAGGAACAGCGTTCGGGAAGCGTGACCGTACCGGCCTTCTGCTCGAAGGTGTCCATCACCAGCCACTCGTCCAACTCAGGGTCGTAGAGGTTCTGGACGCCGAATTGCAGCACCTGCCAGAACGTACTCCGATCGTCCTGATCGACATAGATGTCGCCCAGTGCAAGGGGGAAGCGCAGGAATTTCCCCGGCGGCAGCTTCGGCACGACGACGCCGACCCTCCAGTGGTTCACGTGCCGGTTCGGGCTCCGCTGGAGGATCTCCCGCCCGACGAACCGTGCGCCTTGGAATGCCTGGTTCAACTGGTCGAGGTCGAAGCCCGGGATCTTTGAGCACGGATGTTCGGTCAGGCCGGGCCACTTGTAGGTCAGCGTGTAGAGCGTGCCGTGGTAGATCAGGTTTGTGAACCAGATCGGGTACTGCGGGCCGCCCGCGATCATCTGGCTGTCGCCGTTTCTCCCCTCCCAGGTGAACGGGACCGTGATGCCCAGGTCCCGGACGACCCACTCACCCTTCCCGCGAAAGTCCCGAGGGAGGTAAGGGGGCGGCGGCGTCGGCGAACTGGGCCGGTTCCCCGCCATGGTCGCGAACGCCTGCGCAACCCCGGTCCGCGTTCCGGCATGGGCCGGCGGCAGCACCGTCGAGACGATGGCGATCGCTCCGGCGAGAGCCGCTGACGCTGTCGCCCGACGCGTGAGTGTCCAACCCATGGTTTCCCTCGACCGTCGGTTCAGGCGCCGTCGTGGCGCGGGGTTTTTTCGAACGCAGAGAGGCCATTCGGTCGCCATCTCTGGGAGCAGGAGTGCACCAAGCGGAACATTGCCTATCAGACGACAGGAGGGCCGACGCCCAGGCGAGCCGCACGCCCCTGCACGTTCCCCTGTACGGCGGGGCGGCTGGGTCCTGTCGTCAAAGCGGGTGACCCCAGCAGGCCCCAGGGCGTCCCGCGAGCCGCGAGCCGCGACGAGTCTGCGGCGTCCGGCGGTCGTACGGTGGAACCCGTTGCCGAGGAGGACTTCTGATGCGCAGCGTGACCTATTCGATGGGCGTCTCCCTTGACGGCTACATCGTCGGGCCGGACGGCGACTTCAACTGGACGGTGCCCGACGAGGAGGTCTTTCGCTTCGTCACCGACGAGATCCGAGGGGTCGGCGTCCACCTGCTCGGACGACGGCTGTACGAGACGATGCTGTACTGGGAGACCGCCGACCAGGATCCATCGCTCGACGACTCGATGCTCGAGTGGGCCGCGATCTGGAAGCCGCTTCCAAAGGTGGTGTTCTCCACCACGCTGTCGGCGGTGCAGGGCAATGCCCGCCTGGCCTCCGGCGGCCTGGCGGAGGAGATCGGGCGCTTGCGAGCCGAGCCCGGGGAGGGCGACATCGCGATCGGCGGCGCGCACCTCGCCGCCGAGGCGGCCGCGTTGGGTCTGATCGACGAGTACCGGGCCAGGGTCTACCCGGTGCTGGTCGGCGGTGGCATTCCGTTCTATCCCCAGCGTGAGCGCCGGGTGGATCTCGAACTCGTCGAGACCCGCACCTTCAGTTCGAAAGTCGTCTACCTCCGCTACCGCGTGGCGCGCTAGGGGACGGACCACACCAATCCGGGAGGCGGTCGGACAGCGGGGGTAAGCGGGTGCGAGGATGGTGGGCACTGTGACGACCCGCCAGCTTCGCGTGCTCCGCGTCGTGGTCTTCGCCGCCCTGTGCGTGGCGTTGGCCGCCACCGCGCACGTCAGCATGTCCGCGGCCGGGCTCCCGGTGCCGGTGCTGGTCGGGGCGTTCGCCGGGACGGCGGGCGGTACCTGGCTGCTGGCCGGGCGTCGGCGCGGACTGGCGATGGTCAGCGGGTGGATGGTGGCCGTCCAGGCCGCGCTGCACGTGCTGTTCGAGGCCACCGCGTCCGTGGGCACCGGCCCGGTCCAGGCGGTCCGTACCGCGCCCGGCTGGGCGCAGCTGTTGCTCTGCACGCCCCGTGGCGTGAACCCGGCCGGGATCAGCCCGGACGAGCTGGCCAGGACGGCCGGTCTGGATCCTGATGCACTGTCGGCCACGGGCTCGGGAGCCCTCGCTCCGATGAGCGACATGGCCGGCATGACCGGCATGAACGGTATGACCGGCATGCCGGGTACGGGCGCCGGGCACGGCATGGCCGGGATGGGCTCGGCGCCGCTGGTGGACGGCCTGTCCGCCGGCATGCTGGCCGCCCACCTCCTGGCCGCCCTCGCCTGCGCGCTGCTGCTCTGGCGGGGCGAGGCGGCGATCGCCGGCCTGTTCGAGGTGCTGCGCACGCTGGCCGCGGTGTTCCTGCCGGTGCTCGCGCTGCTCGCCCTCACCCCGCGCGGGTGGGAACCGCCGGCCCCGGCCCGACCGAGGTCCCGTCACACCCGGCTGCCCCGCCTGGCGGTGCTCTCCCACGCCCTGGTGCGGCGCGGGCCGCCCCGCCGTGTCGCCCTGGCTTTCTGAAACGCCCGCCACACCTCACGCCCTCGTGTCGGCCGCGCCCCTCGGTGCGGTGAGACGGCGCTGCGCGGTGTGCCCGCGGGCCGGTCATCCCCGCGCTCGCGGCCACCGCGGCTGAGCGAGACGCCGGGCCTGGCCGCCACACCACCCGTGAGACACGGTGCCCCGCCCAGGTCGGCACCGCTGTTCGACTTCGACGTGCCCTGAGCTCAGGGGCCACGTCGCGCTGCGCGCTGGCCTCGTCCAGGCGCGGGCGCCGGTGGTGCGGTGGGCCGCTACCGCTCGACGGTTCCGCTGCTGCGGTGCCGTCATCGTTCCTGCCCTCAGGACCCTTCATGACCCACAGAACGACCGTCGTTCCCCACCCGCGCCTGGCGGCTCGCCGCCTCCAGCACGGCGGCGACGAGCCGCTGCGTCTGCTGCGGGGACGGCCCGGTGGCAGCCGACACCAGCTCACGCAGCCGCCGGGCGCCGGCCAGCCAGTCGGCGCAGTCGACGCACCGCGCCAGGTGAGCGGAGTACGCCGGGCCCGCGTCGTGCCCGGCCGCGAGTTCGCCGTCGAGGTGCGCGGACATCGCGGCGCGGCAATCGGCACATGTCATGGGCCCATGCTCCCCCACCGGGCGACCGGGTCGGTAGCGCCGCCCGCGGCCGCCGGAGCCCGCACGCCGGGGGTGCGCCGTGGATGACGAACGGCTGACCTCCCTGGCGCTGACCGCCGGTCAGGGCCGCCCGGAGGACGTCGAAAGGTTCGTCCGGGCCACCCACCGCGATGTGTGGCGGTTCGTCGCGCACCTCACGGACGTCGAGTCCGCGGACGACCTGACCCAGGAGACCTTCCTGCGGGCGCTGCGCGGCCTGCCCGCGTTCGCCGGTCGCTCCTCGGCGCGCACCTGGCTGCTGTCGATAGCCCGGCGCACGGTCGTGGACCGCTACCGCAGTGCGGCGGCCCGTCCGCGCTGCTCGTCCCTGGCCGACTGGGAGGAGGCCGTGGAGCTCCAGCCGTGCTCGGCGGTGGTGTTCGAGGAGCAGGTGGTGCTGGCCGACCTGCTGACGCTCGTTCCGACCCGGCAACGGGATGCCTTCGTCCTGACCCAGGTGGTCGGGCTCAGCTACGCGGAGGCCGCCGCGGTCTCCGGGTGCCCGGTCGGCACGGTGCGTTCACGGGTCGCCCGGGCCCGGGACCAGCTCGTCGCGCTGCTGCGCTCGGCGGAGTCCGAGGACGGCTGGTGCCCTGGGCGGGACACCGTCCGCGAGGCCCCCGGCCGGCCGGGGAACCGGCCGACCCTGGCGGCCTGACGGGCTGTCTTCCCCACTGTTCTGCAAGCAGTCCGCCGGTGCCTCCTCAAGCGGCGCCGGCGGCCGTGACCTGGAGATCGCATTGACTTCGATGACCACAACCGTGCCCGGTGGACGTGCCGCGGCGCGCCCCGGCCGGGTCCTGCTCGGCTTCGTCCTGCTGCTCGTCCTGCTGTTCGGCGCCTCGTATGCGGCCGGGCGGCTGGTGGGTCCGTCCGGCTCCGGCCCCGGCCGGGGTCCGGCGACCACTGACGTTCCCGGCATGCACATGGACGGGCTGCGGCTGCCCGCCGGCGAGGGGGTCGCGCGATGAGCCTTCCCGACGCAGGGCCCCTCGGCATGGACGACCCGGACGACACGGACCGCCTCCTGACGACCGATCTGGCCGTGGGCGGCATGACCTGCGCGGCGTGTGTCGCGCGGGTGGAGAAGAAGCTGGCTCGGCTGGGCGGGGTACGGGCCGGGGTCAACCTGGCCACCGGTCGGGCCCGGGTGCTGCACCCGGCCGACGTCCCCGTGTCCGAGCTGGTGGCGGCGGTGGAGGGCGCGGGCTTCACCGCCGAGCCGGTCGCCGATCGGGCGTCGGCGCCCGCAGCCACCGGCGAGGCGGACAACGACGTGGACCCTCTGCTGCTGCTCCTGCTCGCGCTGTTCGCCGTGCCGGTGATCGCGGTGTCGATGGTGCCCGTGTTGCAGTTCCGCGGCTGGCAGTGGGGGTGCTTCGCCCTGGCGGGCTACGTGGTGACGCTCGGCTCGGCCACCTTCCACCAGCGTGCCTGGCGCAGCCTGCGGCACGCCACGGCGACCATGGACACCCTGGTCAGTCTCGGCGTCCTCGCGTCCTTCGGCTGGTCCGCCTACGCGCTGCTGTTCGGCGGCGCAGGTGCCCCCGGCATGCGGATGCCGTTCTCGCTGACCGCCGACACCGGGGGCGGCGCGCACATCTACCTGGAGGCGGCGGTCGGAGTGCCGCTGTTCGTGTTGTGCGGCAGGTTCCTGGAGAGCAGGGTGCGGGTGCGCACCGGCTCGGCGTTGCGGGCGCTGGCCGAACTCGGGGCGAAGGAGGTCTGCCTGCGCGAGGACGGTGTCGAGCGGCTGGTCCCGATCGAACAGCTGCTGCCGGGCCAGGAGTTCGTGGTCCGGCCGGGCGAGAAGGTCGCCACCGACGGCGTGGTCGTCGATGGCGGCTCCGCGCTCGACGTGAGCCTGCTGACCGGCGAGAGCGTGCCGGTGGAGGTCGGCCCGGGCGAGCGGGTCACGGGCGGGACGCTCAACGTCGGCGGCACCCTGCTGGTGCGCGCCACCGAGGTCGGTGCCGACACCCAACTCGCCCGGATCACCGCCCTGGTGACCGAGGCCCAGGCCGGCAAGGCCCGGGCGCAGCGGCTGGCCGACACGGTGGCCGGGGTGTTCGTGCCCGTCGTGCTGGGCCTGGCGGTCTGCGTGCTCGGGTTCTGGCTGGGGCGCGGGGCCGGCTCGGCGCAGGCGCTGACGGCCGCGGTCGCGGTGCTGGTGGTGGCCTGCCCCTGTGCGCTCGGCCTGGCGACGCCGACCGCGCTGCTCGCCGCCACCGGGCGGGGTGCGGAGCTCGGCGTGCTGGTGCGCGGGCCGGAGGTGCTGGAGAGCCTGCGCCGGATCGACACCGTGGTGCTGGACAAGACGGGCACCCTGACGGCCGGTCGGATGACGCTGGTGGCGAGTACGGCGGCAGGCGGGTTCGAGATCGGCGAGGTGCTGCGCCTGGCCGGCGCCGTCGAGCAGCGCTCCGAGCATCCGATCGGGCGGGCGCTGACCGCGGCCGCAGGTGCGTCGTTGCCTGCGGTGACCGGGTTCCGGGCCGTGCCGGGGTTCGGGGTCGAGGGGACGGTCGAGGGTGTGCGGGTCCGGGTGGTGCGGCCCGACGGCATCGACCTGCCACCGGAGCTGCGTGCGGCGCTGGCCCGTGCCGAGGCGGCCGGGCGGACGGCGGTGGTGGCCGAGCTGGACGGGCGGGCGGCTGGGGTCCTGGTGGTCGGGGACACCCTGCGGCCCGGCAGCTACCGCGCGGTGCACCGGCTGCGCGGGATGGGGCTGGAGACCGTGCTGGCCACCGGCGACCAGCTGGGCGCGGCCCGGGCGGTGGCCGAGGAGCTGGGCATCAGCGAGGTCCACGCGGGCGCCTCGCCCGAGCGCAAGGCCGAACTGGTCGCGCAACTGCGCGCGGCCGGGCGGAGCGTGGCGGTGGTGGGGGACGGGGTGAACGACGCGGTCGCGCTCGCGTCGGCCGACCTCGGCATCGCGCTGGGCTCGGGGACGGACGCCGCGATCGGCGCGGCCGGGCTGACCCTGGTGCGCGGCGACATCGAGTCGCTGGTGATCGCGGTCCGGCTGGCCCGGCGCACCCTGGCCACCATCCGCGCCAACCTGGTGTGGGCGTTCGGCTACAACGCCGTGCTGATCCCGCTGGCGGCGGCCGGGCTGCTCAACCCGATGCTCGCCGCGCTCGCCATGTCGGCGAGCTCGGTGCTGGTGGTGGCCAACAGTCTGCGGCTGCGCACCTGGCAGCCGGTCCGGCGCGGGCAGGGCCGGTCCCGGCTAGGCGGCTGAACCCGGCCCGTTCGAACTCGGTGCGGAAGATCCGTGCAGAAGGTCCATGCGGAAGATCCGTGCGGAAAATCAGTCATCCGTTCGGAACTTCCGGCGGCCCGCGGCCGACTGCTGTGACGGACACCGTCGCCCGATGGTGTCCGTCACGACAGAGGGGCGGACCATGCCGCAATCGGACCAGGACTCCCCGCGCCGCAGACGTCCAGCGCGGGAGGTGTCGTCATGAGTTCCACTACGGAGCTCAACCAGCCTCTCGCCAAGGATCGTTGGAGCCTGGTCGCGGTCGCCGGGATGCTGTCCTTCGTGGCGATGCTCGACATGAACATCGTCAACCTCGCACTCCCCGACCTCTCCAGCAGCTTCGGCATCTCCGCCGAGACCGCGCAGTGGGCCGTGCTCGGCTACCAACTCCCGGTGGTGGCGCTGCTGTTGCCCGCCGGGCGGTGGCTCGACCAGGTCGGCGCCCGGTCAGCCCTGCTGCTGGCGGTCAGCGGCTTCGCCCTGTGCAGCGCGGCAGCGGCCGTCTCCCCATGGGCCTCCTGGCTGATCGCCGCGCGGCTCGCCCAAGGCGCGTTCGGTGCCGTGCTGTTCGTGCTGATGCCGGTGCTGGCCGCCCGGTCGGTACGGCCGCAGCTACGCGGACGGGCGATGAGCGTGCCCGCCACCCTCGGGCCGCTGGGCGCGGTCACCGGCCCCGCGCTGGGCGGGCTGCTCCTGGACCACCTCGGCTGGCGGGCCATCTTCCTCGTCAAACTCCCGGTCTGCCTGGCCGCCCTGCTGGTCGCCCACCGCAGCGCACCGCGCGGCGGCCGACTGCGCCGGCCCGACCGGGCCTCGCTGGGCGACGCCGCCCTGGTCGGCGGCGCCGTCGCCGCCGTCCTGCTGGCCCTGACCCTCTCCCCCGGCTCTCCCGGCTGGCTCCTGCTCGCCGTGGCCGCCGTGCCGCTGACCGCGCTGTGGCTGAGAAGACCCGGTGGGCGGCCCGTCGCTTCGGTGCTGCGCGAGTCCGGGACGCACGGGGTCCACGGCGCCGTCCTCGCGCTGGCCGCGGGCTTCGCCGCGATGCGCTATGCGCTCTCCCTGCACCTCCAGTTGGACGATGCGGTGAGCGCCACCGCCACCGGGCTGACCACGCTCTGCTTCCCGCTCGGCATGGGCCTGGCCGGGCCGCTCGGCGGGCGGCTCGCGGACCGGTTCGGTTCCCGCCCGCTCGCCGCCGTCGGGGCCGGGCTGACCGCCCTCGGCCTCCTGCTGCTCGTCCCGTTGGACGCCGACTGGTCGCTGCCCGACATCGCGTGGCGGCTCGCGCTGGCCGGGGTCGGCATGGGCCTGTACGGCGGGCCGGTCCAGTCGCTGGTGATGTCCGCCGTCCCACCGGAGCGGATCGCCACCGCCGGATCAGCCGTCCAGCTCGCCCGCAGCCTCGGCTTCGCACTCGGGCCCGCGCTCGCCACCGCCGCCTGGGGCCTGGGCGGGTCCGACACCGGCGGCGCACGGGCCGGGCTCGGACTCGCCGCAGCCGCCGCCTGCCTGGCCGCGCTGCTGCTCGCCCGCCACGGCCGCCGGACCGCCGCCCCCGCCCGGGCCAACTGACCACACGCCACCCGAAGGAAGCCAACTCCCATGTGCGGAATCACCGGCTGGGCCTCGTTCCACCACGACGCCCGCCGCCAAGCACCGGTCATCGAGGCGATGACCGCCACCCTGGCCCGCCGCGGCCCCGACGCCGGCGGCATCTGGCTCGGCGCTCACGCGGCCCTCGGCCACCGCCGCCTGTCCGTCCTCGACCTGGTCGGCGGCGCCCAGCCGATGGCCGACCGCGCAGAGCACCCGCAGGTCGTCCTGAGTTACAGCGGCGAGGTCTACAACCACCACCAGCTGCGCGCCGAACTGCGCCGCCTCGGCCATGAGTTCCGCACCCGCAGCGACACCGAGGTGGTCCTGCGCGGCTACCGGCAGTGGGGCGACGCCCTGGTGGACCGCCTGGAGGGCATGTACGCCTTCGCGATCTGGGACGAGCGGCGCGAGCGCCTGCTGCTGGTTCGCGACCGGCTCGGCGTCAAACCGCTCCACTGGGCACGGATCGACGGCGGCCTCGTCTTCGGCTCCGAACCCAAGGCCCTGTTCGCCCACCCCGAGGTGAGCCCGCGGGTGGACGCGGCCGGCCTGCGCGAGGCGTACAGCCTGCTGTTCAACACCGGCCCCACCATCTGGGCGGGCGTCCACGAGATCCCGCCGGGCGGCCTGCTCGCCCTCGACCGCTCCGGCCTCACCGAACGCCGATACTGGCAGCTGGAGGCACGCCCGCACACCGACGACCAGGCCACCACCGTCGAACGGGTCCACTCCCTGGTCGACCGCGCCGCCCGCGCCCAGTTGGCGGCGGACGTCCCGCTGTGCAGCCTGCTCTCCGGCGGCCTCGACTCCACCGTCATCACCGCCCTGGCGGCGGACGAGCTGCGGCGCACCGAGGGCCCGCAGGCCCGGCTGCGCTCCTACGCCGTCGACTACAGCGACCAGGCCGAGCAGTTCACCGGCGACGTGCTGCGCACCGGGCACGACACCCCGTTCGCCACCGAGGCGGGCGCGTTCATCGGCACCGACCACTCCACCGTCGTCCTCGACCCGCACGCCCTGCTCGACCTGGAGCACCGCAGGGCGGTGGTCGTCGCCCGGGACTCACCGATCGGTGTCGGCGACATGGACACCTCGCTCTACCTGCTCTTCGGCGAGATCCGCGCCCACTCCACCGTCGCCCTGTCCGGCGAGGCCGCGGACGAGGTCTTCGGCGGCTACCCCTGGTTCCACGATCCCAAGGCGCTCGCCGCCCGGACGTTCCCCTGGCTGCTGGTCACCGGCGACGCGGCCGCCATGCCGCTGCACCCCGACCTCGCCGCCACCCTGCGCATCGGCGAATTCCGCGCCGACACCTACCGCGACGCGCTCGCCGCCGTCCCCCACCTGGACGGTGAGGACCCGGCCGAGCACCGCCGGCGCGAGCTGCAGCACCTCTCGCTGACCCGCTGGCTGCGCCAGCTGCTGCACCGCAAGGACCGGCTCTCGATGGCCCGGGGGCTGGAGGTCCGGGTGCCCTACTGCGACCACCGCCTCGTCGAGTACGTCTTCAACACCCCCTGGGCGATGAAGAGTTACGACGGCCGGGAGAAGAGCCTGCTGCGCGCCACCGCCCAGGGCATCGCTCCCGAGTCGGTGCTGTGGCGGCCCAAGAACCACTACCCGGCCACCCACCACCCCGACTACAACCGCGGCCTGCAGCGGCTGGCCCGCGAGGCCCTCGACGTGCCGCAGGTCCGGGGCATCGCCGACGAGCGCGTCATCAAGACCAGCCTCGACACCCCGCCCGACCAGCTGCCGTGGGGACAACGGCTGCGCCTGGAACGGGTGGTGGACCTCGCCCTGTGGCTCGACCACCACCGCCCCGCCATCACTCTCTGAACTCCCCTGAAGGAAAGCAGACATGCCCCAGCCCGAGCAGGACCCGACCGCCGAACCACGCTGCCCCGTCACCGGAGCCTCCCGCGCCGAGCCCGTGCCCCTCTACGGCCAGGCGTACAAGAGCGACCCCTACGACCTCTATCGCGAGCTGCGCGAGGCCGGTCCCGTCCACCGGGTCCGCTTCCCCAGCGGCATCGCCGCCTGGCTGGTCACCGGCTACGACGCGGCCCATCACACGCTGAACGATCCGCGCCTGGGCAAGAACCACGCCCTGGGCAACGACTACTGGCGCAGCCTGGCCTCGATCATGCCCGAGCCCCAGCACTCCCAGCTCCAAGTCCACCTGCTGCACCAGGATCCGCCCAAGCACACCGACATGCGCCGCCTGGTCCTGGACGCGTTCGCGCCGCGCCGCATCGAGGAGTTGCGCCCACGGTTCCAGCAGTTGGCGGACGCCCTGGTCGACGCGCTCCCGGACGAGGGCGGCACCGATCTCGTCCAGGGGTTCGCCGCGCACTACCCGTTCCAGGTCCTCGCCGAGGTCATCGGCCTGCCGCCCGAGCTGACGGTGCGTTTCGACCGGGACTGGGGCAAGGTCGTGCAGCCCGTCGGCCCGCAGGATCCCGGCCGTCCCCTCTATGAGGGCCGGCTGCGCGGCTTGCAGAGCTACATCGCCGACGTCGTCTCGCACAAACGCGCGCACGGGGAGGACGACCTGCTCAGCCGCCTCGTCATCGCCCAGGAGCGTGGGGAGTTGAGCAAGGAGGAGCTGGACTCCGTGATCTTCCAGCTGCTGGTCGCCGGCCAGGAGCCGGTCACCAACCAGATCACCACCATGCTGATCACCCTGCTCCGCCACCCCGACCAGCTCGCCCGGCTGCGCGACGAGCCCGCGCTGATGCCCCGCGCGATCGAGGAACTCCTGCGCTACGACAGTGCGTTCGAGCTCACCACCTGGCGGTTCTTCGCCCAGGACAGCGACCTGCACGGCACCCGCGTGCCGGCCGGCGACTCCGTGATCGTCTCGCTGTGCGCGGCCAACCGCGACCCCGAGCAGTTTCCCGATGCCGACACCCTCGACCTGGAGCGCACCCCGAACTCCCACCTCGCCTTCGGCCACGGCATCCACTTCTGCCCAGGCGCGGCCCTGGCGCGCGCCGAACTCCAGATCACCATCGGCACCTTGCTCACCCGCCTGCCCGGGCTTCGGCCCGCCGGCGACCTGAGCGAGCTCGTCTGGATCCCGGCCGTCCTGGCCCGCGGCGTCAACGAGCTGCCCGTCGCCTACGACAAGCGCAGCTGACCCTCCCGCGCGACTGAGCCGCTGACCCCTTCCATCCCACGCCCCGGCACCGCCACACCGCCGGGGCGCCATCCCGTCTTGCCCTCGTGGAGGACCGCATGCCGCCCGTCGGCACCAGTACGCCGCACGCGCCGTCCGTCGCCCGCACCTGCGCCGCCATCCTGAAGCTGCTCCTGCCGCACCGCCGCGCCGCCGACCGCGACAGGTCGGCGCCCATCGAAGCCTTCCCCGAACAGCTGCGCCAGCTCGCCGACTTCGTCGCCGCCGGTGATCCGATCGTCTTCGCCCTGCCCGGCTTCCCCTGCAAGTCCCCCAGCCCCGCCAAGGTCCTCGGGCACCTCCCCGACGAGGGCGAACGCCTCTCCCTCGGCTTCCTCAACGACCTCTGCACAGCCGTCCGGGAGGTGTACGCACCCGGCGCGAGGATGGTGATCTGCTCCGACGGGCACATCTTCGGTGACCTGATCCACGTCCCCGACCACCACATCGACGCCTACTCCGACGAGCTGGCCGCCCTGGTCCGGCGCGAACGCCTGTACCACCTCTCGGTGTTCGACCTACGCGATGTCCTCGGCGACCTCCCCCACGACGCGAAACGCGCTCGCGTGCACGCACAATTCGCGCCCACCGTCGAGGAGTTGCGTGCCGAGGTGAAGTCCGACGACGCCACCCTGGCCCTCTACCGGGGCATCACCCGGTTCCTCACCGAGGACACCGTCGGGTTCGAGGGCAGCAGATCGGCCCTGCAACGCAACTGCAGACAGCGCGCCTACGGCGTCATCCAGCGCAGCCGTGCCTGGGGCGACCTCATCGCCGAACAGCACCCCCGCTCCGTGCGGCTGTCCATCCACCCCCAGCGGCGCGGCGCCGCCAAGTTCGGCATCCGCCTGCTCGACGCCGAGGACGCCTGGACCACGCCATGGCACTCCGTTGTCCTCCACCGAGCCGACGGCAGCTGGGAGTTGATGCGCCGCAGCGAGGCCGAGCAGCTCGGTCGACTCGTGCTGCGGGACGGCCGGCCCAGCCACTTCGAGACCGTATAGACAGCCGTGAGCCCGGTGCCCGCAGCAGGCGGGCACCGGGCTCGGGGCGGCTCGGCGAGCTACGCCCGCGCGACCTCCGCGACGGCCGCGCGGTGATCGAAGGCGATCAGCGGATCACCGGTGAGCGGGTGTTCCACCACCGCCGCCCGCACCCCGAACACCTGCGCCAGCAGTGCGGGGGTGAGCACCTCGCGCGGCGGGCCCGAGGCCACCACCGCGCCCTCGTGCAGGACGTGCAGCCGGTCGCAGAGCGAGGCCGCGGCGTTCAGGTCGTGCAGCGAGATCAGCGTCGTGCGGCGCTGGGCCCGCAACAGGGCCAGCAGCTCGACCTGGTGGCGCACATCGAGGTGGTTGGTCGGCTCGTCCAGCACCAGGACGTCCGGCTTCTGGGCGAACGCCCTTGCCAGCAGCACGCGTTGGCGCTCACCGCCGGAGAGCGCGGCGAAGCTGCGCCGCTCCTGCCCGCCGAGCCCCACCTGCTCCAGGGCCTCGGCCACGACCTCGCGATCGGCGGCGCCCTCCCCCGCGAAGGCCCGCTGGTAGGGCGCGCGTCCCATCGCGACGATCTCGCGGACGGTGAACTCGAAGTCACCGCCGCGTTCCTGGGGCAGCGCGGCGATGTGCCGGGCCGCCTCGACGGGCGTCATCGACCGGACGTCCCGGTCGGCCAGCAGCACCCGGCCCGCCGACGGCCTCAGGTGCCGGTAGACGGTGCGCAGCAGGGTGGACTTGCCGCTGCCGTTGGGGCCGACCAGTCCGGCGATCTCGCCGTCGGCGGCCAGCAGTCGGACGCCGGAGAGCACGTCGCGCCCGGACAGGGTGACGGTCAGGTCCTCGACGGAGATTCTCAACGGTGCTCCAGGCGTCGATCCAGCAGGTAGAGCAGGACGGGTGCCCCGATCAGCGCGGTCACCACGCCGATCGGCACCTCCTGGGTGGACAGCGCGGTGCGGGCGATGGTGTCCACCGCGACCAGCAGCACGGCCCCGGCCAGCGCCGAGAGCGGCAGCAGTCGGCGGTGGTCGCCGCCGACCAGCAGGCGGCAGACGTGCGGCACCAGCAGGCCCACGAAACCGATCGCCCCCGAGACGGCCACCAGCACGCCGGTGAGCAGGCTGGTCACGGCGAACAGTTCACGGCGCAGCCGGGTGACGTCCACACCGAGGCCGGCGGCCGTCTCGTCGCCCATCAGCAGTGCGTTGAGGGGGCGGGCGCGGGCCTGGAGCACGAGCAGCCCCAGTGCCACGACCGCAGCGGGGATGGGGAGTTGGCTCCAGGTGGCCCCGCCGAGGCTGCCCATCAGCCAGAACAGCACGCCACGGGTCTGCTGGTCGTCGCCGACCTGGAGCACCAGGAAGCTGCAGAAGCCGGAGAGGAACTGCCCGATGCCGACTCCCGCCAGCACCAGGCGCATCGGCGCGAATCCTCCGCCGCGCCGGGCGAGCGCCCAGACCAGGGCGAAGGACGCGAGCGCCCCGGCGAAGGCCGCCGCCGAGACGCCGAACCCGATGGCCGAGCCAACCCCCGCGCCGAGCACGATCATCGCGACCGCGCCCAGCGAGGCACCGGAGGAGATGCCGAGCAGGTAGGGGTCGGCGAGCGGGTTGCGGACCAGGGCTTGGACGGCGGTGCCGACCAGGCCGAGCCCGGCACCGACGACGGCCGCCAACAGGGCTCGTGGGGCGCGCAGTTGCCAGACGATCAGATCGCGGGTGCCCGGCTGCGGCGCGTCGCCGGCCAGCCGGCGGCCGACCACCGTCCACACCTCGCCGACCGGGATGTCGACCGCGCCCAGTGAGACGGCGACGGTGAGCGCGGCGATCAGGGCGACGGCCAGCACGGCGGCGACCAGGCCGACCCGTACGGTACGCACGGACCGGTGGGAGACAGCAGCCTCCCGGGTCACGACTTCACCAGGTCGGGGTGGATGGTGTGGGCGATCCGCTGGACGGTGTCGGCGTCGCGGACGCCGGCGATGGTGGTCACCTCCGAGCCGATCCGCACGAAGTGGCCTTCCTGGACGGCCTTGAGGCCCTTGGTGGCCGGGAAGGTCTTCAGGAACTGGGCAGCGGCGTCGAACGCCTTCTGGTTCGCCGCGTCGCCGCCCTGGTTGCGCACGCCGAGCTGGATCCAGTCGGGGTTCCTCGCCACCACGTCCTCCCAGGAGACCGCCTTGAAGTCCCCGTCGCAGTCGCCGAAGATGTTGCGGGCGCCGGCCAGGGTGATCACCGCGTTGGCGACCTGCTTGCCGCACTCGGCCATCGGCTGCTTCGTCCCGGCGTCGTAGTCGAAGAAGAAGTACGACGGCTCCTGGCCCGCCGCGACGCCCGCGAGGGCCTTGCGCACCGCACCGACCTTCTGCTCCATCCCCGCCACCAGCTCGTCCGCCTTGGCCGAGGTGCCGGTGATCGCGCCCAGGCTCCTGATGTCGGCCTCGACTTGGGAGAGGTCCTGCTGCGGTCCCTTCATCATGGCGGCGCAGGCCGTGGAGTGCAGGTAGACGTGCCTGATCCCGGCGGCGGCGAACTCCTGCTCGGTGGGTGCCGTCCCCATGCTGCCGCCCATCGACCCCACCGAGGCGAAGGTGTCGACGTACAGGTCGGCGCCGGAGCCGAGCAGCTTCTCCTTGGAGATCACCATCTGCCCCAGGACCGGCACCTTGGCGGCCTGGTCGGCGAACCGGGCCGGCATGGTGCCCGCGCCGGGCGGGAACCCGGTGCCGATCACCCGGTCCCCCGCGCCGAGCCACAGCAGCATCTCCAGGCTGGAGGCGTTGCTGGTGACGATCTTCTTCGGGGCGGAGCCGAACGTGGTCTCCGCTCCCGCGCAGTCCGTCACCTTGACGGGGTAGGCCGCCCCGGCGGGCGCGTTCGCCCCGGCGGTCGGCGCCGCGGCGTCGCCGGACTTCGCGCTGCTGCCGCAGCCCGTGGCGAGCAGGGCGACCGCAGCGGCCGCGCCGCACAACACGCGAGAACGCATGGAACTCTCCTGGTGATCCGAATCAGCTGGGACCGCCACTGCGAGCCCGCCCAGGTAGTCGGCCGCAGCGCCGTCCGAGTTCCCTCGCCTCACCAAGATTCTCGACTCCGCCGAGGGCGCCGCCGACGGGTAGGTGCCGGCGCGCCCACACCGCGCCCCACCAGCGCTTGAGTCTTGAATTCCGTTGCCTGGCAGTGGGGGAGGCTCGGCTCGCCGCAGCCGGCGGTGCGGTCAGGCGTTCTTGACGGCCGCGAAGCGAGCGCTGACGTCCTGCCAGTTGACGACGTCCCAGAGGCGGGTGACGTAGTCGGGGCGAACGTTCTTGTACTGCAGGTAGTAGGCGTGCTCCCAGGCGTCGAAGGCGAGCAGCGGGGTGGTGCCCTGGCCGACGTTGCCGTGGTGGTCGTAGACCTGCTCGACGATCAGGCGCCGACCGAGCGGCTCCCAGGAGAGGATGCCTCAGCCGGAGCCCTGGACGCCGACGGTGGCGGCGGTGAGCTGCTTCTTGAATGCGTCGAAGCCACCGAAGTGCTCCTCGATGGCATCGCCGCAGACGCTCTGGCTCAGTCCGTTACGGGCAGGCACTCGGCGAGCAGGTCGACGATGTCGCGCCAGGCCCGCCGCGCGTGCTGCGGGTGGTAGCCGACGCCGGGGACCACGGCCTGGTCGACCGGCGGGTGGTGGAAGGCGTGCAGGGCTCCGCCGTAGACCACGAGGCGCCAGTCGACGCCCGCGGCCTGCATCTCGGCGGCGAAGGCGTCCCGTTGCCCGGCAGGCATGATCGGGTCCTCCGATCCGACCCCGGCCCACACGGGGCAGCGGATGCGCGCGGCCTCGCCCGGTCGGCCCGTGGTCAGGGCGTTGACCGTCCCGATCGCCCGAAAGTCGACGCCGTCGCGCCCGAGTTCGAGCACGATCGCGCCCCCGGTGCCGTAGCCGATGGCGGCGATCCGGTCGGGGTCGGTCCGCGGTTCGGCGCGCAGCACATCGAGTGCCGCATGGCCGATGCCCCGCATCCGGTCCGGGTCGGCGAGCAGCGGCATCACGCGCGCCAGCATCTGCTGCGGGTCGGTGAACCAGCGCCCGCCGTGGAGGTCGAAGGCCAGTGCCACGTACCCGAGTTCAGCGAGGGCGTCGGCCCGGCGGCACTGGAAGTCGTTCAGGCCCGGCCCCTCGGGTCCGATCAGGACCGCGGGTCGGCGGTCGACACCGGCGGGGAGCGCGAGGTGCCCGACCATCGTCAGGCCGTCAGCCGGGTACTCGACCGTGCGTGTGGTAACAGTCGTCATGTGACTGGACCATAGGGATTGTCGAGCCCGGTCGGGCCGGTCTTCACCGTCGGCATACCGGTCTTCGCCGTCAGCTGAACAGCGCGTGAGTGGGCACCGTGGAAGGTTCTGGTTCCGGCAGGCTCACCGGCTCTCGGCGGAGGCACTCAGCGTGCGGCGCTCCTGCAGCCAGCGCTCGCCCAAGTGCGCCCATACGCTCTGGTATTCGTCGAAGATCGGCTGGAGCTGGTCGTGGGTGAGATTGGCCGTGGGCGTTGATGCGATGAGGTACTCGAGGTCATCAGCGAGACGCCGGAACCGGTACTGCGTCTCCTCCATCAGCACCCAGCGCGATCGCCAGTTGAAGAACGACTCGACGGCCCCGAGCAGGGTGACCACTGCCACGAGGGCGAAGGCCAAGCCGGCCCAGAAGTTCAGGCTCTGCAGGCCGAGGATGATCGTTGAGGCGGCGGACAGCGAGAGCGTCAGCACCTTCAACGCCGAAGAGGCCAGGCGGAACCGCTTCTTCTTGCTTCGGGCGTATGTGCTGCCCTGCTGGATCTTCTCCAGGAGGTGACCAGCAGTCTCCATCGGAGCCAGCCCCGCTCCCACCTGCCCGCTCAGTCCCATTTCGCCCCCATGGCCCCTATCGCCCCCAGCGTGCGACACCCCTGCGATTCCCGCCCGTAGGGTCTCACACCGCAGGACCCGGCGCGTTCACCGTCGGACCGGCACTGTGTGGCCAACCGCTGGTGGACGTACCAAGCTGGATTGGTCACCGCATGCGGGCCCGGCTCCGCGTCGGCCCCAGAGCGAAGGGCTCTCCATGACTGCCACCACCCCCACGTCCCCCGGCGGCATGCTGCGCGCCGTCCAGGTCGCCGCCCCGGACGCCCCGCCCGAGCTGGTCGAGGTCCCGGCTCGCGAGCCGGGGCCCGGAGCGGTCCGCATCGCCGTCGAGGCGTGCGGCGTCTGCCACTCCGACCTGCTGATCGCAGCCGGACTGCTGCCCGGCACCACGTTCCCGGTCACCCCCGGGCACGAGATCGCCGGCCGCATCGACGCCCTCGGCGACGGCGTGGCGGGCTGGCAGGTCGGCGACCGGGTCGCCGTCGGCTGGTACGGCGGCAGCTGCGGGCGCTGCGACGCCTGCCGCTCGGGCGACGCCATCCACTGCCCCCAGTTGCAGATCCCCGGCGCCGCCTATCCCGGCGGCTACGCCGACTCCGTCATCGTCCCCGCCGTCGCGCTGGCCGCCGTGCCGGACGAGCTGACCGCCGCCGAGGCCGCCCCGCTGGCGTGCGCCGGGATCACCGTCTTCAACGCCCTGCGCCACACCGCCGCCCGCCCCGGCGACACGGTCGCCGTCCTCGGCCTCGGCGGGCTGGGCCACCTGGGCGTCCAGTTCGCCCACGCCATGGGCTTTCGCACCGTAGCGATCGCGCGCGGGCAGGAGAAGGAGCCGCTCGCGCACAAGCTCGGCGCCGACCACTACATCGACAGCACCGCCGGCGACGTCGCCGAGGCTCTGCAAGCCCTCGGCGGAGCCAGGGTGGTCCTGGCCACCATCACCAACTCCGATGCCATGTCCGCCACCATCGACGGCCTCGCCCGGCGCGGCGAGCTCGTCATCGTCGGTGTCTCGCCCGACCGGCTCACGGTCAGCCCGCTGCAGTTGCTGAACGGCGACCGCAGGGTCTACGCCCACTCCTCCGGCACCGCCGTCGACATCCAGGACACCCTGCGCTTCGCCGCCCTGTCCGGCGTGCGCGCCTGGATCGAGGAGGTCCCCTTGGAGGAGACCGCCGCCGCGGTTGCCAAGATGGCCGGCGGCCGGGCCCGCTTCCGCATGGTCGTCACCACCGGCCGCTGACCGCGATCCCGCCCACCCACCGCCGGGGAGCACCGTGAGCGACCCGGCCCGAGCCGGGCCACTTGGGCGCTCCGGCCCGCGCAGGGGGCGGAGCGCCATCGGGCCCAGGCTGCTCATCCCGCCTGCGCGGAGCTCCAGTTGCGGTGCGCCTCAGACGGCGGGCTGGTCATGGGTGGAGCAGTGGATGCCGCCGCCACCGGAGGCGATGGTGTCGATCTGGATCGGGACGATCTCCCGGCCCGGAAAGTGGTCCTTCATGGTCTGCTGGGCCTGCCCGTCGGCCTCGGGGTCGCCGAACAGCGGCAGGTAGACGCCCTTGTTGCCCACGTAGAAGTTCAGGTACGAGGAGACGAACGCGTCGCCGCGGCCGGTGATCCGGTCCGGATCGGGCTGGGTGATCTCGACGACCTTCGGCTTCTTTCCGGTCGCGTCAGTCACGTCCGCCAGCACGGCGCGGGCCTGGTCGGCCGAGCGCGACCAGACGTCGGGCGGCGTGCCGGGGAAGGCCCGGTCCAGGAAGACGACGCCGGGGGCGGCGAACCGGGCCAGGCAGTCCACGTGCGCGTCGGTGATGTCCTTGCCGCGCACGCCGGCCAGCCAGATCACCTTGGTGACGCCCAGGGCCTGCTTCAGCTCCGCCTCGACCTGGTCCCGGCTCCTACCCGGGTTGCGGTTGCCGTTGACCACCGAGCTCTCGGTGATCAGCAGGGTGCCCTGGCCGTCACTCTCGAACGAGCCGCCCTCGGCGACGATCGGGGTGGTGATCCGCTCCAAGCCGTATTTGGCCAGCACCGCTCGGGCGATGCCGGCGTCGTTGGCGTGCTGCTGCTTCCCGCCCCAGCCGCTGAAGTTGAAGTCGACGCCCTTGACCTTGCCGCCCTGCTCGACGAAGACCGGCACGGTGTCGCGGGCCCACAGGTCGTCCACCGGGGTGGAGAGGATCTCGACGGCCGAGCCGCAGGCGTTCCTCGCGGAGTCCTCCTGCCCGGGGCGCACCAGGAGCACCACCGGCTCGCGTCCGCCGATCGCCCGCGCCACGGCGGCGATGTCCTTGCGGACGGCGCCCAGTTGGCCGCCCCACACGTCCTGGGAGGCGGGCCAGGCCATGAAGGTCCGCTCGTGCTTCTCCCACTCCGCGCCCAGCCTGCGCCCGGCGCTCTGGGCGGCGCCGCCGGACGGGGCGGCCGACCCGGAGGCGGCGGGGTCTGCGGGATCGGCCGGGTCGTCGGTGCCGGTGCAGGCCGTGACGCCGAGGCCGAGCAGCGCGGCGCCGGCGAGGGAACGCAGCGCACTGCGGCGGGGAAAGCCGGAAATGGACATGCGGGACTCTCCAGTGAAGCGGGGTCCGGGGCGCGGCACGATGGCAGGCGGCCGCGCCCAGGAGGGGCTTGTGCGAGTCGAACAGCGCGACGGCACACGTGAGTTGAGCAGTACGGCTGGCCGTGGCAGGTGAACAGTGCGACGGGCCACGTCAGTTGGCGATGGGCGGGGCTTAATGCCTGGGCCGTGCTAGGCGAGCGGCTCGTGCATCGTCGAGCAGTGGATGCCGCCGCCGCCCGCCATCAGCCGGTCGACGTCGAGTTGGACGACCTCGCGCCCGGGGAAGGCCGCCGCCAGGGTCGCCCTGGCCGCCGCGTCCTTGTACGCGTCGCCGAACTGGGCGGTGATGACAGCGCCGTTGACGACATGGAAGTTGAGGTACGAGTCGACGAAGTCGGACTTGCGGGAGCGGACGGTGTCCGGCCCTTCGACCCGGATGACCTCCAGGCGCCGCCCGTGTGCGTCGGTCTCGCCGCTGAGGATCGCGAACTGCTCGCGCGCGTCCCGGGCCCACTCGTCGGTGCGGTCGTTCGGCGGCAGTTGGACCAGCACCACGCCGGGGCGGACGAAGCGCGAGGTGACGTCGATGTGGTCGTCGGTGATGTCCCTGCCCTTGATGCCCGGCACCCAGATCATCCGGTCCGCGCCGTAGGCGTCCAAGACGGCCGACTCGATCTCGTCACGGCTCATCCGCCGGTTGCGGTTCTTGTTGACCAGGCTGCTCTCGGTCGCCATCACCGTGCCGTCGCCGTCCGTCTCGATCGCGCCGCCCTCGCCGACGAAGTCGGCGCGGACGAACCGCTGGCCGTTCAGCCGGGCGACGCTCCCCGCGACGTAGGCGTCGTCGGCGTGGACCTGCTTCTTGCCCCAGCCGTTGAAGTTCAGACCGACCGCGTCGAGTCCGCCGCGGCCGTCGCGCCGGAAGACCGGGGCGATGTCGCGCATCCACAGGTCGTCCGTCGGGATCGAGCCGATCACGGTGACGTCCGCGCCGCAGTGGGAGCGGGCCTCGGCCACCGAGTAGTCGTCCGGGGCGCACAGCACGACCGGCTCGTAGCGGGCGATGGTGCGGGCGATCAGCGCGATGTCCTCCTGGACGCCGCGCAGCTGCCGCCCCCAGACCGACTTGCGGGAGGGCCAGGACATCCACGTCCGGGCGTGCGGGACGTCGTCCATCGGCACCCGGGGACGCGGCGCCGACCCGCCGTCTGCGGCCGCCGACCCCGCGCCGAACAGCTGCGCACCGAACGCCAGCCCGACCGCGCCGAGCCCCGCAGCGCCGAGCAGCCCCCGCCGGGAGGCCGCGGCACCCCGAGGGTGCCGTCACCGACCACGCGGCTGCTGTGATCGCTCATGGGAATCTCCTGATCGAGTATGTGCACCGGCACCACCGGCTCGCCGCTCGGGCACAGCGCCCACTCTCGCACTGACTGAAAAATCAGTCAAGAAATGGAAGGCGAGCTGCCTGCGGCAAGACAAGACGGGACAAGTCGGGACAAGGCAGGACTGACAGACGGCACAAAGCAGCGCCTGCGGTTCGGAGATCGCCGCAGGCGCTTCGGTTCGGCGTGGCGCGGTGCGCCGCAGGTCAGGACGGCTCGCCGCTACCGCTGCAGGCGCTTCAGCTCGGCGTCGACGCCCTCGACCAGCAGGGTCCTCGCGTGGTCCAGCGGGATGCCGCCGCAGAGCCAGCGCATGCTGAGACCCTCCAGCAGGGCGGTCAGGCGCTCGGCCGCAGCGGCGAGAGCCGTGGCCGACGCCATCGGAACCACCCGGCCGAGCAGGTCGGCGATCTCCTGCACCCAGATCAGGGTCGCCCGGGCCAGGTCCTCCCGCAGCTCCGACTCGAACACCGCGCTGGCGCGCAGTTCACCCCAGGCGGTGCTGTTCTCCCGCACCTCGGGAGTGTCCTGGAGCTCCAGCAGCAGCGTCTGCTCCAGCTCGGCACGCGGGCCGAGCTCCTCGCCACCGGCGGCGCGCTCGGTGGTGTACCGCTCGGCCCGGTCGCTGATGAACTCCAGCGTCTGGCGCAGGATCCCGGTCCGGTCCTTGAAGTGGTAGTAGATCAGCGCGGTGGAGACACCGGCCTCGGCCGCGAGCTCCTCCACCCGCAGACCACGGACCCCGCGGCGGGCGATCACCCGCGCGGCTGCTTCCAGGATTGACGTTTTGCGGCCAGCCATGGGCCCACACCCTACCTGGCGGGCCGGGAGCGAGCGCGACCGGCCCTGACTGAAATGCCAGTCGGCGTCAGCGCCTGGGGCCGGGTTGCCCAGCGGACGGTTCTCCTCATCCGTACCGCTCCACGACAGCCCTGACCTGCTCGGCGTAGTCGCCGGTCGGGCCGAAGTGGGCGAGCACGCACAGCAGTTCGCGCAGGTTCAGCAGGGCCATCCGCTCCTCCCAACCGTCGATGGGCGGTTGGACCTCGTGGTAGGCGTCGAAGAAGCGGCGGGGCACTCCCCCGGTGCAGTACGTCATGCTCAACTCGGCCTCGGCCCACATCCAGCAGACCGCGGGGTCGATGAAGACGGGCCGACCGGCGATGTCGGCGATCACGTTGGTCCGCCACAGATCGCCGTGGGTCAGTACGGCGGGGCCCGCCGGGACGAGTGTCGGAAGCCGGAGGCACAACCGTTCCAGGGCGGCCCGGTCGGACGCGTCCAACGCCAGCCGGACGCCGGGCTCGGCCAGGTAGCGGAGTATTCGGTGCTCGGCGAAGAAGCGGTGCCCGTCGGTGTCCCAGGTGTTCCGCTGGACCAGCCGCCCCAGCCACCCGTCCCGGTCCCAGCCGAACCGCGGCGAGCTGTGCGCGTGCAGGCCCGCGACCGCACGCCCGGCCTCCTCCCAGAAGCGGTCGGCGTCGGCCGGGAGTTCGGGATCGAGTGCCTCCAGGACCAGCGAGGTGCCGGTCACGGCGATCACCTCCGGGGTCCGGAGCCGGCCGACCTCCCGCAGGGCGGCCAGGCCTTCGGCCTCCGCCTGGAAGAGGCCGGGCGGCGACGTCCGGCCACCCTTCACCACCACCCGCCCGCCACCGGTCAGTTCCACCAGCCAGGCGCAGTTCGCCACGCCGCCGTGCAGCCGGGTCACACCGGCCGCCGTCAGGCCTGCCGGCAGCAGGTCCGCGCTCCAGTCGGCGTCGTGCTCGGGTGTCCACTGCTCTGGGATGTCCACGATGAATTCTGCCTCGCAGATTCTGAGCATGGAACCACCGAACTCGTTGACGCCGAACTCGCACGCCCCGAGCAGCGGCACCACTGGAGCGAGTGGCCTACAAGCGCACTGGGGCGGCGCGGTCCCTGGGGTGGTACGGCACCTTGCTGAACACCGAGTTGAGCCCCTCCGGCCCCCGCCTGGACTACCGGCTCGTCGGCTGCCAGTTGAACAGCCTTGCAGCAGATTCCCGCTGACGCTCAGCCAGCTTTCGGCCGACGGTGAGGACGACCATCCCGCACGCCCCGCCCAGAAGCGCACCCGCCAGCACGTCGCCCGGGTAGTGGACTCCCGTGTGCACCCGGGAGTACCCCACCGCGCCCGCCAGCAGCGCCAGCGGCGTCGCGGTGGCGGGCAGCACCGTCCCCACCACGGTCGCCAGCGCGAACGCCGAGGCCGTGTGCCCGGAGGGGAAGGACGCCGAGGTCGGCATCGGCACATGGCGGGCGATCGCCACCTTCGCTGCTTCCCGGTCCGGGCGCGGGCGGTGCACCAGCTCCTTGCCGATGATGTTGGCGGTGAAGGAGGCGAGCCCGACGGCCGCCGCACCCGCGAGCCCGGCGCGCCGGCACCGCCCCGGAACGAGCGTGAGTGCCGCCGCGATCGACAGGTTGATCTTCGAGTTGTCGGCGACGCCGGACAGCTTCCGCAGGCCCGAGTCGAGCGTGGGCGTCGGGGTCGCCGCGATCGCGGCGTAGATCGCACCGTCGAGCGCGGCGAGGTCGTTCAGCACGGTGTCGTTCACGGGCGGCTCTCCGTACGGGGGAAGGCGAGGCGTGCGATGTCGCGCCAGTCGACGCTGCGGGCGCGCTCCTGCCGGAGCGGGTCCGCGCCGGGGCGGTCGCGCGGGACGCGGACCCGCAGGGCGCGGCCGCCGAGCGAGCAGACGACCGGCGTCGGCATGACCAGTGCCTCGCCGTCGACGGCGACGGGGATCTCCGGGCGGTCCGCGTACACGGTGACCTGCCGCGCCGACAGCACCGCCAGGCCGGTGGCGCGGGCGCCGCGCAGCGCGAGCTCGGCGGCCTGGGCGGCGCCGTCGACGCGGATGCCGAGGACGCCCAGCACGCCGCTGTCCAGGCGGGGGCGGCGCCCGAGGTTGATCGGGTCGGGAGCGGCGTAGGGATTGTTGCTGACCAGCAGTGCCTGCGGCGCTTCGAGGCGCTGGTCGCCCACCTGGGCGGTCAGGTGCGGACCACCGGCGCCCAGCAGCAGGTCCGGCAAGGCGTCCAGTGCGGTGGCCGTCTTGGCGTCGCGGTACTGCGGGCTCTGCACGATCTGCGCGTAGGCACCGAAGGAGACCGTGTTGACGAAGGGCCGGTCCCCCACTTTCCCCAGGTCCACGGCGAGTTCGACGCCGTCGCGCAGCGCGTCCAGGCCGGTGGCGGGGTCGGCGCGGTCGAGGCCGAGGTCCGTGGCGAAGTGGTTGCGGGTGCCGGCGGAGATGACCAGGAACGGCAGGCCGTGTTCGGCGGCGACCGCCGCGACCAGGGCTTGGGTGCCGTCGCCGCCGGCGACGCCCAGCAGGTCGGCGCCCTCGGCGACGGCCTGGCGGGCGAGCCCGGCCACGTCCTGCTGCACGGAGGTGTCGAGCAGCACCACCCGGGCGCCCAGCTCCTCGGCGCGCCGCGCGAGTCGGAAGCGTTCCACCTTGCCGCCACCGGACTTCGGATTCATGATCAGCACCGGCCGCCGCGGCGGCGGGGCCTCCCGTTCGGGCATCGCTCCGTGCGGCCGGCTTGGCCGCAGCGCGGCACGGGCGCAGGCGAGCCCGGCGAACCAAAGGGCTACGGCGATCGCGGAGAGCAGCAACACCTGCTTGTGGAGCGCGAGCACGATGACGCCGGCGGGCGCGGCCACGGCCAGGAGCGCGCCGAGGACGCGCGGCATGCCGCGACGGGTGAGCGCCCACCACCCGCCGGCGGCCATGAGCACGAGCCCGGCGAGCTCGACGAGCAGCACCAGCAGCCCGTGCAGGCCGGTGAACGCGACCGCGACGACGGCCGCCGGCGCACACAGCAACGCGAGCCGCGCCAGGTTGCGGGGCTCGCGTTGGTCCACCACGTCCGTCACCGGCTCGCCCTCATCCGCTCGGCCCGTCCAGTGCGGTCACCGTAACCGGCGGGGCCGCTCAAGGCGCGCCGAGCGGGGCGGGCGGCGCCTGCGAGGCGCTACCCGGTGTTCGTCGTCAGAGCCGCTCCGGGACGGGGTTGCCGACGGCCTCGATGGCGCGGCGGACCGGCACCTTGGCCAGGACGGCGAAGCCGATGACGAAGAAGACCAGCAGCGAGATGATCGCCAACCGGTAGCTGCCGGTGGTCTGGTAGGCGAGCCCGAAGACCAGCGGGCCCATCCAGCTGGTGCCGCGGTCGCTGATCTTGTAGACGCTGAAGTACTCCGCCTCCCGGCCGGCCGGGATGAGGTGCGAGAAGAGCGAGCGGGAGAGCGCCTGGCTGCCACCCAGGACCAGGCCGATCATGGCGGCCAGGCCGAAGAACCAGACCGGCTTGTGGGCGGGCATCAGGTAGCCGAGCGCGAGGGTGGCCACCCAGGCGACCAGGGAGCCGAGGACGGTCCGCTTGGCGCCGTAGCGGCGGGCGATGCGCCCGAGCAGCAGCGCGCCGCCGATCGCCACGATCTGCACCAGCAGGACGGCGGCGACCAGCGACGTCTGGCCCATGCCGAGTTCCTCGCTGCCGAACAGCGAGGCCTGGGAGACGACGGTCTGGATGCCGTCGTTGTAGCAGAGGAAGGCCGCCAGGAAGAGCAGGGTCAGCGGGTACTGGCGCATGCCGCGCAGGGTGCGGGCGAGTTCGCGCAGGCTGCCGGCGGCGGGCTTGCCCGGCTCGGCGGGCCGGCGGGCGGCGACCGGGGTCGCCCCGGCGCGGGACGGCAGCCGGAACAGCGGCACCAGGGTGAACAGCGCCCACCAGAGCCCCGCCGAGGCGAGGCAGATCCGGACCGCCGTGCCGGAGGAGAGGCCGAGCGCGTCGTGCCCCTCGAACAGCGCCAGGTTGGCGATCAGCAGCAGCCCGCCGCCCGCGTAGCCGACCGCCCACCCCTTGGACGAGACCGTGTCACGTTCGTCGGCCGTCGCGAGCCCGGGCAGGAAGGCGTACGACAGCGCCACCGACACCGCGTAGGCGATGTTGGCGACCACCAGCAGCGCGCCGCCGAGCAGGTACCGGTTGCCATCGAGGAAGAACATCCCCATCGTGGCCAGCGCACCGATGTAGGCGAAGCCGCACATCAGCTCCTTGTGCCGCCCGGTCCGGTCGGCGACCGTACCGGTCAGCAGCATGACGGCGACCGAGACCAGCACCGAGAACGACACGGTGTACGGGAAGTACGAGCCGGCCCGGATGGACAGCCCCAGCGGGTGCACGTCGCCGTGGGCGTCCGCGGCGTTCTTGGCCACCGTGGTCAGGTACGGGCCGATGAAGACCGTGAGGACGGTGGCCGAGAACGCGGCGTTGGCCCAGTCGTTGACGTACCAGCCGAACCGCATCCGGCTCATCGCGCGGGCGTCGGCATCGGCGGCGGTCGACTGGTCGGCCGGGTCGGTAGCGGTGATCATGATCAGTCTTCTCCGGTGGTCGTTGCGCGGTCGCTGCCGGTCCAGTGGCCGCGCTCGGCAAGGACGTCGTGCAGGACGTCGATGCGGTCCGCCATGATGCCATCCACACCCATGTCGAGGAGAGCCCCGATCCGCACCGGGTCGTCCACGGTCCAGACATGGACCTGCAGGCCGAGCCGGTGCGCGGTGCGGATGAAGGAGCGGTCGACCACCCGGACGCCCCGGTGCCGCTCGGGCACCTGGGCGCAGATGCCCGGCCCGGGCGGGCGGCGACCGGGGACGAGCGGGCCGGCGAGCGAGCGCAGCCGCAGCCGCAGCACCTCGCGCGGGCCGAGCGAGGTGGCCAGCCGCGGGCCGGCGGCGGCGCGGACGGCGGCGAGGCGGGTGTCGGAGAAGCCCCCGACGCAGACGCGGTCCCAGGAGTCGGTCCGGCGGATCGCCTCGACCAGCGGCCGGACGGCGGGCGCCGCCTTGACGTCGATGTTGAAGCGCGCCTCGGGGAAGGCCGCCAGCAGCTCCTCCAGGAGCGGGATCGGCTCGGTGCCGCCGATGCGCGCCTCGCGGACGGTGCTCCAGGGCAGTTCGGCGACGGCGCCGCCACGGTCGGTGACCCGGTCGAGGCGGTGGTCGTGGAAGGCGAGCAGCACGCCGTCGGCGGTGGCGTGCACGTCCGTCTCCAGGTAGCGGTAGCCGAGGGCGACGGCCTGCTCGAAGGCGGCGAGCGAGTTCTCCGGCGCGCCGAGGGCACCGCCGCGGTGTGCGAAGGCGAGTGGGCCTGGATGGTCGAGGAAGGGGTGCATCGCGTTCTCCGGGAGGGCCTGCCGCGGGCGTCGCATGATCATCGCAGCATGTGTGGGGGTCATGGTGCCAGAAGGGGGCCCGGCCCGGAACACGGGGGTTACTCAGCAGTAGAGACGGCGGCGGCCGGGCATCGTGCCCGGCCGCCGCTCAGCCGTCCTCAGCCCACCGGAACGCGGTCCTGGACGCCGCCCATGGGGTGGGTCGCCCCGGTGGCGGCGAGGCGGACCGTGCTGCCGGCCTCCGGCGGGGCGGTGTCGGTGTAGGCGATCAGGCGCTCCGGCAGGCCGTGGTCCGGATCGGGGGCCAGCTCCACCCGGTGGTCGTGGCCCCGGAAGTGGCTGCGCAGCACCCGGGCGCGCACCGAGCCCTGCTCGTCGAGGCAGAGCTGGCGGGGCCGCAGCAGCACCTGGCCCGTCCCGGCCCCGGCGGCGGTCAGCGGCAGCCGGCCGAGCGCCGTGGCGGCACTGTCGCCGTCGAGTTCGGCGGTGACGATGTTCGCCTCCCCCAGGGTCCTGGCCACCTCGGCGTCGGCCGGGCGGTGGTAGAGCTCGTCCGGGGTGCCGGCCTGGGCGATCCGGCCGTCGCGCACCACGGCGATGACGTCGGCGAAGGACAGCGCCTCGTCCTGGTCGTGGGTCACCAGGATCGCGGTGGCGCCGGCCGCGCGCAGGGTGGCCGCGACCTCGGCGCGCAGGTCGGCGCGCAGCACCGCGTCCAGGGCGGCGAACGGCTCGTCCAGCAGCAGCAGCTCCGGGGCCGGGGCGAGGGCGCGGGCCAGCGCGACGCGCTGCTGCTGGCCGCCGGAGAGCTGGTGCGGGTGGCGCTTGCCGAGGCCGGGCAGGCCGACCAGCTCCAGCAGTTCCTCGACCCGCTCGCGGCGGCCGGCGCGCGGCAGCCCGAAGCCGATGTTGCCCGCCACGCTCAGGTGCGGGAAGAGCGCGCCGTCCTGCGGCATGTAGCCGATCCGGCGGCGCTCGGCGGGAACCCAGGTGCGGTCGTCGGCCAAGGTCCGGTCGCGCAGCGCCACGCGGCCGGTGCTGGGCCGGTGGAAGCCGGCGATCACGCGCAGCAGGGTGCTCTTGCCGCAGCCCGACGGGCCCAGCACGCAGGCGAGCGCACCGTCGGCCACCGTCAGGTCCAGTCCGGCCAGCACCTGGGAGCCGCCGTGGTCGGCGCGCAGACCGGTGATCGTCAGACCGCTCATCATGACTCCTTCGTGGCGCGCTTGATGCCGAGGGTGCGGCGGGTGAGCAGCAGGACCGGGGGGAGGGAGAGCAGGGTCATCACGGCCGCGTACGGTGCGGCGGCGCCGTAGGCCAGGCCGCTGGTGTAGACCCAGAACTGGGTGGCCAGGGTCTGCGTGCCGGTGGGGCGCAGCAGCAGCGTGGCGGTCAGCTCGGTGCTGGCGGTGAGCGCGACCATGGCGAAGGCCGCCCCGAGTCCGGGCAGGATCAGCGGCAGCGTGACCCGGCAGAGCAGCGCGGCCCCACTCCTGCCCAGGGACCGCGCCACCTCCTCGACGCCGGGCGGCACTTGGGCGAGGGCGGCACGGACGGCGGTCAGCGCCAGCGGGAAGAACAGCACCACGTAGCCGACGACCATCATGGCGGGCTGCTGGTAGAGCGGCTGGGCGTAGCGGATGGCGAAGAAGACCACGGCGAGGGCGACCGCGATGCCCGGCAGCGCCCGGGTCAGGAAGGCGGCGCGCTCCAGCAACCGGGACAGCCAGTTGCCGCGCCGCCAGGAGTAGAGCGCGACGGGCACCGCGCAGATGGTCGCGGCGGCGCCGGTGGTCAGCGCGTAGCCGAGCGTGGTCAGCGTCGAGTCCACGATCGAGGCGGACGGCAGCGTGGTCGAGGAGCCCTTGGCCAGCCAGTAGCCGAGTGCGTACACCGGCACCCCGACGGCCGTGCCGACGATCGCGGCCAGCCAGCCGAGGGCCGGCCAGCGCCAGCGGCCGAGCGGCAGCGGCGCCCCGCGGCGCCCGGTCGCGCCGCCGCGCACCACCCGGCCGCGCCGCCCGGTCCAGGCTTCCAGGCCTACCAGCAGCAGCGCCAGCGCGACCAGCACCAGGGTCAGCATCGCGGCGGACGCCGCGTCGAACCCGAGCCGGTACTCGGTGAAGATCGCGGTGGCGAAGGTGGTGTAGCGCATCATCGCGAACGCGCCGTACTCGCCGAGCAGGTAGAGCGAGACCAGCAGCGCGCCGCCGGCCAGCGCCGGCCTGGTGAGCGGCAGGGTGACCCGCCACAACGTGGTCAGGCGGCCGTGGCCGAGGCTGCGGGCGACCTCCTCGGCGGCCGGGTCGCCGCCGCGCAGGGCGGCGGCGACCGGCAGGAAGACCAGCGGGTAGAGCGAGGAGGTCATCACCAGTACCGCGCCCCAGTAGCCGCGCACTTCGGAGAAGAGCGAGACCCAGGAGTAGCCGCGCACGAACTCCGGCACGGCGAGCGGCATCGTCAGCAGCACTGTCCAAGTGCGGCGCAGCGGCAGTTCGGCACGCTCCACCAGCCAGGCCGCGGTGAAGCCGAGCACCGCGGTGCCCACGGTGACGGCCGCGACCAGGGAGACGGTGTGCTGCAGCAGGGTGGCGACCAGCGGGCGGGCGAGGAGGCGCCCGACTTCGGCCCAGCCGGACTCCCCGGCCTTGAGCGCCAGGAACACCAGCGGCGAGGCCACCACCAGCACCACCGCGACCGCCAGCAGGGGCAGTAGCGGACCGGCGCCGCGCCACCGCAACCAGGCCGGCAGCGCGGCACGGCCGCCGGGTGGCACCACCGCCCCCGTTCGCTGCTGCACCTCAGCAGACACCAGGACCTCCGTCACCGATCATGAAGCCGTTCATGAAGCCGTTCATCATGAAGCGGGCTGCCTCGAGGTGTCCTTGTGGGGTGTCACCCGAACCGCAGCTCGACAAGCAAAGCCTTACCTTACTTGCAGTGGGACCCGCATCAATACCGCGGGCGGGGACGGAGAAGGCAAAAAGAAGGCACGGCCCTGAGTCGTTGAAGAGTGGGGGGTCCTCAACGGCTCAGGGCCGTGCCGGCTCATGCCGTGACGGGTTGGCTCGTGCTGTGGCGGGCCGGCTCAGTGGGCCCGCTGGGGCCCGTGAGCACACGTCGGTTCTGAAGATGTCGAGCAGTGTGCGGCGTTGAGCCCCGGTGCCCCAGAGTCCAACGAAATCACACGTAGCCTAATCATTCGTCTGGACATGCTCAAGAGTCGCTTGATCATCCGCACAGGGGCGCAGGGGACGGCTCCGCCTCGGGCGCCCGTCCGGCCTCGGGCGCCCCTCAGACCTCAGGCGCCCCGTCAGGACGGGGTCAGTCGCTGAAGAAGGCCAGCCGGATCCCGAACGCCACCACGACGGTGCCGGTGATCCGGTCCAGCAGCCGACGCGCCTGCGGCCTGCTGAGCCAGCCGCGCAGCGCCCGCGCACCGCCGATCAGCACGGTCGACCAGAGCAGGCCGAGCAGCGCGTGGATCGAGGCGAGCAGCAGGCCCATGGCGAAGTGGTCGACCCCCCGGGGCATGAACTGCGGCAGCACGGCGACGTAGAAGGCGCCCACCTTCGGATTGAGCAGGTTGGTGAGGGCGCCCTGCCGCCAGCCCGCGAGCAGCGAGTCCGAGGCGACCGGGAGCAGCGGTTCGTCCGCCGCCGGCTCGGCGCTGCCGCGGCGCGCGTCGCGGATCATCCGCAGGCCCATCCACACCAGGTACAGCGCGCCGGCCCAGCGCAGCACCTGGTAGGCGAGGTGAGAGGCCGTCAGCAGGGCGGTTACACCCGCCGAAGTGAGGGCGCCCCAGATCATGACGCCGGTCTGGATGCCGAGGACCACGCCCCAGGCGCGGGTGCGGCGACCGGTGACGGCGGTGCGCAGGACCAGCGCGGTGTCGATGCCGGGCGTGATGGTGAGGACCGCGACGAAAAGGACAAACGACCATACTGCGGTACTGATAGCCATGGATCCGAGCGTATCCGGGCCTCCTCGTAAAACCGTATCCAGGGTCGTTACGCCGAACACGGAACAGTATTCCGAGGCCTAATCAGTGAATGGCTACGCGCGTCAAGTTGATCAGCCGAAAGCCTCTGAGCTGCGCAGACACCTTCCTGAGAATTTCCTGTCCTTAATCCGTTGACCGCCGTTAATCAACTCTGCTTTGCTACGCACCAGCAAGCGGCGAGCGTGACGGACGGTCAATTCCGTGCGTCCTCGCACACCTCGACGCGTTCGTAGGAATTGCCGCAGGCCACCTTTCCCCACAAGGACTCACCCGTGTCCCCAAAAGCGCGGGTGGTCGGTACGAGAGAGGCACCCACACATGGGTCACGCCCCCACGTCTAGCCGCAAGCACGCGGCGCTCGGTGGCATAGCCGCCCTGGCGCTCGCTGCTGCCGGTATGACCATGGCCGCCCCGGCGCAGGCGGCCACGACCGCCGCTCCGTCCGTCTCGGGCACGGCGCACCACCACGCCGCGACCGTCAGCGGCGCCGGCATCAACAACGAGTTCAACCCGTACAGCACCACGCTGTCCAAGAGCACCATGCCGGGCATCCAGGCGTACGAGGCCAAGCGGCGGAACACCCTCGCCAACCAGCTGCAGGCTGCCGCGACCGGCGCGGAGACCCTCTCCTACGGCGGCGGTGTCGACGGCATCGGCGTTCAGAGCGGCCACTCCAAGGTCTACCTGGTCTTCTACGGCAACCAGTGGGGCACCCAGAGCACGGACGCCAACGGCAACGCCAAGTTCTCCGGTGACTCGGCGGGCGCGGCCGGCGCCACCCAGCAGATGTTCAAGGGCATCGGCACCAACGGCGAGACCTGGTCCGCCGACCTGACCCAGTGGTGCGACGGCCCGAACGTGGCCTCCGGCGCCACCAGCTGCCCGTCGAACGCCAACTTCATCCCGTACCAGGCCGGCGGTGTCCTCTCCGGCGTCTGGTACGACAACGCGGCCGCTTCCCCGGCCCAGGCGACCGGCAACCAGCTGGCCCAGGAGGCCGTCAAGGCCGCCGGCCACTTCAGCAACACCACCGCCGCGGCCAACCGCGACGCGTACTACATCGTCCTGTCGCCCCACGGCACCAACCCGGACGACTACCAGAACCCGAGCACGGGTTACTGCGCCTGGCACGACTGGAACGGCGACACCACCCTGACCGGTGGCGCCGCCTCCTCGCCGTACGGTGACATCGCGTTCTCGAACCAGCCGTACAACATCGACGCGGGCCAGAACTGCGGCGTCGGCTTCGTCAACTCGCCCGGCACCCTCGACGGTTACACCATGACCCTCGGCCACGAGTGGCACGAGATGATGTCGGACCAGAACCCGGCGGGTGGCTGGACCAACCACACCGGTGACGCCACCTACAACGGCCAGGAGAACTCCGACGAGTGCGCCTGGCTGAAGCCCGGCACCACCGGCGGCGCGGCCAACGTCTCGTTCGGTTCCTTCGGCTCCTTCGCCGAGCAGGCCAGCTGGTCGAACGACACCAACTCCTGCGCCATCACCCACGCCATCCTGACCCACGGCGGCGGCACCGGTGGCAACACCGTGACCGTGACCAGCCCGGGCACCCAGAACGGCACCGTCGGCACCGCCGTCTCGCTGCAGGTCAACGCCTCTGACTCGGCCTCGGGCCAGACCCTGACCTACTCGGCCACCGGCCTGCCGGCCGGCCTGTCGATCAGCTCCTCGGGCCTGATCACCGGCACCCCGACCGCCGCGGGCAGCAGCACCGTCACGGTCACCGCCAAGGACAGCACCGGCGCCACCGGCTCCGCCACCTTCACCTTCACCGTCGCCACCAGCGGCGGCGGCACCGGCTGCACCACCCCGGGCCAGCTGATCGGCAACGGCGGCTTCGAGTCCGGCACCTCGCCGTGGACCGCCTCCTCCGGCGTCATCACCAACAGCACCGGTGAGGCCGCCCACGGCGGCAGCTACTACGCCTGGCTGGACGGCTACGGCACCACCCACACCGACACCCTGTCGCAGCAGGTGACCATCCCGGCCAACTGCAAGGGCGCCTTCACCTTCTACCTGCACATCGACACCGCCGAGACCGGCACCACCGCGTACGACACCCTGAAGCTGACCGCCAACGGCACCCAGCTGAAGACCTGGTCGAACGTGAACGCCGCCTCCGGCTACACCCAGCAGAGCGTCGACCTGTCCGCCTACGCCGGCCAGACCGTCACCCTGCAGTTCACCGGCACCGAGGACTCCAGCAACCAGACCAGCTTCGTCATCGACGACGCCGCTCTGAACGTCGGCTGAGACCGCAGCCCCTGAACGCCACCGCACCGGGGTGGGCCCCTGAGCCCGCCCCGGTGCGGTGGGCTTTTTCCGTCCCGCGTCACTCCTGGCGTGCCTGGCGCCGCTGTTCGCGCTCCTCCAGCCAGCGGTCCATCTCCGCTTCCCACCGCGCCGCGTTGCTGCCGTCCTGGTACCCCGCGAAGGCCCGGTGCGCGGCCTCCACCAACTCGGGCGTGACGTCCGGGTAGGCCATCATGATGGCCCAGAGCGCGTCATCGGTGTCCGAGTCCAGACCGTTGCAGCTCCGCACCCCGCCACCGGCCAGCACCGAGGCCAGCATGCTGTCGAAGTTCTCGCGGAGTTGCTCCCAGCTGGGCCGTCCGGCTCGCATGATGGTCCCCCTTGGACTATTGGCTACCCCCATCGTGGTGGACGCCTGCCCCGGCCGGCCAGTTCCGGCGCCCGACTGCCGGACCCCGGCTCACCGAGGCCCGGCTGATCCCCGCCTGCTCCCCCGCGCTCCGTGCCGGCCCCACCGCCGCCCCGCTCACCTGATCGCGCGTCCTCGGTGAGCACGCCCTGACCCGCTGTGGTCTGATGCCACAGGGGCGACGGAACGGGGCGCTCTCGGAGGTCGTCCGCGAGGAAAGGGTGTGCCGGTGGCCGCACAACTGCGCCGGGTCGGGCTTGAACTGGAGTTCCCGGTGGTCGAGCTCGGCACCGGCCGGGGCCTGGATCGCGCCGGGGCGCAGCGGCTGTGGCACGCCCTGGCCGGTCGCGATCCGTCCTGGTCGCTGGTCCAGGAGAGCATCACCGGCGTGGTCACGGGGGTGCGGCGGCAGACGGGCGGTTTCGACGAGCGGCTGAACACCGACACCGGCGTCTGCACGGTCGAGCTCTCGCTGGCGCCCCAGCGCACGGTCGGCGCGGCGGTCGACGCGGCGGACGAGGTGCTGCGCGCCCTTCAGGAGCTGCTGGTGCCGATGGGGTGCACCGTGCTGTGTGCCGGGATCCAGCCCCGCACCTGGGCCGATCCGGCGCGCAAGTCGCAGAAGGACTGGTACCTGCTGCTGGCCCGCCGCTGGCATCTGCACCACTGGATGGTGCCGCTCGCCTCGCACCAGGCGGCGGTGGACGTCACGCCCGACGAGGCGGTGCGCGCCGTCAACGTGCTCAGCGGCTTCGCCGGGGTCTTCGCCGCGCTGACCGCCTGCTCCCCGGTGGCCCGCGGCCGGGAGCAGGCGTGGAAGGAGATGCGCAACTGGGTGTGGTACGAGCGCTCCACCCGGGTGCCGCCCGCCGAGGCGGCCTACACCTCCAACAGCATGCCCACCGAGCCGTTCTCCGACATGGGCGCCTATCTGGAGCACCATTGGGCCTCCCGGGTCTGGTTCCTCACCAATCTGAAGAGCGGCGGCTGCGAGGTGCTCGGCGGCCGGTCGTTCAAGGACTTCCTGCTGGCCCGCGAACCGGTGCCGGCCCGGCGGATCGACGGCACGCCGGTACTGGCCACCGCCGACCGCGAGATGCTCGACCGGATCCACCAATACGGCTGGCCGGCCGCGAAGTTGCACTACACCTTCGACTCCCGCGCCGACCTCGACGGAGTCCGGCACGCCCTCGAGCACGGCCGGCTCGGCGACTGGTTCGAGGAGCACGCCGTCAACTGCTATGTGGAGAACCGCTCTTGCGGGGTGGCACCGCAGGGCGAGGAGGGCGTGGCGGCCGCGCTGACCCTGGGCATCGTGGAGCGGCTGGACGAGGCGGAGTCGCTGCTGAAGGAGCTGAGCTGGCCCCAGTGGCGCAAGCTGTGGCTGCGGGCCAGCACCCACGGGCTGGCGGCCGAGGACGAGCGGTCGATCGCGGCGATCCGCGCCCTGCTGGACATCGCGGAGCGCGGACTGCGATCCCGGGGCGAAGGCGAAGAGGTCTTTCTCGCGCCGCTGTTCGCACGGTTGGAGCGGCGCGAGACCCCGGCCGACCGGATGATCGCCGCGTTCCGGGCCGGCGGCCTGCGCCGGCTGCTCGACGACTTCGGCCGGACGCCCTGAGCCCGAGTCCCCTGACCCACCATCACCCGTCATCGAGGGAGCCACCCATGAACCAGAGCGCCGCCCGGACGCCCGGGCCAGCCGACCTGATGGACCGGGTCACGCACACCGCCCTCGATGCGCTGGCCGCCTCGGACCCGGCCATCCTGAAGCTCGCCGAGCGCGAACTCGCCCGGCAGCGCAGCCATCTGAACCTGGTGGCCGCGTCCAGCCCCACCTCCCCCGAGGTGCTGGTCACCCAGGCGCTGGGCTTGAGCGCGCTGACCGCCGAGGGCTACCCGGGGCGCCGCTACCATCCGGGCACCGAGGTGATCGACGAGGTCGAGCAGCTCGCGGTGGAGCGGGCCTGCGCGCTGTACGGCGCCGACCATGCGAACGTGCAGCCGCTGTCGGCCTCGATGGCCAATCTGGCGCTGCTCTTCGGCATCCTCCGTCCCGGCGACGCGGTGCTGTCCATGGAGTTGTCGCACGGCGGACACCTGTCGCACGCGTCCCGCCCGGCGAGCTCCTCCAAGCATCTGACGGCCGACTACTACCAGCTCGGGCCGGACGGCACGCTCGATCTGGACCGGGTCAGGGAGCAGGTGCTGGCGCTGCGGCCCAAGGTGCTGATCTGCGGCGGCTCGGCCTATCCGCGCACCATCGACTTCGCCGCGCTGCGCGCCATCGCCGACGAGGTCGACGCCCTGGTGCTGGGCGACATCAGCCACATCAGCGGCCTGGTGGCGGCCGGTCGCCACCCGTCGCCGTTCCCGCACTGCGACATCGTCACCACCTCCACCTACAAGCAGCTGCGCGGGCCGCACGGCGGGCTGATCCTGCGGGCACCGGGCTCGCGCCTGTCGGCCGCGAAGCTCGACAAGTTCGTCTTCCCGGGGTTCCAGGGCACCCCCGACTTCGGCATGATCGCCGCCAAGGCCGTCGCTCTGGGCGCCGCCCAGCGGCCCGAGTTCGGCGCCGCGATGGACAGGGTGCTGCGGTTCGCCAAGCTGTTCGCCGAGGCCTTCCTGGACCGCGGCGTCCGGCTGGTGGGCGGCGGCACGGACACCCACATGGTGCTGGTCGACCTGAGCGGCGGCGCCGCGACCGGCCAGACGGTCAGCACGGCGCTGGAGCGGGTCGGCATTCTCGCCAACAAGAACCTGATCCCGGGCGACCCCCGCTCGGCCCAGGAGACCAGCGGGCTGCGGATCGGCACCAACCATCTGGCCTTCCTGCACATCGGCGACCGCGAGGTGGGGGAACTCGCCGCCGACATCGCCGAGTTGGTGGCCTGCCTGACCAAGGGCACCGCGGCCGAGCAGTGCCCCAGCTGGCCGCGCCTCACCGAGCACGCCAGTGCCCTGATCGGCGCGGTCAGGCAGGCCACTCCCATCTGATGAACAGTCAGCTTCAGCCCAGGTCGAAGGTGTTGGGCAGTCCCAGTCGGTAGCGGGCCTCGTCGACCAGTTTGAGGGGCTCCAACTCGGGTGCCCGGTAGAGCAGGTGGACCGGGCACCGCCCGGCGGCCGAACCATCAGCGTCCAGCAGGGCGTTGACGGCCCGCCGGGCGGACTCGTTGGCACCCTCCATGGTTGCCAGGTCGACATCGGTGCGGACGTAGTCGCCGGCCAGGAAGAAGTTGGGCACGGCGGTGGCCGCCGAGGGCCGGTTGTAGAGGGTGCCCGCGGGGTGGATCAGCAGCTGCTCCCGGTTGCTCGGGTCGGGTCCGCCGATGCCCTGGACCGCCGGATCCATGAACCACGCCTTGACGTCGGCGTCTTCCAGCTGTGCCTGGCCGGGGACGTTGTACGCCTGCTGCAGCTGGGCCCAGACCTCCTGGCGTACCTGGTCCCGGGTGCACTCCTTGGCAGTCTTCCCGAACAGCATGCCCGGTTCGTTCCACTCGGAGACGCAGACCGAGAGGCAGTCTTTGACCGTGCCGTCGCCGTAGTCGGCGGCGAAGTCCCGGTTCCAGAACTGCGCCTGGTTGATGGTGGTCAGCGCCCACGGCGAGTCCAGCGCTATGCCGTGGCCGTGCACCAGCGGGATCGGGCTGCGCAGGTAGAACTGCACGCCGGTCATCCAGTCCGTGCGGATCGCGTCGCAGCGGGCGAGCCCAGGATCGGCGGCGCGCAGCTGCGGGCCCCAGGTGGGCCGGGCGTGCTCCACCGGCAGTGCGGAGACGTAGTAGTCGGCGGTGACCGTTTCGGGCGCGCCGCCGCCGGCCGGGGCGACCCGGACCCCGGTGATCCGGCCGTCGCCGTAGAGCACCTCCCGCACCTCGGTCGCCGTCCGGAAGGTGACGCCCAGCGCGGTGAGGTGCGCGACCCAGGGGTCGATCCAGGCTTCGCTGGTGGGCGCGTTGAGCACCCGGTCGGGCTGGCCGTCGACGCCCCGGCCGAGCAGCCCGTTGAGCAGCCAGGCCTCGACGATGGTGCGGGCCACCGTCCGGGTGCTGGCCTGCTCCGCCTTGGTGGCCACCAGCGCCCGGGTCAACCCCACGCCCAGGAACCGCTGGTAGTCGTGCGACATCCGGTCGGCCCGGATGAAGTCCCACCACGGCACCCGCTCCCACTGCTGGTCGCGGCGCAGGTCGCAGCTGGTCAGGTGGACCAGCACCCGGTCGGCGAAGTAGGCGACCTCGTCGGCGGGCAGGTGCAGCACCTCGTCCAGCAGGCCGCTCAGGATCCGGCGCAGCGAGTCCGGGCTGAGATCGCCGGGGTCCAGCGGGGTGGTGAGGATCTGGAACGGCAGCAGCACGCCGGGGCGCGGTGCGGTGTGGGCGAGCAGCTCCTGGGTGGGGTTGCGCAGATTGTCGTGCACGCCACCGGGGTTGCCGGGGACGGGGATGCGACGCAGGGTGTCCGGCAGGTTCTGGTAGAAGCCGGGGAAGAACCGGAAGCCGTGCTCGCCGGGCAGCGGTTTGCGGCCGCCGGCGGCGGTGCCCGGCACGTCCATGCTGCGGGCCTTGCCGCCGAGTGCCGTGTAGTACTCGTAGACGGTCACCTGGTAGCCGCGTTCGGCCAGTTCTTGTGCCGCGGTCAGTCCGGAGACTCCGCCGCCGAGGACGGCGACCTGCTTGCCGGCCTTGCCGGTGCGGGTCCTGACGGTGCCGGCGGCCGCCGCGGGGGCGGCGGTGCCGAGGGCCAGTGCACCGCCCAGCACGGCGGCGCGGGACAGGAACTGGCGGCGGGTCCCGCCGGTTGCGGTGGTGGGTTCCATGACTTCTGTCCTGTCAGGCCCCGTTGGCAACCTGAAGGGCCGCTTCGCAGCCGGAGGCGATGGCTCCGGAGATCCAGGCGTGGTAGCGGGGTTGGCACTGGTCGCCGGCGAAGTAGAGCGCGTTGCCCACCGGTTCGGCCACGTGCGGCCCCAGCGACAGGAGCTGGCCCGGGGTCTCGATGACGGCTTCGCCCAGCGCCCAGCGGTTGCGCAGCCAGGACTGCGAGACCGCCCGGTCGGTGGCGTAGCGGCGGATCCGCTCGCCGTAGAGGCTCACCAGGTGGTCCAGCACCTCGCGGTGCCGGTCCTGGGGGGTCAGCGAGTCGTACCGCAGGGCGTCCGCGGACCAGTTGTAGGCGGCCAGGACCACGCCGCCGGGGGCCCCGCCGGGGCTGGGGTGGGAGGGGAAGTAGACGAACCGGTCGGCCTCGTCGGAGATGCAGCCGCCGCCGACCGCGGGCACGGCCGGGCCGTGCGGCGCGGTCCGGTAGTCGCTGCCGAGCTTGTCGCGCCAGGTGGCCTCGTCCCACTCCCACCAGCGCTCGGTGAACTCGATCAGCACCTTGTGGGCGGTGTCATGGGTGAGTTCGTTGATCGCCCGGCGCTTGCCGTAGGGCAGCAGCGGCGCGAACTGGACGTGCCGCAGCGCGGCGTACGGCATGGCGAGCACCACCGCGTCGGCCTCGTAGCGGAATTGGGATCCGCCGATCTCGCCATTGCAGGCTTCGTCCTCGGGGCCGCTCTCGGGTTCGGCGATCACCGTGACCTTGCCGCCGCTGCTCTCCACCCGGATCACGGCTCGGTCCTGCTCGATCGGAAGTCCCTTGGCCAGCGCGGTGGTCAGCGCGTCGGTGCCGTCGCTGAACTCGAAGTAGGTGACGCTGGGGTTGATGTCGGTGGCGTCGAAGACGGAGTGCAGGAAGCCGTAGGAGAGCCGGCTGGTGAGGTTCTCCAGGGTGCCGACCGCCTGGATCTGCGGGGTGTCCCAGCCGGCGATGTCGACCAGGTACTGCAGCAGCGAGTAGTTGTCGAGGTCGTACAGCAGTTGGGCCATGCCGGTGAGCCGGTCGCCGATCGGCTTGTCGGTCCAGGAGCCGTCCGGGTTGCGGATCTGGGTGTAGGAGCGGGCGTGTGCCAGGGCGTCGTTGAAGGCCGCGGTGGTGGTCTGGTTGCTGTCCCAGCCGAAGGTCTTGTTGACGGGCCCGGGGTTCTTCGCGTAGTCGGCCTTGCTGACCACCTGGCCGTTGACGTTGATCAGGCGGGTGCCCAGGCCGGACGGCGCGGTGTAGGGCGGCTCGGTGCCGGTGCTGAAGATCTCGCCGTTCCAGGAGCCGTAGGTGACCTTGCTGTCGCCGGAGGTCCGGTCGGGGCTCGGGGGCACGTCGACCAGGTGGAACGGCCGGCGGGGGACGCCGAGGGTGTCGCCGAGCGTCAACGTCAGCACATGGCTGGAGGGGATCCGCATGGCACCGGCCTCGGCCTGGTGGCGGCCGTCCTGGAAGACGTCGCCGCGGAAGGTCTTGATCCGGCCGCCGACCCGGCTGCGGTTGGCCTCCAGCACCCGCACCCGGTGCCCGGCCGCGAGCAGCAGCCGGGCGCAGACCATGCCCGCCACGCCCGCGCCGACCACCACCACATCGCGGGCCGGGCCGCCGCGCACCTTCTCCTGACCGGTCAGCAGTTTCAGGTAGCGCATCGTCAGGTCGTTCTGCTGGTCGTCCGCCAGCAGGATCCGATGGGCCATCAACTCGGCTGCGGCGCGCCGCTGGTCGCTTTCCGCGCGCCGCCCGGCAGCGCCGGCCGCCGGTGACCCGGGGGCCGGTCCGGGGTCGGCGGCGGCGACAGGGTCGGCGGCGGCGGCCGGTGCCGCGGCGGTGGCGAGGGCGGCGGTCGATGCGGTGACAAATCCACGTCGTGAGATCACCCTCGACAGCATGGCCGCGCCCGCCGCCAGGCGGGTCCCGGTCCGGATCGCGTCAGGAGCAAACTCACCAGGACGAGTGAATCTGACGGGAACATGTCATCGAAATCCGGATAACCGTACTACTGCGCCTCAAGCTCAATACCGGCGTGCGCCTCGGCGAGCAGCAGATAGCCCTCTGCATTGGCCTTGATGCCGAGCTGCTCGGCCTCGGTGAGCGGACGCCGGACCTTGGCGGGCACCCCGGCCACCAGCGACCCCGGCGGGATCTCGCTGCCCTGCGTCACCACGGCACCCGCCGCGATCAGCGAACCGGCACCGATCCGGGCACCGTTGAGCACCCGGGCGCCCATCCCCACCAGGCAGTCGTCCTCGACCAGGCAGCCGTGCAGCACGGCGTTGTGGCCCACCGTCACCCGGGCGCCGACCTCGACCGGGAAGCCGGGGTCGGCATGCACCGTGGAGTTGTCCTGGATGTTGGAGTCGGCACCGATCGCTATCGCCTCGGCGTCGCCGCGCAGCACCGCCTGGTACCAGACGCTCACCCGCGGGCCCAGCCGGACCGAGCCGACCACCACCGCGGTCGGAGCCACGAACGCACTCGGGTCCACCTCGGGCTCGCGCCCGCCCACACCGGTGATCAGTGCCTGCGCCATCCTGACGACCCCTTCCGCTGCCACTACTCATTGGTAGGCCCACCCTAGCCAACGACCCTCCCGCAGCAGCGCCGACAGTTGCGGCCGATCCACTGGAAGACGCTCCGCGCGCTGATGTGACCGGCGCCACAGCAGCTGCGAAACTCTTACCTGTTGACGCCACTAACTGGGCGTTTCGCCCCTGATTTCGGAGGTCAGGTTCCGCGCCAGGTGGGGGTGGCTTCGCCGGTGAGGCGGCGGGTCATCAGGTTGATCATCGCGACGTGAATCATGGCTTCGGAGCGGGCCGGGAGGGCTTCGTAGTCGCGGACCAGGCGCCGGTGGTTCATGAGCCAGCCCAGGGTTCGTTCGACGACCCAGCGGCGAGGTTGGACGACGAATCCCCTGGTGGCGGGGTCGCGTTGGACGATCTCGACGTCGATTCCAAGGGTGGCGCCGTGCTCGACGACGGCGTTCTTGTAGCCCATGTCGGCCCAGGCCTTGCGGAGCGTGGGATGGTCGGAGGCGACCTGGGTCAGCAGTTGCCGGCCGGAGGTGCCGTCCTGGACGCTCGCGGCGGTGACCAGCACCGCAAGGAGCAGGCCGATTGTGTCGGTGATGATGCTGCGCTTGCGTCCGGTGATCTTTTTGGCGGCGTCGATGCCCTGAGTTGTGGCGGGGACGTTGGTGGAGGTCTTGACGCTCTGGGAGTCCACGATGCAGGCCGTCGGCTCGGGGTTGCGACCCTCGGCCGTGCGAACGAGACGCCGTAGGAGGCCGTTTAGCTGGGCGAACACGCCGTCCTTCTGCCAGCGGGCGAAGTAGGCGTACACGGTCTGGTGGGGTGGGTAGTCGTGTGGGAGGTAGCGCCAGGGGATGCCGGTCCGATCGACGTAGAGGATCGCGTCCAGCAGGTCGCGCAGGTCGTGTTCGGGCGGGCGGCCGAAGGCGAGGGCGCGTGCGGTGCGGGCCTGGCGCCAGGCGGTCAGGGTGGGTTCGATCAGGGCCCAGCGGGCATCGGATAGGTCGCTCGGATACGGTCGACGAGCCGTCATGATGTATGCGTACTGCTGAACTTCCCGTCTGCCCAGGGGATTCGACGTTGGGCGGACGAATGCGGCTCAGGTCTACTCCTTGGGATGAGACAGGAGAAAGTACGCACTCCCGGCGTCACTTCGTAGACAGGCGACCCTGCTGCCACTTCGTGCACTACGGTCACCGCGGGCGGAGCGGACACACAGCCGGAGAATCATCACCAAGCAATGCACTCAGGGGCGAAACGCCCAGTAAGCAAGCGCTTAGTAAGTTGGAAGCCCACGAGCTAAGCAAGCGCTTAGTACGTACGCGCGAGGGGAAGAACATGCCCGAAGCTGTCACCGCCGTGGACGCCGTGGTCTTCGACTACGGCGGCGTCCTCACCGGCCCGGTCAGCCACTCGATCGCGGCGTGGCTGGAGGCCGACGGCATCGAGCCGGCCTCGTTCTCCCGCGCGCTCAAGGCCTGGCTGTCCCGCGACGCCGAGAGCGGCACCCCCATCCACCGGTTGGAGACCGGCGAGTTGGCGGTCGAGGAGTTCAACGCGCTGTTCGCCGCCGAGCTGAGCACGGTCGACGGCCGGCCGGTCGACCCGGTCGGCGTGCTGGACCGGCTGTTCGCCGGGATGCGCCCCGACCCCGCGATGTTCGCGCTGGCGGGCGAGTTGCGCGAGCACGGGATCAGGGTGGCCCTGCTCTCCAACAGCTGGGGCAACACCTACCCGCGCGAGCGGATCGACGCGCTCTTCGATCCCGTGGTGGTCTCCGGCGAAGTGGGCCTGCGCAAGCCGCTCGCCCCGATCTACCGGCACACCCTGGCCCGACTCGGCCTCCCGGCCGACCGGGTGCTGTTCATCGACGACGCCGAGCCGAACGTGCTCGGCGCCCGCGCGGTCGGCATGCGGGCGCTGCTCCACACCGACCCCGACACCACCCGCGCCGCACTCGCCGACCTGGTCCCCGGCCTGTCCCGCCGGCCCTGACCTCAAGTCTCCGCAATCACAGAGGAGTTACCCCCATGAAAGGCTGCCATGGCTGACGAGACCACGCAGCGCGCGGAACTGCGGCGCCGGGTCGCCGACTTCCTTGCCGCGCACGACCCGGCCGCCACCGAGCGGTCGGCGTTCCTGCAGGCCCGCTACGACGCCGGGCTGGCCTGGGTGTACTTCCCGCCGGGCCACGGCGGGTCGGGGCTGCCGCGGGCTCTCCAGGCCGAGGTGGACCGGCTCTTCGCCGAGGCCGGGGCACCCGACAACAAGCCGGAGTCCAACGGCATCGGGCTGGGCATGGCCGCGCCGACCATCCTGCGGTTCGGCACCGAGGAGCAGAAGGAGCGCTTCCTGCGGCCGCTGTGGACCGGCGAGGAGGTGTGGTGCCAGCTCTTCAGCGAGCCGGGCGCCGGCTCCGACCTGGCGGCGGTGGCCACCCGCGCGGTCCGGGACGGCGACAGCTGGGTGGTCAACGGCCAGAAGGTGTGGACCTCGGGAGCGCACAACGCCGCGTTCGCGATCCTGGTCGCCCGCACCGACCCGGACCTGCCCAAGCACCAGGGCATCACCTACTTCCTGTGCCCGATGACCGACCCGGGCGTGGACGTCCGCCCACTGCGGCAGATCACCGGCGAGGCCGAGTTCAACGAGGTCTTCCTCACCGACGTGCGGATCCCCGACACCCAGCGGCTCGGGGCCGAGGGCGAGGGCTGGAAGGTCTCCAACGCCACCCTCAACAACGAGCGGGTGTCGATCGGCGGCGGCGCCGTGGCGCGCGAGAGCGGCATGGTGGGCGTGGTCTCCCGCACCTGGCGCGAGCATCCCGAGCTGCGCACCCCCGAGCTGCACGACCGGCTGCTGCGGCTGTGGGTGGACGCCGAGGTGGCCCGCGTCACCGGCCGGCGGCTGCGGCAGAAGCTGGCGCTCGGCCAGCCGGGCCCGGAGGGCTCGGCGGCGAAGCTGACCTTCGCCCGGCTCGCCCAGCAACTCTCCGGCCTGGAGCTCGAACTGCTCGGCGAGGCGGGCCTGCGCTACTCCGACTGGACGATGGTCCGCCCGGACAAGGTCGACTTCACCGGCCGGGACGCCGGCTACCGCTATCTGCGGGCCAAGGGCAACTCCATCGAGGGCGGCACCTCGGAGATCCTGCGGAACATCATCGCCGAGCGGGTGCTCGGCCTCCCCGCCGAGCCGCGGGTCGACAAGGACATCCCCTGGAAGGAGCTCCGGAAGTGAGCGACCTCAACCTGCTCACCACCGACGTCGAGGCCGACCTGCGCTCCGTCGTGCGCGACCTGCTGGCCGACCGGTGCGACCCGGCGGCGGTGACGGCGCTCTACGACGGCGACCGCTCGATCGTCGCCGAGCTGTGGAAGGTACTGGCCGCCGACCTCGGCCTGGCCGGTCTGCTGGTGCCCGAGGAGCGCGGGGGCGACGGCGCGACGGCCGTCGAGGCCGCCGCCGTCCTGGAGGAGCTCGGCCGCGCGGTGGCCCCGGTGCCGTTCCTCACCAGCGCGGTGGTGGCGACCACCGTCCTGCTGGACTCCGACAGCGAGTTGCTGGCCGCGCTCGCCGCCAACGAGCGGACCGCCGCGCTGGTGGTGCCGCTGTCGGCGGCGCCGCACGGTGCGCTGCCCGCGCTGCGGGTCGACGCGGACGGCCGGCTGACCGGCACGGTGACCAGCGTGGCCGGGGCCCTGGAGGCCGATGTGCTGCTGGTCCCGGCCGCCGCCGGCGACGGCCTCGCGGTGTACGCCGTGGCCGCGGCGGACGCCGTCGTCGCCCCGGTGGTGTCCCTCGACATGACCCGGCAGTTGGCCGACGTCACGCTCGCCGGCGCGACCGGCGAGCTGGTGCTCGCGGACGGCGAGGGCGCCGTCCGGCGGGCGCTCGCCGCCGGGGCCGCACTGCTGGCCGCCGAGCAGGTCGGTGTCGCGCGGTGGTGCCTGCAGACCACGATCGACTACCTGAAGGAGCGTCGGCAGTTCGGGCGGGCCGTCGGCGGCTTCCAGGCCCTCAAGCACCGGCTGGCCGATCTCTTCGCGGACGTGGAGTCGGCCGACGCCGCCGCCCGCTACGCCGCCGTCACCCTGGCGGCCGGCGACCCGGACGCGGAGATCGCCGCCGCCGTGGCGCAGGCCTACTGCGGCGACGTCGCGGTGAAGGCGGCCGAGGAGGCGGTCCAGTTGCACGCCGGCATCGGCATGACCTGGGAGCACCCGCTCCACCTGTATCTGAAGCGCGCCAAGGCCGACCAGATCGCGCTGGGCACCCCGGGGGCGCACCGGGCCCGGCTGGCCGACCTGATCGACCTCCCGGCCGCGGCTTCCTGAACTCATGGTCGGGCAACTACCGCAGTAGCACAGGCAGTTCCAGCAGCCCCCGGTGCCGGGGTTGTACTGCCACTCCAACTCCTCGGCCGGCAGCGCCAGTCGCAGCTTCGGATACCGGTCGAGGATCCGGGTGAACGCCACCTCGGCCTGCAGCCGGGCCAGCGGCGCGCCCAGGCAGTGGTGGATGCCGTGCCCGAAGGCGAGGTGCCGGGAGCTGTCGCGGGTGATGTCGAACCGGTCGGGATCCGGGAAGACCGCCGGGTCGCGGTTCGCGGCCAGCAGGCCGATCTGCACGAACTCCCCCGCCGGGATCTCGGTTCCGGCGATCACCACCGGCTCGGTGGTGTAGCGCATCGAGGCGATCGCGAACGAGCTTTCGTAGCGCAGCACTTCCTCGACCGCGCCGGCCATCAGGCTGGGGTCGGCGCGCAGCGCGGCGAGTTGCTCGGGGTGGGTGAGCAGGGTGTAGACGCCGTTGGCTATCAGGTTGACGGTGGTCTGGTGGCCGGCCACCACCAGCAGGAAGGCCATCGAGGTGATCTCCTCCTCGGTGAGCCGGTCCTCGCCGTCACGCGCCGCGAGCAGGCCGCTGAGCAGGTCGTCGGCCGGGTGCTCGCGCTTGTGCCGGATCAGCGCCTGGATGTATTCGAGCATCGACTCGGCGGTCATGACGGACACTTCGCCGTCGCCGCCACCGCTCTCGGGGATCGAGTTGCCCCGGATCTGGAGGGCCTCGTGCTCGTCCTGCGGAGCCCCGAACAGGTCGAAGACCACCGAGACCGGCAGCGGCAGCGCGAATTCGGCGATCAGGTCGGCCTCGTCCTGGCCCGCCAACCCATCGAGCAGCCGATCGACATGGCCCTCGATCAGCGGCCGCATACCGGCCACCCGCCGCATGGTGTAGGCCTTCTGCACCAGCTTGCGCAGCCGGGTGTGGTGCGGCGGGTCGGAGTTGAGCATGTGGCGCATCAGCGACTCGCCGGGACCCTCGGTGAGGCCGATCAGGTCGCCGTACCGCTGGGCCGCGCTGTCCTTGCTCAGCCGCGGATCCGCGAGCGCCGCCCGGCAGTCGGCGTGGCCCGTGACCAGCCAGCCCTCGATCCGCACCGGCCCGCCGAACCGGACCCGCCGCGCACCGCCCTGCTCCCGCCACTGGCGGTAGTCCTGGTGCTGGCGGCCGAAGAACGACTCGTCGACGAGCTGCGGTTCAACGGGCACCGCGAGCCTCCTTGATCAGCCTGATTTCCTCCACGCCGAGGAGCCCGACCAGCGGCACCTTGGCCCGCTGCTGCTCCGGGTCGACCGTCAGTCCCTGGCGGCGGATCAGGTCGAGCAGCAGTTCGGCCAGCGGCATCACCATGTGGCGGCCCCAGCAGCGTTCGGAGATGTGGCCGAACGGCAGGTAGCCGGGAGCGGTGTCCGGGTCGATCGAGTCCCAGCGCTCGGGGCGGAACTCCTCGGGGGCGTCCCACAGGGCCGGATCGCGGTGCGAGAGCAGCGGCAGGATCAGCACGTCGTCGGCGGGGCCGATCCGCGAGTCGATGGCCGGGTACTCGGGCGAGGCGTAGCGCAGGATGTTCCAGGAGGGCGGCAGCAGGCGCGCCGACTCATGGATGATGTTCCGGTTGGACGCCCCCTCGTCGAAGGGCGCGCCGAGCCAGAGCGCGTTGGCCACCAGCGTGGAGACGGTGAAGCAGACGGGGGCGGCGGCGCGCCGGTACATCCCCATCGCATAGCGGCGGTCCTGGTATCCGGTGGCGTCGGCGAACAGCCGCGCCACTCCGGTCAGCTGCTCTTCCGGCCGCGGCCGCCGGGGCAGTGCGGCGCCGGCGGCGATGACCGACCAGGTGAGCTTCGGCGTCAATTCCAGATTACGGCTCATCAGCAGCCGCAATCGGTAGGGGTCGTTTCCGAGAATGAGGTCGCGCAGAAAGAAATGACCGGTGATCGGCCACGGACCGCTCAGGTCGACATTCTCCGGAATTGGTTTCTTCAATGCCTCGCGGACGTCACCGCCGATGGTCCGCATCACCGCGGAGGCCTCGGGGCGGCCGATCGAGCGCCCGTGCAGCGGCTTGAAGGTGGGCCGCTCGGTCTCGGTGGCGCGCCGGGCGGCGAGCACCCGGTCCATGGCCTCGGGGCCGGCGATCCCGATGGTGTCGGGCTCCAGGCGGAACACATCCTGGCCCAGGCGGTCCCGGAGCAGGGCAGCGAGACGCGGCGCGAACACGGTGGTTCGGCTCCGCGATCGGGCGGTGATCGGCATACGGGTCTCCGGGGCCGGCGGTGCTGACGGATCGTCGAATGATGACCGGGGGGCTCGTCCCCGCCCCGGGTGCGGGGACGATTTCCACCGGCTTAGTACCAGAAGTACCAGGCGCTCTTCTTCAGGCTCTTCTGGCCGCAAATGGTGTTACGGACCGCAAACAGAATCTTCATCTCTGTCACCTCCATCCGGATCTGCTCCACTGAATTCGGTAATTCAGTGCGCTGAGGAGAGTGAAGCCGCCAGCCACCACTGCTGTCAACGGTTCGGGCCGGAATGATGGCTGCTGATCCGTCAGGTGTCCGGTTCATCCCATTCAACCTGGGCGATATGAAAAATTCTCCCCCACCCGTGAACCGCACAAGTGCCTCGATCCGTTTTCGCCCGACACATTTCACGTGTCGAGGACTGCCCGGACCAGGACGGGCTGGCTAGACTCCTCGCGATCAGCTGCCCGGCTCGCCGAGGCAACCGCCGGCCTCGCCGACGCAACCGATCCACCCGCACGCGCAGTTCGCACCACCCGGTTCCCACCAGCCGGTTCGCACCGCCCAGTTCGACCACCGGCACCATCAGCCGACGTTCTTGGGGGTTTCGATGAAGCAGTTCCGCAGCAGAGCGCCACTCGCCACCGCGACCGTGGCGCTCGCGCTCGCCGCCGCCGTGACCGGCACACCGGCCGGCGCGGCCACCTCACCCTGGCCACTCACCCTGATCTCCCCCGGCGACCCGTATGCCGCCTGCGACCTCAGCGGCGACGGCTCCGGCACCAACTACCCGGCCGCCGAGGCCGAGCCGTACGCCGCCGCCGACCCGCGCGACCCTAAGCATGTGATCGGCATCTACCAGCAGGACCGCTGGTCCAACGGCGGTGCCCGGGGCCTGAGTTCGAGCTACTCCACGGACGGCGTGCACTTCACCCAGACCCCGCTGCCGTTCACCCACTGCGCCCCGGGCGGCCTGCCCTACCAGCGTGCCTCGGACGGCTGGGTCAGCTTCGGACCGGACGGCACCGCCTACAGCAGCGCCCTGGTCTTCGACGCCACCGATGCCACCAACGGGGTCGCTGCCGCCACCTCCTATGACGGCGGCCGGAGTTGGCAGCACGTCAGCAATCTGATCCAGGACACCGATCCGGCGGTCGGCGACGACAAGAACTCGGTCACCGCCGACCCGGTGCACGCCGGCACCGCCTACCAGGTCTGGGACCGGATCGACCAGACCGCGACCGCCTACGACGGCCCCTCCTACATCTCGATCACCCGCGACCACGGCCGCACCTGGTCCCCGGCGCGGCCGTTCGTGGACACCTCGGTGGTGCCCTACTCGCAGACCATCGGCAATGTGATCGTGGCCGACGCGCACACCGACACGCTCTACGACTTCTTCCAGTGGATCACCGCCACCGACGCCACCGGCAACACCACCAAGGAGACCCACTTCGCCTTCGTCCGCTCCACCGACCAGGGCCGCAGCTGGAGCAAGCCGGTGCCGGTGGTCGCCGACACGGCGGTCAACGAGGTGGACCCGAACGCGCCGACCGACCAGAGCAAGGCGCTGCGGGCCGGCTCCGGTCTGCCCAACGTGGCCATCGACCCGCAGACCGGCGAGCTCTATCTCGCCTATGAGGGTTCGGACTTCAGCGGCGGGCAGTACGACTCGATCGAGCTGGTCCACTCCGCGGACGGCGGCGCCGACTGGAGCACCCCGGTCCGGATCGACCAGGCGCCGAACGCCCCGCCTTCACCCCGTCGATCACCGTGGACCAGCACGGCACCGTCGCCATCAGCTACTACGACCTGCGCTACCTGACGCCGGGCGACACCACCACGCTGCCCGGCGCGGCCTGGCTGCTCAGCTTCCCGCGCGGCCGGCAGGACGCGGCTGTGGAGCGGCAGATCTCGCCGGTCTTCGACTGGCTGCAGGCGCCGAACGCGGGCGGCCACTTCCTCGGCGACTACGAGGGCCTGATCACGGACGGCAGTCGGCTGCGCCCGATCCTGGTGACGGCCAACACCGATCCGAACAACTCGACCGATGTGTACACCGGGTCGTTCAACCCCGGCACGCTGCGCGCCCCGACGGTGGCGGCCGCGCCGGCGACCGTTCCGGCGGCGCCGTGGCATCACCGCGTATTGCGCTGATTTTGCGGATAGTCGGGGCTCCGTCCGGCGGTCCGGACCGGCGGGCGGAGCCCCGCAACCGGAGTGAGCAGCGCCGTTCCGGTTCGCCGACCTGCCAGAGAGCGGCGGTTCCTCGGAGAATCATTAAAAACCGGGCCGCAACACACCGTTCGACGGCGGATGATGGAGAGATGATCTCGATCCTGTTCGCCGTGCTGACCGCCGTGAGCAACGGCACCGCCTCGGTGCTGCAGCGCCGAGCCGCCGCCACCGCGCCGGAGGAAGACGCCATGCGCTTCCAACTGCTGCGCGATCTGCTGCGCCGACCGGTCTGGTTGGGCGGGATCGCGATGAGCATAGTGGCGGCCGTCTGCCAGGCGGTGGCGCTCGCCACCGGCCCGATCGCGATCGTCCAGCCGATCTTCATGATCGAGTTGCCGTTCACCCTGGTGCTCGGTGGTCTGCTGTTCCACGGCTCGCGGTTCTCGCGGCACGTCTGGCTGGCGATAGCCGCGGTGGCCGTCGGGCTGGCACTCTTCCTGATGGCGGCCGCACCCAGCGGCGGCAACGCCTCGGTCTCGTCCGGCTCCTGGCCCGTGGCGCTGCTGGCCACCGGGCTGTTCCTGGTCGTCACGCTCGGCATCGGGCTCAAGGTGCACGGCAACGCCCGGGCGGCCGCCCTCGGCCTGGCGGCGGCCTGCGGGTACGCGTTGACCGCGGCGCTGATGAAGGACGCGATGGCCCGCCTGGACCACGGCGCCGGCGCGCTGTTCACCGGGTGGCAGATCTATGCGACGGCGGCGATGGGCGTGGGCTCGCTGTTCGTGCTGCAGAACGCGCTGCAGGCAGGGTCGTTGGCCGCCTCGCAGCCGATGCTCAGCATCGGTGACGCGCTGATCAGTACCAGCTACGGTGTGACGCTCTTCGCCGAGACGCTGCGCACCGGCTGGTGGCTGGTCCCGCAGGTGCTCGCGATGGGCGTGGTGCTGGCCGGCTGCATCGGTCTGTCCCGCTCCCCGCTGGCCGACGGGATGGCCGAAAACCCTAGCGAGCGGGGGGTGCCGGCGGCCGTCTGAGACGCGAGCGGGGTGCCGACCACTGTCTGAGACGCGGGCGGGCGTGCCGGCCGCCGTCTGAGACGCGAGCGGAGTGCCGGCGGCCGTCTGATCCTCCGCCTCACGGCCTGGAGGACCCGGCGGTCCGGTCAGGCGAGCCGGAACTCCGCGGTGTCTCCGACCGCCGTGTGCAGCCGCACCCGGGTGCCGACCGGAATCACCTCGTAGCGGCTCGCGGTCACCACGGCGGTGATGGTCAGTCCCTCGTCCAGGGTGATCGCGCAGTTCTGCCGGATCCGGTGCTCCAGCACCTGGGAGCGGGCCACCGCGCCGATCCGGCGCACCACGCCCTCGCCAGTGCTGCGCAGCTCCGCCATGTCGGTGGATCCGCACACCGGGCAGAGCAGCCGGTAGTGCTCGGTGGGCGAGCTGCACCAGCGGCACTGGCGGTAGTGGAGCACGGTCTCGTCATCGACGGGGGCTTCGGGGGTGAGCGTCTGCTGCACGGGTCGTTCCCTCCAATTCAGCCAGTGTGCGGAGACCATATGGCACTGAGTGCCAGTGCGCAAGGCACTGAGTGCCCCTCCTGTCCGGCCGAAGGGAGGCTGTCACCGGAGACGCCCGATCGCGTACAGTCCGTGAGGTCGACGGTCCGTCAGAACCCGCCCGCAGCGGCCGAACAGGAGCACCCGTGGCCACCGAAACCGGCGCCCCGCCGTACACCCCCGTGCCCGAGCTGGATCCCGCCGAGATCGCCCGCTGGCGGGCCGGCGGCGGGGAGTTGGTGGAGCTGCTGACGCTGGCCCGGGAACAGGTCGGCGGCCTCGCCGCGGTCCGGCTCGGCGGTGCCAAGCCCACCGTGCTGGTCACCGAACCGCGCGCCGTCCAGCATGTGCTGGCCCAGCACCCGGACCGCTACGTCAAGCGCTCGCACCGCGCCCGGCTGCTGATCGGCGACGGCGTGCTCTCCGCGACCGGCGACGCCTGGAAGAGCCAACGGCGGCTGCTGCAGTCGCAGTTCACCGGTCAGGGGATGCGCCGCTACGAGCAGCGGATCGCCGAGGCGGCCCGGGCGACCGCCGCCCGCTGGGCCGGCCACGCCCGTACCGGCCAGGAGTTGGACCTCGCCACCGAGATGCGCCACTTCGCCCTGGACACCATCTGGCGCTCGCTCACCGGCTTCGAGCTGGACGCCACCACCGAGGCCGAGTTGGAGCTGGTGGGGGCCGTGGTGGCGGCGCTGCCGCAACTGCCCGACGACTCCGTCAAGGCCCACGAGGCGGTGGCCGCCTTCCTGGAGCGGATCGACGCGATCGCCCACCGCGCCATCGACACCGCCCGCACCCAGCCCCCCGGCCCCGACGGCCCCGGCCTGCTCCAGGTGCTGCTGGAGGCCTCGGCGGAACGGCCGGAGTACACGGACAAGCTGATCCGGGACGAGCTGGTCACCCTGCTGCTGGCCGGCCATGAGACCACCGCCACCACACTGACCTGGCTCTACCTGCTGCTCGACCGCCACCCCGAGGCCCGCGAGCAGGCGCTGTCGGCCGGTCCCGCCGGCTCGCCGGAGCGCCGGGAGGCCGTCCAGGCCCTGGTCCACGAGACGCTGCGGCTCTACCCGTCCGCGTGGATCCTGCCGCGCTGGACCGCCGAGGCCGACACCGTGGCGGGCTTCGCCGTCGAGGCCGACACCGATCTGCTGGTCTGCCCGTACCTCACCCACCGCGACCCGGTCCGCTGGCCGGAGCCCGAGCGGTTCGACCCCACCCGCTTCACCCGCCCCGGCGGCCGCCCGACCGAGCACGGCGCCTATCTGCCGTTCGGCCTCGGCCCGCGCGCCTGCCTCGGCATGCAGTTCGCGCTGCGCGAGTCGGTGGCGCTGCTCGAAGTGCTGCTCCCCGCCTACACCGTGGCGTTCCGCAGCACGCCGCCCCGCGCCGCCTACAGCATCACCGTCCGCCCCGACGGCCCGACCCCGGCGGTCGTCACGGCCGCCGCCGACTTCGGAGGATGACGATCCGCCATGGAACCGCAGTTCGGCAACTACCAGGACGAGATCTACCTCGCGGCGCTCGGCGGGGTGCTGCCCAGCCTGCCGATGACCTTCGCCGAGTGGGAGGCCCGGGCCCAGGGCGCGCTGTCCGCCTCGCTGTTCTCCTACGTGGCGGGCGGGGCCGGTGACGAGGCCACCCAGCGGGCCAACGCCGCCGCCTTCCAGCGCTGGGGGCTGATACCGCGCATGCTGGTCGGCGCGACCCAGCGGCAGCTGTCCGTCGAGCTGTTCGGGCACACCCTGCCGTCGCCGCTCTTCATGGCCCCGGTCGGGGTGGTCGGGCTGTGCGCCCAGGACGGGCACGGCGATCTGGCCACCGCGCGGGCCGCCGCCCGCACCGGGGTGCCGATGGTCGCCTCCACGCTGACCGTCGATCCGCTGGAGCAGGTGGCCGCCGAGTTCGGCGACACCCCGGGGTTCTTCCAGCTCTACACGCCCACCGACCGGGAGTTGGCGGCCAGCCTGGTGCACCGGGCCGAGGCGGCCGGCTTCCGGGGCATCGTGGTCACCCTGGACACCTGGGTCACCGGGTGGCGGCCGCGCGACCTGGCGACCGGCAACTTCCCGCAGCTGCGCGGGCACTGCCTGGCCAACTACTTCTCGGACCCGGTGTTCCGCTCCCGGCTCGCCAAGGCTCCCGAGGAAGATCCGGGCGCCGCGATCCTCACCTGGGCCCAGCTCTTCCGCTCCGCGCTGACCTGGGACGACCTGCCCTGGCTGCGCTCGCTCACCGACCTGCCGCTGATCCTCAAGGGCCTGTGCCATCCCGGGGACGTGCGCCGGGCCAGGGACGCCGGGGTGGACGGCATCTACTGCTCCAACCACGGCGGTCGGCAGGCCAACGGCGGTCTGGCCGCGCTGGACCTGCTGCCGGCCGTGGTCGAGGCGGCGGACGGCCTGCCGGTGCTCTTCGACTCGGGCGTGCGCAGCGGCACGGACGTGGTCAAGGCACTGGCTCTGGGCGCCACCGCGGTGGGTGTCGGCCGCCCGTACGTCTACGGGCTGGCCCTGGCGGGCACCGACGGCATCGTGCACGTGCTGCGCTCGCTGCTCACCGAGGCCGACCTGCTGATGGCGGTGGACGGCTATCCGACGCTGGATTCGCTGCGCGCCGAGGGCGCGGTGCGGCGCATCTGACGGATCGTCAATCTCACTGCAGCGGGGCCAGGTCGGGCTCCACCCAGCCAGTCCTGGCCGCATCGCCGGTCAGGGTCTCGGGGCGGTAGGAGCGGTCGAGCAGTGTCTTGTCGAGCAGCTCCGGGTTCCGGGCGGCGAAGGTCTCGAAGTCTGCCTCGTCACGGACCCGGCGACCCACCAGCTCGGCCCAGGCCCGCGTCATCGTCACGTGGAACTTCTGCGGCGCCCCGGCCGCGGCGGCCGTGCGCCGGATCCCGTCGCCGACCAGCTCCGTGGCGGCGGCGACGCCGTAGCGGCGGATCGCCAGCCAGGTCAGGTGGACGTGCTGGCGGTGGCCGAACCGCTCAGCGTCCGCCATCACCTCGCGCATCAGCTCCGAGAAGGCGGACGGGATCCCGGTCTCGGGCGAGGGCAGGGCTGCGGAAGTCATAGTGCCGGATCATACGATTTCGGACTATCCGGCAGCAAATGAAGCAAACGACGGAATTCGGAGCCGGTCAGACCTCGGAGAGCAGGGCGGGGTTGACCCGTCCCACGATCACCGCCACGTCCACGCTCCCGGCGGCCGGCCAGAGCACTCGGCGGGCCGCCCGGTACTTGGCGGCGAGCCGTTCGCGATCGGGAGCGGGCAGGTCGGCGGCGCGCTCGGGCAGCGAGTTGTGGGCGTTGTCGGCGATCTTGACCAGGGTGGCCCGCGGCTTGCCGGCGATCGACCGGATCATCTCCTCATAGGAAACCCCTGGCAGTTTGGTCACGGCCACCACGGTGTCCACCACCACCGTCGGCACCCCGGCCGCCCGCAGGCCCTCGGCGGTCCAGTCGGTGTCCTCCAGCACGTCGTGCAGCAACCCGGCCATCTGCGCGTGCGGCCCGAACGAGGCCAGCGCGTTCCCGACGACGCGGACGTGCTTGATGTAGGGGACGCCGATCTTGTCCAGCTGACCGGCATGCGCCCGCTCGGCGAGCGCGTCGACGTCGGCAACCGTGAGTGTCATGGGGGCTCTCCCGGGTCGGCCCAGTCTGCGGTCAAGCGGCCCGGTCGCTCGGTCGAACTCCCGGTCCCTCGACTGTAGGCCGGGCCCCAGGCGAGGAACAGCAGTCTATCGGCCTCGTACGGACAGCAGTTCGGCGGCCGTCGCCAGCTTGACCCGGGGCCGGCCGCCGGCCGCACCGCGCTCGCGCTCCAACCGGTCGATCGCCCGCAGCTCGCGCAGACCGGTGGCCTCGGGGCAGCGGCGGCGGACCAGGCGGTCGAAGTCGGCCGCGCTGCCGGGTGGCGGCGGGAGCAGCCCGGCGGCCGCGTCGTCGAGCAGCGCGTCCACCGTCTCCTTGGCGCAGGCGCGGTTGGCACCGATCCCGCCGGTCGGGCCGCGCTTGACCCAGCCCGCGACATAACTCCCGGGCACCACCCGCCCGTTGCGGTTGGGCACCGTCCCGGTGGCCTCGTCGAGGGGTAGTTCGGGCAGCGGCGCGCCGCGAAAGCCGATCGCCCGCACCACCAGCCCGGCGGGGATCAGCCCGCCGGACGCCAACCGCACCCCCTCGACGCGGTCCTGACCGAAGAACTCGGCGGGCCGCTCCAGGAACCGCAGCACGATCCGGCGGCCGGCCGGCGGGGGCCCGGTCCAGTCCACCGCTTCGACCGGCAGCCCGTCCAGCAGCGCCGACTTGCCCTCAACCGCCTCGGGCAGCGCTTCATCCGAGGCCACCACCACGGCGACGCCCGGGAGTTGGCGCAGCGCGAGGAACTCCGGCGCGGTGTAGGCGGCGTCGGCCGAGCCGCGCCGGGCCAGCAGCACCACCTCGCGCACCGAACTGCCGCGCAGGGCGGCCAGGGCGTGGTCGGCGATGTCGGTGCCGGCCAGCCGCTCCGGGTCCGAGAGCAGCACCCGGGCGATGTCCAGTGCCACATTGCCGTTGCCGACCACCACCGCGCGCTCGGCGCTGAGGTCGACGGCGACGGCCGGCACGTCCGGGTCGGCGTTGTACCAGCCGACCACCGTGCCGGCGCCCAGCACCCCGGGCAACTCCTCGCCGGGGACCTCGAGTCGGCGGTCGGCGGTGGCTCCCACCGCGTAGACCACGGCGTGGTGGTGGGCGGCCAGGTCCGCAGCGGAGAGGTCGCGCCCGATCTCGACGTTGAGGTGCAGGCGCAGCCGCGGGTTCCGGTAGAGCTGGGCGAAGCTGTCGCCGATCCGCTTGGTGGCCTGGTGGTCGGGGGCCACGCCGTGCCGGAGCAGCCCGCCGGCCATCGGCTGCCGGTCGATCATGGTGACCTCGGCGCCGGCGGTGCGCAGCAACTCCTGTGCGGTGTAGGCGGCGGCGGGACCGGTGCCGACCACGGCCACCCGCAGGGTGCCGAGGTCGGCCGGGATGCTGCGCGGGAACTCCGGCTTGCCCCAGGCGTGGGTGTTCGGATTTTCCTGGTAGTACTGGCGGTTGACCTCGCCGTAGCGGGCCAGCGAACCGGCCAGCCGGTCCACCGGGAAAATCGCGTCCACTGGGCAGGCGTCGGCGCAGGCGCCGCAGTCGATGCAGGCGGCCGGGTCGATGTAGAGCAGGTCGGTGTGCCCGAAGCCCGGCTCCTCGGGGGTGGGGTGGATGCAGTTGACCGGGCAGACCGAGATGCAGGTCGCGTCGGTGCAGCAGTTCTGGGTGATCGCGTAGGCCATGGGGGCGGTGGTCCTCGGGTTCGTCCGGCAGAAGTGGCGCTGTTGAAATGACGAACCGTCAGATCATGTGCAGCTTCTGGTAGATCCGCACCGCCGGGCGGGTCAGCAGGCCCGCCTCGCCGAGGAAGTGGATCAGGTGGGCGGAGCTGGTGCGCATCATCGCCTTGCGGTGCGGATTGGCCTTGACCTCGGCGACCGCCCGCTCGACGTTGAGCCCCGCGGCCGCGTAGACCTGCTTGTTGACCATGCTGGAGAGGATCACGGCGGCGGCGATCGCGGTGCCCAGCGCGCTGTTGTGGCGGCGCACCGGTCCGGCGCCGCGCAGCCGTTCGCGGATCTCCTGGCGGGCGAACTTCATGTGCCGGGACTCTTCGACCACATGGATCCGCGAGGTGCCCCGGACGATCGGCAGCACGTCCTCGCCGCGCATCCAGTCGCGCTGCATCACGTCGAGCACTTCTTCGGCCACCAGGATGCCGCCGTAGGCGAGTTCACCGGCGGCCAGGGTCTTGAAGGCGCGCGCGGCCTCGGCGACCGGCCGGTTGGGTATGTAGGCCGGCACGCCCATCTTCTCGCAGGCGCGGGCGAACATGATGGAGTGGCGGCACTCGTCGGCGATCTCGGTGAGGGCGAACCGGAACTCGGCGTTGGCGTGGTTCTTGAGGTACTGGTCGCGCAGCACCATCTGCTGGAGGATCATCTCGAACCAGATGCCGGTGCTCATGATCGAGCAGACCTCGTGCCTGGTCAGGGTGATCCGCTGCTCATGGGTCATCTCCCGCCACAGCCGGGTGCCGTAGAGGGTGCTCCACTCGGGGTTGAGTCCGTAGTGGTCGGGCGAGAGCGGGGCGTCCCAGTCGATCTCCACGGCCGGGTCGTAGGAGAGTTGCGCGGCAGAGTCCAGCAGCCGCTGCGAGACGTCCTCGTCGGCAGTTGTGTGGCCGAGTCTGCCTGTCGCCGTTCCGGTCGTCGCCATGACCGCCCTCCGAATGCCTTCACCGTGCGAACACCTTCACCGTGCCTTATTAGACGCAAGGTACAATAAGAACCCGACCCCGGCCAGACCCCCGCATGTCACAAAAGCGCTGACACAAAAGCGACAGCGGGGCCGCGCCTCCCGTACCGCGCCCGCTCCCCCGGCTAGCGTGAGGGCCACCGCCGCCGAGGACGAAGGCAGATGTCCGCGCTCACCCTGCTCCCCGACCAGCTGCGCGAGCTGCTGCGCCCGCTCCCGCCCGACCAGGCCCGGCAGTTGATCGACCAGCCGCCGATGCTGGCCGAGCTGACGAAGCGTCAGTCCTTTGACGAAGGGTGGGTGTTCGAGCGCAAGATGGACGGCATCCGGGCGCTGGCCCTGCGCCTCGACGACCGGGTGTGGCTGCGTTCCAGGACCGGCAAGCCGCTGAACGACTCCTACCCCGAACTCGTCGCGGCCCTGCTGGCCCAGCCGTGCCGGGCCTTCGTGGTGGACGGCGAGATCACTGCGATGCGCGGCGACCGCACCGACTTCGCCCTGCTGCAGCAGCGGATGGGCCTCACCGAGGTGCGCGCCATCGCCCGCACCGGGGTGGCCGTGGTGCTCCACCTCTTCGACCTCCTCTGGCTGGACGGCACCGACACCACCCGGCTGCCGCTGCGCTGCCGCAAGACCCTGCTGCGCCAGGCCGTCGAGTTCACCGAACCGCTCCGCTACACCCGGCACCAGACCGGCGACGCCGCCGGGCTGCTCGCCGAGGCCTGCGCGCAGCACTGGGAGGGGCTGATCGCCAAGCGCGCCGAGGGCCGGTACCGGTCAGGGCGCGGCGACGGCTGGCTGAAGCTCAAGTGCCTGCGGGCCCAGGAATTCGTGGTCGGCGCCTTCACCGAACCGACCGGCGGCGGCCGCTCCGGCTTCGGCGCCCTGCTACTCGGCTACCAGCAGGGCGGCGCACTGCGCTATGCGGGCAAGGTCGGCACCGGCTTCGACCGCCGCACCCTGGAGGCGCTGCGGACCTTCTTCGACGCCACCACCCGGCCCGAGTCGCCGTTCCAGCCCGCGCCGCGCGAACCGCGGGTGCACTGGGTCGAACCGCTGCTGGTGGTGCAGGTCGCCTTCACCGAGTGGACCAAGGCCGGCCTGCTGCGCCAGCCGCGCTATCTGGGCGTGCGGGACGACAAGAAGCCCACCGAGGTGATCCGCGAGGAGCCGGCCGAGTGACAGGGGCGTGACCGCCACCGGGCATGGACGTTGCACCAGGCGGCACTTCCCCCGAACCCCGGAGGCCCCGATGCGCACCACCGCCCGCCTGACCACCGCCGCCGCCCTGCTGGCCACCGCCCTGCTGGCGGCGATCGGCCCGGCCGCCGCCGCGACCGCCGACCCGATGCCGTCCAAGCAGGGCCACCCCTACAGCATCCCGGTGGGCGCCATCACCGACCTCGGCGACCTGACCAAGCTGGCCAACCTGGGCACCGATCTCACCGGGCTGCTGGGTCACTGACGCATCGCCTCCGAACAGGCCAACGCGGCGCACGGTTCCCGCACCGTGTTCGCCATCCAGCACGGCAACCGGCAGGTGCATCCGCCGCCGGACGCCCGGTCCTGAGACGACGGCCGGGGCGACCTGCACAGCTCCGCCATTCGGGCGCATGATCCGCCCGGGCTCGGCGATCTGCGGGCCCGGGCGGGCGGGTGCGGCCATGCTGGGACGGACCACCCGGGCGGCGAAGTGAGGGCGACCATGACGATGGCGAGCGCCAGGCTGCTGATCGACGGCTTCGAACGCGTCCAGGAGGCGGTGACCGAGGTGCTGGACGGCCTCACCCCTGAGCAACTGTCCTGGCGGGGTCCCGACGGCCACACCAACTCCATCGGCTGGCTGGTCTGGCACCTCAGCCGGGTGCAGGACGTCCAGGTGTCCGACGTCGCCGAGCTGCCCGAGGTGTGGCGGGCCCAGGACTGGCAGCGTAGGTTCGCTCTGCCCTACCGCGCCGAGGCCACCGGCTACGGTGCTTCCAGCGCCCAGGTGGGCAAGTTCTCCGCCACCGCCGAGCAGTTGGCCGGCTACTACGAGGCGACCCACCTGCAGACCGTGGACTACCTCGGCAGGCTGCACGAGCGCGACTACGCGCGGGTCGTGGACGCGATGTGGGAGCCGCCCGTGACCTTGGGCGTGCGGCTGATCAGCACCCTGTCCGACGACCTCCAGCACGTCGGCCAGGCCGCCCTGGTGCGCGGCTGCCTGGCCCGCAGCTGAGCGGGGTTACATCGGCCGCAGCGGGTCACGGTGACCGGATCGCTAGGATCACCGCCATGCCTGACGCGCCCTCAGTCTTCGCTGACTACCAGCCCGAGCCGCACTCCCGCCCGGACGCGGCCGCGCCGACGCTAGTCGAGGCCACCGCGGCCGATGTGGCCGGTCTCGCCGAGCTGCAGACCAGCGCGCGAGGCGGCCTGGTCACCGAGTGGGCCGCCCGGATCGGCCGCGCGGTCGGCCGCGAGCGGAACGCGGTGGTGGTGGCCCGGGTGGGTCAGGAGCTCGCGGGCTACGCCACGGTGGCGCACCTGGCCGAGCACCCCGATGACCACGCACCGGCCGGCTACTACCTGGTGGGCGTGACGGTCGCCGCGGGCTGGCGCCGACGCGGGATCGGGACGGCGCTCACCCGCTGGCGGATGGACTGGGCCTGGCAGCACGGCCCGGACGTCTGGTGCTTCGTCTCCGCGGCGAACCCGGCGTCGATCGACATGCACCTGGAGCTGGGGTTCACCGAGCTCCGCCGCGGCCCGCAGTTCCAGGGCATCACGTTCAGCGGCCAGGAAGGCGTGCTGCTGCGGGCCCGGCGATCGGCCTGATCCGGCAGACCAGTCCGATCCCGGCGCATCGGCCTGATCCGCCGCGACCGGCCTGCTCCCGCCTGCTACCCCAGGCCCGGGAGCAGGTTCCCGGTGGTGCTGGTGGTCGGCTGCTGGCCGCCGGCCGCCTGCTGGTGGTGGCCGAGCAGCTCGTCCAGTTGCAGGGGCAGCAGGTGGCTGCCCGCGAAGTTCGGGGTGGTGCCGTCGCCGATCGACTCGGCGGCATGGGCACTGGGCGCGGCCAGGGAGGCGGCGACGCCGACGGCGAGCGAGGTGACGGCAAGCATGCAGCGCTTCTTCATGCCTGGTTAAACGCGCGACCGGCGCAGAGGATGCGCACATATTTGCTTCACAAGACTCTCACCAATTCCGTCGGCAGATTCTTGGACGCATACCCTCATGAACGGCGGAATCTCGCATTCCGCCGCCACCCCTCCCCCGCTTCTCCATCGAAGACCGCCCTCACCCTGCGGGATCGCCTCCAGGCTCCGCGTGACGGTCATTACCAGTAACCGATCGAACACGCCAACGACCCACCCTCACACAGTTTTCACGACATTGACCTTGGCGCCGCTCGGCTTGGTCGGCAGAATCTGTCGAGTTCATGCCGCAGACCGGCAGCTCACGGGGGGCTTCGACCGGGTCAGGAGAACCGCACTGTGAAGTTCCGCTCCCTCCAGCGCGACGGCGAAGTTGCCACGGCAACTCCGCCGACCGTCGAGTGGACCGCCGCCGGGCCACAACTACCCGAACCGGGCCAGCTCTTGACGCGTCGTCAGGTCGCGCTGATCCGGTCGGTCCGGGATGCGGTGGAGCCGTGCGCGGCCGATCTGCCGCGGTTCTTCTACGCGACCCTGTTCGAGCGCTACCCCGATGTCCGCGAGCTCTTCCCGGCCCACCTGGACGTCCAGCAGGACCGGTTGCTGCGTGCGCTGCTCCTGATCGTCGAACTCGTCGACGACCCCCGCCACCTGGCCGAGTTCTGCACCAACCTGGGCCGCGACCACCGCAAGTTCGGCACCGTCACCGAGCACTACGCGGCGGTCGGCGAATGCCTGCTCGCCACCCTGGAACACTTCGCCGGACCGGCCTGGACCCCGGAGGCGGCCGCCGCCTGGGTCGCCGCCTACAACGCCGCCGCCCAGGTCATGGACTCGGCAGCCATCGAGGACGCCCGGCACCGGCCCGCCGTCTGGCACGCCACGGTGGTCGGCCACCGCCGCCGGGCCGGCGACCTGGCCGAGATCACCGTCCGGACCGACCAGCCCTACCCCTACACCGGTGGGCAGTTCATCAGCATGGACACCCCCTGGTGGCCCAAGACCTGGCGCTACTACTCCCCGCCAACGCGCCCCGCCCCGACGGCACCATCACCTTCCAGGTGCGCGCGGTCACCGGCGGCCGGGTCAGCAACGCCCTGGTGCGGCGCGCCACGGTCGGCGACATGGTCAGACTCGGGCCGCCGCTGGGCGAGTTGCGAATAGATCCCACGGTGCCGCACAAGGTGGTCTGCGTGGCCGGCGGCACCGGCCTGGCCCCGATCCGGGCCCTGGTCGAGCAGGCGGTGCTGGACGGCTCGCAGCGGCCGATCGACCTGTTCGTGGGCGCCCGCACCCTGGAGGAGCTCTACGACCTGGACGACCTCTACCAGCTCGCCCAGCGCCACCCCTGGATCGCGGTGCGCGCCGCGGTGGCCGACGAGCAGACCGCCGACAGCGGCGACCAGCTGCTCACCGCCCTTGCCCAGAACGGACCTTGGCTGCACCACGACGCCTACCTGGCCGGCCCGGCCTCGATGATCGTCAGCGTCGCCCGGGTGCTGCGGCGCGGCGGCATGCCGCTGGAGCGCCTCTACCACGACCCGTTCGTCTCCCTCGACGAGGTGGACCAGCCGTGACCCATCCCGGCATCGACGCGGAGCTGGCATTCGGCTCGGCCGGCGAGCACCAGCTGCAGCAGCACATGGGCACCGCGGAACGCGCCGCCCAGTTCTACGAGCGGCAGGTGCGGCCCTGCCTGACCCAGCAGATGCGGGAGTTCATCGCCCGCCAGACCATGGTGTTCATCGCCACCGCGGACGGCAACGGCCACTGCGACGCCAGCTTCCGGGGCGGCCCGGCCGGGTTCGTGCAGGTACTGGACGACCACACCCTCGCCTACCCCGAGTACCGGGGCAACGGGGTGATGGCGAGCGCCGGGAACATGACCGAGAATCCCCATCTCGGCCTGCTCTTCGTGGACTTCAGCGGCGATCGGATCGGCCTGCACGTCAACGGCACCGCGCATCTGCGCCCCGACGACGCGCTGCGCACCGCCTATCCGCAGCTGCCGCAGGAGACCGCCCCCGGCCGCCGCGCGGAGTTCTGGGTGCACCTGTCCGTGGACGAGGCCTACATCCACTGCTCCAAGCACATCCCGCATCTGCTGCCCGCGCCGCACGGCACCAAGCTGCGCTCCCAACGCCCCAAGGATCCGGACTACTTCACCGGTTCCGCGGTGGTCCCGCAGCCGCCGGCTCGGGAACCGGCCCAGCCCGAGCCCGTTCCCGAGCCGATGCCGTTCGCGGCACCCGCTGCCGAGGCACAGCTGTTCGAGCCCGCTGCCGAGGCGCCGGACGCCCCGGGCCGCTCCCAGGTGCCGCTGCAGCGCACCCCGTCCTGGGCCCGCCGCCCGGCCGTCGTCGCTCGCGACGGCTGGCGCGGGTTGCGCGGGCGGTAGGCCGGATCCGTGGACGGTGGGCCGGAGTTGAGCCCGATGTCGGGCCAGCCGGGCAGCCGGAGTCGAGGCGGGGCTCAGAGCCCCGGCAGCGCGTCCTGGTCGACGTCGTGCCGCCGCACCGGGTCGACCCCCGGGCGGCAGCCGGGGCCGTAGCGCAGCAGGCGGGACTCCGGGTCGTGCAGCGGCCGACCGCAGGCGCGGCAGGTGACGCGGGCGGCGAGCCGCTCCCGCTCCTCGACGTCCTCGACGGGCAGCAGCGGCTCGGGGTCGGGTCGGCTGGTCATGGCGGCGAGCCTACCTGGGCCCACCGTCACGGGCTGCGGCTCAGCTCGCCGCCACCGCGTACCGGTGCCAGGCTCTCCAGGTCGCTGCCGGGGCGCGGCGGCATCCCGAGCAGCAGCGCCAGCCCGAGCAGCACATAGGAGTTGGCGCCGAGCACCCCGCCGATCCCGTCGGCGCGGAACCGCCAGAGCCAGACCAGCCCGCTGGTCAGCAGGAAGCACCCGCCGGCCGCGGCGGCCAGCAGCCGCGTGCGGCGGGCCCGGTCGGTGGCGGACCAGCCGGCGTCGGCGAGCACCAGCAGGGCGGGGATCATCCAGACCAGGTGGTGCACCCAGCTGATCGGGCTGACCAGGCAGCAGGTGATTCCGGTGAGCGCGAAGCCGGACCGCTGGTCCCCGGCCCGCGCCGCCTCCCGGCAGCGCCGCGCCCAGAGCGCCAGCACCAGGACCACCAGCAGCAGCCAGACCGGCCGCGCTCCGGCCCCCGGGACCAGGCGGCTCGTCATGCCCAGCAGCGACTGGTTGGAGATGTACGAGACCGAGCCGACCCGGTCGGTGTTCCAGAGCGCCGAGGTCCAGAAGTACCGGGACTGCCCGGGAGCGGCGAGGAAGCCGAGCAGGGTGGCGGCCAGCGCCGTGCCGGTGGCGGTCAGCGCGGCCCGGCGCCGGCCGGTCATCAGCAGGAGGACGATGAACAGGCCCGGGGTCAGCTTGACCGCGGTGGCCAGCCCGGTTCCGACACCGGCGAACCGCCCGCTCCCGCGCACCAGTTGGCGGTAGTCGGCGAAGACCATGGCCATCAGCAGCAGGTTGATCTGGCCGAAGCTGAAGGTGTCCCGCACGGGGTTGAGGATCGCGAACAGACAGCCCAGCAGCCCGAGGGCGTACCAGCGCTGCCAGCCGAGCCGGCGGGCGATCGGGTCGACCAGCCAGTGGAGCAGGGCCAGCACGGCCAGCACGCTGAGCCCGACGTCGACCGTCACCGCACCGGGCCAGTGCAGCAGGGTCACCGGCACCATGCAGAGGGCCGCGAACGGCGGGTAGGTGAAGCCGTAGCTGGTGCCGGGCCGCTGGTAGTCGTAGATCCGGCCGCCGTGCAGCCACTGGCGCACCGTCTCGTAGTAGATGTCGGCGTCGAACCAGCCGCGGTGGCCCGGGATCACGACCAGGAACGCGGTGCAGGCCGCGACGACCAGCAGCAGCACCGCGGCCCGGGTCGGCGTGCCGCCGCGCGCCCGCACCGGGCCGGTCCCGCTCATCGCACCCTCCCCGGGCCCTCGGCCGGGGTGACCTCCAGCAGCCGCTCGACCGGCCGCCCGACCGGCGCCGCCACCGGTAGCGCCGCCGGGGCCAGCCACAGCCCGGCCAGCACCGTGACCGCCCCCAGCGCCCCGCCGGCCACCGCGATGACAACCGCGTGCGGGCCCGGGGTGAACCCGTCCGGCGCGACCGCCAGCGCCAGCAGCCCGCAGACCACCGGCGCCCAGCGCCGCACCCGCCCGTCCGGTGCCGCCGCCGCGATCAGCACCCCGCCCCAGAGCGCGTACCACGGCCGGATCGCCGGCCCCAGTGCGACCACGGCCAGCAACGCCAGCCCCACCGCGTACACCGCATTCACCTCTCGGCGACGAACTCGCCTGATGAGCAGGACAATTGACGCGACGGCGGCCACCAGGCCGAGCCACCGCCAGAACGTGAGCACCGCGGCGAGCAGACCGCCCGCGCCGCCGAAGGCCGGGAGGGGATCGAAGAGCGCGGCCAGCAGCCGGCCGCAGAGCCGGCCGAGCGCGCTGGTCAGCGACCAGCTCCCGGCCGAGACCGGCACCGCGAGCGCGTGCACCCAGCCGTAGCCCGTCCCGGTCAGTGCGGTGACGGCTGCCGTGGTCAGCCCGGCCACGGCGGCGGTCGCGAGTGCCGCGCGGCCCAGCCCGGCCCGTCCGGTCAACCGCTGCCCCCAGAGCAGCGCCACCGCCACCAGGCCGAGCGCGGCCGGCAGCTTGATCAGGGCGGCCAGCGTGACCAGCACGGTGGCCAGCAGCGGCCGTTGGCCGCGCACCGCCAGCAGTCCGGCCACCAGCAGGGCGAGCAGCAGCGCGTCGTTGTGGGCACCGGAGACCAGGTGGAAGAGGACCAGCGGGTTGAGCAGGCCCAGCCAGATCGCGGCGGCGGGCGGCACCGAGCAGGCCCGGGCCAGCCGGGGCAGCACCAGCGCGAGCAGGCCGAGACCGACCAGCGCGATCAGCCGCAGCAGCAGCACCCCTGCGCTCACCGCGCTGCCGGCGAGATGGGTCACCACGTCGGCGAGCCCGAGGAAGACCGGCCCGTAGGGTGCCGGGGTGTCCCGCCAGAGCCCGGGCACCTGGGCGGCCAGCGGCCCGCCGAGCACCGCAGGGCCGTGGGTGTAGGCGTTGATGCCCGCACCGACCAGGGCGCCCTGGGCCAGGTAGCTGTAGACGTCCCGGCTGAACAGCGGCGGGCCGAGCAGCAGCGGCGCCGCCCAGTACAGCAGGGTGCGCAACAGCCAGGCCGGGCCGGGCGGTTCGGGACCGCGCACGGCTCGGCCGAGCAGCAGCCAGGCCGCGATCAGCAGCACCATGCCGAACCAGGCCAGGAACACCCCGGGCCCGGTCGGCGGATGCGGCCGCCCGAACGGCACGGCTCCGGCCCCGAGCCCGCCCAGCGCGAGCACCAGCGAACCGGCCGCGCCGAGCCGCCGGCAGTGCGACGCAGCGGCGCTCACCCCCCAGTTCGGCATGCCCGGAACGCTGCTGCGGCCAGCTGGCCACCAGACGACGGCCCGTCAACCAGCGCATGACGAGCACACGGCGCGCTTGCGATCACGGAACACGGCCGGGCAAACCGGACAGCGGCACCGGTGCCCCCCCTCCCCCCGGAGCGTCCGGTGCGTACTGGGTCTGCGCGACGGGCCCGCGCTGCTGGGTTACGGTGCGCTGAGGACGGTCAGGACGGCTTGGGCCAGGGCGTCTTCCCGCCAGCCGGCAGCAGGAGCGCTCCGGCGCCGGTGGAAGGACGGCGGGGCGAGGATTGCGGTCTGCATGCCGAAGGCGAACCGGCGCGGATGGGGCTGACCGCGCCGGTCACGGATCCGGCCGTCCCGGCTGACGTCCAGGAGTCCGTGGGTGGTGATGGCGGCTCCCTGCGCCCGCAGGTCGTCCAGCAGCGGGGAGAGCGACGTGGCGTGCTGCATGGTGGGCACCCTGGCCTCCACCAGGGCACGGGCGGCCGTCGATGCGCCGGGGACGGTCGCGCTGTGTGCGCGGAAGATGCCGTGCGCCGGATCGGCGCTGACCGCGGTCCGCTCCCCGAGGAAGCGGACGATCCCGGCTTCGGCCAGGGCGAGCAGCTGACGGATCCGGTGGGCCGGCGGGCCGGCGGCGTGGAACCGGAAGGTGTCCCGGTGCCATGACCGGGCTTCACCCAGCGGCGCCAGGTGTCGCATGACGGACAGCAGCGCCTGGCGCACCGCGAGCTCGTAGCTGTGCGCCGGGTTCTGGCGACGGGCGAGGTCGTCTGCCAGGTAGGCGTGGACGGCGGGTTGGAAGGCGTCGAGGGTCGGGCATCGCAGGCGGCTCAACGGCCGGTGCCTGGCAGCCTGGCCGAATCGGTCGGCCGGGTCGGGTACGTGCGCCGCGACGAGTTCGCGCAGGGCTGGACTCCCGGGTTCGCAGTCCGCGAACCGTGCCTCGAACGCGGACCACCGCCCGCGGGTGCGCTCCGGATGGGCGGTGAACAGTCGGTGGTAGTGGGCGTACCCCAACTCCTGGAGGATCAGGGGCTGGAGGTCCCGGGCGAAGTCCAGTACCCCCTGCCGTGCCCGGAGCCGGCGGACCTGGTCGGGGCCGAAGAAGCGCGGCAGCGGCGTCGGTTCGCCCCACCACGGGTAGCCGATCTCGGCGCGGCGCGGCACACCGCGCCGCGACCCCGCGTACAGGATCGGCTCCTGCCCGGAGGGGAGGTAGGTCAGCCCGCCGGACTCCGGAGGACCGCCCGGCACGAACCGGCCGCCCCTGCCCTCGGTGAGCAGCCCCATCATGTCGATGAAGGTGAGTCCGATCCCTCGCACGAGGACCGGCTCACCAGGGGGCAGGACGGACAGGTCGATGTCCGCAACAGCCGCGGGCCGCAGGTGGATCAGGCCATGGCGCTCGGCGAACGAGGCCAACTCGTCCTGCTCCGGCTCCGATTCCGCCTCTGCGTGTCCGAGGGCGAACACCACCGCGTCGGCGATGAGGGGTTCGGCGCGGCCGTGCAACCACACGCGCTGCCGATCGTTGTCGCCGCCCGCCACCCTGACGGCGCGGCACCGGTGTTCGTGGACCGTCACCCCCTGCGGCAGGTTGGCGACCACGGATGCGTACGCCCACCGCAGGTAGCCGCCCTGCAGACGGCGGCTCGCATAGGACCGCGCGGTCAAGCTCCTCGCCTCGGCCACCAGGTCCGGCGCGAGCTCGACGCCCGGCTCACCGAGGCCTGCGGCGCTCGACCACTGGCTCAGTGACCAGCGGCAGGTGTCCGAGTCCGCGCCCTGGCTCGGCCCCTGGCCTGCGTCGAACATGGTGATGAGCTCCGCGTGGTTGTTCATCCGCAGCAGCGGGGACTGCTCGTCGCGCCAGATCCGGCCTGCTCCCGGGGGGGTACGGGTCCACCAGATGGATCTCCAACCGCTGACGCCCGAGGAGTCCGGGCGCGTGTGCGGCGATCCGTTCCAGCACCCTGGTCCCTCGCGGCCCCGCACCCACCACCGCCACGGCGGCGCTCGGTTTCTCGATCACGGTGAAAAGCTCCTCATCGGGGCACGTTGATGCGGTCAGGGGGCTGTTCGGAGGCAACAGCGCGCTCGGCCGGGGGCGTTCGGGCGGCGAGGGCCGGCAGTGCGCGGGCCAGGCGTTCGACAGCGGCGTCAAGTTCGGTCAGCGGAAAGCCGGTTGCCACGGCACGGCCGAGGCCGACGGGTGCGCGCTGGTCGGCGAGGCAGCTGCGCAACGTGGCGACGGTGGCCTCGGTCCGAGCCTCGGCGGGCATCACGACCGGCCCGGCGGCGAGCGTGCGGAGCGGCCGGCAGCAGTCGCGCAGGGCGTCCACCAGATCGGCACGATGGGGAACGCCGGGGCGCGAGCCACTGCGCAGGAGCCGGTGCAGCCGATGCGGTGCGGCGACCTCCTCCACCGCGGCGGCGGCGTCTTCGAACCGCACCAGCGCCGCATCGGCTCCGCTGCCGGTGCGACGGGCGTCGAGGACGGCCGCCAGCTCATCGAGGGCGACCGTCAACCGGAAGCGCAGCACATCACCCGCGCGCACGGGTGCCAGGAGCCAGCCCACGATGACGGCGAGCAGATAGCCCAGGGCGAGCGCCTGGAGCCTGATCGGCAGGAGGTGCACGTCGAACCGGCCGAGGTAGCCGTTCAGCAAGGACATCATCGCGGTCAGGGCCGCGACGAACAGCGGCAGGCTGACCTCTCGCAGCCCGGCAGCCGTGGTGAGCACCACCAGGATCAGGACGATGCCCTGAGCCCCCTCCGGATGGCACACCGCGGCGAGACCCGTGGCGAGCAGGGTGCCGGCCACGGCACCGACGCCGCGCTCGGCTGCTCTCAGGACCAGATTGGCCCGGCCGCCCGTGGCGGAGCCGACGACCATCGCGCTCAGCACGGTCCAGGGCCAGTGCTTCCCGTAGAGCAGCATGCCCGCGGTGAACGCCGCGGTGAGCAGGACACTCGTCTGCAGCGCCTTCCGGTTGCCGGCCGACATCGTCCCCGGCCGCCGAGGGGGCAGCGGCCCTGGTCGGCGTCCTGCCCACCCTGGCCGCCCGGTCAGCCGGTGGCCGACACGGCGCACCGTGGGGCCCCACCAGAACGCCAGCAGGGCGACCAGGGCCAGCCAGCCGCCGACGGGCCACCAGCCGCGTACACCCACGGGCGCCATCAACGAGGCGATCAGCGCCAGCGGCACCACGGCGCCGGCCCGCCCGGCCCTCCTGCCGAACCGCCGGACCCAGCCCGAGGCGGTCACCAGCGCGACGAAGGCCGCCGCACCCACGACCGGATGCCGGGGCATCAGCCAGGCGAGAGCAGCCGCGACCCCGGCGACCGCGGCGAACACCACGGACGGCAGCAGCTCTTCACCGGCGAGTCGACCGCTCGTTCTCCTGCTGAGGACGAAGGCGAACGCCGCCCCCGGCAGCGCCAGCAGCCGTGTGGGCAAGCCCGCGAGGCAGGCCAGCGACGCCGCCGAGCCCAGGGACAGCAGGACGGTCGCGACGACCAGCGAGAGCCGGTACGCCCGCCCTGCCCACGCGCTCCGGGGCCCACGGGGCCGACGGGAGCCGCCCCCGGGCGCGTTCGCAAGCTCCCCGTCGTACGGTGCGGGTGCCACGAGGACGGCTCCTTCAGCCTGCGGGGCTCATCGCGACCTTCCGGGCGCCGACGCGATCGCAGGAGTAGTCACGGGGTCGCAGGGGTTGTCACGGGGTCGCAGGGGTTGTCGGCTGCGCCGCGGCCTCGGCGGCGGCGACACCGTTCGCGCGCTCCCTGAGCTTGTCGAGCAGGACCTTCCGACGCACCTTGCCGAGTTCGGTGCGAGGGAACTCGGTGACGTGCTCGATCCGGGTGGGCAGGCAGGACGAGTGGAAGCCGATCCCGGCCACGTGATCACGCACGTCCTGCAGTTCCAGCCGGGTTTGGGAGATGACGACGGCGCACGCGGTCTCCCGGCCGTCGGCGTGCGGCCAGGGCACCAGCACCACGTCATCGATGTCGGGGTGCGTCAGCAGCACGTCCTCGATGTCGGCGACCGGGATCCGCCAGATGTCGCCGATGCGCTCGGCCACCCGGCCGACGAACCGCAGTCCGCCCGCCCCGTCGGGCTCCACCAGGTCTCCGGTGTCCAGCCAACCCTCGTCCTGGAACGACGACCACCTGAGCTGCCCGCTGTCCCGGCCGACCGTCGCCAGGCACACCGCGGGCCCGCGCACGTGCAGGCGGAAGACGTCGCCGTGGTGTGCCCGGCCGGCCGGCTCCAACCGGACCTCTCCCCCCAGCCCCATCCGGCCGAAACTGCGGCTGGCCTGCTCCGGCGGATCATCCGGGACGGTGAAGATCGCGTTGGCGCACTCGGTCATGCCCCAGACGTTCAGCACGACCGGGCACAGCCCCTCCCGCACCTCTGACAGGAGTACCTGGGGCAGCGGAGCGCCGAAGCTGTGGATGGATCGCAGGCTCGACACGTCGCGGGCCCGGCGCCGCTGCTCCTCGCTCAGGGTGCGCAGGATCAAGGGCGAGGTCCACAGTTCGGTGACCCTGGTCCGCTCGATCAGGTCCAGCCAGCTCCCCGGGTCCCGGCTGTCGCTGAAGAGCATCGGCGTCAGCCGCGAGGTGGTGCGAAGGGCCTTCAGGAACCCCGCGATGAAGGACATCCCGGCGGTGATCGCCGGGAGCTGCGCTGGGGCCGGTTCAGCACGTCGCAGCGGTACTCCGTACAGCGTGTTGGCGCTGTGTGCGACCAGTTGGGTCTCGCTGGTGGTCCCGGAGGTCATCAGGAGTGCGCACACGTCGTCGGCAGCGACGGGAGCGAGGTCGTACGGCCGCCCGCCGGCGGGGTGTCGGCCGTGGAAGGCGTGGTCGAGGCTGACCGCGTTCGTGGCGGCGGCGTCACCGATGACGATGCGGTGACGCAGGTCGGGCAGCCGGGGCGACTGTTCCAGGAGCCGCTGTGCGTGCTCGACACCGTCCCACTCGTGCGGAACGACGCATGCCACGGCACCGGTCGCGGCGAGCACCCGCTCGGTCTCGTACGGGCCGAAGAGCATGCCCATGGGAGCGATGACCGCCCCGGCCCGCAGGCAGGCGACCATCAGGACCGCGGTCTCCCACCAGGCGGGCAGCTGGTAGGCGACCACGTCGCCGCGGCGTACCCCGAGGTCCCACAGGGCTCCGGCGACGGCGTCCGCGCGAGCGTCGAACTCGCGGAACGACAGTGGGACCAGCCGGCTTTCACGGTGCCGCCACGTCAACAGGGCCGTCGCATCGGGGCTTTCGGCGGCGGAAGCCCTCAGATCATCGGAGAACGTCGTATCCCGCCACCAGCCCTGTTCACGGTAGCCCCGGGCAAGCCCGGCGGGCGGAACGATGGACTCCCACGCAGTGCGCACGCGTACCTCTCAGGTCAGGGTCGGACCTGCCGCCTCCGTCAGGAGGCCGAGCAGGACTTTTCGGCGCACCTTGCCGAGTTCGGTGCGGGGAAAGTGGGTGACGTGCTCGATCCGGGTGGGCAGATGGGACTCGTGGAAGCCGAGTCCGGCGACGTGATCGCGCACGTCCCGCAGTTCCAGCCGGGTTTGGGAGATGACGACGGCGCACGCGGTCTCCCGGCCGTCGGCGTGCGGCCAGGGCACCAGCACCACGTCATCGATGTCGGGGTGGGTCAGCAGTGCGTCCTCGATGTCGGCGACCGGGATCTGCCAGGCGTCGCCGATCCGCTCGGCCACCCGGCCGACGAACCGCAGTCCGCCCGCCCCGTCGGGCTCCACCAGGTCTCCCGTGTCCAGCCAACCCTCGTCCTGGAACGACGACCACCTGACCTGCCCGCTGTCCCGGCCGACCGTCGCCAGGCACACCGCGGGCCCGCGCACGTGCAGGCGGAAGGCCTTCCCGTCGACGGGCTCCAGGCGGATCTGCGCCCAGGCGCGGGGCCGACCGAGGCTCCGCCCCGCCCAGTCCCCCGGGTCGCCGGTGGTGGTGCCGATCAGGTTCCCGGCCTCGGTCATTCCCCAGTTGTTGAGCACGACGGGACACAGCGTCTCCTGCACCACGGCCACCACCTGCGGAGACAGCGGACCGCCAACGCTGTGGACGGCCAGCAGACTTGACACGTCACGGCCCTGGCACCGCTGCTCCTCGGCGAGCGAGCGCAGCATCTGCGGCGCCGCCCACAGCAGGCGGGTCACACCGACGTCCTCGATGAGCCGCAGCCAGCACCCGGGGTCGCGGCTGTCACTGAACACCGTCGGGGTCCGCGCACTGATCGTCCGGAGGATCTGGCGGTACCCGGTGAGATGGCTCATCCCCGAGGTGGTCGCGAACACCTCCCCGGCGCGGACCGGCGGATCCCAGTCCGTCACGCCGACACCCAAGGTGTTGGGGCTGCAGACGACGAGCTGGGTCTCGCTGGTGGTGCCGGACGTCATCAGGAGCGCGCACACCTCGTCGGCGCCGAGCGGATCGAGGTCACGGGCTGTGCCGGTGGGCTGTGCGCCGTGGAAGCTGCCGTGCAGGCTGACCGCGCCGGTGGCCGTGGCGTCGCCGATCACGATGCGGTGCCGCAGCGCGGGCAACCGGGGTTCCTGCTCCAGGAGTTGACGCGCGTACGGAACGCCCTCCCACTCCTCGGGAACGACGCACGCCACCGCCCCGGTCGAGGCCAGCACCCGCTCGGTCTCGTACCCGCCGAACAGCATCGGCAGCGGAGTCACCACCGCGCCCACCCTCAGGCAGGCGACGACCAGCACGGCGGCTTCCCACCAGGCGGGCAACTGGTACGCGACGACATCGCCACGACGCACCCCGAGATCCCGCAGCGCGCCGGCGACGCTGTCGGCACGAGCGTCCAACTCGCCGAAGGACAAGGCGACCAGCTCGTCCTCGCGGTGACGCCAGGTCAGCAGCGCCGGCTCGTCCGGCCGCTCGGCGGCTGCGGCCCGCAGCTCCTCGGAGAACGTCTCACTCCGCCACCACCCTTGTTCCCGGTAGCGGCGAGCGACCTCGGCAGCCGGGCCGAAGGACTCCCACGCAGCACGCACGCGCACTCCGCTCACTCACTCAAAGTAGTCAACCAACTTCTCTACGTGATGCTAGCCCCCACTCGGAGCCACCTCCAAATCGCACAACGCCGCCCTGGTGTTCGCCGTGCCGTGACCGCCCGTCAGTCGTCTCCTCCGAACCCGCCACACACGAGTCCCACAGCCAATCCGGGAAAGGAACCCGCCATGGACACCATCACCCATCTCAGCGAACTGGTCGGCGCCGTAGCCGAGGTGCCCCTCGCGAAGGTCACGCCCCAGTCCACCCTCAGGGAGCTCCACGTGGACTCCCTGGCCCGGGTGGACCTGGCCATGCGGGTCCAGTCCGCCTTCGGGGTGCCCCTCGACGACGGTGACCTCCGGCCGCACCACACCGTGGGTGACATGGCCGCCCTCATCGACACGAAGCTGGCGTCGGCCGCCCGGTGAGGCACCGGACCTCCAGGCCGGAGAGCCGAGGGTGCTGACGCCGGTCGTCCGCGCCGATGCTGCTCTCCGTTGCCGGAGGTCCTGCCCACCCGGCTGGCTGGTCGGCCGACCGGCCGGCCGGCCAGCCGACTTGACGGTCACGGTCCCCGGCCCGGAGGACTCCTGGAGACGGGAGCACCCGAGGGTTCGTGGCGGCCCGCCCGGGGGAACATAGGTCGAGCAGTGGACACTGAGCGTAAGGAACGTGCGATGGCGACAGGAACCGTGAAGTGGTTCAACGCGGACAAGGGATTCGGCTTCATCAGCCAGGACGACGGCGGGCCGGACGTCTTCGTGCACTTCTCTGCGATCCAGTCCCACGGCTTCAAATCCCTGATGGACAACGACAGGGTCGAATACGACCTGGTGGAGGGAGCGAAGGGGCCGCAGGCCGAGAACGTCGTGGTCCTCGAGCAGTAGGCCACGCTGCCGGGCGGGGGTGATCGAGGTCGGGCTGATCGTCACCCTGATGGTCGACAACGGCCCCAAGGCGGCGCTGGCCACCGTGGCGATCGTGCCACGCTCAGCCTGGTGCTGCCCACCTTCACCACCAGCACCCCCGGACCGCGCTTCTCGCCCACCCAGCTGACCTTCGCCTCGCTGGCCGCCATCGCGCTCTACGGCCTCTTCGTGGCCGCCCTGACCGTGGCGGTCGGCACCCTGACGGTGATCCCGGGCCGCGCCACTCCCCTGCAGGGCGGGGTGCACCTCTCGGTGCCGGCGGGCTACGTCGTGCTCGCCGTCAGCCCCTGACGTCCGCCCGCCCATCCGCCGGTACGCCCGTTCGCCCCCCTGCACGCCCGCCCGCTCACCCACCGCACCGCCCCCGGTTGCGGGCCGCAGCCGGCTGACCGAGCCTGGGCGCACACCTGTGCACCACCGCTGGAGGGCAGAGCCATGACCAAGATGACCGCCTACCGTGAGGGCGTCCCGTGCTGGGTCGACCTCGCCGCCCCGGACGCCGAACGGGCGATGGCCTTCTACCAGGAGCTGTTCGGCTGGGAGTACGCCGACACCGGGGAGCAGGGCGGCCACTACCGGATGGCCCTCAAGCACGGCACCCCGGTGGCCGGCATCTCCCCCGAGCCCGGAGCGGGCAAGACCCACTGGACCACCTATCTGGCGGCGGACGACATCGACGCGGTGGCCGGGCGGGTCCGGGACGCGGGCGGCCAGGTGCTGGATGGCCCGCTGGACGTGCCTCAGGCGGGTCGCTGGGCGATGGCCAAGGACCCGGCGGGTGCGATGTTCGGCCTGTGGCAGGCGGGCGGCCACATCGGCTCCGGCCTGGCCAACGAGCCGGGCACGTTCACCTGGAACGAGAACCTGTCCACCGACCCGCGCGCCGTCCGTGCCTTCTACCACCAGGTCTTCGGCTACGAGTACGACGAGATCCCGGGCATGGACTACACGGTGATCAAGCTGCACGGCGCGCCGGTCGGCGGCATCGGCGAGCAGCCGCCGATGATCCCGCCGGGCACCCCGTCCTTCTGGACCACCTACTTCCACGTCGGCGACACCGATCTGACGACAGCTCAGATCACCGAGCTGGGCGGCCAGGTTTTGGTACCGCCGACCGATTCCCCGTACGGCCGGATGGCGGTGGCCCGGGACGACGGCGGCGCCTCGTTCTGCGTCATCGCGCCGCCGCGCGGCTGACCAGACCTCCCGCCGAAGCCGGGTTTCGGAGCGGTCGACCGGCGCGGTAAACTCGCGCAGATTGGTCTAGACCTCTACATACACGCTTTCGGACGGTGGGTCAAGATGGAGATAGTGATCGTTCCCGACGCCGCGGCGGGCGGTGAGCTGATCGCCACGGCGATCGCGGAGCTGTTCACCCGCAAGCCCGACGCGCTGCTCGGCGTGGCCACCGGGTCGACGCCGCTGCCGATCTACCGGGCCCTGGAGGCCAAGGTGGCGGCGGGGACGCTCGACGTCTCGCAGGCCCGGGTCTGCCAGCTGGACGAGTACGTGGGCCTGCCCGCCGGCCACCCCGAGTCCTACCGCGAGGTGCTGCTGCGCGAGGTGCTGGAGCCGCTGGGCATCCCCGGCGAGCGCTTCATCGGCCCGGACGGCTCGGCCGAGGACATCGCCACCGCCGCGCGCGCCTACGACCAGGAGCTGGCCGCCGCCGGCGGCGTCGACCTCCAGCTGCTGGGCATCGGCACCGACGGTCACATCGGCTTCAACGAGCCGTGCTCTTCGCTCTCCTCGCGCACCCGGATCAAGACCCTGACCGAGCAGACCCGGGTGGACAACGCCCGCTTCTTCAACAGCCTGGACGAGGTCCCGCACCACGTGCTCACCCAGGGCATCGGCACCATCCTGGAGGCCCGCCACCTGGTGCTGCTGGCCACCGGCGCGGCCAAGGCCCAGGCGGTCGCCCAGGCCGTCGAGGGCCCGCTCGCCGCCCTGGTGCCCGCCTCGGCCCTGCAGCTGCACCCGCACGCCACCGTGGTGGTGGACGAGGCGGCGGCGGCCGACCTCAAGCTGGCCGACTACTTCCGGGCGACCTATGCGGCCAAGCCCGGCTGGCAGGCACTCTGAGACTGCGTGCTCCAGGACCGCGCGCTCTGAGATGGCACCACCCCGGGCGGGCAGCGGCTTCGGCCGCTGCCCGCCCGGGGTGGTGCCATCTCAGACGATCATCGACTTGAAGATTTCTTCATATTCAGTGGATGATGCTCCCGGAACAGGGAGGAGTGGACATGCCGGTACCGCTGTACCAGGCCAAGGCGGAGTTCTTCCGCACCCTCGGCCACCCCGCCCGGATCCGGGTCCTCGAACTGCTGCAGGACGGCCCCAGGCCGGTCCGGGAGCTACTGGAGGAGATCGAGATCGAGCCGTCCAGCCTCTCCCAGCAGCTCGCCGTGCTGCGCCGCAGCAGCCTGGTGACGGCGACCCGGGAGGGCAACACGGTGATCTACGCGCTGTCCACGCCGGATGTCGCCGAACTGCTGCGAGCCGCCCGCCGCATCCTCACCGAGATGATCAGTGATCAGGGCACTCTGCTCGCCCAGCTGCGCGACACCACCGCCCCGCGAGCCGCCCTGTGAGCGCCCCAGTACCGGAGGACACCATGGTCGAGCAGTCCGCGCCGCCGTTCGTCTCCCCCACCGACGCCGCCGCGCGCAACGCGGCCGAGAGCACGGTCCGCGACGAGCGGACCAAGCGGAAGGCGGCGCTGGTCCGCGCCGCCATCTACATCGCCGGAACGCACTTCTTCGCGTTCTTCGTGATGCTGCTGTTCTTCCTGGGCGACCACAAGCACTGACCACCCACCGGGGTGGGTGGTCATCGAGCTTCGTGGTCAGCGACCTGACCAGTCAGCGAACTGGCTGGTCAGTGGGCGGGGTGGTCAGCGAACCGGGTGGTCAGCGAACCAGGTGGTCAGCGACCTGGTCGATCAGTGGGCCACCTGCCGGTGCCGGCCGCTCCCCGGCCGCTCGGTCAGCCAGCGGGCCGTGAAGATCAGGATCGCCAGCACGGTCAGGCCCCAGAACACCGCCATGATCTCCACCACCTGCTCGGTGGCGATCTGGTAGGCGCACAGGCCCAGCCCCATCGACACGCCGATCATGATCAGCACCCAGGTCAGCCTGATGTTCCACACCGCGTCCCACATGTCGCGGAACGGGTGCGGCTTGGGCGCCCCCTTTTCGGACTTGTTCTCGGACTTGTTCTCGGACTTGCTCTGCTGCTCCATGGCGGACATCGACGACCTCCTCGGCCCGGCCGGTTCGGACTCCTCCATCCTGCGCCCGCCCACGTGTGAGTGCGCGCTCGATTGGGGAGGGAGTGCACGTAGTGCCCAATGGGGTGCCTGCATATGTTTGAGGAGAAGGTGTGACCGAGAGTACTGCTCATGTCATCGTCGGTGGCGGCCTGGCGGGCGCCAAGGCGGCCGAGACCCTCCGCACAGAGGGCTACCAGGGACCGCTGGTGCTGATCGGCGAGGAGACCGAACGCCCTTATGAGCGGCCCCCGCTGTCGAAGGGCTACCTGCAGGGCAAGGAAGATCGGGAGAAGATCTACGTCCACCCCGAGGAGTGGTACCGGGAGCACGACGTGGAGCTGCGGCTCGGCACCGCGGTCACCGCGATCGACCCGGCCGCGCACCGGCTGACCCTTTCCGACGGCAACAGCCTGGACTACGCCAAACTGCTGCTCACCACCGGTGCCTCGCCGCGCCGACTGCCCGTTCCCGGTGCCGACCTGACGGGCGTTCACTACCTGCGGACCGTGCAGCAGAGCGACCAGCTGCGCGAACTGTTCGGCAGCGCGCAGCGGCTGGTGGTGGTCGGGGCCGGCTGGATCGGCCTGGAGGTCACCGCCGCGGCCCGGGCCGCCGGCGTCGCCGTGACGGTACTGGAGGTCCTGGAGCTGCCGCTGCTGCGGGTGCTCGGTCGCGAGGTCGCCCAGGTCTTCGCCGACCTGCACCGCGCCCACGACGTGGACCTGCGGTTCGGCGTCAAGGTCGAGGCCATCGAGGGCGACAACGGCACGGTGACCGGGGTCCGGCTGGCGGACGGCACCGTGATCCCCGCCGACGCGGTGCTGATCGGCATCGGCGCCGCGCCCAACACCCAACTGGCCGAGGCGGCGGGCCTGGAGGTGTCCGACGGCATCCTCACCAACGAGAGCCTGCGCAGCTCGAACGCCGACATCTTCGCCGCCGGCGACGTGGCCCGCGCCCAGCACCCGCTGTTCGGCCAGGCGATCCGGGTGGAGCACTGGGCCAACGCGCTCAACCAGCCGCAGACCGCCGCCAAGGCGATGCTCGGCCAGGAGGTTGCCTTCGACCGGGTGCCCTACTTCTACACCGACCAGTACGAGTTGGGCATGGAGTACCTGGGCTACGTCGAGCCGGACGGCTACGACAAGGTGGTCTTCCGCGGCGACGTGAAGTCCCTGGAATTCGTGGCCTTCTGGCTCAAGGACGGGCGAGTGCTGGCCGGGATGAACGTCAACATCTGGGACGTCACCGACCCGATTCGCGAACTCATCGTCTCCAAGCGGGCGGTGGACCCTGCCCGCCTTGCGGACACCAACGTGCCGCTCGGCGAGGTCTGACCCCGGCGGTGGCCCCGGTCGGCGGCTCTCCCGCCGACCGGGGCGTCCTCCCTGTGGGCCAACTCGGCGAACCAACCGAAGACCTGGAGGGCGACGGCGGAAGTGCCAGCGGAACGAGCTGCGGAAGTTGAGATCTCTGAGGCGTTCCCGAAGAAGACGCATCGTGTCCGACTCGGCGCGCTCCCAGGTCTCCGGTCCAGTCGGCGGCCCGGCGTCGTCCTGGTCAACCTCGGGCTCACGGCCCCAAGTCTCGCGAGGACGAGTGCACTTAACCTCGACCCGGTGGGCTCGCCGCGTCACCCGCACGTCGGACAGGGCCGACTCGTCACGGTAGGTCCCGGGCTCATCCGAGCACCACGCCCGGCTCACCAAGATGTCCAGGCATCGGCACGTATTGCAGTCGAGTGGCTGCCCACCCGGGGCGTCCGCGTTGGTTGGCTCCGACAAGATCACCGAGCCCCCTGCGGCAGGCGGAGCGGATCCAAGCACAGGCCGGCCGTCCAGTGCTCCTCGCGCAGCCGCTGGACTCCATCCAGGGCCTCTGATTTGCCCTGGAAGTGTGCGGCCAACGCGTCGTAGTGCTGGCAGTACGGGCACGAGCTGGAGGTGACGCCCGGGGGCTGGCGGTCCATCACGATGGCAGCTCCTTGGCCCCGTGCGCCGGACAGGGGCACACGTACGTGAACCCCTGAAGCTTCCGTTTTGCCTCGGCCTGGCGGTACTCCTCCAGGATCGCGGCCATCTCCTCCGGGGTGGCTCGCCGGTCGCACCGGTGATGGCTGGCCCGCCGAGGATTCGGGGGCCGTGTGGTAGCGCTCATCAGCCGATCTCCAATCTGCCAGTACAGAGAGATTCGGCTGACAGAGCGTCACATCACAGGGACGGAACGTCCCCCTTTTCCGGCGCTACTCCGCCACTTGGAGGAACCGTGCCAACGCCCGCAGCCCTGGCGGGCGGACGGGTCCCGCCCACAGATCGGACACGATCGCCACCGCCAGCGTGTGATGCCGCATCCAGCCAGGAGCGATCTGGCGCAGCTTCTCCAGGGTCCGAACAGCTGACTCGGGATCACCGACGTCCGTATAAGCCCGCGCCACGTCCAGCAGCAGCCAGGTACGCCACGACACCGGCACGTCCCCCGACAAGCGCATCCCCTTGGCAAGTTGCAACGCCTCGTCTGGCCGCGCGTGCTGTACCGCGAGCCGCACCCGCTCGATGCGCACGGACGAGCGGCTGAAGACGGAGACCAGCTTGCCATCCACCGGCGGCGCCAGAGAGGCCAGCCTGCCTGCCCCACGCTCCGCCTCCCGCATCATCTCTGACGACCTGTCGTAATCCCCGCTCCGCGCGACGGAGGTAGCCGCCGACATGACGAGCCCACCCCACACGCGTACCGCCTCGGCAGATCTCAGGTGCCCGCCCTCGACTCGGTCGGCGGCGTGAACGGCCAAGCCCTCAGCATCGTCCAGACGGTTCTGTCGCTGGTAAGCCCACGCCACCGAGTTGTAGATCATCGGAGTCAGCAATGGATCCGACGACGCGTTCGCAGCATTGGCCGCACGTTCCAGGGCCGACAGCGCGAGGTCCGTCTTCCCCAACCGGATCGACAGGTGCCCGCCTAGTTGCAGGGCCTTCGCCAACGCCGCCTCGCCTGCCGCTCGGCTCTCAGGGGAGCCCACCGCAGCAGCCAACCGCGCGTCAGCGATGATCCCCGGCAGTGTCTCCATCAGTCGCCCGAACTCCGCAGCGTGGTACAGCGTCCACGCCTCACTGATCTCCGACCGCAGCAGCGGGAGGGACAGCCACTCCACGCCGTCCACCGAGGCGGGCGCGGCGAACAGCGGCGGCATGATCGCGCGGCGCACCGCCACCAGCGCGGGCGGGTCCGCCTCACCCGACGACGGGACCGCCGGGGGATCACCCAGCAGGCTCGTCAACTCCACTCCCAGCCCATGGGCGAGCGCGTGCAATGTCGGCAGCCGCGCGCTGTGCTTCCGGCGTTGCTCAAGCTTCTTGACCACGTCCACGGACACACCTGCCCGCGCCGCCAGTTCCTCTTGCGTCAGGTCTGCCAACCGGCGGAGCCGGGCCAGCCGATCGCCCAGGTGCTCACTCACGCCCCGAGGCTACTCGGTTTCGGCAGTGCCCTGATTGCGGCCCAGCCAAGGTGCTGTGACGTGATCCTGGAGCGCTGACGAGTCAGTTGTCGGCGAATAGAGTCGATGGCGTCCGTAGGATCACTGACACCCTGTTCGGGGAAGCGAGGAGCGAAGTCGATGGGCCATCCCGATTCCACCTACGCCGCGCGGCTCGCTGTCTACGGGGCCGTGGGCACCCGGCTGTCCCTGCTGAGCGACCGGCGACTCGGCGATGTCGTGGCGTCCGCTGCTGCGGTCGGGGCCGGGATCGGCGGCAGGTGTGCGGAGTTGGACGTCGACGGGAGGCGGGTGTTCGTCAAGCGGGTGCCGTTGACGGACGTCGAGACTCGGCCGGAGAACGTCCGGTCGACGGCGAATCTCTTCGGTCTGCCGATGTTCTACCAGTACGGGGTGGGCTCGGCTGGATTCGGGGCCTGGCGGGAGCTGGCTGTACACACCATGACCACCAACTGGGTCCTGGGGAACGAGTACCAGGGCTTTCCGCTGATGTACCACTGGCGTGTCCTGCCCGACTCGCCGCCCGATGGCTTCGCGGACGAGTTCGGGGGTATCGACGGAGTGGTCGCGCACTGGGAGGGCTCACCGGCCGTGCGCGAGCGGTTGGAGGCCATCGGGCGGTCGTCCTACAGCCTGGTGCTCTTCTTGGAGTACGTGCCGCAGACGCTCGGTGCGTGGCTGCACGAGCAGCGGGAGGCTGCGGTGCCGACCGACGGAGGCCCGGCGTACTCGTGGGTGGCGGATGCCTTGGCGCAGGGGACGGAGTTCATGAGCTCTCGTGGGCTCGTGCACTTCGATGCCCACTTCCGCAACCTGCTGACCGACGGCCGGCTGATCTACTTCGCGGACTTCGGGCTGGCCCTGAGCTCGGGTTTCGAACTCTCCGCGGCCGAGGAGCAGTTCCTCGCGGACCATCTCGTGTATGACCGCCACTACACCGCGAGCCATCTGATCCGTCACCACCTCGCCGACCGCGTGCGGGGCGGTATGGATCCGGATGCGTTCCTGCGGGAGTGGATCGAGGGCCGAAGGCCCGATGACATTCAGCCTGAGATCGCGGCAATCATCGAACGCCATGCGCGGGCTGCCGTTGTCCTGAACGGTTTCCACCGCCGGCTGCTCTCCGAGAGCAAGCGGACGCCGTTTCCCGTCGCTGAGCTCAACCGCGCCGCTGGACGGGAGCAGTCGTAGCGTCGGCGCGCCAAGTCGTGCGTGGGCCGGCCCACATCTGGTCCGGTTGATTCTCACACCAGTGTCAGGTTCGACCATGTCCGCCATGACGACTGGCACCACACCACCCGCCACCACCGCCGCAAGCGTCACTGCCGACCGCCAACGCCTGCCGCTGGCCGGCCTGTTGGCGCTGGCGACGGCGGTCTTCATCACCTGCCTCACCGAGGTCATGCCGGCCGGTCTGCTGCCCGCGATGAGCGGCTCGCTCCGGGTCGGCGCGTCCGCGATGGGCCAGTCGGTGACCGTGTACGCGATCGGGACCGCGCTCACCGCCCTGCCGCTGACCGCCGCCACCGCAGGCTGGTCGCGCCGGCGGCTGCTGCTCACCGCGATGGCGACCTTTGCCGTGGCCAACACCCTCACCGCGGTCGCGCTGAACTACCCGGTGGCGATGGTCGGGCGGTTCCTCGCCGGGGTGGCCGCCGGGCCGGCCTGGTCGCTGCTGGCCGGCTACGCGCGGCGGATGGCGCCCGAGGCGCTCCAGGGCCGGGCGATCGCCATCGCCATGGCCGGGATTCCGGTGGCGCTCTCGCTCGGGGTGCCCGCCGGTACGTTTCTGGGCCGGGCCGTCGGCTGGCGGTGGGCGTTCCTCAGTGTGAGTGTGCTGGCGGTGCTGCTGATCGGGTGGATCCTGCTGGCCGTGCCGGACCACCCCGGGCAGCGCGCGGGTGCGCGGCTGCCGATGCGGCGGGCGGTGCGGCTGCCCGGGGTGGCGGCGGTGCTCGGCGTGACCCTCGCCTTCGTGCTGGCCCACACCATCCTCTACACCTTCATCGCGCCGTTCCTCGGTCGGCTCGGCCTGGGGAGCTCGGTGGGCCTGGTTCTGCTGGTGTTCGGCGCGGCCTCGCTGGTCAGCATCTGGATCACCGGTGCGCAGATCGGCCGCCGGCTGCGGACGCTGATGATCGGTGCCACCCTGCTGGTCGGCGCCGCAGCCGCGCTGCTCGCCGTGTCGAGCGGCAGCACGGCCCTGGTCTACCTGGCCGCCGCGCTCTGGGGGCTCGGCTGGGGCGGGGTGCCGACGCTGCTGCAGACGGCCGGGGGCAACGCCGGTGGGACGGCCGCCGATTCAGTGATGGCCATGCTGGTCACCCTCTGGAACGGTGCCATGGCCGGGGGCGGCGCGGTCGGCGGGGTGCTGCTCGGCGCGCTGGGGACGCTGGCGCTGCCGTGGACGGTGGTGGTGCTGCTCGCTCCGGCGCTGGTCATCGTGCTCGCCGCCCGGGCGCACGGGTTCCCTGGACGGCGAGGGTGATCAGCTGTCACCTCCCGAGTCGTCAGGTCCGGTTCGCGTTCAGCCACTCCGCGTCGTTCCAGAGCGCCGACATCGCGCCGACCGGTTCCAGGGTGAGGTGCGGGTCGTCGGTCTGCACCAGGCAGAGCAGGTGGCAGCCGGAGACCGCGTGCACCCGGGCCTGGTCGGCGACGATGTCGAGCAGGATGTGCGCGGCCTCCGGGTCGGTGCGGGCGTAGTGGTCGAAGCCGGCGAGGACCAGGGCCAGCGGCGCCGCGGTGTCGTCGAAGACATCGCGCAGGCAGTCGTTCAGGGCGTTGAAGTTGTGGCCGTAGTAGTCGGGGAAGTCCAGCGCGGCGGCCAACTCGCGGTGCAGGTCGTGCTGGTCGGTCCAGCCGGCGGTGTCGACCTGTACCACGCGGCAGCCCTGGGCGCGCAGCCCGGCGGTGGTCTCGTCCAACAGCGGGCGGCGCCAGTAGAGGGTGACGAAGGTGTTCCGGCTCAGGTGGCGGACCAGGTCCACCTCGGCAGCCGGCTGCTCTTCACCGTAGCGCTGGGCCAGGGTGAAGAAGGTGTCCAGTGGGCGGGCGTCGCGCTCGATCAGTGCCACCCAGTCGGCGGCCTCAGCGCTCCGGTAGCCGTCCTGCCGGCCGAGCCAGTGGGCGAACGCACCGTCCGGGCCGAACTCCGGTACGCCGACTGCCGCGTACGGGGTGAGCCCGGCCTGGTAGCCCGTGAGCAGGCCGGCCAGCCGCCGCAGCGACCCGTCCGGCACCCAGTGCTCCGGTTCCTGCCGCACCCGGGCCAGGAAGTTGTGAACATCGCGCTTCGCCGTCATGCCGCCAGCCTAGAGTGCCGAGGTCACCGGAGACGGCACAGTCCCTTCTTGCGGGCGCGCTGCCAGGCCGGCCGCGCCGCTGCAAGGGCGGCCCGGGCGAGGGGCCGCTGAGCGGCGTGCAGCAGGCCGTAGGCGAAGGGGTTGGCGCCTGCGGCATGGGCCTCGGCGGCGAGGGTGGGGAGCAGGTGCTCGGCGACCATGGCGTCCTGGTAGCTGCCCAGGGTCTCCTGGATCGTGCGCATCCGGCGGGCCAGTGGTTTGGCGCCGGCCAACTCGGCGGTGTAGCGGGCGCGTTTGGCGGCCTTGCGGGCGGCATGCAGGGCCTCGTCGCGGGCCGGGCCCTCGTCCAGCGCCAGCGCCCGGTCCAGTCGGCGGCCGGTGCGGCGCTGCTCGCGGCGGAGCAGGCGCTCGAGTTCGGTGCGGCCGCGCCCGGCCCGGCGCCGCAGCGGCGGGTCGGCAGCCAGCTGCTCCACGGCTGCGAGCAGCGTGAAGTACCGTTCACTGTCGAGGACTTCACGGACTTCGTGGTGGGCCGCCGCATACCGCTGCCGGAAGCGCTCGGCCAGGCCGACCGCGGGGCTGTCCAATGCGAGCTCGGGTGGCAGCTGTTCGGCTGCCGCGACCAGCCGCTGCCCGGTGGTCTCGGCATCCCGTGCGGCTCCCAGCACCTGCCCCAACCAGCGGAGTTCGACGGCGATCTCGGCAGCTCCCCGCTGGCGCAGCAGGTTTCGGCAGGATGTGATGCTGCTGCGCAGCCGCCGGGCGCAGACCCGCATCTGGTGCACGGAGTCGGCTTCGTCCCGGCGCACCGCGCCGTCCAGGGCGAGCAGTTGGGCGCACTGGCGGCGCAGGTAGGCGGCGAGGGCGGCGCCGGCGCTGCCCGGTGCCGGTGCGCTGGGGGTGGCGGGGTGGACCAGCACGGCCTGCGGCACGGTGGCGGGCACCTCGGTCAGTCCGTCGGCGCGCAGGCGGCCGTCGAGGGCGGCGAGCAGCCGTGGCCGGCCGCGCAGCAGGCAGACCTCGGTGCGGGTCCAACCGGCCAGTCGTCCCGGCCCTGGGGGGCCGCCGAGCGGCTGGGCCACCACCTCGGTGCGGTCCAGCTCGGCGAGGGTGCGGCCGTGGTGGTCACGCAGCAGTGAGCGGGCGCGGTGGCTGCTGATCCGCAGCACGGGGTGGAGCGGGCGGCCGCCGGTGTAGGAGCGGATCCGGTCGTGCAGCTCGGCGGGGACGGTGGCGCCGGTGCCGCTGAGCTCGGTGCCGTCCGGCAGGGTGAGCTGCCAGGCGCCGCCGGCCGCGCCCTGGCGGCGTTCCAGCGCGCCACCGTGGGCCAGCAGGCGCAGGTCGGTGGTGTCCCAGCAGAGGCGCACCGACTCGGCGGTGCCGGCGGGGACCACTTCGGCCACGCGCGGCAGCCCGCGCGGGCGTACCGGCTCGCTGGGGAGCCCCTGGTACGTCCGCACTCGAACGGCGGCGACGGTACCCATGGTCCCAAGCTTCGCGCGTCGTCGCCGCCCGTGCACCCGCCCGCTCGCCGAGGGTGACCCCGGGTCTGCCGTTCACGGCTCTGACCTGGCATGATGCGCGGGCAGCCGTCCGGATGGCGGGCGGCGACGGATGGCCTTGGAACGGGGGACCCGGATGAGCGCGCCACAGCGGCATCGGTCGCACATCGGCGAGCCGCCCCCGCGCGACCTGGGCCTGGCATCCGTCGTCCTGCTGCTGGTGCTCCTGCTGGGCGGGGGCGCGGTGGCGGGCGGCTGCTGGGGCGGCGGCAACCTGGCCTATGCGGCTCGGCTGACCGGCACCCCGGGGCTGTACCTGGTGGACCACTGCGAGCCGCACGGCACGGGGCGTCAGCGGCACATCGTCTGCCACGGCGTCTTCCAGGCGGACGACGGCCGCAGGCTGTCCGTCGGCTCGATCAGCACCGGCGAGCACTGGGCCGGGGACCGGCTGCCGATGCAGTACCACGGCGGCCGGCTGAACCAGGTCGGGGTGGCGCCGATCGCGGGCTGGATGATCCTGCTCGGCTTCGCGGTCGCCGCGCTCAGCGGTGCGCTGCAGCTGCTGCCGGTCGGTGTCGAGCTCGCGGCGCCGGCGGCCAGTCGTCGGCTGCGGCAGGCGGGCTGGGCAGCGCGCGGACGCAAGGTCGTCGCCAGTGTCGGCACCGGGGCGATCGGGGTGGCGTTGGCGGCGGGCGTGGTGTTCCTGGTGGCGTCGCTCGCTACGAAGTGGTCGTGACCGTGCGGGGGAACCGGCTGCGATCGGTTCCCCCGCACAGGCATTTGCTTCTGACGGACCGTCAGCCAAGGGCGAGGGCCTGCAGCCGGTCGATCGCGCCGTTGAAGTAGTCCTGGTCGCCCGGGAAGGTGCCGCTGTCGGAGTACTGCCAGAAGGTCTGGTAGCTCCAGCCGTTGGGCAGGGCGCCCGGCGAGGTGTTGTAACGGGCGATCCAGAGCGGGCTGGTGGAGCCGAAGCCGCCGTAGTTGCCGGTGCAGGCGGTCCACCAGTTGGTGGTGGTGTAGATCGTCGGGTAGCGACCGGTCAGGCTGTGCACGGTGTTGGAGAAGCTGGCGATCCAGTTGACCATGCCGCTCTGGCTCAGCCCGTAGCAGGTGGCGCCGTAGGGGTTGTACTCGATGTCCAGGGCCGGCGGCAGGGTCTGGCCGTCGGCGGACCAGCCACCGCCGTGGTTGACGAAGTAGCTGGCCTGGGTGGCGCCGCTGGAGGCGTTCGGCAGCGCGAAGTGGTAGGCGCCGCGGATCATGCCGACGTTGTAACTGCCGTTGTACTGCTGGGCGAAGTCCGGGTTGGTGTAGCCGGTGCCCTCGGTCGCCTTGACGTAGGCGAAGCTTGCGCCGTCGGCCCAGGCGGTGGACCAGTCGACGCTGCCCTGGTAGCCGGAGACGTCCATGCCGGAGGTCTGGGTGACCATCGGCTGGACGCCGCCGGACCCGTGCCCCTCGTGGGCGGCCACGGTGGAGCCGGCCCAGTCGCGCTCGGGGTGGCTTGGCACGAAGTCGTGGGCGCCGCCGGCGGCTTGGGCGGGCACCGCGGCGGCGGCCGCGAGCAGCAGGGCGGAGAAGGTGGTGGCGCCGACGGCACCGAGGCGGGAGAGTCTGGTGGTGCGGGCGGTGCGGAACATGATTCGCTCCTTGTGGCCTGGCAGGGATGAGTACCACATGTGCGAGAACGGGAGGATGCACCCCGCAGCGGACATGCCAATGATTGGCATGTCCGCGCCCAGCGAGAGTAGCGGCGAACACCCGTCCGCCGCTAGAGAGTTGGAGCTCCGTCGCTGGAACAACGCCCACCAGGACCCGCGTAGACCCGGTTCCGCCACCGTCCGTTCACCCGTCGAGTGACACGCGTTGACCCATCGCCGGGGGGAGTCTGCCACTCCCCCACGGCGAGCCGCGCTCAGTCGCGCTTGAAGAACTCCACCTCCGCCAGGGCGATATGACGTCCGGCGCCGGTGCCGGCCGCGTCGCGGATGACCAGGGACACGCGCACCGCGTCGCTGACTCCGGTCACCACGGTCTGCGGGCCCGGCTTGTCGTTCAGGGTCACCTGCTGCTCGTGGACCTTGCCGTCCTTCGACGTGATCTGGAGGTCCAGGCTGGTCGGGCGGGCCTCCTTCTGGAACTCCTGCGGGTCGGTGGAGGTGCCGGTGTGGACGATGAGATCCACCAGCCGGAACGGCGAACCGAAGGTGAAGGTGATCGAGTCCCCGGTCTTCGGTGCTCCCCAGTAGGTGTTGGTGAGGCCGTCGTCGGCCAGGGACGGCGGGTGGTCCGCCACCGAGGCGCTCGCGGACACGCCGGTGGGGGTGATCGCCGACGGTTTGCGGACCTTGTCCAGGGTGTCCTGGAACACGGACTTGCCGAGCGGGTAGAGCAGGATCCCCGCGACGACCAGCGCCACCACCAGCAGCAGGATGATGATCCGGCGCAGCGCATTGCCGTTGCCACCGATCCGCACCCTGCGGCGGAACGGCCAGCGGGTGCGCCACCAGGGCAGGGCCTTCGCTTCGACGGACGGGGTCAGGGGGGCCGCGCAGCGCCGGCAGAACTTGCGGTCGGGGCGGTTGGGCGTGCCGCAGTTGGGACACGGCGGGCCGACCTGGGTGTCGGCGGCGGTGGACGGGCGGACGACGGGGCGGGGCGCGACGGGCTTGGCGGGCTGCACGGCGACCGGGTCGGACCGGCGCTGGACGGGCTCGGGCGGACGGGGCGGCTCGGGACGGCGTGCGGCGGGTGCCGGCTGCGCTTGCGGCGCCCGGGGGCCCGGCGACTCGGCGGCGGGCGCGGCGGGCACGGCAGGCGCGGCGGGCACGGTGGGAGCTGCGGGCACGGTGGGCACGGTGGGAGCTGCGGCCTGCTGCTGCGCGGCAGGCTGCTCCGGGGCAGGGGGCTGCTCCGTGGCGGGCGCGGGGGGCTGCGGCTCCGGGGGACTCGCGGGCCTGGAGGGGCTCGCGGGCTCCGAGGTGGTGGCCGACTTGAGACGGCTCACAACTCCCCGGATGCTGGGCGGCCTGAAGGAACTCCCCAGCTCCCGGACATTGGGCGGCTCGAGGCGGCTCACGACCTCCGGAACGCTCGGCGGCTCGACGGGACTCCCCAGCTCCGAGACGCTGGGCGGCCTGAGGGAGCTCCCCAGTTCCGAGACGGTGGGCGGCTTGATGGGGCTCCCGAGCTCCGAAAGGCTGGGCGGCCTGAGGGCGGCCGCCGACTTGAAGGCTCGCGCCAGCTTTGAGCTTCGCGGCTGCTCGGCAGATGCCGGGGCGGGCTCGGGCTCCGGTGCGGCAGCAGGCGCCGCAGGCGCGGGCGTAGGCGTGGACGGCACGGCAGGTGCGGAGGGCGCGCTGGAAGCAGGCGCAGGCGGCGCAGCAGGCGTGGACGGCACGGCAGGCGCAGGCGCAGGCGCAGGCGCAGGCGGCGCAGCAGGTGCTGTCGCAGGCTCGACCGGTGTGCCGGTCTCCGCCGCCGGCTGAGGGCTGGCCGCTGACTGCGACCAGCCGAGGTAGGCGCCGCAGTTGCCGCAGAAGTCGTCACCGTCCTCATTGGCCGCTCCGCACTCGGGGCAGGTACGCATCCGTCAACTCTCCTCTCCGCCAGCCGAATCGGGCGGCCCTTGCAGAATCTCGACCCGGCAGCCGAGGTGGACCGGGCAGCACGCTCTGAGCACCGCCAGCACCTGCTCCTCGTCCACCTCCGTGGTGCGCTCGGGCCAGACGCGCACCAGCAACTCAGCGGCGGGCGCGGGCGGGAGGGCCGGGTCCGGTGAGGTGGACCAGGCCACGCCGCCGCCGTCCAGGATCTCCGAACCGACGCCGAGCACCAGTCGCAGCCGCTCCTGGAGCCCGCGCCGGGTGCCGCGCCACCGGTGTAGCGCCACCGCGCGCAGCACCACGGCACGGCGCACCTCCTCCGGCCAGGCCGGGTCGACCTCCATGGCCACCCAGTCGGCCAGCCAGGCCAGGAAGTCCGCCGGCGCCAAGTGTGGTTGGAAGTAGGCGGGCAGGTTGTCCAGGGTGGCGAAGACCGGGGCGAGGACGGTGTCCAGGCCGGCGGTGAACCGCTGGGCGAGGTCGTCGTCGGCGAAGAGCCCTGGTAGCAACTCACCGATCGGATGCCGGCTCGGCAGCCCGGGTATCGCGGCACGCGTCATGACGGACCGCCCTCGGTGACCACCACCTGGTGCTGGTGCGAGAAGACCAGGGCGTCCGGCTCGACGTCGACCCGCTCGGCCGGTGCGCCCCTGCGCCCGGTGATCGGATCCGCCGGGAACAGCCGCAGCTCCTCCACCACCCCCACGCCGGGCACCCGTTGGAGCACCCCGAACATCTCCCCGTACTGCACCGCCCGGCCGAACGGCCACCCGGTGCCGTCAGCGCCGCCGCGCAGCGGGTTGAGGTAGCGGAACAGCGCCTCCAGCGCCGCCTCCCGCACCCGCTCGGCGTCCGGTCCCCTGGTGGTGAGCCGCGCAACCACAGTCACGCCTTGGTAGTTGGGGGGCTGGACGACCAGCCGGGTGCCGATCAGCCGTCGCTCATCGAGGGCCTGGGCGATCGCGGCCAGCATCTGCTCGGCGGGGATCAGCTGCTCGAAGCGCAGGCGGTCGCCCTCGTCCGCGACGGCGTCGGGCACCACCAGTACCCGCACCGCACCAGCCTCCCCGGCGACGGCCGGCACGCACTTGATCCGGGCTGCGGCCGGGGCGGCCTGACCGGCGATCAGCTCGAAGTCCCCGGCCGTGACCGCGCGTTCCTGCAGGCGCAGCAGATGCGGCGCCCGCAGTTTGGCGTTCTCCACCGTCTCGCCGTCGACCCCGCCGCGTGCTGCCTCGCGGTTGTCGACCCTGGCCACGTACGGCACCGAGCTGCGCAGCACCGAGATCGTGCTCCGCGCCACATTGCCCGCCGTCCCGCCGCCCGTGCGGTAGTGCGGCACGCGCAGTTGGGCTCCCTTGGCCGGCACCGCGCCGAACGCGCGCAGGCTGCCGTCGGGTTCACGGACGGCGGGCGGGAACATGAACTCGCCCGTGGTCGCGTCGATCACCACATGCCGATCGGTCGGCGAAGACTCGCCGAAGTGCTCGACGGCCGTCCAGCGTTCCCAGCCCTCGCCGGCCGAGACCTCGACCACCGGCGGCCCGCCGTCGAGCAGCACGGGCGGCCTGGCGAGGCGGAAGCGCTGGCCGGCAACCCCCTCCGAGGTGCCCAGCGGTGCGTCGGTCACGGTGTGGGCGTGGGCGACGGTCGCGGTGCCGCCGACCGTGAACACCTCGGCACGGCGGATCGTCGGGGACTCCGAGTAGAACGGCTGGCCGGGCTTGGGTTCGGTGGTCCGGCAGCGCAGCCAGCCGGCCCGGCGCCCGGCGATCACCGAGGCGGTGTGCCCGGCGGGCACGAACACCACCACTTCTCCTGGCCGGTTGAGGCCGCCGGTGGTGTCGGGGCCGATCTCGCAGGCGGTCCACCGCGCGCCGTCCCACACCTCCCAGGCCAGTGGCGGCTGCCGCGGGTCGACGCCGACACCCTCGACTCGGCTGTCCAGCCTGACGATCAGGATGCATCGCGGCACCACCGCCGGCAGGGCGAACAGCATGGCGTCCCCGACCTCGGGGCGCGCCTGGAAGCACGGCACGTCCAGGCCGTCGGCAAGGCGGGCCGTGCGGTCGTTCTGCTCGCCGGAGACGGAGGCCGTGACCAGCCGCTCCAGGGAGCTGGGGACGATGGCGAGGTCGTCGACCGTGGAGAACACCACGGCCTCCTCGGTCTCGGTCCGCACCGTGGACACCTCGGTGCCGGCGCGCAGTTGCACCGTCTCGGGTTGCGGTGCCGACAGCCAGAAGTCGACCTCGGCGGTGGCCGCCGCCGGCGGGAAGAGCCTGATGCCCAGCAGGTCCAGGAAGGCGGAGTAGTTCTTCTCCGGCACCCGGTTCAGCCGGTACAGCAGCTGGTCGACCAGGTAGGCGAAGGTCTCGATGAGGGTGACGCCCGGGTCGGAGACGTTGTGGTCGGTCCACTCGGGTGCGCGCTGCTGCACGTATCGCTTGGCCTCGTCGACGAGTTGCTGGAACCGCCGGTCGTCGAGGTTCGGGGAGGGCAGTGCCATCAGCTATCTCCCTCCTGCGGGCCCGCGCCGTCCGGGCCCTCGGGGATCGTGTAGAACGGGAACACCAGGTTGCGGCGGTCGTTGGTGGACCGCACGGTGTAGTGGACGTCGATGTACAGGGTGCCCTCGTCGATGGTGTCGAAAGCGATCACGACGTCGTCGACGTCGATCCGGGGCTCCCAGCGCTCCAGTGCGGTGCGCACCTCGCGGGCGATCCGGCCGGCCGTGGTGCCGTCGCCCGGCGCGAACACGTACTCGTGGATGCCGCAGCCGAATTCGGGCCGCATCGGGCGCTCGCCGGGCGCCGTGCCGAGGATCAGCCGGATGGCCTCCGCGATCTCGCGGTCCCGATCCACCATGCCGATGCCGCCGGTGGCGTTCACCCGCAGCGGGAAGGCCCAACCCCGGCCGATGAAGGCGCCGTTCACAGTGCGCCTCCGATCAGCACGTTGAACGCGCCCTCCACGATCTTGGCCCCGCAGGCCGTGTCGTCCCCCATCTTCGCGGCCGGCAGCCCACCGATCAGCACCATCCCCCCGGTCACCGACCCGAGAGAGGGCATGACGACGTTGGCGGGCCCGAGTTCCACATGCGGGACGCACGCGTGCAGGCTGCCGGTCACGGCGGCCGGCCGACCGCCGATCAGCACGGTATCCACCCCGATGGCTCCTGGTGGTGGGGTGGTGATGACACCGGCGTGGTCGGTGGCGTCGCCCGTGCGGGCTGCGGGGGGCATTGTCGCTCTCCTTCGTCGACTTGATGCTTCGTCAAATAGCTTGGTCAGTGGGCTTGGTCAGTCGGCTTCGTCAGTTGATGCGAACGATATCGGCCTTGAGCACGGCCTCCACGCCACCGTTCACGGTGACCGCGGTCTGACCGTTGACGGTCACCGATCCACCGGTCACCTTCACCTCTCCGGTGCCCGCGTCGAGCGTGATACCGGAAGCCGAGAGCGTCACCGAACTCCCGCCTCCCAGGCCGCCGGAGACGGTCAGCTTGATCTCGCCGCGCTGCTCGTCCAACCGCACCTCCAGCTTGTTGTCGCCGCTGGCCAGCCGGACCCCGGACTGGCCGCCCGGCACGTCCAGCAGTTCCAGCCGGTTGCCCGAACGGGACACCAGCGAGCGACGGTTGACCTTGCCGGAGCCCGCGTCGATGAGCGGCACCTCGTGCTGCGAGGGCTTGTCGACGCCGTTGTAGAGCCCGCCCAGCACATAGGGGCTGTCGAGGCTGCCCTGCTCGAAGCCCACCAGCACCTCATCGTTGACCTCCGGACTGAAGACCCCGCCGCCGCCCTGCCCTCCCCACTGCACCGTACGCACCCAGTCGGACACGTATGTGTCGTCCAGCCAGGGGAACTTGAGCTTCACCCAGCCGCGCTGCCCGTCGCCCGGTTCCCGGACGTCGGTGACCACGGCGATCGCCAGTCCCGGCATCCGGGCGCCGCGCTGCGGTGCGTTGCCCCCGAGGACCAGCCCGGCGAGCGAGCGGTCCGGCGCCGCACTGACCACCACGGTGGTCCGGTAACCCCGGTAGGGCTCCAGCACATGGTGCACCGCGGTCGCGGTGTAGCGGCCGGAGAAAGCGGGACCGACGTTGCCCAGGGCGACCGGGGTCCCGGCCCGCAGCTGCGGGTTGCCCTCGACGACCGCCTCCAACTCGCCGAATCCGGCCGCGACCGAGGCGGCGACCGACTGGGCCGTGCTGGTGGTCTCCGCCTGCGTCCGGTACGGGGTGTCGGTGACGGTCAGCTTCGCGGAGCCGGTGGCCCCGGTGGTGGGACTCAGGCCGGGCTGCACGGTCTGGCTGGTCACCGACGGCTCGGTGGCGACCAGGGCGTTCTTGGTGGCGACGTTCCAGCCGCGCACCTCGACCGTGTTCGCGCCGCCCGCGCCGGTCAGCACCCCGCGCAGCGCCATCAGGTTGCGGCCGTACTCCAGCACCATCGGACTCTGCGGCGCCGGGGTGGACGGCGCCGGCGCCGAGGAGGCCGGCTCGGGCTTGACGAACTCCAGCAGCCCGGTCTCGTCGACGCGCAGCAGCGCACCGTTCTCCTGCGCCAGATACTGGAGGAACTCCCAGTCCGAGACGTTCGCTTGGGAGAGCTGCTGGTGGACGACGGAGAACGAGTCCACCCGGCCCAGGCTCAACCCGGCGCCCGCGGCGACCTGTTGCACGATGTCGGAGGTCGTCATGTTGCGGTAGGCCTTCACTCGGCGCCCGCGCATCAGGCGGTGGGTGAGTGCGGCGGCCCGCACCACGGTGTAGGAGCCCGTGCCGTCCACGTCCAGCTCCAGTGCGGTCACCTCGCCGCTGAACAGCTTTACCTGGGTGTTCCCCTGGACGGTGACCACGGAGACCTGGAGCTGAGCCCCGATGGTGATCCCGGTGTCGCTGAGGAAGGTGTGGTTCGCGTCGCGGTACGACAGCACGACGGTATCGGGCAGCCCGACACTCTGGTCGATCTCGCAGGACACCAACTGCTTCACCCAGGCCGGCGGCAGCGGACCCGGCGCCGAGACGATCGGATCCGCGGCGAACGAGCGGCCGCTGCGCGCTTCCGGCGTCGTCATGACCGCACCGCCTGAGACGACTCGTCGATTCCCGGCACGATCAGTTCCATACCCGGCGTCAGCACCATCGGATCGTCGATGTCATTGGCCTCGGCGATGGTGCGCCAGGCCGTCGCATCGCCGTACTCGCGCCAGGCGAGCATCGGCAGGGTGTCGCCCGCGATCACCCGGTGGATGCTGCGGGCGTCCAGGGAACCGGAGGTCGGGTTCTGACCCGCCGGGTCGACGCTGGCCTCCTCGATGGTGAGCGAACAGGTGGCGCGCAGCGGGTGGCCGTCGACGTCGAAGAGCGTGTAGTTGACGGAGAGCGCGGCCATCACCCCGTTGAACGACGTGGTCCGCGAGGTGCCCCAGTCCAGCCGGACCCACGGGCTCGACGGCTTCTTGCGGTCCAAGCTGCTCGGAGTGGGAACGCAGCCCTTCATCAGCTTCTCCACGGCCTGCTCCACCGAGTCGTCGTGGGTGGCCGTCGCGTCGAGGAACACCTCCAGCGAGAGCGACCGCGGTCCGGCGCCGACGAATTCGGGCAGCGCGGACTCGCCCGCCATCCGGGAGGGCGTGCGGCGCCACTCGGTGGACTTGCTCAGGCTGAGGGTGGCCGGGTTGAACTGGAGCTGCAGCGTGGCCAATGCCCCACCAGGCTGGCCACCGACCGTCGACGGGGGCTCCATGATGGTCAGTTGGGCCCGGGTGACGCTCGCGGGGACCGCTGAGGACATCCTGTCGCTTCTCCGATCGGGTTGCGGTGGACGGGGAGTGGGGGGCCGAGCGGGCGGGGCTCGGGTCAGGACGGGCGCAGGCCCACGTGGGCGATCTCCAGGGTCTCCAGGCCGGGTTGGGAGCTGTTGGGGTCGAACGTCGGCCCCTCCCAGCGGACCGGGACGATGCCGAGCACCTGCCAGCTGACGATCGGCGTGCCGTCCGGCTGCAGCGCCACGATCTCGCCGTCCTTGGGCTGCACCCGCCGGATGATCTCGTCCAACCAACGCGCGATCTTGGTGGTGTCCTTGGTGACCGCGCGGGTCAGGGTGATGTTCGACCAGGTGATGCGGCCCGGCAGTTGGTAGGCGAAACCGTTGTTGCCGCCCTCCTGGTACTGCTCGATCTCGACCTGGGCGCCGAGTCCCGAGCACGTCGCGAACTCCCCCAGGTCGTTGCCACCGATGGTGAGCCTGAAGAAGATGCTCGAGGCGAAGATGTTGTCGGTCATCCCTGTTCCGTACTTCGGTTGCGTGCCTTGCCCGTTGGCGAGTGGGGCGGTGTGGTGTCAGGCCTGGTCAGCGACCACTGTCATAGGGCCGTCCGGCGCGCTCCCTCCCCCTGCGCAGTTCGGCGCGCAGCAGCCGGCCGACGGGTTCGACCAGGCGCCGGGCCAGCTCGTCGACATCGGGGACGGTGGGTGCGGGGTTTGCCGGGGGTGCGGCGGCGGGGGCGCGTGAGACGGTGATCGATGCTGGAGCAGCGGGCGAGGGCGTGCTGCCGGCGCTGCGTTGCACGGGTGCGGACGCGGACGCGGACTGCGGGACGGTGGGCATGCGGGCGGGGACAGCGGTCAACGGCACGCCGACCAGGCCGGCTTGCTGGGCCACGCGCTGCAGGACCTGGGCCGTGGCGGACGACGGTTGCGGCTGCGGTGAGGAGGGCGAGAGCGGTCGGATCGGTGAACCCGTGAGGGTGGCGGGGGTCCACGGAGGGCTGGCTGACGGCTGGGTGACGGGTGACGGAGCGGGGCGGGCCCCAACCGGCAGGCGCTGGAGGCTCGTCGGGGATTCCGGGCTGGACGGTGGGGCGAGGCGCACCAGGGGGACGACGGGGGCGGGCGCGGAGGTACGCGGGCCAGGGGCGCCGGGGTAGCCGGGCTGGTCGGCCGACTGGGCTGGCTGGGCCGGGAGTTGGGTACCGGGTGCGGAGCGCCGAACGGCCAGGTTGGGCGCGACGCCGCCCGGGGTCGCCGATCGGGCGTGCGGTCGCACCGGGGGCAGGCTTCCGAGTGCGGAGCGTTGGACGGCCGGCTGGGTCACGGTGCCGCTGGGGTACGTCGGTTGGGCGGTCGGCTGGGTGGTGGGCAAGTTGCCGGATTGGTCGCCGATGTCGGCTGCGGAACCCCCGAGAGTCGTCGGGGCACCGGAGACCAAGCGCCGCACGACCCGCCCGAACAGCCCCGATGGCGCGGTCGGCCCGGCCGGGAGCGGGTTGCCGGACACCGAGCGCTGCACGCTCGGGTACCCCGCGCCACCGCCAGGAGTCGCCGATGACGCCGCACCACGATCGCTGGTGGGCGCCGACGACTGCGGGCCACCGCTCACACCACGAGACGGCGATGAGGCCGCGCTCGGGGCCGGACCCATCGGGCGTGCGGACGGCGCCGAGTACGAGGTGCCGCCACGGCGCTGCGACTCACGCGATGAGGGGCGCAGGGCAGCGGAGGCCGGGCCTCGCGTGCTCCGCTGTACCGCCGGCTCCTCGGCAGCCGAAGCCTCAGTGGTCGTCGCCTGGCGCTGCGGCCATGCCGCCCTGACCACCGGTACGGCCGGCTTCGCCGCCCCGCCGGCGGCCGGTGCGGGGCTGATCGCCGGCGTGGCGAGCGTGAACCCTGGGCGGCGCTCGCCGAGCAGCGCCCGGGTGCGCTGGATGGGCTCGACCGCGCGCTGCACGGCGCCGCCGACGCCCTGGGCAGAGTTGCTCAGCCGAACGGTGGGCATCGCGCCCAGGACGCCGATCAGCGGGCGCGACGGCGCGACGGGCCTACCGTCGGCCGACACCGCACCACCCTGCGAGCGGGCAGCACCCCGCTCAGCATTCGGCGACTCGACTCGGGCCGCTTCAGTGCCTGTTGGCGCGCTGCTGCCGCCTCGTGCGCGACGGACCGGACCGCCGTCGCCGGCGCGCTGAACGACTGCCGCGTCCAGCGTCGAGGCAGCCTCGCGGGGCGTGCCCTCGCTGCGCACCACCAGCTCGGGCGATGCGACCGACTGCACAGGCGCGGGTACGGAGGCCGATCCGCTCCCACCACCCGTGCCGCTCCTCGCCCCAGCGCTCGTGATCCGCCGAGCGATCCCCTCCCCGCCAAGCAGCGGGGCGGCGCCACTCGACACCGCGGCGCTCGGCGGCAGCGCACTGAGTGGGGCTCCCAGTCCGCCACGCGTCCGCGGGCCGGTGGAGTCGGTCCCCGACGCCGACCCGGCAGGGCCCGACCCGGGCGCACGCTGCACCTGCGCGGCGCCCCCAGGCACGGGGCTGGACTGCGTCGACCCGGCAGAGCCACCGGCACGGCCGTCACTGCCCGCTCCACCCGAGGGCACACCAGCGGAACCCGCACCACCCTCAACGGACGCCCGCTGCACGTACGCCGCACCGCCGACCACGGCGCCCGACTGAGCCGGCCCTCCCAAGCCACTCCCACGACTGCTGCTGCCACTTCCACCCGCCGCACCACCCGAAGGCGCACCAGCGGAACCCGCACCACCCTCAACGGACACCCGCTGCACGTACGCCGCACCGCCGACCACGGAACCGGGCTGAGCCGGCCCACCCGAGCCACTCCCACGACTGCTGCTGCCACTTCCACCCGCCGCACCACCCGACGCGGAGCCGGACGGCACCGACCCGCCCGAGCCGCTGGCACGCCCGCCGCTCTCCACACCGGCGGCCGACGCCCCGGAAGGACGCGGCGCCCGCTGTACCGAGCTGACGCCGGCGCCTCCGGACACACCGCCGGACGGCACCGACCCGGCCGACTCCCGGCGGGACGAACCGCCACCGCCGCGCGACGCACGCTGCACCTGCGCCGCATCGCGGGTCTCCCGCTCCGGTCGGCCCGCCGGCGAGGCAGAACCCTGCCCCTCGGCGCCACCCACTCCCCCAGCCGCCGCCTGGGCGGGCCTGGGCACGATCGGCATCGGCGGGGTCGCCGGACCTGCCCCGCTGGTGCCGGCCCCCGCAGCGGGCGCGGCGCTCGCGGGCAGCGCGGTCAGCGGCGCGCCGAGCACCGGGCGGCCCGGCGCGGCGGCACGCTGCACCGTCGGCTCGGTGCGCCGGTCCGGCGCGGAACCCTCGGCGGCGACACGCTGCACTCCGGGGCAGACGCGGACGGGCCGGCGGGATCCGCCGGTGCGGCCGTCGCCGGCAGCAGCTCCCCGCCGCCGGACCGATCCGCCGGCAGGGTAGCGCCGGTCGAGCGCACGTCGGCAGCCGGCTGAACCACGGCGACCGTACGCGTGGGCAAGGTCCAGGGGCGCGAGGATACGGTCAACGGCGTGGAAATCCGGCGAAGTTGCACGGCCGGCGCCTCACCGGCCCGGAGTCGCCCGCCACCAGAGGAAGCAGCTGCCGGAGAACCGGCGGAAGCGGCAGGCCCAGCAGCGCCACCCGCCCCCTCCGAAGCCTTGGTCACCGATGAACCATCACCACCAGAACCTGCGAGCGCAGCACCCCCACCAACTACACCCCCACCAACCACTCCCCCACCCGCCGCACCCACCGCCGCAACCCGCAACCGCCGCCGCGCACCCTCCGCCCGCTGCACCCGACGCACCGCCCGGCCGCCCTGCACCGCCCCGGATGCCGCAGACTCCGCAGGCTCCCCGGAAGTCCCGAACTCCCCTGCCCCACCGGCGTTCCCCGCACGGGGCACCGCATACCGCAGCTCCGGGCCACCGCCCCCGGCCGACCCGACACCCGACACCAACGGCCGCGCCACGGCCCGCAGGATCCCCACGGGCGCCGACGGCAGCACCGCGTGCCCGAGGCTCCCGGTCTGCGACGGGTTCTGCCAGGCGGCGAGCCGCGACCGGAACCGCAGCCCGTCACTGACCCCGCCCGTCGCCCGCATGATGGTGGGCGTCATGGGCGCCACCGCACGCCAACCCCCGTCCCCGGCACCGCCGGAGCGTCCCGCACCGCCAACCCCGTTGCCCGCACCAGCCCCTGCGCCCTCTCCACCACTCAAGCCCTCTCCACCGCTCAAGCCTTCTCCGCCACTCACCCCACCGCCCGCGCCCGCGCCCGCGCCACCCTCACCCGACGCCGAGCCACCTGCGACGCCGGCTCCACCGCCGGCCGCACCACTCACCCCGCCCGAGCCCGACCGAACCGGTCCCGTAGCCACCCCACTCAACTCACCCGCCCTCGTTGACGCGGGTGTTGATCCGCGCGATCTCCCGTACCCACTGCGCCCGCTCGCGGTGGGTCAGGTCGAGAACGGACTCCCGCGGCCAGTGGAAGTGGTAGGCGATGTACGCGACCTCCTCGTAGAGCCGAGTGGCCGCGTACGTCACGATTCCCCCAGGCGCCCACCAGCGAGGTCGACTTCGAACGCCCCGTCGCAGTGCGGGCAGGTGACCGCCGCGCGGGTGTGGCCTTCGCTGTTGATGCGCTGGTAGAAGTCCTGCAGGAACGCCACATCGGTGGCGTACATGCCCTCGACCACGCCCGCGTGGATGTCCGTGACGGTACCGAGCCGGGTGATCACATGACTGAGCAGCACCACGCTCAGGTACGCGGGGTTCTCCTTGACCCGCAGGTCGATCTGCGGCATCAGCTCGTCCCGTGCGGTGGCCAGGCGCATGGCGCCGTCCCGGTGCACGACACCGTCCGCATCGACGTACCCGCGCGGCAGCTCGAACTCGAACTCCGTGTGCAGTGTGGCCTGTCGAGGCCGCACCGGCGGCGGCGCGCTGGACTGCTGCGCGGCCGACGCCGGTGCCTGCTCGAGGAGTTCCTCAAGACCGATCTTTCGCCTCATTCGACGTGGATTTCCTCGAAGACGATGGTCACGGTCTCGGTGGCGGCGGCGGACTCGCCGGCGGTGAGGGTGGGCCCCTCCCACCTGCTGGCCCAGGCGTTCATCAGCTGGATCCGCCGCAGGGTAGCGCCGGTGGTGTCCTTGACCTCGATGGTCAGGTTCTGCCGCGCGGTGTTGATGGCACCGTTGTTCAGGGTTTCGTTGATCCACTTGGTGAACGCGGAGCTCTTGTCGAGACCGCGGGTGATCGTCACCTCGCCGGGCAGCCGCGCACCGGGCTGCTTGCGGACGATCAACTTGCCCTGCTGGCTCACCTGCTTGTACTCGACGACGTCCTGGTCGACCGTCAGGTTGCTGACTTCCTTGACGTACTCGACGTTGAACCCGCCGAGCTGGACGCCGAATATGTGTGTGGAGAGCGGGTCGCCTTCAGCCATGGCCGCTTCTCACCTCCCGTTGCTAGTGGTGACCACACGGGTCATCCAATTCCGACCGTGCTGGTCACTTACTGCTGGAACCCTTGCCAGACCGTTGCCAGATCACTCGTTGACGAGGCTGGTGCTGTCGGAGAACTGCGACAGCCGGAACACCACGAACTCGGCCGGCTTCACCGGGGCGACCCCGATCTCGCAGATGACCTGCCCGAGATCGATGGACTCCTGGGGTTGTTGTCGCGGTCGCACTTCACGTAGAAGGCCTCCGCGGCGGACTGGCCGAACAGCGCACCGCGCCGCCACTCCTCGGTGAGGAACGCGGTGATGTTGCGGCGGATGCTGGACCACAGCCGGTCGTCGTTGGGCTCGAACACCACCCACTGGGTGCCCAGCAGGATGGACTCCTCAAGGTAGTTGAAGAGCCGCCGAACGTTGAGGTAGCGCCAGGCCGGGTCCGAGGCGAGGGTCCGGGCGCCCCAGATCCGGATGCCGCGCCCGGGGAAGGCGCGCACGCAGTTGACGCCGATCGGGTTCAGCAGGTCCTGTTCGCCCTTGCTGAGCCGCAGTTCCAGGTCGACCGCGCCGCGGATGACCTCGTTGGCCGGCGCCTTGTGCACACCGCGTTCGGCGTCGCTGCGCGCCCACACCCCGGCGATGTGACCGCTCGGCGGGACCAGCACGTTGCGGCCGCTCGCCGGGTCGAACACCTTGATCCACGGGTAGTAGAGGGTGGCGTACCGGGAGTCGTAGCCCGCCTCGTCCATGCGCCAGCTGCGCACCCGCTGGGCGGTCATGCCGGGCGGGGTGTCCAGCACGGCGATCCGGTCGCCCATCTGCTCGCAGTGCGACATCACCGCCAACTGCACGGTCCGGACGCCCTCTTCGTCGATCTCACCGCGCTGGTAGGCGCTCATCAGATCGGGCACCGCGACCATGGTGATCTCGTCGATCGCCTCCAGGCCCGCGAATCCGGTGCGGGCCGCGGAGTCGCCCACGTACTCGGCGGGGTCGACCCGGCGGCCGCCTCCGGCGGGTGCGGGGGCCTGGGCGGCGGCGGAGAGTGCGAGGGTCTGGCTCTCCGGACGGCTCGGCGCGGTGCCGGGCTGCTCGGTGACCGCGACCAGCTTGGACTCCCGCAGCTGGGTGACGACATAGCCCTTGGTGTTCTTGCGGGTCGAGACGTCATAGGTCTCGGCGACCGTGCCGCCCTTGCGGACCAGCAGTCGGAACCGGTCCTCCGGGACGTTCTCGCCCTCGGCGTCGGCGATCTCGACGGAGACATCGCCGCCCGCGCCGGGCAGCGCCGAGATCAGGAAGCCCCCGATCGCGGTCGGCGTGGGCGCGGCGATGGAGGCGGGCGCACCGCTGCCGGTCGCCGACCGGGCGGGGTCGCCGATCCGCACGACGTAGGCGGCACCACCACCGTTGGCGAAGAATCCGTAGACGGCGTGGGGCAGGTAGGTGCCCTCGCTGAAGCCTCCGAACTGCCGTACGTACTGGTCCCAGTTGGTCACCAAGGTGGGTTCGTGGAAGGGTCCGGTCTCGGTGAACCCGACCAGAGCGGCGACGGCTGTGCCGACGCCCTCGATCGGCCGAGCACCGGATTGGACCTCCTCCACATACACACCCGGGGTGAGGTACGACGGCATGCTCACTCCTTCTGCTGGCCCGTCATTCGCTCCCGAGTCTGCTGCCCGGCCTGCCTCCCGGACATGTCCTCAGGTCCCGGACCAGGGGCAAGGAAGCTGCCCCGGCGGGCATCGCCGCAGGTACCCGCCGTCACGGCCGCTCAGGCGAACGGCCGCTCCCCGAGGGCGCCCAGCCAGGGCCCGAACTCGCTCTCCAGCACCAGGCGGCCGAGCTTGCGGTACTCCTGCCGCACGGCGGTCAGCAGTTGGACCATGTCCAGCGGGCGGCCGGTTTCGGCCGCCAGATAGGCGGCGGTCACCGCGCAGGCCCGGATGGAGCCGCCGGCGAGCTCGAAGTGCCGGGCGCAGAAACCGAGGTCGAGATCGTCGCCGCGGGGGATCCGCGGGCCGAGGCAGCGTTCCCACAGGGCACGTCGCTGGTCCTCGTCGGGCACCGGGAACTCCGCGATGACGTCCAGCCGCCGGGTGAACGCCTCGTCCAGGTTGGCCCGCAGGTTGGTGGTCAGCACCGCGATCCCGTCGAAGGACTCCATGCGTTGCAGCAGGTAGGCCGACTCCACGTTGGCGTGGCGGTCATGGGCGTCCTTGACCTGCGACCGCTTCCCGAAGATCGCGTCGGCCTCGTCGAAGAGCAGCACGCCGTTCACCCGGGAGGCCTCGGTGAAGATGCGTTCGAGGTTCTTCTCGGTCTCTCCGACGTACTTGTCGACGACGGTGGAGAGGTCCACGACGTAGAGCTCCATCCCGAGTTCGGCGGCGACCACCTCGGCGGACATGGTCTTTCCGGTGCCCGACTCGCCGGCGAACAGGGCGATCACCCCGCGCCCGCGCCCGCCGCCGGGCCGCATCCGCCACTGGCCCAGCACCCGGTCGCGGTGCTTCACCCGCAGGGCGAGCTCTTTGAGCTGACTGAGCGTCAGCTCCGGCAGTACCAAGTCGTCCCAGCCGACCGCGGGTTCGATCCGCCGAGCGAGGCGCCCGAGGCCCGCGCCGTTCTGGCTCCGCACCGCTGCTCGCAGGTCGTCGGCGCTGATCGGGCGCTGATCGGCCGCCGCCGTCCTGGCCGCCACGGCGGCGGCCCTGGCCACCTGGTCCTCGTCCAGTTGGTAGGGGGCGACCGCCGCGGCCAGCTCATCGTCCAACGGCCCGCCCAGCGCGCGTTCCCACTGCTCGGTCCGCCGACCCGGGTCGGGCGGCGGGACGGTGATCACCACCGGGCTCTCCCGGGCCCAGAACGGGTCCCAGGCCCGGGCGCCGTACACGATCAGCGGCACACCGGCGAGTTCCGCACACAGCTTGCGCAGCAGGCCGGACTGCTCGGGGCGTTCGGGTTCCAGCGCGTCAAGGGGACCCAGCACCACGCCGCTTGAGCTCAGCTTCGCCTCCCGGGCCAGCACCCGCAGCAGGGCATCGGTGGGGCGCGCGGCGAGCGCGGTGGCGTCGACGACCAGGGGCGGCCCGCCAACACCGTCAAGCCCACCAAGCCCATGAACCCCGCCAGGCCCGCCAAGCCCCGCCAGCGCGTCGACCGCCAGTCGGCTGGCCGTGCCGCCGTGGTCCAGCAGGTGCACCAGTGCGCTGCCCGTCGCCGCGGCCGCGCGGATCCGGCGGACCGGTTCGGCGGCCAGGCCGGTGGCCCGACCGTGGTGGGCCAGGCCGCGCAGCGCGCTGTCGAGTTCGTCGTCCCCGAGCAGATGGGCCGTCACCCGGTCGGGCATCCGCAGCCCCCTGGAGAGCAGCGGACGCTCGGGCTCGGTGATCTCCAGGAGCCCGCCGGCGATCAGCGGTGCCCGCGCGGCGAAGCGGAACCGCCCGGCACCGGCTCCCGGCAGGCCGCACAGCTCCAGGGCGAGCCCGACGGTCGGCCGACGCAGCGTCAGGTCGTCGTTGAGGTAGCCGTAGAGCCGCTCGAACCGGGTGTCGAGGTCGGGGGCCAGGGCCACCAGCAGCAGTTCGAGGTCGATCGGGAGCAGGCCGAAGCTGTCGGCGAGCCGCGCGAGCCGCGATCCGGGCCGGGGCGGCGGCGGTTCGCCGAGGTCCAGGCCGAGCCCGCCCGAGGCGGCCGGCGCGGCCAGCAGCCGCTCGGCCGCCTCCGGGGTGAGGTACTGGCCGCGGTACGGGTCGTCCGGGTCCGGGTCGTGGGCCCGGCGTTCGCGCACGGCCGCCCTGACCCGCTGCTCCAGGTGGCGCAGCCGGTCCCACAGGTGGTCCGTGCTCTCCGCCGGCCCGGCGTCGAGGAGCGTCATCGCGCCGCACCGCCACGCCGTCGGCGACCGGGCGGCAGCGGACGGTCCCGGGGCGCCGCGAACCCGTGCGAACCGGCATCGGTGCCCTCGCGGTACCGCAGCCGCCGCTCGGCATCGGGACCCTGGGTCGTGTCCGTGGCCCGCACCACCAGCCCCTCGGTGACCGGCGGCCCGGCCGGGCTGCGTTCGCCGGTCAGCGGGGCCCGCACCCGCAGGTCGATCGAGGGCTTCAACTCGCCGCCGAGCGCGGACCACACGTCCGAGACCGACGGCATGCCGTCTCCCGGCCCGCCGGTGTCGAGCCCGATGGCGAGCCCGAGTCGGGCGAGGCTCCCGGTGAGCAGCCGGGCGGGCAGCGCGTCCGTCGACGTCAGGCACCACAGCACCTCGGACAGCAGCCGGTGCTCGTCCTGCGCCCGGTTGGTCCAGGCCGTCACCAGGTAGGCCAGCTCGAACCAGCGGGGCGCGCTGTGCCGGGCCACCACCACGCCGTCCTCGTCGTGCTCCTCGATGTCTCCGCCGAGTCGGCGGGCCACGTCCTCGCGGATCCCGTAGAGGAAGACGCTGACCGTCGGGGCGTTGCGCCGCGCGGCCCAGTCCCGGGTGGGCGAGTCGAAGACCAGCTCGATGCCGCGTTCCGGCAGGCCGCTCTCGGTGAGCAGTAGTCGCAGTGCCTCATCGACCTCGTGGATCATCGCCGCTGCACCTCCTCGGGCGGGCCGATGGTGCCGGTCACCACCAGGAACGGGCAGGTGACCGGGGAGAATCCGGGTCCGCTGGCGGTGATGGTGCGCGGTCCGAGCTCGTCCTTGGGGAGGATGAGCAGTTGGCCGGCGAAGGTCCCGTCGGCGGCCGGGTAGGTGGGCGCCGCGGCGGCGGTGATGCCGGGCTGCCAGGTGAACTGCACCGGCACGCCGGGCGGGAAGTCCTTGCCCCGCACGGAGGTGACGAAGCCGGGCTTGCCGATCGGCGGCACCGCGACGATCTGCGGCTGCAGGATCTGAAGCGGGGTGCTGGCGGTGTGCGGGCCCGGGTCGGCGTCGGTGCCGGTGGTGGTGAGGGTGGCGGTGATGGTGGTCTGCAGCGCCGCGTTGGGTGACAGCACCACCTGCACCACCTCACTGCTGCCCGGGGTCAGGTCGCCCAACTGGCAGGTGCCGCCCGGGCAGCCGGGGGGCAGCGGCTCGGTGGGAAGACCGGCGGGCAGGCCGAGGGTGAGGGTCAGCCCGGTGGCGAGCGCCTGCCCGCCGTTGCGCACCGTGTAGCTGACCGTCACATGGCCGCCGACGTAGCCGGGGTTCGGCTGGGCGCTGATCGACACACCCGGGCCGGCCTTGGCCGGCGGTGGGCTCGGCGGTGCCGAGGTGGGCGGTACTACCGTGGGCGGCGCCGACGTGGGCGGCAATAGTGTGGGCGGCACCACCGTGGGCGGCGCCGAGGTGGGCGGGGGAACGGAGACACGACCGGGACGATGGTCTGTGCCGAGTTGTCGCCGGGGTTCGGGTCGACCACCGTCCCGGCCAGCGCCCAGCCGAGCTGCTGGTTGCCGATCTGGATGCCGATGACGGTGGCGGTCACCTGAACGGTGGCATTGGGGGCCAGGGTGCCGAGGTCGCAGCGCAGGGCCGCGGCGTCGCACTGCCCCACCGGGGTGGTCAGTCCGCTGAGCCGGACGCCCGCCGGCACCGAGGCCGTCAGGGCGGTGCCCGCTGAGGGGGCCGGCCCGCGGTTGGTGACCGTGACGGGCACGGTCGTAGTGCCACCGGGCAGCACCGAGGGCGTGCTGGCCGGTGCGCCGAGCGACAGGTCGACCGACTGCTGGACGCTCGGCTCCTTCTGACGCCCCGGCAACCGCCAGTCGAGCGGAGTGAGCTTGCCGCTCGCGAAGTCGTAGGTCGAGAGTCCTTCGGGAGAGTTGGCCGGCAGGGCCCGCCGGGAGGTGAGCACCAGCTGGGCGCCGTTCGGCGTCCAGGCGACATCGCGCGGCTGGAACGGCCCGGTGTCGGAGGTGTCGGGCATCGGGTTCTTGCAGGCGTTCGGGTCCTGGCTGAGCCCGGCGGGCAGGATCACCGTGCAGCCGGTGCCGGTCGTCGAGGTGACCACCAGGCCGTTCTGCTGGTTGAGCCCGCCGTCGCCGGCCTTGCGGTTGAAGGCGATGCGCCGGCCGTCCGGTGAGATCACGGGGCTGTCGTCGATGACGTTGCAGGTGCCCGGGCAGGCGGTCTGGCTGAGGTCGGTCTGCTGGCCGAGCGCGTCGGCGGGCACGGTGATGATGTGCCTGTTGCCGCCGTTGCCGTTGATCACCTCGGTCCTGGTGAAGGCGATCAACTTGCCGTCCGTGGACCAGGAGGGCTCGGCCTCGGACGCGGTCTGCTGGCCCTCCGGGGGCACGATGGTGCCGACGATCTCGCCCGTCGACACCCGCGCGATCACGATCCGGGCCGGCCCGGCGGCCGTCCCGACGCCGCCGGGGGAGGTCCTGGTGAAGGCGATCAGGCTGCCGTCCGGGGAGAACGCCGGGTCGGTGTCCCAGTCGTTCGGGCCGCGCCCGGCGAGGTTCATCGGCTGCGGGTTGGAGCCGTCGGCGCCGGCCAGCCAGATCCGTTCGATCCGGCCGGCGGGCGAGTCCTCGAAGCGGGTCGCCACCAGTTGGCGGCCGTCCGGGGTGTAGCTCTGCCGCTCGAACCACGGGTCGTAGCCGGCATGGGGGTTGAACAGCGGGTCGTCCGCGGGGTTGGTGTCGGTGTCGGCGGCCGGGTCCTCATTGAGCACGCTGATGCCCAGGTCGCGCGGGTCCGTGCCGTCGGGGCGGACGTCCTCCACGTCGGCGGTGTGCAGCGCGGCGGCGCTGGTCTCCTCCACGACGGGCCCGCCGCCGTCCAGGGGGCCCAGCCAGGTGGGCGTCTGCGGGGCCCGGGGGCAGGTGTAGAGCAGTTGCGGCGGGGTGCAGGAGCAGGTCGGCGCGCGGTAGACGTTCTGGGTCGCGGTCAGGGTGCCGTCGGACAGGTTGGGGCTCATGAAGAGCACTCCGCTGCCGTCGGGCAGCCAGGCGGCCTGCCCGGTCTGCCAGGTGGAGCCGGTGCCCGGGAAGAACGGCTTGTCGCCGCCGGTGGGCGAGGTCAGCGTCAGGTGCGGCCCGGTGGTGCCGCCCTGGTCCCAGGTGTAGACGATCTGGTCGCGGTGCGCGGCGTCGTTGATCGGGTTCCAGGTCGGCTCGATGGCGCTGCCGGTGGTCACATGGGTGAGCTGCTGCGACCCGGTGCCGTCGAAGCGGACGAGGAAGATCTGGGTGTGGTTCGGGTCGGCGTCGCACTGGTAGGCGATCCACTGGCCGTCGGGCGAAACCGTCGGATGGGTCTCGTTGGCCCAGGTGTCGGTGACCCTGCGCAGGCCGGTGCCATCGGAGTTGACCGCCCACAGGTCGCGCTGGAGTGCGCCGCCGCGGCCGCCGGGCTCCAGCGCGTCGAAGACCACGGCGGTTCCGTCGGGGGTCAGCGTCGGGTCGGCGGTGTCCATGCCGGTGGTGAGCTTGTGCACCGCGCCCGCCTGGTCACGCAGATAGACCTGGGGCTGCGGCTCGTCCCGCAGGCTGGTGAAGACCAGTTGGTCGCCACGGGCCGACGGCTGGGTGTCGAAGTGCTGCGGGCCGGGCCCGAACAGCGGTGTGCTCGTCCCCGTACCGGTGACCCGGGACAGGCTGCGGTGGTCGGTGCCGGCGAAGACGACCCGGCCGACGTCCGGTGCGGGCGCGGCCGCCGGCCGGCCCGGGCTCGCGGCCGGCGCGCCGAAGGTCGCGGCGCCCAGCGTCAGGACGACCGCGGCAAGGGCCAGCAGTATGGCCAGGGCCGGCCGGGGAAACCCGCGAGTGCCCAACAGATGAAATCTCACAGACACTCAACCTCACAGACTGGCAGGACGGCGCTCCTGCCAGTCTCCCCGGCCCGGGCGCCCGGGGACAGAGCCCGGGTACCCGAGCCGGGGGTAGCGGCCGGTGTCCCAAAGGGCAATCCCAGTGGGCACCTGAGGTTCCGTCAGATGAGTCCGTGGCGCATGGCGTAGCCCACGGCATGGGCGCGGTTGCGCAGCCCCAGCCGTGTGGTGATCTCGTGCAGCACGTTCTTGACGGTGCGTTCGGAGTAGGAGGTCTGCGCGGCGATCTCGCTGGTGTCGAAGCCGTCGGCGACCAGCCGGAGCATCTCCGCCTCACGGGCCGTCAGCGTCGACAGGCTCAGCCCCCGTGGGTCCAGCAGGGCACGCTGCAGGTTCCCGACCCGGTCGAGCAGCTTGCCGAGCAGGTCCCCGGGCATCACCCCCTCGCCGTTGGCCAGGGCGGTGATGAGGTGCACCAGCCGGTCCTGGTCGGCGTCCGACCTGCGCAGCACGGCCGCGACGCCGCACTCGATGATGGTCTGCAGCCCGCCGGCCTCGAAGTTGCCGACCACGAGACCGGTCCGGCTGGAGGTGCTGAGCCGCAGGCCGCGCAGCGTCTCTGCCACCGCCTCGGTCAGCCGGTCCACCACCAGCAGGGCCACCTGCGCCTTCGGGGCCTCGTCGTCCGTGAGCAGCTCCACTTCCGGCCGCTGGCGCAGCTGTTGGACGATGCCGGTGTGCAGGACGATGTCCTCCGCGTACACCGCCACCTGCACCCGGCTCGGCTTGACGCGTATCTCGGCGGCAGCCGATGGTCCGGGTATCCGGGCACGGCCGACCTGTGGTGCCGCGGCAGCCTCGTGGGTTGTCTCGATCGACGTCATCTACCGCTCCGTTCTCCTTCTGCGGCGTCAACGCACGCATGCGTTCCGACCGGCCACCGCGGTTCGGGGCCGGCTGTGGGCGACGCCGGGGTGTCACGCATCAACTACGGGCAGGGGTTGGTGGTTCGCGCGGGCAAGGCGCGTGCCCGCGTCTTGCCCGCCGGTCTCTCTCGCCGACGCGGCCGTCGGCCTTACCGTCGCGGCATGAGCACACCCGCCGAACTCGGCCATCCCGCCCTGACGGTGTCGCCCGGAGGCGTGGCGACGACGACCCTGACGATCCGCAACGAGACGGACATCGTCGAGGCGTACTCGCTGGACGTGGTCGGCGACTGCGCGCCGTGGACGACGGTCGAGCCGGCCCGGGTCTCGCTCTACCCGGGGACGTCCGAGACGGTGACGGTGCGGCTCGCGCCGTCCCGCTCCCCCGAGGTGCGGGCGGGCGACTTCCCGCTCGGCATCAGGGTGCTGCCCGCCGAGCGTCCCGAACTCGTGGCCGTTCCGGAGACCGTGGTCACCGTCACGCCGTTCCATGAGCTGCGTGCGGCGCTGGCGCCCCGGCGCCGGCGTGGCTGGCTCCGGGCCCGCTACCGGTTGTCGGTGCGCAACCTGGGGAACGCGGCCACCACCGCACTGTTCGCCCCGGGGCAGGCCGGCGAGGACCTGCGGCTCGCGGTCGCCCCGGATCGGCTGCGACTGGAGCCCGGCGAGTCCGCCGAGACCCGGTTGCGGGTCCGCACCCGCCGGTTGATCTGGTTCGGCAAGCCGGTCACCAAGGACTTCGAGGTGGCCGTGACCCGGGAGGGCGCGGCCGAGGACCAGGGCGGCGATCAACGCCAGGCGCTGGACGGGCAGTTCGTCCAGCTCTCGATCTTCCCCAAGTGGTTGCTCGCGCTGCTCGCGGCACTGCTCGCGCTGCTGCTGCTCTGGTTCCTGCTGGTGCGGCCCACCGTGCAGAGCTCCGCCAAGCAGGCCGCCAAGCAAGCGGTCGCCCAGCAGGCCGCGGCGGCCACCGCGACCCCCACCGCCGGGGCGCCCGCCCCGGGCCCGACGACCGGCGGCGGCCAGGGTCGACCGAGCGGCCAGCCGAGCAGCGGCGGTTCGGGCGGCGGCACGGGGGGCACCGGCGGCAATCCGGCCCCGGGCCAGCCCGTTCCGGGAGTGGCCTGCAGAGCTCCAGCACGGTCGACGTGCAGACCGCCAGTGACGCCACCAAGACCGGCACCTACCAGGTGCCGCACAACAAGGTCTTCAGCATCACCGACATCGTCGCCGCCAACTTCCAGGGCGACCAGGGTCTGTTGACCATCAAGTTCGGCAATCAGACCATCACCACCATCGCCTTGGAGACGTTCCGGAACCAGGACTACCACTGGGTGACTCCCATCGTGGTCCCCGAGGACCAAACTGTGACGGCAACCGTGACCTGCCAGCTGCCGGGCACGCCCGCCTCGGGGAAGCAGGCAACCCAGTGTCACGAACTGCTCAACGTCAGCGGAGAAATGAGCGATATCCAGCGTTGACAGTGACCGCAGGCGTAGAGCGTGAAGGCTTGGGACTCAAGCATTGAAGTGGTGCACAGGGATCTCCTGCACACACCACTCCCCAAGCACTCGCGCTCCTACACCATGCTCGTGTCAACAGTTGATGATTCCACAGTATGTGCCGAGCAGCGTGCCCTCAAGCACGCTCCGGTGTGCTCCGGCGCACACCTGATGTTGCGTCATACACCCGGTGAACCCGCACTTTTGCCGAGCCGCGCCGCACGAGCGGGCAGCGATCGATGCACGAAAGGGCAGCGGCCTCACCGATCAGGAGGCCGCTGCCCTTGGGGCACTTCGGCGTGTCGAGGCGGCATGTGCCTCAGCAGATCCGCGGCAGCTGCTCCCCCAGCGGCAGGTCGATCACTCTGGTGCCGCCGAGCCCGGTGCGGGCCACCACCATGCCGGGGTGCGCCTCGACCGCCTCGCCGATCACGGCCGCCTCGGCACCCAGCGGGTGGGCGCGCATCGCCGCCAGCACGGCCTCGGCGTGCTCGCGCGGGACGAAGGCGACCAGCTTGCCCTCGTTGGCCACATAGAACGGGTCCAGGCCGAGCATGGCGCAGGCGCCGGCCACCGGCGGCGGTACCGGAACCTGGCGTTCCTGAACGACCACGCCGACCCCGGCGGCACCGGCGATCTCGTTGAGCGCCGCGGCCAGACCACCACGGGTCGGGTCCCGCAGCACATGGAGGTCGGGGGTGACCGCGAGCATCGCCTCGACCAGGCCGCCCAGGGGTGCGCAGTCGCTCACCACGCAGGCGCCGAACTCCAGCCCCTCGCGCACGCTCATGATCGCCACCCCGTGCAGGCCGATCGCACCGCTGACGATCACCACATCGCCGGGGACCACCCGCTGGGGTCGCAGGTCGACGCCGGCCGGCACCAGGCCGATCCCGGCGGTGTTGATGTAGAGGCCGTCGCCGTGCCCGGCCTCCACCACCTTGGTGTCACCGGTGGCCACTTCGACCCCGGCGGCCCGCGCGGCGGCGCCCAGCGCCTCGGCCAGCCGGCCCAGCACCGGCAGTTCCAGGCCCTCCTCCAGGATGAACCCGCAGGACAGGTAGGCCGCTCGGGCACCGCTCATCGCCAGGTCGTTGACCGTGCCGTTGACGGCGAGGTCGGCGATGCTGCCGCCGGGGAAGAAGAGCGGGCGCACCACGAAGGAGTCGGTGGAGAACGCCAGCCGGGCGCCGCCGAGTTCCAGCACGGCGCTGTCGCCGAGCCCGGCCAGCAGCGGGCCGCCGAACGCGGGCGCGAAGACGTGGTCGACCAGCTCGGCCGACATCACACCGCCCCCGCCGTGCCCCATCACCACGCGGGTCTGGTCGCGCAGCGGCAACGGGCAGGTCCAGGCGGTGAGATCGGGCTGCTCGGCCGGCGGCGTCTCGATGGTGTCAGACAACGGAGCTCGCCTCCACGCCCGCCGGGGCGGCGATGCGGACCTGCGGAAGGTCCAGTCGGCGGTACAGGTAGTACGCGGCGCAGGCGCCCTCGCTGGAGACCATGGTGGCGCCCAGCGGGGTGCGCGGGGTGCAGGTGGTGCCGAAGGCCTCGCATTCGTGCGGCTTCAGCAGGCCCTGCAGGACTTCGCCGGCCCGGCAGGCGGCCGGCTCGCGGGTCTGGATCCCGCCGACCGCGAAGCGCTGCTCGGCGTCGAACTCCCGGTAGCGCTCGGAGAGTCGCCAGCCGCTGTCCGGGATCACCCCGATGCCGCGCCAGGCCCGGTCGGTGACCTCGAAGACGTCGGCCAGCATGGCTTGCGCCGCGGGGTTGCCCTCCGGGCGGACGGCACGCGGGTAGGCGTTCTCCACCGTGTGGGCGCCGCACTCCAGTTGGCGCACGGCGCGGCGCACACCCTCCAGGATGTCCAGCGGTTCGAAGCCGGTGACCACGATCGGCACCCGGTGCCGCTCGGCGAGTTCGGGGTACTCGCCGACGCCCATCACGCTGCACACGTGGCCGGCGGCCAGGAAGCCCTGGACCCGGCAGTCGGGTGAGCGCATGATGGCCTCGATGGCGGGTGGCACCCGGACGTGCGAGACCAGCATGCTGAAGTTGCGGATGCCCAGCTTCTTCGCCTGGTACACCGTCATGGCGTTGGGCGGCGCGGTTGTTTCGAAGCCGATGCCGAAGAAGACCACCTCCCGGCCCGGGTTCTGCTGGGCGAGCCGCAGCGCGTCCAGTGGCGAGTAGACCACCCGGACGTCGCCGCCCTCGGCCCGGACCCGGAAGAGGTCGCGGTCGGTGCCGGGCACCCGGAGCATGTCGCCGAAGGAGCAGAAGAGCACCTCGGGCCGACTCGCGATCTCCAGCGCCTTGTCGATCACCTCCAACGGGGTGACGCACACCGGGCAGCCCGGGCCGTGGATCAACTCCACTTCGTCGGGCAGCAGTTGGTCGATGCCATGGCGGATGATGGTGTGGGTCTGGCCGCCGCACACCTCCATCAGCGCCCACGGCCTGGTGACCGTGGCGCGGATGTCGTCGAGCAGCCGCCGGGCCAGCTCGGGGTTCTGGAACTCCTCGAGGTACTTCACCGCTCCGCCTCTCCCACGCCGATCTCGGACCCGCCGGTGAGCCGGTCCATGGCCACGGCCGCCTCCCAGGGGTCACCGAACTCCTCCTGGAGGATGCCGAGTCCGGCGAACAGCTCCAGCGTCCGCCGGGCCGACTCCTCGTCCAGCCGCTGCAGCGCGAACCCGACGTGGACGATGGCGTACTCACCCACCTCCAGGTCCGGCAGGTACTCCAGGCACACCTCCTTGATGACGCCGCCGAAGTCGACGTCCGCCATCCTGGTGCCGTCCCGTTCCTCGATCCGCAGCACTCTGCCGGGCACCGCCAGACACATGGCCCTCTCCCTCTGTCCGTTCGTGGTCTCTCAGTGCCCCGATGGCACCGCAGCCGCCGCGAGCAGCTGGCCGAGCGCGAGCCCGCCGTCGCCCGGCGGCACCATCCGGTGGCGCAGCACTGTGAAGCCGTCGGCCCGCAGCAGCTCGGCGCACCGGGCCGCCAGCACCGCGTTGGCGAACACGCCGCCGCTGAGCGCCACTTGGCCCAGGCCGTGGTGCTGCCGGGCGTCGACGCAGACGTCCCGGACCAGCCTGGCCACCGCCTCGTGGAACCGGGCAGCGATCAACTCGGCTTCAACACCGTCCAGTTGGTCGGCGACCACGGCCGCGATTACCGGCCCCGGGTCGGCGCTCGCGGGATCGCCCGCGCGCCGGGCGAAGGCATAGCCGCAGTTGGCGGCCGTGCTGCCGGCCGCCACTGCCGCGGCCTCCAACTCGATGGCGGCCTGCGCCTCGTAGCCGGCCTGCCGGCAGACCCCGGCCAGGGCGGCGACCGCGTCGAACAACCGCCCCATGCTGGAGGTCGGCACGCAGTTCAGGTCGCGCTCCAACTGTCGTTCTAGCAACCTGAGTTCATCGGGCGGACAGGCGCTCACCGCAGGCAGCCGCGGATCCCACGGGAGGCCGGCCGCCCAGAGGTGGGCCAGCGCCATCCGGTAGGGGCGCTCGACTGCCGCATCACCACCCGGCAGCGGCACGTACCCCAGGTGCGCGAGGCGCCGGAACCGGTGGTAGCCGGCCAGCAGGAACTCCCCGCCCCAGACGGCGCCGTCGTCCCCGTATCCGGTGCCGTCGAAGGCCACGCCGATCACCTGCTCGCCCACGCCGAGCCCGTTCTCGGCCATCGCGGCCGCGATGTGCGCATGGTGGTGCTGGACCAGCCGCAGCGGGCGCCCACCGGCGTGCCGCCTGGCCCAGCCGGTGGAGCGGTAGCCGGGGTGGCGGTCGGCCGCCAGCCGTTCGGGCCGCACGGCGGTGATCGACTCCAACTGCTCCTCGGCCCGGGCGAACGCCTGCTGGGTGGCGAGGTCGTCCATGTCGCCGATGTGGCCGGAGAGCCAGGCCCGGCGCCCCTCGCCCAGGCAGAACGCGTTCTTGAGGTCACCGCCGACCGCCAGGGTGGGCGGGACCGGGAAGGGCAGCGTCAGCGGCAGCGGCGCGTAGCCCCGGGAGCGGCGCAGGGTCAGCTGCTGCCCGTCGCACACCCGCACCACGGAGTCGTCGCAGGGCACCTGGATCGGCCGGTCGTGGGTGAGCCAGGCGTCGGCCAGCCCGGCCAGCCCCTCCAGCGCCTCGGCGTCGTCGGTGACGATCGGCTCGCCGGACAGGTTGCCGCTGGTCATCACCAGCAGGCGCGGCCCCGGCGGGTCACCGGGCAGGCCGAGCAGCAGGTGGTGCAGCGGGGTGTACGGAAGCATCACGCCCAGGTCGGGGCTGCCGGGGGCGACCGCCGCCGGCAGCGTCGAGGGGCCGCCGGGGCGCCGGCGCAGCAGCACGATCGGCCGCACCTTGCCGGTGAGCAGCGCGGTCTCCTCGGGCCCGAGCTGGACCAGGTCGGCGATCTCGGCCAGGTCGGCGGCCATCAGCGCGAACGGCTTGTCCCCGCGTGCCTTGCAACGGCGCAGCCGGGCCACGGCAGCCGGGTCGCAGGCGTCGCAGGCCAGGTGGTAGCCGCCGAGGCCCTTGACCGCGAGGATCGCGCCGGCGCCCAACAGGCGGCGGGCCTCGGCCACCGGGTCGTCAACGACCGCTTCCCCCATGGGGGTTACCAGTCGGAGCCGGGGTCCGCAGTCGTGGCAGGCGATCGGCTGGGCGTGGAAGCGCCGGTCGGCCGGATCGGCGTACTCACGGGTGCACCTCCCGCACATCGGGAAGTCGGCCATCGTGGTCATCGCCCGGTCGTAGGGCAGGCCGGTGACGATGGTGAAGCGCGGACCGCAGTGCGTGCAGGTGATGAACGGGTGCCGGTGGCGCCGGTCGGCCGGGTCGGTGAGCTCGGCCAGGCAGTCGGCGCAGGTGGCGGTGTCGGGTGCGACCAGGGTGCGGGCCTGCCCGGCGCGGCCCGAGGCGAGGATGGCGAAGCCCGCGGTGCCCTGCGGTGGCAGCCTCTCGTAGTGCACGGTGTCGACCACCGCGAGTGGCGGCGCCTGGTCGGCGAGCAGGGTGCAGAACCGGGTCAGTGCCTCGGGTGGGCCCTCGACCTCGGCGAGCACGCCCTCTCCCGTGTTCTCGACCTGTCCGGCCAGGCCCAGGCCGGTGGCGAGGCTGTAGACGAAGGGCCGGAAGCCGACGCCCTGCACCACTCCCTGGACGGTCACCCGGCGGCGCTCCACCGCCTCCAGACCGGCGGGCTGAACGGCCGTCACCTGGTCGGCGCCGGGGCGGGGTGCGGGTGGCCGTGCTGCTCATGCGGCCCATGGTGGTCATGGTGCTCAAGTGATTCGGCAGGCTGGGCACTGCGGGCCAGCGCCGGCAGGTGGACGTCGGCGCCCCCGTGCACCGCCAGTGCGCGCTCCAGCAGCAGCCCGATGCCCGTCCCCGTCCGGGCGGAGGTCAGCAGGATCTCCACCCCCGGATTGATCTGCTGCACATTGGCCCGGAAGGCGGCCTCGTCGAAGCCGACCGCCTCGGCGATGTCGGTCTTGGTGACCACCACCAGGTTGGCGAGCCCGAATGCCGTCGGGTACTTCAGCGGCTTGTCCTCGCCCTCGGTCACCGAGGCCAACGCCACCCGCAGTGACTCACCGAGCTGGTAGGAGGCCGGGCAGACCAGGTTGCCGACGTTCTCCACGAAGAGCAGCGCGGTGGTGTCGGGCAGCCAGCCGTCCAGGTGGCCGGCCAGCATCTCGGCCTCCAGGTGGCAGAGCCCGTCGGTCAGCACCTGCTTGACGGGCACGCCGGAGCGGGCCAGCCGCTGGGCGTCGTTCTCGGTGGCGAGGTCGGCGGTGAGGGCGGCCACGCCGATGCCGCGCTGCCGGGCCATCGTCAACTCGGCTTCCAGCAGGGCGGTTTTGCCACTGCCCGGACTGGAGAGCAGATTGACGGCCGTGGTGCCGCGGACCGCCAGCCGGTCGCGCAGGCGCCGCGCGGCGAGGTCGTTCTTGGCGAGGACCGCCTGCTGCAGGTCGACCACACGGCACATGGCTCAGCACTCCTGGAGGTCGGGCTCGGGGGTGTCGGTGGGTGCGGTGCCGTCCTCCCACCGCACGCTGACGATCTGCAGCTCGCGGCCGGCGAGCAGTTCGGCGGTGGGTGTGCCGCACTGCGGGCAGCTCAGGCTCGGCGGCAGGCCGACCGGCCAGTCGGACGCACAGGGCCGGCACCGGGCCCGCCCGGGCACGGCTTCGACGATCAGCTCGCAGTCGGCCAGCACGGTGTCGGCGCAGGCGAGCTGGAAGCAGAAGTCGAGCGCCTCCGGTACCACTCCGGCCAGTTCACCGACCTGGAGCAGCACCGACCGGACGGCGGTGGCGCCGACCGCCAGCGCGGCTTCCTCCACCTGGCCGACGACGGCCACGGCGATCGACATCTCGTGCATCGCGCCCTTCCCGCGCGGCCCGCTGGTCCGGGGGCCGCGCTGGACCATTACAGGGCTCCGGGCCGACCGCCGTGCGGCTGCCGCGCCGCGCCATAGCCCGTTCGGACCAGGCCGGATCAGGGATCTGACGGTTCGTCACATGGCGCGGATCCGCATGTAGCGCTTCACGTCCGGTGCCAACTGGACGGCGGCCCAGGCCAGACCGGCCACGACCAACGCCTTGAACACGCACTTCGTCATCGGGATTCGTCCTCTCAACGGTCCGCGGCCACGCCGGTCGCGGTCTGGGTGGGCGGGGTGCCCGGAACGTCGGCTGCGAGCAGCCGGTGGACCAGCTCGACGGCGCGCGGCACCGCGCCCGCGACCGGTGCGCTGAGCCCGAGGCCCTCGTCGAGGCAAGCCGGTTCGCAGCCGACCACCGCGATCCGCCTCGGCGGCGCGGTGCCGGTGCCGGCGCAGAGCGAGCCGATCAGCCCCAGCACCGCGTCCGGGGTCATCCGGTGGCCGTCCAGCACCGCCGCGTCCGGGTCGACGGGGGCGCCGCAGTCCGGCTCGATCAGGTACAGCGTGCCGGGCGCGCCGCCCCGGGTGGTCGCGTCGACCAGGACGAGCGTGTCGTAGCCGTCCAGCAGCTGGTAGGCGAAGTGCACGCCGCGGACTCCGATGTCCGCCACCTCCACCTGCTCGGGCAGCGGTTCGGCCGCCAGCCGGCGGGCCACCTCGACGCCGAAGCCGTCGTCGCCGAGGAAGATGTTGCCGACCCCGGCGACCAGGGTCCTGGCCGCCCCGGTCATGTCTCCACCACCGGGGTCGCCCCGTCGGGCCGAACGGTCGCCTCACCGGCCTGAAGGGCCACTTCGTCGGGTTGGAAGTAGAGGAAGCGGCCCTGCTCCCGGCGGATGTCGGCGCCGGGGTCGCCGTCGACGGTGACGGCCAGGTGCACGCCGCCGTCCACGTCGTGCAGCACCGCCTCGACCAGGGCGCCGCGGCCGTGCAGGAACAGGTCCTGGGCATCGGTGCGCCGCCGCCCGGGGCGCAGCACCACCCGGCTGCCGGCGCCGACCGCTCGGCCGTCCACCAGCACCGTGTCCCGTTGCGGATCGACGCTGGCGTCGGCTTCCGGGTCCCACCAGGGGGTGCCCGGCGAGAGCAGCCGCTGCAGCGCGTCGTCCGGGTCGGCTGCCGCCGCCGGTTCGGTGATCTCGCGCAGCGACCGGACCGCCCCGTGCAGGCGCTCCAGCACTTGGGGCGGCAGGGTGTCGGCGAGCTCGATCACCGCGGCGGCGCGGGCGTCGGTCCCCCGGGCCTCGCGCTTCTCCCGGTCGGTCAGTGCCGCGGTGCGCAGGGTGAGGATCTCGTCGATCTCCAGCGCGTCGTAGAGCACGCCGGGGCTCTCCGGGGCGATCGCGGCGTGGTCCTCCAGGATGATCGGTGCGGAGAGCAGCAGGTCACCGCTGCCCGGCTCACCGGCCAGCACCGGCCAGGTGTGGGCGTTGGCGCAGTCGGCGGTGGCGGGCCTGGCCCACTCGGGCGGGTCGGTGGGTGACAGGAAACGGCCGCGGTCCAGGCCGAGCAGCAGGTGGGCGGAGACCAGGGAGCGCGGCAGGGCGGCCTCCCGGTCGGCGTCCGGTTCCGGCTGCCAGTCGGCGGTGTTGGCCACCTCGACCGTCAACTTCCGCACCGCGTAAGGTCCGGGGAGTTCCACGCAGCTGATCCGCAGTTCGCCGGTCAGCTCGGCGCGGCGGCGGATCAGGCGCCCGACCAGTCGGCCGCCCTGGCCCCTGACCTCCTCCGTCTCCTCCCCGGCGGGGCGGGAGAACGGCAGGATCCGCGGCTGCTCCGCCAGGTCGGCGATCGGCAGGACGAGTTGGACCCGCTCCTCGACGCCCTCGTCCCAGGGCGTCAACACCCGGTCGGACAGCTCCAGTTCGGCCACCGTCACAAAGCCCGGCGGGTCGGCCCGTTGCACCGTGCGCCGCTGGGTGCGCAGGAACCGCAGCTCCGCGAAGAGCACGGCGTCGCCGCGCGGCTCCAGCAGGCATTCGGTGCGCTGGCTGCTGTGCTCGCCCTGCCCGGCTCCCCAGTCGGGCGGTGCGAGCACCCCGAACTGCCAGCGCAGCCGGTTCTTCGCCGCCGAGGCCCGGTACGGGTAGAGCACGTATCCCTCGAAGAGCACCGCGTCGGCCAGCTGCCGGACGGCGGCGAAGCGGGCCTCGATCTGCGGGGTGAGCACGGACGCGGTCATCGGACGGCTCCCTGTGCCGCGTCGGCGTCGGCGAGCAGCTGCCGGACCGTCGACTCCCAGCTGGGCAGGGCCTGGCGGGAGCGGTAGGCCAGCAGGTCGCGCATGGTGTCGCGGGGCAGCCGCAGCCAGCCGCAGCCGGGGAAGTGCTGGTCGATCATCTCGCGCCAGACCGTGACCGGCACGGCGCGGCGCGCCTCCCGGTCCCATGGCACCGGCTCGACCTGGTAGCCGCCCGCCCCGGTGAACGCGGTGCCGGAGAAGAGCAGCAGCAGCGGCAGGTCGCCGTCCCGCAGCGCGTCGAAGTAGCGGCTGGCGGCGATGTCCAGGTCGTAGCTGCACGGCACCACCAGATCCGCTTCGCCCTCGCCGGTGAACCCGGGGACCATCAGCGCGATGTCGGCGAACCGCAGCGGCTTCAGGGTGGTGGCCCAGCGCGACCGGTCGCCGAACAGGTCGGCCAGCCCGGCTTCCTCGTCCTCGCTGTAGCCGCGCCGGGCCGGTTCGATCCGCAACTGGCAGCGCAACGCCAGGGCGTGGACCCGGACTTGCGGCTCGGTGGTGATCCGCAGCCGGAACACCAGGGTGGGTCCGGCGGCATAGCGGTCGGCCCGGACGCCGGTGCACTGGAAGTTGAACTGCGTCATGCGACCTCCTCCGGTGCCTTGGCGCGGGCGGCGACGCGGTCGAAGAACTCGGCCAGCTCGGCCTGGGCCCGGGAGCCGCCGTCAAATCCCTTCCAGTGCAGGCGCATTCGCCCCACCAGCTGGTAGCAGATGTCGATCGGCACCAGGTAGCAGGAGACGCCGTCACGGGTGCGGCGCAGCAGCAGGGCCTCCACGTCCGGCTCCAGCAGGCCGGCCAGCCTGGTCCCGGCCAGCACCGCCTCCCAGGCCTCGGGGTCAAGCTCGCTCTCGGTGGCCCCGGCCGGGCCCGGATAGAGCGCGACCAGCCGGTCCAGGTCGCTGTTGCGGAAGAAGAAGGCGACACCGACCGGGATCTGCAAGCGCTCCCAGGACAGTTGAAGCTGACGGTCAGTCAGGTAGCGGTCCGGAACGGCACGGTAGCGGCCGGTGCCGGACTGCTCGAAGAGCAGCCCGCACGGGGTGCAGGCGCAGGCCAGCGAGCGCCGCTCGGTGTCGACCAGGTGGCGGTGGCCGTACTCGGACAGTGCGGCGGAGCACAGTGCGCAGTGCTCCGGCTCGGGGCGCGGGGCGCCAGGAAGCGGCGCAGGCCCGCCGTCATGAGCCGCTGCCCGGCGGGCGGGTGCCGATCTGCAGCAGCGCCGGCGGCTCGGCGGCCAGCTCCACCGCCGTGACCTCCGGTGCCAGGCCGGCCAGCGCGGCCACCACCGCCTCACGGGTGGCGGCCGCGGTGCTGGGGCAGCCGCAACTCCCGCCGCCACTGGCCCGGATCCGCAGGGTGCCCTCGTCGAATCCCAGCACCTCGACCGGCTGGCCGGCCAGCGCCCGGGCGATCCGGGCGGCCGGCTCCTCCGGGTGCAGGTCGTGCAGGGCGAGCAGGTGGGCCACCAGCTCGTCGTCCAGCAGGGTGCGGCTCACCGTGGCGGCGCCGACCAGTTCGACGATCCTGGCCAGGCCCGCGCCGTAGAACTCCATGAGGGCGCCCACCAGTTGCTCGCCGGCCGCCGACGCCTCCAGGTCACCGGACAGCCGGTCCAGCAGTTCCTCGATCCGCCGCGCGGTCCGCGCCGGGTCCGTCCCGGACTGCACGGGGGCGCTCATCCGCCCAGTCCGCTCAGGCCGGTGGGCACGTGCATGGTCTGCACGCTGCGGCCCTGACCCAGGTACATGTGGACGCCGCAGGGCAGGCAGGGGTCGAAGCTGCGCACGGCCCGCATGATGTCGATGCCCTTGAAGTTCTCCGGGGTGTTCTCCTCGAAGATCGGGGTGTTCTGCACGGCGTCCTCGTACGGGCCCGGGGTGCCGAAGGTGTCGCGGGTGCTGGCGTTCCACGGGGTCGGCGGGTACGGGTGGTAGTTGGCGATCTTGCCGTCGCGGATCACCAGGTGGTGCGAGAGCACGCCGCGGACCGCCTCGGTGAAGCCGACGCCCAGGCCCTCGTCGGGGACCTCGAACTTCTCCCAGGTCCGGGTGCGCCCGGCCCGCACCTCGGCGAGGCCCTTCTCGGCGAAGTGCAGTGCGGCGGCGGCCGCGTAGGCCTGGAAGTAGGTGCGGGCCCGGTTGCGCTCCAGCGCGTTGCTCCACTGCGGGATCTTCCACTCGAAGGTGGTCTCCGGCTTGGTGAGCGTCTTGGGCAGGTTGATGACCACGCTGTGACCGGTCGCCTTGATGTAGCCGATGTCCACCAGGCCGGAGAGCGCGGTCGACCAGAGCCGGGCGATCGGGCCGCCGCCGGTGTCCAGCGGCAGGTAGTCCTTGCCGTCGAACCAGCGCGGCGACATCACCCAGCTGTACTTGTCGTCGAAGTTCCGCTTCTGCGGTGCCGGGATGGTGTGCTGGTTCCACGGGTGGCGCGGGTCGACCGGGTTGCCGAGCGGGTCGTGGGTGACGAACTGCTCCTTGCCCTCCCAGTCCTGGTAGTAGGAGCTGCCGAGCAGGATCCGGATGCCCAGGTTGATCTGGGTGAGGTCGTTGGTGACCAGCTTGCCGTCCACCACCACGCCGGGGGTGACGAACATCCGCCGGCCCCAGTCGGTCATGTTGCGGTAGGTGAAGTCGCAGTACTCGGGGTCGTTGAGGGCGCCCCAGCAGCCGAGCAGCACCCGCCGGCGGCCGACCTCCTCGTAGCCGGGCAGCGCCTGGTAGAAGAAGTCGAACAGGTCGTCGTGGAGCGGCACCACCCGCTTCATGAACTCGACGTAGCGCATCAGGCGGCTCAGGTAGTCGGTGAAGAGCTGCACCGAGGCGATGGTGCCGGTGCCGCCCGGGTAGAGCGTGGAGGGGTGCACATGGCGGCCCTCCATCAGGCAGAACATCTCCCGGGTGTAGCGGCTGACCTGGAGCGCCTCCCGGTAGAACTCGCCCTCCAGCGGGTTGAGCGAGCGCATGATGTCGGCGATGGTCTTGTAGCCGTGGTCGCCGGCGTGCGGGGCCGGGGTGCGCTCGGCGAGTTCGAGGACCCCGGGGTTGGTCTCCTTGACCATCCGTTCGCAGTAGTCCACCCCGACCAGGTTCTCCTGGAAGATGTTGTGGTCGAACATGTACTCGGCCGACTCGCCGAGGTTGATCAGCCACTCGCCGAGGTGCGGCGGCTTCACCCCGTACGCCATGTTCTGCGCGTACACCGAGCAGGTGGCGTGGTTGTCGCCGCAGATGCCGCAGATCCGACTGGTGATGAAGTGCGCGTCGCGCGGGTCCTTGCCGCGCATGAAGACGCTGTACCCCCGGAAGACCGACGAGGTGCTGTAGCACTCGGCGACCCGCTTCTGCTTGAAGTCGATCTTCGTGTGGATGCCGAGGCTGCCCACGATCCGGGTGATCGGATCCCAGGACATCTCCACCAAGCCGCTGCCGTCGCCGGCCGCCTTCGTCGTCGGTGCCATCGTGTCTGCCGTGCCCTTCATCAAGTCGGTCGGGGAACAGCGCGGGGCGGGCCGGCCGCCCCGCGCCGGTGCTACGCGGGGGTACTCACCAGGGCTTGCGGTAACCGGTGGTCAGCTTCTGGCCGGTGTGGCGCCACCTGGGCTCCTTGTCCAGCGTGTCGACGGTGATCGACCGCAGCCTGCGGATCAGTACGCCGTAGATGCCACTGGCGTTGGTGGAGACCGTCGCACCGGGCGGCTGGTCCATGAACGGCATGAACTTGTCGGGGAACCCGGGCATCGTGCAGCCGATGCAGATGCCGCCGACGTTGGGGCAGCCGCCGAGGCCGTCCATCCAGCCGCGCTTGGGGACGTTGCACTTCACCACCGGGCCCCAGCAGCCCAGCCGCACCAGGCACTGCGGCGAGTCGTAGGCGTCGGCGAACTGGCCCTGCTCGTAGTAGCCGGCCCGGTCGCAGCCCTCGTGCACGGTCGCGCCGAACAGCCAAGCGGGGCGCAGCTGTTCGTCCAGCGGGATCATCGGGGCCGACCCGGCGGCCTGGTGCAGCAGGTAGACCAGGGTCTCGGCGAAGTTGTCGGGCTTGATCGGGCAGCCGGGCACGTTGACGATCGGGATGCCCGCCTTGGACTTCCAGTCCCAGCCCAGGTAGTCGGGCACGCCCATGGCACCGGTCGGGTTGCCCGACATCGCGTGGATGCCGCCGTAGGTGGCGCAGGTGCCGATCGCCACCACGGCCAGGGCCTTGGGCGCCAGCCGGTCCAGCCACTCGCTGGTGGTGATCGGCTGGCCGGTGGCGGGGTCGTCGCCGAACCCGCACCAGTAGCCCTCCTTCTTGATCGACTCATTGGGGATCGACCCCTCGACCACCAGGACGAACGGATCGATCTCGCCGCGTTCGCCCTTGAAGAACCATTCGATGAAGGTGTCGGCTCCCTGTACCGGACCGCACTCGTAGTCGATCAGCGGCCAGTGCACCGCAATCTTCGGCAGGCCCGGCAGCGCGCTGAGTGCGATCTCCTCGATGGTCGGCTGAGTGGCCGCGGTCAGTGCGACGGAGTCGCCGTCACAGCTCAGGCCGGCGTTGATCCAGAGGACGTGGATCACCGGCTCCTCGGTGGCGGTCGGCGCCGTGGTCGTGTCGGTCATGGGGTGGCCTCCTCGGGGAGGTGGGAGACGAGTGAGCGGGTGTCCTCACCAGCCTCCGGCCTATCAGGCTCCGAAGCGTCACCGAGCGCAGCCAATCCGGTGACGCCGGCTACCGATGGTGACGAGATTCGCGGTCCGGTCGCTGCTCCGGTCTGCGGTTCCTTTCGGACGAAGGCCCGGCGGAGCCGGTGGTAGGGCGCGGCCGGGTCGAAGAAGATCCGGTGCATCCGCTCCAGCTCCGCCGCGCGGTAGGCGGCCAGCGGGCGCACCGCCTCGTCGGCCTCGCGGACCGCCTTCTTCGCGGCGATCCGGGCGGTGACCACCGAGCCGGTCGTGGCGAGCCGCACCGCCCGGTCCACCACCGCGGCGGCGAAGTCCTGCGGCGTGCACGGCACCAGCTCGTCCGCCAGCCCGAGCCGCTGCGCGGCGGCGGCACTGACCGGCAGCGCCCGGTCGACCAGCCGGGTCGCCGTGGTGGCACCCACCCGGCGCGGCAGCAGATACGTCCAGTACTCGGAGCCGTACAGACCCATCAACCGGTAGTGCGCGTTGAGCACCACGCCGTCGCGGCACCACACCTGATCGGCCGCCAGCGCCAGCATCACCCCGCCGGCCGCCGCGTTGCCGCCCAGCGCCGCCACCACCAGCCGGTCGGTGGTGGTCAGCACGGCCTCCACCAGGTCGTCCATGGCGTTGAGGTTGTCCCAGGACTCCTGGGCCGGGTCGGCGGCGGCCTCGATCACTCCCAGGTGGATGCCGTTGGAGAAGAAGTCCCGGTCGCCGCCCAGCACCAGCACCGTGGTCGGCCGGGCGCACGCCTGCCGGTAGGCGGCCAGCAGGCGGCGGCACTGGTCGGTGCTCATCGCGCCGCCGGGGAAGGTGAAGGAGAGCACCCCGACCGGGCCGTGCTCGCGGTAGCGGATGTCGCGCCAGCGCCCGTCGGGGGCGTCCGGCGGCACCGGGGAGGTCGGCAGCTCGGCGATCCGGTCGGCGAGCGCCACGGCGGCGGGCAGCTTGACCGGGGGCGGCTCCCCCGGCTGCCGCCGGGCTCGCAGCTCCGGGATCCAGACCGCGCCGTCACTGGTCGCCCGGCACACCGCGCCCGCCCGGGTGGCCAGCAACTCCCCTGGTGTGCCCCGTAGTTCCGCCTCCGGGTGACCGCCGTGCAAGTACCATTCACGGCCCAGGAGTTGGTCCAGCACACCCGGCTGGGAGGCGGCGGCGCGCAGCTTGCGCAGCACCGCCTCGGTCGGGTCGTGCTGCCAGTCGATCCGGCGGCGCGCCTGCTCGAAGTACGGCCTGATCACGGCCGCTTCGGCACGCTGCCGGTGCGGCTCCCAGTCGCCTGCGGCATGGCGGTCGACGGCGAGCAGCAGGGCGCGCAGCGCGGCGTCCGACACCTCGTTGCGGTAGAGGTCGCTCTTGCCGACCGGCGGCACCGGGCAGGACACCGAGGACCAGACGGCGCCGGCGTCCATCTCGGCGTTGGCCTGCAGGACCGTCACGCCCCACTCCGGCGCGCCTTCCTCGATCACCCAGTCCAGCGACGACGGCCCGCGGTCGCCCGGCGGCCCCGGGTGCACGATCAGACAGGTGTGCTCGGACCAGACGTCCGCCGGGAGGGCGCTCTTCAGCATCGGTGCGACGACCAGCTCGGGCCGATGGCGCGCCACGGCGGCACGCAGTGTGCGATCACGCCGGGCCGGGTCGCCGGCCAGTACCGCGACCTCCAACCAGTGTCCCCGGTCGGCGAGTTCCGCGAAGGTGCGCTGGGTGAGACTGTTGAACGCCGACGCGACGAGCAGGATCCGCATGACAACCTCCCGGCCGGCCGCTAGGAGGGGGCGGGCTCAGCCTTGCGCCGATCGTCAACCGGCCCGCTCGCCGCAGCGTGCCGACAGTCCGTCAGCTCACCCGATGGCGCGAGCCCATCCGGCTCAGCGGGGGGGGTTCCGGTGCCATGGCCGCATGACAGCCGTGCGAACACTGCGCGCGCTCGGTGCGACCGTCGCGACCGTTCAGGCGGACGTCGGCACCGCGGACGGCGTGGCGCGGATCATGGCGGCGGTACGGGAGAGCGGACGGCCGCTCGGCGGCCTGGTCCACGCGGCCGGCGCCCTCGCCGATGTGCCGATCAGCGGGATGACCTGGGAGCACCTGGACTCGGTGTTCGAGTCGAAGGTCTACGGCACCCTCCTGCTGGACCAAGCCCTGGCGGGTTTCCCCGAGTTGCGGTTCTTCGTGGGCTTCTCCTCGCTCTCGGCGGTGATCGGTCCGGTCGGTCAGGCCAACTACGCGGCGGGCAACGCCTTCCTGGACGAGCTCATGGTCCGGCGGGTGGACGCCGGGCTGCCGGGTCTCGCCGTCGACTGGGCCCCTGGGCCGAGGTCGGCATGGCGGCCGCGCTGAGCACGGACCGACTGGTCGCCCTGGAGCGCGGCGGCGTCAGTCCGCTCACCCCGGCCGAGGGCGGTGCCGCGCTGCTGACCCTGCTCGGCGGTGCGGAACCGACGGCCATCGTAGGACGGTGCGACTGGGACCTGCTGGCCGCCGGCCGCCCAGGGCGGGAGGGCCTCTACCAGCGGGTGTCCACGGCCGCCCCGGCACCGGTCCGGCACACCGATCTGAGTGCTCTTCGGTCCCTGCCGGCCGACGAACGGCTGCTGGAGATCACCGAGTTGGTGCGGGCCGAAGTGGCCGGGCTGCTGCAGTTCGAGCGGCTGGAGCTGCTCTCGAGTCGCCGTCGGTGCGCGGCGTCGCCGAGTACCTCGCCGCGCACTGGGACCAGGGCAGCGCGGCCGAGGCCGGACAGGACTGAGAGAAGGCACATGCGGTACTTCCCCGAACTCGGCACGCTGGCGGCCATTCCCGCGTTCCACGCCGAACACCGGCCCGATGCATGCGCGTTGGTCATCCAGGAGCGGACGGTCAGCCATGCAGAACTGCACCGGGCGAGCAATCGGACGGCGCGGGCCCTGCTCACCGCCCGGATCCGGCCCGGCGACCGGGTGGCCTACCTCGGACGGGAGTCGGAGCACTACTACGACCTGCTGTTCGCCTGCGCCAAGAGCGGCGCGGTGCTGGTCCCGGTCAACTGGCGTCTGACGGCCACCGAGGTCGGCCACATCCTGCGGGACTCCGCAGCCGTCCTGCTGTTCGTCGAGGACGACTTCCGGCCGATCGCCTCCCAGGCCGCCGCTGCGCTCGAACAGCCGCCCGCGCGGTGGTGGAGTTGGACGGCCCGGACGGACCGGGCGCCGGCTTCCTGGCCTGGCGCGAAGGTGAGTCCGCGGCCGACCTGGCCTCGGATGCCGGACCCGACGACGAGGTGGTGCAGCTCTACACCAGCGGCACCACCGGCCTGCCCAAGGGCGTGGTGCTTGCGCACCGCAGCTTCTTCGGCCGTACCCCGGATTCGCGGTCAAGGTGGTCGACCGGGCGGGCCAGGAGCTGCCGACCGGCGCGAGCGGCGAGATCTGCCTGCGCACGCCCGGCCGGATGCTCGGGTACTGGCGGGCTCCCGAGGCCACTGCCGAGACCCTGGTCGACGGCTGGCTGCACACCGGTGACGCCGGCTATCTGGACGCCGACGGCTTCGTGTACCTGCGCGACCGGATCAAGGACGTCGTCATCGTGGCCGGCGAGAACGTCTACCCGGCCGAGATCGAGAACGCGCTCGCCGACCACCCGGCCGTGCTCGACTCGGCGGTGATCGGCAAGCCGCACGAGCGTTGGGGCGAGGCACTGCACGCCTTCGTCGTGGTGCGGGACCAGGCGGCGGTGCGGCCCCGGGAGCTGATGGCGTTCCTGCGCAACCGGCTCGCCGACTTCAAGATCCCGACCGGCGGGAGGGCCCGGTCCTGCTCAGCCCTGCGGTTGCCAGGCCTCGAAGTTCCAATCGGGGAAGGAGTAGTCGTCCCACAGCACGCGTTCGTCGTCCTGCGGCCCGAGCTGCAGTCGCTCGGGCACGTCCCAGATCTTGGTGGCCCGCTCCACCGGGGTGTAGCTCGACCAGCCCGGCGAACCGGTGCGGGCGAATCCGGACCAGGCGTCCATCATGTCCTGCGAGAGCGCGGTGAGTTGCGGCCGCTCGGCGGCCAGCGTCGCGGCACCGCGCGGATAGGCGTCGAGGTCCAGGTTGCCGAGGACGAAGGGCACTTCCTCGGTGTGCATGGCGCCGAGGTTCTGGGCCTCGGGCAGCCCCGCGACATGGGGGACGTGCCAGTCGAACTGGTAGACATGGGTGGGCCGCCAGCGGTCCTGTGCCTCGGCCATCCGCAGCGTGGGCACGCGGAAGACCTGGTCGGTGAGCATGGCGTTGACCACCCGGCCCGGCGGCAGGTCCGGCCGGTCGGTCGCGTACACCTGGTACATCTGCTGCTTCCGGTCGGCCAGCACTCTCGGGAAGGTGCGGTAGGCGGACAGCGACAGGTCCAACACGCGGGGGTCGAAGAGCGCCCAGTAATCGGTCTCGTTCTCGTTGGTGCCGAGCAGCAGGTCGACCCGGCGGGCACTGCCGGCCGCGATCCGCTCCACCACCGGCCCTGGAATCAGGGTGCCGTCGATCGACGGACCGAAGAAGAGCGCGCTGGCCGCTCCCGAGATCCCCTGCTGGGCCTTCTGTTGGATCTGGAGCAGTTGCGCGGTGCTCATCGCGTCCAGTTGCGCGATGCTGGTGACGTTCCCGGCGGCCAGCACATGCGCGGCGGCGTCCTGCGCGTACTGGTGGTCGTGTACGAGATAGCCCGGGCCGCTCTCCAGGATGGCGCGCTGGAACAGCCGCTCTGGGTGGTCGCCGGCCAGCAGCGCGGAGATCGAGATCGCGCCTTCCGACTCCCCGAAGACCGTGACCCGCCCCGGGTCCCCGCCGAACGCCCGGATATGCCCCTGCACCCAGGTGAGCGCCGCGATCTCGTCGCGCAGCCCGTTGTTCCCGGAGCCGGCATAGCGCGGATCCAGGCCACCGAGTTCGGTCCAGCCGAGCAGCCCGAGCCGGTAGTCGACGCTGACCACGACCGCATCGCCGCGCGCGGCCAGCGCCGAGCCGTCGAAGACCGGTTCGCTGGCGGCACCGAACTCGTCCGCGCCGCCGTGCAGGAACACCATGACCGGTCTGTGCGTGCCGCCGGTACGCGGCTGCCAGATCTGGGTGTACAGGCAGTCCTCTGTGCCGACTCCGGGGCCGGCGGCCAGGTCCTGCGGGCACCCCGGCTTGGCCGTGGTCGCCGCCAGGGTGCCCTGCCAGGACAGCGGCGGGGCAGGCGGGCGGAACCGCCGGGCACCGGTGGGCGGCGCCGCGTACGGCACGCCGAGGTAGGCGCAGACCGCGCCCTGGGCCACGCCCTGCACCCGCCCGAACCCGGTCCGGGCGAGGCAGTCGCGCCCGCCGGCCACGCTCGCAACACCGCCGGGGTCGGCGGCGGCCGGGCCGGCCGCGCCGAGCAGGCCTCCCACGAGCAGTGTGAGCGCGGCCGCCACCGCTCCCGTCGCCTTGCCGATGGCCGTCCGGACCATGACGCACGCCCCTCTCGCACCCGCTGACCGGAGGACCTGACTGGTCCTCAGCTGCCTCCAGCATGCGCGATCGGGGAGCCCGGGGAATCAACCCGGCGGGTGGAGCCGTGGATCTCCACCCTGGGGTGGAGCGACAAGGCCACTCGGATGGAGCCGGACTGACGGAGAGTCACCTCCGAGGCGGCGGGCTCAGCGCAGCCGACTGGCCACCTCGCCCAGCGCATCGGCCAGCACCGCGAGCTGCTCCCGGTCCAGCACGTCGATCAGCGCCTCCCGCACCGCCGCAACATGCCCGGGCGCCGCCTGGCGCAACAGGGCCATCCCCTCGTCGGTGAGATAGGCGAACACTCCGCGCACATCGCTCGCGCAGGACCGCCGCCCGACCAGTCCCGCCTTCTCCAGCTGGGCGACCTGGTAGGTCAGACCGCTCTTGGAGGTGATCAGACGGTCGGCCAGCTCGGTCATCCGCATGGCGCGCTCGGGCGCGGCCGACAGGTGCACCAGGATCTCGTACTGCGGGTGCGACAGCCCGGCCTCGTCCTTCAGCTGCTGCTCCAGCCGGCGCGCCACCAGGTTGCTCGCCGCCACGAAGCCGCGCCAGGCCGCCATCTCCTGCTCGTCCAGCCACCGGGTCTCTGCCATGGGTGCCACTGTAGTCGGCCGTTCAAATTTGAAGCGAATTGTGGTACGTCGCCAGACCCGGCCGGGCCGGTCGTGCTGCAGCTCCAGGCGGGACGGCCACCGGCGATTCGCCGACCGTTTTCGTCCGGAATGACTAGGTTTGGAACCACCACAGGAGAGGACGGACACCATGGCTACCCCGGTCGACCACCAGACTCACAGCGCACACGACCACCAGCATGGCGAGGGCTGCGGCCACACCGCCGTCCCGCACGGCGGCCACGTCGACTACGTACACGACGGCCACCTGCACCGCGTCCACGACGGCCATGTCGACGAGTGCGAGACCCCGGCCCACGTCGAGCACTCCGAGCACACCCACCGCCACGGCGAGGGCTGCGGCCACACCGCCGTCCCGCACGGCGACCATGTCGACTACGTGCACGACGGGCACCGCCACGCCGCCCACGCGGGGCACTGGGACGACCACTGACCCGAGGCCCCACTGCGCCGCCGCCGGCCCGGGTCAGCCCGGGCCGGCGGCGGCGTTGTCGGTGCAGGTGCCGGTCAGCCCCACGGCGTGGCGGACGTCCGCGAAGCCCGACGTCCCGGCGACCCGCTCGGCCCAGGACCGCACTACCTCGACAGGCCCGAGGTCGGGCGACTTGACATGGCGTCAGGTGACGGCAAGAGTCTTAGTGCTAATGGTTTTCATCTTCGATACCGAAAGGCCGGACCGCCATGTCACTCAACGTCTCCCCCGCCCTGCTCGCCCAGGCCGAGGCCGGCGAGGTCGACCAGGCCGAGTTCATCGACACCGTCCGCACCTCGCTCCCGTACGCCTACCAGGTGGTCGCCGGCCTGAGCAGCGAACTCGGCGATACCGCCGAGGAGTTCGTCAACGACAACACCACCCCGACTGACGACGAGCGGGCCCAGCTGCTGCGCGCCCTCGCCAGCAACGCCATCCGCGGCAGCCTGGAGCAGCACTTCGGAGTCAAGCTCGCCTTCGTCAACTGCCACCGGGTCGCCGCCTTCCGCCCCGGCACCGAGCAGGGCGACGCCTACCGCAGGTTCACCTCGCAGCGGAACCAGATCCTCAACCAGAGCCCGGAGCTGCGCAGCTGCTGAGACAACAGTGGGGTGGCACCCCCCGGTGCCACCCCACACCCGTGCGCGCAGCCGAGCCGCGCTACCCTCCGTTGGTCCATCGGCGCAGGTGAGCGGGGTACGGCAATGATTTCGGGGGACAGCGGCACGGCGGCCGGCCTGAGGTACACGGCCGTCGGCATCGCCGCCACCGGTCTCGGCGGCATCGGCACCGCGTTCTGCGTCGACCAGGCGGTGCTGGACGCTGGCCTGGTCGGCGACCAGGCCAGCGTCCAGCAGTGCGTCACCTCCAAGGACGGCAAGACCTTCACCACGAGCTGCTGGGGGACGGTCCACGCACAGCGGGGTGACTGGTCGGCCCGGCTCGACGAAATGCCCCGCTCCTACTCGCCCGACCAGGCCGTGCAGGTGCGCTGCACGGCACGCGACTGCCGCCAGCCGGACGTCTCCGGGGCGGCCGGGTTCCTGATGGGCTTCTGCGTCACCCTGGTCGTCCTCGGCGCGGGCCTGCTGTCCCTGCTGACGGCGGCGCGCTGCCGGCTGGGGCCCGACTTCGCCCGGGTCACCCACCCGCGCCGCGCCAAGCTGGTGGACAAGGGGTTCACCGTGTTCTGGCTCAGCGTGGTCGTGCTGTTCTTCGGCTCCGCCGTCGTGCTGCTGGCCGGCGTCCGCTGAGCGCGCGACCCTTGCACCAGGGCCGACGACGCCCTGGTTGTTCAAATTCGAACGACAAGGTATGGTCGAGGCGTCGAGGTTCAAATTTGAACTAGATCAGGACAGACCGCCCGAGCCCATCCCGGCAAGGAGACCGACATGCCCGTTCGCCGCCTCAATCACGCGGTCCTCTACATCCGCGACGTCGCGACCTCTGTCGCCTTCTACACCGAGGTGCTCGGCTTCAAGGTCGATGTGGAGATCCCCGGACGGGCCGCCTTCCTGAGCGCCGAGGAGACCCTCAACGACCACGACCTCGGCCTGTTCGCGATCGGCGCCGGCGCCCCCGGGCCGCAGTCCGGCCGGGTCGGCCTGTACCACCTCGCCTGGGAGGTCGGCACGCTGGGCGAGCTGGCCGAGATCGGTCGTGAGCTCGCCGAACGCGGCGCCCTGGTCGGTGCCACCGACCACATCGTCTCCAAGTCCTTCTACGCCAAGGACCCGGACGGCAACGAGTTCGAGGTGATGTGGCGGGTGCCGCGCGAGGACTGGCCCAGCGGGGACGAGGAGGGCGGCATGCGGGCGCTGGACCTGCAGGCCGCGATCGACCGCTGGGGCACCGAGCTGGCCACCGGCGCCGCGGCCGGCTCCCCCACCTGAGAGACCCCTTGGGCTACTCGGGCCCCGGCCCGCGCTGACAGCGGGGACACCAGAACGCCACCCGCTGCTGCGGCGCCACGCCCTGGCCGGCGGTGCGGATCGCCGCACCGCAGCGCCGGCAGGGCTGCCCGGCCCGCCCGTAGACCCAGTGGCTGCGATCCGGCCGCAGCTCACCGGTGGTCGGATGCCCCGGGCGCATCCGGTTGGCATGCAGCAACCGCTGCGCCTTGGCTAGCACCCTGACCGGCGCGGGCAACTCACCGAACGGCGTCCAGGGTGTGACGCCCGCCAGGAAGCACAGCTCATTGGCGTACACATTGCCGATCCCCGCCAGGTTGCGCTGGTCGAGCAGCGCCTCCCCGGTCGGCCGTTCCGGCGCGGCGGCCAACCGGCGCAGCGCCTCCTCGACCGACCAGTCCGGGCCCAGGAGGTCGGGACCGAGATGGCCGACCGCCTCGGCCTCCGCGGTGGTCGGCAGCAGCTCCACCACCGGCAGCCGGTAGCCGACCGCCGTCCACTCGGCATTGCCCAGCACGGCCCGGATCTGGTGGCCGGGCCCGCCGGTCCACCGCTCCCCCGTGCGATAGACCTGCCATCGGCCGTCCATCCGCAGATGGCTGTGCAGGGTCAGCCCGCCCTCCAGCCGGGTCAGCAGATGCTTCCCGCGCGGGCGCACCTCCAGCACCTGACGGCCAGTCAGCCGTGCGGTGGCATGCGCGGGCACCCGCAGGTCGGCGCTGGTCAGCACCCGCCCGGCCAGGGCCTGGTGCAACTGCGCGGCGGTCCGGAACACGGTGTCACCCTCGGGCATGCCCCCAGCATGCACCCACCCGTAACCAGAACACTGGCCAAGGACCGTAGCGGAGGCAACACGGTGGGTGCTCCCACTGCTAGGCTGCCGCATCCGCCGATCGTCCGGCAGACCATGAGGAGCGCCCACCATGGCCCCCACTGCTACCCGCGTCATGACCCCGGCCGCCCCCAAGAAACCGGCGGGAACGCGTCCGGCCCGGATGCCAACCGACGACCTGGAAGATGACGCGACGATCAAGGGGGTGACGTACAGCGGCACGGATCTCACCGGCCGAGAAGCCGAGGCGCTGGAAGTCGATCAGTGCCGCTTCGAGAACGTGCGGCTCACCGGCACCGTGATGCGCCAGTCCGTCTTCTCCAACATCGTGTTCGACACCTGTGACTTCGCGCAGGTCCGTACTCAGGACGTTTCCCTGCTCAGGTCATCGCTGACCTCCAGCAGGATCACTGGCTCTTCTTGGGCCAACGGCCACTTCCGGGACGTAATGTTCGACAGCTGCCGGACGGACTTCACGCTGTTCCGGTACGGCAAGTTCAAGAACGTGCTGTTCAAGGGCTGCAATCTCCAGCAGGCGGACTTCCAGTTCGCCGAACTGAGGGACGTTCGATTCGAAGACTGCAACCTGACCGGAGCCCAGTTCGCCAATGCGGACATGCAGCGGGTCCGGTTCGAGGGCTGCACGATGATCGACGTGGGTGGTGCCGCCAGCCTCAAGGGCGCTGCCGTACAAGGCGCAGGGGCGATGGAACTTGCCCTCAGCATTGCACGGCAGGCCGGCATCGCGATCGAATCCTAGGCGGCGGCCGGGATCGCGTAGTGCGCGAACTCCTTGCTGGAGATCGAGCGTTCCACCAGCTCGAAGTCGACGGTCTCGGCGAAGGCGCGGAGTTCACGCACCAGCAGCGTGCCGTAGGGCGTGAAGTACTCGATCCTGTCGAGCAGGCCGTCGGTGCACTCCAGGAGCGAGGCGCGGAACTTGTCGACCAGCTCCGTTTCGCCACGCTGCTGCTGCATGTACATGAGCGGCGGGGCGACGACGGCCGAGTGGAACGCCTTGTCGAGCGGGCGCAGCTGGCCGAACTTCACGGCCGAGACGACGCGGCACTCGGGGGCTTCCAGGGCGGCGGCCGGGAGGGTGTAGAGCCGGTACACCATGTCGGCGAGGAACACGTTCAAGTGGATGGTCTCGTGGACCAGCGATTCGGCGAAGTCGTGGGCCCTCCATTCATCGCCGGGGCTCATCGACACCAAGCCGGGAACGTGGGATCCGGAGCCACCGCCCTTGTTCTTGGAACTGAACAGCACGAGATCAGTGACCAGCAGGTCGACCAGGCGTCCGAGGTCGGGGGCCATGTCGCGGGTGTGAAGGAGCGCGACGGAGACGTCACGCTGCCACTTGTCGCGGGTCCCTTCCGGGGTGTCGGCCAGACCTTCGAAGATGTTCTCGAAGATCCGGTTCTCAATCAGGAAGTCGCCCCACGGGCTGTCCTCGAACGACACCGTGATGCCCGTGCCAGTGGCAGCGATGGCACGCCGCAGCGAGATCACCCTGCGGTATGCCGCCGACAGCTCGGCGGGATTGGGCGTGGTGCCGGTGACGGCGGTGACGAGGCGGGTGATGGTCTCTTCGGCGTGGTGGATGTTCAGGAAGCGCATGAGCTCCTCCAGTGTGAGCAGGGTGGGGGACACATGTGCCCGGCCCCGTGGCGGCGGCCGGGCACACGGGTTGAGTCAACCGATCAACTAGCCAGTAGCCAGAGTTAGTTGGTCCAGCCGCCCATCATCGAGACGTTGCCATCAGCAAAGAACGCCGCGACGTTGTCACTGATGGCGGTCGCCTCCTCCTCGGTGACGGTGGTCTCCAGTTCCTCGGTGTTCTCGACGATCGCGCTCATCGCGTTCTCCTCTCGTGAGTTCCTCCCGACGCCGGGGACGACGCCGGTCTTGCTACCACCGGGCGCACCTTCGCGCCTGACGGAATCTCTGGGTGCCGACCCGGTCAGGAGACGCTGAACTCGGCCGGCTGCGGGCCACCGAGCCCCTGTGCGAGAGCCTTGGCAGCACGGTGCGGCTGGGTCATCAACTGACGGCGCGTGAAGGGCTGCTGAGGCAGCTCCAGTTCTGCCCAGACTCGCTTTCCGCGCCGGTTGCGCCCCGCACCGTGCCTGATGGCGAGCGCTTCGACCAGGGTGAGTCCGCGCCCCGAGGTCTCAGTCGGGCCCGCCGACCGCTGCTTCGGCATGACTCCAGAGCCATCCAGCACCTCGACCACGAGGCGGTTCAGCCGCCTGATGTACAGTCAAACCGCTTGCACAGCACGCTGGGTACTGGCGTGACTACGCGCTCCGGTATATCGGGTATACGGGAGTTCCCGTGGCTCGACAGGGAAGAAATGACCGGCTGGCCGAGGCGCTCGACGAAGCCGGATGGACCCTTGACCAGCTCGCTTCCGAAGTAAGGCGCATCGCAGCCGAGTACGACGACCCCCTGCGGACCAACAAGTCTGCCGTCGATCACTGGGTGAAAGGAGCCCAGCCGAGAGTCAACGCCACCCGGTACCTGACGGAGGCTCTGTCACAACGCCTGGGCCGCGTCCTCGTGCCATCCGATCTCGGGCTAGCCTCGACGGAAGACGGGGATGACGCGAACCTCGGCCTCTCTGTCGGGCCGGACGCCGTGGGAGTCCTCGCACAGATCTGGAGGGCTGACTTGGATCGTCGACGCTTCATCGTGACCTCGGCCTATTCGGCCGCAGCATGTCTCCTCCCGCTGGGTGTGGTCGAGGAGATGGGTCATCGCACCAGTACCGCCCTGCGTGGCGGATTCGCCGGAATGCCAGAAGTGGAAGCCGTCCGGGACATGATCGGAATGTTCATGATCATGGACGAGCGGCACGGCGGGCAACATGGCCGAAGCGCCCTGGTGCAATACCTGATGAGCGACGTGGCCGGCCTGTGTCGCGGACGATTCCGCACCGAGCAGGTTCGGGCGGAGATGCTGTCCGCCGCGGCCGTCGGCGTGCACTTGGCGGGCTGGAAAGCCTACGACGCTGGGGAGCAGGGTCTCGCTCAGCGCTACTACCTCCAGTCCTACTCGCTGGCTCGTGCTTCGGGCATCGCCGGCCACGACGCCTTCGTCTTTCGGACCATGTCCCAGCAGGGCATGAAGCGCCGCCGCCCAGAGCACTGCCTGGATCTGGCCGCTGAGGCAGTCCGCCGGAGCGACGGAAGGGTCGGCCCCCGAGACACAAGCACTCTTCGCGGTCACCCACGCCCATGCCCTCGCCGGTGCGGGCAGGCGCCGGGATGCCGTCCAAGCACTTCAACGGGCGCAAGACCTTATGTCGGCCTCCATCGGCGAGCCGGTGCCGTTCTGGGCGACGTCCTGGGGGCCGGTCGCGGCGACCGTCCAGTCCCGCACCGCCAAGGTCTTCGAGAGGCTGGGGAACGCAAGCGGGCTGAGGAGCAATACGCCCGGGCTGCGGTTGGAAGGCCGGCCGAGACCTACGCCAGGATCTTCGCGCTGGACCTCGTCGCCCAGGGTTGCATGCAGCACTCACAAGGGCATCTGGAGCAAGCCTGCTCGACCTGGCACCGGTCCATCGACAGCATGGGCGGCGTCCGGTCCGAACGCACCCGCAAGGCTGTGGTTTCCATCCGGCACAGCCTCGCTGCCGTTCGGTCCAGGGGCGTCCGCACGGCCCAAGACCTCGATGAGCGCGCCCGGGTATTCCTCTCCGCGTAAACGGAAAGGGAAGACGGTGTCACCCTCGGGCATGCCCCCAGCATGCACCCACCCGGCCCAACCGCCGGTGCGTGCCGCCTGTCGCACGGGGCCCGGGCCGGGTGTTGCGCCTAGGGTCAGCGGCAGTGCCGGGCACCCGCGGCGGCACGTCCCGTCTGGCGAGGAGGCGACCGATGGCCATCGCAACCGTGAACCCGGCAACCGGGCAGACCCTGCGGACCTTCGAGCCCTACACGGCGGCCGCCGTGGAACAGCGCCTGGCCCGCGCCGAGCAGACCTTCGCGCAGTACCGGCTGACCGACTTCGCGCGGCGCGGCGAGCTGATGCACCGGGCCGCCGAACTGCTGGACGCCGACCAGGAGACCATCGCCCGGCTGATGACCACCGAGATGGGCAAGCCGCTCACCGCGGCCCGCGCCGAGGCGGCCAAGTGTGCGAAGGCGATGCGCTGGTACGCGGACCGGGCGCCCGCGCTGCTCGCCGACGAGCACCCGGCGCCGACCGATGTGACCGACGCCGGAGCCTCCCGGGCCCTGGTGCGCTACCGCCCGCTGGGCGTGGTGCTGGCCGTGATGCCGTGGAACTTCCCGCTCTGGCAGGTGATCAGGTTCGCCGCACCGGCACTGATGGCCGGCAACGTCGGCCTGCTCAAGCACGCCTCCAACGTGCCGCAGACCGCGCTCTACCTGGAGGACCTGTTCCGCGGCGCGGGCTTCCCGGACGGCTGCTTCCAGACCCTGCTGATCCCCTCCGCCACCGTCTCCGACGTCCTGCGCGACCCCCGGGTCGCGGCGGCGACCCTGACCGGCAGCGAGGGTGCCGGGCGGTCGGTGGCGGCGGTGGCCGGCGACGAGGTCAAGAAGACCGTGCTGGAGCTGGGCGGCAGCGACCCGTTCGTGGTGCTGCCCTCGGCGAACGTCGCCGCGGCCGCCCGGACCGCGGTCACCGCCCGGGTGCAGAACAACGGGCAGTCCTGCATCGCGGCCAAGCGGTTCATCGTGCACGAGCAGGTCTACGAGGAGTTCCGCGCCGCCTTCGTGCAGCGGATGGCGGCGCTGCGGATCGGCGACCCGTTGCAGGAGTCCACCGAGATCGGGCCGCTGGCCACCGCCCAGGGCCGCGAGGACCTGGGTGAGCTGGTGGCCGACGCGCTGGACCTCGGCGCGCGGGCGGAGTGCCAGGTCGCGGTGCCGGCCGGGCTCGGCGAGGGCTGGTGGTATCCGCCGACCGTGCTCAGCGGGATCACCGAGCAGATGCGGATCCACCACGAGGAGGCGTTCGGCCCGGTCGCCACGCTCTACCGGGCCGAGAGCCTGGACCACGCCGTGGAGCTGGCGAACGACTCGCCGTTCGGGCTGAGCTCCAATGTCTGGACCACCGAACCCGCCGAGCAGGAGCGGTTCGTCCGCGACATCCAGGCCGGCGGGATCTTCTTCAACGGGATGACCGCCTCGCACCCGGCGCTGCCCTTCGGCGGGGTGCGCCGCTCGGGCTACGGGCGCGAGCTGTCCGGGCACGGCATCCGCGAGTTCTGCAACGCGACCACGGTGTGGATCGCCTGAGCGCGGCCGAGGGTCCGGCCCGCACGCACTCGGTGCCGGCCCCGGTCGGTGCGGCCCGGCCTCAGTCCTCGCCCAGTACGGCGTACCACTCGACGTCGCCGTGCTCGAAGGAGTCGGCCGCCGCCTCCTCCTCCAGCATCCGGCGCTGCGCCTGCTCGGCGTGAGTGGCGGGCTCGCCCGGGGTGTTGGTCTCGCGTTCCATCATGACCTCCTCGGCTAGGGATTCCTGCAGCTAGCAGCCAGCGGTACCCGGGGCGTTGGTGATCAAACGGACCCGCCGGATGGTTCGCTCGGATAGCGGACAAGTAGCCTCGGGCTATGGCAGATTCGAACACCGAGGGTGAAATCCGCCCGATAGCCGACCCGGTCGGGCCGGAGTGGCAGGAGCGGCCGGAGCAGCTGCGGGAGGCGGCCGAGCCGGAGCAGCTGCGGGAGGCGGCCGAGCCGGAGGCGATCGGCGGCGAGAGCGCCTGCCTGCTCCCCCTGGTCTGCGCGGAGTGCGGGGCGCTGGCCGAGCAGCGGCCGCCGACCGTCTGCTGGCGCTGCGGGGCGGTCGTGGACCGGGACTGACGGGCCGGGACTGACGGCCGGGACCGGCGCGCTCGGGGCAGCCGTCAGCCGCCTTCGGGCCGCGGGCCCTGCAGGCAGAACCGGCCGCCCTGCGGGTCGCGCAGATCAGCCCAGCGCCCGTACGGGCTGTCATTGACCTCGCCCAGCACATCGGCGCCGAGCCGCTCGGCCAGTTCCACCGATTCGTCGGCGTCGGCCACCGAGAAGTAGACGTTCCAACTCGGCCGGGCCTCCGGGTCGGTCGCCGTCACCAGAGCCGCCACGCTGCGGTCTGCGGACCGCAGCACCACCCGCTCGTTCTCCCAGCGCACGTCGAAGACGCCCGACTTGCGGCTGTCCCAGCCGAACACCTCGCCGTAGAAGATCGCGGAGTCGAAGGCATCCTTGGTGCGCAGCTCGATCCAGACCGGGCCGCCGGCCAGCGAGTTGAGGACGGCTCCGCTACCGGTCTCACCCTCCCAAACGCCGAAGGGGGCACCGGACCGGTCGGCGGCGATCAGCATCCGGCCCGCGTCGAAGCCCAGCGGACCGATCGCCACCGTGCCGCCGCGGGCCTGGATCCGCTCGGAGATGGCATCGGCGTCCTCGGTGCCGAAGAAGGTGGTCCAGGCGACCGGCAGGTGCAGGTCGGAGGCGCTCATGCCGGCCACCGCGACGCCCTCGGCCAGAGCGCGCACATAGCGACCCCAGCGGTCCGGGCCGCGACTGAACGTCCAGCCGAGCAGCTCGCCGTAGAAGGCCATGGCGCTGTCCAGGTCGCTGACCGTCAGGCTCACCCAGCTGGGCACGGCCGGCACGCACCGCACCGCAGCCCCCTTCGCCGCCGCCGGCTCGGTCATCGCACCGCCTCCTCGCTGCCCGAGCACCGACCGGCCCGGCCTGGTCCGACCGTACCCGGAGCACGCCCGCGTCGCACGGACCCGCCCGGCGAGCGCCGCGCTGCGCCGCAGGCCGGGGCGCAGCGCCGGTGCCCGGCGGGGCTACGGCCTGGTCATCCGCAGCACATCGAGCGCCTCGTCCAACTGCTGCTCGGTCAGCAGGCCTTGCGACAGATAGCCGCGCTCCACGACCACCTGACGGATCGTCTTGCCCTCGGCGAGCGACTGCTTGGCCACCTTGGCGGCCTCCTCATAGCCCAGGTACCGGTTGAGCGGGGTCACGATGGACGGTGAGGATTCGGCGTACTCGCGGGCCCGCCCGACGTTGGCGGTGATCCCGTCGACGGTGCGGCCGGCCAGCAACCGGGCGGCGGAGGCGAGCAGTTGGATCGACTCCAGCACATTGCGGGCGATCACCGGGAGCATCACATTGAGCTCGAAGCTGCCGCTGGCACCGGCCATGCCCACGGTCGCGTCATTGCCGACGACCTGGGCCGCCACCATCGCCACCACCTCGGGGATCACCGGGTTGACCTTGCCCGGCATGATCGAGGAACCCGGCTGCAGATCGGGCAGGTTGATCTCACCCAGGCCGGTGCGCGGACCGGAGGACATCCAGCGCAGATCGTTGACGATCTTGGTGAGCCCGACCGCGATGGTCCGCAGCTGGCCGCTCAGCTCGACCAGGCCGTCACGGGCGCCCTGCGCCTCGAAGTGGTTCCGCGCCTCGGTCAGCGGCAGGCCGGTACCGGCGGCCAGCTCGGCGATCACGGCGGCGGAGAAGCCGGGCGGGGTGTTGATGCCGGTGCCGACCGCCGTGCCGCCCAGGGGCAGCTCGGCCACTCGGGGCAGCGTGGCGCGCAGCCGCTCCTGGCCGTAGGCGACCTGGGCCGCGTAGCCGCCGAACTCCTGGCCGAGGGTGACCGGGGTGGCATCCATCAGATGCGTCCGGCCGGCCTTGACCACGCCGGCGAACTCCTCGGCCTTGGCTGCCAGCGCCGCCTCCAGCTCGGCCAGCGCGGGCAGCAAGTCCTCGGTGACGGCTGCGGTGGCGGCCACGTGGATCGAGGACGGGAACACGTCGTTGCTGGACTGGCTGGCGTTGACCTGGTCATTGGGGTGCACCGGCCGCCCCAGCCGCTCGCCGGCCAGGGTGGCGATCACCTCGTTGGCGTTCATGTTGGACGAGGTGCCGGAGCCGGTCTGGAAGACGTCGACCGGGAACTGGTCGTCCCAGCGCCCGTCGGCCACCTCGGCGGCGGCCTGCTGGATGGCCTCGGCCACCGCGGCGTCCAGGATCCCGAGCGCGCCGTTGACCTTGGCCGCGGCCGCCTTGATCCGGGCCAGGGCCGCGATGTGGGCGCGATTCAGCCGCAGGCCCGACACCGGGAAGTTCTGCACCGCGCGCTGGGTCTGCGCCTGCCACTTGGCGGCGGCCGGGACCCGCACCTCCCCCATCGAGTCGTGCTCGATGCGGTACTCACCCTGCTGGGGACTCATGACTCCACCTCCACGGATCTCAGCTCCCCGAGGTGCCGGGGTATTTCCCGGCGCTACGCCGTGTGAGTGACCGCCGCCCGTCAGGCCCGGTGGCTCTTGCGCGGTGCGCCCCGGTAGCTGCCGAAGTTCCAGCGGTTGCCCTCCGGGTCGACGGCGGCGAAGTCGTACGAACCGTAGTCGGTGGTGTGCGGCTCGGCGGTGATCCGCGCACCTGCCGCCTTGGCGCGCTGGTACACCTCGTCCAGGCGGTCGGTGACCACGTACGCGCCGAAGCTGCCCGGCGGGAGGTCGAAGCCGTCGTCCTCGCTCTCCCGGACCGAGCCCAGCATCACCCCGCCGCCCTCCGGCCAGTCCAGCTCGGCGTGGTGCACCACCTCGCCCTCCCCGTAGACCACGTTCTCCTCGAAGCCGAACGCGTCGACCAGGAAGCGGATCAGGGCCCGGGCGTCCCTGGCCCGCAGGCTCGGCCAGACCTGCGGCAGCCGCTCCTGCTCGGCGGCCCCGGTGGCTCCGGTCTGCTCGGTTGCCATGGCGAACGACCTCCTCGCCCCGACGGCTCACGACGCGCCGCCGGCTGCGGTACCCGGCGGCCGCTACTTCCAGCCTGCCCCGGCGGCGGGCCCGCGCCTACCCGAGCAGCCGATCGAGGAACGGGTTGCTGAACACGTGGTTGGGGTCGTGGCGGTCGAGGGTGGCGACGGCCGCGTCCCAGCCGGGGCCGCCGCCGGCCCGCAGGCTGTCGGGGATCACCCGGCCGAGTACGTCGGGGTCGGCCCAGGTGGCGTCGGCGGTGTAGGCCCAGCCCTTGGACCACTCGACGCGCAGGCCGGCCCTGGTGCCGTCGAAGGTGGCGATCAGGAACTGCTCCAGGTCCCGGCCGAACTGGTGCAGCCCGGGGGTGCCGGGCAGGGTGAGCACGTCGAACCAGACCGCCACGTCCCACTCGGGGTGGTCTGGTCGGGCCCGGATCGCCGAGAGCAGCGGGGGCTGGGCACCGGGGACGCCGCTGGCCGCCGGGTCCTCCAGGCCGGTCACCCGGATCTCCACGGCGCCGTTGACCGGGAACTGGCCGCGGTCCTGGTACTGCGTCAGCAGCCGCTGGTACTCGCCGGTGACCTGGTTGACCACCCACTGGACGTCCGCGCGCCGGGCCAGCACGGCGTATCCGTTGGCGGTGACCCGCAGGGTGGTCGGGCGGACGTACTGCAGCACGGTGCGGGAGGGGCCCCAGAGGTCGGAGCGCAGGCCGTCGGCCAGCAGGTGGGTGACCACGTCCAGGGTGAGCAGGTCGCGGATCAGGGTGCCGGAGAGCAGCACATCGGTGAGGTCTCCGGTGAGCCCCAGCCTGGCGATCAGGGACTGGAGTTGGCCGAAGGTCGGGGCCAACCCCCAGGATCCGGCTACCAGTTCTCCGGCCAGTGTGGCCACCGGGGTCGGGATGCTGTCCGAGAAGGGGTAGTTGTAGGGCTGGTCCACGGCCCGGGAGCCGAACGGCTGGGTGGGGCTGACGCTCCAGGTCTTGATCCACGGGAAGTCGGTGAAGGCGAACCAGATCGCCTCGATCCGGCCGCTCTGCTCCATCAGCCCGGCGAAGGTGCGGGCGCCGCCGGTGCCGGGGGCCGCGAAGAGCTCGCTGACCGGGATGTCCATCCGGCTGAGGCAGCGCAGGTTCTGGTCCGGGCCGACGCGCAGCACGGCCTCGGTGACGAACGCCCGGCCCAGGTTCACCAGCAGGGCCGCGCAGTCCGGGTCGGCGCGGTCGAAGGTGCGCAGCGCGTACCGGCCGGCGGTGGCGTCCCAGACCACGGCGGTGAGCTCGGTGACCAGGTTGCTCACCGAGCCGAAGCCGTGCCCGGGGGCCGCGGTCTCGCCGGCGGTCGGCACCGCGGTGCCGTGGCCGCCGATGGCGAGCACCCCGCCGAGGGTGAGGTCGCCGGGTGCCGGGCAGTGCGCGATGCCGAGGCCGCGGCCGGCCAGCTCGGCGAGCAACTGCTCCATGGCGGCGCCGGCTTGGGCCCGGACGGCGGGCGCGGCGGTGCTGCCCGCCGGGCTGATCGCGGTGAGGTGGCGGGTGGTGTCGAGTAGCAGCACGGTGCTCGCGGCGGGTGTGCCGTCGGCGACGGTGAGCGGCGCCCAGGTGTGCCGGAAGCCCTGGGCGCGCAGCTGCCAGCCTTGGGCGTGCGCCCAGTTGGCGAGGGTGACCACGTCGTCCGGGGTGCTCGGGGCGCAGGTCCACAGCTGGTCGGCATGGATCTCGCCGGCCCAGTTCTCGAAGACCTGGCGGTAGACCTCGATGCCGCCGGGGAACGCGGGCGGCGCGGGGAGGGGCGGGCCGGCGTCGGCCTGCGCCTGGTCGGGCGTGACGGCGCCGCGCAGCAGCCAGGCGGCCCCGCCGAGCGCGGCGGACCCGGCCAGCAGGCGGCGGCGGGTCAGGCCGCCGTCCGTGGTCGGCGCGGTGTCGTTCTCCATTGGTGCCTCCCCGGGCCCGTGCGGTGCGTGACGCTGTCGACGCTAGGGATCAACGGTGTGCGGTGTCCGGGCGTTCTTCATCAATCAGTAGTTCGAGTGAAGCTAGACCGTTCGGGGAACCGTTCGGGCTCTCGGTACGTTGATCGCCGTCCTCGGCGCGCGCCCGGGCCCGGCTTGGGCCACGGTGGAGGTGACAGCAGCCCCAGTACCGCCAGGAGGCCTCCATGACCGAGCACACCTACCGGGTGACCGAGATCGTCGGCTCCTCCCACGAGGGCACCGACGCCGCGATCCGCAACGCGCTCGCCCGCGCCTCGCAGACCCTGCGCAACATCGACTGGTTCGAGGTGACGCAGGTGCGGGGGAACGTCGCGCAGGGTGCGATCGAGCACTACCAGGTGACCGTCAAGGTGGGCTTCCGCCTGGAGGACGCGCACTGAGGCCGCCGCGGGTGCCGCGCCGAGGACCTCGGCGCGGCACAGCCATGCCGCGGCGCCCGGGCGCGCGGCTACGCGGGCTGCCCCGGCAGCGGCGGCGGGCCGTCGGCTTCCGGGGGCCCGCCGAGCTCCGGGGGCCGCGGCCGACGGTGGCGACGCCACGGCGTCAGCAGGTTCAGCAGGCGGCGCATCCGGATGACCCGCATGGTGGACAGCTCGGTGTCCAGCACGGAGTCCGTCCGCAGGTCGGCCTCGATCTCCTCAAGGAGCTGCTGTTCGCGCGGGGAGAGAGCCGGACCCTCCATGATCCCCGCCTCCTCACCTCTGGACCTTCTGGGTGACGCTATATCCCCGCTGGTGCCCCGGGCGGGCCCTTCCTAATCGCCCGGGGGCCGCAGCGGCGGGCTCAGGGTTCCGGAACCCCGGGCAGGCCGGTCTCGACGCCGTCCAAGGCGTGCGAGCAGACGCAGTCGCGGTCGGCGGGCAGTGCCTCGACCGCTTTGAAGAGCACCCCGCGCAGCCGGTCGACATTGCGCGCGAAGACCTCCAGGACCTCCGCATGGGTGACCCCCTCACCGGCCGTCACACCGGCGTCGAGGTCGGTGACCAGCGCGAGCGAGGTGTAGCAGAGCCCGAGTTCGCGGGCGAGCACGGCCTCCGGGTGGCCGGTCATGCCGACCACCGACCACCCGTTGGCGGTGAACCAGCGGGATTCGGCGCGGGTGGAGAACCGCGGGCCCTCGATGACCACCAGTGTGCCGCCGTCCACCGGCTCCCAGGCCTGGGAGCGAGCGGCGGCGAGCGCGGCGGCCCGGCCGTCCGGGCAGTACGGGTCGGCCATCGACACGTGCACCACCTCGGGGACGGTGCCGTCGGGCAGTGGCAGCCCGTCGTAGTAGGTCTGCACCCGCCCGGAGGTGCGGTCCACGAACTGGTCGGGGATCAGCAGGGTGCCCGGGCCGTACTCGGGGCGCAGCCCGCCGACCGCGCAGGGCCCGACCACCTGGCGGACCCCGAGCGAGTGCAGTGCCCAGAGGTTGGCCCGGTAGTTGATCCGGTGCGGTGGCAGTTTGTGCCCGCGGCCGTGCCGGGGCAGGAACGCGACGGTGCGCCCGCCGATCCCGCCGAGGAACAGCGAGTCGCTGGGCGCACCGTACGGGGTGTCGACGGTGATCTCGGTGACGTCGTCCAGCAGGGCGTAGAGGCCGGAGCCGCCGATGACTCCAATCTCGGCCCGCTGTGCGGTGTGCTGATCAGTCATGCCTAATGATGCACCGTCGGACGCAGCACGCTCTTGAAGGCCGGGACGTGCCAGCGGCCGGCGATCTCTTCCTCCTCCCGGTCTCGTTCCCCACCGTGCCGTTGCCGCCAGTAGGGGTTGTCGTGCGGGAGGTGGCCGCTGACCCTGCCGTACATGCCGAAGGAGGCGATCACCAGCCCGAAGATGAAGCTGAAGATCACATTGGTCATCCGGAAGGCCAGTCGGTTCCAGGTGCTGTCGAGCGCGATCAGGCCGACGAAGCCCGCCACGAAGAAGATGAAGCCGACGATCATATTGAGCCAGGAGGCGAAGTTTCCGCCGACGATGGCGCCGATCATCAGGATCGCGCCGAAGATGATCGACAGGACGCCGAGCGCGCCATTGCTGGACATGCCCGCGGTGGTCTTGCCGTGGACGCTGGAGAAGCCGACGTTGCCGGCCAACCCGAAGCAGCCCCAGATCAGCAGTGCCAGTCCGGCCAGGCCTGCGCCGTAGCGGTAGACCTGGGCCAATCGGTGGTCGACGGGAAGTTCGTCCTGCAGTTTCATGACGGCCTCCACTGCTCCATGACGGCCCTCACCGGAGGGTTCCCGAAGGAAGCGGCGGGGTTGGCCGCTTCCGGAAGCTCTGGCTCCACGCTACGCCGGAAGCCACGGCGCAGCGCTCCGGGCGGGATTGACGGTTCTCGGCCAAATCCGACCCGGCCATGGCGACCCCGAAAGCGGAGGCGTAGCGTCACCGAACGCATACGCAACGACGCGAAGCAGCGGAAGGAGTCTCCTGTCATGTGCGGGATAACCGGCTGGGTGGCGTTCGACAGCGACGTGAGGCAGCAGCGGCAGGTGGTAGACGCCATGACCGCGACCATGCTCTGCCGGGGCCCGGACGCCGGCGGTGTGCACCTCGAACCGCATGCGGCGCTGGGCCACCGGCGACTGGCGGTGATCGACCTGGTCGGCGGTGCGCAGCCGATGGCGGTGGAGGAGGACGGGCGCCTGCTGGCCGCGATGACCTACAGCGGCGAGGTCTACAACTTCCATGAGCTGCGCGCCGAACTGGAGGGCCACGGCGTGCGGTTCCGCACCCGCAGCGACACCGAGGTGGTGCTGCGCGCCTACCTGCACTGGGGCACGGACTTCGTGACCCGGCTGAACGGCATGTTCGCCTTCGCCGTCTGGGACGCCCGCCGCGAGGAACTGCTGCTGGTCCGCGACCGCATGGGCATCAAGCCGCTGTACTACTACCCGACCGCCGACGGTGTGCTGTTCGGCTCCGAGCCGAAGGCGATCCTGGCCCACCCGCAGGTGCCCGCCGTCGTCGACCGGGACGGGCTGCGCGAGCTGCTGGCCTTCGTGAAGACCCCGGGGCACGCGATCTACCGGGGCATGGCGGAACTGAAGCCCGGCCACTGGCTGCAGGTCCGCCGCGAGGGCCTGACGGTCCACCAGTACTGGCGGCTCGGCGCCCGTGAGCACACCGACGACCTCCCCACCACCATCGCCACCGTCCGGGAGCTGCTGACCGACACCGTGCGGCGGCAGCTGATCGCGGACGTGCCGCTCTGCTCGCTGCTCTCCGGCGGGCTGGACTCCAGCGCGGTCACGGCGCTCGCCGCCCGCGGGCTGGCCGCCGCCGGCGCCGGTCCGGTGCGGTCGTTCTCGGTGGACTTCGCCGGCCAGGCGCAGAACTTCCAGCCGGACGAGCTGCGCGGCAGCCTGGACACCCCGTTCGCCCACTCGGTGGCCCGCCACGTCGCGGCCGACCACCAGGACATCGTGCTGGACGCGGCCCAGCTGACCGATCCCGCGGACCGGGACGCGGTGCTGCGCGCGGCCGACCTGCCGACCGGGTTCGGCGACATGGACACCTCGCTCTACCTGCTGTTCCGGGAGATCCGGCGGCACTCCACGGTGGCGCTCTCCGGGGAGTCCGCGGATGAGCTGTTCGGCGGCTACCGCTGGTTCCACGATCCGGCCGCGGTGGCCGCCGAAACGTTTCCCTGGCACGCCGACATGCACCAGATCACCGGCCGGGGCGCCGAACCCCGGCTGTCCCTGCTCGACCCGGGGCTGCTGGCCGAGCTGGACCTCGCCAGCTACATCGCCGACAGCTACTCCGACGCCATCGCCGACGTCGAGCACCTGCCGGGCGCGGACCCCAAGGAGCGGCGGATGCGGGAGATCTGCCACCTGCACCTGACCCGGTTCGTCCGGATGCTGCTGGACCGCAAGGACCGGATGAGCATGGCGGTCGGTCTGGAGGTCCGGGTGCCGTTCTGCGACCACCGGCTGGTCGAGTACGTCTACAACACGCCCTGGGCGATGAAGGCCTTCGACGGGCGGGAGAAGAGCCTGCTGCGGGCGGCGGCCGCCGACCTGCTGCCGGACGACGTGGTGGCCCGGGTGAAGAGCCCCTACCCGGCCACCCAGGACCCGGACTATCCGCAGGCCCTGAAGGCGGAGCTCGCCCAGGCGTACCAGGACCCCAAGGCCCCCCTGCACGCCCTGGCCGATCCGGTGGCGGTGACCCGCGCCCTCGCGCCCGACCGGGATCCGCGCCACGACCGGCCGGCCACCGAGCTGCTGCTGGCGCTGAACCGCTGGCAGCGCCTCTACCCGGTCTCGCTGCTGCGGTAGGGCCGGTGAAGTGCTACGCGCTGACCGGCGGTGGGGCGCCGGTCAGCGCGGGTACTCGTCGTCGTCCACCGGGACCTGACGGGTCTGCTCGACCGCATCGGCCACATCGGCTGCGGCGTCCAGGGACAGCTCGGCACGCGGGGTGGGCTGCTCGTCGCTGCCGGACTCCAGGTCCTCCGGGTCTTCCATGGCGTCCCGGGCGTCGACGGCGTAATCAGTGGCGTTGTCGGTCATGACCTCACCCCTTACAGCTATGGGGCTCGGGCGGCCCCTGCTGTCTCCAACACTTACCCGACCTGCGCCGTCCCACGCGGCACCCGGGTGAGACGTCGGCGTGTTGTCCGAGCGGGGTGCGGCGGACGCTCAGGTCCAGGAGGTGTCACGCTTGGCGGTCATGCGGCCTGTCCTCCCTCGTGCGGCGGGTAGTGCGGCGACAGGCCGACTGGATCGGTGCCCTCCCCTGTTCGGCACCGACCCAGTCCGGCTCGGTCGTCATGAGCCTGCCGTAGGCCGCTCACGGGCGGGTAACATCCCGATAATGGACCATCAACAAGGGCCCCGGCAGGGCCGCCCGACCACCCCTGACGAGCCTGTCGCCGGGCTGCGATTCGGGTTGCTCGGGCCCTTGACGGTCCACGACGGCACCGGTACGGCGCTTCCGGTCAGCTCGCCGAAAGTGCGTGCGCTACTGGCCATGCTGCTCCTGGAACCCGGTCGAGTGGTATCCCGCGACCGGCTGACCGGAGCGCTCTGGGGCGAGCATCCGCCGGCCACCGCGCCCACCTCGCTCAACAACCACGTGGTCCAGCTGCGCCGGCTGCTCGGCCCCGGCAGCCCGGCCCGGCTGCGCACCGCCGCCCCCGGCTACCTCCTCCAGGTCGGCCCCGGCGAGCTGGACAGCGCGGCCTTCACCGAACTGCTGGACGTCGCCCGCGCCGCCCGCCGGGCCGGCGACTGGCAGACCGTCAGCAGTCGCTGCGCCGAGGCGCTGCGGCTGTGGCGCGGCACCCCGCTGACGGATCTGCCGTCGCTGGCCGAGGAGGCGCTGCCCCATGTGCAGCAGCTCCAGGAGCTGCGGCTGCAGGCCCTGGAGTGGCAGTTCGACGCCGAACTGGAGCTGGGCCGGCCGCACGGCGTGATCCCGGAGCTGAACCGGCTGACCGCGGAGCATCCGCTGCGCGAGGCCTTCCACCGCCAGCTGATGATCGCCCTGCACCGCACCGACCAGCGGGCCGAGGCGCTGGCGAGCTACCAGCGGCTGCGCCGCACCCTGGTCGAGGAGCTGGGCATCGAGCCCGGCCCCCGGGTCCGGGCCGCGCACCAGGAGATCCTGCGCGCCGAGCAGCAGGCCGCCGAGGCGCAGGAGGACGCCGAGCTGCCGGCGGTGGCCGCGGGCGCCGGCCTGCCGCGGGACGTGGCCGGCTTCACCGGGCGCTACGAGGAGTTGGAACGGCTGCTGGCGGCCTGCCGCACCGACCGCCCCGACGGCTCGGTACGGATCCTGGCCTTGGACGGCATGCCCGGGGTCGGCAAGAGCGCCCTGGCCGTGCACGCCGCGCACCGGCTGGCCGCCGACTTCCCGGACGGGCAGATCTTCCTGCCGCTGCACGCCCACACCCCCTGCACCCCGGCCGTCGAGCCGGCCGACGCGCTCGCCGCGCTGCTGCTCACCGTCGGGGTGGCGCCCCAGCAGATCCCGCCGGACCTGGACGCCCGGGCCAACCTGTGGCGCAGCCGGCTGGCCGGGCGCCGGGTGCTGCTGCTGCTCGACGACGCCAGCGGCAGCGAGCAGGTCCGCCCGCTGCTGCCCGGCTCCCCCGGCTGCCTGGTGCTGGTCACCAGCCGCCGCCGACTGCCGGCGCTGGGCGACGCGGTGCCGATGACGCTGGGCGTGCTGCCGCCCGACGAGGCCGCCGAGCTGTTCACCGCCACCGCGCAGCGCCCCGACCTGGCACCGGACCAGCCGGCCGTGGTCGAGGTGGTCCGGCTCTGCGGCTACCTGCCGCTGGCGATCCACCTGACCGCCGCCCGGCTGCGGCACCGGCGGGCCTGGTCGGTGGCCGACCTGGTGCCGGACCTGGAGGCCGCCGCGGGCCGGCTGGCGGCGCTGCGGGCCGAGGACGTCTCGGTGGCCGCCGCCTTCGACCTCTCGTACCGGGATCTGACCCCCGCCCAGCGCCGGCTGTTCCGCCGGCTCGGGCTCAACCCCGGCGACCACTTCGACGCCCGGGCGGCCGCCGCGCTGGACGGCACCGACGTGGCCACCGCCCGCCGCCTGCTGGAGGAGCTGGAGGACCACCACCTGGTGGACGAGCCGGTCCGCGGCCGCTACCGGATGCACGACCTGATCCGCGAGCACTCCCGGGCGCTGGGCACCATGGACGACCCGTCGGTGCGGCACGCCGCCGTGGGCCGGCTGCTGGACTCCTACCTGGCCACCGTGATCGAGGCGGGCCGCCGGCTGGCGGTGCGCCGGCACCGCTGGGTGCCCGCCCAGCGCATCCCCGGGGCCGAGCTGCCCACCGAGGAGGCGGCCACCGCCTGGCTGCGCGCCGAGCGGGGCAATCTGCGGGCGGCGATCGAGTACGCGGCCGCCCACGGGCATCCCGACCACGCGATCCGGCTGCCCGCCGCGCTGCACGACTTCCTGCGCACCCAGGGGCACTGGAACCAGGCGCGGGCGCTGCACCGGATCGCCCTGGAGACCGCCCGCACCAACGGCGACCGGTTCGGCCAGGCCGAGGCGCTCACCCACCTGGGCACCTTCCAACGGCTGACCGGCGAGCACGAGGCCGGGGCGGAGCATCTACGGCTCGCACTGGAGCTCTTCCGGCAGTTGGACGACCCGTCCGGGCAGGCGGCCGCGCGGGTGCAACTGGGCGCCATGGAACGGACCTTCGGCTGCAACACCCGGGCCCGCGACCACTTCGCCGAGGCACTGAGCCTGGCCCGCGGCGCGGCCGACGCGCCCGGCGAGGCGGAGGCGCTCAGCCAGCTGGGCATCCTGGGCCGGATCACCGGCGAGTACCCGGAGGCGACCACGCACACCACCCGGGCGCTGCTGCTCTTCCGGGAGCTCGGCAACCGGACCGGGCAGACCGCGGCGCTCAGCGAGCTCAGCCTGATCCAGCAGCTCACCGGCGACGTGCCGGCCGCCGAGGAGAGCCTGCACCAGGCGCTGGAGCTGTGCCGGGCCCGCGACGACCGGCCGGGCGAGGCCTACGCACTGGCCAGCCTGGGGTCGCTGCAGCACCTCACCGGCCGCTACCAAGCGGCCGAGGCGACGCACCGCCAGGCGATGTCCCTCTACCGGGGCCTGGGCAACCGGATCGGCGAGGCCAACGGGCTGATGGCGCTCGGCGCGGTCCGCCTGGTCATCGGCCAGTACCAGAGCGCCGAGCAGGACCTGCTGCAGGCCAGCGCGATGTACCACGAGCTGGACGAGGCGCGCGGGCGGATGAACACCATGGCCTACCTGGGCGTGCTGCGGCTCGCCACCGGGCGGCCGGCCGCGGCGGTGGAGAACCTGCGGGCCGCGCTGGCGCTCTACCGCGGGCAGGGCGACCGGCTCGGCGAGTCCCGGGTGCTGGCCTACCTGGGGGACGCACTGCTCGCCCTGGGCCAGTACCCGGGGGCGGAGGAGCACCTGCGGGCCGCGCTGGCGCTCTGCCGGGAGCGGGGCGACCGCGGCGGCGAGGCCGAGGTGCGCAACATCCTGGGCCGGCTGCTGAACGCCACCGGCCGCCCGGACGCGGCGCACCAGGAGTTCACGGCGGCGCTGGACGGCGCCCGGGCGGCCGGCTCCCCGCTGGAGCAGGTGCGCGCGCTGACCGGCCTGGGCCGCAACGTGCTGCGCACCGGCCGCCATGCGGAGGGCACCGGGCAGCTCCAGGACGCGCTGGAGCTGGCCCGGCACCTCGGCGTCCCGGAGGCCGCCGAGCTGGGCGAGCTGCTGGCCGGTCTGCCCAGCCGGGCTGCCGCCGGCTACTGACGGCGGGTCGGCCGGGCGGTCAGCCGGCCGGCGGGCCGCCAGCCGCACTGACGGCACGTCAGCCGGTCGGCGCAACGGCGGTTGCGCGGCCGTGCCCGGCTGGCAGGCTGGACCGGGGGCAGGCCCGGCGGAACGGAGTGCGGTCTCGGTGAGCTACGCCCACTGGACGGAACGCGTGCTGTCCTTCCTCATCGACATGCTGGCCTGCTTCGCGCCGAACATCGTCGCCGGCGCGGCCGACCCCGACAACGACGCGCTGCAGGTCGGCCTGCTGCCGGTCTCGATCGCGCTGCTCGCGTACAACCGCTGGTACCAGGCCGGGCGCACCGGGCAGAGCTGGGGACGGCAGCTGCTGGGCAGCGAGCTGACCGATGCGGCGGACGGCCGGTCGACCGGGATGCTGCGCGCCTTCCTCCGCGACCTGGCGCACCTGCTGGACGCGATCCCCTGCTTCCTCGGCTTCCTCTGGCCGCTCTGGGACCACCGCAGGCAGACCTTCGCCGACAAGCTGGCCGACACCGTGGTGCTCGGCGACTGACCCGGCCCGGCACAGCGCCGACCGGCAACCGACGACGTACCCCGGGAGGGGCCGATGACCAGCGCGCAGCAACCCCCCGCCGGCCGGTTGGGCAGACTCGGCGCCTGGTGCGCCCGCCACTTCGTCCTGGTGGTGGTCTGCTGGCTGCTCGCGCTGGCCGGCCTGCACGTCCTGCAGAACACCGTCGGCGGCACCTACTCCGACGACTTCAACCTCCCGGGCACCCAGTCGGACACCGGCCTGAACCTGCTCAAGACGCACGCTCCCGCGTCCGGCGGCACCAGCGCCCAGGTGGTGCTGAACGACGCGCAGGCCCCGCTCTCCGCGGTGTCCGGGCAGACCGGCCAGGTGGTCGCCAACCTCCAGCACCTGCCGCACGTGCTCTCCGCGGCCGGACCCACCGTCTCCCAGAGCGGACACATCGGCTACCTCACGGTGCACTTCGACACCAACCCGACCTCACTGGGCAAGTCCTACCTGAACGAGGTCGACGCGGCGGTGGCCCCGCTGCGGAACGCCTCCGTCGAGGTCGAGTACGGCGGCCCGCTGGGCGAACTGGCCCGTCCCAAGGCCACCGACCTGGCCAGTGAGGCGATCGGCTTCGGGGTCGCGGTGGTGGTGCTGCTGATCGGCTTCGGCAGCGTGATCGCGGCCGGTCTGCCGCTGGTCAGCGCGCTGGTGAGCGTGATCGTCGGCTTGAGCTGCCTGAGCCTGCTGGCCATCGCCTTCACCTTCGCCACCGTCTCCCCCACGCTGGCCACCATGATCGGCCTCGGGGTCGGGATCGACTACGCGCTGTTCCTGATCACCCGTCACCGCCAGCAGGTGATGGACGGCCGGGATCCGGTCACCGCGGCCGCGCGCGCCACCAGCACCAGCGGCCGGGCCGTGCTGGTCTCCGGCTGCACCGTGATCATCGCGCTGGCCGGGCTGTACGTCTCCCGGGTCGCCTTCATCGGCAAGCTCGGTGTGGCCGCCGCGGTCACCGTGGTTACGGCCGTCCTCGGCGCGCTCACCCTGGTGCCCGCGCTGCTCGGCTGGATCGGCCCGCACATCGACCGGTTCACCCTGCGCCGCGCGGTCGCCGAGGAGCCCGAACAGCCGGACGGCGCGGAGCCGGCCGTCCCGACCGACGGCCTGGCCCGTTACGCCCAGCGGGTCGCCGACCACCCCTGGTGGTTCCTGGCCGCCGGCCTGGTGGTGGTCGGCGTGCTGGCGATCCCGGTGTTCTCGATCCGGCTCGACCACATCGACGACGGCGCCGACCCGACGAGTTTCACCGACCGCCGGGCCTTCGACCTGATCTCCACCGGCTTCGGACCCGGCACCAACGGCCCGCTGACCATCGTCGTCGACCAGAGCACGGTGGCCACCAGTGACCGCCAGGCGCTGGCCGGCAAGGTGCAGCAGGCACTCACGGGTGTGCCCGGTGCCGCGAGCATCAGCGCGCCGCAGCCGACCTCCGACGGGGACCTGCTGGTGGCCACCGCCGTCCCCGTCGGCCGGCCGCAGAACGCCTCCACCACCAGCCTGTTCAACCTGCTCCGCACGCAGGTGCTGCCGCAGGCCGTCGCCGGCACCCCCGCCAAGACCTACATCACCGGCACCACCGCCGCCCAGCTGGACTTCGTGGAGCTGATGACCAGTCGCCTACCGGGCATCATTGCGGTGGTGGTCGGCCTGGCCTTCCTGGTGATCCTGACGGTGTTCCGCGGCCTGCTGGTCGCGGTCAAGGCCGCGGTGCTCAACCTGCTGTCGATCGCCGCGTCGTACGGCGTGGTGGTGGCGGTCTTCTACTGGGGCTGGGGCGGCCCGGCCCTGGGCGTCTCCGGGAACGTCCCGATCGAGAGCTATGTGCCGATGATCATGTTCGCCATCGTCTTCGGGCTGAGCATGGACTACGAGGTCTTCCTGCTCTCCCGGGTGCACGAGTTCTGGCTGCGCACCCACAACGAGCACGACAGCGTCGCGCACGGCCTGCGGATCACCGCGCGGGTGATCAGCTGCGCCGCGCTGATCATGATCAGCGTCTTCGCAGCGTTCCTACTCAGCCACACCATCGTGGTCAAGATGCTCGGGCTGGGCCTCGCGGTCAGCGTGCTGATCGACGCCACCGTGGTGCGACTCCTGATGGTCCCGGCGGTGATGGTGCTGCTCGGACGCCACGCCTGGTGGATCCCGCGATGGCTGGACCGCCTGCTGCCGCACATCGACCCGGAGGGCGCCGAAGCCGACCGGCCATCGGAGAACCACGGGTGACATCGGGGCGAATTCTCGACGACGGGCATCAAGGGGAGCCCGGATCCGGCCAGTTGGGCGGCGAGCGGTCCGGCTCGGTCCCGCTAGGGTGCGGGCAGGCCGTTGTCCGTACAACTCGATCGGAGCCCCCCGTGTCCTCGTCCAGCCGCTGGCCCGCCGGGCCGCGACGTGTCCTGGTGGTCGGCATCGACGGCGTCCGCCTCGACCTGCTGCCGGAACTGCACACCCCGCACCTCGACGCGGTCGCGGCGGCCGGCTTCCTCGCCCCGGTGGAGGTGGACGACGCCACCCCGACCATGTCCGGGCCGTGCTGGGCGACCATCGCGACCGGTGTGACGGTGGCCAAGCACGGGGTGTGGGGCAACCACCTGGGCGGCAACCGGCTGGACGTGTTCCCGGACTTCACCACCCGGCTGGCCACCGCGCACCGCCGCCGCACCTTCGCCGCGGGCGGCTGGGAGCCGCTCTTCCTGGCCCGCCAGGGCGGCCCGCTGTTCGCCGCGCCCGGCCGGCTGTCCTACATAGCCCCGCTGGAGGACACCCCGAGGAGTGGGAGGTCTGCGACGAGCGGGTCACCGCCGAGGCGATCACGGTGCTGGCCGGGGACGACGACCCGCAGGCGAGCTTCGTCTACCTGGGCGCGGTGGACGAGACCGCGCACTTCCTCGGCTGCGGCGTCGAGTACCGCCGCTCGATCGAGCTGGCGGACGCCCGGCTCGGCCGGCTGCTGGCGGCACTGCGGGCCCGGCCGGGGTACGCCGACGAGGAGTGGACGGTGATCGTGGTGACCGACCACGGCCACGTCGACGCCGGCGGCCACGGCGGGCGCAGTGCCGAGGAGCGCACCGCCTGGGTGGCCGCCTGCGGGCCCGGCCTGGCGCCGGGCGGCGCGGTGCTCCCGGTGCGCCACGTGGACGTGGCGGCCCAGGTGTTCGCGGCGCTGGAGATCGTCCCGGATCCGCACTGGACGCTGGACGGCCGCCCGTTCACCCCCGTGGCCGAGCTGGTCCCGCAGGCCTGACCGCCGTCAGAGCGCCTTGACCAGCTTCTCGAAGGCCAGGTCGTCGCGCTTGGGCAGCCCGAACCGCTCGTCGCCGTACGGGAACGGCGACAGCTCGCCGGTGCGCCGGAAGCCGCGCCGCTCGTACCAGGCGATCAGGTCCTCGCGCTGCACGATCACCGTCATCTCCAACTCGGCGGCGCCCCACTCACCGCCGGCGAAGCGCTCGGCCTCGGCGAGCACGGCCCGCCCGACCCCGCCGCCCTGCTGGGCCGGGCGGACCGAGAACATCCCGAAGTAGGCAGCGGTCGCGCGGCGCTCCAGCGAGCAGCAGGCCAGCAGCGCACCGTCCCGCTCGGCGAGCAGCACCACGGTGTCGGGCTGGGCCAGGGTCGCGGCCAGCGACTGCGGGTCGGTGCGCTGGCCGTCCAGCAGGTCGGCCTCGGTGGTCCAGCCCACCCGGCTGCTCTCGCCGCGGTAGGCGGACTCGACCAGCTCCACCAGGGCGGGGACGTCCGCGGCGGTGGCGGGGCGGAAGGCCAGGTCGGGGGCGGCGGTAACCATGGCGGGGCTCCTCGGCTGTTCGAATCTCCAGGGTGTCCGGGCATCGTGCCACACCCCGTCGACCACCCGGACGGAGCAATTCCCAATGAGTCGCCGCGCGGTCACGGTAAGGATGGGACGGTAACCGTACGCAATCGAACGGTAGGGATCCGCCAGCCATGAAGCCGCGCTTCTTCGCGATCGTGACCGCCGTCCTGATCGGCCTGCTGGGGATCGGCGCGGCCGCCGTCACCCAGTGGGTGCCGGTCGCCGCCCCCACCGCCGGCCGCGCGGCCGGCGCGGTCTGGCCGGCCGGCGCCGCGTCGGCGTCCCCCACCGGCGACCCGGCGGTGTGGACCCGCAGCACACTGCGCAACAAGCTGATGGCCGAGATGCAGGCGGCCGACCCCGGCGTGGCGCTGGCCGACCTGGACAAGATCACCAAGGAGAAGCCGTACACCGTGCGGTTCTGCCACCCGATCGCGCACGAGCTGGGCCACGCGGCCGTGAAGCGCTACAACCACGACTTCCAGAAGGTGCTGTCGTTTCCGCACGACACCTGCGCGGCGGGCTATCTGCACGGCGCCGTCGAGGAGATGCTGGCCGGCTCCAGCGATCCCACCCACGACCTGCTGAAGCTCTGCGAGCCGCAGATGAGCGGCCCCTGCGTGCACGGCGTGGGCCACGGCACCATCTACGTCACCAACCAGGACGTGCCCAAGGCCCGTGACCTGTGCAGCGAGTTCGGCAGCGACAGCCGGATCATCACCTGCTCCGAGGGCCTGTTCATGCAGCTCTTCTCGCCCGACGAGGAGGACGAGAAGGCCAAGTCGCTGGTCCCGCTCGACAAGCTGTCCGCCGACCTCTACCCGTGCCCGCAGCAGCCCGCGCTGTTCCAGTCCGCCTGCTTCTTCTACGCGCCGACCCTCTACCTCTCCTCGCACGACTACCCCAACCACCCGGAGATCTACGGCCAGGCACTCAAGTGGTGCCTGAACGCGCAGGCCGGCGGCGGTGCCAACGACTGCAGCCGGGGGCTGGGCTCGCGGCTGATGAAGTACAACCTGGACCGGGAGGACTGGGCGGGCCAGCAGTGCGCCACCGCGGCCGACGGCTGGCAGCGCAAGGCCTGCACCGAGGGGCTGGTCAGCTACTACACGGTCAACTACACCGACGCGGGGGCGGCGGGCCGGCTCTGCGCCAAGCTCACCACTGAGGAGATCGCCCGGTACTGCCGCTCGGCCGCCCACCTGTCGGGATCGCTGGACTGACCACCTACTGGAACGGCCCGGCTGACCTGCGCGTCAAGGTCATACGATCGGCCGCATGTCCGACTTTCGCACCGCCGCCCATGCCGCTGCCGAGCTGGTCTCCGACTACCTGGCCGGGGTGCCGGCCGGCCCGGTCTGGCAGCCGATGGACCCGGCCGCCCGGCAGGCGCTGCTGGACGCGCCGCTGCCGCACACCGGCCGCGAGCTGGACGAACTGCTGGCCGTGATCGCCGAGCAGGTGCTCCCGGCCCCGATGGGCAACGGGCACCCGCGGTTCTTCGGCTGGGTCAACTCGGCCCCCGCCCCGGCCGGCGTGCTCGCCACCCTGGCGGCCGCCGCGATGAACCCCAGCTCGGCGGGCGGCGACCACGCCGACGTGCACCTGGAGCGGGCGGTGGTGCGCTGGATCGCCGAGCTGGTCGGGTTCCCCCACCGGCCCGGCGGCGGCCTGCTCACCTCCGGCACCTCGATGGCCACCATCGTCTGCCTCTCCGCCGCCCGCGGCCGGGCCGCCGCACGGGCCGGCCACGACGTGCGGGCCGACGGGCTGACCGGACTGCCGCCGCTGGTCGGCTACGCGACCGGCGAGACCCACTCCTGCGTCCGCAAGGCCGCCGAGCTCCTGGGCCTGGGCAGCCGGCAGCTGCGGGTGGTGCCGGCCGACGCCGAAGGCCGGATCGACCCGGGCCTGCTGCGGGCCGAGATCGCCGCCGACCGGGCGGCCGGCCGGCTGCCGTTCCTGGTGGTCGCCTCGGCCGGCACCGTCAACACCGGCGCGGTGGACGCCTTCGAGCCGCTCGCCGACCTCTGCGCCGAGGAGCAGCTGTGGCTGCACGTCGACGGGGCCTACGGCGCCTTCGGGGTGCTCGATCCGGCCATCGCGCACCGCTACGCGGGGCTGGACCGGGCCGACTCGCTCGCCCTGGACCCGCACAAGTGGCTGGGCGTGCCGGTGGACTGCGGCTGCGCGCTGGTCCGCGACCCGGAGCAGCTGCGGGACACCTTCAGCCTGGTGCCGTCCTACCTGCGGGACGAGGAGGACGGCGGGCTCGGCTGGTTCTCCGAGTACGGCATCGAGCAGACCCGCCCGTTCCGCTCCCTGAAGGTGTGGGCCACCATCGCGCACCGCGGCCGGGACGGGATCGCCGCCGACGTCGCGCACTGCACCCGGCTGGCCCGGCGGCTCGGCGGGTCGGTGGCCGCCGACCCGGCGCTGGAGCTGCTGGCGCCGGTGGACACCTCGATCGTCGCCTTCCGGGCCCGGCCCGCCGGCCTGTCCGAGGCCGAGCTGAACGCGCTCAACCACGCGCTGCCGCTCGCCGTGCAGCGGCGCGGCCGGGCATTTGTGACGGGCACGTTGCTCGGCGGCCGGGAGGCAGTGCGGGCGTGCCTGCTCAACTCGGCCACCAGCGAGGCTGATCTGGCCGTCCTGCTGGACGAAGTCCGGTGCGCGGTGGACGAACTGACGATCCGGCAGTAGACCTGGCCGAGTCCCGGGGCGCACTCGCAGACATTAACCGCGTGGTCATAACGGATTCGTGATCGTGAAACACCCGTCCGTCATGGTGGTGTCATGAGTGAATCGTCTTCGACCGCCCAGCACCCCTCCACCACCCCGTCCCGGGCCCAGCGGCGGCAGGCCAGAGGCGCCCGTTGGCGCCACTCGACGGTCGAGCTGGCCGCCGTCTTCCTCGCCGTGGCCACCGCCGACCTGATCGCCAACGTGGTCGTGCACGGGCACGACGGCCCCGTGCTGCTCTTCGCCTCGGCGCTGGCGCTGCTCGCCACGGCGGTGTTCCACGCCTGGTGGGCGCATCGCCATCCCCACGGCGCGCCGCCGCCCACGCCCGAGGCCGAAGCCGCTGCCGAGGCGGGCCCGCCGGCCGAGACCCGGCTGTGGCGGCTGCGCACCACCGTGTCGGACGCGCCCGGCAGCCTGGCCACGGTCTGCGCGGCGCTGGCTGTGCTGCGGGTCAGCATCATCTCGCTGCAGACCCACCCGCTGCCCGAGGGCACCGTGGACGAGTTCCTGCTGCGCGCCCCGCGGGACCTGCCGCGCGCGGGGCTGACCGAGGCGGTGGCGCTGGCCGGCGGCCGGGAGATCTGGACCGACCCGGCCGACGCGCACGACCTGGTGGACGTGCCGACCCATGTGCTGGGCCTGGCCACCCGGACCGCACTGGACGCCGCCGAGCTGCCGGTGGCGCTGCGGCAGCTGTTCGGCCGGCTCACCGTGCGGCACTTCCCGCGCCGCCCGGGTGAGGAGCCGGCGCCCAGCCTGGCGGGCCACCTGATGCGGCTGCCGGTGCCCGGCGGCGGGCAGATCGAGCTCTCCCGACCTCACCTGCCGTTCACCCCCACCGAGTTCGCCCGGGCCAAGGCCCTGGTCGACCTGGACGGAGTGCTCGGTCCCCGGGTGCCCAAGGTGGCCGACCGGCTGCGCAGCCCGGCCGGCGCCGAGCTGACCGTGCGCCGGGCCGTGCCCCAGGACCGGGCCGCCGCACTGGCCATGCACCACCGCTGCTCCACCGAGACGCTGCGCCGCCGCTACCACGGCCCGGTCGCGGACGCCGACCGCTACCTGGCCCACCTGCTGGACCCGCGGCACGGCCAGACCCTGGCCGTGGAGACCGCCGACGGCGAGCTGGTCGCCCTGGCCCACCTGCTCTGGGACGACGACAGCGCCGAGCTCGCCGTGCTGGTCGAGGACGCCTGGCAGCGCCGCGGCCTGGGCGTGGACCTGCTGCGCCGGATGGCCGCACTGGCGGCCGAGGCGGGCGTGGCCACCGTCTACGCGGTCACCCAGGCCGGCAACACCGCGCTCATCGGCGCCATGCAGCGGCTGGCGATCCCGCTGGACTACCTGGTGGAGGACGGCACCCTGGTGATCACCGCGCACCTGGCGGGCGCGGCCGGCCGGCTGCCGAGCCCGTGGCCGAGCCTGCCGGGCCGCCCCTGAGCGCACCGGCCGTCCGAGCGCCCGACGACACCACCGTGGCCGCCCCGCCCGCGCGGGGCGGCCACCGCGCGCACCGGGGGGCGGGTGGCGGCCGTTCGAGCCATCGTCAGGGCGCTGAGCAGTCATGACCGGGGGCCGCGGCTCACCGCGATCCCGATGAGCCGTTAGGCTGGCCCCGTCCCAGCCTTCCGACGGCCCGCCGGTCCGACCCCGGCCCAGCGGTCCCCGGGAGGTCGTCAGTCAGAGGAGGAACCCCTGAGCATGCCAGGCACCGAATCGGAGGCCGCGGCCACCGGCGCGCGCGACTCCTCACTGCCCGCCCGCTCCAAGCTCGCCGTCACCGCGGGCCGGATGGCCGCCGCCGCCTCGAAGTCGATCGGCCGCGGCAGCGGATCGGTGATCGGCGGCAAGGTCGCGCTCAAGCTCGACCCCGACCTGCTCGCCCGGCTCGCCGACCACCTGGACGTGGTCCTGGTCTCCGCCACCAACGGCAAGACCACCACCACCCGGCTGATCGCCGAGGCCCTGCGCGCCGCCGGCCCGGTGGTCTCCAACGCCCTGGGCGCCAACATGCCGGCCGGGATCACCTCCGCCCTGGCCGGCGGCTCCGACGCCCGGTACGGCGTGATCGAGGTGGACGAGAAGTACCTGGCGGGCGTCGCCCGGGACACCAGCCCCAAGGCAATAGCCCTGCTCAACCTCTCCCGCGACCAGCTGGACCGGGCCGCCGAGACCCGGATGCTGGCCGAGAAGTGGCGCGAGGGTCTGCAGAACACCGAGGCCGTGATCATCGCCAACGCGGACGACCCGCTGGTGACCTGGGCCGCCTCCTCCTGCCAGCGGGTGGTCTGGGTGGCCGCCGGGCAGGCCTGGAAGGAGGACGCCTGGTCCTGCCCGTCCTGCGGTGGCGTGATGCAGCGCCCCGGGGACGACTGGTACTGCCAGGAGTGCGGTTTCCGCCGTCCGCAGCCGCACTGGGCGCTGCAGGGCCACCACGTGATCGACCCGAACGGCTCCGCCTGGCCGATCCAGCTGCAGCTGCCGGGCCGCGCCAACCTGGCCAACGCCACCAGCTCCGCCGCGGTCGCCGCGGTCTTCGGCGTGTCGCCGCAGGTGGCGCTGGAGCGGATGCAGTCGGTGACGGCCGTCGCGGGCCGCTACGACGTGGTCAACTTCCGGGGTCGTGACGTCCGCCTGCTGCTGGCCAAGAACCCGGCCGGCTGGCTGGAGACCTTCTCGCTGATCGACGGCCCGCCGGCACCGGTGATCCTCTCGGTCAACGCGATGGACGCCGACGGCACCGACACCTCCTGGCTCTGGGACGTGGACTACGAGCGCCTCGCCGGCCACCCGGTCTTCGTGATGGGCCAGCGCAAGCTCGACCTGGCGGTCCGCCTGGAGGTGGCCGGCCTGCAGTTCCAGGTGGTGGAGTCGGCGGAGGAGGCGGTCCAGATGGCGCCGCCCGGACGGATCGAAGCGATCGCCAACTACACGGCGTTCCAGCAGCTGCGAAAGGTGGTGGCGGCCGGATGAGCACGCCTCCCGGATACGGCGGCCACGGCGGGCAGCCGGGCTATGGTCAGCAGCCCCCGGTGCAGCCCGGCTACGGCCAGCAGCCCCCCATGCCGCCCGGCCACGGCCAGCAGCCGCCGATGCAGCCCGGCTACGGCCAGCCGCAGCCGCCCCAGCACCAGCAGTCGCAGCAGCCGATGCACCAGCAGCCGCCCCAGCAGCACCAGCAGCCTCCGATGCAGCCCGGCTACGGTCAGCCGCAGGGCGGGCCGGGCGGCTACCAGCAGCAGCCGCAGCCCGGCTACCAGGCGCCGCAGCAGCCGCCCGCGCAGCACCAGCAGCCTGCGCAGGCGCAACCGCAGCAGCACTATGGAAGGCCCTCTCGGATGAGCGACAGCAGCCTGCGGCTGGTCTGGGTCTACCCCGACCTGCTCAGCACCTACGGCGACCGGGGCAACGCGCTGGTCGTCGAGCGCCGGGCACGGCAGCGCGGGCTGAACGTGCAGCGCATCGACGTCCGCTCCGACCAGCCGATCCCGACCAGCGGTGACATCTACCTGATCGGCGGCGGTGAGGACCGCCCGCAGCGGCTCGCCGCCGAGCGCCTGCGGGCCGACTCCGGCCTGCCGCGCGCGGTGGACAACGGGGCGATCGTCTTCTCGGTCTGCGCCGGCTACCAGATCCTGGGCCACGAGTTCATCAACGACCTGGGCCAGCGCGAGCCGGGCCTGGGCCTGCTGGACGTCTGGTCCACCCGTGGCGAGGGGGCCCGCAGCGTCGGCGACGTGCTGGCCGAGGGCGACCCGACCCTGGGCCTGCCGACCCTGACCGGGTTCGAGAACCACCAGGGCGTGACCCACCTGGGGCAGGGCGTGTCGCCACTGGCGCAGGTCACCGTCGGTGGCGGCAACGGCGGCGGGGACGGCACCGAGGGCGCCTGGCGGGACACCGTCTTCGGCACCTACCTGCACGGCCCGGTGCTGGCCCGCAACCCTGCGGTCGCCGACCTGCTGATCAAGCTGGCGCTGGACGTGAACGCCCTGCCGCCGGCCGACACCACCTGGTACGACGCGCTGCGCGCCGAGCGGATCGCCTCCGTCGGCCAGAACGCCTGATCAGGCGTTGAGCGGGCGCTGACGGGCATCAGCTCCCATGAGATGAACGTTCGCCGGCCGCCGGATGTCCAGCATCCGGCGGCGCGAACGGTCGCCTCAAAAACGTAAGACAATATGCACCGTCGGATGCAACCCTCCTCGGCAACCGGCACCATCGCGCGGGCGCGCCGACGACGCCGCCCCCGTGCCTGCTCCCGCCCGGCCGGAGGTGGGGGCCGCTACGATCAGTTTCGGCGTGATTTGTCCGATTCTGACCTCGACCTTCCAAAGGTGGTAATCCGGCCGTCCGGTATCTCCCCCAGCCTCGCCGGCTGGGCGGAGCCCCCAAGGGGAGTTGCAGAACAATGCGTATTGGAGTGCTGACCAGCGGCGGCGACTGCCCCGGCCTGAACGCGGTGATCCGCTCCGTGGTCCACCGCGGCGTGGTCGACCACGGCGACGAGATCATCGGCTTCCAGGACGGCTGGCGCGGCCTGCTCGAAGGCGTCCACCGCCCGCTGACCCTCGACTCGGTGAGCGGCATCCTGGCCCAGGGCGGCACCATCCTGGGCTCCTCCCGGGTCCAGCCCAGCCATCTGCGGGACGGCGTGGAGCGGGCCAAGCAGTACTGCGCGGACCTCGGCATCGACGCGGTCATCCCGATCGGCGGCGAGGGCACCCTCAAGGCCGCCAAGCTGATGAGCGACGCCGGACTCCCCGTGGTCGGCGTACCCAAGACCATCGACAACGACATCGCCTGCACCGACGTCACCTTCGGCTTCGACACCGCCGTCTCGGTGGCCACCGACGCGCTGGACCGGCTGAAGACCACCGCCGAGTCGCACCAGCGGGTGATGGTGGTCGAGGTGATGGGCCGCCACACCGGCTGGATCGCGCTCAACGCGGGCATGGCGGCCGGTGCGCACGCCATCGTGGTGCCGGAGCGCCCGTTCCACATCGACAAGCTCACCGAGGTGGTCCGCGAGCGCTTCGAGCGCGGCAAGAAGTTCGCCATCGTGGTCTGCGCCGAGGGCGCCAAGCCGGAACCCGGCACCATGCACTGGGAAGAGGGCACCAAGGACATCTACGGCCACGAGCGCTTCACCGGCATCGCCAACCAGCTCTCCCGCGAGTTGGAGCACCGCCTCGGCAAGGAGGCCCGCCCGGTGATCCTCGGCCACACCCAGCGCGGCGGCACCCCCACCGCCTACGACCGGGTGCTCGCCACCCGGTTCGGCTGGCACGCCGTGGAGGCCGCGCACAAGGGCGCCTTCGGGCACATCACCGCGCTGCACGGCACCCAGATCAACCTGGTGCCGCTGGGCGAGGCGGTGGCCGACCTGAAGACCGTCCCCGCCGACCGCTACATCGAGGCCGAGACGGTCATCTGACGCGCTGTCACCCGGAAGCGGTCACCGCCGCGAGCAGCGCCCCGCCGCCACCCGGCGGGGCGTGCGCGGCCCGTGCGCCGCATGCCCCGATCTCCTGACCGCAGGCCCCCGGCCGCGCTACAGTGGGCGGCGCGTCGGCACTCTTGGCGCCGGCGGCTTTTGAGGTGTGGGTTCTCCAGAGGCGATTGAGGTCATTGTGGCGTCTACAGGGCACATTCTGCGGTTCGACGAGGTTCGCGGGTACGGCTTCATCGCCCCCGATGAAGGGGGTGAGGATCTCTTCATGCACGCCAACGACCTGCTCGGGGAGAAGCACCTCTTCCGCGCGGGCCTGGCGGTGTCGTTCGACGCGGAGCAGGGCGAGCGGGGCATGAAGGCCTCACGGGTGCGGCTGGTCGACGCACCGCCCCGGGAGGGCATCGGAGTGCAGCGCCCGCCGGTCGCCGTCATCCCGCCGTGGGCCACCCGGGAGGAGACCCCGGGTGACAACCTGTGCGACGTCCTGTCGTCCGCCGAGTTCCAGCACGAGCTGACCGAGACGCTGCTCACCGCCGCGCCGACGCTGACCGGCACCCAGATCCTGGCGATCCGCAAGGCACTGGTCGACCTGAGTCGGCAGCACAACTGGATCGAGGGCTGAGGCTCCGCGGCCTTCCTGACATTCCGTCACCGTGCGTGGCGCGCCCGCGCGGTGCGCCACGCACGGCGAACCGGCCGGTAACCTGAGCCGGTGCACAACTCTCCCCGAGGCGGGCCGGTCGGCCACCGCCGGGAGGGCTCCTCCCGAGAGATCACCCGCTGGTCCCCGTTCCTGCTGATCGCCCTGGCAGTGGTCGTCGATGCGTCGACGCCGGGCGCGCAGCGGTTCGACCGGGTGCTGTCGGCCGCTCCCGCGCTGGCCGCCGCCACCTGGAACGTGCCCGCGACCGCCGCGTTCGGCGTGCTGGCGGCCGGCTTCGAGGTGCTGCTCAGCTTCACCCGGGGTGGGCCGGTGCGGCCGTCCTCACTGCTCACCGGGCTGCTGGTGATCCTCGCCGTCACCCTGGCGGCCTGCTTCGCCAGCCATGTGCGCCAGACCAGGGAACGCGAACTGGCCGAGATCAGCGCGGTCGCCGACACCGCGCAACAGGTCCTGCTGCGCCCGATGCCACCCCGCCTGGCCGGGGTGGACCTCGATCTGCTGTACGCGGCCGCGGCCGCCCGGGCCCGGATCGGCGGCGACTTCTACGAGGCGTTGCGCACGCCGCACGGGGTGCGCGTGATCGTCGGCGATGTGCAGGGCAAGGGGCTGGCCGCGGTGGAGACGGCCTCGGTGCTGCTCGGCTCGTTCCGCGAGGCCGCCTACGACGAGCCGGAGCTCACCGGGCTGGTCGACCGGCTGGAGACCAGCATGCGCCGCTACTCCGAGCGGGTGCCGGGGTCGGACGCCGCCGAGCGGTTCGCCACCGCCGTGCTGCTGGAGGTGCCGCCCGACCAGCCGGTGGCCCGCCTGCTCAACTGCGGCCATCCGCCGCCGCTGCTGCTGCACGGCGAAGCGGTGCGGCCGCTGGAGCCGAGCACCCCCGCGCTGCCGCTGAACCTGTCGCCGCTGCTGAACGACGAGTACCCGGTGGACACCGTCCCGTTCGGCCCCGGCGACCGGCTGCTGGTCTACACCGACGGCGTCAGCGAGACCCGGGACCGCACCGGCACCTTCTACCCGCTGCTGGAGCGGATCGAAGACTGGACCGGCCTGCCGTCCCGCCCACTGCTCGACCGGCTGCAGGGCGACCTGGCCGACTACGGCACCACGGCCAGCGACGACATCGCGGTCCTGGTGGCCGGGCGGCCCATCGAGCCTGGCGTGGCGTGACGCGGCCACCCCGGTGGCCCTGCCGCACGTGGGCGCCCGTACTGTGGAGCCGATGAAAAACGGACGAACCGGACCTGACGCGGTAACGGGGGTCCGCCGCCACGAAGGAAAGCAGGGCCGCCGATGGACGGTATGACGGGGATGCACCACCACGGTGGCGGGATGCTCGGGCCGTTCTCACTGGACTCGGCGCTCACCTGGTCCCCCGACTGGCCGTTCCTGGTGGGCTGCCTGGTGGCGCTCGGCCTGTACGGGGCCGGGGTGGTCCGACTGGTCCGGCGCGGTGACCGCTGGCCGGTGGGGCGCACGGTGGCCTGGTTGCTCGGGGTGCTCACGGTGGTCGCGGTCACCTGCTCCGGGCTGAACGACTACGGCATGGTGCTGTTCAGCGCCCACATGATGCAGCACATGGTGCTGAGCATGCTGTCGCCGATCCTGCTGCTGCTCGGCGCGCCGATCACGCTGGCGCTGCGTGCGCTGCGGCCGGCCGGCAAGGGGCGGCCGCGCGGGCCGCGCGAGCTGCTGGTGGCGCTGCTGCACAGCCGGTACGTCCGGGTGATCTCGCATCCGGCCTTCACCATCCCGCTCTTCATCGCGAGCCTCTACGGCCTCTACTTCACGCCGCTGTTCGACACCCTGATGCAGTCGCGGATCGGGCACCTCGCGATGATGGTGCACTTCCTGGCCGTCGGGCTGCTCTTCTTCTGGCCGATCATGGGCGTCGACCCGGGACCGCACCGCCCCGGCCATGTGATGCGGATCCTCGAACTGTTCATGGGGATGCCGTTCCACGCCTTCTTCGGGGTGGCGGTGATGATGGCGACCAGTCAGCTGGTGACCACCTTCACCATGGCCACCGCGCCGCCCGGCACCGACCTGATGGCGGATCAGAAGATGGCCGGCGGGTTCACCTGGGCCTTCGGTGAGATTCCGACCGCCGTGGTGCTGGTCGCGCTGGTCTTCCAGTGGGCCAAGTCGGAGCAGCGGCAGGCGACCCGCACCGACCGCGCGGCGGACCGTGACGGGGATGCCGAGCTCGCCGCGTACAACGCGTACCTCGCCTCGCTGGAGAAGCGCGGCAGCCGGCCGGCCCAGGCGGGCTGAGGCACCGAGCTCGTCGAAGTCCTGTCCACCCGTGCGGGTGGGCGGGACTTCGGCGTTTCCGGGGCGTGCCGGGGTGGGGTGGCGGGGCCTGGGCGTCCCGGGCGGGCCGGCGGAGGTGGCAGGGCCTGGCCGCCAGGGCCGTTCCGGCGGGGCCGGGGCGACGGGGCCCGGGCGACGGGGCCGTGGCAGGCTGGAGGGTGGGTGAGAGCGATGACCGTCTTCCATGCGCATGGTCAGCACCAGATGAGGTTCCGCGACCGCGCGGACGCCGGGCGGCTGCTCGGCAAGCGGGTGGCCGGCTGGGCCGCCGACCGGCCGATCGTGGTGGGGCTGCCACGCGGCGGGGTCCCGGTCGCCTATGAGGTGGCCCGGATGATGGAGGCGCCGCTGGACATCCTGGTGGTCCGCAAGATCGGCGCGCCCGGGCAGCCGGAGCTGGCCCTTGGCGCGGTCGGCGAGGGCGGCATCCGGCTGTTCAACCACGACATCATCGCCGCGCTCGGCATCTCCGCCGAGCGGCTTGAGCGGCTGGCCGACGAGACCGCCGCCGAGGTGGCGGAGCGGACCGGGCGGCTGCGCGGCGACCGTCCGCCGTTGGATCCCGCCGGCCGGGCCGTGGTGCTGGTCGACGACGGGATCGCCACCGGCGCCACGGTGCGGGCGGCGATGGCGGTGCTGCGGCGGCGCGACGTCGACCAGCTGCTGCTGGCGGTGCCGGTGACCTCACCGGAGGCGTTGCGGGTGCTCGGGCCGCTGGCGGACGACCTGGTCTGCCTGAGCGCACCGGCGGCCTTCATGGCGGTGGGGCAGTTCTACGACGACTTCGACCAGACCAGCGACCAGGAGGTGCGGCGGCTGCTGGAGCTGGCCGGTGGGGGTGACGCTCCACGGCAATCCGGCTGATCCGGCTGATCGGCTGAGCAAGCGCTTGGTCACCCGATCCCCCGCAGCAGCGTGCTACTTCTGCCGGAGGGCCATCCACTTCCCGGGATCGGCCAGCGGCTCGAAGCCCGCCTTGGCGTAGACGCCGTGCGCGTCGTCGGTGGCGAGCACGATCCGGCGCAACCCCAGCGGCGCCAGGTGGTCGCGCACCGCCGCGGCCAGCACCGTGCCGAGGCCCTTGCCGCGCACCGACCGGTCCACGAAGACGTCGCAGAGGTAGGCGAAGGTGGCGTGGTCGGTGACCACCCGGGCGTATGCCACCTGGGCGCCGGACGAGCTCTGGTAGACGCCGAAGTTGAGCGAGCCGGCGATCGCCCGGTCCTGCTTCTCCCGAGGCCGGCCGATCGCCCAGTAGGCGTCCTCGGAGAGCCAGCGGTGGATCTGCGCGGCGTCCAGGCGGGCCGGGTCGGTGGAGATCTCGTAGCCGTCAGGCAGCTCAGGAAGCTCCGGCAGGTCGGTCAGGTCAGTCAGTTCAGTGCTCATGCCGAGATCCAATCAGCAGTGCGGCCGGACCGTCATCAGGGGTCCGGCCGCCACCGCTACTGATGTCCGCTCAGCTGGTCACCGTCCAGCTCTGGCCCGGTGCCGAGGAGTTGCCGGGGTTGGTCACCGCGACCGAGCCGGCGGCACTGCCACTGGTGTCCAGCACCATGCCGTTGCCCACGTTGGTGATGGTGAGCCCGCCGGCGGCGTTCTGCTGCACCTTCCACTCCTGCCAGGGGTTGCCCGGGTAACTGTTCAGCAGGTAGGCGCTGTTGCCGGCCTGGGCGCCCGCCGAGAGCACGCCGTGCGTCTGAGCCGTGGTGGCGCAGTTGTCGGTGATCTGCACGGTGCCGTTGGCGTTGGGCGTGAACAGCCACTGCTGGGCGGCGTTTCCGCTCTGGTAGGCGTTGATGTCGGAGTTGCCGCCCACCGCCGCACCGCAGCCGCCCTGCACCTCCAGCACCTTGCCGCCGGTGCCGCCGGTGCCGCCGGTGCCGCCGGTGCCGCCGGCCGCGATGCTGTGGTACTTGCCGTCGCCGACGACGTTCGACCCACCGGTGCCGCCGGTGCCGCTGCCACTGCCGGCGGTGAGCCGGTAGAGCGCGACGCCGTGCGCCGGGATCCAACTGCCGCCGATGGTCCCGGTGGTGGTGCCGGTGGCGCCGCTCCAGACCTCCTTGTAGCTGTAACTGGACCCGGTCAGGCCGAGGGCGCTGAGGGTGGTGCTGGGCATGGCCCAGTTGCTCGGGTCCTGGTTGACCAGTGCCACGGCCGTGTCGCCGTTGGCCAGTTGGCGCTTAAGGATCACCGGCGCGGTCGGCGACGCGGGTGCGCTGCCGACCAGGGTGGCCGCCTTGCCCAGGGCGTCCTGGTCGATGGCGATCATGTCGGCGTTCTTCAGGATCGCCAGCGAGGAGGCGGTGATCCCGGTGGACCAGGTGTAACCGCTGTCCGTGTGCTGCGAGTCGGCGGCGGTGCGCAGGTCGGCGCCGGAGATCAGCGGGGCCGCCATCATGGAGAGGATGGAGAGCTCGGTGCGCGACTCGTCGTCGGTGAACGGCTTGTGGCAGGTACAGGTGTCGGTGACCCCGTAGTCGCCGAAGACGTCCTGCCAGCCCGCGAAGCTCATGTCCAGGTCGTTCCAGCCGCCCGGGCGGACGTTGCCCGCGTACTGCAGTGCGGTCTGCAACTGACCGTTGTAGAGCACCCCGTTGAGCTCGCTGTCGCGGTCGCCGCCGATCCGGCACAGGTTGGCGACCTGGCCGCACCAGACGCCGGTGGGCGAGTAACCGGGCGACTGGTACTGCGGGGTGCCGGCCGCGACGATCACCGGGTCGGTGCGGGCCGGGTCGTTGGCGTTCAGCAGGTAGGGCACGCCGGTGTGGACCGGCTGGGCGGAGACGGAGAGCACCACGCGGGGCTTGCCCTGGGCGGCGGAGGCGGCGTCCAGCGCGTGCTGGAAGGTCTGGACCCGGGCGTAGATGGACTGGGTGAGCTCCTTGCCCTCGCCCTGGGTGCCGTAGTTGTGGCCGTCGGGGCCGGTGATCGGCGGGCCGTACGGGCAGTCGTCGTACTTCACGAAGTCGACGCCCCAGGAGACGAAGTCGGTGGCGTCGGTGCTCTCGTGGCCGAGGCTGCCGGGGTGGCCCTGGCAGGTGGTGTAGGTGTCGGTGGCGTAGACGCCGAACTTCATGCCCTTGCTGTGGGCGTACCAGGCCAGGTACTGGATCCCGTTCATCGTCTGGCCGTTGACGGTCTGCGAGGGGAAGGCGCCGTTCGGGGTCAGGTGGCCGGAGGTGGGGTCGTTGCCGGTGCCGTCGGTGCCCGGGACCGGGTTGCCGTTGGCGTCGTAGAGCTGCATGGCGCCGTAGGAGTTCTTGGCGAAGTCCGTGGTCTGGCCGTCGCGGTGGCCCACCGACCAGCCGTCGTCGATGGTGACGCTGTTGTAGCCGGCCTGCACCAGGCCGTTGGCGGACATGAAGTCGATGGTCTGCTGGACCTGCTGCTCGGTCACGCCGGTACCGAGCGAGTTCCAGGAGTTCCAGCCCATCGGCGGGGTGAGGGCAGCGCCGTTGCCGAGTGCGGCGGCGGGGATGGCGCTGCCGAGGGTGAGGGTGGTGAGCGAAGCGGCGGCGAGCGCCATGGTGGCCAGTGCGCCGGTGAGTTGTTTCAGCGGAACACGCATGTGGGGGCTCCAGGAGTGGAGTGAGGTGGGGGGCCTGGTCAGGCCGGCCGCCGGACCGGCCTGACCAGGGTCAGCTGATGATCCGTCAGTTCTCGTGAACCGAGGCGTCGTCGATCAGGAAGGCGGTCGTGGGGGTCGAACCGCTTTCGTGGGACACCAGCTTGAGGCTGATGGTGGTGCCCCAGCCGACCTGGCCGATGAAGGGGGTCAGATTGACGGACTGCTGCTGGTAGCCGGGCTGGCTGCCCGTGCTGTTCCAGGTCTTCACCACGCCGATCTGATGGCCGTCGTACTGCGAGTAGGCGATCAGCTGGAGGGTGTCCGGGTTGCTGCCCGAGGTGTTGGTGGACTCGGTGTCCAGCCAGAACGAGAAGTTGGCGTTCTGGTAGCCCGCATAGGTGTTCAGCGAGGTGTTGATCGAGTCGTCGGCGCCGCTGCCGTTCTGGCCCAGCCAGGCGTACCACGTGCCGCTGTGCGCCGAGTGCAGGCTGGACGGGGTGATGATGTTGTAGCCGGACGGGCTCCACGCGTCGGTCATCACGGTGTGGTTGACGTCGGCCGAGCCGTTCTCGAAGCCCGGGTCGATCAGTTGCTCCGGGCCGGCGGTGCAACCGGTCTGGCCGGAACCGATGTTCTCCCAGAAGCCGGTGCTGGCGGTGCGGCCGCCCGCGTCCGTGGCGTTGACGGTGATCCGCTGCCAGCCGTTGCTACCGGAGCTGGTGCCGGAGATGACCCCGGTGCCGGAGTTGATGCTCAGGCCGCTCGGCAGGCCGGTGGCGCTGTAGCTGACGGTCGCACCGGAGCTGTCGGCGGCCGCCGCGCCGATGTTGACCGGGGAGTTGGGGGCGTCGGTCCGGTCGCACATCACGCTGAGGGTGAGGGTCGGCCCGGTGACGATCGGGTCCGAGGACTGGCACAGGTGGTCGGTGTTGGACCAGAGCGTCTGCAGCGGGAACGAGCCGGTGGAGAGGTTCTCGAAGAACAGTCCGCCGTTGGCGCCTTGGGGGATCCAGGCGCACTTGTCGCCGACCTCCTGGCCGGTGGCGTCGGTCCAGCCGCCCGGGGTGTTGGGGTCGGTCAGCGTCTCGGCGTACTCGTGGCCGCCGATGATGCCGTAGCCGTCCAGCTTGCCGCGCGCGGTGTTCTCACCGAACCAGTTGGCGCCGCAACCGGCCACGTCGGGCTGGTAGGGCATGTTGGTGTAGGCGATCGAACCGAACTTGGTGCGCTCGAAGTCGTGCCAGGCGCAGTAGCCGAGGTCCTTCCACTTGTCCGGGTTGGTGCCCTGCGGCGAGTCGATGATGTACTGCACGTTGCGGTTCTGCGCCTCGGTCACATTGCCGAAGTGCTGGGCCGCGGCGGTCGCTTCGGCGGCCAACTGGGGCTCGCTGGCGGCTTGCGGGGCCGCTGCGGCGTTGTCCACCCAGACGCCGGCCAGCACGCTGCCGGGCTGCGGGTACTGGATGTGCGCGGCATTGGCGGGGCACTGCAGGCTGCCTGCCTGGATGCCCTCGCAGTACTGGGTGAGCACGGCGCTCCAGCCGTCGCCGGCGCTGCCCAGGCCCTTGAAGAAGTCCTGCTGGTAGGCGGCCGCGCCGTCCGGGTCGCCGGAGGGCACCACGTCGCCGGTGGAGTTGGTGGACGGCGTGCCCCACTGAGAACCCCAGAGCACCAGGTAGACCTTGGGCGGGCCGGTGACGATGCCGGCCGAGTCCTGCGCACCCTTGTAGGTCATCTGCAGGTCGTACTCGTTGGCCACCGAGCCGTCACCCTGCGGGCCCGGGTCGGCGCCGTCGGCGGTCTGCGGGGTGACCTTGCCGCCGGTCTTGCCGGCGGTCGCGAGCGGTCCGGCCTTGGCGGCGTGCGGCTTGAAGGCCGCGGCCTTGTGCGGGCCGCCGGACTTGGGGGTGGCGGGCTTGGCCTGGGCCTGAACGGTCCCGTGGGTGGCGGGGTGGGGGTCGGCCGCCGCGGTCAGCGGGGCCACCAGCCCGGCTGCGGCCAGGCCGGCGGCGAGGCCGACCATGAGGGTTCGTCTGCTGTGCAGCAACAGACCGGCTCGATGTCTGAGCACGTGTCACATTCCTTCTGGGGTCGCGATAGCACCCGGCTCGACCGGAGACGGCGTCGGGCGGGGTCAAGGAAATGCGGTGGGGGACACGAGGGCGGCACTCGGAGAGGTGCCGTCGACGAGGCACTGCGTGGGGGGAACTGCAGGAGGACAGCCGTGCCGCCGGACCCGGCGGCAGTGCCATACGATATTGCACTGACCGGGAGCCGACAAGAGTCCACACAAGCACTCGTCTTCGCGCGATCAACCTGTTTGTTTATGATTGTTTCTGTGCATTAGTGGGATGTCAGTGCATGACTGCGCAGGCTGATGGCCAGGGTGATGCGCAGGCTGATGTGCAGGTTGACGGCCAACGTGATGCGCAGGTTGACACGCAGGTTTGAGTGGCATGGCCGCATGCCAGGTATCCGAAATGACGCCAACCACGTTCCAGTACTCAGCCGAGGTCCGCGACGCACTCGACCGGGGTGCGCCAGTGGTCGCGCTGGAGTCGACGATCATCGCCCACGGCCTCCCCCGCCCCCGCAACCTGGCCGTCGCCGGTGAGTTGGAGGAACTGGTCCGGGCGCACGGTGCGGTGCCGGCCACCATCGCGGTGCTGGACGGCACGGTCCGGATCGGCCTGGACGCCGGTGGGCTGGACCGGGTCGCCAACCAGGAGGGCCTGCGCAAGTTCGGGTTCCGCGACCTCGCGCCCGCACTGGCCACCGGCGCCAGCGGCGCGACCACCGTCTCCGGCACCGCCTTCCTGGCGGCGCGGGCCGGGATCCGGGTCTTCGCCACCGGCGGACTCGGCGGCGTGCACCGGGACTGGATCAGCACCCAGGACGAGTCGGCCGATCTGGGGCTGCTGGCCCGCACCCGGATCACCGTGGTCTGCGCGGGTGTCAAGTCGATCCTGGACGTTCCCGCGACCCTACAGCGTCTGGAAACCCTGGGAGTTGGCGTCATCGGCTTCGGCACCGAGGAGTTCCCTGGCTTCTATCTGAGCAGTTCGGGCAACCCGGTGGACTGGACGCTGCACGAGCCCGCCCAGGTGGCCGCCGCGATGCGGGCCCAGGACGCCCTCGGCGGGCCCGAGTCGGCGCTGGTGGTGGCGAATCCGGTACCGCGCGAAGAGCAGTTGGATCCGCTGCTGCACGACCGGGTGCTGGCCGACGGGCTCGCCGCCGCCGACCGGGAGCGCGTCATCGGGCAAGCCGTCACCCCGTTCCTGCTCGCCTACCTCACCGAGCACACCAAGGGCGCCTCGCTGGAGGCCAATCTCGCGGCGGTGCGCGGCAACGTCCGGCTGGCGGCCCGGATCGCCGCTGCCTGGGCCAAGGCATGAGTGGCCTCCTGGTGATCGGCAACGTGGTCACCGATGTGGTCGCCCGGCATCGGGGGCCGCTGGCGCCGAACACCGACACGCCCGCCCGGATCGTCCTGCTGCCCGGCGGCGCGGCGGGCAACACCGCTGCCTGGGCCGCGCGTTCGGGCGCCCGGGAGGTGCGGGTGCTGGCCCGGGTGGGGGCCGACTCCGCCGACTGGCACCGTGCGGCGCTGGCGGCCGCCGGTGTGACGGCGCAGTTGGTGGTCGCTGCGGAGCAGCCGACCGGGGTGGTGATAGCGCTGGTGGACGAGACGGCCGAACGCAGCATGGTCACCGACGTCGGCGCCGCCGCCGGGTTGCGGCTCGCGGACTGGGATCCGGTGCTGCTGGCGGGAGTTGACTTCCTCCACCTATCGGGCTATCTGCTCTTTCCGCCTGCCGGGCGGGAGTTGGCGCGGGCGGCGATCGCGGACGCGAGGGCCGCCGGGGTGCCGGTGAGCGTGGACCCGGCTTCCACCGGCTTCCTGGGGGCGTTGGGCGTGCCGGTGTTCCGGGCGGCCGCGAGCGGGGTCGACGTGCTGATACCCAACCTGGAGGAGGCCCGACTGCTCAGCGGCGAGGCCGAACCGGAGGCGGCGGCGATCGCGCTCAGCCGCTGGGTCGGCACCGCGGTGGTCAAGCTCGGGGCCGCGGGCGCGATCGCCGCCCGGGCCGGCGCGGTGATCGCCCGCGCGCCCGGGGTGCCGACCGCCGCGGTGGACAGCACCGGGGCGGGTGACGCCTTCGCCGGCGGGTATCTGGCGGCGCTGCTGGCCGGGGCGGACCAGCAGCGGGCGCTGGCGGCGGGGTGCGCGGCCGGCGCGCAGGCGGTGGCGGTGGTGGGCGCGCGGCCCGCCGTCGGGTGAGGTGCTGGTGAACCGCCAGGCTCACCAGCACAGTTGGCTACCGCCTGCGCAGTGCAACCCCGGCCACCAGGATGCCGACGACCACCAGCGCCGCATTGGCCGTGATCGCGGTGGCGACACCGTGGAGCACCGTGGCGGAGCCGGCGGATGCGCCGAGACCCGTGGTGGCGATCGCGCTCATCACGGGCGTACCCATGGTGATCCCGATCTGCTGGGTCATGGTGGCCAGGCCGGTCGCGGTGCCCTGGTCGGCGGCCGGCAGCCCCGAGGTGGCGGTCACCATGAACCCCACGATCACCACCATGTTGCCGACGCCGCCCACGAAGGTGGCCGCCAGCAGCAGACCCAGCCAGCCGCGCCCCTCCCCCAGCGCGGTCAGCGCCGCCGTGGCCAGCGCCTGCACCGCACCGCCGAGCACCAGCGCCCGGGTGGCGCCGAGCCGCCCGATCACCCGCGCCGCCGTCACCCCACCGACCACCGTGCCGAGCCCCAGCACCGCGAAGCAGAGGCCGGCGGCGAGCGGCGCGAAGCCGAGCACCCGCTGCAGGTACAGGGTGAGCAGGAAGACCAGCGAGGTCTCGGTGGCGAAGGCCAGCAGCCCGATCAGGTTGCCCCACACGACCGTTGGCCGGTGCAGGATCCGCACCGGCACCAGTGGACCGGCGGCCCGACGCTCGATCAGGTAGCAGGCCACCAGCAGCACCGCCCCGGCGAGCAGCCCCGGCAGGCGCAGCGCGGGCGTGGTCAGCCCGGCGACCAGGGCCAGCAGCCCGGCCGTCACGGTGACCGCGCCGGGCAGGTCCAGCCCTTCGCGTGCGCCACGGCTCTCGGTCAGCACCCGGGGTGCGATCAGCAGCACGGCCAGCACCACCGGCACGTTGAGCAGGAACGCCCAGCGCCAGCTGAGCAGGTCGGTGAGCACGCCGCCGAGCACCGCGCCGGTGGTGAAACCAGCCGACATCAACGCGCCGTTGAGGCCCAACGCCCGCTCACGCAGTGGGCCTTCGGGGAAGGCCGAGGTGAGCAGCGCCAGGCCGGCCGGGGTGACGGCGGCGGTCGCCAGGCCCTGGGCGACCCGGGCGGTCAGCAGCATCGCCGGGTTCACCGCGAACCCGCCCAGCAGTGAGGCCGCGCCCAGCAGGGCCAGGCCGATCAGGAACAGCCGGCGGCGTCCGACCAGGTCGGCGAGCCGGCCGAAGAGCAGCGTGAAACCGGCCGCCGCGAGCGCGAACGCGGTGGCCACCCACTGGAGTTGGCCGATCCGGAAGCCCAGGCCCCGGCCGATCGCGGGCAGTGCGACGTTCAGGATCGAGAAGTCCACCGCCAGGGTGAACTGGGCTACCAGTAGGACGGCCAGCACCAGCCGGGCACGGCCGGTGAGTCGGTCGTTGGGTGCGGCTGACGTTCTGTCGAGTACTGCCATGTCGTGGACTCCCTCCGGGATTTGTGGTCACCGGGAGTCTGTGGCGGTGCGTCGGGGGCAGCCATCCCCGAGCGGTTGGTACCAATGGCAGGGTCAGGCTGAGTCGTTGCCCAGCACTGGCAGCGGCAGGCTGAAACGTTGCCTACCGGTGGCAGCGTCGGACTGAGTCGTTGCCTAGCGGTGGCAGCGTCAGGCGGTGTCCTTGCTTACGGTCGGCTGGCCGCGCCGAATCACCGGCAGTGTCAGGCCGGCCGCGTTCCTGTCCCTGGCAGGGTCAGGCTGCGGGGGCCGGTTCGCGCGATACTCATCCGTATGGACACGGATCTCGGAGGGTTCCTGCGGGCGCGGCGGGCTCGGCTGCGGCCCGAGGACGTCGGGCTGACGTCGTTCGGCGGTCGGCGACGGGTGCCGGGCCTGCGCCGGGAGGAGTTGGCCCAGCTCGCGGGCGTCAGCGCGGCCTACTACACGCGGCTGGAGCAGGGGCAGAGCGGCAACGCCTCCGAGGCGGTGCTCGACGCCCTGGCCCGAGCGCTCCGGCTGACCGAGGACGAGCACGCCCATCTGCGCAATCTGGCCCGCCCGCGCCGGGCCAAGCGCCGCCCGGCGGAGCGCCCGGAGCAGGTGCGCCCCGCGACCCGACAGCTGATCGAGGCGATGGACGGCGTCCCGGCCGTGGTGCTGAACCGCCGCCGCGATGTGCTCGCCTGGAACGCGCTCGGCCACGCCCTGGTGGCCGGGCACCTGGACCGCGGCGCGCCGGAGCGCCCCGCCGACCGGCCCAACCTGCAGCGGATGCTCTTCCTCGACCCGCACACCAGGGAGCTGTATCCGGACTGGGCGACGGAGGCCCGGCGTGCGGTGGCCTCGCTGCGCCTGGCGGCCGGGGGTCACGCGGACGACCGGCGACTGGCCGAGCTGACCGGTGAACTACTGCTGAAGAGCCATGAGTTCGCCGCGCTCTGGGCCAAGCAGTCGGTCGCCAACTGCACCACTGGCCGCAAGTCCTTCCACCATCCGGTGGTCGGCCCACTGGAGTTGGACTTCGAAACCCTCCAACCGGCCGACGGCACGGGCCACTGGCTGCTGCTCTACAGTGCTGTGTCCGGATCGGCTGATGAGCTCGGACTCCGCCTGCTGCAAGGAACTCTGACTGCGGCTCAGAGTGTTCCGGCAGTCACCGCGGATCGATGAACATGTGAGGAACCATGGAGACACCGACCCGGCCCCGCCTTGTGCTGCTCACCGGCGCTGCCGGCGGCGTGGGCACCTTCCTGCGGGCCCTACTGCCTGGCTACGGCTATCAGTTGCGCTGCTTCGACCGCCTGCCGGTGCCAGGCGAGCCCGGGGCGATCACCGCCGACCTGCGGGATCCTCAGGCGCTGGCCACGGCGATGGACGGCGTCGACGCGGTGGTCCACCTGGCCGGGATCGCGCAGGAGGCGCCGTTCCCGGAGATCCTGGCCGCCAACATCGATGGCAGCTACCGGCTTTACGAGGCCGCGCGGGCCGCGGGGGTGCGCCGGATCGTCTTCGCCAGTAGCAACCATGCGGTGGGCTTCACCGAACGACCTGCCGACGGCGGCCTCCTGCCGGTGGAGACACCGCAGCGCCCCGACACCTACTACGGACTCTCCAAGTGCTTCGGCGAGAACCTCGCCTCGCTCTACGCCGACCGGCACGGGATCGAGACGGTCTCGCTGCGGATCGGCTCCTGCCTCGCCGTGCCGCGCACCGTCCGGATGCTCGCCACCTGGCTCAGCCCGGCCGACTGCGCCCGCCTGGTGCACGCCTCGCTCAGCGCGCCGGTGGCCGGCCACACCGTGGTCTACGGCATCTCCGCCAACACCCGGGCCTGGTGGGACCTCGCGCCGGCTCGGGCACTCGGCTACCGACCACTGGACAACGCCGAGGAGTTCGCGGCCGAGCTGCTCGCCAGGCTCGGCGAACTGCCGCCCGACGACCCGGAGTACCGCGTTGTCGGCGGTTCCTTCACGCGGCTCGGGGACTGACTGCGGCCTGCGCCTCGACCCGCCCCGGCCCCGTCTCACCCAGCTGGCGGTAGTCCCAGGGCCACCGTCAGCGGTGGGGCTAACCCCCCTACTCGACGGGTGGCTGAGGCTAGATCAGATATGCCTGTCAGCCCCCTCGTTGCGCCGTCCGCAACGGAGAAGAATTTTCTCCATGAAGATCACTCACCTGAACGACTCGCGTCCGACCGGCACGAACCCGCAGCGCCGGCGTCTGCAGGGCACCCACCGCGTGGCGCTGCTGCTGGCCGCCACCTCGACCGCCCTGGCCCTCACCGCCCCGCTGGCGCACGCCGCGCCGCGCGGCCCGGAGCTGCACTGGGGGCCGTGCACCGGCGCGGGCACCGGTGTCGACCCGCGACAGCAGTGCGCCACGCTCGCCGTGCCGCTCGACTACCGGCAGCCCGACGGCCCGAGCATCACGCTGGCCGTCTCACGGATCCCGGCCGCCCAACCCCGGCTGCGCCGCGGTGTCCTGGTGACCATTCCCGGCGGGCCGGGCGGCTCCGGCCTCAACCGTCCGAGCGACGCGGCCAAGCGGCTCCCGCAGTCGGTGCTCGACCGCTATGACCTCATCGGGTTCGACCCGCGGGGCGTCGGCCAGTCCACCCCGGTCAGCTGCGGGCTCTCCCATGAGGACCTGTCGCCGGTCAATATGTACCCCTGGCCGGCTCCCGACGGCGGCATCACGGCCAATGTCGCCTTCGCCCAGCACCTCGCCGACAAGTGCTGGAGCAATGGCGGTCCGGTGCTGCGCACCCTGAGCACCGCCAACGAGGCGCGCGATCTGGACAGCATCCGCAGTGCCCTCGGCGCGCGCCGGATGTCGGCCTGGGGCGTCTCCTACGGCACCTACGTCGGCGCGGTGTACGCCACGATGTTCCCCCAGCACACCGACCGGGTGGTGCTGGACAGCAACGACGACCCCGACGCCACCAAGGTCGAACGGGGCTTGCTGGCCAACTTCGCCATCGGCGTGGAGGACCGCTTCCCCGACTTCGCCGCCTGGGCCGCCGAACCCGGCAACCCCGACCGGGTGGCCGACACCCCCGAGCAGGTGCGCGCCCGCTACCTCGAGCTCGCCGATCGCCTCGACCACTCGCCCATCCCCTGGCCCGGCACCAACCCGGCCGAACTGAACGGCAACGTGCTGCGCACCGTCATGCTGCAGAGCCTCGACAGTGACGCCGACTTCCCGAACCTGGCGGAGCTGCTGCTCGCCGCCGAGGGCCGCCGCCCGCTCCCCACCCCGGTGGTCGCCCCCGATGCCGCAGTGCAGAACACCCTTGCCGTCGCGGCCGGCACCATCTGCGGGGATGTCAGCTGGCCCACCTCCGTCGCCGGCTACGCGCAGGCGGTTGCGGCCGACCGCGTCACCCACCCGCTGACCGCCGGCATGCCGGTCAATGTGATGCCATGCGCCTTCTGGCCCGCCAAGCCCACCGAACCACCGGTGGTCGTCGGTGACCAGGGCCCCTCGAACATCCTGCTGATACAGAACCTCCGCGACCCGGCCACGCCCTACGCCGGCGCGCTGCAGTTGCGCCGCGACCTGGGCGACCGGGCCCGCATGGTCACCGTGGACTCCGGCGGCCACGAGGTCTACCTCGCCAACGGAAACGCCTGCGGCGACGACCTGGTGACGCAGTACCTGGTCACCGGCCGCCGCCCGGAGCACGACGCCTACTGCCCGGCGCAGTGACGGAGCGTGCGAGCCGTGCTCAGCAGTTCGGCGCTGCCGGACTGGCGCTACCGGACCGCTGCCGGCAGAGCGCGTCAGGTGTCAGGCGTCCGTCGGCTTGGGCCGGCGCCAGAACTGACGCGGCGCGAAGCCCTCGCGTCGCAGCCAGTGCTCGGTGTAGACGATCCGGTCGGCCTCCACCACCACAAGCGGTCCTGACGGCGGCTCGTCCAGCGAACGGGAGCGCTCGACGTGATCGGACTGCCAGCGGACGGCCGGCCAGTAGTGCGCGAAGTCCGGGTCGTCCTCGTTCAACACCCGGGCTCGCCCGAAGATCTGGGCACCGCGGCTGCTGGCCTGCCCGACCAGCGGGGCGAACACCCCCACGGACACACGGGGATCCGCCGCCAGGTTGCGCATCTTCGGCGACCCTGCCGCCGTGGTGAACATCAACGCGAAGTCGAGGTGGAAGTAGCGTACCGGCGTCGCCAGCGGTCCATCCTGGCCCGCCGTTGCCAGCACGCACATGTTCTGGGACGACAGCAGGTTGAGGATGCGCTCTTCGAGGCGCTCGCGGCCAAGCCGCTGCTGCGGGGCCGGTCCAGCCAGCCAAGGGTTGGTTACAGGCATGATCAACTCTCCCACACCGCCTCCCGCACCTCCAGCAATTTTGATCATGGAATGGCCAGGATCGGCCTGTGCTCCCCCTGACACCGGACATACCGTGGGCTGATGCCGAGGACATTGCGTTTGGCGGTCGCGCAGAGCACCGTGGCAGAAGATCCCACCGACCCCGAGAGCGTGCGGGCGAGCGGCGCCCAGGTCCGCCGGCTGATGCGCGAGGCGCATGCGGGCGGGGCGCGGCTGGTGCAGTTCCCCGAAGGTGCCATCACCTACCCCGACAAACATGCGATCTCGTCCGGTCCCAAGGGAACGCTCGCCGCCGCGGATTGGGGCCGGGTCGACTGGGACGTCATCCGCACCGAGGCCGAGGCCGTGGCCCAACTGGCCGGGGAGTTGGGCCTGTGGGTGGCGTTCGGATCGATCCATCCGCTGACACCGCCGCACCGCCCGCACAACAGCCTGTACATCGTCTCGGACCAGGGCGAGCTCGTCGGCCGCTACGACAAGCGCTACCTGTCGCACAGCGAACTCTCGTACCTGTACACGCCCGGCACGACCCCACTCGTCTTCGAGGTTGACGGCATCCGGTTCGGTGCCGCCCTGTGCATCGAGGCCAAGTTCCCCGAACTGTTCGCGGAGTACGAGCAGTTGGATGTTGACTGCGTCCTGCTGTCCGCGATGGCCGACCATGCCGGACTCGCCGTGCTGGCTCAGGCGTACGCGATCCTCTACAACTACTGGGTCGCTTACTCCGTCCCGGCCCAGTTCGGTGCCACCGCGCCCGCGAGGATCATCGCGCCGGGCGGCCGCCGACTCGCGAGCTGCCCCGCCGCCCGCGGACCCGGCCTCGCGTTCGCCGATCTCGACCTGGACACGCAGGACCCGGACATCTCGATGACCCTCCGCCTTGCCCGTCCATGGCGCCGGTTGGCCCGTGCGGGCCTGTATGACCGGCATGTGGTGTCGGGTGATGCGCGCAGCGACATACGCACCGGCTTCTGAAGCACTCAACTCGTGCTGCTCTCAGCACCCTTGCCGCCAGGGCCATTCTGCTCAATACTGCCCGTTGCATGCTGCTAATGGTATAGACCCTGCAACAATCGAGCAGATTCTGCACGCACGCGCTCCCTCCCCCGACCCTGGGCAGGCCATGCGATCAGTCAAATCCACCCTCGCCGCGGCGTTCCTCACCGCTGTGCTCCCCTTCTCCTTCGTACTCCCGGCTGCCTCGGCCGCTGCTGCTTCCCCCGCCGCTCCCCCGGCCGCCGCCACCCCGCCGACGACCGTGCCGGCCCTGCAGAGCTGGACGTCGGCGACCGGCTCCTTCACCTTCGGCCCGTCCAGCCGAGTCGTCGTGGACCCCGCCCACGCAGCCCAACTCGCCGGGGACGCCGCCACCTTCGCCGCCGATCTGACCGCCCTCGAAGGGCACACGGTCACCGTGGCACCGGCCGGTACCAGCGCCGCACCCGGCGACATCACCCTCACCCTCGGGGCAACCAGCCCGCGGAGGGCTACCGGGTCACCGTCGGTTCCGTCATCACCGTTCAAGGGTCCACCACCGACGGGGAGTTCTGGGGCACCCGGACCATCCTCCAGTGGCTGCACCAGAGCGCGACGGTGCCGGCCGGCACGGGTACCGACTCGCCCGGCAAGAGCGAGCGCGGGCTGATGATCGACACCGGGCGGAACTTCTTCCCCGTCGACTGGGTCGAGAACCAGATCCGCGAGATGTCCTACCTGAAGCTCGACTACCTGCACCTGCACCTGTCGGACACCTACGGGTTCCGCCTGGAGAGCAGCACCCACCCGGAGATCACCTCAGCGCAGCACTACTCCAAGGCGGACCTCGCGGCGATCATCGCGCTGGGCGACAAGTACCACGTCGCCGTGGTGCCGGAGATCGACATGCCCGGCCACATGGACGCGATCCTCTCCGGTGAGCTCTCGATCGGCAACGACTACCGGCTGAAAGACAGTTCGGGCAGCCCCAGCAGCAGTTACATCGACATCACCATCCCGGGCGCCCGCACCCTGATGAGCGACCTGATCCAGGAGTACGAGCCGCTCTTCACCTCCTCGAAGTACTGGCACATCGGCGCCGACGAGTACGTGACCGACTACGCCTCCTACCCGCAGCTGCTCAGCTACGCCCATGCCACCTACGGCCCCAACGCCACCGCGAAGGACGCCTTCTACGGCTTCGTCAACTGGGCCGACTCGATCGTCCGGGCCGGCGGCAAGGCCGCCCGGATGTGGAACGACGGCATCAAGGCGGGCGACGGCACCATCGCGCCCAACCCGGACATCGTGGTCGAGTACTGGTACGACTACGGCCTGACGCCGCAGCAGCTGATCGACGCCGGGCACACCGTCGCCAACGAGTCCTGGACTCCGACCTACTACGTCTACGGCGGCGCCAAGCCCGACACCACCTGGATGTACCAGTCCTGGAACCCCGACCTGTTCCAGGGTTCCAACACCATCAGCGACCCCAGCCGCAACCCCGGCTCGCTGCTGCACGTCTGGTGCGACAACCCGACCGCCGAGACCGTGGACCAGACCGCTGCCAACCTCAAGTACCCGCTGCGCGACCTGGCGCAGCTGACGTGGAACTCCCCCAAGCCGGTGTCGACCTACGCCGCGTTCATCCCGATCATGGACGCGATCGGCCGCAACCCGCTCTACCCCGTGCCGGTCATCCAAGGCGACCTCGCCCAAGGCCGGCCGACCACCGCGTCCAGCATCGAGACCCCCAACTTCCCGGCCGCCAACGCAACCGACGGGGACCTGAACTCCCGCTGGTCCAGCCAGTACACCGACCCGACCTGGCTCCAGGTGGACCTGGGCAGCGTGCAGACCGTCAACCGAGTGGTGCTCGCCTGGGAGACCGCCTACGGCAAGGCCTACCAGATCCAGCTCTCGAACGACGGCACCACCTGGACCACGGTCTACACCCGAACCAACGGAACCGGCGGCACCGAGACCCTGACCGGCTTCACCGGCAGCGGCCGCTACATCCGCCTCTACGGCACCGCTCGTGGCACTCAATGGGGCTACTCGCTCTACGAGTTCGAGGCCTTCCACGACACCGCGCCGAACGGCGCACACACGCTCAGCACCGGCGGCCAGGCGCTCGACGACCCGGCCAGCTCGACCGCGGCCGGCACTCAGCTGATCAGCTGGGGCCTGCACGGAGGCCCCAACCAGGTCTGGACCATCACCCAACAGGCTGACGGTTCCTCCCAGTTGGTCAACAGCGCGTCCGGCCTGTGCCTGGACGTCAGCGGCGCCTCGACCACCGCCGGAGCCGCCGTCGTCCAGGAGCCGTGCACCGGCGACGGCCACCAGCACTGGCGGCTCGCCCAACTCCCGGACGGCAGCTGGACCGTCACCTCGGTCTCCAGCGGACTGCTCCTGACCACGGCATCGACGGCCAACAACGCCCTGATCACCCAACAGCCCGACACCGGCTCGACACTCCAGCACTGGACGATCGGCTGACCATCCGCCGGGGGCCGTGCGGGTGACCTCCCGCCCGGCCCCCGGTTCGGCCCGAGCCATGTCCCGCGTGCCGCACGGCCGACGCGCCCCGGAGGCGCCCGACGGGTGCACCGCGGTGGCCGGATCCGTTCGGCGGGTGGCTGCCGGGCGCCCCGGGATCACGGTGCCGATCACCGCATCGCCACAGGTCAGAGTGGTGCGCATGGCGCCGCTCGCGTCCCGCGAGCACCAGCGCGGCTGACAGGGCTTCAGCATCCGGCACGAGCCAAGACCGGCGCGACGCCCGGCCATAGCGCGCCGTCGCGCCGTTGGGCCGTCGTGCCGTCGTGCCATCGCGCCGGATTCAGCATGCGGCCCCGGGCATGGCCACCGACCCGATCCCGCGCACCCACCACTCGGCGTCCTTCCTGCTGCCGGACGGGCGGGTGATGACGGTGGGCGACGACCCCGGCAACGGCACCTTCGACATGCACGTGTCGATCTACACTCCGCCGTACCTGTACCACGGCGCCCGGCCGCAGATCACCGGCGTGGCCAACACCGTGTGGTCCTACGGCTCCAGCCAGCACATCACGGTGGACGCGCCGATCGTGCGGGCGGAGCTGATCCGCCCGGCCGCCGTCCCCCACTCCTCGGAGCCCAACCAGCGGTTCGTCGACCTGCCGATGACGGTCCACACGGACGGAAGCATCGACCTCAACGTGACCAGCAGCCCCAACCTGGCGCCGCCCGGCTACTACATGCTCTACGTGGTCAACGCGGCTGGCGTGCCGTCGGTGGCCTCCTGGGTCCGCCTGATGTGACGTGCCGTCACACGTCCCACAAAGGCTCCTACAACGAAAGGACGGTCCGATGACCGTGCGACCCTCGCGCCGCCGCTGGCGTCCGGGCAGGACGAGCGCCGGGCTCGGCACCGGTGTGGCCGGGCTGGCGCTGGCCCTCACCCTCGCCACACCGAACGCCTCCTCCCGCCCCGTTCCGCCGACGGGCGGGACCGCCGCCACCCAGCAGCGCCGGCCCGACCCGCACATCATGGACTTCGCCCAGAGCCCGGCAGCGCACCCGATGGCCCCTCAGTCCAAGCGGACCGACGAGACCGCGGTCGCCCCCGACGCCGACGGCTGCGACCACCACTACGGCGCGCTCAACATCTGCGCACCGGCCGCCTTCCCGCCCGGCGTCGGCGCCGCCCAAGGCGCCCGCTGCACCTGGCTGCTGCAGCACGGCTACCGGGACCTGGCCGTGCACGGCCGGGACGACCTCGGCCTGGACACCAACCACGACGGCATGGGCTGCGACCCCGGCGACGCGGGCGGGAGCCGCTGACCGCCGTAGTCCGAAAGTCCGCAAGTCCGAAGAGGCGAGCCCGTGCCCGCCGGGGTCGGCCCCGGCGGGCACGGGGGGATGCTTGCCAGGCGGGGGGCCGAGCGAGGAGCCGTCTGCTGCGGCCACCGGCACCCTGAGATCGAGCGCCGTAGTGTGATCCGATGACCTCACAGGGGATCAGCCGTGCACCGGCCTGACGAGCCGTCGGCACGGCAGTGAGCGTCGGCGGTGTCAGATGCAGGCCGGCGTCGCGGTCAGCCCCGCACCCGTTGGGTGACCGCGATGCAGGCCACCACCGCCAGCGCCGTCACCGGCACGGCTGCCGGCAGCCGCTCGCCGAGCACGAGCACCGCCCAGCAGAGGGTGAGCAGCGGTTGGGCGAGCTGGAGTTGGCTGGCGCGCAGGACGCCGATCGAGGCCATGCCCCCGTACCAGGCCACGAAGCCGCCGAACTGGGAGACGGCGGCGAGGTAGCCGAGCCCGACCATGCTGTGCGGGGTCAGGTGGACCGGCTCGGCGGGCAGGGCGAGAACGCAGGTGAGCGCGGTGGCGGGCAGTGCCGCGAGCACGCCCCAGGCGACCACCTGCCAGCCGGGCATGCGCTGCGCCAGCCGCCCGCCCTCGGCGTAACCGGCGGCGCAGGCCAGCAGGGCGGCGAACAGGTAGCCGTCGGCGAGGCTCGGTCGACCGGCGCTCTGCTGGAGGGTGAACGCCAGCACCACCACGGCGCCGGCCAGTGCGGCCCACCAGAACATCCGGGGCGCGCGGGCGCCGGTGCGCAGCGCGGACAGCGCCGCGGTGGCCAGTGGCAGCATGCCGATCACCACGGCGGAGTGGGCGGTGGAGGAGGTCCGCAGCGCCAGGGTGCTGAGCAGCGGGAACCCCACCACGCAGCCGCCGGCCACCGCCAACAGCCCGGGCCAGTCGGAGCCGGTCGGCAGTGGGACGCGCCTGACGACCAGGCAGACGCCGGCCAAGGCCGCGGCGAGCACTCCCCGCAGCCCGGTGATCGTCCAGGGGCCGAAGCCGTCGAGGGCCCAGGAGGTGGCGGGGAAGGTGAACGAGAAGCAGAGCACGCCCAGGGCGGCGAAGGCGGTGCCACCGACCGCTATTGAGCGGGTGAAGATAGCGCTATCATGTGCTGTCATAAATGAGCGTAGCAGTTGACGATGGTGGTGCGCATGACCCGAACCACGGTGACAGAGCTTGCCGATACTCTCCGTCGCGAGCTCGCCCGCTACTCTCCCGGTGAGAAGCTGGCGTCCAGCCGGGAGCTGATGCAGCAGTACCAGGTGAGTCCGGTGACGGTCTCGCGGGCGATCGCCGCCCTGGTCGCCGAGGGGCTGGTGGTCTCCCGGCCGGGCGCCGGAGTGTTCCGCGCCGAGGCGGCACGTTCCGCGCCCGCGCCCGGGGACACCTCCTGGCAGGAGGTGGCGCTCAGCGCGGAGGCGGGCGTGCCCCCGGCCAGGGTCGCCGACGCGACCGGTGTGCTCACCACCCTGCTGCTGGCGCCGCCCGAGGTGGTCGACCTCAACAGCGGCTATCTGCACCCCTCGCTCCAGCCGGAGCGCGCCCTGGCGGCCGCGCTGGCCCGGGCCGGTCGACGGCCGGGCGCCTGGAGCCGGCCCCCGGTGGAGGGGCTGCCCGAACTGCGGGCCTGGTTCGCCCGGGACATCGCCGACGGCCTCACCGCGTCCGACGTGCTGATCGCCGCCGGCGGCCAGAGCGCACTCAACACCGCGCTGCGCTCGCTGGCCGTACCGGGGGCGCCGGTTCTGGTCGAGTCGCCCACCTACCCCGGCATACTCGCGATCGCCAAGGCCGCCGGGCTGCGTCCGGTACCGGTGCCGGTGGACGCGGACGGGGTGCGCACCGACCTGCTCGCCGACGCCTTCGCTGCCACCGGCGCCCGGCTGTTCGTCTGCCAGCCGCTGTTCCACAACCCGACCGGCGCCGTGCTCAGCAGCGAGCGCCGCGATGAGGTGCTGCGGATCGCCCGGGCGGCCGGGGCGTTCGTGGTGGAGGACGACTACGCACGGCGCCTGGTCCACGCGGACGCACCGCCGCTGCCCGCGCCGCTGGCCGCCGCCGACCCGGACGGCGTGGTGGTCCACATCCGCTCGCTGACCAAGCCGACCTCACCCAATCTGCGGGTCGCGGCGCTGGCCGCCCGTGGTCCGGCACTGGCCCGGCTGCGCGCGGTCCAGACGGTGGACAGCTTCTTCGTCCCGCGACCGCTGCAGGAGACCGCACTGGAGTTGGTCGCCGCCCCGGCCTGGGCGCAGCACTTGCGCACCCTGGCGGCCGCACTGCGGGACCGGCGAACCGCGCTGGCCACGGCGCTGACGCAGCTTCGGCCTGAGCTGATGTCTCATCAGATTGCTTACGGTGCCTATCAGTTGTGGGTACGGCTGCCGCAGGGCCTCACCCCGGAGGCGCTTACTGCCGCTGCCTTGCGCGCGGGGGTGGCGGTCACCCCGGGCGGGCCGTACTTCACCGCCGAACCGCCGGCGCCGCACCTGCGGTTGAGCTACGGCTACGCGGAGAGCGTGGACCAGTTGGCGGAAGGCGCCCGGCGCCTGGACCGGGCACTGACGGAGACTGGCGTCAACTGACGAAGATCTGCGAGGCGGGCCTCAACTGACGCCCGCCAGCCCGGTGCTGACAGCGCCCCGCGTCAACTCGCCCCTGCCAACCGCGCCGCAGCCGTCGCCGCATCGACCACCGGGAGCCGCGGCGCCAGATCGGCCAGCCGGTCGAGCAGCCGCTCGCGGATCGGCCCGGGGCCAGCGGCCACCGAGCCCGCCAGGACCAGCGGTTCACCACGCACGGCAGTGGCACGGACCAGGGCACCCAGCTCCCCGGCGGCGGCCTCAGCCAGCGCGACGGCGGCGGGGTCGCCGTCCAGGGCCGCCGCCGAAACCAGTGGGGCGAGGCCGGCCAGGCGGCGCGGCGGGCCGGCGTAGGCCCAACGCACCAGCTCCTGCGGCGAGTCGGCCGCGCACTCGCGGCGCACGACGGCACCCAGCGCCCCGTCGGGGTGGTCGATGGCCTCGCGCAGCACCATGCGCCCGAGCCAGAAGCCGCTGCCCTCGTCGCCGAGCAGCCAGCCCAGCCCACCGCGTTGCGTGCGCGGCCGGTGCCCGGCAAGCCGGATGCAGATCGAACCCGTCCCGGCGATCAGCACGGTGCCGGTGCCGTCCGGCACGCCCCCGGCGGCGAGCGCGGGCACGGCGTCCGGCACCACCCTTACGGGGCAGCGGAGTTGGAGAGCCGACCGGCAACGGGCGGCGAACTCGGCGGGGTCGGGCAGCGACCGGTAGCCGGCGAGGCCGATCAGGCAGGCCGTCACCGTCGCCGCTTCCCGAGTGGCCAACGCCGCGCTGACAGCCGTCGCGAGTGCCGCCAGGGCGGCGTCCGCGTCCGCGCCGGCGGGGTTCGCACCCGCCGCCGTACCACGGCCGCGCACCTCGCCCGCGGCGTCGACCAGCACCGCGCGGGTGCTGGTGCCCCCCACGTCCAGACCGAGCCGCAAGCCGCTCATCCGACACCTCCCAACCCACCCAGCCCACTGAACGCCCGATGCACTGTCAGATCTTGCCCGATGCCCACGGCCCTCGATGGCAGCAGGCTGCTGCACCGGTGCGCCGGGAAGTCCGGTCGGCATGAGGTTCTGCCCCCGAGACCGCCCGGACTGCCCGGAACCGCTCGGAGCGCCCGCCCGCCGAACACCGCATCCAGATCCCAGTGCGGCTCCCAACCACCGGCCCGGGCGCGGGTGGTGTCGAGCACGACGCCTCGGGCCACCTGGTCCACAGCGTACGGCGTACGGCGTCAGGCCCGGCACGCGGCCGGTCCGGGCCGCCCAGGTTGCCGCGCGGACGGGCAGGTGCACGATCCCCACGCGCACGCCGTGCGCCGCCAGCACGCGGCGCACGGCGGCGTCGCGGCGGTAGGGGTGGGCGTCGGCGATGTTGTAGGCGCCGGGCGGCCAGGCTGGTCCGGCAGCGAGTCCGGCGGCGGCCAGGCAGGCGTCGGCGAGGTTCTGCACGGCCGTCAGGCTGAGCGTCACGTCCCTGCCGGGCAGCGGGAGCAGTCCGTGGCGCACGCGGTCGAGCAGCCGGGGCAGGAGGTGCGGGTCGCCGGGCCCGTAGACGGCGCGCGGGCGCAGCACGACGGCTCCGGCGGCCAGCGCGAGTGCGTCGGCGACGGCTTTGGTGCGGCCGTACGCGTTGAGGTGGCCGGGTCCGGTCGGCCGCTCCTCGCGCACGGGGCCGGGCACGGGGCTCGGCGGGTAGACGCTGGCGCTGAACTCCGGCGCGGCACCATCGCTGGCCTCAGGCACGGCACCATCGCTGGCCTCAGGCACGGCACCACCCCCTGAGCAAGCGCTCATTCAGGCAGGCCCGAACCCTCGCCGCGATAATTCCCGCTAAGAAGCCGTATGAAATTGCTAAAATACGCCCCTGGTGCGCCGGGAAGTCTGGTCGGCCGGGGAACGGACTGCGGCATTCGGCGGCAGTGGCCCCGTGAGCGGAAGCTCGAGGACTCGGTCGATGCACGCGGTGGGGATGGTCCTTTTCCTGGTGGTGCTGGCGACGAGCGTCGCAACAGGCGCCCGGCGCTGGCGAATCCCCGCGCCCTCGCTCCTGGTGCTGGCCGGCATCGCGGTGGCGATGGTCCCGGGCGCCCCGGCGATGCACATCGCACCCGAGACCATCGGTCTGGTGGTACTGCCGCCGCTGCTCTACGCCTCCGCCGAGGAGCTCTCGCTGCGCGACCTGCGCGCGGTCTGGCGACCCGTCACCGTGCTGGCACTCGGCCTGGTGCTCGCCTCGGCGGCCGCCGTCGGCGCGCTGGCCGCGCTGCTCACCCCGTTGCCGCTGCCGCTGGCCTTCGTGCTCGGCGCGGTGCTGGCCAGCACCGACCCGGTGGCGGTCAGCGCACTCGGCAGGCGACTGGCGCTGCCCGGCCGGGTGCAGGTGCTGGTCCAGGCCGAGAGCCTGTTCAACGACGCCACCTCGCTGGTGCTGTTCAGAGTGGCGGTCACGGTCGCGGTCGCCTCCTCCGCGTTCAGCTGGCAAGGGGCGGTGGGTGAGTTCGCGCTGCTCGCGGGCGGCGGCAGCGCGGTCGGCGCGGCGGTCGCCGGCGCGGTGCACCTGATCCGGCGGCGCACCGCCGACCCGGTACTGGAGACGGTGATCGCCCTGGTCACCCCCTACGCGGCGTACGTCCTGGCGGAGAGCGCGCACACCTCGGGAGTGACGGCCGTGGTGGTCGCCGGGGTGCTCCTCGGCCGGGCCGGGCACCGGCTCAGCGACGCCCGGATCCGGCTTCAGCTGCACGCGGTGTACGCGGTGGTGGTGTTCCTCCTGGAGAGCGTGGTGTTCAGCCTGGTGGGTTTGGAACTGCCCACCATGGTACGGGAGTTGCCGACTGGCAGCGGATGGTGGCCGGTGCAGGCGCTGGCCGTGGCGGCCGCCCTGGTGGGACTGCGGGTGCTCTGGATGCTGCCGCTGTCCGCCGCGTTGCGGCCCAGCGGCGGGCGGCCGTCCTGGCGAATAGCCACGGTGATCACCTGGGCCGGTACCCGCGGGGTGATGCCGCTGGCCGCCGCGCTCTCCATACCGCTCGCCGACGCGCACGGAACCCCGCTGCCCGGACGGCCGCTGATCCTGGTGCTGACCACCGCCGTCGTGGTCTTCACGCTGGTGGTGCAGGGGCTGAGCCTGGCGCCGCTGGTCAACCGCTCCGGCCTGGCCCTGGAGCCCGAGCACACCGCCCGCGAGGAGCAGCAGGCCCGTGAGCGGCTGGCCCGCGCCGGACTGGAACACCTGGACGCGCTCGCCGAGTTGGAGGCCACCCCGGAGCACGTGCTGGACCGGGTGCGACGCGGCCTGCAGGCTCGGCTGCGGCACGCCGAAGACGCCGAGGAGTCGGACGGCGGCGCGCCGGCGCTGGCGGTCTACCGGGAGCTGCGCCGCGAGGTGATCGATGTGCAGAACACCGAGCTGCACCGGCTCTACGACGACCACCGGATCAGCGACACCACCCGCCGCCAGTTGCAGCGCGACCTCGACCTGGAGGCGGCGGCGTTGAGCGCGAGCTGAGCTCCCGGAGAACGCAGGCCCTCTGGTCCGGCGCCCGCTCCCGGGGGAGACTGGGGGCAGAGGAACCGTCGGGCTCGGAAGGCGGAGTAGCCATGATCGGCGCACAACCGTGATCGGCGTGATAGCCCTGGTGTTCTTCCTCGCGCTCGGCGGCCTCGGCGCCTACCTGGCCGGGATCGCCGGCCTGAACGGGATCCGCCACCTGGAGGAGGTCGGGGAGCCCGCCGAGGCGCTGGTCCGATACCGCGCCCCGGGCCCGGACGACACCGCACCGCCGCCGCACCCGCTGCTGCAGTTCACCACCCGCACCGCCGAGGTGGTCGAGGTGTTCTCGCCGGTGGCGTCCAGCCGCGCCCACCCGCTGCGCCCCGGCGCGCTGGTCCGGCTGCGCTACGACCCGGCCGACCCGCGCCAGGTGCTGCTGGAGGGCCGCCAGCGGCGCGGCGTCGAGCGGGTGTTCGTCCTGCTGGGTGTGACCGCACTGCTCACGGCGGTGGTGCTGCTCGTCGTCAGCCCGTGACCCTCCGAGCGCAGTGACCCTCGGCTGATGCGCCGGCGAGGCGGAACGGCGGCGTGGGAGCCGGGAGCAGAAGGTGGCGGGCGTGGTCGAGGGACAGCGGGAGCACTGGGAGCGGACCTACACCGAGCACCCCGGGATGTATGGGGCTGAGCCGTCGGAGCCGGCCCGATACGCGATCGAGGCGTTCCGGGCCGCCGGCGCCCGCGAGGTGCTGGAACTGGGCGCGGGCCACGGACGGGACGCGCTGGCCTTCGCCCGGGCCGGGGTCACCGTAACGGCCACCGACTTCAGCCCGGTCGCACTCACCCAACTCGCCGAAACCGCCCGCGCCCAGGGCCTTGCGGACCGGATCGCCACCCTGCCGCACGACGTCCGCGCACCGCTGCCACTGCCGGACGCCTCGGTGGACGCCGTCTTCGCACACATGCTGTTCTGCATGGCGCTGTCCACCGAGGAACTCACCGCCCTGGTCGCCGAGGTACGGCGGGTGCTGCGGCCCGGCGGCCACCTGGTGTACACCGTCCGGCACACGGGCGACGCGCACTACGGCGCGGGCATCGGGCACGGTGACGACATCTGGGAGCACGGCGGATTCGCGGTGCACTACTTCTCACGGGAGCTGGTGGACGCCCTCGCCGAGGGCTGGCACCTGCGCGAGGTCCACGCCTTCGAGGAGGGCGCCCTCCCCCGCCGGCTCTGGCGGGTCGACCAGGTGCGCCCGTAGGACCGTCCGCACCGGCCGCCCATCCGAGTGGGCCTTCACGTTCAGGCTGTCTTCGCGCTGGGGGTGCAGTCGCCCGTGCTTCCCGGTGCGGTACTCAGGCCGGCGAGGAGGATGTCGAGGCCGCGTTCGAGTTCGGCAGCGCCGTCATAAGAGGCCAGGGCGGTCGCGAGACCGCGCAGGAGGGGGAATTCGCCGATCGGCAGCCGGTGCAGACCCAGACGCAGCAGGTCGTCGGTCTCGTCAGGGTTGTCGACGAGCTCCTGGAGCTCGTCGAGGACATGGCCGTGGAGCAGTCCGAACAAGGCCCGGTAGATGTGCAGGGCGTCGGCGCCGCTGAAGCCGGCTCGGGTGAGAAGGGCGAGGACGGCTTCGAGTGGGCGCAGCGTGCCCCGGGGGCGCAGGGCGAGTGGAGTGGCCAGCGGGCGGGTGACCAGGAGCGGTACGACATTGGGGTGGGTCAGGGCGAGTTGGCGGTAGTGGCGGGCCACAGCGCGTAGTTGGGCGGTCCAGTCGGGGTCGGTGGAGTCCACCGTCAGTTGGCTGAGGACGGTCTCGGCGACGCCGTCGAGCAGGGCCGCCTTGTTCGGTGCGTAGCGGTAGAGGCTCATCGGGTCATGGCCGAGCGCGCGCGCCAGGCGGCGCATGGATAGTTTCTCGATGCCCTCGCGGTCGATGATCTCCAGCGCGCAGGCCAGCATCCGCTCCCGGCTGAGCTTCCCGGTCGTGGGCGGGTCGCCGTCCCAGAGCGCCGGGTCAGCCGTGGGAGGGGTCATGTCGGCACCTTCTCTCGCTGGTGGTGAGCACCGATCAACCTAAAGTTCGTAGACCTACGGTGTAGACACCAGTTTAGTCCAGGAGTTGACTGTAGGCATACGACGTAGATCCGATTGGAGCACGTCATGATCATTGTTCTCGGACTCATCCTCCTGATCGTCGCGGCGGTTGTCGCGATCGCCGGAATCTTCGGCAACACCGGCAGCGCACACGCGCTCACCAACGCGTTCACGGTGTTCGGACACCACATGACCGGCTCCACCGGCACCCTGTTCCTCTACGGGATCATCGTCGGAGCGGTGGGCATGCTGGGACTGGGACTCCTGCTGACCGGCGCGCGCCGCACGTCGCGCCGTGGCGCGGTTGCACGGCACAGACTGCAGCACTCCCGCCGTGAGACAGCAGCCGCTGCCAAGGACCGCGACGACGTGATCGAGCAGCGCGACGACGTGATCAAGCAGCGTGACGACGTGATCAAGCAGCGTGACGACGCCCGCGTGCAGGCGGCATCGGTCAGCCGGGGCCGCGATGGCCTCGCCGAGCAGCGTGACGACCTCGCCGATGAGCGGGACGACCTCACCGAACAGCGAGGTGCGCTCGCCGACCAACGGGACGACCTCGCCCAACAGCGAGGTGCGCTCGCCGACCAACGGGACGACCTCGCCCAACAGCGAGGTGCGCTCGCCGACCAACGGGACGACCTCGCCTAACAGCGGGGCGCGCTCGCCGACCAACGGGACGACGTGCTCGGTCAGCAGAACCGCGCTCGCGAACACACGGCCGGCACACGGGTCGGTCCCACCACGGAGGACTACGGCCTCCCGCAGAACAGCGACGAATCGGCACACGGAAACGGGCACCGCGAGTTCCACCTGCTCGGGCACAACTCCGGCCGCCAGTAGGCCGCGTCGCTTCCGGCACCACGTCACGAAGCACCACGTCACGAAGGGAGTCAGCCGTAGGCATCGGCAGGAAAGCCGCCCACAACGCCGAGGCCGACACCACCCGGCAACCGCGACATCGTCAGGAAGTACTACGGATCCCAAGGACGCTGAGCTCGCCCGGCCCGCCACAGGGCCGGAGAGGACACAACGCCGCGGATCCACTCCCGGACTCAACTCCCGGGCGAGGTTGAGTCCGCAGGCGTGAATCGAGGGACGATCATGGGGAAAGTTCTGCTCATACTGCTGTGCCTGTTCCTGCCGGCTCTCGCAGTGCTCATCAAGGACGGCCTGAGCATCAAGGTGCTGTGGGCGTTCCTCCTGCAGCTGTGCGGCCACGTACCCGGCGTCATCTACGGCATATACCAGGTCGTCAAGGACTGACAGCGTCGGCCTGTACGGCGGCGTCGGCCTGCATCCCCCGGTTGGTCTAGTGGGGTAGGCGGCCTGTCGTAGCAGCGCGGTTCTGCGGCCACCGTGCAGTGACTGCAGCGACAGGAAGCGGCTTGATTCTCGACGTCTTGTGTTCGCGAGTGAGCCCGGCTGCGACAACGTGTCCGGTGTGAGAGCAAGGAAGTCGGGCAACGCCCCGTGCCTCCTCGGTTCGGAGGAGACACAGCCCAGCGAAAGGACAACACCATGAACACCTCCAAGGACGACACAGCGCGAGACGACGAACAGGTGCGGGAGCGGTCCGCGGAGGAACGGGCGATCACGGCGCCCACCCCGCCGGACGTCCGTGCCAAGGCCGAAGACGAGGAGGACGACGAGAAGCCTGAGCCGCCGGCGGCGGATGTCCAGGCTCCGTAGCGGCGAAAGGCCGGCGACGGGCTTGTCCCCGACAGCGGGGCGAGTCTTCAGCCGGGCTATCGGCCTCAGACCGGCCCGGCGTAGTCGACGTCCAGCAACTCCACGAGCCGGGACCAGTGCAGGGCGGCATGCGGTGGCGTCCGCACACTGGCGAGGGCACCCTGAGAGGGATGCGGGCAGCGCCGACGCGCCGTTCCGACCGCGCGCTGGGCGCTGGGCGGTGGAGAGGAGTCAGGGTGATCCGGGTAGGCGACATCCGCGAGTGGCGAACGCACAACGTGGTCGACCCGGCCGGCCACAAGATCGGCACGCTGGAGGCGATCTACGTCGACACCGCCACCGACCTGCCGTCCATGGCTACGGTCCAGATCGGGCTGCCCACCCGGCACCGCCTGGTCTTCGTACCCCTTGACGAAGCGACCGTGGGGCCCGGTTACGTGAAGGTCGGCTATGACAAGGCGCTGGTGAAGGACTGTCCGGCGATCGGCACCGACGATGTGCTGCCCGCCGAGGACGAAGCGGCGATCTTCCAGCACTACGGCCTGACGTACGCCCCGGGCGCCGGCGGCGAACGGCGGCTCGCCCGCCCTTGAACGCCCGTGCCACGCCGGGAAACCCCTCGCAGTGGCCCAACCTACTGCACCGCACGCTCACCGAGGGCGGGCCGCGCTGGCTGCCCACCGGCCCGCCAGCGGAGGACCCGCTGCCGGGCCCTGCCGCTGATGCCGCGCGCGGTGCTGCCGTTGCGCTGGCACGGCGGCCCCCTCCCCCGGTGCAAGCTCGGCCTCTCGTTCACCCCGACGACAAGGCAAGGAATGGAGGGATGTGACCATGCCTCGTGGATCAAGTCCCAAGCGGGAGCGCCAGTACGAGCACATCAAGGACAGCGCCCTGGAGCGCGGTGAGAGCGAGAAGGGCGCCAAGGAGATCGCCGCCCGCACGGTGAACAAGGAACGAGCCCGGCACGGCGAGTCGGAGACCGCCAGCCGCAGCTCGGTCAAGGACATCTCCTCCGCCCGGCGAGGCGGACAGCGCTCGCACAGCGGCGCGCAGGGCCCACCTACGACCAGTTGTACAACGAGGCCAGACAGCGCAACATCCACGGCCGCTCGAAGATGAACAAGAAGCAGCTCGAGCACGCCCTCGGACGCTAGGAGCCCGTCACCATGCGCGCTGTTGCCGACCCGCCGGAGCCCGACGTCGTCCCCGCACCGCCGCCCGAGCCCCCATCACCGCCGCGGCCGCCAGAACCTGTGGCGCCGCCTGCTCCGCCGACGCCGCCCGCTCCGCCACTGACACCGGACCCGCGGGTGTCGCCCGGCTCGCCCGTCCCGCCTCCCGAGCCGGCGACCCCGCCGCCTCTCCCTGAGCCTGGCGGAGAGCCTGTCCCGCCGGAGCCCCCCGACTGAACGCAGGCCAGCGGCGGTGCGCTGGCATAGGGCACTTCCCAGGCCCGTGCACCGGCGCGGACCGGTCACCGCGCCCGAGCGGGCAGCCGATCAGCGGCGACAACGGCTGCCACTCGTTCCCACTCGCCTGGGCACTGCGCGGCTGGCTCGACCGCGCGGGCGGAGGGCTGCTCGCCGGTCCCCTCGGCGAGGCTTACCCTCGAGGCTTACCCTGAAGACTCCGGGAGACCGTCAGTCCGCGGTCCGCTCCCGGCAGAAGCAGTGAGGTCGGCCACCACCAGCTCGGCCGCCCGCACCGGGTCCCCGTCGGTGCGGGCGAGCAGCGAGGCCGTGTAGTAGCTTGCATCGGCCGTCTCTCGGTGGGTCAGCTGCATCCAGTGCACCGACTCGTAGCGCGGTGAGCTGAGCGCCGCGCCGATGTCGGGGCGCAGCCGCTCCAACTCCACGACGACCGTCCAGGCGTCCTCCTCCATCCGGGCCCGCCGCACCGGGTCGCAGGCCGCGATGGCCCGGTCGGTTTCGGGTGCGTGGAACTCATAGGTGTCCAGAGCCGGCAGGAGTTCCGGAACGCCCAGGATCTCCGCTGCGTCCAGGTGAAGAGCTGGGACCCGTCATCGGAGTCCAGCAGTTGCGCGATCAGCGGGACGGCCCGTGGGTCGTGCCGTCTGGCCAGCGCTCGCGCGCCCTCTTCCCGGACCTCGCTGTCCTCATCGGTGGTGCACTTCCACAGCGCGTCCCTGATGGCGGTGGTGTCCTGCTCCAGTTGGAGTCCCAACGTGAAGGCCGCCCAGTTGCAGACCTCGGGGTCCTGGTCCTGGGTGAGCCGGATCAGCGCCTGGACATCGGGCCCGTCGGGCGGTCCGCTGTTGGCGGTGCTGATTTCCGAGGCGACCTGACGCCGCAGGTCGGCGTCCTCGTGTCCGGAAAGCCTGACCAGCACGGGAACGGCGCGCGGGTCCTGCGCCGAGCCCAGGCCGGCAACGAGGGAACGCAGCACGCAGGCCTCTGTCTCCACCTCGGCCAGCGCTATCAGGGCGGTTGCCGCCTCGCCACGCAGGGACTCATGCGCGCCGGCCGCGTTGCCCACCAGATCGCAGCCCACCTTCCGCCCAGGACCTCGGCCGTAGGCCAGCAACCCCAATCCGCAGCGCAACGCGGTCTCCCCGCTCTCCCCCTTCGCCGCCTCCCAGACCAGCGCCCCGTAAGCGTGCAAGTCGTGGTCCCGCCTCCGAGGCCTGCGCCACTCGCGCCGCAGCCATCAAGCTCCCCGCCAGCCCCACCGCGTTGTCCATACGCGCATTCTCACCCGCCCAGCCTGCTGCCGGGTACTGAATGCCTACGCCAGACTCGCACCGGCACTCCAACCAACGGCCTTCGCGAAGCGTTCCGAGGAGGGCGGCCGGCCCGGAACTTGGGGAGCACCATGGCCGGCGTCAGGAGCCGCCAGGCCCCTGCGTCGCGCGATAGTAGGCTGAGCAGGAAAGATGATCTACAGGAGAGCCATGCCCGAAGCCAAGCTCCGCGTCCTACTCGTCACAGACCTGGCGTACCAGGCCCGGGGACGCCGGTACTGCGACGAGGACATCCGGCTCTCCACCCGCCTGCGCGAGGACTTCGACGTCGCCCTGTGCCACCCCTCGATGCCGCCTCGCTGATGGACGCCTTCGACGTGGTCCTCGTCCGGAACAGCGGCCCGGTACTGAACTACCGCGCCGAGTACGAGGCCTTCCGCAGTCGCGCGCTCGAACGCGGCGTCCTCGTCTACAACCAGCTGGCCGGGCGCGCCGATATGGCCGGCAAGCAGTACCTGCTCGACCTGAGCACCGCCGGGTACCCGGTCATCCCCACCATCGACCGGGCCGAGGACCTCGCACGCCTGCCCGTCGTCCCCGACTACGTCGTCAAACCGAAGCTCGGCGCCGACTCGATAGGCTTGCAGATCGTCCCCCGCGCACGAATCGACGCCGTCACGTACGACGACGTCCTGGTGCAGCCGCTGATCCGCTTCGCCTACGAGGTCTCGTTCTACTTCGTCGACGACGCCTTCCAGTACGCCCTCCACGCTCCCGACCCGGAGCAGCGCTGGCGCCTCGAACCCTACGAACCCACCGCCGCCGACCTGGAGTTCGCCCACCGCTTCATCGCGTGGAACACCATCGGGCACGGCATCCAGCGTGTCGACGCCTGCCGCACCCCCGAGGGGAACTCCTCCTCGTCGAGCTGGAGGACCTCAATCCGTATCTGTCCCTGGACCTCGTCGACGAGGCCACGTTCGATCAGTTCGTCGCCGCCCTCACGGCCTCCCTACTCAGGCTGGCTGGGCGGCCCCGGCCCTGACCCGCCGGGCCGCCTCGGTCGGCGGCGTGCTCAGCGGCAGGCCGGCCCGGACCGTCGCCAGGTTCCCGGCAGGCCGACCCGGACCGTCGCCAGGTTCCCTGCGGGTCGTACCCTGGCGACGGTCAGTCACGGGTCAGCTTTGATGGTCGCGTTGGGAATCATCAGCCAAGGCGTGACAGCCTCTTGCTGAAGCAGGTGCGGCCAGGTCGTACTGCAGGGCTACTGGGACCTCTGCCTCGGCCACTGGCCCGGACCGGAGGGTGAGGGTGCCCACCGCGGTGCCTCCCTTCGCGCTGTGCGGTATCCATGGGCATCCGCGGCAAGCGTCAGCTGCGTCCCATGCCGGGCCAGCCGGTCACGGTCAGGTCGGCCGCCGCGACCACCGGGGTCCTGCTCCCGAAGCTGTCATCGACGTAGCCGACGACGTCGCCCGGCGGTCGCCACGGGCCCGGCCGCCTCGGCGTTCACTTCTGTCACCGCACGGCTGGTCTGCGGCAGCGGCTCTTCCGGCTCCCCGGGGCGCGGTCCGGTTGTCACCTCGGCCGCCTGCTCCGACATGTCCTGCTCCGCCCCACCGGTGGCGTTGGCCGTCACCCGGTCCTCCCCCTTGGCATTCTCGGGGCTGCCGCACGGGCACCCCGTCAGTGATCTCCGTACTGCTGACGATCTTGTTGGTTCGGCTGGTTCCGCGAAGCGAAGCCGATGAGCCGGGCCGCTCGGTGGCCCATCCGCTGGAACGGCTGCCGGCGTCGGCGCCGGCAGCCGTTCCAGGGAGCCCAGCGGGCAGACCGCAGGCCGGTCGACGCCCACCGGCCCCGAAGCCGTTCCAGCGGCTTCAACACGAGCGGTCAAGCGCGACAGTTCCTACCATCGGCCCGTTCTCCAAGTGATCGCCCACCGGCGCGACTCGGCTCGCTCAGAAGGCGAAGGACTCCAGGTGGTCGAGGCGGACGAACCGGGCGGTCGGGCTTGCCGCGCGCACTGCCTGTTCGAGTGCGGTCAGACCGCCCCAGTCGCGGGCCGGTTCGGTCAGCGGGTAGTCGAAGTCGTCCCAGTGAGTGGGGATCACGTACGGCGGGTGCTCCAGAACGTCCAGCAACCGGGGTACGTAGTCCGGCACCGAGGCGCCGCCGGGCTGGAGCAGCAGCACATCCGGGGCGAGGCCGGCGAGTTGGCGGGCGTCGTAGTTGGCAGCGCCGTTGTCCAGGATGCTGAGCCGGTCGCCGATGGTGATCAGGTAGGCCAGGGTGCCGCCCTCCACCAGCTCGGAGATCACCCGGGGCGCGGCGGGGGACTACCCGCTCGGGTGCCGGGAAAGGGCACCTTCTTACGCGGGCCGGTCATCGAGTGCAGCGAGGGGATGACCTGGATGGTGTAGCCGTCGAACTGCAGCAGCTCGCCGCCGTGCACGACCGAGAGTTGGTCCTCGGGGGCGCCGAGCGCGGTCAGCAGGTTGGCGTGGGTCTCGGTGCCGAGCACCGTGGCGCCGGTGCTGGCGGCGAGGTAGGGGACGTCGGGCAGGTGGTCGTAATGGCCGTGGGTCACGAGAATCTGATCAGCCGTCAGGTTCAGGCTGTCGATGAGGCCGGTGTCCACGGTGATCGGGGTGGCGGGGTCGCTGCCCTGCGGGGTGTAGGTGCCGGTGCGGAACCGGGTGATCCACGGGTCGATCAGGATGGTGGTGGGCTTGTCCGGATCGCCGAAGCGGATCTCCCAGCCGTTGTTGCCCAGCCAGCGCAGCCGCACCCCCGAGGATCCCGGTGGGCCGGAACGCCGTCCTCCCGCAACCGACGGAGCGGCCGAGGCAGGGGCCACGGCAGAGGCCGCAGCAGGGGCCGCGCCGATCAGCGCGGCGGCGCCGGCGAGGGTCGCGGCGCCCGTCACGGATGCGCCGAGCAGGTGCCGACGGGACAACGGGCCTGTGGTGGCGTCGAATTGAGGAGAATTTCGCAGCGGCGGCATCATGAACGAGCTCCTGGACTGGTGAGGGCGGAATACGCGTACCCGAGGGCGCGCGACGGGTGCGGTCAGGGGCAGTTGCCGGATCCGCCGCCGCGGCGCGAGGAGCGCGGGTCAGGGTGGCGAGGTGGCTGGCGGCACGGGCGTTCTCCTGTCTGTCTGGCCGACTGGCTGACTGGCTGACTGGCTGACTGGCCGTCAGCTAAACAGGCCACCACGTGCCGGGTCCAAGACCACTATGATGAAGAGAGCGATAGTGCAACGCCTATGGTCACTGCTCATGCGCCTGCCCCCGTGTCCTCTGTACAACGGGTTGCCGACACCGACCGCCTGGACCGGTCCCTGATCGGATCCTTACGCCGCTCTGGAGCATGATGGGAGCATGAGCGTAGTCAAGATCAACGTACTGACGGTCCCCGCCGAGCAGCGGGAGACCCTGGAGCAGCGGTTCGCCTCCCGGGCGCACGCGGTCGAGAACTCCGACGGATTCGAGTGGTTCGAGCTGCTCCGCCCGGTCGAGGGCACGGACACCTACCTGGTCTACACCCGCTGGCGTGACGAGGCGTCGTTCCAGGCGTGGCTCGAAGGCCCCATGAAGGCGGCTCACCAGGGCGGCGGTGCCGGGACCGGCGAGGGTGGCGAGCGGCCCAAGCCCGCCGCGTCCGGCTCGACGCTGTGGTCCTTCGAGGTCGTTCAGCACGCCGGCCCCAAGAACGCCTAGGGATTGCTGGTGCTGTGACCGACAACGCTCGCCGGTTGGAGGTGACGGCGCCTGAACCGGTTGGATATAGGTCAACGAGGGAACGACCCGACCGACGTTCCTTTCAGGAACTGCCCGGTGCTGTTAGGGCTGGAACAGTTTCCACTGCCCCTCGGAGACGACCTGGGCGGCGCCGTCGACCACCTTGATGGCGGTCTCGTCGTCGATCGCATACGTCGGCGCGGGAATCCGTGCCGCCCACCTCTCCGCGTTGGCCAAGGAGGCGTCGGGGTGGTCCGGGTGCTCCAGGTGCGGGATCACCGCGAAGTCGACGAGTCCTGCTCCCTGTCCCGTGACCAGGATTCTGTCGACGTCACCCTGAGGCGTGGCGAAGACGATGTCTTCCGACCTCAACGGTCCATCGTTCCCGCGGGGCGGTTCGCGGTAGGTCTCGACAAAGGTGGAGGCAACAGCCATGCTCCCGGCGCTCACCCCCACATAGACCGCCTCGGAGCGCAGCGTCGGCAGTAGGCCGGTCAAACCGGAGCGCCGCATCCAGTTGGCGAGAAACAGGGGGTCACCGCCCCATACCAGCAGTGCGTCGGCGGCCTGGACCGTTGGCACCCAAGCAGCCTCCTCGATGCTCGACAGCGCCGTCAGCTCCAGGATCCCCAACGATTTCCAACCCAATCCACACAACGGCGACGGACCCTCACCGGAGATCGCCCGCCACGCCATTCCGGGCCCGCCGGGGAAGGGGTAGATGGCGGTGGGGATGAACAGGGCGTTGGACTCGGCGATCGATTTGCCCAGCAGGTCGACCAGCGCGTCGTGAATGCTGCTGTTCTTGATCCCGGACGACGTGAGGAGTGCTCTCATGTGCCAACCTCCCTGAGTTGCCTACTGCGCAGCACTCGCTGCGCCCCGAACCTCGCTGGACCTGCGCCTGGGCCAGACACAGACCGATCCGGGCGGTGCGATGCAGCACCCGGACATCGGTCCGATCACGACAACGAGACACTCCGACACCATAAAAGGCAGGTACGACACAACCCGGCCAACGTAACCGTCAGAGCACTGGCCTCCGCCTTTCAGTTGGGTTCGGCTGAGCCGGGTTGATGATGTCGACGGCGGATCGTTGGCCGGTTGTTGGCTTGGGGCATGCCGATGGCCCGGCGCGTGGGCCGGGTTCTCCAGGGGTCCTCGGGTCGTGGGCGGGCGGAGACGGTTTCGTCGGTTCAGGTGACCGGGCGGGGCAGGGCTTGGAGTCGGGTGGAGGCGGTCGCGAGGTCGTGGTGCCAAGGCCAGGTGGCGGCGATCCGCAGGTGCAGTCGGCGGGCGCCGTGGGTGATGCGGGCGGCGGCGTGCAGCAGCCGGTAGCGGAGCTTCTTCGGCTCGGCGGCGGCCAATTCGCCCTCGGGTAGGAGGGCCTGGGTCCATGCGAGGAGGTCGATGGCGGCCAGGGAGAGCTCCAGCCAGGCGGCGTTGATCTGGAAGTGGCGGGAGGGGAAGCGGCCGAATCCGCTGGTCTTGCCGCAGCGGATACGGTCCTCGACGCGGGCGTGCGCGCGGTGGCGGACCTCCAGTAGTTGAAGGGAGCCTTGGCCGTAGGGAGTGTCGGTGAGGAAGGCCTGGTGGCGCATGCCCTCGTCCAGGTCGAGCAGGGACAGTTGGGCGCCGGGGTGTGGGCGTTCGCGGTGGACGATGATCCGGGTGCCCTCGGGCAGCCCGGGCAGGTTGATCATGCCGGTCAGTTCGGCGACTTGGGCGCTTTCGCGAAGGGAGCCGTCCTGTTCGAGGGCTGGGTGCCAGACCTGGTCGGGCCTGGTAGTTGACGTCCGCCGGCGTGGGCGGCGGGGAACCGTCGCGGGTCTCGCCGGCCTGCAGCCAGGCGGTCTCGCGGGCGGTGGCGCGGGCCGCTCGCAGGGCGCGCAGGGCGGCCGCATCGATGCCGGCCAGCAGTCGCCAGGCGGTAGGGGTGGAGGCGATGGGGCCGAACACCTCGGGCTGGTCACGTAACAGGGCCAGGTCGGCGATCGCCTCGCCGCCGTCGGCGAGCATCACCGCCAAGTCGACCGCGATCCGGCCCGGATCGTGGCCGGTGCCCCGCGGACGAAACCGACGCAGAGCGTCGCCGAAGGCATTCGTCAGGCCGGTGGCATCGGCGAGATCGGCCAGCAGACGGGATCCGGCGTGACTGACCACCCCTCGCCCGTCGGCAGGGACGACGAGCCGGGGACGCGACCCGGCAGTGTGCACGTAGAAAGTGCCTTCCCGCTGGGCTGACGGAGACCTTAGACAAGCCTCATCATCCCAGCGCAGAAGGCACTTTCGCGTTTCCACTCAAGATCCGGGCGCTGCCGCAAGTGAAACGCGCAGGCTAGTGCCCTCGTTCGCGGCGAAAGGCACTCGGGGACTGCCCGGAGTACGCCTGGAACGCCCGGCTGAAGGCGCTCGCGCTGTCGAAGCCGACGGCCAGCGCGACGCCCAGGACCGTGCTGTTCCGGCGGACCAGCAGAGTCATGGCGCGCAGCAGCCTGCTGTGCAGCAGATACTGCCGCCAGGTCATGCCGGTGGCCGCCTGGAATCGGCGCCGCAGGGTGCGTTCCGAGACCGCCAGCTCGCGGCAGACCCGGCCGAGCGAGACGTCGGCCAGATGATCGTCGGTGTAGCGCATGACCGCGGTGATAAGCGGATCGGTGCTGGTCGGCAGATAGAAGGGCCGCTCATGGTCCAGACGTTCCAGGACCAGCGCGGCCAGCGCTTCGAAGTAGGCGTCGGCGATCGGGTCACTGGTCCGCCGAGCGATCGGCCAGCGGGCCGCGTAGATCACCATCTCCCGCAGGATCGGCTCCACCGGCAGGACCCGCACCCGTCCCGCTGCGTCGGGCACCAGCGCCGGATCGAAGAACACCGACACCGTACGGGCCCCGGCGAAGCCGCTCTTGTGCCCGACGCCGGCCGGGATCCAGGCGGCCTGCCGGGACGGCAGCTGGTAGCGAGCCACGGCGGTCTCGACCTCGACGATCCCCTCGAAGGCGTACTCGAGCTGGTGCTGGTCGTGCCGGTGCCATGGGGTGACCCAGGTCCGGCCCTCGAAGGGCAGCGAACCGGCAGTCAGCCCCGTACCGCCGCGCAGCGACGCCAGGGGCACCGAGGCCGCGGCGGGCAGAGATTCGGCCGAACCAGCAAAGTCGGACATACCACCGGACAGTACCAATGACTCCAAGGCATCCAACCGATCGGAGTCATGATGAACGAAGGCCATCTGATCTATCTGGCCAGCCCCGAGTGGGCCGCGTCCCTGCGTACCGAGTTGCTGCCCTGGATCCAGGAGACCGCCGACCTCGGCGACCATGTCCTGGAGATCGGACCGGGTCCCGGGCTGACCACGGACCTGCTGCTCGAACTCGGGGCGAGCGTGACGGCGGTCGAGATCGACGCCGATCTGGCCGCCAAGCTGCGCGACCGGCTGCCGTCCGTCAAGGTCGTGCGGGGTGACGCGATCACCGCCGAGCTGCCGGGCGGGCAGTACTCGGCGATCACCTGCTTCTCGATGCTGCACCACATGGAGTCACCGGACGACCAGGACCGGCTGTTCGCCCGGCTGTACAAGCTGCTGCGCCCCGGCGCGGCGCTGCTGGGCACCGACCCGCTCGACACCGAGTTCATCCGCGAGGCGCACATCGACGACACCTGCGTCCTGGTCGATCCGGACACCCTGGCCGACCGCCTGCACGCGGCGGGCTTCATCGGCGCGCGCGTCGTCCAGGCCGGTGAGCACCAGTTCCGGTTCACCGCGACCAGACCGGCCTAGTAGTGGTTTGTCAGGTGCTGCGCGGAGTCTGGGCAGGTGTGGTCTTCGGCAGTTCGCTGTCGGTGTGAATCCAGATGAACTGTCATGTTTGCGCGATGAGTTGGAGGCGTTCGCGGCGGAGGTATTCGCTCCGCTGCCGCGCTCAGATCAGCAGGACGCCGGCCTGAGCTACCTACGTGGCCTGTTACTGGACGGACGACGCAAGTCGATGCAGCCGATGTGAGGGCCACCGGCCGAAGTGGCTTCTGGCCATCGAAATGCTTGACGAACTCGCCACCTGGGGGCTTGGCGAGGAGCAACTCGCCTGGCGAACCCCGACGTTGGAGACGCTGGAGAAGCCGCAGTTCTCGCTGCTGCGCAAGGCCGGCCTGCTCACGCTGCGCGGCTGTCTGCTGGTCGCGGTGATCCTGGTGATCGTCAAGATCGTCCAGATGTCCGGCTGATCAGAAGACCCGGCGGTGGTGCGGCGGTTGCCGCACCACCGCATGACCGGGGCGGTGGGCGCGCGCAAGTACGGTTGCGGCTACCTCGCGTTGAACCCGCGCAGCCCGGTCGCCGAGCAGCGCGCACTCCTCGCCGACCGGGGCATCCGGCACGTACTGTCGTGCGGGGAGGGCGGGTTGACGGTGGAGCATGTGCGACACCGACCCTGAACCCGTCATCCGACGGGTGCCGCGACGGCCTCCCGTGGCGGCCGCACCCGGCTGCCGGCCGGCCAGAGCCTGGCCGCCGTGACGGCCGCCAGCAGCGCCGGTGCGCCCAGGGCCGCCAAGGCGGCGGGCAGGCCTGCGGTGGCGCCGAGCCAGCCGGCCAGGGGGTAGGAGAGCAGCCAGCAGCTGTGGGAGAGGGAGAACTGGGCGGCGAAGGCGTCGGCCCGGTGCTCGGGGGCGGTGGCAGCGCGTATCAGGCGGCCGGCGGGGGCGTTGACCACGGCGCAGGCGGCCCCCAGGGCGGCCCAAGTCGCCAGCAGGGCAGGCCACTTCCAGGAGCCGGGCGGGCCGCAGGTCAGCGCTGCGAGTGGTAGGAAGAGGGCCGTGATCGCGAATCCGCCGCCGAGCAGCACCGTGCGCTCGCGCAGCCGCTCCAGCACCGGGGGCAGCAGCAGCGCCGCCGTCATCGACCCGGCGCCGTAGGCCCCGAGTGCGAACGGCACATCGGCGGCACTGCGGTGCAGTTGGTCACGCACGTACACCACGGTGTTGACGAATACCACCGCTCCCCCGCAGGCCACCGCGAGGTTGAGCGCCAGCAGCGCGCGCAGCCGCGGCACCCGCCAGAACAGCCGCATGCCATGGGTGGCCCGGGTGAGCACCCCGCCCGGCACCACCGTGCGCGCCGGGGAGGGCAGCGCCACGGAGACCACCAGCGTGGCGGAGGCGAGGAAGCCGAGCGTGGTGCCGAAGAAGAGCTGGTGGTAGCCGACCACGGTGAGCAGTGCGCCGGCCAGCGCCGGGCTGACCAGGCTCTCCAGGTCGTAGGTCAGGCTGGCGAGGGAGAGCGCGCGGGTGTACTCGCGTTCCTCGGGCAGCAGTTCGGGGATCACCGACTGGAAGGCCGGGGTGAAGGAGGCGCTGGCGGCCTGGAGCACGAAGATCAGCAGATAGACCTGCCACACCTGGGTGACGAAGGGCAGCGCGAGGGCCACGGCGGCCCGGATCACGTCCGCGCCGACCAGCAGGACTCGGCGCGGCAGCCGGTGCGCCTGGGCGCTGATCAGCGGCGCCAGCGCGACGAAGGCGATCATCTTGATCGCCAGCGCGGTGCCCAGCACGGAGCCTGCCCGCGCGCCCGCGAGGTCGTAGGCGAGCAGGCTGAGCGCCACCGTGGCCAGGCCGGTGCCCAGCAGCGCGATGACCTGGGCGGCGAAGAGACGGCGGTAGGCGCGGTGGCGGAAGAGCGTGAACATGGCGGACCTCGGCAGGGTCGACGGCATGGCGGCAGAGCGGCTTGGCAGCAGCACAAGAATAGCTCAATGTGTGCGCACCTGCGCACATGTAGACGAAAATCGGGCCCTTGGGGCCAACGCCACCGGACCTCAGTCGTGCGAGGGCAGACGTCCGATCTCGTGGTCCGCCACGTTCAACGCCTCGTCCACCAAGCGGCGCAGATGCCCGTGCTTCAGGGCGTAGACCACCCTGCGGCCGTCCTTTCGCGTGGTCACCAGCCCGGCCAGCCGCAGCTTGCCCAGGTGCTGGCTGACCGAGGTGCGGGTGGCGTTGCTGGCCTCGGTGAGCGTGCTGACATCGGCCTCGCCCTGCCCGAGCCGGTGCAGCAGGGCCAGCCTGGTCCGGTCGGAGAGCAGTGCCAGGATCCCGGCCGCGACGTCCAACTGCTCGTCGCTGACCAGTTGCTGCACATGCTTCGCACCTGAGACCTGCACGCCCTTGCTCATGCCGACCATCCTAGGCCGCGCACTCGGGCCGAAAGGACGGCCGGACGACCGGACCAACGGACGAGCGGACGAGCGGACGAGCGGACGAGCGGACGAAAGGACGGCCGGACGAAAGGACGAGCGCAGAGCCCGGCCGCCATGCCGGGCTCTGCGCTCGATCCCCCTTGACCGGTGCGCTACTCCCCCACGAAGTCGGCGCCGGTCCGTCGTTCAAGACCTTAGGCGCCCCGGGTCGGCCGGCCGCCGCTCCTGACGCGTTCTTCACGCGCCCGAAGCCGATCTTGACGACTCACTGGCGCCCGGCGCCGGTGGCACGCGGCGCCGGGCGGTCTCAGTGGCTAAAGGCAGGCCTTGCGGCCGTGGTTCGCCTTCTTCTTGCGACGGGCCTTCTTCTTGCGGGCACGCTTGGACATCGTCTCGGTCTCCTCTCGGTTCTCAGGCGGCCTTCGGGGCCAGTTGGTCGGCGAGCTTGACCAGGCGGCGCTGCGAGCGCTCCTCGTGCACGGCCACGGCGGTCGGCGCGATGTCGCCGCCGTCGTAGTACTCGCCGTTGACCAGCACCGCCTCGGGCAGGCACAGGCGGACCACGGCCGCCGCGCCCTCCGCCGGGGGCGCCCCCACCCGGCCGTAGAGCGGGAGCAGCGCGGTGTCGCAGAGCCCCGGGTTGAGGCTGACGCTGGTGATGCCCGAGCCCGCCGGGGCCATCGCGCCGGCTGCCATCGACAGCGCCAGCTGCGACTGGGCGCAGGCGGCCACCCGGGAGTACTTCTTGGTCCGGTTGGGGTCGGTCCAGTTCATCGACGCGGTGCGGTGCAGCGACGACGAGACGTTGACGATCCGCGCGTCCCCGGCGGCCGCCAGCGGCTCACGAAGCCGGCCGGCCAGCAGGTAGCCGGCCAGGAAGTTCACCTGGAAGGACATCTCGACGCCGTCGGCCGACAGGGTGCAGCGCTCCGGCGCCATCACGGCGACGTTGTTGACCAGCAGGTGCAGCTGGGAGAAGTCCCGGCGGACCGCCGCGGCCAGCGCCTCGACCTCAGCCAGTGCCGTGAAGTCGGCCGCATAGGACCGGAGTTGAGCACGCTCGGCGCCCTGTGCGACCAGCCGTTCGACGGCGTTCTCGGCCTCCGCGCCGGTCCGGGCATGGACCAGCACGGTGGCCCCCAGCTCGGCCAACTGCCGGGCCGTCTCCCAGCCGATGCCCGAAGAGGCGCCGGTGACAAGGACGTTGCGGTGTGCGAGGGCTGCGGACATGGTCCTTCCAAGGGTGTGCGGGCACGCCCGGGGTGCCACCGAGCGCGCTCGAAAGGCGAGCGGAGCGCGGCGGGTGCCGGGGTGAGCAGGAGATTCGATGAAGGCATGGCTCTGACCTAGCGTCAGAGCACAAAGTCTGGAGGAGAAACCGGGCAGCCGTCAGTGGGCAGCGCGGCGGAGCGCGGACACGCCAGCGGGCGTCCGCGGATGCGGCGGACGGTCGTGGTGGCGGGCCGGGCAGGTCATGGCGGTGATTCAAGTACGCCGGTGATCGGAAGGCAAGCGCGACTCACCCGCCCTGATGAATCCCTGACACAGAAGGTCGGTTGGCCGCTCAGTCCGGGATCGCCGAGCGGAGCCGCAGCCGCAGGTAGTCGACGATCGGCCGGGTCAGCGGGCCCGGTGTAGGTTTCTGCCCTATGGACGGCTCGCGCGGCAACACCCCGTGGTATCGCTCCACCGCGGTGGAGGTACTGGTCGCCCTCGGGTATGCGCTGGTGTTCCTCTCCCCCGGTGCCGTCGAACCCGCGCTGCGCGCCTGGCTGGTCGCCGGCGCGCTGCTGACCGTGGTGGCCCCGCTGCCGTTGCGCTGGCGCCGGCCCAGAACCGTCTTCTGCGTGGTGCTGGTCGGCAACCTGGTGGCCTGCTGCCTGGGCGTGGTCCGGGATCCGCTGCTCGCGGCGGCCTTCGCGCTCTACCCGGTGGCGCTCGGTGCCGCGCCCCGGGAGCGGCGGGGCGTGCTGCGTACGGGGGTCGGGCCCGCCGCCGCGCTGCTGGTGCTCGCGGCGGCCACGGGCGGCGTCGGGGTGGCGGCGTCGGCCGTCCGCACCGCGGTGCTCGGCGCCCTGGCGCTGGCCGGCTCCTGGGCGCTGGCCCGGGCGGCCGCCGGGCGGCGGGCGCAGGCGGAGCGCGCGGTGGCGGAGGCGGCCCGGCGGGCGGTGACCGAGGAGCGGCTGCGGCTGGCCCGGGAGCTGCACGACGTGGTGTCGGGGACGCTCGGGGTGATCCTGGTGCACGCGTCGGTGGGCCGGCACCTCGCGGACCAGGAGCCGGCGCGGGCCCTCGACGCGCTGGGACTGATCGAGACCGCGAGCAGGGAGGCCGTCGCGGAGATGCGCGAGATGCTCGACATACTCCGGACCGACAGCTCGCCCGGGGATGCCGACGAGCCGCTGCGGGCCCGCCTGCTGCGGGTGGTCGACACCGCTCGCGCCGTGGGGGTCGAGACCTCCGCCGAGTTCGCCGGCCTGGACGTGCTGCCGCCCTGGGTGGACCAGGCCGTGCACCGGATCGTGCAGGAGGGGCTGACCAATGTGATCCGGCATGCCGCGCCGACCCGCTGCCGGGTGCGGGTGTCGGTGCGGGCGCAGCGCGCCGAGGTGGAGATCACCGATGCGGGGCCCGCCGGGGCCGCGCCGCTGCCGCCGGGCCTCTCCTTCGGCCGTGGGCTGACCGGCGTGCGGGAGCGGGTCACCGCGCTGGACGGCACGCTCACCGCCGGACCGCTCAGCGGCGGCGGGTTCCGGCTGCTGGCGGCCATACCGCTGGGCGCGGGCCCGGCGGACAAGGTGGTGGGCGAAGGTGTACCGAGGAGCCGGATGGGCGAGGAGGCGGGCCGTTGAGCGGGATCCGGGTGGTCATCGTGGACGACCACGACCTGATCCGGGCGGGGCTGCGGCTGCTGGTCGACTCGGAGCCGGATCTGACCGTGGCCGGCGAGGCGGGCGACGGCCGGGAGGCCGTGGAGGTCGTCGCGCGGGTGCGCCCGGACGTGGTGCTGATGGACATCCAGATGCCCGGGACCGACGGTGTGGCGGCCACCCGGCTGCTCTCCGCCGATCCGCGCACGGCGGCGGCGCGGGTGCTGGTCCTCACCACCTACGACACCGACGAGCACGTCTTCGGCGCGCTGGCCGCCGGTGCCAGCGGCTTCGTGCTCAAGACCACGCCGCCGCCCGAACTGCTCACCGCGATCCGCACCGTGGCGGCCGGCGAGGCGCTGCTCGCACCCAGCGTCACCCGCCGGCTGATCGCCGAGTACACGGCCGCGCGCCCGGTCCGCCCCGACCTCGCCGCCGCGGCCGCCCGGCTGCTCGACGGGCTGACGGCCCGCGAGCGTGAGGTCCTGGAGCTGGTCGCGCGCGGCCTGTCGAACCCGGAGATCGCCGCCCGGCTGCGGGTCGGTCCGGCGACCGTGAAGACGCACATGAGCCGGCTGCTGGCCAAGACCAACAGTCGGGACCGGGCCCAACTGGTGGTCATCGCCTATGAGTCGGGGCTGATCCGGGCCGGATTTCGCGACTGAGCCTGCGGGTGGGCATCCGCACCTGGGGACGGCCGAGGTCCCCTCCCGCCGTCCACCCCTGGGGGGACGGCGGAGGTCCCCTTCCGCTCTGACGACAACCGGGCGGGGCCGCTGGCACCCTGGCGGGCGTGATCGAGGTCGAGCAACTCAGCAAACGGTACGGCGGCACACTCGCCGTCGACGACGTCAGCTTCCGCGCACCGTCCGGCCGGGTGACCGCCCTGCTCGGCCCCAACGGCGCGGGCAAGTCCACCACCCTGCGGATCCTGCTCGGGCTGGCCCGGCCCGACGGCGGACGCGCACTGATCAACGGCACCGGCTACCGCGAGTTGGACGAACCGCTGAAGCAGGTCGGGGCCCTCCTCGAAGCGGGGGCCGTCCACAAGGGCCGCACCGGCTACCAGCATCTGCGCTGGCTGGCCGAGAGCAACCGGCTACCGGTCGCCCGGGTGCGCATCGTGCTGGAGCAGACCGGTCTCGCGGCGCGCGGGCGCACCCGGATCGCCGGCTACTCCCTGGGCATGACGCAGCGCCTGGGCCTGGCCGCCGCGCTGCTCGGCGACCCGGGCGTGCTGGTCCTGGACGAGCCGCTCAACGGCCTGGACGCCGAGGGGATCAGCCAGTTGCGCTCGCTGCTGCGCCAACTCGCCGACGAGGGGCGGACGGTGCTGGTGTCCAGTCATCTGATGGCCGAAGTGGCCCGCACCGCCGACCACTTGGTGGTGATCGGCTGCGGCCGGGTGCTGGCCGACCTGCCCACCGCCGAGCTGATCGCCCGGCATGTCGCGCCCGGTGTGCGGGTGAGCTGCGCGGAACCGGCGCGGCTGGCCGACCTGTTGCGCAGTGCCGGCGCCGTGGCGCAGCAGACTCCGGACGGCGCACTCGCGGTCACCGGGGTCACCGCCGCCGAGGTGGGGGCGCTGGCCGCCCGGCACCAGCTGGCCCTGGACGGGCTGAGCCGGACGGCGGGCTCCCTGGAGGACGCCTATCTCAACCTGCTGAAGGAGGCATGATGAGGCTCGCGGTCCTGCGTTCCGAACTCACCAAGCTGCGCACGCTGCGCTCGGCGATGGTCTGCCTGGGGGTGCTGCTGCTCCTTGAGGTGGGCCTCGGCGCGGTCGCCGGCTGGTCGGTGCAACGCGCCATCGCCCAGGGCAGCCCGAAGCTCTCCCCCGACTGGGACCCGGAGTCGGCCGGGCTGTCGGTGATCGGCTACAGCCAGTTCGCGCTGATCGTCTTCGGGGTGCTGACGATCAGTCATGAGTACACCTCCGGCATGATCCGGCAGTCACTGCTCGCCGTGCCCCGGCGGGGTGCCTTCTACGCGGCGAAGCTGCTGGTGAGCGCGGCGGTGTCGCTGGCCGTGGCGATCCCCGCCGTCTTCTTCGGCTACCTCACCGCTGAGGCCGGGCTCGGCCGCTACGGAACGACGCTCGACGCTCCCGAACTGCCGCGCGCCATCGCCGGCGGCGTGCTCTACCTGGTGCTGACCGGCCTGTTCTGCACCGGCGTCGCGGCCCTGCTGCGCAGCCCGGTGGCGGCGCTGGCGGTGCTGGCCCCGCTGTACTTCTTCGTCTCCCAGCTGCTGACCACGATTCACGCCACCGGCCGGTTCGCCGCCTATCTGCCTGACCAGGCGGGGCTGCGGATGTTCGCGGTGGGCGGGGCGCACCACGCCGCCCGGCTCGGTCCGGGCGGCGGGTTGGCGGTGCTGGTGGCGTGGGTCTGCTTGGCGCTCGGCGCCGGGTATCTGAGGTTGCGTCAGCTTGAACCGTGACGCCATTGCGGTCGCAGCCTGAACAGCGCCAGCTCATCGCCGAAGGACACCAGCAGCTCACCCGGTCCGGCGACAGCCAACGCCCCTACCCGGTAGGGGAATCGTAGTGGTGACCCGACCGGCGCGTGTGCCACGGGGTCCCACAGCCGTACCGTACCGTCGTCGCCGCCACTGACGACGTACACCCGGCCCTCCCACTCGATCGTCTCGATCGCGGTGAGCCGGCCACGGCCGTGCCCGCGCAGGCCCATCCCGGTCTCCAGGCCGGTCGCGACGTCCCAGATCCGCATCCAGTTGTCGTAGCCGGCCCCGGTGACGGCGACGGTCCGGCCGTTGAGCACGGTCGTCACGATCCGGCTCACCGCGCGCCGGTGGCCCGTGAGCGGGAGGCCCAACTGCCGCCGCTCCGCCAGGTCCCAGCGCTGTACGCGGTGGTGCGAGTGGCCGGTGAGGACGACGGTCCGCCCGTCCGCCACCGCACTCGCCACCGCGTGGACGGGCGAGTCGCCCGTCTCCAGCGGCGGCAGCACCGGCGCGCCCGAGGCGAGGTCCCGCACGTGCACGGTCCCGTCGTCGCACCCCGCCAGCAGCACCGGCATGCCGTCCAGCAACGCTGCGGCAAGGGAGTTGACCTCGGCCGGGAAGTCGGTGATCGGCGGGGCGGCACTCCGGCGGGTGGCGAGATCGGTGAGTCGCACCGTCGCGTCCCGGCCTGCGGTGATCAGCAGGCGGCGGCCGTCCGTCTCGGTGGTGGTCGCGGCGGCCAACCCGACGCTGTGACCGGGCAGTGCGGCCACCTCCCGCGGCCCTTCCGCCACTCCCCAGAGGCCGATCACGCCGTCATGGCCGCAGCTCACGGCCACTCCACGCCCGTCCAGCACGCTGCTGCCCAGCCACGCCGGGGCGGCCTGCGCGATGGTGGGCGGCGCGCTGTCGAGGCGGATTCCGGTGAGCCGCCACACCCGCACCAGGCCGTCGGTGGCGCTGGCGACCACGGCCGGGCGGCCGCCGATCACCGTCAGGGCGACCCGGTCGATGGGCTGCTCATGGCCGGTGAACGGTTCGGCGATCGGCCGGCCGGTGGCGAGGTCCCACACCCGGACCTCGCCGTCCCAGCCGCCGGTGACGACGAGGGTGCGGCCGTCCACGGTGGCGGCGGCCAGCGCGCCGACCCGGTCGCCACGCCCGGTCAGCAGGCTGTGGATGAGATGACGTTCCGTCAGATCCCAGACCTGGACGGCGCCATCGTCGCTGGCGGTGACCGCGACCGTCCGCCCCGCCGACTCCGCCGTCGTCACGGCCGCCACCCGGGCCCGATGGCCGACCAGCGGCTCGGTCCGACCGTTGGTCAGATCCCTGACCAGCACCTCGCAGTCCCGCTCGCCGGCCGTGATGGCGATCGGCCGGCCGTTCAGCAGCACCGTGGCCACCGCGACCACCCAGCCGTGGTGGCCGCCCACGGGCTCGACGACCTGCTCGCCGGTGGCGGGGTCCCACAGCCGGGTGAGCCCGTCCCACCCACCGGTCACGAGCAACTCACGGCCGTCCAGGGTGACGCTCGCCGCCGTGATCATCCTGCCCTTGGCCACCGTCAGCGGCTCGCCGACCGGTTCGCCGGTGCGCAGGCACCAGGCACGCAACCGGTCGCCACTGCGGGCCGGGTCGAAGCGGTACTCGGGATCGCGCTGCTCGTGTCCGGTGAGGACCAGCGGGCGGCCGCCGATGGTCAGCGCCGCCACCACTCGGGCATCCCGCTCGACCTCGAAGGCGTTCACCGTCTCGGCGGTCAGGGCGTCCCAGACCCGCACCTGGTTGGGCCACTCGTCACCGACGACGACCGGACGGCCGTCGAGTTCGGTCAGCGCCGGCTGCACTCCGCCGGCGCGCAGCACCTGGATCAGCCGCTGGTCGGCCTGGCGACCGGTGGCCCACTGGACCGTCCAGCAGTCTCCTGACTGCCCGCTGGACGCCGCTTCATTCAACTCGGCGGCCAGGTCGCGGTAGCCGAACCGGGCCGCCTCCAGAGCCAGCAGCTGTGAGCCGGCGACCGGGTCGGCATCGCGCAGCAGGTGGGCGACGGAACTGCGCAGTCGCTCGATTTCGTCTTTCTGACTCTTCGTCACATCCGCCTCGCCGAACGCCATTTGGACCGGCTCTGCCCCGTCATGGCATCCACCGCCAGCACGCTTCCCTTCGTGGTGACCACATGGACCACACCATCGGCGACGACCGGATCGCTCCCCGGGCTGTCCAGCGGCACACGCCAACGCACCGCGCCGCTGGCCGGATCGAGCCGGAGCAGGGTGCGGTTGCCGACGCCGCTGACCACCCATGCCGAGGACCCGCTGAGCGTGACCGCCGAGCCGCCGTGCGGGCTGGACAGCTGCCAGCGCATCCGGCCCTCGGCCGCGTCGACCGCGTACACGCCGCCGGCACTGTCGCCGATGTAGACGGTGTCACCGAGCACCGCCGGGCTCTTGTCGATGGTGCCGGACGCCTGCGCGCCCCAGCGGTGCTCACCGGTGTGCGCGTCGAAGGCGTCCAACCGGCCGGATCCGGTGCCGATGTAGACCGTACCGTCCGCCACCGTCGGGGCGCAGGTCGCCAGGTACCGCTCGCCGGCGTCGTTGTGCCACAGCCGCTTGCCGTCGCGCACCCTGAACGCGCTCAACTCGGCCTTGGCGCCCTGCACATAGACCCGACCGTCGGCGACCGCCGGGCCGGACGCGGAGCCGTCGGGCAGCCGGACCTCCCAACGCGGCTCGCCGGTCTGCGCATCCAGCGCCTGCAGCGAACTCGCGCCGCGCATCACATCACGCGGAACGTGCACCACGTACAGCACCCCGTCGTCGAGGGCCAGCGGCGCCGACTGGCCGACGCGGCGCTGCCAGCGCTCCCGGCCGTCGTCGGCGCCGAGCGCGTGCAGCAGACCGTCCTCGGTGGTGAAGTACACCACACCATCGCCGACCGCCGGGGTCCCGTCGACCTTGGCACCGGCGGTGAACCGCCAACGTTCCTCGCCCGTGGCCGCGTTGAGCGCGAAGCAGTGGCCGCTCAGGCTGCCCTGGTAGAGGGTGCCCTCGCAGACCGCGGGCGCGGAGCCGAGGCCCGAGGGGAGGCGGACCCGCCAGGGCCGGAATCCGGCCGGCGGGGTGCCCTCGGGGAAGACGCCGGTGTGGGCCGGTCCACCGCGGTACATGGTGGTGGGGCGGTGCTCGCGGGTCGTTGCGGGTCGCCGAGCGGGCCCGGAGGGGCGGGCGTCCTGCGGCTCGCCCCACAGCCGCGGGTCGAACTCCGCCACCAGCCGGACCAGCGAGCGCAGTTCGGGGAGCGGCTGCCGGTCCTCGCGGAACAGGGCCGGCCCGTACGGGCCCACATAGCAGAGCTGGTCGCCGTCCACCCGCCACTCCAGCCAGGGGCGGTCGTCGGTGAACTCCCGTACACCGCTGGTCAGTAGCCGCCCGGCGAGGTCGAGATCGGTGGTCTCCACGACGTGTACGGCGTCGTAGGCCGGGTCACCCGTTTCGTACAGGCGGCGCCCACGCTGCAGGGCAGCCTGCTTGAGCAGCGGGACCATGGTGTCCACGGCGAGCGTGTGCCGGGACACCACGACCAGGGGCAGCCGGTCGGGCAGTTCCACCAGGTGCACGGTGCGCAGCGTGTGCGGTGCCAGCCGGAAGTCCCATGGCGACTTGGGCTGCGGGGTGACGGCGTCGAAGACGGTGACCCGGCGGCCATCCAGGGTGCCGGTCACCACGAATCTGGCCCTCGACCCGTCGTTGGACTCGACGATCGCCTCCCGCCAGCGCCGCAGCAACTCGGGCCGCTCGTCGGCGTACTCCCAGCCCTGTTCGGCGGCCAGGCGCCGCCGCGCCCGCTCCCGCTGCCGCAGATCGGCCCACCCGCGGCCCCACGGCCCGAACCGCCACCATGCCGACCCCACCACGAGCACCCCGACGGCGCTCGCCGCCCAGACTCCCCAACCACCCAAGGTCCACCTCCTGTTCGGAATTCGGACCCTACCCGGCGCGACGATCACCGTGCCGAGCCGGACTGTAACAATCTCCCCGACGAGCCCCGCGCGGCGATCGGTATCCCCGGCGGCGATCAGCGCCCCGGGCGACCCGAAACCTCGTTGAGCCTGCGCCACAGTCGCGCAGGGTGACGGACGTGATCCAACCACCATGCCTCCGCGTCCCCAGACACCCGAGCACCGTGAGGATCACCATGCTGGACAGCACCTACACCCTGCGCGAGTACACCCCCGCTGACGAGCCGTCCTGGCGACGGCGGCGAGCCGGCCCGCGCGGTTCCCGAGCCGCGCGCGGATCTGCGCCCGGTGATGCTGTTCACGCACGCCGCCTTGCAGAGCGAGGAGTTGATGCGGCGCCAGTTCTCCCGGGGTGCCACGCCTGCCGCCGCTTCAGCTCGGGCGTCGGCGCCGCTTCCGCCGACCGGCTCGGAATCCAGGCGCGATGAGCGATCGCTGAACGGCGCTCTGACGAACCGTCGACGCGCTGTCGATCGGCCGCTCCTACGGTGCTCGTACCCGCCGCCGGAGTGGCCGGCGGCTGTTGCGAGAGAGGTTCCACCATGCGCGTTTCGCGCAGGATCGGCGGGCTGGCCGGTGCGCTCTGCGCCGTGCTGCTCGCCGGCACGCAGGCGGCGACCGCGGCCACGCCGTCGACCGCGGTAGCGCCGGTCCCCGCCAAGAGCGGTGGCAACGCCGCCGCGGTGCCGGCCAAGGTGCGGGTCGACCGGCTCGGCCCGATCGCGGGCAAGGTGCCGCAGCGCGGCAGCCGGGCGGCCGCACCGCAGACCGCCAACGCCGGGGCACCGCTGACCTTCCAGGGCGGCGCACAGGGCGTCTCCACCAACCCCAAGGTCTATCTTGTCTTCTGGGGCTCACAGTGGAACAGCGACACCCACAACGTTCCGGACTACCTGACCCGCATGTTCCAGGGCCTCGGCACCGCCAACGACACCTGGTCCGCCGTCATGACGCAGTACTGCAACGGTGTCGCCAGTGGCAGCACCAGCTGCCCGGACAATGCCGCGCACATCAGCGAGAGCGGCCCGGTCTACGCGGGCATCTGGATGGACAACGGCTCGGCGGCACCGGCCAACGCCTCCGGGGGCGACCTGGCCAACGAGGCCGGCCGCGCGGCTGCCTACTTCGGCAACACCGACGCGGGCTCCAACGCCAACGCCCAGTACGTGGTGGTCAGCCCCTCGGGCACCCACCCTGGCGGGTTCCCGAACAGCGGCGGCTTCTGCGCCTGGCACAGCGATGCCAACACCCAGTACGGCAACATCGCCTACACCAACCTGCCCTACCAGCCGGACGGCAACTGCGGCACCGGCGCGGTCAACGGAGCCAACGGCTACCTGGACGGCTTCGGCATCGTCGAGGGTCACGAGTACGCCGAGACCGTCACCGACTTCGTGGTCGGCTCCGGCTGGACCGCCACCGACGGCGAGATCGGCGACAAGTGCGCCTGGCAGGGCCTGGGCAACCTCTCGCTGCCCAGCGGCACCTTCGCCGCCCAGCCGCTCTGGTCCAACCGGGCCGGCGGCTGCAAGCTCGGCGAGCCGGTGCCGGGCCCGGGCCTGCCGACCAGCAATGTGCTGCTGACCAACCCGGCCACCGGCTGGGTCGCCGACATGGACAACGCCAACCCCGCCGACGGCACCCGGGTCAAGGCCTACACCCCCAACCCGGGCTACCCGCAGGCACAGCACTGGAACCTGATCCAGCAGCCGGACGGCAGCTACTGGTTCCAGCCGCTGCTCTCCTCCACCAGTTCGCTGGACGCCAACACCAACCGCTCCACGGTGGTCGACGGCACCAGCTACTTCGCCCAGCTGTGGACCTACGGCAACAGCCCCGAGCAGCACTGGCGGGTCACCCCGAACGGCGACGGCACCTACCGGATCATCGCCAATGACAACGGCTGCCTGACCGCCAACGCCCTCGGCTCGGTGCTCGGCGAGTGGGCGTGCACCGGCGACAGCCACCAGAACTGGACCCTGACGCAGTAGCAACTGCCGCACTACGTGAGCTGGGTGGCACCGCACCGCGCCACCCGGCTCTCGCAGGTGGCGAGGTCACCAGCCGGGTGTCCGCCGGATCCGCTGACAGGTTCCCGCCATGTCGTATTCCGGTAGCCCGCCATCCCTTCTCCCAGCGTCCTCCCAGACTTCAGGCTGGTCGACACCTTCGGCACCCCGGGCCACCCCACAACCGGCCTGGGGTGTCGTCAGTCCCCCACGACATCCAGGGAGTTCGACGATGTCCCACACTCGTCTGCGGGCCGCCACCGCTGCGGCCGCCCTCGCCCTCGCGGCCTCCGTCGCCGCCACCACCCCGGCGCTCGCCGCGTCCACCGCCCACCCGGCGTTCGGTCAGCACACCACCGGGTTCGCCGGCGGCAGCAACTGGGGCGGCTATGTCGCCACCGGCAGCAACTTCCAGTCCATCTCTGGCTCCTGGACCATGCCGCAGGTGACCTGCAACACCAGCAACGACCTGTTCGCGCCCTGGGTCGGCATCGACGGCTACGGCTCGCAGACCGTGGAGCAGACCGGCGTGCAGGTCGACTGCTCCAGCGGCTCGCCGGTCCTCTCCGCCTGGTACGAGATGTACCCCGCAGCGCCGGTCTACTTCAACGACCAGGTCAACTCGGGTGACAGCTTCACCGGCTCGGTGACCACCGACGGCTCCGGCACGTACACCATCTCGCTGACCGACAACACCCTGGGCTGGACCGAGAGCACCCAGCAGCAGCTGGACGGCCAGGACGTCAGCGCCGAGGCGGTCATCGAGTCGCCGACCCAGAGCTACCCGTCCTTCAACCAGCTGGACTTCTCCAACGTCACGGTCAACGGGCAGTCCTTCGACGCCGTCGGCCCGCAGGCCATCGACAGCGGCCAGTACACCGAGACGGCGCTGCAGGGCGGTTCGTTCTCCATCGTGCCGTCTGGTGCCGCGCCGGCCCGACACCACCACGCCACGGCGCCGCTGACGACCACCCCGCGCTACTGACGCATCGTCACTCCTTCCGGGCCGCCTCCCTCGTGAGGCGGCCCGGCACACAACTGCGGCCCGGCATGCACCTACAACCCGTACCGGCGGATGGCCTCCTGTTCCTGGGCGAGCCGGCGCAGGCAGCGCAGCACCGGCTCGAACAGCACCGCGGCGGCGACCGCGGCCTCCACCTGCGCCACCTCGCCGTCCTGCTGCTCCATCCGGTCCAGGTCGTGCGTCGCGGTCTGCTCCATCAGCCGGGCGTAGGGCGCCAGTTCGGCCGCGTCCAGGGGGTAGCCGAGCCGCCCGAGCGAGGCCACTACGCCAACCAACTCCCTGTAGACCGGCGAGAGTTGGCCGAGCTTGGCGGCATGCTCCCAGCCCACTTCGGCGAGCATCCGGTCGACCTCGGCCGTGGCGCCGCGCACTTGGGGATCGGCCGGATCGGGGTCCTCGGCCGTCGGCAGCGCCCAGAGCGCGGCGCCGAGCCGGATGCTGCGGCCCAGCGAGTCGTCGTCGACCTGCCGCAGCACCTCGCGCACCGTGGCCACCGGGATCCGCCCGACCTGGATCATCGCGCGCACCAGCCGCAATCGGCGCAGGTGCGACTCGTCGTATTCGGCCTGGGTGGCGTTGACCCGCCGTCCCGGCGCCAACAGCCCTTCGCGCAGGTAGTACTTGATGGTCGCGATGGAGACCTGACTCGCCTCGCTCAGCTCGGCCAAGCGCATCCTCTTGTGCCCCTCATTGGTTAGTGCCACTATCCCATCATGGACGGGCTCGGCGCTCCAGTCACGGGCGCCACGCGCCGACACCACGGGCCATGGGGGCAGCCGATGTTCGCCAAACCGACGATGTTCGCCAAACCGAATGGCGGACGCACCACCGCAGCCGCCGAAGGCGACCTCGTCGTCTTCCTGATCGGCATGCGGATCAACCACTTCTGGGCACCGCACCACTGGCTGCCGGTGCTGACGGCGATGCCCCGGATGCTGCGCGAGCTCCGCGCCGACGAGCAGAGCGGCCTGCTGGGCTACCAGTTGCTGACCGGCTCCCCGCGCACCTACTTCGTGGTGCAGTACTGGCGGTCCAAGGAGCAGCTGCTGAAGTACGCCATCGACCCCGCGCGCCTGCACCGCAAGGCCTGGGCAACGGCCAACCGGATGGAGCGCAAGTCCGGTCGGCACGTGGGGATCTGGCACGAGACCTACCTCGTGCCGGCGGGCAACTACGAGTCCATCTACGGCGACATGCCGCCCTACGGCCTGGCCGCCGCGACCGGTGTGCTCCCGATCGCCCGCCGCGGCGCCACCGCGCAGGAGCGCCTCGACTGGGAGCGGACGACCTGAAAGGGCCCGCGTGAAAAAGCCTGCATGACAAGGCCTGCGTGACAAGGCCCACGCGAAAAAGCCTGCGCGAGAGGCCTGCGCGAAAAAGCCCGCCGCCCGGCCGAGTTCGGCCGGTCGGCGGACCGCGTCGTTGCTCAGCCCGCGATGCTCGCCAGCACCTCCGCGCCCAGGCCGAGCGCCGTGGTCATCCCCACGCCCGAGGTGACCGAGACGACGTGCACGCCCTTGACCGGCTCGGCGATCAGGAACGACTCGGTGCCGGAGGCGTAGACGCCGCGCCAGCGCTCCAGGACGTCGAGGCGGTCGACGCCGAGCAGGCCGGCGGTCGCGCCGAGCACGGCGGCGTCAAGCCGCTCCTCGTCGAAGAACTCGGGGGTGGTGTCGTAGGCGTGGGTGTCGCCGATGGTGAGGGTGCCGTCGGGGCGCTGGGTGAACATCAGGTTGAGACCGATGCCGACCAGCTCCGGCTGCTCGCGGGTGAGCCGCTCGCGCACCGCCGCCAGGCTGGGGCAGGCACCGAAGCCGTCGTAGCGCAGCAGCGAGAAGCCGGTCTGCACGGCCGGTTCGATCACGCGGTCGCCGAACGGGTTGGCGACCCGCAGCATCCGCAGCACGCAGCGCTTGATCCGGGCCCGGTCGGCCAGCTCGGGGAAGTGCCGGTCGACGTCGTGCCCGGTGGCCATGATCACGGTGTCGGCGTGCACCTCGCCCCGGCTGGTGCGCACGGTGCCGGTGTCCACGCCGTGCGCGGCGGTGGCCCAGTGGAAGCGCACGCCCCGCCCGGCGAGGTAGCGGGCGATGGCGCCGACGGCGTCGCGCTGGTCGACCCGCAGGTCGTCGGGGAAGAGCGCGCCGCCGAGCACTCCGGGGCCGGTCGGCACGTACTCGGCCAGCTCGGCGGGGGTGAGCAGCCGGACCTGGTCGGCGCCGCGCAGCTCGGCGAACTCGGTGAGCACGGCGAGCTCGTCGGCGGCCCTGGCGACCATCGCGGTGCCGGTGCGCCGGGCCCAGAAGCCGGCCTCCTCGGCCAGCCGCAGCCAGCGTGACCGCGCCGCCAGGCCGTAGCGGAGCCCGTCGCCGTCCAGCCCGGTCGCGCAGGCGTGACCGAAGTTGCGCACCGAGGCGCCGACCGCCCGGTCGTTGCGCTCCACCACGGCAACCGTCAGGCCACGCTCCACCGCCTCGAAGGCATGCGCCAGGCCGACGATACCGGCGCCGACGATCACCGCATCGGCCGAGTCCAGCGTGCTGCTCACGTTGCTCCCATCCCTGAGTTGTATGGACAACTTACTCCACGGGGAAACATAAGAGCAGCCCCCGGATGACCCGGCGCACGGGCGGTGAACTTCGAGTGAACTCAGCCGGACGTCGCGGTACCGGGCCCATCCGCCACCCCGGGTCTTGACGGGGCAAGTTAGGAAACCTAACTTATGGTCCACCCCGCGACACCCCCACCTGCCCCTCCACCCCACGGAGTTGCCCGTGTCCGGCACCCTCAGCAGGCGGATCGGCCTCTTCCAGGCCACCGCGATCAACATGAGCCAGATGTGCGGCATCGGGCCGTTCGTCACCATTCCGCTGATGGTCGCCGCGTTCGGCGGCCCGCAGGCGATCATCGGCTGGATCGCCGGCGCGGTGCTGGCCCTGGTGGACGGGCTGGTCTGGGCCGAGCTCGGCGCCTCGCTCCCGGGAGCCGGCGGCTCCTACGTCTACCTCCGCGAGGCCTTCCAGTACCGCAGCGGGCGGTTGATGCCGTTCCTGTTCGTCTGGACCGCGATGCTCTTCATCCCGCTGATCATGTCCACCGGCGTGGTCGGCTTCGTGCAGTACCTAGGCTTCCTGTGGCCGGAGATGACGAAGACCCAGGGCGATCTGGTGGGCCTGGCCACGGTGGTGGCGGTGGTCCTGCTGCTGTGGCGCAAGGTTGACCGGATCGCCAGGCTGGCCACCGCGATGTGGGGCGTGATGATCGTCGCCGTGGCCGCCGTGCTGATCGCCTCCTACAGCCGCTTCTCCGCCACCCGGGCTTTCACCTGGCCAGCGCACGCAGTCGAGTTGACGCACGGTCAGTTCTGGCTGGGCTTCGCCGCCGGCCTCACCATCGGCATCTACGACTACCTCGGCTACAACACCACCGCCTATCTGGGCGCCGAGGTCAAGCAGCCCGGCAAGGTGCTGCCGCGCTCCATCGTCTACTCGATCCTCGGCATCATGGTGATCTACCTGCTGCTGCAGATCGGGGTGTTGGGCGCGATCAACTGGCAGGACATGCTGGACAAGAACTCGGTGGCCTCCAAGTCGGTCGCCTCCGCCGTGCTGAAACTGGCCTGGGGCACCAGGGTTGCCGACGTGGTCACCGTGCTGATCCTGGTCACCGCGTTCGCCTCGGTGCTGACCGGGCTGCTCGGCGGCTCCCGGGTGCCCTATGACGCGGCCCGGGACCGGGTGTTCTTCCGCTCCTACGCCAAGTTGCACGCCAGGCACGAGTTTCCGGTGCTCGGCCTGCTCACCATGGGCGCGGTCACCGCGGTCGGCTTCCTGATCGGGCGGCACACCGACCTCAACACCCTGATCAACCTGCTCACCACGGTGATGGTGATCGTCCAGGCCTTCGCCCAGATCCTGGCCGTGACCGTGCTGCGCCGGCGCCAGCCCGACCTGCCGCGCCCGTACCGGATGTGGCTCTACCCGGTGCCGGGCATCGTGGCCGCGATCGGCTGGCTGGTCGTCTACGGCTATGCCGACCGGAACGCGCCGGGCTACCACCCGATCGAATGGTCGCTGGCCTGGGTGGCGGCCGGGGTGCTGGCCTTCCTGATCTGGTCCAAGGTGGAGCGGGTCTGGCCGTTCGGCCCGCAGGAGATCCGCGAGGAGTACCGGCAAGCTGACGTTCAGTCAGCTCAGGTTTGAGGTCAGGGTTTCGAAGACCTCGGGCCGGGCGGTGCCGAGCGCCGTCGCCAACGCGCCGCGCAGCACCGCCTCGTCCCCCAGTAGGCTCCCGGCCAGCCGGGGCCGCAGTGGGGTGAGGCGGTGCAGGGCCTGCTCCACCGGGGTGAGCAGCAGATCGGCGCCATTGCCGAGGCCGCCGCCCAGCACCACCAGGTCGGGGTCCAGTACGGCCGCCACCACCGCCACCGAGAAGGCCAGTTGCTCGGACTCGCGGAGCACCGCCGCCATCGCCCGGGCGTCACCGGCCCGGGCCGCCGCGAAGACCCGCTTGGCGGTCAGCGGCCCGGTCATCCCCGCCGCCCTGGCCTCGCGCACCACCGACTCGGCGGCCGCCGCCTGCTCCAGGTTGACGCCGCTCCCCGGCAGCGGCAGGAACCCGATCTCCCCGGCGGCACCGTGCGCGCCCTGCTGGATCTCACCGTTCACCACCACGCCCATGCCGAGCCCGGAGCCGATCAGCAGGTAGACGAAGACCCGGCTGCCGGTTCCGGCCCCGCCGGCGTACTCGCCGAGGGCGGCCAGGTTGGCGTCGTTGTGCACGCTGATCCGGGTGCCGAGACCCGCCTCGATCCGCTCGAACAGCCCGCGCCGCCCCCAGCCGGGCAGCTTGGTGGCGTAGTGCACCCGCTGCTGCGACTCGTCCCAGACGCCGGGCGAGCCGACCGCCGCGTGCACCACCTCGCCGGGTGCCAGGCCCGCCTCGGCGATCGCCTCCTGGGCGGCGGCCACCACGGCGTCGGCCACCGCGTTGGCGCTGCGGCCCCGGTTGGGCACGTCCCGCCGGGCCGTGATCCGCCCCGACAGGTCGGCGACCGCCACCCGCAGCCGGGCCCGCCCGATGTCCACCCCGAGCACGTGCCCGGCGGCCGGGTCCGGCTCGTAGAGCACCGCCACCCGGCCGCGCTCCGGCGTCAGCCGCCCGGCCTCCCGCACCAGCCCGACCTGCTCCAGCACGGCCAGCGCGGCCGACACGGTCGGCTTGGACAGCCCGGTGTCGCGTGCGAGTTGGGCCCGCGACACCGGCCCGGCGGTGCGCAGCCGCTCCAGCAGCAGCCACTCGTTGTTGCTGCGCAACCGCTGCCGGTTCCACGGCTGGCTCTGCCCCGGGCCGCCCTCCGGACCGGGCAGCGTCACCGGGCGGGCGTCCATCCACAAACCTCCGGGCCGTCAACGTCGCTGGGGTGCGACGGCCCACTCTATGCAGGCGGGTGGCGGAAGGTGAGACCGCAATCGGCTACCGGGCAGTAACCTCTGGCCGGTCCCGCGGCTAAGCTGAGCCGCGGCAGACTCGACGGGTGGGAGTTGACGGCATGACGACTGGGTTCTTCACCTCGGTGGACGAGGTCACGACGCGACTGGCCGAGGCCGGCTACCTGGCCTCCACGGCGGTCGCCACCACGGTGTTCCTGGCCGACCGGCTGGGCAAGCCGCTGCTGGTCGAGGGCCCGGCGGGCGTCGGCAAGACCGAACTCGCCAAGGCGGTGGCCGCCGTGGCCGACGCCCGGCTGGTGCGGCTGCAGTGCTACGAGGGCGTCGACGAGGCCCGGGCGCTCTACGAGTGGAACCACGCCAAGCAGTTGCTGCGGATCACCGCCGGGCGCGACGAGACCTGGGACCGGGCCCGCACCGACATCTTCAGCGAGGAGTTCCTGCTGCCGCGCCCGCTGCTCACCGCGATCCGCGGCAGCGAGCCGACCGTGCTGCTGATCGACGAGACCGACAAGGCCGATGTCGAGGTCGAGGGCCTGTTGCTGGAGGTGCTCAGCGACTTCCAGGTGACCATCCCCGAGTTGGGCACCGTCACCGCCGAGCGCCGGCCGTTCGTGGTGCTCACCTCCAACGCCACCCGGGAGCTCTCCGAGGCGCTGCGCCGCCGCTGCCTCTTCCTCCACCTGGACTTCCCGGACGCCGAGTTGGAAGAGCGGATCGTCCGACTGCGGGTGCCGGGGCTGGATGCCGCGCTGGCCGCGTCGGTGGTCTCGGTGGTCGGCGCGCTGCGTGCCATGGAGCTGCGCAAGCATCCCTCGGTGGCGGAGACCGTCGACTGGGCCCGCACCCTGCTGGCGCTCGGGGCCGACACCCTGGACGACGCCGTGGTGCGGGCCACCCTCGGCGTGCTGCTCAAGCACCAGGAGGACATCGGGCGCGCCACCGAGAAGTTGGCGCTCGCGTGATCGCCGAGCGGCTGACCGCCTTCGTGCAGGCGCTGCGGGCGAACGGGCTGCGGGTGGGCCCGAGCGAGACCGTGGACGCGGCGGCGGTGGTCGAGGTGCTGGGCCTGGCGCACCGGGAGCGGCTGCGCGAGGGCCTGGCCGCAGCGCTGCTGCGCGGTGAGCAGCAACGGGCCGTCTTCGATGCCACCTTCGACCTCTACTTCCCCCTCCGGGTGGGGGCGTTGGAGACTCCCTCCACCGAAGTCGCCGAGCTGCGCGACCGGTTGGCCGCCGCGCTCACCGCCAACGACCAGGCAGCGATGGCTCTGCTTGCCGCCGAGGCGGTGCAGGCGCTCGGCCGCTACGGCAACTCCCCCGCTTCGGACGGCTATTCGGCCTCCCAGACCCTGGACCGGCTGCGCCCGCAGATCCTGCTGGCCCGCGTACTGGCCGCCCTGCGCGCGGACCGCGACAGCGCGCCCGACTTCACCGAGCGGCTGGAGGCGGACGAGATCCGCCGCCGGATCCAGGCGTTCCGCGGCATGGTCGGCACCGACGCCCGCCGCCGGATCGCCGAACTGCGCGGCACCGACCGGATCGCCCGCCGCGCGGTGGCGCCCACCGTCGACCAGATCGACTTCCTGTATGCGGGACGGGACCAACTCACCGAGCTGCGCCGCGCCGTCCGCCCGCTCTCCCGCAAGCTGGCCACCCGGCTGGCCGCCCGCCGCCGCCGCGCCTCGCACGGCGAGATCGACCTGCGCCGCACGCTGCGCCGCTCGCTCTCCACCGGCGGGGTGCCGCTGCGCCCGGCGTACCGCCACCGGCGGCCGCAGCGCCCGGAGTTGGTGCTGCTGTGCGACATCTCGGGTTCGGTGGCCGGGTTCGCCGACTTCACCATGCTGCTGGTGCAGGCGCTGCGCGCGGAGTTCAGCCGGGTGCGGGTGTTCGGGTTCGTCAACCGGATGGCCGAGGTGACGGAGCTGATCAGCCCGGCGCTCGGCTCCTCGGCGCAGCGGATCCTCACCGAGGCCCAGGTGATGGGGCTGCACACCAACAGCGACTACGGCACGGCGCTGGGCGAGTTCGCCGATCGCTGGCTGGACGCGGTCGGCCCGCGCACCTCGGTGTTGATCCTCGGCGACGCCCGCACCAACCGCCGTGACCCCAACCTGCCCGCCCTGCGCCTGATCGCCGCCCGGGCCCGCCGGGTCTTCTGGCTCAACCCGGAGCCGCCCTCGCTCTGGGACAGCGGCGACTCGGCGGCCACCCCCTACGCCTCGGTCGTCCCCATGCACCCGTGCCGCAACGCGCGCCAACTGGGCGCACTGATCGAGAGGCTGCTGCCGGTATGAGCGCCTTCCAACCGCGCCTGCCCGTCCGGATCACCCTGCTGCGCGCTCGCGGCGAGTGGCGGCACAGCATCACGCCCGAGGGCGGCGGCTTCATCTGCGGCAGGCTCGGCGACTTGCCCGACGACGCCGACCCCGACCAGGCCAGGCGCGCCGCCGAGGCGATGCTGGCCCGGCTGGGGCGGGAGTTCCACGGTGCCGAGCTCACCGTCAGCTGGGACGGGTTGAGCGGCACCGTGACACCCGCTCAGCGGTAGCTCAACTCCGCGATCTCGTAGGCCATCCGCCGCCGGAAGGCCGGGGTGCGGCCCAGCACCGGCAGCACCGCGTTGCGCAGGTGGCGGCCGGCGCCGGTGGCGGTGGCGATCCGGGTCATCCGGTCGGTGAAGGCCACCACCCGCTGCGCGACCGGCCGGCGCCGCACCTCGTAGCCGTCCAGGTCGCCGGTGGCGAAGGCCCGGCCGAGCGCATAGCCGTCCTGCATACCGGTGTTCATGCCCTGCCCGCCCACGGGGCTGTGCACATGGGCGGCGTCCCCGATCACGAAGACGCGACCGGCCCGGTACCGGTCGGCCACCCGGTGGTGCACCCGGAACCGCGAGGACCAGCGCACCTCGTGCACCACGGCCTGGCCGGGCGCCCGCTCCTCGACCAGCCGCCGCACGGTCTCCAGGTCGGGCGCGGCCTGGGCCCGGGCCTGGTCGACCACCGCGACCACCCGGTAGCCGTCACCGGGCAGCGGGGCGACCACGAAGACCCCGTCCCCGCCGAGGGTCAGGCTGACTTCTTCGGCGCCCGGCGCCCAGTCCATCCGGACGTCGGCGAGCACGAAGGACTCGTCGTAGCTGCCGCCGGTGAACCCGATCCCGGCGGCCTCCCGGACCGTGCTGTGCATCCCGTCGGCGCCGACCGCGTAGGCCGCCCGAAGCCGCTCCCCGGTGCTCATGGTCAGGACGACCCCGTCCGCGTCCTGCGCCAAGTCGGCCACCTGGTAGGGACGGTGCACCGTGCCGCCCAGCGCCTCCAGCCGCTCGCGCAGCACCCGCTCGGTGGTGGACTGCGGGGTGAGCAGCGCGAACGGGTACTTGGTCGGCAGGCCGGCGAACGACAGCTGCACCAGCGGGCGGGCGCCGTCGCGGACCGCGAACCGGTTAAGCCGCAGCCCGGTGTCGATCAGCTGCTCGGCCGTCCCGAGCTGCTCCAGCACCTCCAGGGTGCGGGCATGCACCACTCCGGCCCGCGAGGTGTTGGCGCCCTCGGCGAGCTTGTCGAGCAGCACGAAGTCGATGCCCGCCTCGGCGAGGGTGATGGCGAGGGTGAGACCGCTCGGGCCCGCACCCACGATGGCCACGGTGGTGGTCTCGGGAAATGCCGCCTCGAAGCGTGCGGTGCTGGTCATGGTGGTGCCCCCTTCGGTTGATGCCAACGCTTGTTGGCCAACGCTCGTTGACAACGATCCTCCGACGGCGACGGCATGTCAACGGATGTTGGCCAACAAGCGTTGGCATATGGTGGCAGCATGATTCAGGAACACCAGACGTCCCCGCGCCGCTCCGCGGACACCACCCGGGCGGCCATCCTGCGCAGCGCTCGCGAGCGTTTCGCCGCCCACGGCTACGAGCGGACCACCATCCGAGCCGTCGCGGCGGACGCGGGCATCGACCCCTCGATGGTGATGCGCTACTTCGGCAGCAAGGAGCAGCTCTTCGACACCGCCCTCGCCATCGACCTGCAGATGCCCGACTACACGGCGGTGCCGCGGGCCGAACTGGCCGAGGCGGTGGTGCGCCACTTCCTGGAGCGCTGGGAGGGTGCGGCGGCCGACGATCCGCTGCTGATCACGCTGCGCTCAGCCGTCACCAACGAGCGGGCCGCCGAGCGCCTGCACGAGGTCTTCGCCCGGCAGGTGGCGCCCTCGCTGGCCGCCGCGATCGGCCCCGAGACGGCCGCGCGGATGGCCGGGGTGCTGGCCGCCCAGCTGCTCGGCCTGGCGCTGAGCCGCTACCTGATCCGGCTGCCCGCCATCGCCGCGCTGACGCCCGATCAGCTGGTCGCCCGGCTCGCCCCCGCCATCCGCGCCACCCTGGACGGCGACGGCTCGCAGCAAGGGGATCCGGAATAACCGGATGACGACCGGCCCGGCGGCTCACCACAATTCCGTCATGCTGAGTGACCACTGGCCCCTGCTGGGCCTGCGCCTGACCACACCCCGCCTCGAACTGCGGCTGCCCACCGAGGACGAGCTCGCCCTGCTCGCCGACCTCGCCGCCGAGGGCGTCCACGAGCCCGAACGGATGCCCTTCCTGGTGCCCTGGACCGACCTGCCGCCCGCCGAGCGGGCCCGCTCCGTCGTCCAGCACCACTGGCTGCGCCGGGGCACCTGGACGCCGCAGGACTGGGCGCTCACCCTCGCCGTGTTCCGGGACGGCGAGGTGCTGGGCCTGCAGGCCGTCACCGGCCGCGACTTCGCCGTGCGGCGCGAGGTCAGCAGCGGCTCCTGGCTCGGCCTGCGGCACCACGGCCAGGGGGTGGGCACCGAAATGCGGGCCGCCGTGCTGGAGTTGGCCTTCACCGGCCTGGGTGCGCTGGAGGCGACCTCCGGCGCCATGGCCTACAACCACGCCTCGCGCGCCGTCTCCCGCAAGCTCGGCTACCGCGAGGACGGCGTGGAGCACCACGTGGTGCGCGGCGACCGCGTGGCCAACACCCGGCTGCGGATCGATCGCGCCGCCTGGGAGCGGCACCGCACCACCCCGGTGGCGATCGACGGCCTGGACCGCTGCCTGCCGCTCTTCGGCCTGCCGCAGCCTGCCTGACGGTCCAACGGCCGCCTCCGGTGGCAGGCTGGAAGCCAGCCGATACCGTCAACCCCAGGGAGACGACGAATGGACCTGCGGGAGAGTGCCGCCGCCCTGCAACCCGACCTGATCGCCCTGCGCCGCGACCTGCACGCCGTGCCCGAACTGGGCCTGCGGCTGCCCCGCACCCAGCGGCTGCTGCTGGCCGCGCTGGACGGCCTGCCGCTGGAGGTGACCCGCGGCCGCGAGCTGGACTCGGTGACCGCCGTGCTCCGGGGGGCCGGTGACGGACCGACGGTGCTGCTGCGCGCCGACATGGACGCGCTGCCGGTGCCGGAGCGCCCGCAGCCCGGCGGTCCGGTCTCGTCGATCCCCGGCCGGATGCACGCCTGCGGGCACGACCTGCACATGGCCATCCTGGTGGGCGCCGTCCGGCTGCTCGCCGAGCGGCGGGCCGAGCTGCCGGGCGACGTGGTCTTCATGTTCCAGCCCGCCGAGGAGACCGACGGCGGCGCCCAGCTGATGATCGACGAAGGGGTGCTCACCGCCGCCGGCGAGGACCGCCCGGTCGCCGCCGCCTACGCCCTGCACGTCTTCTCCAGCCGACTGCCAGGCGGGCAGGTCGCGGTGCTGCGCGGCACCGCGATGGCGGCGGCCGACCAGCTGCGGGTGGTGGTGCGCGGGCGCGGCGGGCACGGCTCTGCCCCGCACGCCGCGCTCGACCCGCTGCCGGCCGCCTGCGAGGCGGTGACGGCGCTGCAGACGGCGGTCACCCGGTCCTTCTCGATCTTCGACCCGGTGGTGGTCACCGTCGGCACCTTCCACGCCGGCGAGGTGCCCAATGTGATCCCGGACGAGGCGCGGTTCACCGCCATCGTGCGCACCTTCTCCCCAGCCGCGCGGGAGCGGGCGATGGCGGTGCTGCCGCCGGTGGTGCACGGTGTCGCGGCGGCGCACGGGCTGACCGCCGACGTGGAGTACCACCAGGGCTACCCGGTCACCGCCAACCACCCGCGGCACGCGGACCGGGTCGCCGAGACCGTGCGCACCCTGCTCGGCGACGACCGGCTGACCGAGGTCGAGCACCCGCAGGCGGGCTCCGAGGACTTCTCCTACGTGCTGCAGCAGGTGCCCGGCGCCTACTTCTTCCTGGGTGCCCTGCTGCCCGGGCGCGACCTGGCCACCGCGCCCTACAACCACTCCCCCGAGGCCGCCTTCGACGAGTCGGTGCTCGCCGACGGCGCGGCGCTGCTGGCCGCGCTCGCGCTCAACCCGCTGACCTGACGGTTCGCACGACGAAGCGGGCCTGCTCCCAGGCCCGCCCCGTCGGTGACCGAGGGTCAGCTGTGCTTCCAGGACACCGAGGGGTAGATCCTCGTCAGCGGGAAGCTGCCCACTGGAAGGAGTCCAGTCGGCGACGCTGGGCACGATCGATGATCTCGGCTGCCACAGCCGCCACTTGGCGGTGGCTCTGGGGGACGCGCAGGTGGCACACCAACCGCTGGAGGGCGCAGCCGCGCAGCGCCTTCGCCTCGTAGGCCTCCGGGCCGAAGCCGATCGCCCGCAGACCCTCGGCCACCGCGAGCCGGATCAGGCCGTAGTAGGTGATGTTGAAGTAGCCGAAGGCGGCGCGTTCGCCCTCGGCGACACCGATCATCTTGGGATGCAGCCGGCCGTTGAACTCATAGGCCACCACGAAGCCGACCAACTCGCCCGCGCGCCAGGCCTCCAGCACTCGCCCCCGGCCGGTGGGGTTCTCCCGCATGCCCTTGAGCAGGTTCAGCGAGTCGGCGATGCCGGTGCGGTGGCCGTAGCGGCGCAGATGGCCGGCGTGGAGTTCCGCGTGGCGATCCCCCATCGCCTCGATGGAGCCCTCCCGCAGTTGCGCGCCCGACTCCGCGAAGCCGCGGATCTCCCGGCGCACCCGGTTGCGGCGCGGGCTGGGCAGGGCGGCCAGGTAGCCGTCGAAGTCCCGCCAGGGCGTGGCCAGTTCGCAGTCGCCGACGGCGACGAACGGCAGGTAGCCACGGGCCCGCAGGCGGCCGCGCAGCTCCTGGTCGTCCTCGGGGACGTGCATCACCGCCACGGTGCGCTGCCCGTCGCGCGCCGCGGTCTCCTCCAGGTGGTCGAGCAGCGCCTCGGTGGTCCTGGCGTCCGCGGCGGGCGAGCGGAGGACGCCGGGGCGGTAGCCGCTGGGGAGGAACGACGCCAGCGTGGGGAACAGCTCGTCGGCCGCGGCCCCGAGCTGCTCCTGGGCCCGCTGGAGCGCGTCCTGTTCGCCGGCGTCGAGGAAGGCCGTGAACTCGGCCGAGCCCCCGGTGAGCAGGGCGACCGGGTTGTTGAAGACCCAGCTGTCGGCGTGCACGGGGTACGCCGCCAGCGCTCCGGTCGCCTTGCCGCCGTCAAAGGAGAGCGCATAGAGCCGCCGCCCCCCGTCGCGGGTCTCGGCGGTCTTCAGCCAGTTCGGCAGGGCGTAGAGGCTGTCCGCGACCGCCAGCCAGTCGGCTTCGACGTCGGCTATCCCGCTCGCCGGCTGGATCTCCATCAGTCGCCCGCCACCGCGCGGTCCAGGGCCTCCTGCGGTGTCTGGGCGAAGGAGACGATTCGATCGAGCGGGAGCGGGAGGAAGCCTTCCGCCTCCATCCGGCGGAACTGGGTGATCAGCCCGTCGTAGAAACCGTCGGTGTTCAGGAAGACCAGCGGCTTCTGGGACCGTTCGTGCTTGCGCAGTTCGAGCAGGTCGGTGGCCTCGTCGAGGGTGCCCGTCCCGCCCACCAGGACCACCACGGCATCGGCCTTCTCCAGCAGCAGCGTCTTGCGCTCGCTGAGGTTCTCGGTGATCACCATGTCGTCGACGCCCGGACGGACCACATGGGCCAGGAAGTTGACGGACACCCCCGACAGTTTGCCGCCGGCGGACTCGACTTCGTCCGCGACGATCTTCATCAGTCCGACGTCGGAACCGCCCCAGACGAGGGTGTGGCCGGACCGCCCGAGAAGCCGCGCGAACTCCCGCGCGGGCTCGATGTATTTCTGATCCGGAATTGCCGCCGAGAGAAATACACAGATATTCATGGCGGCGACCCTAGCACGCCTACGAAGTCCGTAACAGCCTTTCGTGCAACTGGTTCTGATGAATCGTCAGCCGGTGAAAAACACGGCATGCCGGGCCCCCTTCCGGCAAAACCGGAAGGGGGATTTCGGCAACCGGCTCAGGCCTGGTATCCGCGCTCCGCGAGCCATTTGAGCGCATGCTGCAGCGGCTCGCGGCGCATGGTCCACAGCAGCCGGTCGGCCAGCGGCAGTTCGGCCAGCGTCCGCCCGGTGTCGGCGACCTCGAACATCGGCGTCCAGCCCCCGAGGTCACCGCGGCCTTCGACGATCCTGCCGTCCAGGTCACCGGTCCAACTGCAGCGCTCCCGGCCCCAGATGACGCCGACCGCGCTGGTCGCGCGGGCCCGGGCGTTCCCCGAGGCGGCGACGATCTCCTGGAACCGCGGCACCCCGAGGTCGGTGACGAACCACTTCACCAACGCGCCCGGCAGGCCGTTCCAGGCCTCCAAGTGCAGCCCGGTGTCCTCGACGATGACCGGCTCCTCGAACCCGAGCCGGGCCACCTGATCGAGTTTGTCCTCGACGACGACCCGGACGTCCGTCGCCTGGACCTCCGTCAGCTCGACGGCCAGTCGCTCAACACCAGGAATAATGTGCGCGACTTCTTCGAACTTGATGGAGTTCTGACTTGCGAGTAGTACCCTGCGCATGACGGGGCAGTGTTCTCCGTTCCTTTTCATGGATCTCGATGTCGTACCAGCGGAGCGGCTCGTCCTGGACGCGGTGCGGCAGCACGAACTTGTGCGCCTCCAACTGGTAGAGCGGATAGCCGCATTCTGCCTGCTCGAACCTGCTGCGGATGTTCTCCCTGATGCGGTCGCCCCGGGGATGCAGCCGCGCGTGGAACGAACTGTCCGGCTGCATCAGGACGAACACGGTGTCGGTGACGCCGTGGGTGCTCCTGCTGTGCCGCGAGCCGTAGACCGGCGAGAAGACGGGCGCGAAGTAGTCGACGCCGGCGAAGTTGAGGCGCCATCGCGCTCCGGTGACCTCCGCACGGTGGAACCGGCTCGGTCGGACGGGGTCATGAGCCATCAGAACCTCCACCAGCGTTCTGGTCAGCCGACCGAGGTCGGGCAGATCCGCTCCCACATAACGGACCGGAAACGCCAACACGAACCCGTCCAGCAGCTCCGTCGCAGCGTCCCGGGTGAACCGGACCAGCTCCGCGACGGACTGCTCCACGTTATCGCGTAACGACAGGCGCGGATTGAACTCGGGTGCGCCGCGCAGCTGGGCGCGCACGGCGAACGGGCACTGGGTGCCGGCGATCAGGGGCGCCAGCGCGGCCACCGCACGAGCCCCGGACGTCGTCGGCCGGCCGGCCATCACGACCCCGGGGTGAGCCTGGCCAGGACGTGGCCCCACTGGTGGTAGTGGTCCACCGGGTAGTCGAGGTGGGCCTTGTCCAGGGTGGGCGGCATCGCGCGGTTGTACTTCACGTCCCACCGGGGCCGGCTCTTGAAGTACTCCTGCCACCAGGGCGCTTCCGGACAGGTGGGCCGCCCCTGGTACTTCTCCTCGTACGGCAGCATGTAGTCGATGTAGAGCAGGCCGCCGGGCTTCACGCAGTCCCCGACGGCGTCGACCATCTCGGCGAGGGTGTGGTCGAGGTTGTTGGAGTACTGCAGCGCGCCGCTGGTGAAGACGCAGTCGAAGGTGCGGTCGGGGCGCACCGCCATGAAGTCGCCGTGCACGATCTCGACGGAGTCCTCGAACCCCTCGGCCTTGACCCGGTTCGCGAGTCCGGGAACCGGCACCTCGCCGGACGTGTCCTTCTTCACGCCGCCGAACAGCGTGACCTCGTCGATGTCGATGGCCCACACCTTGAAGCCGCGCCGGGCGGCCGGCAGCACGAACTTGCCGTCTGCGCAGCCGAGTACCGCCATGGTGGGGTGCTCGACGCCGGCGTTTGCCGCCACCTTGCGCAGCAGGCTGTAGTAGCGGGAGGGCGGGGCTCCCCAGAGGCTGGAAGTCTTCATGAATGCTCCTGGATCCTTGTCGCTGTGAGGGTTTGGTGCGAAGGGATGTCAGGTGGTGGCTCAGGACCGGAGGTCAGCGGGTGGCTCGGGTCCGGAGGTCAGGTGGTGGCCCAGATGAGGCCGGACGACTGCTGGTACTCCTCGGCCGGGACGCAGACGATCGATTCCGGCCCGGCCTGCTCCCACAGGTCCAGCGCGCTCTTCAGCGGGACGGTCGCGAGCTGGTGCCCGTCGGCCCCGCCGAGGCCGGTGAGCAGGAAGGCGGGGGTCTGCGGATCGCGCGACTTCAGCAACTCGTCGCGCAGCAGCGTGAAACGGCGGCGGGAGATCTCGGCGGGCGGCTCATCGGTGGGGAACAGCTCGGGGTGGTCCTCGCCGTTGTGCCGCACCATGTAGCCGACGATGCCGAGGCCGCTGGCGGCGACTCCGGCGATCTGCCGGGTGATCTTCTCCTCGGTGTGGCCGTAGAGGCACAGGGACAGCACCGCCAGGCCCGAGTTGAACGGCGAGCCCAGCGCGGCGGACGCGTACTGCCAGGCCGACAGCCCGGGCAGCACCCGCATCGCCCGGATCTCGTCGGCCCGCCCGGTGCGCTCCAGGTTGGAGAGCGCGGGCCCTGCCATGCCGAGCAGTCCCGGGTCGCCGCCCGAGACGATGACCACCTGTGCCCCCGCCGCCGACCGCTCGGCCGCGACCCTGGTCCGGACGGCGAAGACGTCCTCCTGTGGCGTCGCCTGGTCCAGCACGTCGAAGCACTCGGCGCCGGGCCGGACCAGGTGGTCCACCGCCGCGAGGAAGACCGGGTGTCCGATCAGGACATCGGCCGCTCCGATCGCCTCGGCCACGGCCGCGGTGGTGTCCGAGCCGTAGCCGATTCCCACGACTGTGATCGTCACAGGCTTGCCTCTCTCTGTTCGGACGGGAGTTCCTTGGGCGGGCTTTCCTTGGGCGGGCTTTCCTTGGGAGGGCTCTCCTTGGGAGGGCTCTCCTTGGGAGGGCTCTCCGCCGACCGGTCCTCCGCCGACCGGCCCTCCGCTGACCGGCCATGTTTCAACTGGTCCCTGGGCAGCAGCAGTTGCCCGATCGCCATGGCCACCAGCACGGCGGCCCCGAGCAGCCAGTAGCTGTTGCGGACGCCGGGGACCAGGCCCGAGTCGGCGGCCACCAGGACGCCGCCCACCATGGCGCCGGCGAGGCCGCCGAAGGCATCGCCGAGGCCGGAGATGCCGTAGATGGTCGCGGCGTTGTCGGCGCCCTCCCGGCGGACCAGGTCGTCGATCCAGAGGCTGACCCAGACCTCGGCGATACTGAAGACCACCACCGCCGCCGCGAGCCACAGCCACCGGCCGCCCGCGGCGGCCGCCACGGCGAAGCTGACGGCGAAGCAGAGCAGCCCGCCCGACATCGAGGAGCGCGCCGAGAACCGGGCAACGGCCTTGACCAGCGCGGGCTGCGCGACGATCACCATCCCGGCGTTCACCAGGAAGAGGATCCCGACGGTGGCGGGCGCGCCCTGGCCGGCCAGCAGCGGGAACGCGCTCTCCAGTTGGACGATGGCCGCCCCGAGGACGGTGGTGGCCAGCACTGCGACGATCACCGTCCGGCTGGCCAGCACCCGCGCGACCGACGACCAGTAGGAGACGCCCGCCGGCCTGCGGGGCCCTTCCGGCACCACCAGCAGCACCAGGGTGAGGCCGCCGAAGACGACCGCGGCGGCGTCCAGCAGCAGCGCCGGCCCGTGCGCGAAGACCGCCATGCCGGCCAGCGGCCCGATCGCCACCCCGGCGTTGGCGCAGACATTGCGTGCGGCGAGGGCCTTGAGCTGCGACTCGGAGTCGACCAGCCGCAGCAGGCAGGCCTTCGAGATCGGGAAGAACAACCCGGCTCCCCCGCCGACGAGCAGCACCGCCAGCGTGATCTGCAGCGGGCTGGTGCCGGTCAGCAGCAGCACCCCGACCGCTCGCACGGCGTTGCCCGCCACCATCACCCGCACCGGGCCGAAGCGGTCGGCCAGGCCGCCGGCGACCAGGCCGACGGCCCGCGTGCTCCAGTAGCTCAGCCCGAGGACGATCCCGGCCAGGCCGGCCGGCAGGCCCTCGTCGCGGTGCAGGTAGAGGGCCAGGTAGGGCGCGAACAGCAGCACTCCGACACTGCTGATGAACGAAGCGAGGAGCAGCACCAGAACGGGCCTGGTGCACCAGGCGGGCAGCCGGAACCGCCGGGCCGACGCGGTCAGCCGCATCGGTGGCCGTCCCGGTCGGGCCGCTCCACCCGGATCTGCCGGGCGGCGGCGTGCGCGCGCTGCAGTGCGGCTTCGGGCGACGGTCCGAGGGCCGTCAGGAAGCCGTAGCAGCCGCGCTGGTCCTCGACACCGTCGATGACCGACTGCGGGTCCTTCACCGGATGCCACTCCACCTCGCCGGGGAACCGCGCTAGCTGCCCGGTGCCGTCGATGCTCCCCAACGGCCCGGTCCGCGCGGCGTACTTGAGCACCTGGGCGAACCCGCCGGCGGTGGCGCCGACCTGGGCCGCCCGCAGCGCACCGTCCCCGAGGTCGGCCTGCAGCGCTTGGTGGAGCAGCAGTTGGAACGGATCGAATCCGGTCGCCCGCAGGATCCCCTCGCCGATCCGTCCGCCGCCGAGTCGGGCGTTCACCTCCACCAGCTCGAACCCGTGCGCGGTGTCCACGAATTCGATGTGGGAGGGCCCGATGCCGCGGCCGATCCGCGCCAGTACGTCGGCGGCCCAGCGGCGGACGGACTGCTCCCAGACGCTGCCGCGTCCGACCGGGTAGCTCAGGTCGAGCTCGCGGAACTGCGGAAGCTCGGACACGGTACGGCTGTTGACGCCGAACAGCACCGTTCCGGCCCGCGTGGTGTAGGTCTCGGCGCTGTACAGCGGGCCGTGGAAGTACGGCTCCACGGTGATCCGCCCCGGCTCGACTCCCTGCGCGGCCAGGGCCCGGATCGCGGCACCGACCGCCGCGGCCGTGTCCGCGAACAGGACGTGCCGGCTCCCGGTCCCGGCGGCGTCCTTGACCACGAACGCGTCGGCCTGCTCGCCGTGCCGCTCCGGCTCCCAGTCGGACCCCCGAACGGCCCGGCCACGGCTCAGGCCCGCCTCCACCACCCGGTTCCTGACCCAGTTCTTGTCGCGCAGCCGCTCGGTGTCCGTCAGGACGTTGGCGAAACCGCGCTCCTGGGCGAGCAGTTCGGCGGTCCTGGCCCAGGTGTCCGTGTTGGACACCAGCCCCGCCACCGGGCCCGCCTTGTCCAGGGCGGCCCGGACGGCATCGCGGTCGAAGGTGTCGACATCGACCACCCGGATGTAGTCGTCCGAGGCCAACTGCCGCTGGTAGTAAGGTCGGTCGAAGGTGAAGAGGTAGAGTTCGACGCCCATGCGGCGGCCGGCTGCCGAGATCCGGTCGAGTCCGAAGGCCAGGGCCTCCAGCATGACCACCCTGGTCACGACGGGTCGGCTTCGGGCCGGGAGAAGCGGTGGCCGTGGTGTTCCCAGTCCGTCAGGCACCAGGGCAGTCGGAGGCTTTCGGGTCCGTCGATCGCCAGCGGCGCCCGGTCCCGGGTGACGACGGGCGATTCGTTGTAGACGGCCTGGACGTAGCGGTGGCCGGTGTCCGGGATCACGAAGACAACGGGGTGGCGCTCGTCGCCGCCGAGGCGGGTGGCGTGCCAGTCCGCCACCACGTAGGAGGCGCCGCTGGAGAGGCCCGCGAAGACGCAGTGGTCACGCAGGAGTTCGACGCTGCCGGAGCGCGCGTAGCTGAAGTCCAGCCAGTGGATGGTGCGGTAGGCCGAGTAGTCGATGTTGCCGAAGAAGATGCCGCTGCCGAGGCCGGCTATCAGGAACTCCGGGTCCTCCACGTCCTGGCTGCCGAAGGAGACGCTGCCGAACGGCTGGACACCGGCGACCTCTACGTCAACACCGGACTGCCGCAAGGCGGTTGACAGACCACCGGTGGACGCCCCGGAGCCGACGCCGCCCACCAGCGTGATCCGGTCCGCGGCGAGGCCGTCGGTGATCTGCCGGGCCGCGATGGTGTAGCCGTGGTAGTGCACCCGGTCGTGGTACTGGCGCATCCAGTGGGCGCGCTCGTTGTTCTTCACGTACTCCTTGACCCGTTCGACGCGCCCGGCCTGGTCCTGCGACGGGTCGTCGGTCTGACTGGGCTGGTCCACCGTGGCGCCCAGGAGGCGCAGTTGGGCCTTCAGCGTCGGATCGACGATGGGTGAGGCCACGATGTGGCAGGAGAAGCCGTACCGCCGGCAGGCGAGCGCCAGCGCATAGGCGTAGACGCCGCTGGAGCTGTCCACCAGGGTGTCCCCCGGTTCGATGACCCCGTCGGCCATCAGCTGCCGCACCGCTCCGAGTGCGGACGCCACCTTCATGGATTCGAAGCGCAGCCCGTAGAGCCCGGGGCGCAACCGCACCAGGGCCGGCTGCGCATAGGCATCGGAAATGTGGTCAAACAAGAGGATAGCCCCCTCGGGTGAAGTAACATCGCCGTCCACGGGCCAAGAAGTAGCGGCTCACCTCGGTGCGTCGTGCACCATCCGGACCGGAGTCGAAGAGGATTCCCGCCACGGTTCCGGTGTGCGCCCGGATCACACCGATCCCACCGAGTTCCCGATGATCCCGCAGTAGATCGCCGACCAGCGGATTCGGCAGATATGCCTGCGCCAGCCGGGCCGACTCGGTGGCTTCCGCGGCCACCGCCGCCGCGTCCTGCCGGACCAGCGCGTCATCGAGGCGCCGCAGCGACTCCCGATAGTCGCCGATCCGCTCGCGGTACTCGCGCAACAGGTACGGCTCGTCGAAGTCCCGGGTGCGGACCGGGGCTCCCGCATAGGTGTAGCAGACGTTGTAGGAAATGCTGGACTCGTACTCCCGAACGGCCACCTGGGCACCGCTCAGATAAAGGCAGTACTGGTCCCGGTAAATCGGATCGGACCGCTCGATCCGGCCGAGGATCGACCGGGTGACCTCGGGATCCTCGGCATTGTCGAAGATCATGTCAAGGCACCTGAGCACCGCGACCACATCGGCCGTCGAGCTGGACATCCCGTGGCCGATCGGAAGGTCCGAGGTGAACTCCCAGTACCCGGTCGGCTCGGCCACACCGTACCTGCGGGCATAGAGGGTGATGGCCAGCTGCCGCTTCGCGGTGAGCGGCGCAAATGGACCGTCCGCGCCACCGCCGGCGTAGAAGCTGGCATAACTGTGCCTGAGGATCGGAAGGGTGACCAGGCCGATGCGCTCGGAATTCCGGTACGGCACCGGCCCCTGCCACAATTCACCCAGTGAGCCGTGGGCGGCGGCATGGGCGACCAGTTCCATGGTGTCGACCGCGCGACCGGAGTCGATGGCCTGCCTAACGTCCATGGTCGCAATTCGTTCCGGCGCTGAACGAGTCCTTCACGGCTGCTCCGTGTGCGTTTTTATGACCGATGTTGCCGGGCCTTTGGCATGTCCCGACCGTAAGTCGCGCACCTCAAGCGGTCAACCCTGCTCACCAGTCACTCGACACACATCGTGATGTCGCCTCAGGGCATCAACCCACTCAGCTCAGTTCGGCGGCGAGCCGACGCAGCGCCGGGCCGTACTCGGGATCGGCCAGGGCGGCGGCGAACTGCGCGGTCAGGTAGGCCAACGGGTTGCCGGTGTCGTACCAGCACCCCTGGATCACCTGGCCGTAGACGGCGCGCTCGGCGGCGTAGGCGGCGATCGCATCGGTCAGGTAGACCTCGCCGGTGCGGTGCTCGTACCAGCGGGAGGTCTGTCGGCGCAGCTCCTCGATGACGGCCGGGGTGATCACGTAGCCGCCGATCGCCGCGTACTCGGAGGGCGCGGCGGCGGGCTCGGGCTTCTCCACCAGCCCGGTGATCCGCAGCAGCCCGCTCCCCAGGTCCTCCTTGACCACCGGCACGCCGTACCGGTGGGACTCCGAGCGCTCCATCGGCATCAGGGCCAGGACCGGGCAGTTGGTCTCCTCGAAGGCCTTGATCAGCTGCTGGGCGCGCGGCACCTCGGCGACGAAGACGTCATCCGGCCAGAGCACCAGCATGGGTTCGTCCCCGAGGTTGCGCGCGGCGTTCAGCACCGGGGTGCCGTTGCCGTACGGGCCGTACTGGTCGAGGTAGGTGAGGTGGCCGGCCCGGGAGAGCTCGCCGACCTCCTCGACGGCGTCCGCGTAGGCGTCCTTGCCGGCCGCCCGCAACTGGTCCACCAGCGCGGGTTGGGCCGGAAGTGACGCTGGATCAGGTCCTTGTTCTCGGAGACGACGATGGTGATGTCGGTGATCCCGGAGGCGATCAGCTCGCGCACGGTGTGCTCGATCACCGGCTTGTCGCCGACCGGCAGCATCTCCTTGGGGGTGGCCTTGGTGAGCGGCAGCAGTCGGGACCCGAGACCGGCGGCAGGGATCACGGCCCGGCGGATAGTGGTGGTCATGTCCCGACGCTACCAGCGGTGTTGGCCGGTCCGGCCGGCGCCGCGCAGGCCCGTCTGACGGAGGGTCAGGCAGACCAGCCGCGCGAGCAGAGCACCAGGCGGTAGCCGTCCGGGTCGGCGACGGTGACGCCGTAGCGGTCCCAGTAGGGGTTGTGGGCGGGCACCCGGGTGCCGCCGGCGGCGAGCAGGCGCTCGATCAGCTTCTCGTCGACCGGTGTGCCGAGGTAGACCACGAACAGGTCGTCCACCGTGGGCGTGGGGTCGAGCGGATTCTCCGGATCGTGGGTGAGCTCGAAGTGCCAGGCGCCGCCTGCCGGGCCGACCATCAGCAGATCGTGCTCACCCGAGACCCGTTCGGTGGTCCGCCAGAGCACGCCGAGGCCGAGCCCGTCGACGTAGAAGCGCTCGGCCGCGGCCAGATCCCGGGACGGCCTGGCCACCCGGATGGTCATCGTCGAATCAATCATGATCGGACGCTACCGCCCCGCACGATCATGACCAAGGGCCGCAGCTCACAGTCGGGACCCCGTGTGCCGGACACCTCCCCTGCCGATTATGTCGGTAACCGAGGTACTCTGTTCCCGACAGGTAAGACGAGACACGGGGGTCGATTCGTGAACGCGGTGCGCACACTGCTCACCACCGAGCGCGCCCGGCCCGAGCTGGTCCGGGAGTCCCGATGGGCCTGGCGGCTCGCGGTGGGCACGGTCTGCTTCGGCGCCTTCATGGGCCAGCTGGACGCCAGCATCGTCACCCTCACCTACCAGCCGCTGCGCACCGACTTCCACGCCGGCCCGGCCGGCGTGGAGTGGGTCTCGCTCTCCTACCTGCTCACCCTGGCCGCCCTGCTGGTCCCGATCGGCCGGCTCTCCGACGTGCGCGGCCGCAAGCTGATGTACCTCTACGGCTTCGCGGTCTTCACCGCCGCCTCGGCCGCCTGCGGACTGGCCCCCACGCTGGCCGCGCTGGTGCTGTTCCGGGTGGTGCAGGCGATCGGCGCCGCGCTGCTCCAGGCCAACAGCGTCGCCCTGGTGACCACCAGCGCACCGCCGGGCCGGATGCGCGCCGCGCTCGGCATGCAGGCGGCCGGCCAGGCGCTGGGGCTGGCGCTCGGCCCGACCATCGGCGGCGTGCTGGTCGGCGCGCTCGACTGGCGCTGGGTCTTCTGGGTCAACGTCCCGGTCGGTGTGCTGGCCCTGGCGGCCGGCCACTACCTGCTGCCGCGCACCCGGCAGTGCGCCGCCGCCACCAGGATCGACCGGCCGGGCGTGCTGCTGCTGGCCGCCGCCAGCACCGCCGCGCTGCTCGCCCTCTCGGTGGCCTCCGGGCTGGGCCTGCCGGCCTGGTCGGCGGCGCTGCTCGGGGCGGCCGCGCTGCTGACCGGGTGGGCGTTCCTGCGTCGCCAGGCCCGCTGCCCGCACCCGCTGATCGATCTGGCGCTGCTCCGGGAGCGGCGGCTCGGCCCCGGCCTGTTCGGCGGGCTCTGCGGCTATCTGGTGCTGTTCGGCCCGCTGGTGCTGGTGCCGGCCGCACTGGCGCACCGAGGCGGCTCACCGCTGGCCACCGGCCTGGTGCTGACCGCGCTGCCACTGGGGTTCGCGCTGGCCGCGACTGCGGCCGAGCGGATGCTCCCGCCCGGCTGGAGCGACCGGCAGCGCGGCCGGGCCGGCGCGCTGGGCGGCGTGGCGGGGCTGGTCCTGCTGGTGGTGCTGCCCGCCGACGCCGCACTGCTGCCGCTGCCGCTCGCCCTGCTCGGGCTGTCGCTGGGCGTCTACATCCCGGCCAACAACACCCAGGTGATGCGGTCGATACCGAGCTCGGCGGCCGGCACCGGCGGCGGCATGGTCAACATGGCCCGCAGCCTGGGCACCGCGGTGGGTGTCGCGGCGGTCACCCTGGCGCTGCACCTGGTGCCCGGGCCGGCCGCCGGCCCGCGCGCCGCCGCGGCCACCCTGCTCGCCTTCGCGGTCCTCGCCCTCGCCACCACCCGAACCCGGCCCGGGCCCTAAGCCCGCCCCGCGGCCTTCTGGGTGCGGCGGGCCAGCGAGTCGATCACCACGGCGGCCAGCAGCACCGCACCGGTGATCATGAACTGGATGGCATTGCTGAGGCCCTCGATGTTCATGCCGGACTGGATCGAGCCGATCACCAGCGCACCGAGCAGCGCCGACCAGGTGGACCCCCGCCCGCCGAACAGGCTGGTGCCGCCGATCACGGCCGCCGCGATCGCGTTCATCAGCAGGTTGCCGCCGCCGGAGGTCTGGCTCGCCGACTGGATCTGCGCGGCCAGGAAGAGCCCGCCGATCGCCGCCATGGTGGAGCAGATCATGAAGACCGACATCCGGATCCGGGCGACGTTGATGCCCGCCCGCCGGGCGCCCTCGATGTTGCCGCCGAGCGCGAACACCTGCCGCCCGTAGCCGGTGCGGCGCAGCACGAAGTCCAGCACCACGATGAACGCCAGGAACACCACCAGCGCCAGCGGCAGACCCTTGTACTGGTTGAGGGTGTAGGCGGCCAGGTAGGCCACCACCGCCAGCAGCACGGTGCGCAGCGCGATGTCGGTGACCGGCCGGGACGGCACCCCGTTGACCCTCCGCCGCGCCGAGTCGACCAGCGAGGCGGCCAGGAACACCGCCACTCCGGCGGTGGCCAGCCCGTAGGCGGCGATCTGCTGCTCGTAGACGGTGCTGTAGAGCCGCGAGACGATGTCGCGCCCGCTGAGGTTGACGGTTCCGCTGGCCCCGAGGACCTGCAGCATCAGGCCGTTCCAGCCGAGGTTCCCGGCCAGTGTCACCACGAAGGCCGGCACCCCGATCCGGGCGAAGAAGAAGCCCTGCACCAGGCCGACCGCGGCGCCGCTGCAGAGCGCGCAGAGCAGCGCCAGCCACTGGTTGACCCCGTGGGTGACCTCCAGCACCGCGTAGATCGCCGCGCACAGGCCGCTGACCGAGCCGACCGACAGGTCGATCTCGCCGAGCAGCAGCACGAAGACCACGCCGATCGCGATCATCCCGGTGCCGACGATCTGCTGCGAGAGGTTGGACAGGTTCTGCGCCGACAGGAAGCTGCTGTTCAGGCTGCCGAAGACGGCCCAGATGACGATCAGGGCCAGGATCACCGGCAGCGAGCCGAGCTCACCACTGCTCAGCCGGCGCCGGAATTCACCCAGGTAGCCCTTGACGCCCTCCTGGCGGACGATCAGCCGCGGGTCCACCGCTGGGGTGGCCTCCGCTGCGACCGGGACGGGTGCGTTGACCCCGCCGGTGGGCATCGACTCCTCGGGCAGGCCGTGGTGCGGCCCGCCGTCCTCGTGACGGTCTTCCGTGCGCTGGGCGTTCGGGGCGTCGGTCATGCGGAACCCTCCGTGCCACGGGCCTGGCGGCGGGTCACGGCGTTGTCCGTGGCGCCGGTGATGGCCGAGATGATCTCTTCCTGGGTGGTCGACCGCCGGGCGAAGACCCCGTTGTTGCGGCCGAGCCGAAGCACCGCGACGCGGTCCGCGACGGCCATCACATCGGCCATGTTGTGGCTGATCAGCAGCACCGCCAGGCCCTGGTCCCGGAGCCGCTCCACCAGGTCCAGCACCTGGGCGGTCTGTTCCACGCCGAGCGCCGCGGTGGGCTCGTCGAGCAGCACCACCTTGGGCGAGCCGATCAGCGAGCGGGCGATGGCGACCACCTGGCGCTGGCCGCCGGAGAGCGAGGCGATCGGGATCCGCACGCTGGGGATCCGGATCGACAGGGTGTCGAGCAGCGCCCGGGAGCGCTTCTCCATCGCCACCTCGTCCAGCACCCCGAACCGGGTCAGCTCGCGGCCCAGGAACAGGTTGCCGACCACGTCGAGGTTGTCGCAGAGCGCCAGGTCCTGGTAGACGGTGGCGACGCCCAGGTTCTGGGCGTCCTGCGGCCGGTGGACGGTGACCGGCCGGCCCTCCCACTCGATCACGCCGTCGTCCGGCTGGTGCACCCCGGCGATCGCCTTGATCAGCGTCGACTTGCCGGCGCCGTTGTCGCCGACCAGGGCCAGCACCTCGCCGGCGGTCACCTCCAGTTGGATGTCGGTCAGCGCCTGCACGGCACCGAACCGCTTGGACACCCCGCGCAACGCCAGAACCGGACCGGCTGTCATGGCTGGCCCCTGTCAGTGCAGACCGGCCGCGTTGCACGCGGCCGCGTAGTCCGGGGTGCAGATCTGGGCGACGGTGTACAGGCCGTCGGCTACCACGGTGCTCTTGATGTTGTCCCTGGTCAGCACGGTGGGGGCGATCAGCTCGGCCTTGACCGCGGTGTTGCTGCCGTTGACGGCGGTGGTCGGCGCCACCGAGGCGGCGAGCGCCTCGCCCCTGGCGAGGGCGACCGCCATGGTGCCCGCGGTGTTCGCTTCCGGCTTGTACGGCTTGTAGATCGACATGGTCTGGGTGCCCAGCAGGATCCGCTGCACGGCGTCCAGCTGGGCGTCCTGCCCGGTCATCGGCACGCTCAGGTTGGCCGCCTTGAGCGCGGTGGCGATGCCGGCGGCCATGCCGTCGTTGGCCGCGTAGACGCCGACCACATTGGCCCCGCCGATCGCGGTGATAGCGGCGCTGGCCTCCTGGTTGGCGTTGTTCGGGTCCCAGTTCGGGGTGTCGTACTCCTTGCCGATCTTCAGCTTGCCGTCGACCTCGCTGCGCGCGCCGGCCTTGAACTCGCCCGCGTTGGGGTCGGTGGGCGAGCCGTTGATCATGATGATCTGGCCGTTCGCCGCCTTGCCGCCGACCGCCGCCACCAGCGCCTGGCCCTGCAGCCGGCCGACCTTGCGGTTGTCGAAGGAGACGTAGGCGTCCACCGGGCCCTGGGCGAGCCGGTCGTAGGCCACCACCTTGACGCCGCCGTCATGTGCCTTCTGCACCGAGGACTGGATCGCCTTGGCGTCCACCGCGTCCAGGATCAGCACCTTGTCGCCCTTGGTCAGCGCGGTGTCCACCTGGGTCTGCTGGACCGTGGCGTCCTGGTTGGCGTTGTAGTAGTCGATGGTCGCGTTCGGGGCCAGCGCCTTGATCTGGGCCTCGATCAACGGGCGGTCGAACTGCTCGTAGCGGGTGGTCTTGGACTCCGGGAGCAGCAGGCCGATCGTGGTCGCCGCGGCCGAGCCGGTGGCACTGCCGCCGCCGCCCGCCTGCTTGGCGTTGCCGCAGGCAGCCGCCCCGAAAGCGAGGGCGGTTATCCCGGCCGTGGCGGCGGCGTGGCGCAGAACCTCGTTCATGGCAACCTCCCGGTCCGAGTTCACCCCCTGCCGCGAGTCTGCGAACCGTTCGCCGCCCGCCACGAGGCGGACTGGGCCGAACGGGCTGAAGCACACCCGTTGGGAGCAACCGGTGAGGCCGGTTCAGCCGGCCAGTGCTCGGGCCGCCTTGTCCCAGTTGGCGTGCAGCTGGTCCAGGTAGGAGCGGGCGGCCGGGCCGGGGGTGGTGCCACGGGCGATGGCCAGCATGTTTCCCGCGCCCGCGTTGTAGCCGACGGCCAGCAGCTCGTCCCGGGTCAGGCCGGCGGCCGGGTGCGCGGGCAGCTGGGCGGCCAGGTCGTGCAGGAACCAGGCGGCTGTCTCGACGGCCAGGTCCGGGTCGTCGGGCAGTTCCTCCCAGCGCCGGTCGGCGAAGTCCCGCCCGGCCTTGGTGTCGTCGAAGGCGGCGCGGTGCATGTTGGCGATGCCGAACGCCGCGTCCGGCTTGAGCGCCTGCCAGGCGCGTTCGGCGGCCGGATCGTGCGGCTTGTAGGACTCGTTGTAGAGGATCGCCATCAGCAGCTGCGGGTCGATCCCGGCCTGCCCGGCCCGTGCCTTGACCTGCGCCGCGAAGTGCGCCGGGTCGTAGGAGTCCGACGAGGGTCTCGCCGACGGGCTGCCCGGCGGACCGCCCGGTGCCGAGGCCGCTGCCGTCGGCGCGGCGGCTCGGCCGGTACCGCCGTCGTGCTTCACCCCGTGCACCGCCAAACCCAGCACCAGCACGGCCGCCATGCCGACCACCACTCGCCCGAATCCGCGCACCTGCCCGCCCTCCGCTCACGCCCGCCCGATCCTCACCGGCCATCTTGCCCGATGCCCACGCTCGGCCCGCCGGAACGGCCGCAGGTCGGCACGGGTTAGAGTCGAAGATCAACAACTACGGGATCGACACCCTGGAGGGACAGCACCGGTGACCGATGGCGCATGCGACGGCCGGCCCGACACCGCCGACCGCTATGTCTTCGACCGCGAGTGGGAGCGCGAACACGAGCGGCTGGCCGCATTGGAGGCCGTCTACGACGGCGTGACCCTGGACCGGCTGGCCGGGCTCGGCGTGGCGGAGGGCTGGCAGTGCCTGGAGGTGGGCTGCGGGGCCGGCAGCGTGGCCCGCTGGCTGGCCGAGCGGGTCGGCGCCCGCGGCTCGGTGCTGGCCATCGACCTGGACCCGCGGTTCGCCGAGGGCCACGGCCTGCCCAACCTCACGGTGCGCCGGCAGGACCTGCTCACCGACCCGCTGCCCGCCGACGCCTACGACCTGGTGCACGCCCGGGCCCTGCTGGAGCACCTGCCGGCCCGCGAGCAGGCGCTGGACCGACTGGCCGCGGCGACCCGGCCGGGCGGCTGGGTGGTGGTCGAGGACTTCGACATCGAGGGCGCGATGGCGGCCGCGGTGGCCCGGTACTGGCCGGCCGGCCACACCGGGCTGGCCGAGCGCCTGTACTCGGCGCTGCAGGCCGTCTTCGGGGGTGCCGGCGGCGATGCCGGCTGCGGCCGGTGGCTGCCGGACGCGCTGGCCCGGGCCGGGCTGACCGAGATCGGCGCCCTGGTGCACGCACCGCTGCTGCGCGGTGGCACCCCGTTCCTGGTGCTGACCCTGCGCCAGCTGCGCGCCCCGCTGCTGGCCGGTGGGCTGATCACCGCCCAAGAGCTGGACAAGGCACTGGAGTTGATCCAGTGTCAGGAGATCCGCTACACGCCGAACTTCATGGTCACGGCATGGGGTCGTCGGCCGGGCTGACCGGCCCGGCGAACTGGCGCTCGCAGTCCCGGGTGAGGTCGAGCACCAGCTTCACCACCTCGGGCGCGGCGCCGGCGCTGCCGGTGGTGTACGGGCTTTCGACGGTGTAGGCGTCACGGACCAACCGCAGGTGCCGGCCGCGGAACACCACCAGCGAGCGCAGCAGTTCGGCCACCGCGTGACCGGACGCCAGCAGCTGCGGCGCGGTCTCGCGGCCGGCCGCCAGCAGCGCCCGGACCACCTGGCTGACCGCCGACTCGCAGCCCTGCCGCTTGCGGTGGAGCCGGCCCCACTCGGGCAGGCCGTAGTCGAGCAGCCCCTGCTGGAGGGCGGCGTGCTCCGGATCCACCCGGTCGCTGGACCAGAGCAGGTGGTCGATCAGGTAGAGCGGCACATGGGCGGCGGCCGGGCCGTAGAACGTCTGGCCGCCGACCGCCACGTCCTCCATGTACGGCCGCAGCCGGGCGATGAAGAACTCGGCCGGGGGCACCAGTTCGGCCACCCGACCGATCTGCTCGGGCAGCACCATGAAGCTCTCGGTGGCCCGGGCCAGGGTCTCGGCGTACTGCGGATCCGCCGGGTCGAGGCAGTCGAGCGCGGCGAGCTCCAGCGCGGACCGCTCCAGGCCCATCGCGCTGACTCGCACCGACTCGATCAGCACGCCCTCCTCGAACGCGCCGGTGTACATCCGCTGCCGGCCGCCGGACGGGTTCCAGGCGCCGTAGTGGAAGACGGTGTCGCGCGGCACCATGTCGGTCTCGTCGCCGAGGCGCAGCAGCAGCGGTTCGACCGCGGGCACGGCGGCCAGCGGCTCCGTGCCGTGCCGCTTGAACGAGCCGAGCAGCATCCCGAGATCACGCATCGCGGCCAACCGGTCCTTCAGCGTGAACAGTTCGGCCCGGGCGGCGGCCTCGCCGAGCTCGGTGAGGATGGCGGCGAGCCGGCGCAGGTCGCCCCGCTCGTTCACCTCGGGCAGGGCGGCGAGGACCCGATCGGCGCCGAGCGGGTCGGCGGCGGCCACCGCGGCGCAGAATTCTTCAGACAGTTGCACGGTAATCTCGTCCCCTTCTGCCCTCAACTCTCGCACGCGCGTCCGCGCCGGCCGGAGCCGCCCCCAAGATGTTGATCATGGTGATGACCTGGCGAAACGGGCCCGTCACCGCACGCCACCGCCCGGGCGGACCATCCGCAGATTGGGCAGCCGCTCCTTCCACACCTGGCGTTCGCCGGTCGCCGCGAACCCGTGCCGCGCATAGAACCGCACGGCCGCCTGGTTGTGCTCGGTCACCCAGAGGGCAATGGGATCAGGCCCGGCCCAGGCCAGGAACTCGGCCATCAGCGCACTGCCGACCCCGCGCCCCTGCGCCGGGCCGAGCAGGTACATCGGCCCCAGGCTGACCTCCTCGGCCCGCAGCCCGCAGACCATCCCGATCAGCGGGCCGTCCGGCGCACCGCGCACCGCCCGGCAGAAGTGGTCGCCCGGCGCCCGCTCGACGTCGGCGAGGAAGGCCCGCCAGCGCTCGATGCCCTGCTCCGTCGCCTGGTGGCCCTGCGCAGCCCGGATCCAGGCCTCGTCGATCCCGGCGTCGGGATTGGGATAGGTCTCCAGCCAGGCGGTCAGCAGCAGACGACCGAGCTCGGCGGCGTCCGCGACGCCGGGAGTGACGTTGAACGTAGGCATGCGGCCCATTTTTCAGCGCATGTCCTGAACCTCGCGACGGCCGATCGGAAACTATTCGATCAAACCCGGTGAACTGTGCGAGGTCACCGAGGTCAGACTCGATCCAGCTCACACCGGTGCGGCAGGAAGTTGCCCAGCCAGCCGGTGCGGTCGGACGCCTTGCAGGCGACGGCGCGGCCGACCAGCCGGCCGTCGACCTCGTTCAACTCCAGCCCCAGCAAAGGGCTGTTCAGCTGCGCGTCGGCGGTGGGGAGCTGGAGCTCCGCGACGGCGCGCAGCCCGATCTCCGCATGGGCGCCGGCCGGGGCCGTGACGGCTTCGCCGCCGAGCGCGAACGATATCTGATCCTCCGTCAGGATCTCCATCCTGATGGGCAGTTCACCTTCTGCGGTGACGATCTTCCCGGCCCATCGGCTGCCGGCGCGCAGGGCAAGCGGCCGGGCGGGGTCGGCGGCGAACGGGGTGATCTGCTCGGTGCGGTAGCCGGGGACCAGCTCGGTCATGACGTGCTCGACGATGGCGTCCCGAGCCGCCTTGTTGGTGCTGTTGGTCAGCACGGCGACCGAGAGCTCCTGCTCCGGTGCGGCGATCAGCATGGCGGCGACGCCGCCCATGCCGCCGCCGTGGCTGCGGATCTGCGGGCCGTAGCCGGTGGAGACGATCCAGCCGAGGCCGTAGCCGGCGTGCTCGGTGATCGGCGGCGCCGCAACGGCCGCGGTGGCGGTCTCCGGGCGCAGCAGGCTCGGTGCCAGGTGGCCGAAGCGGGCCAGGTCGGCGGCGGTGGTCCAGACCGAGGAGGCGGCCGGAGTGCCGCTGCTGGCGACGGGCGGGTAAGCCCGGCCGTCCGGGGTGTAGCGACGGGCGATCGGGGCGCTGCCGGGGTAGCGGTCGGCGAGGTGGGTGTCGGCCATGCCGAGCGGCTCGAAGACCCGCTCCCGCAGGCAGTCCCCCAGGCTGCGGCCGCCGACCCGCTCCAGCAGCCGGCCGAGCCGGTGGTAGCCGAGGTTGGCGTACTCGAAGCCGCTGCCCGGCTCGCGGAACCGCACCTGGTAGCGGTCGCTGTCGATCGGCCGCGGGGTGTCCGCGTAGTGGAAGTCGTAGTACGCGCCCACGCCGCCGCGGTGCCGCAGCAACTGCCGGACCGTCGGCGCCGGTTCGCCGTCCGGGCCCGGCACCGGGTCGTCCAGCTCGAACAGCCCGTCATCTGCCGCCGCGCAGACGGCAGTTGCGGTGACGGCCTTGCTGATCGAGGCCACGGCATAGGCAGTTGTTGTGGTCGCCGCGCGTCGGCCCTCGATGTCGGCCCAGCCGTAGGCGCGGTCCAGCACCACCTCACCGCGCCGGGCCACCGCGATCGAGACCGACGGGCAGTCGTGCTCCCCCAGCGCCTTGGTGCAGTACTCAGCCAGGCCGTCGAGCATCCCCGACCCCTCCCCAGGTCAAGACGAACGTATGGTCGGGAGCCTATCTCCCCCCGTCCGCGTGGTTCGGGGTGGGATCGCCGGGTAGGCGGCACAGTGAGGTGACCGATCATGACCATCCCCTTCCCGGCGGATCCGGACGCCGCTCCCCCGCACCCGCCGATACCTCCCGAGCCGCTGCCGCCGGTGCCCGGCCCGGTGCCCCCGCCGTCACCGGTGCCGCCGCCGGACCCGAGCGACCCCGACCCCGGCAGCCCGCCGAGCCCGCCGCCGCAGCTGCGCTAGCCCATCCGGGGGCGGCTCGCCCAGCGGCCCGTGCCGTAGCGGCGGGAACGCCGGGCGAGCCGCCTACCGTCGTGGGTGCCCGAACCCGCGAACCCCCCGGAGCTGCGCATGACCACGATTCCCCCCGCCGAGCTGAGCGGGCGCTACGTCTTCGACCCGGCCCACACCAGGATCGGCTTCGTGGCCCGCCACGCCATGGTCACCAAGGTGCACGGCTACTTCGGCGAGTTCGAGGGCAGCGCCACCATCGACGGCGCCGACCCGGCCAGGTCCAGCGCCGAGCTCACCATCAAGACCGCCAGCATCGACACCGGCGTCGCGAAGCGGGACGAGCACCTGCGCACCAATGACTTCCTGGACGCCCCGACCTATCCGGACATCGTCTTCACCTCGACCGGCATCGAGTCCAAGGGCGGGGAGAGGTTCAGCCTCACCGGCGATCTGAAGATCAAGGAGACCACCAAGCCGGTCACCCTGGAGGTCGAGTACGACGGCTCCGCCCGTGACCCGTACGGCAACCTGCGGCTCGGCTTCACCGGGTCGACCACGATCAACCGCAAGGAGTGGGGCATCAATTGGAACGCTGCGCTGGAGGGCGGCGGTGTCCTGGTCGGTGAGAAGGTGACGCTGGAGTTCGACGTCTCCGCGATCCGCCAGGACTGACCCGGGCGGGAGCGCGCAACAGGCGCCGGGTTACCATCGGCCGGTGTCCGAATCCCGTCGCCCGTTGCGCGCACTCCAGGCCGTCCCGGCGCCGGTGCGCTGGCTGGCGCCGCCGGTGGTCCTGCTCGGCTGCGTCGCCGCCGTGATGATGACCGGCCCGTACCAGCCGCCGACCACCGCGCCGCAGCTCCCCGCAGACGCCGTCGGCCCCTGCCAGGCGCTGATGAAGCAGCTGCCCGCCACCTTCGAGGGCCATCCGCGCACCGACCCGTCACCGTATGTGGCGGTCTGGGCGACCTCGCCGCGCACCGTGCTGCGCTGCGGGGTGCCGCGCCCGGCCTCGCTCGAGGGCGCGAACAGGTACAAGACCGGGCCGGGCGTGGACGGCGTCCCGTGGTACCAGGAGGGCGACGGGCACGGCGGCTACAAGTTCACCATTACCCTGCACCAGCTGTACGTCGAGGTCGCCGTGCCCCAGGGCGCCACGCGCTACCCGGCCGACCCGCTGGCTCCCGTCTCGCCGGTGGTGCTGGCAACCATCCCCGACCAGAACGGGAACCTCAACGACCCGATCGACTGAGCACCGGCCACTACAGCAGCGGCCGGCTGAGCGGCAGCACCACCTGGCACCGGCCCGGGCTGACGGCTCGTCAGGCCGAGTCCCGCACCACCAGCTCGGTGGGCAGCACCAGTTGGCGGCGGGCCCGGTCCGGCTCGGCGATCTCCGCCAGGAGCAGCCGCGCCATGGTGCGGCCCATCTCCTCGGTCGGCTGCCGGACACTGGTGAGCGGCGGATCGGTGTGCCGGGCCACGATGGAGTCGTCGAAGCCGACCAGCGCCACGTCCTGCGGCACCCGCCGCCCGGCCGCCCGCAGCACCTGGAGGGCGCCGGCGGCCATCACGTCCGAGCCGCAGAAGACCGCGTCCAACTCCGGCTCCCGCTCCAGCAGCTCGGCCATCGCGGCCCGGCCGCCCCGCTCGGTGAAGTCGCCGTTCGCCACCAACTGCCCCACGTCGTCGAGGCCCTGCTCGGCCAGCGCCTCCTGGTAGCCGGCCAGCCGGGCCTGCGCGCCCTCCAGGTCCAGCGGCCCGGTGATGGTGGCGATCCGCCGGCAGCCGCGGCGCAGCAGGTGGCGCACCGCAGTCCGAGCCCCGCCCGCGTTGTCCGCGGCCACGCAGCTGAGCGTCTCCCGCTCACCGCGCCGCCCGGCCAGCACGGTGGGGATCTGCAGCTGCTCCAGCACTCCGGGCAGCGGATCGTCCCGGTGCACCGCGACCAGCAGCACGCCGTCCACCCGCTGCGCCCGCAGGTAGGCCGACAGCCGGTCCCGCTCCCGCTGGTCGCGGACCAGCACCAGCAGCAACTGCATCTCGGTGTCGGCGAGTTCGGCGGACACCCCGCTGATGATGTCGGCGAAGTAGGGCTCCGAGAACAGCCGGGTCTCGGCCTCCGGCACCACCAGCGCGATGGCGTCGGTGCGGCTGGTGACCAGGGTGCGGGCCGCCCGGTTGGGCACATAGCCCAGCTCGTCGATCGCCTGCCGCACCGCCGCCCTGGCCTTCTCGCTGACCCGGGGTGAGCCGTTGACCACCCGGGAGACGGTGCCGCGGCCGACCCCCGCCAGCGCCGCCACCTCCTCCAGGGTGGGCCGGGCCGGCGCCCGTCCCGCCGCGGCCACGGGTCGCTGCGTGCTGCTCATCCTCACCTCATGGCGTCTCGGTGGTCCGGCCCGGATCGGGGGCCATTGTGACAGGTGCGGCCGGAAGCAGCACCAGGGTGCCCCAACTGCCCGCCGCCACCCGGTGGTCGGTGCCCGCCGGGACCACCATCAGCCGACCGGCCCCCACCGGCACCTCCAGTCCGGCCAGCTCCAGGTTGAGCCGACCGGTCACCACCATCAGCGCCTCGTCCATCTCGTGGACCTCCCACGGCAGTTCAGCGCCGTCCATGCGCAGCACCCGGATCTCGCCGGTGCCCACCCGGGCCACCTGGTCGGACGTCCAGACCTGCGGCAACTCGGCCGCCGTTGCCACCAGATCGATCACGCGCATGGCAATGCCCCCTTCGCGGGCGTCACTTCGTGGATGTTTCGCACGCTATCCGGTTCGGCATCCGCGTTGGTCGACCGTTTGGCAAAATCTGCCGCATGGCAAAACCTGCCGTTCGGCAGCAGCTGCCGAACGGCGGCGCAGCTCAGCCCAACCGGGCGGCCCGGGCCAGCAGTTCGGCCCGCCCGAGCGGATCCACGCCGGTGGCCGGCACGGTGCAGGCGTGTGCCCCGGTGATCGCGCCGTAGCGCGCGCACCGCTGCGGTGACTCCCCCGCCAGCCAGCCGAACAGGAACCCGGCGGCGAACGCGTCCCCCGCGCCGTTGGAGTCGACCACCGGGTCCGGTGGCGCCACGGCCGGCGTGTGCGTCAACTCGCCGTCCACCAGCAGGTAGCTGCCTTCGGCGCCGGCCGTGGCGACGACTGCCCGGGCCCGACCGCGCTCGACGATCCGCCGCATGGTCCGCTCCGGGTCGGCCAGCTTGGCGGTGGAGACGAAGACCAGGTCGGCCGCGTCGGCGAACGGCTGGTGGTAGGAGTCGGAGCCGTCCCAGTCGTGCAGGTCGGTGGAGACCGTCACTCCCGACCCGCCCAGCTCCGGCAGCGCCTCGGCACACGGCTGGGTGATCGACACGTGCACATGGCGGCTGGCGGCCGCCAGCGCGCGGACCGCCTCGACGGGCAGCCGGTCGGCCGCCTCGGTGCGCGAGGCGTCGTAGAGCGAGAGCCGGCGCCCGTCCGGGCCGACCAGGTTGACGGCACGTCGGGTGCCGCCCGGCAGCGGGAAGGTGGTCAGCGCGAGCCCCCGGTCCCGGTGCAGCCGCCGGACCAACTCGCCCTCGTGGTCGTCGCCGAGGAGGTCCAGATGGTGGGTGCGCAGGCCGAGCGCGTGCAGGCCGAGCGCGACGAAGTCCCCGGTCTGCCCGGCGCGGGTCTCGATGCGCGGCACCGGATAGCTGTCCGCGTACGGCAGCGGCAGTTCGGGGACGTGCACGATGCTGTCCACTCCCGCGCCGCCCAGCACCAGCACATCGGTCTGACGTTCCATCAGGTCCCCTCCGAGTGAAGCAAGGTGTTTCGGAAACTTTCCGAAAGTATTTGCGTCATCATAGGGTCGTCCGACCGGCCCGGAACATGCCGAAGGCCCACCCGTCGCCGGGTGGGCCTTCGGTGGACGAGCGTGGATCAGACGCGCGGCGGCGGGGTGCGCATCAGGTCGCGCATCTGGGTGAGCAGCTCGACCTCGGTCAGCGGCTCCTCGGCCTGCGGCAGTCCGGCCTTGCGGCGCTTGCGATCGTTGTACGCGTTCAGCGGTGCCACCACGAAGAAGTAGAGCGTGGCGGCGATCAGGATGAACGAGATGACGGCGTTGATGAAGGCGCCGTAGCGGAAGAGGCTGTGGTGGATCGTGAAGCTGAGCGCGGAGAAGTCCTGCTTGCCGAAGATCGCGGCGATCAACGGCGTCAGCAGGTCGTTGACCAGGCTGTTCACCACCGCCACGAACGCGGCACCCATGACGAAGGCGACGGCCAGGTCGACCACGTTCCCGCGCATGACGAACTTCTTGAAGCCCTTGAACATCACAGCCTCCTCGATGTCGCGACCCCTCCAGCGTTCAGCGCCGCACCCCGGACGGCGCGTCGGCACGGCCGTCCGGGTGAGGGCCGCCGCCGTTCGGGGCAGCGCGTCTGAAGGCCGGTCAACTAGAGGTGGTCGAAGGGGGCGAGGGCCGGCGGGTAGATCATCCAGCGGACCAGCAGGAAGACCGGGATCGCCAGGTGCGCCAGCAGCGCACCCTCCGCCGCGCAGCGCAGCCGCCGGGCACCGGAGGGGCAGTAGCCGGCCGCCAGCGCCCCGATCCCGGCGCCGGCCCCCACCAGCAGGAGCAGCAGCACCGTCCGGTTCACCGACGACTGGACCTCCAACTCGGCCAACGAGCCGTCGACCGCACCCACTGGCAGGCCCGGCAGCCACACCGCCCACAGCAGCACCCCGTCGATCGCCAGCGCGCTGCCGCCCCAGAGCGCAGCACGCAGCAAGTCACCGCGCCGCGTGCGCGCGGCGCTCCCCCGTGCCATGGTCCGCGTCCCCTTCGCAGAACTGGTTCACGTCCAACGATCGAGCCCCGGGGGCCGGTGGGCAAGGCTTCCGGCGGTTCTGACCGCAGATCGGCTCCTGAGCGCGGAACAGCCCCTGGACCACGGGGGTCCAGGGGCTGTGCCAGGTGGGGTGCGGCTGTCAGTGCTTGAACTGCGGGCCGTACGAGGCGACATAGCCGGGGGCGGGCGAACCCACACCGGTCACGTCGTCGTAGCCCTCGGTCGCCTGCAGCGAGGAGTCCTTGCCGAGGGTGCGCACCGAGGTCTTCAGACCGCCGGAGGCGTCGACACCGTTGGCGAAGTCGACCCGGGCCTCCGCTATGTCCTTGTCGGCACCCAGCGGGTGGTCCGTCACGTCGTGGAACAGCGGCGAGCCGTAGCGGGCGTAGATCGCCGGGTTGGCGAAGCCGATCGGGAAGTGCTGCGCCTGCTGCGCCAGCGCCTGGATGCCCGCGAGCACCGGCGAGGCCAGCGAGGTGCCGCCGATCCGGTACTCGTCGTAGGAGACGCTGCCGTCGGGCCAGGTCTGGGTCTGGCCCACCAGGAAGCCGGTGTTGGGGTCGGCGACGGCCGCGATGTCCGGCACGGTGCGCATCGGGGTGCTGCCGTTGGCCTTGGCCAGCGCGTCCGGCACGACGCCGGCCTGGTAGGCCGGCTGCGGGGTCAGCGAGCTGGTGCCGCCGCCGGCGCCGCCGGTGAACGCGCCGGGCAGGCTCTCCCAGCTCTTGCCGTCGGCCGAGAGCAGCGCCTTGCCGGTGCCCCAGCCGGTCTCGAACTCGTACTTGTCGTTCTTGCCGACGGCCAGCGAGGTGCCGCCGACCGCCGTCACCCAGGCCGAGTTGACCGGGCTGTCGACCTGCTTCTTGCCGGTGTTGTCGAGCTCGTCGCCGTTGTCACCGGAGGAGAAGTAGAAGCCGATGCCCTCGACCGCGCCGAGCTTGAAGGTCTGGTCGTAGGCGGCCGCCAGGTCCGGCGTCTCGTTGGCCTCCACGTCGCCCCACGAGTTGGAGACGATGTCGGCCAGGTGCTTGTCGACGACCCTGGTGAGGGCGTCCAGCAGGTCGGGGTCGTTGCAGGAGGACGCGCCGACGAACTTGATGTCCGCCTCCGGCGCGACCGCGTGCACGGCCTCGACGTCCAGCGACTCCTCGCCGTACCAGCCGGACGCGCCGCAGGAGTCCGTGCTGTTCCAGGCGGCGGGCAGGTCCTCGCTGTACTGGCCCTTGCGGTAGGGCGCGTCACCGTTGCGCTGTGCGTACTTGGCCGCGTCGGCCGCCATGGTCGGCGAGGCGTAGGCGTCGGTGATCGCGACGGTCACGTGCTTGCCGGTGTACTTGCCCGCGCCGTACGCCGCCCGCAGCTGCTCGCCGGTGTAGCCGTGGATGGCGTACGGGATCTTGCTGCCGTAGGCGTCCGGCAGCGTGGTGGCGACGTTCTGACCGTAGTAGGTGGAGAACGGGCCCGCGTTGCGGAAGCCGGCGGTCGGGCCGGGCAGGGTGTCCTGCGGGGTGGACTTGTGCGGCGCGTTGTCCAGGCCGGTCACCGTGAGCACCGCGTCGGCCAGGGTGGCCGGGGCGGAGGCGGCGTGCTGGGGCGCGTGGTAGGTCTTGCCGTCCTTGCTGTACTCGTGCAGCGGCGTGGCGAACGCCTTCTGCACGGCGGCGGCGTCACCGGAGACCGAGACGTAGTGCTGGTTGGCGTCGGTGACCGTCAGGCCCGACGACTTCAGCCAGTTGGTGACCGCGTCGATCTGCGCCTGGGTGGCGCCGAACCGGGCCTGCGCCTGCTCGGCCGTCAGGTACTTGCCGTAGAGCGGCGAGTTCGGGTCCGACACGGCCTGCGCGTAGGCGGTCAGGCCCTGCGGGTCCCGGCCGGCCAGGTACACCCGGGCGGTCACCGGCGCGGAGTCCGCGGTGGCGCCCTTGTCGGCGGCGCTGGTCGCCCAGGCCGGCTTGGTGTCGTTCAGCGCGGCCCGGCCGTGCGGAACGGAGTCCGCCTGGGCGGACGGCATGCCGATCACGAGCGCGCCGGCGACAAGCGGCAGGATCGCCGCAACGCTCGTCGCAACACGCCACTGGGCACGATTGATGGTCATGTACCCCCCTGCGTTGGGAAAGGTTCGCGAGCAACCACCCCGTCAGGCCCGGCGCACTCGTGTGCGCGCAGGCGTCAGCAACCGGAGTTGAGCCGGTTGCGCATGGGGTGTGCCTCGCTTGGCAGGAGCCGAGCATAGCGGCGACGGGCCGTGACCAATACCCCCTATTTCTCCTGACGTTTGCTCACAATTCGTAGCTTTGCCTCGGAGTTACCGCAGAGTTGCCCCGCGTTGCCGGACCGGGTGGTGGTCCGCCGGTCCTGCGGACCACCACCCGGGGCTGCCGGCGTCAGCCGAACATGCCCGGCTGGTAGTCGCCGGCCGGCTGGCGGATGATCACGTTCAGCCGGTTGTAGGTGTTGATCACGGCGATCAGCGAGACCAGCGCGGCCAACTGCTCCTCGTCGTAGTGCTTGGCGGCGTTCGCCCACGCCTCGTCCGTGACACCGCCGGCCGCGTCGGCGATCCGGGTGCCCTGTTCGGTCAGCTCCAGGGCGGCGCGCTCGGCCTCGGTGAAGACGGTGGCCTCGCGCCAGGCGGCGATCAGATTGAGGCGGGTCGAGGTCTCCCCGGCGTGGGCGGCGTCCTTGGTGTGCATGTCGGTGCAGAAGCCGCAGCCGTTGATCTGGCTGGCGCGGATCTTCACCAGCTCCTGGGTGGCGGCGGGCAGGGTCGAGTCCGAGACCGCCTTGCCGGCCGCGTTGAGGTACTTCGTGACCTTGCCGCCGACGGGGCTGGCGTAGATGTTGAGCCGGGCGTCCATGGTGGTCTCCTTGCCGTGTCGTCGCTTACACAGCACCGACGGAGCGGCCCGGCCGGATGTGACAGCGTGCGCGGGGCGGGCAGCCGTGACCTGCCTCACACGCCCGGCCGCAGCACCGCCAGGGTCTCCCGCAGCCACTCCACCCAGAACTGCTCCAGGCCGATGCCCGCGCTGAGCACCCGGTGCTGCAGGCGGTTCTCCTCGGCGGCGTGCTCGAGGGGAAAGTCGTTCCGCTCGATCTCCAGGTACTCGGCCAGCTGGCGTTCGTGCAGCTCCAGGTGGCGTTCCAGCTCCTCGGCGAGGCCGCGCCCGCCGACCGTGGCCGCCGCCCGCAGCCGCAGCAGCAGCGGTTCTCGGATCGCCTTCGGATCCTGCGGCTGCGCGACCCACTCGACGAGGGCGGCGCGGCCGGCGGGCAGCACCTCGTACTCCTTGCGCTGCCCCCGGCTCGGCGGCTGCGGCAGCGAGCGGATCAGCCCGGACTGCTCCAGCCGGCCCAGTTCGCGGTAGATCTGCTGGTGGGTGGCGGACCAGAAGAACCCGATCGACTTGTCGAACCGCCGCGTCAACTCCAGCCCCGAGGACGGCTTCTCCAGCAGGGCGGTGAGGATGGCGTGCGGCAGCGACATGGGCCGATTCTAGTGACGGCCGCCCAGTCGGCCGGCGGCCCGGCCGGGTGGCCGGCTCAGCCGGGACGGCTCACGCGGCCGAGGAGAGGGCCAACTTGGCCGCGAAGCCGGCGAACAGCACCGCGACACTGCTGGTCATGGTCGCCGACAGCCGCTTGCGGCGGTGGAAGGCCGCGGCCAGCGAGGTGCCCACCAGTATCAGCGTGGTCAGGTAGAGCACGCTGAAGGTCTGCAGGATGCCGCCCAGCAGCGTGAAGGAGAGCGCCGGCAGACCGTAGGAGGGGTCGACGAACTGGGTGAAGAAGGACAGCAGGAAGAGGATCGCCTTGGGGTTGAGCAGGCTGACCACCAGCGCCCGCCGGAACGGACGCTCACCGGAGACGGGCTCGGCGGCGGCCTCCGCCTCCGAGGCCGCCTCGGGAGTGGCGGCGGCCACGGCTCCCGCGTGCTGGCGCCACAGCCCACGCGCCGAGCGGAGCATGCCCACGCCCATCCACAGCAGGTAGCCCGCACCGCCGAACTTCACCACCGCGAACACCGCCGGATCGGCCCGCAGCAGCGAGGCGGCCCCGAACGAGGTGAGCGTGATCAGCGTCAGGTCGCCCGTGAACACGCCCGCCGCCGCCCGGAACCCGGTCCGCACGCCCTTGCGGGCGGCGACCGAGAGCACATACAGCGAGTTCGGGCCGGGCAGCAGGACGATCACAAGGGCGCCCAGCACATACGTGGCCAGGTGGTGCACTCCGAACACAGGCGGTCTTCGCTTCCTGGGGCGGCGGTCGGATCAGCTGCCCAGCCTACGGTGCGATGAACGGGCGCTGGAAAGTGGTGCTGGTCACCCCCGCAGACGGCGTGCCCGCAGGTACTCGGTGGCCAGCAGCCGCAGCGCGGCCGGCTTGCCGGGGCCGGCCGAGCGGCGGAGCAGCGCGGGGATGTCGGCGCGGGCGGCGGCGCTGGTGAGCTCTTCCAGGCGGACCATGCAGCGGACCATCGGGCGGTGCGCGGGCGGCACCAGGTCGATGACGGCCCGGCCCTCGGCCAGGGTCCGGTCGGCCCGGTCCAGCTGCTCGGCGAGCAGGGCCACGACGGACGGACCGGAGCGCCCCTGCGCCAGGTCGTCCCGACTGACCTGATGGAGCGTCAGACACTCTGCAGGGATGGTGAGTCGGCCGCCTTCCAGGTCCTCCGCCAGGTCGTTGACGAAGTCCAGCCGCTGACTGCCGTCGATGTAGGTGCGGCAGGCCGCGCGGTAGGCGGACTGGTCGCCGGTCGGGCCGAGGAGGGCGGCCACGACCATGAAGGCGGGCAGCGAGTAGTCGTCCAGGTATCGCTGGTAGTCGGCCTCGGTGGCGAATCCCGCGAAGTCGAGGTCGGCGGTGGCCGTGGCGAGGAAGTCCCGCATTCGGCCTGCGAGGACCGGGTGCGCGGCCACGGTGGTCAGTAGCGGGCGCAGTTCGGGGTTGTCCGTCGTCCCCGCGGCGAGGCTGTCGGCGACCTCGCCCTCCCAGGCCGCGAACGCCGCCTTGCGCTCGGCGACCGGCCCGCTGTCGAGCAGGCTGTCGGTGCGGTGCATGAACGCGGTGGCGGCGATCACATGCGGAACCAGCGCGGCGGGCAGCAGGAGCCGAGCGGCCAGGGCGGCCTCGCGCCGGTAGCGGGTCACCTGCTCGCGCTGCCGACCGTAGTCATCGCGCAGCCGGGGATCCCGTATCCCGGCGGCATCCAGCGCCCGCTCCCAGCTGCCCACTCGTCCTCGCTCATCGTTGCCGCTCACCCCTGGCCAGGGCCGCCGCACGATATCTGATCGAGTGGTGTACGGGCCAGTGGGATCACTCGTTCTGGTGTTTCCCGCGGTACTTGACGAGCTTTCTGACGGTCCGTCAGTAGGCTTCCCAGCCGTACCCCCTGACCACACCCGGAGGCTGCTTCATGTACCCCAAGGACTACCGCTACACCAAGGAGCACGAGTGGATTCGGCTGGAAGGCAAGGTGGGGACGGTGGGCCTCACCGACTTCGCGCAGAAGCAGCTCGGGGACATCGTGTTCGTGGAGCTGCCCGAGGTGGGCAAGCAGTTCGCGGAGGGTGACCCCTTCGGGACGGTGGAGTCGGTCAAGTCCGTGAGCGAGCTGTTCGTGCCGCTCGCCGGGAAGGTCACGGAGGTGAACGGCGACCTGGACAGTGAGCCGGAGCTCATCAACGAGGACGCCCACGCCGCCTGGCTGATCAAGCTCGACGTCACCGACCCGAAGGCCGTCGACGGTTTGCTGACCGCCGAGCAGTACGAGGCCTACATCAACGAGTGACCCGGCGCCCCGGGGGTGGGGCGCCATGCCCCACCCCCGGGAACCCCCGAGCGACTACAGCGCCGCTGCCAGCCGGGTGCCCTGGTCGATGGCGCGCTTGGCGTCGAGCTCGGCGGCCACGTCGGCACCGCCGATCAGATGCGCCTCGATGCCCGCCGCCCGCAGGCCGTCGAGGAGGTCGCGGCGCGGCAGCTGGCCGGCGCAGAGCACCACGGTGTCCACGGGGAGCAGCTGCGGCTCGCCGTCGACCAGCAGGTGCAGGCCGGCGTCGTCGATCAGCTGGTAGCTGACGCCCGCGACCATGGTGACGCCGCGGTGCTTGAGCTCGGTGCGGTGGATCCAGCCGGTGGTCTTGCCCAGGCCGGCACCGACCTTGCTGGTCTTGCGCTGCAGCAGGTGGACGGTGCGCGGCGACGCGGCGCGGACCGGGCGGGTCACGCCGCCGGGGGTGGTGTGCTCGGTGTCCACGCCCCACTGCTCGAAGAAGACGGCCGGGTCCTGGCTGGCGCCCTTGCCGGGGTCGGTCAGGTACTCGGCGACGTCGAAGCCGATGCCGCCGGCGCCGATGATCGCCACCCGCTCGCCGACCGGCGCCTTGTCGCGCAGCACGTCGAGGTAGCTGAGCACGCTGGGGTGGTCGCTGCCGGGGATCTCGGGGGCGCGCGGGGTGACGCCGGTGGCCAGCACCACCTCGTCGTAGCCCTCGGCGGCGAGCTGCTCGGCGGTCACCACCGCCCCGAGCCGCAGCTCGACCTCGAGCGCGGCCAGCTGGTGCCGGTAGTAGCGCAGGGTCTCGTTGAACTCCTCCTTGCCGGGCACCTGGCGGGCGATGTTGAGCTGCCCGCCGATCTCGGCGGCGGCGTCGTAGAGGGTGACGGCGTGGCCGCGCTCGGCCGCGCTGACGGCGAAGGCGAGGCCGGCCGGGCCGGCGCCGACCACGCCGATCCGCTTGCGCAGCTTGGTCGGTGAGAGCACCAGCTCGGTCTCGTGGCAGGCCCGCGGGTTGACCAGGCAGGAGGTGATCTTCATCTGGAAGGTGTGGTCCAGGCAGGCCTGGTTGCAGCCGATGCAGGTGTTGACCGCCTCCGGGGTGCCGGCCGCCGCCTTGTTGACGAACTCCGGGTCGGCCAGCAGCGGGCGGGCCAGCGAGACCATGTCGGCCGAGCCGTCGGCGAGCAGCTGCTCGCCCAGCTCGGGGGTGTTGATCCGGTTGACGGTGACCAGCGGGATCGAGACCGAGCCCATCACCTTCTTGGTGACCCAGGCGAAGGCACCGCGCGGCACCGAGGTGGCGATGGTGGGGATGCGGGCCTCGTGCCAGCCGATGCCGGTGTTGATGATGGTGGCGCCGGCCTGCTCGACGGCCTGGGCCAGCTGGATCACCTCGGGCAGCGTGGAGCCGCCGGGGATCAGGTCGAGCATCGAGAGCCGGTAGATGATGATGAACTCGGCGCCGACCCGCTCGCGCACCCGCCGCACGATCTCCACCGGGAAGCGCATCCGGTTCTCGTAGCTGCCGCCCCAGTCGTCGGTGCGCTGGTTGGTCGGCGCGGCGATGAACTCGTTGATCAGGTAGCCCTCGGAGCCCATGATCTCCACGCCGTCGTAGCCGGCCTGCTTGGCGAGTTCGGCGGTGCGGGCGAAGTCCTCGATGGTCTGCTCGATCTGCTCCGCGGTGAGCTCGTTCGGCACGAACGGGCTGATCGGGGCCTGGATGGCGCTCGGGGCGACCAGCTCGGGGTGGTAGGCGTAGCGGCCGAAGTGCAGGATCTGCAGGGCGATCCGGCCGCCCTCGCGGTGCACGGCCTCGGTGACCGCCCGGTGCTCGGCCGCCTCCTCCTCGGTGGTGAGCTTGGCGCCGCCGCCCCACGGGCGGCCGGCCTCGTTGGGCGCGATGCCGCCGGTGACGATCAGGCCCACGCCACCGCGGGCCCGGGTGGCGTAGAACTCGGCCATCCGCGCGAAGCCGTTCTCGGCCTCCTCGAGCCCCACGTGCATGGAGCCCATCAGCACGCGGTTGGGAAGCGTGGTGAAGCCCAGGTCGAGCGGGCTGAGCAGGTGGGGGTAGGCGGTCATCCGGACTCCTCGCGCGGGTGTGGTTACTGAACAGTAGGCGCCGAGGCGCCCACTGTGCAACCAGTTTCATAAAGGCTCGGCACGTTTCATGAAGCGCGGTTCCAACGGCTCAGCGCGCCACCGGCTCCCCGGTCGGCACGGCCGCCGGAACAGCGGCCTCGCCGCCGCCCCGCGCCCGCCCGACCAGCGCGAAGACCAGCGCCGCCCCGAGCAGCCCCAGCACCCCCGAGACCAGGAACGCGTCCCGCAGCCCGACCGCGAACGCCTGGTGCACCAGCTCCACCACGCCGGCCCGCTGCCCCGGTGCGGCACGGCCGATCACCGCGCCCGCCTGCCCCGCCGTCAGCGCATCCGCCGCGCCCTTGGCGTCGGGCAGCACCCCGCCGCGCAGCCGTCGCTCCAGACCGGCCTGGAACACCGCGCCGAGCACCGCGATGCCCAGCGCGTTGCCCAGCTGCCGCGCGGTGTTCAACGCGCCGCCGGCCATGCCGCTGCGCCGCTGCGGCACGGCCGCCATCGCCGCCGCCGCCATCGCGGGCGTGGCCAGCCCGACCCCCGCGCCGGCCACCGCCAGACCGGGCGCCAGCACCGGCCAGCTGGAGCCGGGCCCGATCAGCGCCTGCAGCAGCGCACCGGCGCCGATCAGCACCAGGCCACCGCCGATGGTCAGCCGGGGCGAAGCCCCGTGCAGCCGCCGCCCGGCCAGCGCCGAGACCAGGAAGGCCGGCACGCTCATCGGCAGCACGGCAAGGCCGGCCGCGACCGGGCCGAGTCCGCGCACCGACTGCAGCCAGAGCGAGGTGTAGACCAGGTAGGAGAACGCGGCGACGGAGAGCAGCAGCCCGCCGGCCAGCACCCCGCTGAAGCTCGGATTGCGCAGCAGCGACAGGTCGAACATCGGCCTGCTGCTTCGCAGTTGGACCACCACGAAGGCGAGCAGGGCGACCGCGCTGAGCGCGAACAGACCGAGCGTGGAGGTCGAGCCCCAACCGTCGGCCGCGCCCCGGATCAACGCGAAGGTCAGCGCGCCGGCCGCGACCGTGAAGCTCACCAGCCCGGGCAGGTCGAGCCCCTTGGCCTGCGGGTCGCGCGATTCGCGCACCGCGCGCACCGTCACCAGCACCGCCAGCACGCTGATCGGCAGGTTGATGAAGAAGATCCACCGCCAGCCCAGCTGCTCGGTCAGCAGCCCGCCGAGGATCGGGCCGGCCGCGGCCGCGGCGCCGTTCACCGCGCCCCACACGCCGAACGCGACGCCGCGGTCCCGCCCTTGGTAGGAGGTGTTGAGCAGGGCCATGGTGGTGGCGAACATGGCCGCGCCGCCGACTCCCTGCACCCCGCGGAACAGGACGAGCTCGCCACCGGTCCCCGACACCCCGCAGGCCAGCGAGGCGCCGGCGAACAGCACCAGGCCGCCCAGGTAGATCCGCCGCCGTCCGAACCGGTCGGCCAGCGAACCGGCCCCGAGCAGCAGTGCGGCCAGCGCCAGCGCATAGCTGTCCAGCACCCACTGCAGGTCGGTGAAGCCGGTGTGCAGCCCCTTGGCCATGTCGGGCAGCGCCACGGTCACGATGGTCACGTCCACCAACAGCATGAACGCGCCCAGGCTCACCGCCGTCAACGGCAGCCACTTACGCATCAGGACTCTCCTCGTCTTCAGTCAGGCTCGGGAACGCCCGTTTCGCGAACGCACGTTTCGCGAACGACGGTCGCACCCGGGTCGACGAAGACCGGCATCAGTGGCCTCGAAGTGGCGGATTCCGATCCCAATGGGGCCTGACATGATGGAAACCATGAGGACTTCGGAGCTGGACGCGCTGGATCAGGCACTCGTGCAGGCCCTGCTGATCGATGGCCGGGCTCCGTTCAGCCAGCTGGCCGAGGTGCTGGGGGTCTCCGACCAGACGGTGATCCGCCGCTACCGCCGACTGCGCGGCGAGGGCCTGGTCCGGGTGGTCGGGCTGCCGGTGGGGCCGCGGGTCGGCCTGGTGGAGTCCTGGCTGCGCCTGCAGTGCCCGCCGGACGCGGCGCTCGCGGTGGCCGATGCGCTGGCCCGGCGCCCCGACATCGCCTGGGTGACGCTCAACTCCGGTGGCACCGAGGTGCAGTGCATCACCAGGGCGCGCACCCGGGAGGACCACGACGAGCTACTGCTGCGCCGGCTGCCGCGCACCCGTCGGGTCACCGCGATCACCGCGCACAGCATCCTGCGCGCGTTCATCGGCGGGCCGCAGTACTGGCGCGGCCTCGATCTGCTGACGGAGGAGCAACTCGGGAAGCTGACGGTGCCGGTCTACCAGCTCACCGGGCCGGTGCTGCACCTGGACGCCGCCGACGAGGCGATGCTCGCCGTGCTCGCCCGCGACGGGCGCACCGGCTACCCCGAACTCGCCCGCGCCGCAGGCCTCTCCGAGTCCACCGCGCGCCGCCGACTGGACCAGCTGCGCGAGCGCAGCGCCTGCTACTTCGACGTCGAGATCGATCCGCGGCTGCTCGGCTTGGAGAGCCGGGCCACCCTGATGATCACGGTGGCTCCGGGCGAGCTGGCGGCGGCCGGCGCGGCGCTGTCCGAGCACCCGGAGGTCCCGTTCGCCGCGGCGGTCACGGGGACGGCCAACCTGATCGCGGTCGTGCTCTGCCGCGACAACGACGAGCTGTACCGCTATCTGACCGAGCGGATCGGCGCCCTGGCCGGGGTGCAGCACGTCGAGGTGGTGCCGCAGCTGCGGTCGATCAAGCGCGCGGGCATGATGCTGGACGGCTACCGCCTGGTCGACCCGCCGAGCGCCTGAGCCCCGGAAGCAGCGCGGTCGGACCGCCGGGCGCCCGAGCCTTCGAAGGTCAGGTGAGCCTTTGAGGGCCAGGTGAACCTTTGAGGGTCAGGTGAACCTTTGAGGGTCAGGCCTGCCGGGCGTCGTAGGCCTGCTGCGCGGCCAGCATCTCGGGCAGCCGTCCCTCGACCAGCATGATCAGCTCCTGCAGCTGCCGGGCCACCGTCGTGCCGAGCTCGGTGAGCCGGTAGTCCACGCGCGGGGGGTTGGTCAGCTGCGCCTCCCGGTGCACCAGACCGTCGCGCTCCAGCGCGTGCAGCGTCTGCGACAGCATCTTCTCGCTCACCCCGTCGACCCGGCGGCGCAGCTCGTTGAAGCGGAAGCTGCCGTCCAGCAGCGCGGCCAGGGTGAGGCTGCCCCAGGCGTGGGTGACGTCCTTGAGCACGTGCCGCGACGGGCAGTTGCGCGCGAACACGTCGTAGGGGAGCTCGTCGGAAAGCTGCTCGAGGCCGGCGGGGGATCCGGCGCAGGGTTCAGTCGCCATCCCGACATTGTACGCCCCAAAGCGCTGGCGCCAACCCTGGGAAAGCGTCACTCGAAAGGGTTGCGCTTTCGAAAAGATAGTGCTTTTCTTGCGTCAGCACCACGCAGCAAGCACCGCGAACGTCCCCTGGGGAGCATTCAGTGACCAGCCCTGTTATTTCCGTTGCCTTCCACTCCGGCTACGGCCACACCGCCGTCATCGCGGAGGCCGTCCGCGAGGGTGCCGCGAGCACGGGTGCCACCGTGCACCTGATCAAGGTGGAGGAGATCACCGAGGAGCAGTGGGAGCTGCTGGACGCCTCGGACGCCGTCATCTTCGGCTCCCCCACGTACATGGGCGGCGCCTCCGGTGCCTTCCACACCTTCGCCGAGGCCAGCTCCAGCCGCTGGTTCGAGCGCCGCTGGCAGGACAAGCTGGCCGCCGGTTTCGCCAACTCGGGCTCCAAGAGCGGTGACAAGCTGGCCACCCTGCAGTTCCTCTCCGGCCTGGCCGCCCAGCACGGCATGACCTGGGTGAACCTGGGCCTGCTGCCGGGCTGGAACAGCACCGAGGGCGCCGAGAGCGACCTCAACCGCCTGGGCTTCTTCCTCGGCGCCGGCGCCCAGAGCAACGTCGACCAGGGGCCGGAGGGCGTGCACAAGTCCGATGTGGCCACCGCCGAGCACCTGGGCCGCCGGGTCGCCGAGCAGGCGAAGATCTTCGTGGCGGGCAAGGCCGCGGCCTGAGCCCTGGCTACCTGATCAACGGCGCCTGATCCAGGGCACCCGGCCAACGGCTGGCTGCTCCGCGGCGCCTGGCCAAGTGCCTCAAGCAACGCCGATGGGCCGCTCCCCCGTTTCGCGGGGAGCGGCCCATCACGCGTACGGCCTCAGAACACCACCAGCGAGCGCCCGCCGCGCCCGGCCGCCATCCGCTCGAAGGCGGCCGGGATGTCGGCCAGCGCGATCCGGTCGGTGATCAGCGCCTCCAGGTCCAGCCGGCCGGCCCGGACGTGCTCGGCCAGCACCGGGATGTCCCGGGCAGGGTCGCTGTTGCCGTAGACGCAGCCGCTGACCGTCCGGGCGAAGTGGAACAGCTCCAGGGCGGAGAAGGAGACCATGTCCTCCTTGCCGCCGATGCCGACCACCGTGGTGTGGCCGCCGCGCCGGGTGGCGGACCAGGCCGCCCTGATGGTGCTGGCCCGGCCGACGCACTCGATGGCGTGGTCGGCGCCGTAGCCGTCCGTCAACTTCCGTACCGCGCGGGCGGTCTGGTCGTCCGCGAGGAGGAAGTCGGTGGCACCGTGGCGGCGGGCCAGCTCCTCCTTCTCGGGGCTGACGTCGACGGCGACGATCGGCCCGGCGCCGGCGATCCGGGCCGCCTGCAGCACCGCGAGGCCGACCCCGCCGAGCCCGTAGACCACCACCGACTCGCCGGCCCGCACCCGGGCGGCGTTGTGCACCGCGCCGTAGCCGGTGAGCACGGCGCAGCCGAGCAGGGCGGCCGAGGCCAGCGGCACGCCGTCGGGCAGCGGCAGCAGGGCCCGCTCGCCGACCACGGTCTCCTCGGCGAAGGCCGCCACACCCAGGCCCGGGTAGACGCCGGTGCCGTCCGCCAGGGTGCCGTAGGTCTGGCCGTAGGCGTCGGCGGCGCGCTCGCACAGCCAAGGCTCGGAGATCTCGCAGAAGTGGCAACTACCGCAGGATGGCGCCCAGTTGAGAACAACCTGGTCGCCGGGGCGGACCGTGGTCACGCCCTCCCCGACGGCCGTCACGGTGCCGGCGCCCTCGTGGCCGAGCACCACCGGGGCCGGTGCCCGCAGCACACCGTTGGCCAGTGACAGGTCGGAGTGGCAGACGCCGGCCGCGGCCAGGCGGACCCGCACCTGGCCGGGCCCAGGCGCCGGCAGTTCGATCTCGGCCAGTTCCAGCGGGGCGCCCACGGCGGTGAGCAGGGCAGCGCGAACCATATTGATCCTTAGGGTGGTTGGTGGCCGGGTCAGAACTGGATCGACTTGGTCTGCAGGAACTCCTCCAGCCCGTGCCGGCCCAACTCCCGCCCGACACCGGAGGACTTGTAGCCGCCGAAGGGCGCCAGCGGGTTGAACCGGCCGCCGTTGATGTCCACCTGGCCCGCGTCCATCCGGCGGGCGAAGGCGGCGGCGGTCGCCTCGTCGGCCGCCCAGACACCGCCGGCCAACCCGTACTCGGTGCCGTTGGCGATCTCCAGGGCGTGCTCCTCGTCACGGTAGGCGATGATCGACAGCACCGGGCCGAAGATCTCCTCCTGCGCCACCGTCATCTCGGGCGTGACATCGGCGAGCACCGTGGGCTGCACGTAGTAGCCGGTCGGCAGGCCGTCCGGCGCCTCGGCGCCGCCGACCACCAGCCGGGCGCCCTGCTCGACACCGGCGCGGATGTAGCCGCGCACCCGCTCCCGCTGCTTGGCGCTGACCAGCGGGCCCATCCGGGTCTCGGCGCTGGTGGGATCGCCGGGCTGGTACTTGGCCGCGGCCTTGACGGCGATCGCCACCGCCTCCTCGTACTGGTCCTGGTGCACCAGCAGCCTGGTCCAGGCGGTGCAGGTCTGGCCGGAGTTGGCGAAGACGTTGGCCGCGTTCACATTGACCGCCCGGCCCAGGTCCGCACCGGGCAGCACCACATTGGCCGACTTGCCGCCGAGCTCCAGGGCGACCTTCTTGATGCCGCGCCCGGCGTGCTCGGCGATCGAGCGGCCCACCGCGGTCGAGCCGGTGAATGAGACCAGGTCGACCCCGGGGTGCGCGGCCAGCGCGGCGCCGACCTCGCTGCCCACCCCGGTGACCAGGTTGAAGACGCCGGCCGGGAAGCCCGCCTGGTCCACCAGCTCGGCGAAGAGCCGGGCCACCAGCGGGGTGTCCTCGGCCGGCTTGAGCACCACGGTGCAGCCGGCGGCCAGCGCCGGCACCACCTTGGCGACCACCTGGTGCAGCGGGTAGTTCCACGGCGTGATCGCGGCGACCACCCCGGCCGGCTCGGCGTAGACCGTGGAGTTGCCGATCTTCTCCTGGAACTCGTAGCCGGCCAGCAGCTCCACGTAGGAGGAGGCCACCAGCAGCGGCAGGGCGGCCTGCACACCGGTGGCGAAGCCGATCGGGCTGCCCTGCTCGGCGACGATGGTCTCGGCGATCTCCTGCTGCCGGGCCGCGAGGCCGTCCCGCAGCCGGGTCAGCGGCGCGAGCCGCTCCTCGCGGCTGGTCAGGCCCCACTGGCGGCCGGCCGCGCGGGCGGCGGCCACCGCCGCGTCGACATCGGCCGCGGTGCCCGCCGCCACGGTGGCGATCACCTCTTCGGTGGCCGGGTTGCGCACCTCCAGGGCACCACCGCCCTGGCTGGGCCGCCAGCTGCCGCCGATGTACTGGTCCGCATGCTGCTGCACGGTGGTCCTCTCCTAGCGCTGCTACCGGGGCGTTAACTACCAGCGCTAGTCAACGCCCCGGTCCCCGCTCAGCGCAAGGAGGCGCCTGGGTCACTGCGGTGTGACATAGGCACCGGAGATACCGCCGTCGACCAGGAAGGTGTTGGCGGTCATGAACGAGGAGTCGTCGCTGGCCAGGAAGGCGACGGCGGCCGCGATCTCCTCGGGCTCGGCGAACCGGCCCAGCGGGATGTGCACCAGGCGGCGGGCCGCCCGCTCCGGGTCCTTGGCGAACAGCTCGCGCAGCAGCGGGGTGTTCACCGGGCCGGGGCAGAGCGCGTTGATCCGGATCCCCTCCCGGGCGAACTGCACGCCCAGTTCGCGGGACATCGACAACACCCCGCCCTTGGACGCGCTGTAGGAGATCTGCGAGGTGGCCGCGCCCATCACCGCCACGAACGACGCGGTGTTGATGATCGAGCCCTTGCCCTGGCGCTGCATGTGCCCGATGGCGTACTTGCAGCACAGGTAGACGCTGGTCAGGTTGACCTCCTGGACCCGCCGCCAGGCGTCCAGGCCGGTGGTGAGGATCGAGTCGTCATCCGGCGGCGAGATGCCGGCGTTGTTGAAGGCGATGTCCACGCTGCCGTAGGTGTCCACGGCGGTCTGGAACATCGCCTCGACCGCCGCCTCGTCGGTCACGTCGACCGGCACGAACAGCCCGCCGACCTCGGCAGCCGCCGCCTTGCCGGAGCGCTCGTCCACATCCGCGCAGACCACCCTGGCGCCCTCGGCGGCCAGCCGCCGGGCACTGGCCAGGCCGATCCCGCTGCCGGCACCGGTGATCACGGCCACTCGGCCGTCCAGACGGTTCGTCGTCATAGCTTTACTCCTCGGTCGAGATGAAGACGTTCTTGGTCTCGGTGAAGGCGTTCAGTGCGTCCGGCCCCAACTCGCGGCCCAGGCCGGACTGTTTGAAGCCGCCGAACGGTGTCGAGTAGCGCACTGACGAGTGCGAGTTGACCGACAGGTTGCCCGACTCCAGCTCCCGGGCCACGCGCAGCGCCCGGCCCACGTCCCTGGTCCAGATCGAGCCGGACAGCCCGTAGTCGGTGGCGTTGGCGAGGCGCACCGCGTCGGCCTCGTCGGTGAACGGCAGCACGCTGAGCACCGGGCCGAAGATCTCCTCGGTGGCCACCCGCGAATCCGGTGCCACCGGCGCCAGCACAGTGGGCGGGAACCAGAAGCCCTTGCCGTCAGGAACCGTTCCTTGCAGGTGAACTGACAGGTCGTCATCAGCTAGGAAGCCCGCCACCCGGTCCCGATGGGCGGCCGAGATCAGCGGGCCCATCTCGGTCCGCTCGTCCGCCGGATCGCCCACCCGCACGCCCAGCACGGCCGGTTCCAGCAAGCTCAGGAACTCCTCGTAGACACCCTGCTGCACCAGCAGCCGGGAGCGCGCGCAGCAGTCCTGCCCGGCATTGTCGAAGACCGCGTAGGGCGCGGTGGCGGCAGCCTTGGCCAGATCGGCGTCGGCGAACACGATGTTGGCGCTCTTGCCGCCCAACTCAAGGGTGACCGGCTTGAGTTGGTCGGCGCACACCGCGGCGATCTCCTTGCCGACCCGGGTGGAGCCGGTGAAGACCACCTTGCGGACGTCCGGGTGGCCGACCAGCCGTCGGCCGGTCACCCGGCCGTGACCGGGCAGCACCTGCAGCACGCCCTCCGGCAGGCCGGCGGCCAGGGCGAGTTCGGCCAGCCGCAGGGCGGTCAGCGGGGTCAGCTCGGCGGGCTTGAGCACCACCGTGTTGCCGGCCGCCAGGGCCGGGGCCAGGCCCCAGGCCGCGATCGGCAGCGGGAAGTTCCAGGGCACGATGACGGCGACCACGCCCAGCGGCTCCTGGAAGGTCACGTCGATGCCGCCGGCCACCGGGATCTGCCGCCCGAATAGCCGCTCCGGCGCCGCCGCGTAGTACGCCAGCACGTCGCGGGCGTTGCCGGCCTCCCAGCGGGCGTTGCCGATGGTGTGGCCGGCGTTGGCCACCTCCAGCGCGGCCAGGTGCTCCCGGTCGGCGTCCACCGCGGCGGCGAAGGCGCGCAGCAGCCGGGCCCGGTCGGCCGGCGCCACCTTGCGCCAACTGTCGTATGCGGCCTTTGCCTTGGCGACGGCGGCGTCGGTCTCGGCGAGGCCGGCCAGCGGCACGGTCCGGATCACCTCCTCGGTGGCGGGGTTGACCACCTCGAAGGTCGTTGCGTCGGTCGGGGTCACGCTGTCTTCTCCTCCAGGGTGTTGACCAGGGCGCGGAACAGCCGGCCGTCCGTCGGGTCGGCTTCGGGGTGCCACTGCACGCCGAGCGCGAAGCGCGCGTCAGGCAGCTCCAGGCCCTCCACCGTGCCGTCCTCGCTCCAGGCCACCGGGCGCAGGCCGGTGCCGATCCGGTCCACGGCCTGGTGGTGGTAGCAGAGCACTTCGGGTCGCTCGCCGAGGATCGCGCCGAGCTTGGAGCCCGACTGCACCGTCACGGTGCGGCGGTAGAACTCGCCGAGGGCGATCTGGTGGGTCTCGTCGCCGACTCGATCCGGTAGGTGCTGGAGCAGGGTGCCGCCGAAGGCCACATTGAGCACCTGCATGCCGCGGCAGACCGCCAGTACCGGCAGGTCGTTGTCGATGGCACCGCGCAGCAGCGCCAACTCCCAGCTGTCGCGCAGGCTTTGGGGCGCTCCGGTGCGCGGGTGCGGCTCGCTGCCGTAGCGGGCCGGGTCGACGTCCGGGCCACCGGAGACCACCAGGGCGTCCAGCCGGTTCAGCAGGCGATGCGGTGCCTCGCCGGGCTGTGCGGGCAGCAGCACGGCGGTGCCGCCGGCGGCGGTGACCGCGTCCACGTACTGCTGCGGGATCAGGGCGGCGGACCGCTCCCAGCCGCCCCAGGTGGCCGGTTCCAGGTAGCTGGTGATCCCCACCAGCGGTGCCCCGGTCACAGCCGCTCGAATCCGCGCCGGCGCTCCCAGTCGGTCACCGCCACGTCGAAGGCGGCTAGTTCGACTCGGCCCGCATGGGTGTAGTGGCGCACCACGTCCTTGCCGAAGGCCTGCGCGGCCGGCTCGCTCTGCGCGAAGGCGGCCACCGCCTCGCGCAGTGTGGCGGGCACCCGGGGTGCGTTGGAGGTGTAGGCGTTGCCGGTGAACTCCCGTTCCAGCTCCAGCTGGTGCTCGATTCCGTGCAGTCCGGCGGCGATCAGGGCGGCAACGGCGAGGTAGGGGTTGACGTCGCCGCCGGGCACCCGGTTCTCGAACCGCAGCGAGGGGCCGTGGCCGACCACGCGCAGCGCGCAGGTGCGGTTGTCGCGTCCCCAGGCGATCGCGGTCGGTGCGAAGCTGCCCGGCACGAAGCGCTTGTAGGAGTTGATGTTGGGGGCAAGTAGCAGCGAGAACTCGGCGAGGCAGGCGAGTTGTCCGGCCAGGAAGTGCTCCATGGTGCGGGAGAAGCCGTGCGGGCCGTCGCCGGCGAAAACCGGATCGCCGGTGGCGTCGCGCAGGCTCAGGTGGATGTGGCAGGAGTTGCCCTCGCGCTCGTCGTACTTGGCCATGAAGGTGAGGCTGACGCCCTCCTGCGCGGCGATCTCCTTGGCGCCGGTCTTGTAGACCACGTGGTCGTCGCACGTGGTCAGCGCCTCGGCGTACTTGAAGGCGATCTCGTGCTGGCCGAGGTTGCACTCGCCCTTGGCGGACTCCACCGTGAGGCCGGCGCCGGCCATCGAGTTGCGCACCCGGCGCAGCAGCGGCTCGATCCGCCCGGTGCCCAGGATCGAGTAGTCCACGTTGTACTGGTTGGCCGGGGTGAGCTCCCGATAGCCCCGGTCCCAGGCCTGTTCATAGCTGTCCTGGAACGTGATGAACTCCAACTCCGTTCCCGCATAGGCCTGCCAGCCGTATCCGGCGAGCCGGTCCAGTTGGCGGCGCAGGATCTGCCGGGGCGAGACCGCGATCGGGGTGCCGTCCTGGGTGGCGAGGTCGCACTGCACCATGGCGGTGCCCGGGTGCCAGGGGATCAGCCGCAGGGTCCCGACGTCGGGCACCATCACCAGGTCGCCGTAGCCGTTCTCCCAGGAGGAGACCTCGTAGCCGTCGACCGTGTTCATCTCGACGTCCACGGCCAGCAGGTAGGAGCACCCCTCGGCGGCGTGCGGCAGCACATCGCTGAGGAAGTAGTCGGCCGCCAGCCGTTTGCCCTGCAGCCGGCCCTGCATGTCGGTGGCCGCGAGCACCACGGTGTCGATGCTTCCGTCGGCGACTCGCTCGCGGAGCTGGTCCAGCGTCAATCGGGTGCCGCTCACGGCTGCTCCTGACTCGTCGCGGCGTCCTGGATGCGCGGTCCGGTGAACCAGTGGCGGGCCGAGGCCAGCCACCAGATCCCCGAGAAGCCCAGCACCACGGCGATCGCGACGGCGGTGTAGTTGAAGTTCCCTACGGTGATCGGGTATTTGGTGGGAAGCATGAAGAGCACGGTGATCAGCGCCGTCCAGCCGACCGCGACGATGCCGATCGGCCGGCTCCAGCGGCCCAGGTGCCAGGGGCCTCGCTCGAAGCCGTCGCCCAGGCGCAGCCGTAGGTAGACCGGGATGACATAGGCCAGGTAGAGGCCGATCACCGAGACCGAGGTGACGGCCGCGAACGCGGTGGAGTTCCACAGCGCGGGCAGCCCGAGCAGGAACGCCCCGCCGGTGCCCAGCCAGATGGCGTTGTTGGGGGTCTGGGTGCGCGGGTCGATGCGGTGCCAGAGCTTGGCGCCGGGCAGTGCGCCGTCTCGCGAGAACGCGTACACCATGCGGGAGTTGGCGGTGACCGAGGCCATTCCGCAGAAGAACTGGGCGCCGATCACGATGATCAGCAGGAGTTCGGCGCCGCTGGCGCCGAGCGCGTCCAGGAAGATCTGTGCGGGCGGCACTTGGGTGGGGGTGTTGACCTCCGGGTCGTAGTACCGGATGGCGAAGGTCAGCCCGAGGAGCAGGATCCAGCCGGCCACCAGCGAGATCGCGATCGAGTTGACGATCCCGCGCGGCCCGGACCGGGCGGCGTCCCTGGTCTCCTCGGTCATGTGCGCCGAGGCGTCGTACCCGGTCAGGGTGTACTGGGCGAGCAGCAGGCCGAGCAGCGCCACGTAGAACGGGTTGTGGAAGCCGGTCTCGTTGACGAAGCGTCCGAACACGAAGCCCGCCGAGGAGTGGTGGTGCGGCAGCACGGCCAGTGCGCCGACGATCAGCAGCACGCCGACCAGGTGCCACCAGACGCTGACGGTGTTGAGCACGGCCACCAGCCGGACCCCGAAGCTGTTGAGCAGCCCGTGCAGCAGCAGGATCACCGCGAAGATCTCCACGGTGTGCACCGGGCTGGCGGCATAGCCGAAGCGCAGGTCCAGCAGGGCGTTGGTGAAGGTGGCGGCGCCGTAGTCGACGCTGGCGGTGACCGCGACGCCGCCCAAGAAGTTGCACCAGCCGGTTATCCAGCTGAACGCCGGGGCGTTGCGGCCCGCCAGCTTGGCGGCCCAGAAGTACAGGCCGCCCGCGGTCGGGTAGCTGGAGCAGATCTCGGCCATCGCCAGCCCCACGCAGAGCGTCATCGCCCCGACCAGCGGCCAGCCCCAGGTGATCAGCGCGGGGCCGCCGGTGGTCATGCCGTAGCCGTAGAGGGTAAGGCAGCCGGAGAGGATCGAGACGATGGAGAAGGAGACCGCGAAGTTGGAGAAGCCGGAGAGCGAGCGGGCCAGCTCCTGGGTATAGCCCAACTCGCGGAGTCGCTGTTCGTCGGTGGAAACATCGGCGGTGGCCGCCGGCAACACCTGTGCGGCAGGGTGGTCGGCGGCTGGATGGTCGGAGGACATGCGCACCCCTCGGGGGTTCGGTGGGGGATCCGAAACATGCGCCCACGGCACTGTGGCACCAATGGCCCGGAACCAGACCATTGACTTGCCAGGCATGCTCCCGCCTGGACAGCTGCCCCGTCAAGGGCACCTGCCGAGCGGTCACCGAGATAGCACCTGGGTACGATTCCGGTGTGGACATAGCTGGCGGTGGCGACCCGCGGATGGACTGGCAGGGCGGCGCGATCTTCCGCCCGGTCCGGACCGGCAACGCCTTCGAGGAGACCGTCCAGCGCATCCTGGAAGCCGTCAAGCTCGGTGTCTTCGGCTACGGCGACCGGCTGCCCCCCGAGCGGGAGTTGGCGGTCCGGCTCGGCATCAGTCGGGAGACCCTGCGCGAGGCGCTGCACTCGCTGCAGGCCGCCGGCTGCGTGGAGTCCCGCCGGGGCAGGTACGGCGGCACCTTCGTCACCTACCGGCTGCCGCCGCCCGACCTCGGCGAACTGCGCCGGGCCGTACGGGACATGGGCGCCGAGCTGGAGGACGCCCTGACCTACCGGCTGGTCCTGGAGACCGGTGCCGCCGAGCAGGCCGCCCGGCGCGGGCTGGCCGAGGAGCAGCGCGGCTACCTGTGCGGCCGGCTGGCCGAGTTGGAGGCCGCCGGGCCCGACGAGTACCGCCGCCTGGACTCCCGGTTCCACCTGGCGATCGCCGAGGTGACCGGCTCGCACTCGCTGGCCGCGGGCGTCGCCGAGAGCCGGATGCGGCTCAACGACCTGCTGAACGCGATCCCGGTGCTGGACCGGAACATCGAGCACTCCTCGCACCAGCACCGGGCGATGGTGGAGGCGATCCTGGCCGGCGACGTGGCCGGTGCCCGGCGCGCCACCGAGGAGCACCTGGCCGGCACCGCGGCGCTGCTGCGCGGCTTCTTGGGTTGAAGACGCCTGAGGTGATTGATCGTCAGCTTCCGTAATCCGGTGCTGTGTTGATGGTTCCGTTGTTGTCGTTGTTGGAGCTGGTGGAGCTGGTGACCGAGCTGCTGAGGTCAGCGCCGAGCCCCAGGACCAGGAACACCACCAGCAGCACCTTGCCCGCCATGCCGACCAGCAGCGGCCGGGTGGCCGACTGCGGGGGCTCATCGGTCGGCGGGTCGCCGAACAGCCGCTTGGGATAGGCCGAGGTGAGCATCAGGCTGTACGCGAGGAACCGCATCCGATAGCGGACCATTGCGGCCTGGGCCTCGAAGAGCGGTCGCGGGAGCCGGGCCGTGATCAGCGTCCACAGCCAGATGAAGAACGCCAGCACGAGCCAGCCGGCGCCCAGGAGACCGCTGATGATCGCGGCCGGGATCATCAGGATCAGCCGGAAGAACACCGCCGCCCGGTTGAGCTGCCCCGGCCGCACCTCGAACCGCACCGGATACTCCGGCGGCTGGCGCAGCGAGAACGGCGGGTAGCGGTCGATCAGCAGGAACAGGCTGACCGTCAACCGGGTGTCGTAGCCGAGGAAGTTGGACAGGTAGCGGGCGATCGGCGCGGGCAGCTGCGCGGTGAGCAGGGCGGCGAACCAGCCGACGATGGCGGCGAGGAACGCCGCGATCGACAGCACCCAGACCACGATGAGGTGCGGGATCAGGATCAGCCAGCGGAGGAAGACGGTGAGCCGGCGCTGCCGCCCCGGCTCGGGTACGTCCAGCACCGGCAGGAACTCCGGCGGCCCTGCCGCCACCGGCATCGACCAGCCGCCCGCCACCTCTGCCATGGCCGCACTCCTCACCGCTCGTGACTCACCGCTGGCGGCTTACCGGTCGCGACCGGAGCCCTGCCAGCCACCGTCGCAGCAGCAGCCGCGCCCTGCATCCGCAGGCATCCGAACGGACGTCGGGCACCTGCGATCAGCGGTTACGGCCCACCGGCCGCCAGCTGCGGCCCGCCGGTCGGCGGGTGCGCAGCCAGTACGCGCGAGCCGCCAGGGCGAGCGACACCCCGTAGACGCCGAACGCACCGATCCCGATCCAGCCGACCAGCAGCGCGTTGTCCACCGTGTGGAAGTCACCCGGGGCGGTGGCGGGCAGCGCCCCGACCATGGTGAGCAGCAGGTACCCGCTGCCGACCACCCCGTACGGCGCCAGGGTGGCGGCGCCGAGCACCGCCGGGGTGAGCGGCAGCCAGCGCGGCACCCGTCGACCGGCCAGCCCGAGCAGCCAGCGCGGGAACACCTCACCCCAGGGCCGGACCAGGCCCAGAGCAGCACCACGCCGAGCGCGGCCAGCAGGGCCGTGACGTCCAATCCCCAGGACTCCAGGGTGAGCCAGATCCCCGACGCACCGTTGCGCCGGGCGCTCGCCACCATCTCCGCGCCGCTGGCGCCCGCGAAGGTGCCACCGGTGGCCCAGGTCAGCTTCATCACTACGTAGGGCACGAAGCAGACGGTCCCAACTGCCGCCAGCAGCCTGGGCCGTCGCAACGTCAGCCAGCCACTGAGGCGGGTCGGCGCGGCGGGCCGGTGCTCGCGGACCGCCTGCCAGAGCAGCAGCGTGCCGGCGGCAGCGAGCGCCTGCTGCCCGGCGGCCGGCCAGCTGTCCACCTGCTCCCCCGTCAGCAGGACGATCACCTCCATCAGCAGCCCGAAGGCGCCCACAGCGGCCAGCGCGCAACCGGCGAGCAGCACACCGCGCCGTGCGGTGAGGGCGCCGAGCCCGGCCACGGCGGCCACCGCGAGCACCGCCCAGTCCAGCGCGGCCGGTCCGGGGTGCGGGCCGCGCCAGAAGAGCGGTGTCCCGCGCACCGCGCAGAACAAGCCGTAGAGGGCGTAGGTCAGTGCCCAGCCGAGTACTCGCCGTGTCGATCGCATGCGCCCACGCTCGCAGTGCCGCCCCCTGGGGCACCTCCCCCGGCCCGGGGATCCCGCTCCCCCGATCGGGGGAAGTCGAGCGACCACCGTTCACACCACCCCCTAATACGCATCACAGATACCAATTGCTACGGTGTAACCGTGCGACTGACCAAGGGAACGGACATCGCCCTGCGGATCGCCATGCGTCTGGCGGTTCTGCGGGAGCAGCATCCGACCACCAGAGAGGTGGCCGCCGCCGTCGACGTGCCGTACACGCACGCGGCCAAGGTGGTCAGCCGGCTTCAGCACCTCGGGGTGGTGACGGCCCGACGCGGCAACGGCGGCGGACTGTCACTCACCCAGGCAGGACTGACCGGCTCACTCGGGCAGTTGGTGCGGGACCTGGAGGGCGTCGGCGATCCGGTCGGCTGCGAGGACGACCCGCCGTGCCCGCTGCGCGCCGCCTGCCGGCTGCGCGGAGCGTTGCGCGGTGCCCAGGAGGCGTTCTACGCCTCGCTGGACCCACTCTCCATCCAGGATCTGGTGGCGCCGCCGACCGGCCCGGTGCTGCTCGCACTGAGTCCGCGCCCTACCGGCTGAACCCGCCTGAACCCGGCTGATCCCGTGCCGTCCGGCCCGGGGTGGTGTCAGCGCGCCCGCGCACTCGATGCCGTCGACGCCCATCGATGCCTGTCAGCGCCCGACTATGGCGTCAAATGCGAATCTGATCTACCAATTTGGAGCCCCCACATGCTGTCTGCCAGCGCCACGGCCACCATTCGGGCCACCCTGCCCGTCGTCGGCGGAGCCATCGGGGAGATCACCACGATCTTCTACCGCCGCCTCTTCGCCGCCCACCCGGAGCTCGAGCGCGACCTGTTCAACCGTGGCAACCAGGCCTCCGGCGCCCAGCAGCAGGCGCTCGCGGGCTCGATCGCCGCGTTCGCCTCGGCACTGGTGGAGCGCCCCGACACCCGCCCGGACGTGATGCTGAGCCGGATCGCCAACAAGCACGCCTCGCTGGGCGTGGGCGCCGAGCACTACCCGATCGTCCGGGAGCACCTGTTCGGCGCCATCGTCGAGGTGCTCGGCGAGGCGGTCACCCCGAGGTCGCCGCCGCCTGGGACGAGGTCTACTGGCTGATGGCCAACGCGCTGATCAGCATCGAGAACCGGCTCTACCAGGAGTCCGGCGTACCGGCGGGCGAGGTCTGGCGGGAGTACCGGGTGGTGACCCGGCGCAGCGAGACGCCGCAGGTGGTGACCTTCGGGGTGCGCCCGGCCGACGGCACCGCGCTGCCCGCGACGCGCCCGGGCCAGTACGTCTCGGTGCAGGTCGAACTCCCGGACGGCGCACGGCAGATCCGGCAGTACAGCCTGTCCGGCCGCGCGGACGGCGAGCTGCGCTTCACGGTCAAGCGCGACGGCGAGGTCTCCGGTTTCCTGCACGACACCGCCGAGGTCGGCGGCGCGCTGCGGGTCAGCCTGCCGTTCGGTGACGTCCTCCTGGACGAGCGGAGCGACGCTCCGGTGCTGCTGGTCTCCGCCGGGATCGGGTGCACGCCGATGATCGGCATACTCGACCACCTGGTGGCGACCGGTTCGCAGCGCCAGGTGATCTCGGTGCACGCCGACCGTTCGCCCGCCGAGCACGCCTTCCGTACCGATCTGGCCGAGCTGACCGCCAAGTTGCCCGACGCCGCCGCCCACGTCTGGTACGAGAGCCCGGAGGGCGACTGGCCGGCCGACCGCACCGGCCTGGTCGACCTCGGCACGCTGGACCTGCCCACCGGTGCCACCGCCTACCTCTGCGGCCCGCTGCCCTTCCTGCGCGCCTCCCGCAGCCAGCTGCTGGCCGCCGGGCTGCCCGCCGCGGCGATCCACTACGAGGTCTTCGGCCCGGACCTCTGGCTCGCCGGCGCCTGATCCCGCCGCCTGCGCGGCCGGCGCACGCTGCCCGCCCCTGGCGCCAACTCCCCTGGTGCCAGGGGTGGTTGCGCGAGGGGCGGTGGCCAGGTCAGCCGTCCAGCGACTCGCGGATCCGGCGCGACGGGCTGAAGGCGTAGAGCTCCAGGATGTCCGGCGGGTCCACCAGCCCCGGACCGCCCGCCGCGACCCAGGCGGTGATGTCCCGCGCGGCGTCCGGGTCGTTGACGAAGCCGAGCCAGACCGGACGGCCGCCGGCCCGCCGCCCCTCACCCGACGGTTGTATGACGATCACGTTCGCGCGGTCGCAGGCGTCCAGGCAGCCCACCGGCCGCACCTGGGCCACGCCCGCCAGCGAGGTGCGCAGATCGGTGAGCTGGGCCGCGTGGTCCAGGCCCGGCACCTTCGGCGTGCCGCAGCAACAGCCCCGGCAGACCGTCACCGTGCAACGCGGCGCACCGCTGCCCGCCGTGCCCGTGCGCTTGTCCGCGCCCTTGCCCTTGTCCCGACGTCCCATGCCCCTGCCCAAGCTCCGCGCCATGTCCCGCCGGGAGTCTAGACGAGCGGCCACCGGTCACCCCCGCCACCAGCGCCGCCGACGCACCCGGCTCCAGAACCAGCCCGCCGGCGGCCGGTCGGAGCGCCACGGCTGCGGCTCGGGCGGCTCCCGGCGCCAGCGGGCGGCCAGCATCCGGGCCCGGCCGGACGGCTCGACCACCGGGGCCGCGCGCACGAACGCCTCGTCCAGCTCGACCTCGTCCCACTCCCCTGGCTCACCCGGCCCACCCGACTCGCCCCCGACCGGTTCGCCCTCGGTGGGCGGCTCCGCACTGCTCATCGGCGCACCTCTCCGGGACCGGCATCGCCACGCTCTCCATCTCCAGGATCAACGCGCATCGGGCCGTACCGAGTGCCCCACCTCTCGATAATGAATGGTTATACCGATCAGATGATCTAGATCTTGGACTTCTATCTGACGCTGGGCCAGAGTGGATGACGAGCAACGCGGAACCCGATCGACCGAGGGAGCACACCATGGCCACGTTCGTCCTCGTCCCCGGCACCTACCACGGCGGCTGGTGGTACGGCCCGATCGCCGAGGAGCTGCGCGGGCACGGCCACACCGTGCACGCGCTCACCCTGACCGGCGTCGGCGAGCGCAACCACCTGCTGAACGCCTCCATCAATCTGTCCACCCACATCGAGGACATCGTCCAGGTGCTCGACAACGAGGAGATCGAGGACGCGGTCCTGGTCGGCCACAGCTACGGCGGGATGCCGATCACCGGGGCGGCCGACCGCCGGCCGGAGCGGATCGCGTCGCTGGTCTACCTGGACTCGTTCGCCCCGCGCGACGGCGAGTCGGAGCTCGACATCCTCCCGGCCGACTGGCAGCAGCCAACGCTGGCGGCTGCGGCCGGCAACGGCTTCGCGATGGTTCCCCCGGCGTTCCTCACCGCCAAGGACGCCCGGGTCACCTCCCACCCGCTGGCCACCAAGCTGCAGCGGATCCGGCTGACCGGTGCGCACGAGCAGGTGAAGCACCGTACCTATGTGCACTCCAGCGGGTTCGAGGGCAGCCCGTTCCTGGCCACCTACGAGCGGCTGCGCCAGGACCCGAGCTGGACGGTGGAGTCACTGCCGATCGGGCACGACATCATCCGCGACGCGCCCGACTACCTGGTGAAGCTCCTTCTCGCCCAGGTGAGTTGATCGAGCAGCGGGCGCTAGGACGGGTCCAGCTGGTACAGATGCGTCCGGTGGGTGGTCCGGTATCCGAGGGCGGCGTTCACCCGGCGCATCGCGGCGTTCTCCTCGGCGGTGTCGGTCAACAGGCCGGCCAGCCGGGGGAACTCCGCACGCACCGTCTCGATCTGGGCCGCCTTCAGCCAGCGCGCGATCCCGCGACCCCGGTGCTCGGGCCGCACCGCCGTGCCGTAGTGCTGGGCGTCGCCGGTGCCGTCACCGGCCAGCACCAGCTCGGTGAACCCGACGAACTCGCCGCTCGCCGTCTCGACGGCCGCCATGGTGCAGAGCAGTTCGCCGCGGGCCGCGACCGCGTCGGCGGCCGCCCGCATCCGGGGCACGTCCCAGACCACCCGGCCGAAGTCGGCCTCGCCGATCGGCATGTCGTCCATCGCCGAGCGCGCGGCCACGAAGGCCTCGGCCAGCTCGTCCGACACCATGCCGTCCCAGTGCAGCAGTTGGTAGTCGGCGGGCCCGTGGACCACGGTCGGCGACTCCGAGTCCAGCGCCAGGCGCGCGTACTCCAGAGTCGCCGCCCGCCCGAACCCGCGGTCCGCCAGGAAGGCGTCGCCGGGTGAGCCCTCCTCGACCTGGGCGATGACGCAGCGCCGCTGCTCGGCCCCGGCCGCCGCCACCACCTGCGCCAGCAAGGCGGATCCGACACCCGCCCGGCGATCGGCGGGGTGCACGGCCAACGTCAGCTCGCCCAGGTGGTCCCTGCCCGCAGCGGTGGGAAGCCGCAGGAAGGCCGAGCCCAGCGGGTGGCCGGCCTCGTCCTCGGCAAGCCAGGCCAGGCGGTGGCTGGTTGGCGAGCGGTCGGGGTCGGTCAGGGCGGTGATGCGCAAGAGTGCTCCAGAGCGTGGGGTGACGCACGACTGTCCTGCGGTACCCAACGGCAGGCCCTCCCCGAGCGCAACTCCTTTCCGTCCGACCCACCTGAACCGTCAGAGTCGCTGCCGCTGCCCGGTGGCGTCCGACCGCCGCACCGCGTCCAGCAGTCGGTGCAGGCGCAGCCCGTCCGTGAAGTCCGGCACCGTCCGCTCGCCGCTGCGCAGATCGGCTGCCAACCGGGCGTAGAGCTGTGCCACATGGAAGCCCTCCAGCCCGGATTCCGCCGCGCCGACCGCGAACAGCCTTGTGGGCAATGGGAGTTCGGCGAGCTCACCGCCGATCGTGCGTGAGCCGAGCAGCCGCAGTTCGCCCATCTGGATGCCGGAGGGGCCGGCCGGTCCGGTGGATTCCAGCACCAACACCCCCTCGGTCCCCGCGAGTTCCACTCGGGTTCCGGCTCCGGCGACCTTGCCGTCATGGATGTGCGCGGAGACCACCGCACCGCCGGGCAGCGTCCCGCCGAGCAGCACCTGGTCGGGGCTGGTCACCGGCACCCGCTCGCTCGTCTCGCCCACCAGGTAGGAAGTCCGGCGCACGGCCAACTGGGCTTGCACTCGAGCCAGTTCGCCGGTCAGGTGCTGCACTGCGTCCAGCGTGTGACCGCCCGCCACCTCCAGGGTGCCGGCACCGTTGGTGCGGTCCAGGGTGTAGACGGCCCACTCGGGCATCCGGTCGCCCGCACCCTTGGCGCGGCCGGAGTAGGCGGTGACCGAGGTGAGCTCGCCCAGGTACCCCTCCTCGATCAGCTCGCGCGCCCGCAGCACCGCGGGCACGTAGCGGGTCTGCAGTCCGATCGCATGGTGGACGCCGGCCGCCTCGGCGGCCGAGGCCAGCACCTCGGCCTCCTCGGTGGTGCGGGCCAGCGGCCACTCGCAGTAGACGTGCTTGCCCGCCGCCAACGCGGCCTGCACCAGCTCCAGATGGTGGGGCACCTTGACCGTGACGGCGACCAGGTCGACCTCGGGGTGCTCGGCGAGCTGCCGGGCGTCGGCGAAGGCGTGCGCCACCCCGAAGTAGTCGGCCGCCGCGCGGGCGCTCTCGATCCGGCTGGTGCCGACCGCCGTGATCTCGTAGTCCGGCAGCGATCGCAGCGCCGGGATGTGCGCCCGCTTGGCCCACCCCAGCTCCGTGTTGACCCCGATGATGCCCACCCGGATCCGCTTCTCACTCATGCTCACAGCCCCGCCCCTCGCCCTGTGTTCATATGTCCATCAGCTAAACGGACAGGTCCTGTCCGCTTCCATGGGGAGCCTAGCGAAACGGACAGCTTTGGTCCAGTTATCCGGCTCACCCGATAGACTCGCCGCATGGACACGCCCATGAGTGCCGTGGACCGGCTGCTGATCGACCCGACGGGTCGTCAGCCCCGTGCCGACGCACGCCGGAACGTCGAACGACTGGTCACCGCCGCCCGGATGGCGATCGCCGAGACCGGCGTGGACGCCAGCGCCCATGAGATCGCCGCCCGCGCCGGAGTCGGAGTCGGCACCTTCTACCGCCGCATCCCGTCCCGCGAGACGCTGCTGCTGTCGGTGCTGGACGAGGTGCTCGGCGAGATCATCCAGGCCGCCGACCGAGCACTGGCGCACCCGGACCCATGGCAGGGCCTGAGCGAGTTCGCGGCCGCCTATGTCGGGCTGCGGAGCGAGAGTTGCGGAATCGGCGAGGCGCTCGGCGGCGCCTGCGGAGAGGGCCTCGACGCCACCCTGGCAGCGCTTCGCGAGCGGTTCCGGCTGCTGGTCGAACGCACCCAGGAGGCGGGCGTGATGCGGTCCGACGTGGCCTGGCAGGACGTCCCGTTCCTGCTCGCCTCGATCGCCACCGGCCGGAACACCCTGGGCCTGCGGGCCACCGAGGACCAGTGGCGGCGCACCCTGGGCGTCCTCCTCGACGGCCTGCGCACCCCCGCCCCCACCACCACCCTCCCCGGGCAGGCGCCATGCTGACCGACACCCCGATGAACGCCCGGGACGTCGACCGCGCGGTTCGCGAGACGGTCGGGTTGCTGACCCCGCACACCGGCGCCGACTGGACGGTGCCGGCGGGTGGGCTGACCTGGAGCTGCCGGGAGACCGCCGCCCACATCGCCCACGACCTGCTCGCCTACGCCGGCCAGGTCGCCACGGGCGCGCCGGACGGCTATCTGCCCGTCGACTACCAGGCGCAGCCGACCGCCCGACCCGACCAGCTGCTGCAGCTGATCAGTGCCGCCGGACGGTTGCTGAGCACCGCGCTGGACGCGGCGGACCCGAACCTGCGGGCCTGGCACTGGGGGCCGACCGACCCGAGCGGGTTCGCCGCGATGGGCACCGCGGAAACGCTGCTGCACACCCATGACATCGCGCAGGGCCTGGGGCTCGACTGGCGTCCGCCGACCGAGGCGAGCGCCAGGGTGCTGGCCCGGCTCTTCCCGGGCTCGCCGGCCGGCGAGCCGAGCGAGGTGCTGCTCTGGCAGACCGGCCGCGGCGACCTGCCGGGCCATCAGCCGCCCACCTCCTGGGTCTGGAAGGCCGCACTGCCGCAGTGAGCGCCACCGGCCTGCCGGTGCGTCGTCAACGCACCGGCAGGCCAACGGTGTTCAGCGAACCGTCAGGCTCCACCGGATCGGGGGTCGGTCGCCAGCACCGCTCGCAGTGCGGCGATCCGCCCTCGCCAGCGCTCACCCTCCCCCGACTCGTCCCACAGCTCGGCCAGTTCGGAGCCTGCCGCGACCACCCGCTCCAGGGCCGCCGCGGCCAGCGCGGGCAGCTCACCGCCCAGTCCCGGCACCGGCCTTCGCGGACCGTACACAGGGTTCACCGGTTCGCCACCCGGGCAGTATGCGGCGACCAGCGCCGCGGCGGCCACCGCCCGCTCACCGGAATCGCCCTCCAGGTAGCCGTCTTCGGTAAGCACCGCACGCAGCGCCGCCCGCACCAGCTCGGCGCGCGCACCCTCGACGGCCTCATCCAGCTCACCGGCGAAGTCGGCCGCCGCGTCATTGTCGAACGAGCCGACGTCCCACGTCCCCATGCTTCCTCCCACTGTTCGAAACACCGCCCTCAGACTGCCACGCGCCACTGACAGTTCGACTGGTCAGAACGGGTTCACGTCGCACATCGCGCACCCGGAGAATTCGAACACCTCGGTCCGCCCCGCCAGTCCCCCAATGACTGGTCAAGCCAGTCAACAGTTCGCCAAATCTGCCAACTGAGACTTCCTGAAGTATTGCTGGGAGTACCCCGATGTTGTTTGATGAGCACCGGTCAACCGGCCCGGACGCAATCCCGGCACCCCCAACCGCCGGCCCCAGCGGCACCGGACCACCCGTGAAATCCCGCTAGTGCGCACCGACTTGTCGCCGCACCCGGCGCCACCGGTGCACGCCCAGCACCCGCGCAGTCCCCGCCGACGACCTCGACGGACCGCCCCCGGCTCGCGGCCGGGGCACCCCAGACTGCGCGGCCCCAATTGGCCCCCACACCAATCACCAAGGAGCCCCGGGATGCGCGACTTGCGCGAACACCGAACCCCCACCTCCCGCCGCCTGCGCCGCACCGCCGCCGTGGCCGCACTCGCCGTGGCCGGCCTGATCGGCGGTGCCACCACCAGCACCGCCTCGCCCGCCCCGGCCGGCGTCGACGCCGGCGTGCACACCGTGCGCACGCACGGCCAGGAGATGCAGGTCCAGACCCACGGCCGCCACGGCGTCATCCCGATGAAGGGCGCCAAGGGCTTCAACGCCAAGGGCCTCACCGGCAAGTCCGCCGCCCCGGCCGCCTCGGGCACCCTGGCCTACAACGGCGGTCCGGTGGAGCACAACGTCACCGTTTACCTCGTCTTCTGGGGTAACCAGTGGGACAGTGACGGCAACGGCGTCCAGCAGTACCAGACCAACCTGTTCAGCGGCCTGGGCACCTCGCAGGACACCTGGTCCACCGTGACCTCGCAGTACACCGACAACACCGGCTCCGGCCCGAGCTTCAACGGCGCCGTGCTCGGCGGCACGTGGGTCGACGACTCGGGCGCCGCGCCCGCCTCGGCCGCCCAGGCGGACATCGCCGCCGAAGCCAACGTCGGCGCCCAGCACTTCGGCGTCTCCGGCTCCGACGTGCAGATCGTGGTGATGAGCCCGAGCGGCACCTCGCCCGATGGCTTCCCGAACAGCGGCTTCTGCGCCTGGCACGACTGGAACGGCAACGTCTCCTACACCAACATGCCGTACGTGCTCGACGCGGGCTCCAGCTGCGGCGCCAACTCGGTCGGCAACCAGCTGGACGGCTTCAGCATCGTCGGCGGCCACGAGTACGCCGAGTCGCTGACCGACCCGGAGCCGTCCAGCGGCTGGGTGGCCTCCGACGGCTCGGAGAACGGCGACCTGTGCGCCTGGCAGAACCTGGGCAACATCTCGCTGCCCACCGGCGACTTCGCGATGCAGCCCACCTGGAGCAACAACGCCGGCGGCTGCGCGATGTCCTCCTGATCCACCACTCTGACGTTTAGTCAGAACCCGGTCCCCGCAGGCCCGTCCTGCGGGGACCACGCCCGTCACCGGTCCTGTTGGTCACGAGTCCAGTCCAGCAGCCGATCCACCGTCCAGGTGGTGATCACCCGCGCCGCCGGCACGCCGGCCTCGGCGGCCCGCTCGCAACCGTAGTCCTGCCAGGCGAGTTGGCCCGGCGCATGGGCGTCGGTGTCCAAGGCGAAGAGGCAGCCGGCCTGTTCCGCCTCGCGCAGCAGGCGCATCGGCGGATCCAGGCGCTCCGGACGGGAGTTGATCTCCACGGCGGTGCCGTGCTCGACACAGGCGGCGAACACCTGCGCCGCGTCGAAGCTCGACTCGGGCCGCCCCTTGCCACCGCCCCGCACACTGCGCCCACCGCCCCGCTCCGGGCCGAGCAGCCGTCCGGTGCAGTGGCCCAGCACATCGACCAGCGGATTGCGCACCGCGGCCAGCAGCCGGCGGGTCATCGGCACCGAGGCCATCCGCAGCTTGGAGTGGGCCGAGGCCACCACCACGTCCAACTCGGCCAGCAGCTCGTCCTCCTGGTCCAGCGAGCCGTCCTCCAGGATGTCGCACTCGATCCCGGTGAGCAGCCGGAACGGCGCCAGCTGCCGGTTCACCTCGGCGACCACGTGCAGTTGCTCGCGCAGCCGCTCCGGGCTCAGCCCGCTGGCCACGGTCAGGCGCGGCGAGTGGTCGGTCAGCACAGCCCAGTCATGGCCCAACTCCTTTGCGGTGCGGGCCATCACCTCAATCGGGCTGCCGCCGTCCGACCAGCTCGAGTGCAGATGGCAGTCGCCGCGCAACGCGGCCCGCAGCTCGGCGGCCGCCCCGGTGAGCGGCGGCAGTGCCTCGTCGGCCCGCGCCTCGGCCTCGGCCAGGTACTCCGGGGTCTGCCCGGCCAGTGCCTCGGCGATCACCGCGGCGGTCACCGGGCCGACTCCCGGCAGCGCGGCCAGCCCGGCGGCCGTCCGGGGCAGCTCGGACCGGTTGCGCACCACGTCGGCGGCGTTGCGGAACGCCTGAACCCGGTACGTGGAGGCCTGCTCCCGCTCCAGCAGGAAGGCGATCCGCTCCAGGGCCTCGACAGGATCCATGCCCCCATCGTCCGACAGCGGCCACGCCACCGCGCGTCCAGCGGGCGCCGGAGCGGGCGGCCTGCCACTATCGGTGCCATGACCGATCCGACGGCGACGGTCACCGAGGTGGCGGGCCGCCGACTGCGCCTGACCCACCTGGACCGCGTCCTCTACCCCGGCAGCGGTTTCACCAAGGCCGCGATGCTGCACTACTACACCCGGGTGGCACCGGCCATGCTGCCGCACCTGGCGGGGCGGCCGGCCAGCTTCCTGCGGCTGCCGGAGGGGGTCACCGGCCAGCAGTTCTGGGCCAAGCGGGTGCCGCCCGGCTCGCCCGCCTGGGTGCCGAGACTGGCAGTGACGCACCGTCAGGAGACCATGCCGCAGGTGGTGGTGGGCGACCTGCCGACGCTGCTCTGGGCCGCCAACCTGGGCTGCCTGGAGATCCACGTGCCGCAGTGGCGGGAGCAGCCCGACAGCCACGACCGGCTGATCATCGACCTGGATCCGGGCGAGGGCGCCGGGCTGCTGGAGTGCTGCGTGGTGGCGCTCACCGCGCGTGAGCTGCTGGCGGCGGACGGCCTGACGGCCTTCCCGAAGACCACCGGCAGCAAGGGCCTGCACCTGACGGTGGCGCTGGTCAACACGCCTGCCGAGCAAGTCTCCGAGTACGCACGGGAGTTGGCCAGGAGGCTGCGACGGGCGCTGCCGGATCTGGTGGTCGACCAGATGGCCAAGCAGCTGCGGCCCGGGCGGGTCTTCGTGGACTGGTCGCAGAACAGCAGTGCCAAGAACACGGCCGCCGTCTACTCGCTGCGGGCCCGGCCGGAGCCGGCCGTCTCGGCGCCGCTCGACTGGCCGGAGTTGGCCGCCTGCCGCCGTGCGGAAGACCTGGCGTTCACGCCCGGCGCCGTGGCCGAACTCGTCGCCGACCGCGGCGATCCGCATGCCGCGCTCACCGACCCGGGCGCGGCCGGCACGCTGCCCGGCTGACCTGCGGCCCGGCTGCTCGACCGGGCTCGGCGTTGCGTCAACCGCACACGGTATCGACCGGGCGCGGTGTCGACCGACGCGGTTACGACACCGCGCGCAGCCTGCGCTTCTTCGGCGCCTGCTCGCCCAGCGCGGCCAGCAGCTGGTCCCGGGTCATCGACGAACGGCCCGGCACCTCGCGCTCGGTCGCCAGCCGATAGAGCTCGGCCTTGCTCAGCTGCGTCAGATCGCCCGCCGCTTCGGCGGGCGGCTCCTCGGCCTGCTGCGCGGGCGCGGCCGCCTTCTGCCCCGAGGCCTTCTTGCCGGCCGCCTTCGGTTCCTCCTGCTGGCCGCCGCTCTCCCCGGCCTGCTTGAGGCTGCGCTCCAGCACTGCCATCAGGTCCACCACATTGGTCGACTCCGGCGCCGGCTCGGCGACCACCACCTCCTTGCCTTCGAGCTTGGCCTCCACCAGTTCGCGGACCTGGGCGGTGTAGCTGTCGTGGTAGGAGTCCGGCTCCCAGTCGGTGCTGAGCGCGTCGATCAGCTGGCAGGCCACCGCCAGTTCCTTCTCCGAGGGCGTCACCGGCTGGTCCGGCAGGTTGTCGATCTCGCGGTGCGGATCGCGCACCTCGTCCGCGTAGTGCATGGTCTGCAGCACCAGCACGTCGCCCTCCACCCGGACCGCCGCCAGGTACTGCTTGCCGCGCATCACGAAGCTGGCGAGCCCGGCCCGGTTGGTCTCGGCGAGCGCCCGGTGCAGCAGCCCGTACACCTTGGCGTACTCGGCGCCGCGCGGCCCGAGGTAGTACGTCTTGTCGAAGTAGATCGGGTCGATCTGGCCCAGGTCGACGAAGCCGCTGATGTCGAGCGACTTGGACCGTCCGGGCGAGATCTGCTCCAGTTCCTCCGGCTCCACCACCACGTACTCGCCCTCGGCCAGCTCGTAGCCCTTGACGATGTCGCGGAAGCCGACCTCCTCGCCGGTGCGCTCGTTGACCCGCTGGTTGCGCACCCGGTCGGAGGTGCCGCGCTGGAGCTGCCGGAAGTGCACGGCATGGTCCTCGGTGGCCGAGTAGAGCCCCACCGGCACCGCGACCAGCCCGAAGCTGAGCGTGCCCGTCCAGATCGGTCTGGCCATCGCCGCCTACCTCCCTCGGCACCCCCTTCGGCTTCCCATGGTGCTCCCCGGTGTGCACTGGTGCCCACCGAGGTCCGGTAGACATGACCCCATGACCACCGACTCCGCCGCCGTGCTCCGCGGCGTCCGCGCCCTCGGCCCCTACTTCGCCGTCGAGACCGGTCCCGTCCCGCCGGACGGGTACCGGCCGCTGGGTGCGCTCTTCGCGACCGGGCCGGGCGCGCCGCTGGCGGTGCGGATCGGGGAGGTCGCCGGGAAGCTGCGCACGGCGGAGCCGCGGGTGGCCGCGTCAATCACCCATCTGGGGCTCGCCGCCCGCTTCTGGTCGGTCACGCTGGGCATGCTGGCGGTCGGCGGGCTGGTGCCGGAGTTCGATGCGGAGCGGGTGCACTGGCGGCAGCCGGCGGACGGTCCGCTGGAGCTGTGGCTGCCGGGCTCGGCCGCGCAGCCGGCCGGCCCCGCACCCGCCGAGGACGTGCACCGGGCCGCGGTCGCCGGTGCGCTCGCGCCGCTGGCCACCGCCGTGCAGGCGGTCGCCCCCGTCGCGGACGGGCTGCTCGCGGGCAACGCGGCGTCCGCACTGGTCGGCACGGTGCGGCAGATGCGCCGGCAGCTTCCCGCGCCCGACCATCGCCGGGTGGCCGCCGTGGCCGGCGAGCTGCTGGCGCGCGAGCCGCTGCTCGGGACCCTGCGGGGCGATTCGCTGCGGCGGAACAGCTGCTGCCTCTACTACCGGATCCCGGGCGGCGGCCTGTGCGGTGACTGCGTCTTCGACCGCGCGCCCGGGAGCGCCGTCAGCCCCGCTGCGGGGGTGCCGGGAACGTCTCGTCCCATACGCTGACCCGGTGACCGCTTCCCTCATCGATGACCTCGGCCACCCCGTCCCGCTGCGCGGCCCCGTGCGGCGGGTGGTGTCGCTGGTGCCCTCCCTCACCGAGGCGGTGGCCGTGACCGCGCCCGGCCTGCTGGTCGGCGCCACCGACTGGTGCAGTCACCCGGTGGGCCTGGAGGTCGCGCGGATCGGTGGCACCAAGAATCCGGATCTGGCGGCGGTTCAGGCGCTGCGGCCGGATCTGGTGATCGCCAATGAGGAGGAGAACCGGGCGCCCGACCTGGCCGCGCTGCGGGCGGCGGGGGTGCCGGTCCATGTCACCGAGGTGCGCTCACTCGACCAGGCGTTCCGCTCGCTGGACCGCCTGCTCACCGCGGCCTGCGGGCTGCCGCGGCCGGCCTGGCTGGCGCGGGCGGAGCGGGCCTGGGCACAGCTGCCGCCACCGACCGGTCCGGCGCGCCGGGCGGTGGTGCCGATCTGGCGGCGGCCGTGGATGGTGCTCGGCCGCGACACCTTCGCGGGCGATCTGCTGCGGCGGCTCGGGGTGCGGAATGCGTACGAGGCGCACCCGGACCGCTACCCGGCCATCAAGCTGCCCGAACTGCTGGCGGTCGAGCCGGAGTTGGTGGTGCTGCCGGACGAGCCGTACCGGTTCACGGCCAACGACGGTCCGGAGGCTTTCCCCGGCATCCCGGCCGCGCTGCTGAGCGGGCGCCATCTCACCTGGTACGGGCCGTCGTTGTTGGAGGCCCCGACCGTGCTGGGGGAACAACTCAGGCGGTGAGCCGCCGGCTCCGTTCCGCGTCGCCGACGCGCGGGCAGGTCAGGCAGGCCTCCGCGGGGCGGATCGCGTAGTACATGCAGCAGCCGGCTCGGGTCCTGGTCAACTCCCCGGCCGGCAACCGGCGGAAGCCCGCCGGGCCGTGCAGCGGGGCCGTGCCGCCGGGCAGCAGCTCGGCCGCCCGCGCGGCGGCGTGCTCCTCGCGGTCGAGCATCCGGCCCAGGTACCAGATGCCGGAGACCAGGTCGTCCGCCACCATGCCCCACAGGGCGCGCGGGCCGCGACGGGTGACGGCCTGGAAGGCGGCCACCGCCGGTTCGGCGAACTCGCCGATGGTGTCGCGCAGTCGGTCCGGCGAGCCGTCGGTCCGACAGCCCCCGGGCGGAAGGCGAGGTCACCGGTGGCCGGGTGCAGCCACACCTGGCCGGGGTGCAGCTCGGGCACCAGGTCGGCCAGGTACCACGGCCCGCCGGCCAGCAGGCAGGCCGACCAGAGGTAGTGGTGCAGCAGCCGGGAGGCGGCCACCCGGGCGGGCACCGCGCGGCCGTGGTCGGCCAGGATCCGGGCCGCCTCCCCCGCGACCAGCTCGTCGATCCGCGCCGCGAAGCCGTCGGCCCGCACCCAGCCCGGCCCGGGCGCCGTCTGAGGCCCGCTCAGCACCCGCATCCGCCACGCCGGAGCACAGGCCGCCAGCTGCTGGTACACGCCGGAGAGCACCGGGCACCACCCCTCCCATCGTCCATCGAATTAAGGTTAGCCTCACCTTACACTGACGCACCGTAGCCGCCGAAGGTGATTTGACGGACTTAGGTTTGCCTAACCTAAGATCGATCACGTGCTGAGAATCGAACTGCCGGCCACCGCGGCCCCGGCGCGGCGATCCCCGGCGGCCCGGCAGACCTTGCTGCTCGGCCTCGGGATCTGCCTGCTGCTGGTCTGCGTGGCCCTGAGCCTGGCCCTGGGATCGCGCGCCGTCCCGCTGTCGACCGTCGTCGACGCGCTGCTCGGCCACCACGCCGGAAGCGGGTCCGACGCCCAGGTGGTGACGGGCCTTCGGCTGCCGCGCACGGTGCTCGGCCTGGTGGTCGGCGCCGCGCTCGGGGTGGCCGGGGCCGTCGCCCAGGGCGTCACCCGCAATCCGCTGGCCTCGCCGACCACACTCGGCGTCAACGCCGGCGCGAGCTTCGCGGTGGTCACCGCGATCTACGCGCTGCAGCTCACCCGGCCGGTGGAGTACGTCTGGTTCGCGGTGGCCGGCGCGGGCCTGGCCGGGCTGGCGGCGCAGGCCATGGCCCGGCGGGCCGGCGAGCTGGATCCCACCCGGCTCGCGCTCGGCGGCACCGTGCTGACCGCGGTGCTCGCCTCCTGGACCTCCGCGCTGATGCTCCTCCGCCGCCGCACCCTGGACGAGGCGCGGTTCTGGCTGGCCGGCTCGCTCGACGGGCGCGGGCTCGAAGTCCTCACCCCTGTCTGGCCGCTGCTGCTGGTCGGATTGGTGCTGGCGGTGGCCGTGGCGCCCGCGCTCAACGCGCTCGCACTCGGCGAGGAGAGTGCGCAGGCACTCGGTGTGCCGGTGGCGCGGATCCGGACCGCCGCCGCACTGGCCGTGGTGCTGCTGGCCGCCGGCGCGGTCGCCATCGCCGGGCCGATCGCCTTCGTCGGGCTCGCCGCGCCGCACCTGGTCCGGCTGCTGCTCGGCGGCGACCAGCGGTGGCTGGTGCCCGGCTGCGCCGTCGCCGGACCGGTCCTGCTGCTGGCCGCCGATGTGCTGGGCCGACTGGTGGCCCGCCCCTCGGAGTTGGAGGTCGGCATCGTCACCGCGTTCCTCGGCGCACCGCTGCTGGCTGTACTGGCCCGGCGGGCCGCCCGGTGAACCGCCGCACAGCGGCCTGCTGCCTGACCGCACTGGTGCTGCTGCTGGCCGTCACCGCCACCGCGCTCAGCCTGGGCGAGGTCGCCATGTCGCCCGGCACCGCGCTGCGTGCGCTGTTCGGCTTCGGCCAGGGCGGCGATGTGCTGGTGGTGCGGGAGTTCCGGGCGCCCCGGGTGCTGGCGGCGCTGATCGCCGGTGCCGCGCTGGCGGTCTCCGGCCAGTTGCTGCAGCGGCTGTTCCGCAATCCGCTGGCCTCGCCCGATGTGATCGGGGTGACCGGTGGCGCCTCCTTCGGCGCGGTGCTGCTGCTCGCCCTGGGAGCCTCCCAACTCCTGGTGCCACTGGCCGCGTTGGGCGGCGGACTGGCGGCCGCCGGGCTGCTCGGCGCATTCGCCTGGCGGTCCCGGGCTGCGGTCGGCCGGCTGGTGCTGGTCGGGCTCGCGGTGCAGGCCGGGCTGGCGGCGGCGGTCAACCTGATGATCGTCCGCTTTCCGGCCGAACTCGCTTCCTCCGCACTGCAGTGGACCACCGGCTCGCTGTACGGCCGCACCTGGACCGAGATCCAGGTGGGCGGCGCCGCGGTCGCCGTGCTGCTGGTCGCGGTGCTGCTGCTGGACCGGCGGGTCGCGGTGCTGGACCTCGGCGACGAGTCGGCCGGCGGCCTGGGCCTGCGCCCGGACCGTGCCAGGCTCCAACTCCTACTGCTGTCCATCGCATTGGCCTCGCTGGCGGCGGCGCTCAGCGGCCCGGTCGGGTTCGTGGCGCTGGCCGTGCCGCACCTGGTGCGGCTGCTGGCCGGACCGCCGACTCCCGGCACCGTGCTGCTGAGCGCGCTCACCGGTGCGCTGCTGCTGCTCGGCGCCGATGTGGTGGTGCTGCATCTGCTGCCCGTCCAGGGCCTGCCGGTCGGCGCGGCCACCGCCACCCTGGGCGCCCCTTGGCTGCTCGTCCTGATGATCCGTCAAACCCGGAGCGCGCGTTGAGAAACGAACTGGCGACCAGCCGACTGACCCTGCGATACGGCGAACGAATCGTGGTCGACGGCCTGGACCTGGCCCTGCCCGGCGGCTCGATCACCGCCGTGGTCGGCCCCAACGCCTGCGGCAAGTCGACGCTGCTGCGCGGCCTGGCCCGGCTGCTCGACCCGACCGCGGGCACGGTCACCCTGGACGGCGCCGACCTGCACCGGATGCCCGCCCGCACGCTGGCCAAGCGGCTCGGCCTGCTGCCGCAGCAGCCCGTCACCCCCGAGGCGATCACCGTGGAGGGCCTGGTGCGGCTCGGACGCTATCCGCACCAGCGGCTGCTCAACCCGTGGTCGGCCGCCGACCAGCAGGCCGTGGAGCGCGCGCTGCACCGCACCGGCACCGCCGAACTGCGCGACCAGCCGGTGGACCGGCTCTCCGGCGGCCAGCGGCAGCGCGCCTGGATCGCGCTCACCCTGGCCCAGGACACCGAACTGCTGCTGCTGGACGAGCCCACCACCTTCCTGGACCTGCGCCACCAACTGGACGTCCTCGACCTGGTGGCCGACCTGCACCGCGAACTCGGCCGCACCGTCGTCATGGTGCTGCACGACCTCGGCCAGGCCGCCCGCTACGCCGACCACCTGGTCGTCCTGCACCAGGGCCGGCTGGCCGCCGCCGGACCGCCCGGCGAGGTGCTGGACGCCGAGCTGGTGGAGCGGGTCTTCGAGGTGCCCTGCCAAGTCGTCACCGACCCCGAGACCGGCACCCCGCTGGTCGTCCCCCGAGCCCGCCGGGCTCTCTGACCGATCCCCCACAAGGAAGAAGCACTCATGCACAAGCGCCTCCCCGCCGTTCTGCTCGCCGCCGCGGTCGGCACCGCCCTGCTCGCCGGCTGCGGCAGCAGCGGCGGCGCCAAGCCGACCACCGGCGCTGCCTCCGCCGTCGGGAACGACGCCGCCGCGAGCTTCCCCCGCAGCGTCCAGCACGCGATGGGCACCGCCGAGATCAAGAGCCGGCCGCAGCGCGTCGTGGTGCTGGACAGCGGCGAGTTGGACGATGCGACGCTGCTCGGCCTCACCCCGGTCGGCGCCGTCTCCCCGCACATGAAGACCGCCGGCGGCTTTCCCTCCTATCTGAAGGGCGAGTTGGGCGGCACCAAGGACGTCGGCCCGATGGCCGAGCCCAACCTGGAGCTGATCGCCTCGCTCAAGCCCGATCTGATCCTCTCCTCCAAGGTCCGCCACGAGAAGGTCTTCGACAAGCTCAACGCGATCGCCCCCACGGTCTTCGCCCAGACCACCGGCGCCCCCTGGAAGGACAATCTGACGCTCTACGCCAAGGCGCTCGGCAAGGAGGACGCGGCCCGGCAGGCGCTGGCCGACTACCAGGCGCGGGCCGCGAGGCTGGGCGAAGAGATCAAGGCGAAGAACGGCGGCACCATGCCGACCGCCTCCGTGGTGCGGTTCGTGGCCGGCCCGACCCGGCTCTACCAGAAGGACTCGTTCAGCGGCACCGTGCTCCAGGACGTCGGCCTGCGCCGCCCGGCCTCCCAGGACGTCAACTCCTCGATGCTGGACGTCAGTCCGGAGCAGATCGACAAGGCCGACGCCGACCTGGTGTTCGTCACCGTGGCCGACGACCCGACCAAGACCCAGCAGAGCCAGGTGCAGTCCACGCCGGTGTGGCAGAGCCTCAACGCCGTCAAGAACGGCAAGGTCTTCAACGTCCCGGACGAGACCTGGATGTCCGGCATCGGCATCCAGGCCGCCGACCAGATGCTGAACGACATCGCCAAGGCCGCCGGCGTCGACGTCCCCAAGTGACTGTCCGAAGTGCCCATCCCTATGCGTGAGGACGCCATGCGGCTCTATCTGCTCGCCCACAACCCCACCGACTCCGTCTCCCAGGGCTTCCTGCCGGCCGCCGTCCGGCTCGGCCTGGCGGTGACCGTGCTGACCGACGACCCGGCCGCGCACCGGCTCGCCTATGCCGAACTCGGCCTGCCGGCCGAGGTGCTGGCGTGCCGGGTCGGCGACTTCCGCGAGGTGGTCGCCGCCATCGCGGCCCACCACGACGGCCCGGCCGCCGTGTTCAGCAACAGCGACCACCTGCAGACCCAGGCCGCGCTGGCCGCCGAGTACTTCGGCCTGCCGGCCAAGGACTGGCGCGCCACCCTGTGTGCCAAGAACAAGGCCGAGCTGCGCCGCCGGCTGGCCGCCGCCGGCCTGGACACCGTGCGCAGCATCGAACTCACGGCCGACCAGGATCCCGCCGTTGTCGAACTCCCGCCGTTCCCCTGTGTGCTGAAGCCGCGCGAGGGGGTGGCCAGCGAGGATGTGGTGCTGGTCGCCGACCTGGCCGAACTGCTGGGCCGCTGCGCCGAGATCAGGGAGCGGCGACCCGGCGCCGTGCTGGTGGTCGAGGAGTTCCTGGTCGGGCAGCTGAACACGCTGGAGACACTGGGCGACGGGCGGGACCGGGTGGTGCTCGGCGGCTTCCGGACGCGACTGTCACCGCCGCCGCACTTCATCGAGGAGGTGCTGGAGTTCGTGCCGGCCCACCCCGCCGAGGTGACCGCGCAGGTCCTGGCCCAGCTGGACGCGATCGGCGTGGGACTGGGCGCCTGCCACACCGAGTTCGTGGTGCAGCCGGGCGGGCGGGCCCGGATCATCGAGGTCAACTACCGGGCGATCGGCGACCAGTGCGACCTGATGCTCCAGGAGATCCTGGGCATCCGGTACTTCGAGCAGGTGCTGCTGGTGCACCTCGGGGAGTCACTGCCGCGCGAGCTGGGGCTGCGCGGCGATCTGCGGGCCCGCAACGAGGTGGTCTGCGCCGACCGGGCCGGCACGCTGACCGCGGCACCCGGTCCGCAGGATGCGCGACTGGGCGAGATCCGGCTGCGCTACCGCCCACTGCGCGGGATCGGCGAGCGGCATCCGCGCTACCGGACCAACCGCGACTACCTGGGCGTGGTCTGGGCGATCGGCCCCGACCAGGGCGCCGTGGACCGGGCGGTCGCCGAGTTCATCGCCGCCAACCGCTGGGAGATCACGGCATGAGCGACACCGTCGAGCAGTTGACCCTGCGGGTGCTCAGCGCCCTGCTCCGCGAGGACGTGGCCGGGCTGCGCAGCCGCGGCAGGCTGACGCGCCGAGCGGACGGCCGCTGGCTGGTGCTGGTCGACGAGCGGATCGCGCTGCCCGTGGAGCCGGACGGCTTCCAGTGCGAACTGTGCGCCCGGCTACCGCTGTTGGAGGTCGACGGCGAGCCGTGCGGTGAACTCCCGGCGATCCTCGCCGCCTTCCGGGCACTCGCCGACCCCATGGATGCCACCGGATTCACCGAGTTCACCGAGGAGTGCCGCCAGACGCTTGCCACCATGCTGCTGCACGAGCGCCAGCTGCCGGTCGTGCTGGGCGAGTTGGTCGAGCGCTACGGCGACGACCCGGCCGCCTGGGAAGGCCCGCTGGCCAGTCTGGGCTTCGACACGCTCGCCGCCCATCTCGACCACCCGGTCTATCCGACCGCACGCGGCCGGGCCGGCCTCGACACCGGCGACCTGCTGCGCCACGCCCCGGAGTGCCACCCCTCCTTCGAGCTGCGCTGGTTGGCGCTGCCGGCCGAGGCGCTCACCGTGCACGGCAGCGCCCCGCTGCCCGGTTGGTGGCCGACGCCGGCCATGCTCGGCCTGCCGGAGCTGGACGGGAGCCATCTCACCATCCCCGTCCACCCGTTGTCGCTCGGCGCACCGCTGGCCGAGGCGCTGCGGGCCACCGGGCTGACCGAGCACGCGGTGCTCGCCGAGCACCCCCATCTGGCAGTGCGGCCGACCCTGTCGATGCGCACGGTCGCCGTCCTGGACGATCCGGCCTGCCACCTGAAGCTGCCGCTGGCCACCGCCACCCTGGGCCTGCGCAACCGGCGCACCATCAAGCCCGGCACCTTGCGGGACGGCGCCGCAGGTCAGCGGCTGCTGGCGCAGGTGATCGCCCGCGAGCCGCGGTTCGCCGACACGGTGCTGCTCGCCGACGAGCAGTGCTATGCGCACGCCGGCCATGAGCTGCTCGCGGTGCTGCTGCGGCGCTTCCCGCCCGCCCCGGAGTCGGTGGCGGTGCCACTGGCCGCGCTGCTTGCCGCCGAGCCGGGTGGCGCCCTGGTGATCGACCGGCTGGCCGACCGCTTCTACGGCGGTGACCCGGTGGCGCTCTATGACGCCCTGCTCACCCTGCTGCTCGACTGGCAGACCACGCTGTTCGCCCACGGCATCGCCCTGGAGTCGCACCAGCAGAACACCACACTGCTGCTGGACCGCGCCGACGGACGGACCAGGCTGCGGCTGCTGTACAAGGACAACGACGGGCCCAGGATCAACCGTTCGCGCTGCCGACTTCCGTTGAGCGATGAAGAGTTCGACGACGGCCGGATCTTCGCCGATGACGACCGGGCGCTGACCGACCTGTTCACCACCATCACCGGCCACCTGTGCACGGCCGCCCTCGCCTTCGGTCTGGCCGAGCACGGCCGGGCGCCACTGGACACCACCCTGGGCCTGCTGCGCAAGCGGCTCGGCGAGGCCGTCGAACGGCTCGGGCCGGTCGGCGAGCCGCTGCGAGCCGCGCTGCTGGACGCCGAACGCCTGCCGGTCAAGGCGATGGTGAGCGCGGGCAGCCTGTACAGCAAGGCCCGCAGCGGGGCGGCGGACATCAACAAGCACTACACCAGCGGCCCCAACTACCTGGCGGGCCGATGACGGTCACCGCTCCCCCCGAGCCGTCGACCCAGGCGCCCGCTGCGGGACTCTCGCGCCGCCAGGTGCAAGCGGTCGCGGGTTGCTACTTCGTGGCGTCGTTCGCCGCCCTGGGGCTGCCGCCCTATCTGACGGCCATCCTGCCCGGGCTCGGTGATCCGCACGGCCGCTGGGCCGGTCTGCTCTACATCGTGCCCACGGTGTTCAGCGCGCTCGGCGCCCTGCTCTGGGGGCGCCTCGGCGACCGGTTCGGCCGCAAGCGGCTGCTGCTCCGCGCCCAACTGGGACTCAGCGTCTCCTTCCTGCTGGCCGGGCTGGCCGACAGCCTGTGGGCGTTCACGCTGGCCCTGGTGCTGCAGGGCTTCCTCGGCGGCACCTTTGCCGCCACCAACGGCTATCTCGCCGCCGCCTTGGAGGGCCCGGGGCTGTCCAAGGCGCTCACCCTGATGCAGGGCGGCGCCCGAGCGGCGCTGGTGGCCGCGCCGATCCTGGTGGGGGCGCTCTCGCCCTGGCTGTCGCCGCACCGCCAGTATGTGGTGATGGCGCTGCTGCCGCTCACCGCGGCGGTGCTGCTCACCCGGCTGCCGGAGCCGGGCCGACTGGTCAGCGTGCCACCCAAGCGTTCCACCGGGACGCCGAGTTCGGCGTTGTGGGCGCTCTACGGCGCGGAGTTCGCCTTCGTCTTCGCCACCATCGTCTCGTTCCCCTATCTGATCGCCCTGGTGGAGCAGCGGGTCCCCGGCCTCAACTCCACCGTCGCGGGGCTGCTGTTCGCCCTGCCGCACCTGTGCTACCTGCTGCTCGCCTCCCGGGTGCACACCGCCGTGCTGCACCGGCCGCGGGCCGGGCTGGCGCTCGGGTTCGTGCTGGTCGCGGCCGGTCTGGCCGGGCACGCCCCGGCGCACAGCGTGGCGGCGTTCGCACTCACCCGCCTGGTGCTCGGGCTCGGCATGACCCTCGGGCTGGTCTGCCTGGCGGTGCTGGCCGCGGCCGCCGCACACGGCCGGGCGCCCGGGCAGATGTTCGGCACCCTCGAACTCGCCTCCAAGGGCGGCGCGGTGGCCGCCGGCGCGGTCGCCGCCCTGGTCAACTCCGCCTTCGGGCCCGGCGCCCCGGTGCTGATCGGCACCGCCGCAGCCCTCACCGCCGCACTCTGCTGCGCCCTTCGATCCCGTTCCCTCCCCCGCTCCGCCCCTTCCCCCAGCAACCCCGGGAGCCGCTGATGTCGCCCTCGTCCACCACCACCACCACCACCGCCGCTGTCACCGCCCTGCCCGGCGCCGACCTGGCCGTCACCCACACCCTGCTCAACTGCCTGCTCCGCGAGGTCTCCGGCCCCGAGCACCAGACCGCCGTCACCGACGGGCGGTTGCTGCTGCGCCTCCCGAGGCGCGGGGCGCTGCTGCGGGTGGCGCTGCGCCGCACCTCGCTGCTGGGCGCCCACCGGTTCGCCGGCCCGGTGGAGTTGGCGACCGGCGACGACTGGACGGCGCTCGGCTGGCGGGAGTTGGCCGAGCTGGTGCAGGCGGAGTTGACGCTGCGCACCGGTGTCGCCAACGACGAGTTCCTCGACCAGCTGGCCTCCAGCGCGCAGGGCGTCGGGGCCGCGCTGGCCGAGCGCCCGGCGCCCGGGGCGGACCGCTACCTGGAGTCGGAGCAGGCGCTGCTCTTCGGCCACCGCTTCCACCCGGCGCCCAAGTCCCGTTCGGCGCGCGGCGCCGATGGCACCACCTGGGCCGCCTACGCACCGGAGGCCCGCGCCGCGTTCCCGCTGCGGTATCTGGCGGTGCGCGAGGAGCTGATCGCCGAGCGCAGCGTCGACCCGGCGGCCACGGCCGTACTGGACGGACTGCGCGAGGTGCCGGCCGGCTACCGGCTGCTGCCCGCACACCCGTGGCAGTACCAGCTGCTCTCCGACAACCCCGCCCTGCGCGCCGCCCTGGATCGCGGCGATGTGCTCGATCTGGGCACCAGTGGCCCCGAGTTCGCCGCCACCGCCTCGGTGCGCACCCTGCACGGCGCCGGCGCGTTCCTCAAGTTCAGCCTGAACGTCAGGATCACCAACTGCCTGCGGAAGAACGCCGCCTACGAGCTGACCGGCGCGGTCGCCATGACCGAGCTGCTGGCGCCCGCGCTGGACGAGCTGGGCGCCCGCTTCCCGGCCGCGGCCATGCTGCGTGAGCCCGCCTTCCGCACGCTGGCCCTTCCCGACGACCCGTCGGGTGCCCTCTTCGAGGGCTTCGGCCTGATCGTCCGGGAGGACCTCTCGGCCCGGCTCCGGCCCGGCCTGACCGCGCTGCTGGCCGCCGCCGTGGCGGACGAGTATCCGACCAGCTCGGCGCAGTTCGCCCGGCTGCTCCCGGACGCCGGTCCGGCCGAGCTGCTCTGCTGGTGGGGCGACTACCTCCGGCTGCTGCTCCCACCGGTGCTGGCCGCCTATTTCGACCACGGCGTGGTGCTGGAGCCGCATCTGCAGAACGTACTGATCGGCGTCGACGCCGGCGGCCGCCCCAGGCAGGTGCTGTTCCGCGACCTGGAGGGGACCAAGCTGCTGCCCGAGCACCATGCCGCGCTGCTCGCCGGTCTGCCGCCGGAGGTGGCCGGGCCGATGACCTATGACGCGCAGCGCGGTTGGGACCGGGTGGTGTACTGCCTGCTGGTCAACCACGTGGCCGAGCTGCTCGCCGTGATCGCCGACCAGTGCCCCGCGCTGGAGCCGCGGCTGTGGGACGAAGTACGCATCGTGCTGCGGGAGTACGCCGACGCGCACGGCTGCCCGCCCCGGCTGCGCGGCCTGCTGGCCGGAGTGCCGCTGCCCGCGAAGGCCAATCTACTGACCCGTTGGGAGCGCAAGGCCGATCGGGCGGCCGGATACGTGCGCCTGGCCTCGCCGTTGGCCGCCGATGTCATCGATCAGGCCGGCCGCACCCACAGCTTGCACACTTCGCACAACTCGCCCAAGGAGGAGTCCCGTTGACCCCCACCGCGCTGGAGCGCGCCGCCGCGCTGCCCGTCGACGCGCTGCCGGCCTACCTCTACGACCTCAGCGCGCTGCGCGCCCACGCCGCCGCGATCCGGGCCGCGCTGCCGGCTCGGGTCGAGTTCCACTACGCCGCCAAGGCCAACCCCGACCCGGCGCTGCTGACTGCGCTGCGGGAGTACGTGGACGGCTACGAGGTCTCCTCGGGCGGCGAGTTGGCGCACGTCCGGGCGACCGTGCCGGATGCGCCGCTGGCGTTCGGCGGCCCGGGCAAGACCGACCAGGAACTGACGGCCGCGCTCGCCGCCGGGGTGCACCGCTGGCATGTGGAGAGCGTGGCGGAACTGCACCGGCTCGCGGCGCGGCGGCCGGCCGGCGGCCTGGACATCCTGCTGCGGGTCAACCTGCCGGTGGCAGGCAGAGCCCTGGACGCGGTGCCGCTGGCGATGGGCGGCCGGCCGACCCCGTTCGGGCTGGACCCGGCGGACTTGGACGAGTGCCTGCGCCTGCTCGCCACCGAGCCGTTCACCGGCCTGCGGCTGCGCGGCTTCCATGCGCACCTGGCCAGCGGGCTGGACGCGTTGGCCCTGGTGGCGCTGGCCGAGCGCATCGTCGACTGGGCGGCGCGGAAGGCAGCCGGCCACGGGTTGGCGATCGACGAGGTCAACATCGGCGGCGGCATGGCGGTGGACTACACGGACCCGGCCGCCCGGTTCGACTGGACCGGTTACGGAGCGGGGCTGGCCCGGCTGCTGGACCGCCACCCCGGGCTGCGGCTGCGGATCGAGCCCGGGCGGGCGGTCACCGCGTACTGCGGCTGGTACGCCACGGAGGTGCTGGAGGTGAAGCGCAGTCACGGCGAACCGTTCGCGGTGGTCCGGGGCGGCACCCACCATCTGCGCACGCCGGCCACCCGCGGCCACAGCCAGCCCTTCACCGTGCTGCCGGTCGCCGACTGGCAGCAGCCGTGGCCCCGGGGCGAGGTGGCGGGCGAGCGGGTGAGCCTGTGCGGGCAGCTGTGCACGCCCAAGGACGCGCTGGCGCAGCGGGTACCGGTCGACCGGCTGCGCACCGGGGACCGGGTGGTCTTCGGGATGGCGGGCGCCTACGCCTGGAACATCTCGCACCACGACTTCCTGATGCACCGTCAACCGACGTTCCACCTGATCCCCTAGTGCGCGCCCGCACCGTGAGGATAGGCTAGCCTTCCTTAGGCTGCCCTTGCCTGCTGGTCTCGGGCGGCTTTCCGTGCGCCGCCATGACCAGTCCCGGTCGGACACCGTTATAGGGGCGGAGCCATGCCCACACCGAGGACCAGACCGTGCCCGTACCCATTCCCGGCAGCGACATCGCGCAGCACGCCGCGGTGTACTGCTGGCCGAGCAGCCCGTCCCGAGCGGCCGCGGCCGACACCGCGCGCGACCGGCGGGCGGCGCTGGACGCCCAACTGGGCCTGGCCTATGAGCAGGCCGCCGCACTGGGGCTCACCGTGACCGGCGGCCTGGTCTTCACCGACCCCCGGCCACCCGCCGGCCTCGACGCCAACGCCCGCCCGACCCCGGGCTGGCATGGCCTGCTGGCCGCGGTGCGACGACGGGAGGTGCGGCGGCTACTGCTGCCGCAGGCCGAGCAATTGCAGCGCCACGCCTGCGCGTTCGCCGAACTGCTGCGGCTGGCCGCCGAGTACGACCTGCGACTGCACGGCCACCCCAGGGACTTGAACGACCCCGAGGTGCGCAAGGAGCTGCTGGAGCGGGCCGAACGCGCCTCCCGGGCCGCACGGGAGGCCTCGACGCGGGCTCGTCGGGCCCACCGGCAGGCGGCGGCCGAGGGGCGCACGCACGGCGGCGGGCTGCGGCGGTTCGGCTATGCGACCGGGATGACCGCACTGGTCGAGGAGGAGGCCGAGGTGGTCCGGGAGGTGTTCGCGCGGTTCCTGGCCGGCGAGTCCCTCCGCGCCCTGGCAGTGGATCTGAATGACCGTCAAATCGCCACCGCCTACGGCAATCGGTGGACGGTCAGCGGGGTCGGCCGACTCCTGGAGGCGCCGCGCTACGCCGGCCTGCGGGTGCTCGACGGCACCATCGTCCATGCCCCGGACGGCAGTTACGTGACGGCCGACTGGCTGCCCTGCGTCAGCGTCGCCGACTGGGAGGCGGTGCAGCTGCTGCGCAACGACCGGGCGCGGGCCCGGGCCGCCAACCGCCGGCCGCGCCGCGAGTATCCGCTGACCTCGCTGCTGCGCTGCACCCGGTGCGAGCGGCACATGGTGGGCTCCGCGATCGGCGGCTATCCCACCTATGCCTGCACCTCCAACAGCAGCCTGGAGGCCGAGCACTGCTCGCGGCACATCGCCGCCGAGTCGTTGGAGGCGCATGTCGCCGAGCGGGCCATCGCCCTGCTGGAGGCGCAGTCGGCGCCGGTGCTGGACGGTGTGCCGGTCGGGCAGGCCGCCCGGTTCGGCTGGTCCCGGCTGACCCCGGGCCGCCGGGCCGCCGTGTTCCGGCACTTCTTCGCCAGCATCCGCATCTCGGCGTCGTCCACCAGCCGCAGCGTCTTCGACCCGAGCCGCATCGAGCTCCTCCCCCGCCGGCACCCCGCCGGTTAGTCCCAGCTACCGTTGCTGCCCGGCGGCCGCGCTGTGGATCATCGCGGTCGGTGCCGCACTGGCCGGCCTGATCGCCCAACTGGCTGGGGTACAGGCAGCGTTGTGGGTGGGCGGAGTACTGCTGGCGACGGCCTTCCTGCCGGTCTACGGCTCCCCCGTGCGGAGCCGTCGCGAACTCCCGGCCGAGCCGCTGCCGTCCACCCTGATCCGCAAGCCCGCCCCGCTCGGCGCGCACGGGCCCGGAAGGCCCGGCAGCCGGCTCAGTCCGCGACCTTGACCAGCATCTTGCCGGTGTTCTCGCCGCGGAACAGGCCCAGGAACGCCTCGACCGACCGGTCGAAGCCCTCGACCACGGTCTCCTCGGGGACCACCCGGCCGCTGGCGAGGTGCGGGGCCAGGAACTCGTACAGCTCGGGCAGCGCGTCCATGTGCTGGCGGACCAGGAAGCCCTCCATCCGCAGCGCCTTGAGGTTCACCTCGAAGAGGTTGCGCGGCGCGGCCGGCGCCTCGGTGGAGTTGTACTGCGCGATCGCGCCGGACCAGGCGATCCGCCCGTTCTCCCGCAGCCGCTCGATGGCGGCCTCCAGGTGGTCGCCGCCGACGTTGTCGAGGTAGGCGTCCAGGCCGTCCGGCGCGGCGGCGCGCAGCTGCTCCATGACCGGACCGTCGTGGTAGTCGAACGCGACGTCGTAGCCGAGCCGTTCGGTGGCCAGCTTCACCTTGGCCGGCGAGCCGGCGCTGCCGATCACCCGGCCGGCGCCGATCAGCTTGGCGAGCTGCCCGGCGGCACTGCCGACGCCACCGGCCGCAGCGGAGACGAAGATCGACTCGCCGGGCTGCAGACGGGCGATCCTGGTGAGCCCTACCCAGGCCGTCAGTCCGGTGCCGCCGAAAGCGCTCAGGTGGGCGCTCAGCGGCACTCCGGCCAGGTCGGGGATCCGGCGGGTCTCGTCCGGGGTGACCACGGCGTGGGTGCGCCAGGCCTTGCGGTGGCCGACGATCTCACCGACCGCCAGGGCGGGCGTCCGCGACTCGATCACCCGGCCCAGCGAGCGGCCCTCCAGCGGTGCGTCGAGTGCCCAGTGGCCCTCGGCGACCGGTCCCTCGTCCATCGCCTGGCGCATGTAGGGGTCGACCGAGAAGTACAGGTTCTCCACGAGGGCGGTGCCCTCGGCGAGCGGTGCCAGCTCCTCGGTGACGAAGGCGAAGTTCTCGGCCGTGGGCGCACCCTGCGGGCGGGAGACCTGGTGAACGGCGTGGATGGTGCGGGTCATGGCCCTACTCCTCGAACAGGTGATCTGGTGTGAGAAGTACGTTAGAGAACCCGAATGCGCTGGTGGCAGCCCTCGCCATCGATGGATGGGCGTTTTCCATAAAGATCGTTCATGGAAGACTGAGCCCATGACCGATCTCGCTCCGCAGGAGCTGCGCGTGCTCGTCGCCGTCGAGCGCGAGCGGAGCTTCACCGCCGCCGCGGCCGCGCTCGGCATGACGCAGTCTGCCGTCTCCCATGCCGTGCGCGCCGGTGAGCGCAAGCTCGGCGCGGTGCTCTTCGAGCGCGGCCGCAGCGGCGCCACGCCCACCGCGGCCGGCACCCGGGTGGTGGCCCAGGCCCGGCAGGTGCTGCGGCTGCTGGAGCTGATGCGCACCGAGGCGCGCGAGGGCGAGCCGGAGCGGGTGGCCGGCCCGGTGCGGATCGCCGCGTTCCGCAGCGTCGCCGCGCAGTTGCTGCCGACCGTGCTGGCGCGGCTGGCCGAGCGGCATCCCGAGCTCAGCCCGCAGGTGCGGATCGTCCGCGAGATCGGGCGGGGCACGGCGGGCGAGGTGGCGGACGGCCATGCCGACCTGGGGCTGGCCACCATGGACGAGACCACGACGCGGCCCGGGCTGGTCGCGGTGCCGCTGTTCGCGGAGAGCTACGCACTGGCCCACCCGGTCGGGCATCCGGCGCCGCGCACCCTGCCGCTGGTCGACTGGGACGAGAACTGCGGCTCCTACACCAGGAGTTGGTGGCATGGGCAGGACTGGATCCCGCAGGCCACGATCAATGTCGCCGATGACACGGTGGTGCTCTCCCTGGTCGCCCAGGGCATCGGCATGGCGATCATGCCGCGGCTCGCGCTGCTCGGCGCCCCGGACGGGCTGGCCGTGACCGACTTGGGGCCCGAGCCGCCGAGCCGGCTGGTGGGCTACGTCAGCACGCCCGCGCTGGCCCGAACGGCCACGGTGCGGGCGGTGATTCGCGAACTGCGGGCCGTGCCGCTACCGCCCGGCCTGACGCCCAAGCGGCAGGGCGGTTGACCCTTCTCCGCTCCGGTGGCAAGTGGCGAACGAACATCTCCCACCACCTCGCCCCCTGCCTTCCAGCGTGCGCCCAACACAGTCGACCACTTGCGCAAAGGTGCGCGCAGCAGCATTGAACGCGCAGAAATGGACTGCTAGCCTCCCCGGGACAGTCGCGCACCCGTATTCTCATCCGACTGTCATGATCACCTCATGCTGTCCTCACGCTGTCCTTCTGCGCCGCTCGACCGGGCGGCCCCGTCCCCCGATCCCCCCGATCTCCGATCCCCTGCTCGCCCTCGATCCCCTTGGACGCGGCATGCGAACACTCCACTCCCGACCGCACCACACCCGGTTACCCCTGATCCCCCTCGCCGCCGTGCTCGCCGTGGTCTGCGCGCTGCTCGGCGGCCAAGCCCCTGCCCGGGCGGCCACCCCCGCCGCCGGCACGCTGGCGCTCACCGGCAGCCATACGCTCACCTGGCAGGGCCACAGCTACGCCAGCGACTCGGTGCCCGACCCGTCGCACTGCCCCGCGCAGGCCCAGGACCCGAACAACCAGACCTGCGACCACTTCGACCTGACCGTCGACGTGCCGGCCTCCTACTGGGCGGACAACCCCGACGGCGGCGTACCGGTCAGCATCCAATGGCCGGACTCGACCAACGACTTCGACCTCTACATCTACGACGGCTCCGGCCATGAGGTCGCCGAGAGCGCCACCGCCTCGGATCCCGAGGCGACCGTGATCCCCAACGCCTCCGGCACCTACCACGTGCTGGTGGTGCCCTACTCGGTGACCAACTCGGGCTACACCGCGACCGCGACCATCCCGACCGCCACCACCGTGGGCAACGCCACCGGCCTGACCGAGGGCGCCGACGGCGGCTACCGGATCCAGGCCGGCAGCGCGGCCGCCCGGATCGACTTCACCAGCGAGGACGTCTTCCGCCTCCAACTCGCCCCCACCGGCACCTTCACCGACCCGGCCGGACGCGAGATGGTGCCCAATCCGCCGTCAACCATCAAGAGCACCAGGGAGTTCGACGCCGGCGACTACTGGGCGATCGCCAGCAAGGACCTCACCCTGCGCGCCTACAAGAGCCCGCTGCGGTTCGCCCTCTACCGGGCCGACAACCGCACCCTGGTCTGGCAGGAGACCCACGGCCTGACCTGGACCGGCGACGCCATGCTCCAGACCCTGGCGCGCGGCCCGCAGGAGCAGTTCTACGGCGCGGGCGAGCAGAACGGCAGCTTCTCGCACCGCGACCAGACCGTGCACGTGGCCAACAGCTTCAACTGGAACGAGGGCGGCTACAACAACTCCCAACCGTTCTACCTGTCTTCGGCCGGCTACGGCGTGTTCCGCAACACCTTCGCCCCCGGCGTGTACGACTTCGGCGACCCGGTGCGCACCTCGGCCCAGGAGAGCCGGTTCGACGGGTACTTCATGGCCAGCCCGAACGCCCCGGATCTGAAGACCGTGATCGGCCAGTACACCGATCTGGTCGGCAAGCCCTTCATGCCGCCGGTCTACGGCCTGGAGCCGGGCGACTCGGACTGCTACCTGCACAACGCCAACCGCGGTGAGCGGCACACCCTGGACGCCCTGAAGGTGGCCGACGGCTACACCGCCAACCAGACCCCGCTCGGCTGGATGCTGGTCAACGACGGCTACGGCTGCGGCTACGAGAACCTGCAGCAGGTCGGCCAGGGTCTGCGCGACCACAACATGCAGCTGGGCCTGTGGACTTCGACCGGCCTGCCCAACCAGGGCGATGAGGTCAAGGCCGGGGTGCGGGTGCGCAAGCTGGACGTCGGCTGGGTCGGCCCGGGCTACCAGTTCGCGCTGGACGGCTGCCAGCAGGCGTACAACGGCATCGAGCAGAACAGCGACGCCCGCGGCTTCGTCTGGCTGCCGGTCTCCTGGGCCGGCGCGCAGCGCTGCGGGGTGCTCTGGAGCGGTGACCAGACCGGCAGTTACGACTACGTGAAGTGGCAGATCCCCACCTACGCCGGCTCCACCATGTCGGGCATCGCCTACAACACCGGTGACGTGGGCGGCATCTTCGGCAGCGACCCGAAGGTGGAGACCCGTGACCTGCAGTGGAAGACCTTCATCCCGACCATCATGACGATGGACGGCTGGGCCCAGAGCGACAAGCAGCCCTGGCGGTTCGGCGAGCCCTACACCTCGATCAACAACAAGTACCTGCAGCTGAAGGAACGGCTGCTGCCGTACCTCTACACGCTGGCCGCACAGGCGCACCAGTCCGGCGTCGGCGCGGTGCGCCCGCTGGTGCTGGACTACCCGAACGACCCCAACACCTGGGGCGACGCGGCCAAGTACGAGTTCCTCAGCGGCGACAGCTTCCTGGTCGCCCCGGTCTACGACGCCTCCGAAACCCGCAACGGCATCTACCTGCCGGCGGGCACCTGGGTGGACTACTGGACCGGCAAGACCTACCAGGGCCCGACCACGATCAACGGCTACCACGCGCCGCTGGACACCCTGCCGCTGTTCGTCAAGGCCGGGGCGATCGTGCCGATGTGGCCGCAGGGCACGCTCTCCTGGCAGACCCGGGACACCAGCCGCCTGGACTACGACATCTACGCCCAGGGCGACTCGCAGTTCACCCTCTACGAGGACGACGGCACCACCCGGGCCTACCAGCAGGGCTCCAGCGCAACGCAGTTGGTGACCGTGCACGCGACCGGCCAGCACGGGCACGGCGCGACCCAGATCACGGTCGGCCCGAGCAACGGTGCCTACGCGGGCAAACCGGCCGCGCGCGCCTATGAGTTCAGCATCCATGTCGGCGCGGCTCCGGCCCAGGTGCTGCTCGACGGGCATCCGCTGCCGACCGGCTCCTGGAGCTGGGACTCGGCAGCCGGCGTGGTCCATGTGACCACCCCGGCGCAGTCCACCGCTGCCGGCTTCTCGCTGCAGCTGGCGGGTGCGGGCGGCCTGGGCCGCTGAACCACACGCTCCAAGGCTGGCCGGTGGGGGTGGCGACACCCCCGCCGGCCAGCCTTTGTAATAACCCCTACTCGCTCTTGCCTATTACTCAAGCATGCGCCAAGCTAGGTAACACCTGCTGAGTGCAGCAGGTCCTTACTCGACTCAACCATGCTTTCTGCACAGGGGGAATCACCATGACGGACCTCCAGATCGCCGACGACACCGCCGAGCGCGCCTACTGGGAGGGCTGGCAGCGCAGTTGGGACCGCCAGCAGGGGTGGTACCTGCCGGACCGCGAGGAGCGGTTCCGCGTGATGATCGACCTGGTCGAGGCGGTCGGCGGCCCCGCGCCCCGGATCCTGGACCTGGCCTGCGGCACCGCCAGCATCACCGAGCGCCTGCTCGCCCGGCTGCCCCAGGCCGCCAGCGTCGGCGTCGACCTCGACCCCGCGCTGCTCCAGATCGCCGAGGGCCACTTCCGCGGCGACCAGCGGCTCACCCTGGTCACCGCCGACCTGCGCGACCCCGACTGGGCCGCCGCCCTGCCCGAGGGCCCGTTCGACGCGGTGCTGACCGCCACCGCCCTGCACTGGCTGGACACCGACACGCTGCTGCGCCTGTACCGCGACCTGACCGGCCTGCTCCGCCCCGGCGGCGTCTTCCTCAACGCCGACCACTGCCCGCAGCCGGGCACCCCGCTGCTCAACGCCGTGCACAAGACCTTCGAGGAGCGGCGCCAACTGGCCGAGAGCGCCGACGGGGTGCTCACCTGGGCCCAGTGGTGGCAGGCCGCGGCCGCCGACCCGCGGCTGGCCGAGGCGGTCGCGGCCCGGTCGGCCGTCTACCGCGACCACAAGGACGGCGACACCCACACCGCCGAGTGGAATATCGAGCGCCTGGTCGACGCTGGTTTCCGTGAGGCGGGCCTCGCCTGGCGCTCCGTCAGCGACGCGATGTTCGTCGCGGTCCGCTGACGTCACGTCACATCAACTTCATATCAGGGCGTCCGGGTGCTGAGGCCAGTGCGCAAGCACCCGGACGGCCACGCTTCCCGGGGGTAGCTTTGAGCACCACCAGCACTACCAGTACCACCGGCGCCGCCAGCGCCAGCACTGCCGCCGGCCGCGCTGACACCAGCCGGCCGCCCGGCTCGTCGATGCTCGGCCAGTCGTCGAAGACCGCCGTCCTGCTGATCGCCTGTGCGGCGCAGTTCATGGTGGTGCTCGACGTGTCGATCGTGAACGTCGCGCTGCCCGAGATGCGCGACTCGCTGCACCTGAGCGCCACCGGCCAGCAGTGGATCGTCAACGCCTACACCCTCGGCTTCGCCGGGCTGCTGCTGCTCGGCGGCCGGCTGGCCGATCTGGTGGGTGCGCGGCGGGCGTTCCTCTCCGGCCTGGTGCTGTTCACCGGCGCCTCGCTGGCCGGCGGGCTGGCCACCACCGGACCGCTGCTGATCGCCGCCCGGGCGATCCAAGGCCTCGGCGGCGCCGTGCTGGCCCCGGCCACCCTCACGCTGATCATGACGACCTTCACCGAGCCGCGGGAGCGCACCCGCGCGATGGGCGCCTGGAGCGCGGTGATGGCGGCCGGCGGCGCGGCGGGCGCGGTGCTCGGCGGCGTGCTGACCCAGTACGCGGGCTGGCGCTGGGTGTTCTTCGTCAATGTGCCACTCGGCATCGTGCTGCTGGTCGCCGCGCTGGCCCGGGTGACCGCAGCTCAGGCGCCGGGTGGCGGGCTGCACCGGCTCGACCTGCCGGGCGCGCTCACCGTGACCGGCGGCCTCACCGCGCTCACCTACGCGATCATCGCCACCGAGTCGCACGGCTGGACGGCCCCCGCCGTCTGGCTGCCGGCCGCCGTGGCGGTGCTGCTGCTGGCGGCCTTCGCGGCCATCGAGCACCGCAGCGCCCACCCGCTGGTGCCGCTCGCCGTGCTGCGCCGCCGCACCCTCGCGGTCGCCAACGCCTCGGTGCTGTCGCTGGGCGCGGCGATGTTCGCGATGTGGTTCCTGCTGTCGCTCTACTTCCAACTGGTGCTGCACTACAGCCCGGTGACCGCGGGGCTGGCCTTCCTGCCCGGGTGCTTCTCGATCATCATCTGCGCCCAGGTCGCCACCCGGCTGATCCACCGCACCGGCCCGCGTCCGCTGCTGATCGCCGGGATGACCCTCAGCACGGCCGGCTTCCTGTGGCTGTCGCTGCTCCGCCCGCACGGGGGCTACGCCACCGGCGTGGTGGTGCCGTTCATGCTCTGCACGCTCGGCATGGGGCTGGCGATGATGCCGCTCACCGCCGCGGCCACCGCGGGCGCCCGCCGGGAGGAGGCCGGGCTGGCCTCCGGGCTGACCAACACCTCGCGCCAGGTCGGCGGCGCCCTCGGTCTCGCCCTGCTGGCCACCATCGCCTCGCACACCACCGCGGCCCACGGCGGTGCCAGTGCGGCCGCGCTGACCGCCGGCTATGACCGGGCGTTCCTCGCCGCCGCCGTCCTCACCGCCCTCGCCGGCGTGCTCGCCCTCGGCCTGCCCGGCCGGCAGCAGACCGCGGCCTGAGACCAGCCAGGGAGATAAACGGGGCATGCCGATCCGCCAGGTCCACCAGGCCCACCAGCTTTGCCGGGTCCGCCAGGTCCGCCTTGATGAACTGCCCCTGCTCCAGGACATCGAGCGAGCGGCCGGTGAGTGCTTCCGCGAGATCGGGATGCCCGAAATCGCGGAGGACGAGCCGCTGCCGCTCGATGAACTGGCCCGCTACCAGCGGTCCGGGCTGGCCTGGGTGGCGGTCGACAGTGACGACGCGCCGGTGGCGTATCTGATCGCCGACCGGATCGACGGCGCGCTGCACGTCGAGCAGGTGTCGGTGCACCCGGGCAGCGCCCGCCGTGGCATCGGGCGGGCGCTGCTGGAGGATCTCGCCGAGCGGGCCGCCGCGGAGGGCGTCCCGGCGCTGACCCTGACCACGTTCGCGGACGTCCCGTGGAACGCGCCCTACTACGCGCGCTGCGGCTTCCGGCCGCTGCCCGACGCCGAGTTGGGCCCCGGCCTGCGGGAGGTCCGGGCGCAGGAGGCGGCGCACGGCTTGGACCGGTGGCCGCGACTGGCCATGCGGCGAACGGTATTGGGCTAGTCAGGGCCTCGCCAGGTAACCGCCGAGCCCCGACTCCAGCAGCCCGAAGGCCCGTTCGGCCACCGCCGTCACCGCCCGGCGGATCTCCTCGGGCCGCTCCCCCGCCACCACCCGGCGCCGGATCTCCGCCAGCACCGCACGGTAGGCACCCGCGATCGCCCCGGCCACCACCCCCGGCAGCGGATCCCCTGACACACCGCCCGCCGCCTCCGGTTCCTCCGCTTCCTGCGCCAGCGCTGCCGCGAGCGCCGCCTCGGAACGCTCGGCGATCTCGCGCCCGCGTGCCTGCAGCGCGGGGCTCTCGGCGACCAGCCGCCAGAACACCGCGGCCCCGGGGCGCAGTCCGAGGGTCGGCTCATCGCACTCCAGCGCCGCCAGCAGGCCCGCGCGGACCGCACCCAGCGCGGACGTGCCGGCGGGACGGGTGCGGACCGCCTCGGCCAACCATGCCTCCACCTCGGCCTGCCGGTCGAAGAACAGGTCCTCCTTGGTCGGGAAGTAGTTGAAGGCCGTGTTCACCGATACACCGGCCGCCCGAGCCACCTCCGCCACGGTGACGCCGTCGAAACCGCGCTCGACGAAGAGGCCCATGGCGGCGTCCGCGAGCGCGGCCCGGGTCTGCTGCTTCTTGGCTTCACGGAGTCCCATACAGAAATCATAGAGCCACTGAAAATTTGGAGTGACACCAAAATTATCGGCTAGGGTGGCGCCCATGACCTTCACCTTCGGCATCTATCCCGGCGGCCTGCTGGGCACCGACACCGGCATCCGCCATCCCGTGAGCCCCGACGACCCCGCGCTGATCACCGCCGCGCTGCGCCGACTCCAGGGCGACACACCGACGTTGCTGGTCCGCGCCTACCGCCACTACGCGGCGTCCAGCCGGCCCACCAGCACGCCCGCCGACCCCGAGCGCCTGCTCGGCGACGGACGCAAGCTCGACCTGGTGCTGCAGTTCCGGGAGCCCAGCGGAGAGCTCGGCGGCTGGCTCGACTTCATCCGCGACACGGTGCGCACCGAGGGCCCGCGGCTGGCGATGCTCCAGATCTGCGAGGAGCCCAACCTCAACCTCCCGATCGTCGACGGGAGCATCCCGAACGTCCAACAGGCCCTGATCCAGGGGGTGATCGCGGCCAAGGAGGAGGCGCTGGCGTGTGGGTACGACATCGCCGTGGGCTTCAACGCCGTGCCCGGCTTCGACCCGGCCGACCCCTTCTGGGGCGAGCTGGGCGCGGCCGCCGACGACCGATTCCACCGCGCGCTGGACTACGTGGGCCTGGACTTCTTCCCGGACGTCTTCCGTCCGCTGCCGCCCGAGCAGCTGGTCCCCGCGGCGACGGCGGTGCTCACCGAGTTCCGCACCACCCACCTCGCCCGCGCCGGCATCGCCCCGTCGGTGCCGATCCACGTCTGCGAGCACGGCTGGCCCACCGGCCCGGAGCGCTCCGAGGAGCGCCAGGCCGAGGTGGTCGAGGAGGTGATCCGCACCATCGCGGGCCTGCGCGACGAGCTCCACCTCACCGGCTACAGCCTCTTCGCGCTGCGCGACGCCGACTCCGCCGGCACCGGCCTGTTCGACCGCTTCGGCCTGCTGCGGGACGACTACACGCCCAAGCCCGCCTTCGACACCTACCGCCGGCTGATCCAGGAGCTCGGCAGCTGACCTGCGCGGCCGTCGGCTCACCGCTGCGATAGCTTGTGGATCATGGGAAGAGCGATACCGGGCGGCCTCAGCACGGCCGCCGTCTTGGAGCGGCTGGCGGCGGACGACCCGGGGGCGGACGACCCGGGGGCGGCGGCGCGCCTGCGTAGGCGGCTGGCCCTGGTCCTGGCCGCCGTGGCGGTGCTGCTGTTCGCCTGGATCCTGGTGCTCGGGTCGACCACCCGCGGGCAGGCCGAGGTGCGGAACTGGTCAACGGCCTGGGTCGGCATGGACCTGCTCCAGGTGACCGGCCTGCTCGCCACGGCGGTGCTGCTGGTCCGGCGTTCGCGGCTGGTGGCGCTCGCCGGGTCCGCGACCGCCACCCTGCTGCTGCTCGACGCCTGGTTCGACGTGATGACCGCCGAGGGCGGCGCGGACTGGTACGTGGCGCTCGCGATGGCCCTGCTGGTCGAGCTGCCGTCCAGCCTGGCGCTGGCGGCGCTGGCCAGGAAGACGCTGGACTGGCGAGTCAGCGGGGAGCCTGACGCCTAGCCGGACAACGGTGCCGCCGGTCAGCCCGCAGGCAGCCTGGCGCCCGGTCAGACGGCTCGGAGCGCCCCCGGGCGGCGGCCGGCCAAGCGGTCGAGGGCGGCGGCGGTCGCGTCATCGGCCGGGAGGTGGACCAGCAACCGCTGATCGTCCTCAACGGGCAGGTTGAGCGTCTCATAGGCCAACCGCAGCTCGCCGGCCTCCGGGTGGGCCAGCCGCAGCACCGCGCTCGCCCTCGGCAGCCCGGACACCCGGTCCAGCCGAGCGGTGAAGTCGGCGCCGCAGGAGACCGTCAACTCATCGGCCAACGCCCCGACTTCGGGCTCGGCGAGGCCGGGCCCGCGCTTCAGTGCCGCGACCTGCTCATCGGCCACCAACTCCCAGTCGGGAAAGGCCGTGCGGGCCCGCGGATCGGTGAAGACGTAGCGGGCGAGGTTCGGTCGCGCGGAGTCCAGCAGACCGATCGGCTCGACCAGCCGCCGGTAGCCGTCGGTGCAGGCCAGCACCTCGGAGAGCCGGTTGAGCAGCACGGCGGCCGCCGGCTCCAGGCTGTCCAGCAAGGCCCGCACAGTGGGCCGCACGGTGCGGTTGGGGCCGGCCGGCCCCATGCAGCTGAAGCCCGGCTCGGCTCCCTTGACCAGCTGGTGCAGATGGAGCCGTTCCGCCGGGGCCAGCCGCAGGGCGTCCGCCAGCGACGCCAGCACCGGCGCCGACGGCCGCCGGTCCCGGCCCTGCTCCAGCCTGGTGATGTACTCGACGCTGACGCCCGCCAGCGTCGCCAGTTCGGCTCGCCGCAGCCCGGGCGTGCGGCGGCGCGGCCCGGTCGGCAGGCCCGCCTCGGCGGGTGTGACGGCCTCCCGGCGCAGCCGCAGGAAAAGGCCCAGCTCATTGTCGCTCACCCCCGAACGTAGCACCGGGGCCGAACCGGATCGTGGCCCTCCACTACCACCCTCAGCTCGGCCTCCCTCAGCCCGCTCCGGCTCGGAAGAGTGGTGGTCACGGCCCGGCGCTCGGGCCGACCAGCACTTCACTCGTATCACTCGTATCACTCGTATCACTCGTAGCAGGAGCACACCCATGTCCAAGTTGAACCTCGCAGTGATCGTCGGCAGCGTCCGGGAGGGCCGGTTCGCCCCGGTGATCGCCCGCTGGTTCGTCGAGCAGGCCGAGCGGCACGGCGCCTTCACCGTCGACCTGATCGATCTCGCGGACGTCGAGCTGCCCCTCGCCCTGCCCGCCATGCCGCCGGCCATGCAGCCCGACCTGCCCCGCCCCGAGGGGATGGCCGAGCTGACCCGCCGCCTGAAGGCCGCGGACGCCATCGTCATCCTGACGCCCGATTACAACCGCAGCTTCCCGGCCTCCCTCAAGGCCGCCATCGACTGGCACTACAGCGAGTGGCACGCCAAGCCGATCGGTTTCGTCGGCTACAGCGGTGCCAGCGGCGGCCTGCTGGCGATCGAGCAGCTGCGGCAGATCTTCAACGAGCTGCAGGCGCACACCGTCCGCAACTACGTCTCGTTCCCGCGCTACTACGAGCTTTTCTCCTCGGACGGCACGCTGCTGGAGCCGGCGGGCCCGGAGGGCTCCGCCAAGGCGATGCTGGACCAGCTGGAGTGGTGGGGCTCGGTGCTGCACGACGCCCGCCGCGACCGGCCGTTCGCGACCGGTCTGTAGTCCGCCGGGTGAGTCGGTCGGCGAGTCGGTCGCTGAGTCAGTCGACGTAGTACATCGCGTGCCGGCAGTGCGGCGCACTGCCGGTCCGGTCCTCCTCCGACTCGAACTCGACGTCCTGGGAGCCGAGCGGCTCGGGCTCGAAGACGGTGCCGCTCAGCAGCCGGCGCAGGGCGGCGACGTCCGCCGGGGTGGGCTGCCGCCGGGCGGCGGGCTCGGACAGGAGGACCTGATGGTCGGTCATGGCGTGCGGCTTCCTTCCAGGCGCGGCGCGGGCCGCGATCGGACCCACAGGTCCAGTGCATGCCTCCGATCCGCCGATCGCACCCGCTCTTGACGCATGGACTACGCGGGTCCGGGCCGTTCTGACGGGATCTTGATACCGGAGCACCCGTTCGGGGGCCACTAGACTCACCGGAATGCCAACCCACACCAGCTCCGCCCCATCGTGGTCGACCACGACCCCGCCTGGCAGCCCGCCGGCCTCGCCCTCGCCGAGGAACTGCGCGCCCTGCTCGCCCCGCAGGCACTGCGCGTGGAGCACATCGGCAGCACCGCGATCCCCGGCATGGCTGCCAAGCCGATCTTCGACCTCCAGGTGAGCGTGGCGGACCTGGCGCAGGCCGAGGCGGTCTTCGACGGGCCGCTGGCCGGCCAGGGCTTCCAGCGCTCCCCCTACCAGCGGGACCACGTGCCCGCCGGGCTCGACGACGACCCGGCGCGCTGGGCGAAGCGGATGTGGTCGCGGCGCGGCCAGGCCGAGCCGGCGGGCTCGGACAGCCCGGACAGCCCGGACAGCCCGGACGTCAACCTGCATGTCCGCCTGGCCGGTTCCCCCAATGAGCGGCTTGCGCTGCTGTTCCGCGACTGGTTCCGGGCCCACCCCGAGGCCGTGCCGGCCTATGCGCGCTTCAAGAGCGTCCTCGCCGAGGCGGTCGCCGATGTGGGCGTCTACGCCGACGTCAAGGACCCGGTGGTGGACCTCGTCATCACGGTGGCCGAGCGCTGGGCCGCCGAGACCGGCTGGACGGCGTAGTACCTCCCGTTCAGCGCGCGACGGCTCGCCAACGCACCGGCGCGCGACAGCTCGCCAACGCACCGGCGAGCAACGGCCCGTCAGCGCACCGGTTTGCGCGCAGGCGGGCCGGCGTAACTGTCCGCGAAGCTCGCCGCGAACGCCGCCGAATCCCGCAGCTGGTCCAGCCGCGAGAGTTGCAGGCGGTGCAGGAACGCGAAGTCCTCCGGGCCCGCCGCCGGGCTGTGCAGCAGGTGCAGCAGCCAGTGCGAGAACTCCTGGGCCTGCCAGATGTCCGGCAGGCGCGCGGCCGAATATCCCTCCAGCACGCCGGAGTTGCCGCCGCGGTAGTGGGCCAGCAGCCGGTCGGCCAGCTCGGCGGCGTCGGCGATGGCCAGGTTCATCCCCTTGCCGCCGGCCGGGGTGATGATGTGCGCCGCGTCGCCGACCAGGAAGAGCCGGCCGTACCGCATCGGCTCGGCCACGAAGCTGCGCATCTCCAACACGGTCTTCTCGATGATCGGGCCGGGCCTCAACTCGGCCTCGGACAGGCCCAGTCGGCGGTGCAGGGCCGACCAGATCCGGTCGTCCGACCAGCTCTCCGGCTGATCGCCGACCGGGCACTGCAGATAGAAGCGGGACACCGACGAGGTGCGCAGCATGTGGCCCGCGAAGCCGTCCCGGTGCAGGGCGTAGATGATCTCGCCGGTGGCCGGCGGGGTTTCGGCCAGCACCGCCAGCCAGCCGAACTCGTGCTGCTTGGCGCTGGTACGCAGCCCGCCCTCGGGCACGGCGGGGCGAGCGGCGCCGTAGAAGCCGTCGCAGCCCGCGATGAAGTCGCATTCGATCACCACCGGTTCGGAGCCCGGCGCCTCGCACCGCAGCACGGCCCGCTCGCCGTCCGAGGCGTCCAACCCGGCCAGCGCCACGGCCGGGTGGGAGAAGAGCAGGGTGCCGCCGCCCGCGAGATAGGCGTCGATCAGGTCGCGGACCAGGAACTGCTGCGGGTAGACGTGGTGGACCCGGCCGCCGGCCAACTCCCGGTACGGGACGGAGAACCGCCCGCCGCTGTGGCGGAACTCGCAACTGCCGTGGGCCACGCCCTCGGACAGCAGGCGGTCGGCCAGCCCGTGGGCGCGCAGGAACTCCACCGTGCGGTGCTCGATCAGCCCGGCCCGGGCCCGGTTCTCCACATGGGCGCGACTGCGCCGCTCGACCACCAGGCAGTCGATCCCGGCCTGTTGCAGCACGTTCGCCAGCACCAGACCGGCCGGTCCGGCACCGACGATCGCCACCCTGGTCCGCAGCAGCATGGTCACCCCGTTCAGGTAGGCCCAGAGCTGCCCAGCGTAGTTGACAACCCATCAGTCGGCCGCGCCCACCGGCTTCGGCGGCACCGTCGGCTCGCGCGGGGTGACCCGTCGCGGAGCGAGACCAGCAGGTGGCTCGGGCAACCGGCCCAGGCAGGCGGCGGCGATCGCCGGACGGCGACCAAGCCACCTCGGCGGCCGAGCCGACCAAGCCACCCTGGCGGCCGAGCCGGGCGAGCCGGCCGAGGCGGGCGCGCGACCCGGCGAGCGGCTCGGCCGGGCCCCGGATCAGCCGCTCCTCGTGCGCGGCCGGCCCCGCAGCGAGGCGGCATCCACGGTGGTCCCCCACCGACCTGGCGCGGCAGCCCGCCCGGCGCTTCCGTACCGTGGAAGTGACCACCGGTGTGTGGGAGGAGGGCTGGCCACCCATGACTGACGCGATCGTGGTGGGCGCCGGCCCGAACGGGCTGGCCGCCGCGGTCACCCTGGCCCAGCAGGGCCTGCGGGTTACCGTGCTGGAGGCCGCTGCGGAGATCGGCGGCGGCACCCGCAGCGGCGAGGGGATCCTGCCCGGCCTGCTGCACGACCACTGCTCCGCCGTCCATCCGATGGCCGTCGGCTCACCGTTCCTGCGCGGTCTGGGCCTTGACCGCCACGGCCTGGAGTGGCGGCTCCCGGAGGTCGACTGCGCCCATCCGCTGGACGGCGGCACGGCCGGGGTGCTGTACCGCTCGGTCACCGCCACCGCGGCCGGGCTGGGCGCGGACGGGGCGCGCTGGCGGCGACTGTTCGCGGGCCCCGCCGCGGGCTGGGACCAGCTGGCCGGCGACGTCATGGGCCCGCTGCTGCGGCTCCCCCGCCACCCGCTGCGGCTCGGCCGGTTCGGGCTGCCCGCGCTGCTCCCGGCCACCGTGCCGGCCCGGCTGTTCCGCACGGCCGAGGCCCGGGCGCTGTTCGGCGGTGTCGCCGCCCATGCATTCCAGCCGCTGCACCACCCGCTGAGCGCGAGCATCGGCCTCGGCATCCTGACCGCCGGGCACCGGCACGGCTGGGCCGTCGCGGCGGGCGGCTCGCAGGCCATCACCCGGGCGCTCGCGGCCGTCCTCGCGGAGCTCGGCGGCACCGTCGAGACCGGCGTCCGGGTGCGCTCCGCCGCGGCCCTGCCGCCCGTGGCCGTCACCATGTACGACCTGGCGCCGGGCGCGGTGGCCGAGCTCCTGGGCGACCGGCTGCCCCGGCGGACGGCCAGGGCGTACCAGCGCTTCCGGCACGGGCCGGGCGCCTTCAAGGTCGATTTCGCGGTCGAGGGCGGCGTCCCCTGGACGGCACCGGCCGCACGACGGGCGGGCACGGTCCACCTGGGCGGCGATTTCGCCGAACTGGCCGCCACCGAACGGGAGATCAGCGTCGACCGGATGCCCGAACGGCCGTTCGTGCTGGTCGGCCAGCAGTATCTGGCCGACCCGGGGCGCTCGGTGGGCGACGTCCATCCGGTCTGGACGTACGCCCATGTCCCGCACGGCTACACCGGCGACGCCACGGCGGCGATCATCGCGCAGATCGAGCGGTTCGCCCCCGGCTTCCGGGAGCGCGTGCTCGGCACCGCGGTACGCCCCACCACCGCCTTCCCCACCGACAACCCGAACTACGTGGGCGGCGACATCCTCACCGGCGCCAAGAACCCGCGGCAGCTGCTCTTCGGGCCCCGCGTGGGCGTCGACCCGTATGCCACCGGCCTACCCGGCCACTACCTCTGCTCGGCGGCCACCCCACCAGGCCCGGGAGCCCACGGCATGTGCGGCCACCACGCCGCCCGATCCGCGCTGGCGCGGCTATGACCGCGCCCCCGGTCAACCGCGGTCCGCCCGCCGCCCCACCGCCAGCCACGCCGGCACCACACCGGCCGGCACCGCCAGCACCAGGCAGGCCGCCACGCCGGCGGCCAGTGGACCCCAGGGCAGCCGCAGGGCCACGCTCGTCTGCCCGGCCAGGATCCGGTGGTTCAGTAGCGCGATGGTGCCCAGCTGCGTCACCACCGTGACCGCCAGCGCCAGCACCGCCGCCGTGGCCACCACCAGCACGGCCTCCACGGCGACCATCGCCACCACCTGGCGGCGCAGCCCGCCGGCCAGCCGCAGCGTGGTGAAGTCGCGGCGCCGGTCGGCGGCCGACATCACCATGGTGTTGACGATCGCGATCAGCGCGTAGAGCAGGGCCGGGCCCAGGATGGTGCTGGTCGCGATCCAGGCGTAGTGCGCGCCGGGATCCGGGCCGGGCTGCCGGGCATCCGTCAGCAAGCCGCGCAGCAGATCCGCGGGCCGCCCGCTCAGGTAGACCGCGCCCGGGTGGGCGGCACCCAGGTGCCCGGCGACGCCATCGCCGGCCAGCAGCACCTCGTCCAGTGACAGCTGGGTGCGGAACACCAGCACCAGCTTCAGCGACACCACCGTGTCGTCGGCCAGCCGCAGGTTGACCTGATCGCCCAAGTGCCAGCCGTGTCCCCGCACTTGGTCGGTGGAGGCGGCCAGCGTGGCGCCGTGCAGGTCGGTGGCCGAGCCCTGGACGGCGGGCAGCGCGAGCGCGTCCGGCAGCGGCCCGTCGACCACGGTGGCCGCCGAGGGCACCGTGGCCTCCGAGTCCTCCGAGCGGTCCGCGAATGCCGCGGCGTCGGCGCCGAGCCCGGTGATCACCGTCGAGACGGTCGCGGTGGCCCGCAGGCCGGGCTGCGCGGCAGCGAGCCGGTTGGCGGCGTCGGCGGGCAGCGGAGCGGCCCCCGGGCGCAGCACATAGCGGGCGGCCGTCGCGGCCCGTGTCTGGGCGGTCATGGCGTCGGCGAAGGCGGCGGTCGAGCCGAGCGCGGTGCCCAGCAGGGCGACCACCAGGAACGCCGGGGTCGCGGTGGAGACCGTGCGGCGCACGGCGGTCAGCGCGTTCTGCCGGGCCAGCAGCGCCGGCGCGCCGACCGTCCAGCGCAGCGGCACCGTGAACAGCCGCACCAGGTGCGGCACCAGCAGCGGGGCGACCAGGCTGAGCGTGACGATCGCCATCAGGTCGGCGGCCATCACCCACTGGGTGGCGAACTGCGGGTCGCCGACCTGGTCGCCGCCGCCGGGTGCCGGGGGCAGTGACGGAGCCAGCAGGTAGTACCCGACCGTGCCGACCAGGCCGAGGGCCTGCAGTCCGGCGCACACCCACCGCACCGGGGTCATCCCGCCGCGGTCGACGGCCGCCTCGCCGAGCGCCGCGACCGGCCGCACACCACCGGCTCGCACGGCCGCGGCGAACGCCCCGGCCAGGGCGACCAGCAGCCCGACGGCCGCCGCCAGCAGCATCGGCGCCACGGCCGGCCGGGCCGTGAAACCGGCGGGCGCGGCGCCCAGGTCCACCAGCCAGGCGGCCAGCGCCGGCGCCGCGGGCAGCGACAGCAGGCAGCCGGAGACCGCGGCGGCCAGGGCGACCACGGCGGCCTCTCCCAGCACCAGCAGCCGGACCTGACGCGGCGTCGCCCCGACGGCCCGCAGCAGCGCGGTCTCCTGGCGGCGCTGGGCGACCGCGAAGGCGAAGGTGGAGGCCACCACGAAGACCGCGACGAAGGCGGCCATGCCCGCGCTGAAGGTGAGCACCTTGTGCAGCGAGGGCGCGCCGAGCGGCGAGTCGTCGCCCGCAGTGTTGCTGAGCAGCACTCCGGTGGTGGCGATCAGCGTGACGCCGAGGGTGAGGGCCAGGTACGAACCGGCGAACGCGGCCTTGCGGCGGCGCAGCGCGGCGGTGGCCACCGGCAGCAGGGTGAGCAGGTCGGTCACGCCGTGGGCTCCGCTTCCAGCGAGGTCATCAGCTCGGCGATCTGCTGGGCACTCGGCGCGGCCAGGTCGCCGACGATCCGCCCGTCGGCCAGGAAGAGCACCCGGTCGGCGTGGGCGGCGGCCACCGGGTCGTGGGTGACCATCACGGTGCTCTGGCCCTCCCGGTCGACCAGAGAGCGCAGCAGTGCCAGCACGTCGCGGCTGCTGGAGCTGTCCAGCGCACCGGTGGGCTCGTCGGCGAAGAGCACCTTGGGCCGGGTGATCAGAGCCCGGGCGATCGCCACCCGCTGCTGCTGGCCGCCGGAGAGCTGCGCGGGCAGATGGCCGGTGCGGTGCCCCAGGCCGACCTGCTCCAGGGCGGCCCGCACCGCGGACCCGTCCGGTCGGCGGCCCGCCAGCCGCAGCGGCAGGCCCACGTTCTGCTCGGCGGTCAGCGACCCGATCAGGTTGAACGCCTGGAACACGAAGCCCAGCCGATCCCGTCGGAGCACCGTCAGCTGGGTCTCGGTCAGTCCGCCCAGGTCGACGCCGTCCAGCACCACCCGCCCCGAGTCCGGCCGGTCCAGCCCGGCCGCGCACTGCAGCAGCGTGCTCTTCCCGGAGCCGGAGGGCCCCATCACCGCGGTGAAGGTGCCGCGCGCGAAGACGGTGTCCACTCCGTCCAGTGCGCGGACGGCCTCCGAGCCGGTGCCATAGGTGCGGTGGAGCTGCTCCAACCGGAGCACGGCGTCATCCCCCAAGATCATCACGGGGGGTATGCCTACCACGGACGGCACGGCACTGACCAGCCGTTTTTCGCCGACTCCGGGGCGTTGAGACCGCCATGGGCGACCATGGGACGACGGTGCGACATCACGGAAGGAGTCGGCGGTATGGCGGAGACTCTGGTGGACCTGACGGGCAAGTCCTGTCTGGTGACCGGTGCGGCGAGCGGGATCGGGCGGGCGACGGCCACCTTGATGGCGCGGCTCGGGGCCCGGGTGGTCGCCGCCGATGTGGACGCGGTGGGGCTGGCCCATCTTGCCGCCGATCACCACGATGTGCTCTGCGTGGTGGGCGATGTGACGGAGCCTCACGATGTCCGGCGGATGGTTTCGACGGCCGTGGAGCGGAACGGCCGGCTGGATGTCGCGGTGGCCAACGCCGGTGTGCTCCCGCTGTCCGACGTGCTGGAGACCAGCCCGGAGGAGTGGGACCGGGTGATGGCGGTCGACGGCAAGGGCATGTTCCTCACCTGCAAGTACGCGATCGAGGTGATGCAGGCCAACGGCGGCTCGATCGTCTGCCTCTCGTCGATCTCCGGGCTGGCCGGGCAGGCGCGCCAAGCCGCCTACGGCCCGGCCAAGTTCGTCGCCTCCGGACTGACCATGCACCTGGCCGTCGAGTGGGCGCACCGCGGCATCCGGGTGAACGCGGTGGCGCCCGGCACCATCGTCACCGAGCGGGTGCGGGCGCTCAAGGACGAGCCGGGCGGGCCGGAGTACCTGGACCAGATGGCCCGCGCCCATCCGCTCGGACGGCTCGGTGAGCCGGCGGAGGTGGCGCGGGCGATCGCGTTCCTGGCCTCTGATGCGGCCTCGTTCATCACCGGCACGGTGCTGCCGGTGGACGGCGGGTACCTGGCTCGCTGAGCTCCAGGTCAACCGTCCGCCGTCGCACGGCCGTTGTCAGAGGGTGGCGAGGCCGAGGACGGTGGCGGCCACGGCCAGCAGTGCCAGCGCACCCGGGACCGGAGCCCCCTTGCCGTCCTTGGCGCGCAGGTGGGTGGCCACCGCCCCGATGAAGTACAGCACCACGCCGACCGCGGCCGCGACGCCCAGCGCGCGCACCCAGATGCCGGCGATCAACCCGATCGCCCCGGCGAACTCCAGCGCGGCCAGCCGCGGCAGCCAGCTTTCCGGCACGCCGACCTTGGTCATGCCCTCCATGATCTTCGGGTCGCGGACCAGCTTGCCGCGGCCGGAGCCGGCCAGGACCAGGGTGAGCAGGATCGCCACGACGATGTATGCGATGAACACGGTTTCTCCATCAGGGTGTTGGGCAGCCGGCCCGGGGGCGGACGGTTCGGGAGGAGTGGGCCGGCGGTCGGGGACGGGCGGTTCGGGAGGTGGCGGGCCCGCAGGCGGGGCAGGCGGTTCAGGGGACCGGGACGGCCTCGACCACGCTGTTCGGCGACGCGGTCGGCACGATCCGGGTGAGGGTGAAGCCGGCCGCCGCCAGCAGGGTGCGGAACTCCTCGGCGGTGCGCTCCTGACCGCCGCTGAGCACCATCATGTTGAGGTCGAGGATCTTGCTGGGTGAGAAGTCGTCGCCGTCGGGCACCACCGTGTCGACCACCAGCAGCTTGGCGCCCTCGGGCATCGCCCTGCGGGTGGTCTTCAGGATCTCGATGCACGACTGGTCGTCCCAGTCGTGCAGCACCCACTTCATGATGTAGAGGTCGGCGCCCTCGGGGACCTTCTCGAAGAAGTTGCCGGCGACCAGCTCCAGCCGGTCCGCCAGGCCCGCCGCCTCGACCTTGGGGCGGCCGTTGGCGACCGCGTCCGGCAGGTCGAGCACGGTCCCCCGAGCGCCCGGGTGGGCGGTCAGGATGGCGGCGAGGAAGGCGCCCTCGCCGCCGCCGACGTCGACGATGCTGCCGAACGGCGCGAAGTCGTAGGCGGCCAGCACGGCACCGGCCACCATCGCGGTCCCGCCGGTCATCGCCCGGCCGAGGTGGGCGTTGAGTTCCGGGGTGGCCTCGAAGTGCTGCCAGATGCCGCGGCCGACCGCCTTGTCGAAGCCCGGCTCGCCGAGGCGGACGGAGTCCACCAGCCGCCCCCAGGCCGCGTGGTGGGCGTCGCCGAGCTCCAGCTGCACCAGGGAGCCCAGCGAACCGGGCACGTCGGAGCGCACGGTGTCGCCGAGCGGGGTGGTGGCGTAGCGGCCCTGCTCGTCGGTGCGGAACAGGCCGACACCGGTCAGCGCGCGCAGCAGCCGGGACAGCGATCGCGGGTCGCTGCCGGTGAGTTCGGCGAGTTCGGCGGCGGTCTTCGGGCCGGTGGCGACCAGGTCGGGCAGGCCGAGCGAGGTGCCGGCGTAAACCGCCCGGGAAATCCAGTAGTTGGCCACGATGTCGAACATCTGGTCAAACGGCAGGGGCGTGGACGGCGCGGATTCTGCTGGGGTTCCCAAGGTGAGCCTCTCAGTTCAGCTGGGTGTTCGACCGATCTGCGACCGACGGACGGGTCGGTCGGTCCGGCGCCTACCGCTGCCGGATCGCCTGCTCGTAGGAGGCCTGCAGCACGGCGGCCGCGACCTCCAACTCCTCCTCGTCGCGCGGTGCGTAGAACATCACGATGGTGTCCGGGAATTCCGCCCGCCGGGTGATCGGGTGCGGCTCGGTCCAGCCCAGCCGCTCCAGCGTGGCCAGCGCGTCCCGGGGCACGGTCAGGTGCAGGAAGCCGGAGGGGTGCACATGTCCGAACTCGTCCACCGAGGGATGCAGGAAGGCCTCGAAGTCGCGCTGCTGCTGGTGCAGCCGGAAGGCCAGCGAGGACGGCTCGGAGACCCGGCTCGCGGTGGTGAACACCCCTGGCAGTGCCTGCGCCCTAGCGACCAACTGGGCACGGATCCGGGGCGGTGAGAAGTCCTCCAGCTGGTCATGGGGGATCTCCCGACCGGTGGTCGCCGGTCGAACACCACTGCGGGCAGGTAGAACTGACAGATCGACAGTCATGGGGGATCTCCTAGTCGGCAGCACCGAGGCAGCGCACTTCCATTGCGCTGGTTACTTCTTGTGCTCGGTTTGATTCTGCGCGATGCTTCCGCCGTGACAGAAGACAGCACATCGAATTCCGCTACGCACATCGCTGTTCCCTCCCAGGTCGGACCGGATCAGCCGCTCTGCCAACTGCGCGAGGTCCTCGACCGGGTGGGCGACAAGTGGAGCGTGCTGATCATGGCGATCCTCGGCAACGGCCCGCACCGCTACTCGGATCTGCGGCGCGCCATCGACGGCATCTCGCAGCGGATGCTGACGCTGACCCTGCGCAGCCTGGAGCGGGACGGGCTGGTCACCCGGACCGTCACCCCCACCACCCCGCCACGCGTCGACTACGGCCTCACCCCGGTCGGCCAGACCCTCTCCAAGGAGGTGGGCTCGCTGATCAACTGGTCGGAGCAGCACCGGGAGTACATCAGCGTCGCGCGGGCCAGCTACGACTCCGAGTGAGCCGACCGGGGTGGTCGACGGCACGTCAAGCGATATGACGTGCCGTCAGTTTTCGATCACGCGTTGGAAGGCGACGGTGTCGAAGATGTCCTCCATCCGCACGGCCAACCCGTCGCGCAGCGTCCAGGAGTGGACGAACTCCAGCTCCTCGGTGTGCCCGGAGAGCGAGGTGACGTCGCGCACGCCGAAGACCACCACGCGGTCGCCGGACTGCACGAACTCCGTCGGGTGCAGCTTCATCCCGCCCAGCACCGTGGGCACCTTGGCCAAGAAGGCCCGCACGCCGTCGTGCCCGACCTTGGTGCCGCCCAGGCCGTATGTGCTCATGCTCTCCGGGTGGACCCACTCCATGTCCTCGGCCATGGTCCCGAGCAGTGCCGTCACGTCGCGATCGTGGAAGGCCTGGTAGGCGGCCCGGATCAGTTCCAGGTTGTCGGTGTAGCGCATGAGGTGATCTCCCTCCAATGCCGAGCTGTTCAGTGCTTGAGGCGTTCAGTGCTTGAGGCGTTCAGTGCTTGAGGCGTTCAGTGCTTGAGGCGTTCAGTGCTTGAGGTGCTCGGGTACATCAGCTCGACGGTGCGCCGGATGCCCTCGCGCCAGTCGACCTTGCACGGGCCGGTCAGCCGTCGGCGCAGCGTGGGGTCGAACTGGTAGGTCTCCCGGGTCACTTCGCTCGGCACCAGCTTGGCCTCGACGCCGGTGATCTCCTCCAGGTGGTGCAGCATGTCGGTGATGCCGACCGGCTCGTCGCCGCCCCAGTTGGTGAGCACGGCCGGGACCCCGGCGGCCTGCCAGAGCAGCGGGACCTGCTCGATCAGGTCGTCGGTGTGGAGCAGCGAGCACCAGTTCTGCCCCTCGATCGGGACCGGGATCGGCTCGCCGGCCAGCATCCGCTTGAAGTAGACCATCGGCACACCGCCGTAACCGCCGGGCCCGTAGGCGATGTTGAGCCGGGCGATGACGGTCGGCAGGCCGAGGGTCCGGGCGAAGGCCCGCACCGCACCCTCGGTGGCGAGCTTGGCCACCGGATAGACCGGCAGCCACTCGGCGACGCCGTCCACCGGGTCGTCCTCGCGGTAGGCGTGGTCCAGGGTCTGGCGCGCGTACAGGGCGCCGGTGGAGACGTAGAGGAACGCCTCGGCGGTGCGGCAGTGCGTCATCAGCCGGCCGGCGGCGACCGTGTTGACCTCGACGGCGGTGTTGAAGTCGCCGTCCTCGCCGCGCCGCACGGCCGAGTGGATCACATGGGTGAAGTCCTTCGGCAGGCCCTTGAGGCTGCCGGGTGCGGTGTCGTCCATGTCCCACCGGAAGGTGGTGATGCCGTGCCGGCTGAGCTCGGCCTCCGAGCCCGGGGTGCCGAACCGGCCCAGTGCCCACACCTCGTTGTGCTCGGCCAGTGCCTTCGCCACCGGCCCGGCGACCTGCCCGGTGGCCCCGGTGACCAGGATCTTCTTGCCGTCCACGTACTGCCTCTCCTTGAACTTCGGTCGGGGGTCGGGGAGTCGGGTGCCGGTCAGTCGCCCTCGCCGAGCGCGCGGTCCAACTCGGCACGCAGGATGGACTGGAAGGCCGCAACGTGCTGCGGGCCCATCAGCGTGTAGTGCTCGCCGGGCACGTCGATGAACCGGACGCCCTCCCGGGTGTGTTCCTGCCAGCGGCTCAACTCGTTGTTCAGCCAGTCCTCCTTGGTGCCGCGCAGCGGGATCGCGTAGAAGACCGACATCGCGCGCACCGACCCACCGGGCGCGTAGCCGCGCCCCAGGTTGGTGAGGCCGTCGGCGAGCTCGGCCCAGGCGGTGAACTTCTCGACGGTGAGGTCGAGTTCGGCCAGTCGGGCGGGCGGTGCGAGTTCCAGGAGGCGGGCCGCCTGCTTCTCCTTGGCGAGGTGGCGCAGTTCGCCGGGCAGCTCCAGGGACTGCCGCTTGTCGATCAGCGCCAGGAAGAACGCCAGGTTGGCGGCGGTCTCCGCGAAGTCCAGTTCATCCATGCGGTACTTGATGTGCGGCGGCAGGTTGAAGCTGCCGACGAAGTCGACCCGCTCACCCCGGCTCTCCAGCACCTTGGCGATCTCGAAGGCGACCGCCGCGCCGTAGGAGTAGCCGGCCACCGCGTAGGGGCCGTGCGGCTGCTTGGCCCGGATCGCCGTCACGTAGCTGTCGACCATCTCCGTGAAGCTCTCGAACGGCCGCTCCCCCGGGTTGAAGCCGCGGGCCCGCAGCGCGTAGAACGGGCGGTCGCCGACGAAGTACTTGGCGAGGTTGACGAAGACCAGCACCTCGCCGACGCCCGGGTGCACGCAGAACAGCGGCGTCTTGTCGCCCGACTCCTGCATCGGCACCAGCGGGTCGTAGGGGCGCGCCACCTCCCCCTCGCCGAGCCGGGCGGCCAGCGCCCGCACGGTGGGCGCGGTGAGCACCGTGATGATCTGCAGGTCGTCGGCGCCCAGCCGGCGGGCCACCAGGTTGCGCAGCCGCAGGATGTCCAGTGAAGTCCCGCCCAGGTCGAAGAAGTTGGCGGTGGCGCTGACCTTCTCCGGTGCCAGCTCGAACATCTCGGCGTAGATCTCGGCCAGGATCCGTTCGGTCTCGCCCTCGGGTGCGTGGTAGCCGCCGAGCCGGCGCAGCACCAGCTCCGCGGTGGCCTCGAGCACCTCGGCGTAGGCGCCGGCCTCCAACCGCTTGCGCATCAGCGAGCGTTGGATCTTACCGAGACTGGTCTTGGGGAACGCGTCCTCGGGCAGCGGCAGCACCAGCGCGGGCCTGAAGCCCCAGTGCGCCACCACGCCGGAGCGCACCGCGGAGAGCGCCCGGTAGCGGCCGGTCTCGTCGCCGTCGGCAGTCCTCGGGTGGAAGGCGATCACCAGTTGCTCGGTGTCGCTGCCCGCCGCGCGGGTCGGGAAGGCGGCCACATAGGAGCCGGCGACGTCGTCCAACTGCCCCAGCACGGTTTCGATGTCATGGCTGAAGTAGTTGACGCCGTTGACGATGATGCTGTCCTTGCTGCGTCCGACCAGGGTGAGCCGGCCCTCGTCGATCCGGCCCAGGTCGCCACTGCGGAACCAGCCGTCGGCGGTGAACGCCTCCTTGGTGGCGATCTCGTTGTTGTAGTAGCCGGGCGTGATCATGGCGCCGGCCAGCTGGAGTTCGCCGGTCTCGCCCTCCCCGAGCTCGCGGTCGTCCTGGTCGGCCACCCGGATCCTCAGGCCCACGACCGGCAGGCCCAGGTTGGCGAACTCCTGGCCCTGGTCGGCGGTTGGGAAAGCCCGGGAGTAGATGCTGCCGGCACAGGTCTCGGTCATGCCGAAGGCGGGCCAGAGCGCGCCGGGCCGCAAGCCGTGGGCCGCGAAGCGCTCCAGGAAGGTCTCACCGGTGGTGCGCACCACGGCCTCGCCGCCGCTGATGATGTGCCGCAGCCTGGAGAGGTCCACCGGCCCGCGCTCGGTGAGCTGGTCGGCGAGCGGATTGAGCAGCGCCAGCAGGAAGTTGGGGGTGAAGGTCATGGTGACGCCGAGCGCCGAGACGAGCCGCAGGAACTCCAGCGGATCCCCGAGCACGGTGGCCGCCCTCACATGCACCTGGCCGGCGCCGGCGTACAGCGGCAGCAGGTGGCACTCCAGCAGCGCGGCCACATGGTCGAACGAGACCCAGTTCAACGAGACGTCGGCACAGGTCAGTAGGTGGTAGCCGTTCTTGCCGGCCATCGAGGCCAGCAGGTTGGCGTGGGTCAGGATGACGGCCTTGGAGTTTCCGGTGGAGCCGGAGGTGAGCACCAGCATCGCGGGGTCCTCGGGCGCGGCCTCGTGCAGCTCCACGGCGGGCTCGGCGCCGGCGAGTTCGTCCAGCTCGGCCACCACCAGGCCCGCCACCTGCGGCAGTTCGGCCTTCAGCTTGCGGTCGGTGACCAGCAGCGGCCCGTCCAACAGGGTGTTGACGTGCTGCAGTTGGGCGGCCCAGCGCTCCGGGTCCCCACCGAGCGCGGCCATCGGCACCGGGACCAGGCCGCCGAGCACACAGGCCCAGAACGCGGCCAGGAACTCCTCGGGCTGCTCCAGCAGCAGGACCACCTTGTCCTGCGGCCGCAGGCCGCGTCGGCGCAGGCCTCCCAGCACGGTGCGGGCGCGGGTGAGCAGTTCGGGGTAGGTCTGCGGCGGCCGGTCGCGCGCCGCCGCCGAGTTCTCGGGATAGTGCAGGCCGCACTCGGGGTGCTGCTCGGCGGCTCGCAGCAGCAGGTGGGCGATGCTGCTGGGCGCGGAAGCGGCCAGGGACATGTCGTTGCCCTCTCTTCTGGTTCGCGACGAGGTGCACGGACCGGGCTGGTCGGGGCGCCCGGATCCCCACCGCGCGGCGTGGCTGCTCGGCCGGCGGTGGTCTCGGTGTGGCTGCGCGGTGGTCGGGCTGTGCTGGGGAGCGTGATCCCGGGGGCGGTGTCGCTCGCACCGGGCGCTGCTCCAACCCTCATCGCGGCCGGGGCACGGAGCAAGCGCCGCCGGTTCAGGGCTGGGTCAGGTTTCTCAAATCGCCGCAGTCGGATCAGATTTCCGTCAACGCCACGTCAGAGCCGTGTCAAACAGCGCTGGGGCAGGACTTGGGCACGCCGAAAACCGGCGGTGTGCGACTGCGGACCCAGCACACCGCACCCGGGCGGCCCGGGCAAGCTCTTTCCTACGGGAATAAGCACGTCGCGGGGACTGCGGCAGGTTCGCCTGCCGCAGCGGACCACATGGACGACATTATTTCTTCACAAGGTCCGCGATGTGGCCGTACGAGCCATTTGCGGCACCTCGGGAGCTTTTCCGTAACCAACTGACATTGATGTTCCCGGCCATTTGACGCAGTATTGGCCGGCGCCGCCGGATTCCCCTTGGCGCTGGCAGCGGCTGACCAATCCCAAATCGCTTGCCCAGGGCCGCTGGAACCCTCGTTCAACTGCCGGGAAGCCGCGCAGGACAAGCACATTGACTCCCAGGTGCCAGTGGCTAGACTCGCAGCACCGGTTGGTTGGCCGGATTTCAATGAATGGCTGGTGAACTATGCCCGCGGGGGGACTGTGAATCAGCTCACGCACCGCGAATGGAATACCGTGGAGGCATCGTCCCGCGGCACTGCCGTGCCGGCGCTCGCCACCCGCGAGAGCTGGCGGATCCTGGTGGTCGACAGCAATATCCGCTCCGCCGAGTCCCTCATTCTGGGACTGCGCCGACATGGCCACTCGGTGGCGGACGCGGAAACCGGTGGCGCCGCCCTGCAGCGCTACCAGGACGCGGACATGGTGCTGATCGATCTCGACCTGCCCGATTTGGACGGTCTGGAGGTCTGCCGGGCGATCCGACTGACCTCCGACACGCCGATTATCGCCATCACCGCCCGGGGCGACGAAATCGACCGGGTCCTCGGCCTGCAGGCCGGCGCCGACGACTACCTGGTCAAGCCGTACGGTTTCCGCGAGTTGATGGCCCGGATGGAGGCGGTCATGCGCCGCGCCAGGCCGCGCCCCAGGCCCGCCGACGTCATCCTGCACGGACCGCTGCGGATCGACGCCGCTGCCCGCCAGGTGAGCCTGGCCGGCAAGCCGATCGAGGTGACCCGCAAGGAGTTCGACCTCCTCTACGTCCTTGCCTCCAACCCCGACAGCGTGGTGCCCCGCAAACGGCTCATGCAGCAGGTCTGGGGCGACTCGTGGTCGCCGCGCACCGTCGACACCCACGTCAGCAGCCTGCGCGGCAAGCTCGGCGCCAGCGAGTGGATCACCACCGTGCGCGGCGTCGGCTTCCGACTCGGACCCGCCTGCACCCTCAGCCGGCAGTCCGGGGCCTGAGCACCACGGCGAACTGACGGATCGTCAGGACTCCGAGTCGCCGTCCGTAGCGTGCTCGACTGCCCGCTCCGCGGCCCGCACCTCGGCCTCGACCTCCTCGGCCGGGCGGCGCAGCAGCCGCCCGCCGTGGCGCGCGGCGAGCTGGTCGGCGGCGGCCGGGTCGTGCTCGCGCAGTTCGACGATCAGCAGGGCACTGCCCTCGGCCAGGTCCTTGCTGTAGACCAGCAGGCCCTCCGCGCCCTCGTGGAACCGCTTCAGCTCGGCCGCGCCGCCGATGAAGGTGCCGGCCGTCCAACCGAGCAGCACGCCGATCGGACCGCCGAACAGGCCCAGCAGCCCGCCGACCAGACCGGTGGCCACGGTCGGCCCGCCCGCGCCCTTCACCCAGCTCTCGGGCGTGTCCAGCAGCCCCTCGGCCGAGCGGGTCAGCACGGCGGCCTGGTGCGCCCCGGGCAGCTCCTTCGCCTCGCCGAACGCGGCGGTGGCCTCGGCCTGGTCACTGAAGGTGATGAAGAGCATGACGTGGGTCGGCTCGGCCATGGCACGTCCTTCGTCCGTTTTGCGAGGGTTCCTCACGGCACGGTACGACGGCCACCTGACACCGCGCCAGGCGAGGCACTATCCGACACATGAGCCCCAAAGGCCACTCATACCCCACCCGACGCATGAGCCCCAAAGGCCACTCACACCCCACCCGACACGTGAGCACCGATTCGGTTCGCGTCATGGTGCGGTGCGGCTCGGAAGCGGACAATCAGCGCATGTCGCTGCGTGCCGCGCTCGCCCATCCCGTCCGGTACGGCTCGCTGGGCGCGGGCATGCTGCCGGTGCTGGCGTTCCCCGCCCCGGACCAGGAGTGGTTCGCCTGGATCGCGCTGGTGCCCGGGCTGCTGCTGATGCAGCGGGCGCCGCGGGCCCGGGAGGCGGTGGTGCGCGGCTGGTGGTTCGGCGCCGGGTTCGTGCTGGCGGCGATGTACTGGCTGATCCCGAGCATCGGCCCGGGACTGCTGCTGATCGCGGTGCTCTTCGGGGCGCTGCAGGGGGCGGTGGGCCTGGCGGTCTGGTGCCTGCTGCGGCCCCCGCTGACGGTGCGGCGGTCGCTGGCGGCGCTGCTGGTGGTGCCGTCGGTCTGGGTGGTCACCGAGTTCGCCCGCTCCTGGCAGGCGCTCGGCGGCCCCTGGGCGCTGCTCGGCGCGACCCAGTGGCGCCGTCCCACCCAGCTGGCGCTGGCCTCGCTCGGCGGGATCTGGCTGGTCAGCGCGGCGGTGGTGGCGGTCAACACGGCGGTGCTGATCGCCCTGCTCGCCGACCGCACGGTGCTGCGGGCCGGCGCCCTGGCGGCGGGCGTGCTGGTGCTGGCCGCCGGCCCGGTGGCGTTCGCGCTGAACCCGGCCCCGGTCACCGCCCGCACCGCCACCGTGGTGCTGGTCCAACCGGGCCAGACCCTGGACGGCACCGTCCGGCTGGACGCCGCCGGCGCGATCACCCGCGACCTGGCGGACCGCCCCGATCTGGTGGTCTGGGGCGAGTCCAGCATCACCAGCGACCTGTCCCGGGACCCCGTCACGCTGGCCCAGTTGCGGGCGCTGTCGGCCGTCACCGGCAGCGACCTGCTGGTCAACGAGGACGCCCGGAAGACGGACGGCCACATCTCCAAGGACGCCGTGCTGATCGACCAGAACGGCATCCAGGACCGGTACGCCAAGATGCGGCTGGTCCCGTTCGGCGAGTACATCCCGTTCCGGGGCGGGCTCGGCTGGCTGACCAAGATCAGCAGGGCCGCCGACCAGAACCGCACCCCCGGCCACTCGTTCCACCTGTTCCGGCCGGTGGACCGCAGCGGCACCCCGCTGCCCGCCGGGGTGCTGATCTGCTTCGAGTCGGCCTTCCCCGACCTGTCCCGCACCGCCGCGCTGCAGGGCGCCCAGCTGCTGATCTACCAGTCGGCCACCAGCACCTTCCAGGACACCTGGGCCCCGGCGCAGCACGCCGCGCTGGCCGCCGTACGGGCTGCCGAGACCGGCCGCCCGGCGGTGCAGGCGGCGCTGACCGGCGACTCGGTGGCGTTCGACGCCCAGGGCCGGCAGCTGGCCCGGATGGGCACCGGCGGCCGCGGCGCGCTCACCGTGCACCTGGCGCTGCCCGCCGCGACGTACCGCACCTGGTACGACCGGGTGGGCGATGTGGTGCCGTGGACCGCGCTGGCGGTGACGGCGGCCGCCGCCGCGACCGGCCTGTACCGGGCCCGCACCGGGCCGGGGGCCGACCGCCCCGCCCCGGAGTCCGAGGACGCCCCGAGCCCCGCCCGGTAACAGAACCCGGTAGCAGGGATCAGTCCTTCTTCGCCCGGCTCGGCTGCACCCGGGTCGGCTCGCCCGGCGCCTTGGGGTGGTCGGGCGGATAGGGCATCTCGCCGAGCCCCTCCTCGTGCTCCTGGCGGTCCGCCAGGTCGAGCACCGCCTCCAGGCCGAAGGCGTGCTCGTCCAGCTCGGCGTGCGGGTCGCCCACCTCGGCCAGCCGGGCGGGCACCGTGCCCAGCGTGAAGTCGCGCGGCGTCACCTCGTCCAGCTCCGCCCAGTGCAGCGGAGTGGAGACGGTCGCCTCGGGGCGGGCCCGCAGCGAGTAGGCGGAGGCGATGGTGCGGTCCCGGGCCATCTGGTTGTAGTCGACGAAGACCTTCTCGCCCCGCTCCTCCTTCCACCAGGCGGTGGTCACCCGTTCGGGCATCCGCCGCTCCAGCGACCGGCCCAGCGCGATGGCGCAGCGCCGCACCTCGGCGAAGGTCCATTCGGGGCGGATCGGCACGTAGACGTGCAGGCCGCGCCCGCCGGAGGTCTTGGGCCAGCCGCGCAGCCCGTGCTGGTCGAGCACCTCGCGCAGTTGGTGGGCGGCGCGCACCGCGTCGGCGAAGTCGGTGCCGGGCTGCGGGTCGAGGTCCAGGCGCAGTTCGTCGGGGCGGTCGGTGTCGCCGCGGCGGACCGGCCAGGGGTGGAAGGTGAGGCAGCCGAGGTTGGCGGCCCATAGCACGGCGGCGGGTTCGGCGGGGCAGATCTCGTCGGCGGAGCGGCCGCTGGGGAAGGAGATGTGCGCGGTGGGCAGCCATTCGGGCGTGTTCTTGGGCGCCCGCTTCTGGTAGAAGAACTCGCCGTCGACGCCGTCCGGGAACCGCTGCAGCGTGGTGGGCCGGTCGCGCAGCCCGCGCAGCACCGCCGGGGCCACCGCCTGGTAGTAGCGCGCGACGTCCAACTTGGTGTAGCCGGGCCCGGGGTAGTACACCTTGCCCGGATTGGACAGCTTGACCAGTCGCCCCCCGGCTTCCAGTTCCACCGATTCCGCCATACACCCACGCTAGGCCGCCGCGCTGCGCACCGCGCGGGCGTGACGCACCATCACGGGTATGGACCTTCCCGTGCTGCCGCCCGTCGAGCCGATGCTGGCCAAGGCGGTCGCCGCCATCCCCGAGGGCATGCACTACGAGGCCAAGTGGGACGGTTTCCGGGCGATCGTGTTCCGGGACGGTGACGAGGTGGAGGTGGCCAGCCGCACCGGCAAGTCGCTGGCCCGGTACTTCCCGGAGCTGCTGGACGCCTTCCGGGCCGAACTGCCGCCGCGCTGCGTGCTGGACGGCGAGATCGTGCTGGCCCACGACGGGCGGCTGCACTTCGAGGAGCTGCAGGAGCGGATCCATCCGGCGGCGTCCCGGGTGCGCAAGCTGGCCGCCGAGCGCCCGGCGAGCTTCATCGCCTTCGACCTGCTGGCGCTGGACGACACGGCGCTGCTCGCCCAGCCGCTGGCGGCCCGCCGCACCGCGCTGACCGGGGCCCTGGCGCAGGCCGGGCCGTGGGTGCGGCTGGCCCCGGCCACCACCGACCGGGAGCTGGCCGAGGTCTGGTTCACCAGGTTCGAGGGGGCCGGGCTGGACGGCATCGTCGCCAAGCCGCTGGACCAGCCCTACCGGCCCGGGGTGCGTTCGATGTTCAAGATCAAGCACGGCCGGACCGCCGACTGCGTGGTGGCCGGCTGCCGCGAGCACAAGGACGGCCAGGGCGTCGGCTCGCTGCTGCTCGGGCTCTACGACGCGGCGGGGGTGCTGCAGCACGTCGGCGTCTGCGCCTCGTTCACGGCGGCCCGGCGCCGGGAGCTCGCCGAGGAGCTGGCCCCGCTGCGACTGGACGACCCGAGCGGCCATCCGTGGGCGGCCTGGACCGACGAGAGCGCCCACCAGGCCGGCCGGCTGCCCGGCGCGCCGAGCCGGTGGAGCGGTGCCAAGGATGCGCAATGGATCGCGCTCCGCCCTGAGCGGGTCTGCGAGGTCGCGTACGATCACATGGAAGGGACGCGGTTCCGCCACACCACGCGCTTCCAGCGGTGGCGGCCGGACCGGGCCCCGCGCAGCTGCGACTACAGCCAGCTGGAGGAGCCGGTCGGCTACGACCTGGCCGAGCTCCTGCACGACGGACGCTGACACCGGGGGCCACCCCGAAAGGACAGCAGGTGAGGGCGATGATCCTCTCACGCCAGGAAGCACGCGAGAGCCGGCGGATCGAGGCCCGGCTGACCGCCGAGGATCCGGTGCTGGCCCGACGGTTCGACCAGTGGCGGCGCAGCCGTGAGCGGGTCGCCGAGGCCGCCGCGCTGGCGGCCGGCCAGGATCTGGACCAGGGGGCCGCGACCCGGCTGCGCCGGCTCTGGCGCGAGGTGCTGCGCGGCCGGATCCCGCTGCCCTAGCGATGCCCGGCAGAGGCCTGCGATGCGTCCCGCGAACCACTCGATCGGCCGCCACGAGCCGCCCGCCGGACCGGCCGGTTTGGCACCATCGAGTCAGGGGCTACGCGGGGCCGAGAGGTGAAGGCGGATGTCCACCGACGCGATCGTGCTGCTGAAGCAGGAGCACAAGGAGCTGCTGCGGCTGTTCAAGGCCTACCGTGCGGCGGACTCCGGCGACCCGGCGGTCCGCGCCGACCTGGCCCAGCACATCGTGCACGACCTCACCATCCACTCCTACCTGGTGGACGAGGTGCTCCACCCGATGGTGGCCGCGCTGCTGAGCGATCCGTCCCATCCCGCGCTGCAGGGCTTCCAGGACCACCAGGCGATCGACCGGCTCTGCGAGGAGGTCGCCCAGCGCGGCCCCACCGACCCCGGCTTCGAGAGCGGCATGGCGGCGCTGCTGAGCGCCGCGGTGCAGCAGATGGAGCGCGAGGAGCGGGACTGGTTCCCGCAGCTGCGCGCCGCACTGCCCCGCAAGGTCCTCCAGGAGATCGGCCTGCGGCTGCTGGCGGTGCGGGAGACCGCGCCACGCCACCCGCCGGGGCCGGTTTCCGGCGCCGCCCAGGGGGCACCGGGATAGCGGGGGGCGACTTCGTCAGACGACCGACCTGGTCAGACGGCATCAAGGACCACAGCACCGAGTCCGACAGCAGCGGAGGCACCCGCCATGCGATTGACCGCCACCCCGAACGGCGCCGTCGAGGGCGTCGCCGCGAGCGCCTTGTCCGCCGAGCGCCTGCTGCACGAGCTGGAGCAGCTGCACCGCACTCGGCACGAGACCTTCCTGTACGGCTCGGACGATGCGCTGCGCCGGCACACCGAGCGCACCACCGAGCTGGAGGCCGAGTACCTGCGGCGCTTCCCGGTCCGGATGGTGACCGCGTCCCGGACCCGCTCCGGTGCCCGCGCCAGGGAGACCGCCGCCCGGATCGAGGCGACACCGAGCTGACCCCGACCGCCGAGCTGACCCCGACCTGAGGACCCGAGGACCCGAGGACCGCCGATGACCGATGACCGCGCTCCGCACTCCGCCGCCGAGGTGCTGCGGCTCTACGACGAGGCGACGGCCTCGTTCGGCCGCCGGGTGGCGGGGGTGGCCCGCAACCAGTGGGCGGCGCCCACGGCGTACCACGGCTGGTCGGTGGGCCGGCTGGTCGGCGCGCTGACCGCCGAGCAGGCCCGGGTGCCCGCGCTGCTCGCCGGCGCCGGCCCGGAGCTGCCGGCCGAGCGGGCCGCCGCGCCGGAGCCCACCGAGCCCACCGCGACGGCGGCCGCCGACTGGGTGCGGGCCGCCGAGGCCGCCCGCACCGCCCTCGCCGCCCCGCATGCGCTGGCCCGCACCGTGCGGACGGCCGACGGCGAGCGGCCCGCGGTGGCGTACTGCGCCCGGCTGATCACGGAACTGACCGTGCACACCTGGGACTTGGCGCATGCCACCTGCCAGGATCCGCATCTGGCCCCGGAGTTGGTGGAGTTCGCACTGCGCGAGAGCGGCGCGCTGCCGCTCGCGGCCGGTGATCCGCAGGCCCGGCTGCTCGGCCTGTGCGGACGGCACCCCGCCCCCCTGTCGGCCCTCGACCCGGAGGTCACCGGCTGAGCCGAGGCCCGCCCTGCAGTGTCACAGGCCTTTCGCGCCCCGGTCAGCTGCGGGCGCCGCGCACCTCCAGGCCGGCCAGCAGCTCGGCGGTGGCCGCCGCGATCGCGGCCACCGCCTGCTCGAAGACCAGCCGGTTGTGCGCGGCCGGCGCGCGGAACCCGGACACCTTGCGGACGTACTGCAGGGCGGCGGCGTGGATGTCCTCCTCGGTGACCTCGGGCATCACGGGAGGGCGCAGGGTCTTGATGCTTCGGCACATGCTTTCAGTCTGGCACCGGGCACCGACATCACGTGGTGTAGCCGGAGTTCAGCTCCACATAACCGGCGGTGAGGTCGCAGCCGTAGACGGTGAAGGCGGCGTCCGCGAGGCCCAGGTCGATGCCGATCACCACCTCGTCGTTGCCCAGGTAGGCGCGGGCGGCGGCCAGTTGCACGTCGTCGGGCTCGGTGGGGAACATCTCCAGGTCGCCGTAGTGGATGGTGGTCCGGGCCGGGTCCAGGTCGGGGTCGTCGTCGAGCTTGCCGATCGCCATCGCGACCCGGCCCCAGTTGGGGTCGGCGCCGTGCACCGAGGTCTTCACCAGCGGGGAGTTGACCACCGACTTGCCGACCCGCTTGGCCTGCGCGGTGTCCCGGGCGCCGGTGACCCGCACCTCGATCAGCTTGCCGGCGCCCTCGCCGTCCGAGGCGATGTCGCGGACCAGCGCCAGGGCGGCCTGGTGGAGCACCCGCTCGAACTCCGCGAGGTCCACCGGTCCGGCCAGGCCGTTGGCGAAGACGGCGGCGGTGTCGCTGGTGGAGGTGTCGGTGTCGATGCTGAGCGCGTTGAAGGTGGTGTCCATGACGCGGCGGAAGACGGCGTCCAGTTCGGCGGGGACGATCTCGGCGTCGGTGAAGAAGAAGGTCAGCAGCGTGGCCATATTGGGCTCGATCATCCCGACGCCCTTGGCGATGCCGACCAACACCGCGTCGCCGCAGGTCAGTCGGATCGACTTGGGGCGGGTGTCGGTGGTCATGATGGCGGCGGCCGCGGCCTGGAAGTCGGCGGGCGGCAGCGGCTGCGGCAGTGCGGCGATGCCGGCCCGGATCGACTCCATCGGGTAGGGGCGTCCGATCACCCCGGTGGAGCCGATCACCAACTGCTCCGGCGCCACCCCGACCCGCGCGGCGACCAGCCGCCGCACTTCTTCGGCGTGCGCGGCGCCCTCCTTGCCGGTGGCCACATTGGCGTTGCGCGAGATCACCACCATGCCCCGGGCGTCCTGGCGGGCCGCGTCGGCCCGGCTGAGCAGCACGCTCGGTCCGGCGAACCGCGATTTGGTGAAGACGGCCGCGGAGGCGGCGGGCACCGCGGAGACCACCACGGCGAAGTCGTCGGCCACGTCCTTGAGACCCATGTTGGCCGTGTGGGCGAGAAAGCCCTGCGGCAGCGGCTGGTCCATGAAAGCTCCACCCCTTATGAATAGTCATTCCGATAACTGCATACTCTATCAACGAGGACGGGTCGCGCCAGTGCGATGACCGGGTGAGCATGAGGTCATGCTGCTGGCCGAGCTCGCCCGCACCTCGCGCGAAGTCGCCGCCACCTCGGCGCGCTCGCGCAAGACCGCGCTGCTGGCCGAGCTGTTCCGGGCGACCGAACCGGCTGAGGCCCCCGTGGTGATCACCTACCTGGCCGGGCGGCTGCCCCAGCGGCGGATCGGCGTCGGCTGGAGCAGCTTCACCGAACCGGTACCGCCGGCCGCGGCGCCCTCGCTGACCGTCGGGCAGGTGGACGCCGCGCTCACCGAACTGGGCGCCGTGCGCGGGGCCGGGGCCCAGGCCAGGCGGCGCGAGCTGGTCGGCCGCCTGCTGGCCGCGGCCACCGCCGAGGAGCAGGAGTTCCTGATCCGGCTGATCGGCGGCGAGGTCCGCCAGGGCGCGCTGGACGCCGCGGCGGTGGACGCGCTCGCGGCGGCGACCGGCGCGCCGGCGGTCGAGGTCCGCCGGGCGGTGATGCTGGCCGGCAGCCTGGGCGAGGTGGCCGAGCGGCTGCTGGCGGACGGACCGGCGGCGCTGGCGCGGTTCCGTCTGACGGTGGGCCGACCGGTGCTGCCGATGCTCGCGCACACCGCCGGCACGGTGGCGCAGGCGCTGGATCGGCTCGGCCGGTGCGTGGTGGACGAGAAGCTGGACGGCATCCGGATCCAGGTGCACCGCGACGGCCCGAGCGTGCGGATCTTCACCCGGACCTTGGACGAGATCACCGGGCGACTGCCCGAAGTGGTGGCGGCGACCCGGGAGTTGCCGGTGGCCCGAGTCGTGCTGGACGGCGAGGTGATCGCCCTGGACGCGGCCGGGCGGGTGCGACCGTTCCAGCAGACGGCCGGCCGGGTCGGCTCCCGACTGGACGTGCCCGGGGCCAGCGAGGCACTGCCGCTGACTCCGGTCTTCTTCGACCTGCTCGCCCTGGACGACCGCGACCTGCTGGAGCTGCCCACCGCCGAGCGGCACGCCGAGCTGGCCCGCCTGGTGCCCGAACCGCTGCTGGTGCGGCGACTCACGGTGACCGATCCCGCCGAGCCGGAGCAGCGCGCGGCGGCCGAGGCCTTCACGGCCGCGGCGCTGGCCCGTGGCCAGGAGGGCGTGGTGCTCAAGGCGCTGGACGCGCCGTACACGGCGGGTCGGCGGGGCACCGCCTGGCTGAAGGTCAAGCCGGTGCACACCCTTGACCTGGTGGTGCTGGCTGCCGAATGGGGGCACGGTCGGCGCGCGGGACGGTTGTCCAATCTGCATCTGGGCGCCCGGCAGCCGGACGGCTCGTTCGCGATGCTGGGCAAGACCTTCAAGGGCCTGACCGACGCACTGCTCGACTGGCAGACCGAGCGGTTGCAGGAGCTGGCGGTGGAGCGTCCGGCCTGGGGAGTCCGGGCGCGGCCGGAGCTGGTGGTGGAGATCGCCTTCGACGGGGTGCAGCGCTCCACCCGCTACCCGGCGGGCGTCACGCTGCGGTTCGCCCGGGTGCTGCGGTACCGGGAGGACAAGTCGGCCGCCGACGCGGACACGGTGGCTTCGGTCCGCGAGCTTCTTTCGGGGAATACCTGATCAGTCAGGTACTGTTGAGTCAGGTAACACTCCGTACCAACAGAGGAGATCCTCACCATGTCCAAGATCGCCGTCTTCGGTGCCAACGGCACCATCGGAAGCCGCATCGTCCGTGAGGCACTGAACCGCGGCCACCAGGTGACCGCCGTGGTGCGCGACCCGGCCAAGGTGACCGAGCAGCACCCGAACCTCACCGTGACCACCGGCGACGTGCTCGACCCGGCCTCGGTCGCCAAGGCGGCCGCCGGGCAGGACGTGCTGGTCAGCGCGGTCGGCGGGGGCGACGGCCCGGGCCACCTGGCCACCATCGAGCCCGCCGCCAAGGCGCTGGTCGCCGGACTGCGCACGCTCGGCTCGGCGGCCCCGCGGCTGATCGCGGTCGGCGGCGCCGGCTCGCTGCGCACGCCCGACGGCAAGCAGGTCTGGGACGCCGAGGGCCTGCCCGAGTGGCTGCTGCAGATCATGCACGCCCACGGCGACGCGCTGGACTACTACCGCACCGTCACCGACGTGACCTGGACCAACCTCAGCCCCGCCGGCCAGATCGAGCCCGGCGACCGCACCGGCGACTACCGCACCGAGCTGGAGGAGCTGGTCATCGGCGCGGACGGCAGCAGCCGGATCAGCGCCGAGGACTACGCGGTCGCCGCCGTCGACGAGATCGAGCACCCCCGCCACCCGGGCCAGCGCTTCGCCTGCGGATACTGATCCGTGTGACAGAGCACCACGAGCAGGCGCCGATCGACGATCCGCGGATACAGGCGGTCGGCGTGCTGCTCCACACCTCGGCACTGCTGGAGCGGCTGCTCGGCGCGGCGATCCAGCAGGCCGCCGGGATCAGCCACTCGATGTTCGAGGTGCTGCTGATCCTCTCCGCCCATCCGCAGGGCGCTCCGATCAGCCGGCTCTCCGGTCATCTGGTGCTGACCAGCGGCGGCGCCACCCGGCTGGTCGACCGGATGGTGGAGGCCGGTCTGGTGGTGCGGGAGCCGTCACCCGAGGACCGCCGGGTGCAGCTGGTCTTCCTCACCGAGCAGGGCGAGCGGACGCTGCGCACGGCCGCCGCCGCCCACACCCGGGAGACCGACCGCCTGCTGCGCCGCACCCTGGCACCGGAGCAGTCCGCCGCCATGGTCACGGCGCTCGACCTGCTGGGCCGGCGACTGCGCGAAGAACTGCCGCCGCTGCGTTGACAGTTGACCTGGCGCCTGGCGGCTAGCTGCGATCCGGGCGACCGCGCAGCCGGCCCGACCAGTGCGGCTCGACGGCCTCCCAACCGGTCGCCCAGAACCGGTCGGTGCGGTGGCGCAGCAGTCGGCGGTGCAGCAGATGGATCGTCAGCACGGCTGCGGTGAGCGCCGACCAGGCCGCCGCGCCGGTCCCCAGGGCGAGCAGCACCATGGCGCCGGTGCCGCGCGGGGCATCGGCGATCGCGCCGTCGTCGGTGACCCAGATCGGCAGCGCGTCGCCCGCCGCGGCCGGACCGGGCAGCTCGAAGCGGGCGACCACGGCGTGCCCGGCCGGATAGGTCCAACTCACCCACACCAGTTCACCGGTGCGGTAGCGGGTGGCCACCGCGGTGGCGTCGGGGCGGATCGCGCCGACCACGGAGGCGTCGATCCGGTGCAGCCGGACGGCCTCGGCCCTGGCCTGCACACCGGCGGTGCCCACCCCGTGCCCGGCCACCCCGCAGCCGAACAGCACCGCGCCGAGCAGCCCCAGCACCAGGAGCAGCTGGGCCCGGCTGCGCGAGCGGTCCAGCTTCCGCCAGAGCGGGCCGGGACCGCGCCCCAGGGAGCCGCGCAGCGCGACGCGCATCGAAAAGCCGACGGCCGCACGGGAGTCGGGCCACACGGCCATCCCTCCCTCCGGCACCGCACCGATGACCCGACGATAGCTCAGGTATCGGGCCCCGCCGCAAGGGCTTTCACATGGAACGGGTCGGTATCGGCCCTCACCCCTCGGTGCCGGCCAGGTACACCCCGAAGGCCGCCCCCTGCCGGTCGCGCAGCACCGCGATCCGCGGGCCGTCCGGCACGTCCATCGGGCCCATCACGCGCTCGGCGCCGTGCCCGCTCGCCTTGTTGACGATGGCATCGACATCGGCCACCGCGAAGTAGGGCAGCCAGTGCGCGGGCGCCTCGGCCGGAAAGCTGTCGTCCATCCGGGCCATACCGCCGAAGTCCCGCCCCGCCAGGCCCCATTGGGTGTAGTGCTCGCCGGGGCTGCAACTCCAGCCGAACACCTCGGGATAGAACACCGTGCAGGCGGCGACATCCCTGGTGTGCAGCTCCACCCAGCCGAGCGAGTTGGGCTTGTTGAGCACGGCCGAACCACCGAACTCCCCGGCCTGCCAGAGCGCGAAGACCGCGCCGGACGGATCGGCGGCCACCGCGAAGCGGCCCAGCGCGAAGACGTCCATCGGCTGCACGAGCACCTTGCCGCCGGCCTCGGTGATCCTGGCCGCCGTGGCATCGGCGTCCTCGACCAGGAACGAGACCGTCCAGGCGGGCGGTTGGCCATCCCGGTGCTGCGGCACCAGCGCCGCGACCGGCCCCTGGACCTGGGTGAGCATGGTGTAGCCGCCGGCCTCGGGGCGCTGGTCGGCCGCGGCCTGCCAGCCGAACAGGCCGGTGTAGAAGGCGGTGGCGGCCGCCGCGTCGGTGGTGGCCAGCTCGACCCAGCAGGGGCCGTTGGTGACCAGCTCGTCGTTCTGCACTGTGGCGCTCCCTCGCTGAGGGTCGATCACATCCGGCGCTCGACCCGCTACGGTGTTCGGCTCCGGACTCTAGCCCGCCGCACTGACAACGCCCGGCGGCGCGCGCGGCACCCGCCGCAATTCGTCCGCCCGCCCGGCAGGCCGTGCGTCAGGGCCCGTACCGCCGCATTTGGCACGGGCCCTGACGCCGCATCAGACCTGGTAGGCCAAGCCGGTCCGACAGCGGGCCGCGGCCGGCGCCAGGTCGCCGGCCGGGTCGTCGAGCAGGTCGGTGGCGGGCACCACCAGCACCGGGCAGCCGGCGTGGCCGCGGCAGTACCGCGCCACCCCGCCGTGCCGCAGCCCGCTCACCCGCCCGGGACGGCCGGCGCCGACCACCAGCAGGTCGCTCGACCGGTCGGCCGCCGCCACCAGGGCCTGGCCCGGCTCCGCCCGCACCACCTCGGGGTGCAGCAGCACGCCTCTCGGGTAGCCGCCGAAGGCCTGCTCGAAGACGGTGTCCAACCGCCGCCGGGCCGCGTGTTCCAGCTCGGAGAGCGGGCGCAGCGGATCGTCCTCCGGCTGCCAGGCCGCGACCGGCACCAGCACGGCGTCCCGCTGCTCGGCCTCCCGGACGGCGCGCCGGACCGCGGCCAGTGCGCTCAGCGAGCTGCCGACCCCCACGATCACTCGAACCTGTCCAGCCATCGCTTCGCGCCTCCTGTCGGCCCCGATCCCTTCGGGTACCTCCATTCCATCCCCGCAACGGCCGCGGCGGACCGGCTCTTGACGCGGGTGCTACGCGATCTGGCCGGTCCTTGACACTTTTTGAACGGGCACAGCCAGAACGGACACAGCCCGAACGGGCACGGCCCGAACATCCGCACGTCAGTCCCGGTGCAGCAGCAGCAGAGCCGCGTCATCCTCCGCCTCCAGCCGCTCCCCCAGGGTGTCGCGCACATGGTCGGCCAGCGCGGGCAGCTGCGCGGGCCCGGCCGCGAACACCTCGGCCAGCCGGGCCAGTCCGCGCTCCAGGTCCTCGCCGGGCCGCTCCACCAGCCCGTCGGTGTAGAGCAGCAGGCTGTCGCCGTGGTCCAGTCGGAAGACGCTGGCCGGATAGCCGCCGGCCCCCCAGTCGGCGGGCAGGCCGAGCGGCAGGCCGGTGGGCAGGTCGAGCCGCAGCACAGTGCCGTCGGCCCGGCGCACCAGCGGCGGCAGATGACCGGCGTTGACCAGCCAGGTCTCCCCCGTGGCGAGCGCCACCTGGGCGTAGAGGCAGGTGGCGAACCGGTCGGCGGGCAGGTCGGCGAGGAAGGCCGAGGCGCGGGCCAGCACGCTCGCCGCGCTGTGCCCCTCGGCGGCGTAGGCGGTCATCGCGATCCGCAGCTGGCCCATGATGGCGGCCGCCTCGGTGTCGTGGCCCTGCACGTCGCCGATCGCCACGCCCACCGCGTCCTCGGCGAGCGCCACCGCGTCGTACCAGTCGCCGCCGATCCAGGTGCCGACCCTGGCGGTGCGGTAGCGCACCGCCAGCGAGCCGCCGCGCAGCACCGGCAGCCGGCGCGGCAGCATCGCGCTCTGCAGTCCGGCGGCGATCTCCCGGGACTGGTCGACCATTATGGCGCGTTGCAGCGACTGGGCGATGGCGCTGGTGAGCGCGGTGAGCAGGGTGCGGTCCTCGGTACTGAAGGTGCGTCGGCCCGCGTAGATCAGGGCCATCGCGCCGATCGGGCGGCCCTGGGCGACCAGGGGGAGGAAGGCCGCGGCGGTGGCGGTGCTCGCGGCGACCAGCTCGGCCAGGTCCGGGTACTGGCGCAGGAAGGCCGCCTGGGAGGTGTAGAACGCGGGCTCACCGGAGCGCACCACGTCGTTGAGCGGCCACGGGTCGGTGAGCCGGGCGCGGCGCATCGCCTGGGCCCCGATCGGGAGCGGCCCGATCGCGCCGATCATCCGCAGCCGCCCGTGGTCCACCACCCCAGGCTGATCCCCTGGGCACCGAGCCGGCGCCGGCTCTGGTCGCCGGTGAGCACGGTGACCACGTCGGCCACGGTGAACGCCTCGCCGAGCGCGTCGACCATCTCGCGCATGGCGGCCTGCTGACGCTGCCGGTCGTCCTCCCCATCAGCCGCATCGCCGAGTGGGCCAGCTCGGTGGTGGCGTCGCGGACCACACCCAGCACCCGCAGGCCCGGGTCGTGCACCGCCTGCCCCTGCACGTAGGTCCAGCGGGTGGCGCCGTCCCGCAGCCGGATCCGCACGTAGCTGCTGTAGGACTCGCTGCGCCCGGCCCGGATGTCCTCCAGCAGCCGGTGCATGCGCATCACCTCCTCCACCGGCATCCGCTGGTTGAGGCTGGCGATGGTGCCCTCGTACTCCTCGGGCCGCAGGTCGAAGACGGCCAGGCCGGTGTCGTCCAGGGTGAACCGCCCGTCGGCCGGGACCCATTCGAAGCAGCCGATCCGGTTGGCGGTGATCGCCGCCAGCCGGTCCAGCGGCGCTCGCGGGTCGGGCGTTTCGGCCGGGCCGGTCATTCCCGACGACCGCTCAGCCGGCCGTGCCGTCGGCGTGCTCGGCCCGCACCACCACGACGGGGCACGGCGCGTGCTCCACCACGTGGCGGCTGACCGAGCCGAGCAGCAGTCCGCTGAACCCGCCCAGGCCCCGGCTGCCGACCACCAGCAGCTCGGCCCCCGAGGCCTGGCCCAGCAGCGCCGCGCTCGCCGGTCCGGGCAGCACCAGCTCGGTGACCTTGATCTCCGGCGTCTCGCCGAGCTCGCCGACCACGGCCTCGTGCAGCACGTTGGCGGCCACCTGCCGCGGGTCGTAGACGCCGACCGGTGGCGGCAGCACGCTGCCGGACAGCTCCCAGGCGTTGACCGCCTCGACCACGTCGGCGCCGGTGGCGGCCGCCTGGCGGACCGCCCAGCGCAGCGCGGCCGTGGCGGCCAGCGAGCCGTCCACGCCGACCACGATCCGCCGGGTCATGCGTCGCCCTGCGCGGCACCGGCCTGCTCGGCGGCCCCGGTCGGCTTGGATGCGGCGGGCCGGGCCAGGGTGCAGCTGAACTCGCCGTCCGAGATGGTGACCAGCACGGTGTCGCCCTCCCGCACGGTGCCCTCCAGCAGCAGGTTGGCCACCCGGTTGTCCAGCTCGGACTGGATGGTGCGGCGCAGCGGCCGGGCTCCGAACTCGGGCTGGTAGCCCTTGTTGGCCAGCCACTCCTTGGCCTCGTCGGTGACCTCCAGGTCGACGTCCTGCGCCTTGAGCCGGCGCCGACTGCGTTCCAGCAGCAGGTCGACGATCTTGATCAGGTCGGCCCGGGTGAGCGCGTGGAAGACGATCACCTCGTCGATCCGGTTGAGGAACTCGGGCCGGAACTGCTGGCCCAGGTCCTTCATCAGATCGCCGCGGATGGCGTCCACGTCGCCGTGGTGGTCCAGGATCCGGCGGGAGCCGATGTTGCTGGTCATGATCACCACGGTGTTGCGGAAGTCCACCGTGCGGCCCTGGGCATCGGTGAGCCGGCCGTCGTCCAGCACCTGGAGCAGCAGGTTGAAGACGTCCGGGTGGGCCTTCTCCACCTCGTCGAAGAGCAGCACGCTGTACGGTTTGCGGCGGACCGCCTCGGTGAGCTGGCCGGCCTCCTCGTAGCCGACGTAGCCGGGCGGGGAGCCGACCAGCCGGGAGACGGTGTGCTTCTCCTGGAACTCGCTCATGTCGAACCGGATCATCCGGTCCGGGTCGCCGAAGAGCAGTTCGGCGAGCGCCTTGGCCAGCTCGGTCTTGCCGACGCCGGTCGGGCCGAGGAAGAGGAACGAGCCGGTCGGGCGGTCCGGGTCGCCCATGCCGGCCCGGCCGCGGCGGACCGCCTGGGAGACCGCCGTCACCGCCTCGTCCTGGCCGATCACCTTCTGGTGGAGGGTGTCCTCCAGTTTCAGCAGCCGGTCGCGCTCGGTCTCGGTCAGCTGGGCGACCGGGATGCCGGTTCGGCGGGAGAGCACCTCGGCGATGTCGTCGGCGGTCACGCTGACCACGCCCTCGCGCTCCTCCGCGGTCTCGGCGAGCTCGTCCTCGGCCTGCCGCAGCCGCTGCTTGAGCTCGGCGGCCCGCTGGAACTCCTCCTCGGCGACGGCCTCGTCCAGCTCCCGGTGCAGCTTGGCGATCCGGTCCTTCACCTCCTGGCCCTCGGTGGCGGCCCCGAGGTCGCGAAGCCGCACCCGGGCGCCGGCCTGGTCGAGCAGGTCGATCGCCTTGTCGGGGAGGAACCGGTCGCTGATGTAGCGGTCGGAGAGCGCGGCGGCCGCGTCCAGCGCCTCGTCGGTGAACCGCACCTGGTGGTGCGCCTCGTAGGAGTCGCGCAGGCCCTCCAGGATCTGCACGGTCTCATCGACGCTGGGCTCCGGCACCAGCACCGGCTGGAACCGGCGCTCCAGCGCGGCGTCCTTCTCCACGTACCTGCGGTACTCGTCCAGGGTGGTGGCGCCGACCACGCTCAGCTCGCCGCGGGCCAGGGCCGGCTTGAGGATGTTGCCGGCGTCCATCGAACCCTCGCCGCCCCCGCCGGCTCCCACCACGGTGTGCAGCTCGTCCAGGAAGAGGATCACGCTCTGCTCGGCGGCCTTCACCTCGTCGATCACCTTCTTCAGCCGCTCCTCGAACTCGCCGCGGTACTTGGAGCCGGCCACCAGGCCGGTCAGGTCCAGGGCGACCACCCGGCGGTCCTTGAGGGTCTGCGGCACGTCGCCGGAGACGATCCGCTGGGCCAGCCCCTCGACGATGGCCGTCTTGCCGACCCCGGGCTCGCCGATCAGCACCGGGTTGTTCTTGGTGCGCCGGGAGAGGATCTCCACGGTCTGCTCGATCTCGTCGGCCCGGCCGACCACCGGGTCGAGCTTGCCGGCCCGGGCCTCCACGGTCAGGTCGCGGCCGTACTCGTCCAGGGTGGGCGTCTGGCTGGGGTGCTCGCCGCTGCTGCTGCGCTCGCCGCCGGTGCCGTAGCCGTCCAGCACCTTGCGCAGCGCCTCCTGGCTGGGCGCCACCCCGCGCATCGCCTGGCCGGCCCCGGAGCGGTCCTGCTCCAGCAGCGCGCCGAGCAGGTGCTCGGGGCCGATGTAGGAGGAGCCGGCCGCCTGCGAGCGGGCGTGCGCGGAGAGCAGCGCGCGCTTGGCCGCCGGGGTGAGCGAGGGTTCCTCGGTCATGTCGCCGCCGCCCTTGGGCAGCGAGTTGCGCAGGTCGTCGGCGAGTTCGTCCGGATCGACGCCGGCCCGCTCCAGCATCCGCCGGGACGAGTCCACCTGGGTGGCGGCCCAGAGCAGGTGGCCGGTGTCCAGGTCGTTGCTGCCGTCCTCGGCGGCCCGCTGGGCGGCCGCCTCGATCAGCTCCTGGGCGGAGTCGCTGAGCAGCCGGCCGATCGGTACCCGCTGCACGGCCGGCGGCGACGACATCGGGCTCATCCCGAAGAAGCGGCTGAACAGGTCACTGAAAGGGTCACCCGCGCCGAAGGCGGAGGGGTACGTCATGACGCGTCACCTGACTACGGGGGAACGTGATCCGCCTCCACCCTCGCCCGGCAGTTGACGCCCCGCCACCCGAGCGCGCCCGGGCGCGCGGGACGGCCTCCGGTTGGGCAGGATCACAGTCATGGAGAACGGAATCAGGCTGCGCAGCGCGCAGGGCCGGTGGGTGGTGCTGGCGGCCGCGCTCGGCTCCGGGATGGCGATGCTGGACAGCACGGTGGTCAATGTCGCGCTGCCGCACATCGGCGCCGACCTGCACGCCTCGCTGTCCCAGCTGCAGTGGGTGCTCAACGCCTATCTACTCACCCTGGCCGGGCTGATCCTGCTGGGCGGCTCGCTGGGCGACCGCTACGGGCGGCGCCGGGTCTTCCTGATCGGCGTGCTCTGGTTCGCGGCGGCCTCGGGGCTGTGCGCGGTGGCGCCCACGGTCGGCGTGCTGGTCGCGGCCCGGGCGCTGCAGGGCATCGGCGGGGCGCTGCTCACCCCAGGGTCGCTGGCGCTGCTGCAGGCCAGCTTCCATCCGGACGACCGTTCGGGCGCGGTGGGCGCCTGGTCGGGTCTCGGCGGGGTGGCCACCGCGGTCGGGCCGTTCCTGGGCGGCTGGCTGGTGAGCGGGCCGGGTTGGCGGTGGATCTTCGTGATCAACCTGCCGGTGGCCGTGGTGGTGGGGCTGCTGACGCTGCGCCATGTGCCGGAGAGCCGGGACGAGCAGGCCACCGGGCAGTTCGACGTGGCCGGCGCGGTGCTGGCGGCGTTCTCGCTGGGCGGGGTGACCTATGCGCTGACCGAGGCGTCCGGTGGGGTGTCGGCGGCGGTGGGGTCTCGGCCGTCCTCGGGGTGCTGCTGGGGTGGCGTTCGTGCGGCAGGAGCGGCGCAGTCCGGAGCCGATGATGCCGCTCGGGCTGTTCTCCTCGCGCCTGTTCACCGTGGTCAACCTGGTCACGCTGGGCATCTACGGCGCGCTGAGCGGGATCACGTTCTTCCTGCAGGTGCAGTTGCAGACCGTCGCCGGGTTCACGCCGCTGGTGGCGGGGGTGGCGTTCGCACCCCTGACCGTGCTGATGCTGCTGTTCTCGTCCCGGGCCGGGCGACTGGCGACGCGGATCGGACCTCGGCTGCCGCTCACCATCGGGCCGCTGGTGGCCGCGGGCGGGGTGCTGCTGATGCTGCGGATCGGTCCGCACGCCTCCTACTGGTCGGATGTGTTCCCGTCCGCGATGTTCTTCGGGATCGGGCTGACCATGCTGGTGGCGCCGCTGACGGCGACCGTGCTGGCGGCGGTGGACGTGCGCCGGGCCGGGATCGCCAGCGGGGTGAACAACGCGGCCGCGCGCGCCGCCGGGCTGCTCGCGGTGGCGGCGCTACCGCTGCTGACCGGGCTGAGCGGGGACCAGTACCGGGTGGCGAGCTCGGTGAACGCGGCGTTCCGCACGGCGTGTCTGATCTGCGCCGGACTGCTGGTCGGGTCGGGGCTGCTCGCCCTGGTCGCGGTCCCGGCGAAGACCCGGCCCGAGGCCGAGCCGGACGCCACCTGGTACTGCGGCACCGCCTCGCCGCCGGTGGACCCGGGGCACGAGTGCCCCGGGTCCCGGTCCGGCGGATCGTCAGACGATCAGAGGATGGCGCCGGGGGCGTAGGCGGCGGCCTCCGGGTACTTCGCGGCGACCTTGCCGATCCGGTCGACCAGCTCCGCCACCTGCGCGCCGGCGGCGCCGGTGAAGGAGAGCCGGTCGGCCAGCAGGGCGTCCAGCGCGGCCCGGTCCAGCGGGATCCGCTCGTCGGCGGCAAGCCGGTCCAGCAGCTCGTTCTCCCGGGCGCCGGCCCGCATGGCGAGCGCGGAGGCGACCGCGTGCTCCTTGATGACCTCGTGGCCGACCTCGCGGCCGACGCCGGCCCGGACCGCGCCCATCAGCACCTTGGTGGTGGCCAGGAACGGCAGGTAGCGGTCCAGCTCGGCCTCGATCACGGCCGGGAAGGCGCCGAACTCGTCCAGCACCGTCAGGAAGGTCTCCAGCAGGCCGTCGAAGGCGAAGAAGGCGTCCGGCAGCGCCACCCGGCGGACCACCGAGCAGGAGACGTCGCCCTCGTTCCACTGGTCGCCGGCCAGCTCGCCGGTCATCGAGGCGTAGCCGCGCAGGATCACGGCGAGGCCGTTGACGCGCTCGCAGGAGCGGGTGTTCATCTTGTGCGGCATCGCGGAGGAGCCGACCTGGCCCTCCTTGAAGCCCTCGGTCACCAGCTCGTGACCGGCCATCAGGCGGATCGTCTTGGCCAGGCTGGACGGCGCGGCGGCCAGCTGCACCAGGGCGGTGAGGACCTCGAAGTCCAGCGAGCGCGGGTAGACCTGGCCGACGCTGGTGAAGACGTTGTCGAAGCCCAGGTGGCCGGCGACCCGGCGCTCCAGCTCGGCCAGCTTCTCGGCATCGCCGCCGAGCAGGTCGAGCATGTCCTGGGCGGTGCCGACCGGGCCCTTGATCCCGCGCAGCGGGTAGCGGGCGATCAGCTCCTCCAGGCGGGCGAACGCGACCAGCAGCTCGTCGGCGATCGAGGCGAACCGCTTGCCGAGGGTGGTGGCCTGGGCGGCGACGTTGTGCGAGCGGCCGGCCATGACCAGCTCGGCGTGCTCGGCGGAGAGCCGGCCGAGGCGGACCAGCACGGCGACCGTGCGGTCGCGGACGTGCTCCAGCGACTGGCGGATCTGCAGCTGCTCGACGTTCTCGGTCAGGTCCCGGGAGGTCATCCCCTTGTGGATCTGCTCGTGCCCGGCGAGCTCGCTGAACTCCTCGATGCGGGCCTTGACGTCGTGCCGGGTGACTCGCTCGCGGGCCGCGATGGACGCCAGGTCGACCTGGTCGATCACGCGCTCGTAGTCGGCCACGGCGGTCTCGGGGACGTCGATCCCGAGATCCTTCTGGGCCTTGAGGACGGCGAGCCACAGGTGGCGCTCCAGGACCACCTTGTGCTCGGGGACCACAGCTGGGCCAGCGTCGCCGAGGCGTACCGGGCGGCCAGGACATCGGGGATCAGGGGCTTCGCGCTCACGCTTCGCAAGCCTAACAGTCGAGGTCAGCGCCTTCGGACGGCAGGCCGCCGTCAGAGCATCGACAGGCCCTTGAGCAGAGTGGTCGCCCCGCCGCCCAGGGCGAGCAGCAGCACCACCGTGCGGGCCCGCCGCTCCGGCACCCGGCCGCCCGCCCAGTGCCCGATCACCGCACCCAGCGCCAGCGCCGCGGCCACCGCCAGCCAGGCCGGGTGGGACAGCCGCGGGGTGCCCCTGGCGAGCAGCGAGAACAGGTTGACCAGCAGGCCGTAGCACTGCGCGTTGGGCACGAACTCGCGTACCGTCCAGCCCGCGTTGACCGCGTAGAGCGACAGCGCCGGGCCGCCCACCCCGGCCGCCGAGTTCATGAAACCGCTGGCCACGCCGGCCGCCACCGCGCCCCGGTGCCGCGCAGCGAGGCCACCCGGGCACCGCGCAGCACCACCAGCACGGCGACCGTGACCAGCGCGCCCATCACCGCGAGCAGTTGCGGTTCGGGCAGCCGCGCGGCCACCCAGGCGCCGAGCGGCACGCTGCAGCCCGCCGCCGCTATCAGCGGGAGCATGGCGCCCGGGCGGACCTGGCGCCAGCTGGTGGCCAGCCCGATCGCGCTGATCACCGCGCTGCCGCAGTTGCAGAGCAGCACGCCCTGCTCCGCGCCCAGCAGCATGGCCAGGACCGGCGCGGTCAGCAGCGCGAACCCGATCCCGGACATCCGCTGCACCGACGCGCCGACCAGCACGACGCCGCCCAGCAGCAACTCCCCCGCCAAGCCCCCGACCACCGCACCGACCCCCGTGTCCTGGCCTCGGCTAGGCCGACTCGCCCTTCATCAGCGGCAGCAGCTGGGCGCACATGGCCAGCAGGGCGGCGCGCTGCTCGGCGTTCAGCGACTGCAGCGCCCGGTGCGCGCGGGTCATGTCGTCGCGGACCGCGTGCAGCACGTCGGTGCCGGCGGGCGTGATGGTGACGATCTTGACCCGGCGGTCGGCGGCGGCCGCCGCCCGGCTGGCCAGGCCCAGGCTCTCCAGCCGGTCCACGATGCCGGTCACATTGGAGGCGTCGCAGCCCAGCCGCTCGGCCAGCGCCCGCATCGGCACCGGCTCCAGCACCGCGCCGAGCGCCTTGGCCTGGGTGGCGCTCAGGCCGTGCCGGGCCGCGGCGGCGGCGAAGTCGATCCAGAAGGCGGAGCTCACGCCGGCCACCGCGTCCATCAGTTCGGCGGTGGTGATGCCCTGGGCGGCGGTAGTCATGGCGGCCATGAGATCACAGTACGCGTAAAAGCTTTATTAACTCCAGCTTTCACCGAGGGAACCAACCGCACCGGTCGAACAGCTAGCTGACCAGGTCGCGGAAGAGCCGGTCCAGGTCGGCGTCCAGGTCGGCGGTCAGGCCGGTGTGCACCGGGCCCGGCTGCACCACCGCGCTGCGCGGCGCGGTCAGCCAGCGGAACCGCTGCCCCGGGCTGTCGGCCGCCGCCGGACCGGCCTCCGGTCCGCCCGCGGCCACCGCCTCGATCCCGCGCAGCGCCCGGGCCACCCCGGTCAGGTCCACCGCCGGGTCCAGCGCCAGCAGCTTGGCCTCGGGCAGCAGGGTGCGGGCCAGCAGCCGCTCCTGCCAGCGGCAGTAGAGCAGCACCCCGAGGTTGACGCACTCCCCGCGCTCCACCCGCGGCACCGCGCGGATCACCGCGTACTCGTACTCCCGCAGCTCGGTCATCGGCTCACTCATGCGCCCACCTCCAGCACCGGCAGCCAGTCGCGCGGCCCGGCCAGCCGCGCGCCCAGCCGCTCCAGATACGCCGCACGCACCGCGTCCGGCCCCTCGAACCCCGGCTCGTCCACCAGGTACTCCTCCGGCACCGCGGCCACCGCGGCCGCCAGCAACTCGGGGGTGCAGCGCGCGGCCGACTCGGCGTCCACAGCGGCCAGATCGCGGACGAACCGGCCCAGCGCATGGTCGCCCGCGTCGTACGGGCGCCTCGTCCAGCCGGCCGAACTCGCCCAGCTGTGATGGAAGATGAGGCTCGCACCGTGGTCGATCAGCATCAACTCGCCGTCGACCACCAGCATGTTGGGATTGCGCCAGGACCGGTCCACATTGCCGATCAGCGCGTCGAACCACAGCACCCGGGCGGCGAGCTCGGCCTGCACCTCGAAGCAGAGCGGGTCGAAGTTGAACGCCCCGCTGGCGAAGGCCAGCCCGATGTTGAGGCCGCCGCTGGCCCGCATCTGCTCCTGGATCTGCTGCTCCGGCTCGCTGCGCGCCAGCACCGGATCCAGGTCGATCCGGACCAGTTCGGGCACCGGCAGCCCGAGCCCGCGGGCGAGCTCACCGGCCAGCACCTCGGCGATCAACGCCTTGCGGCCCTGCGCCGCCCCGCTCCACTTCAACGCGTAGAGCCGGTGGTCGTCGCCCTCCACCAGGCCCGGCATCGAGCCGCCTTCTCGTAGTGGCGTCACATAGCGGACAGCCGTCACTTCACGTAGCACGCGCCAACCCTATCCATGCCGCCCCGTCCGCCTGGTTGCGGTGGCGCCTACCCAGGTCGCGTGCGAGGGTGGGCCGCAGTGGTGACCCTCCCCGGCCGGCGGCCGGGGGAACCCCCGTGGGCCGGGCCGCCGGTTCGTCCGCAACAGTTGCCTGCTGCGAAGGAAGAGTGATGGAACGTCCTCGGATCCTGGTGGTCGGCGGCGGCTTCGCCGGTGTGGAGTGCGCCCGGCGACTGGAGCGCAAGCTCGCCCCCACCGAAGCACAGATCACGCTGGTCGCACCGTTCAGCTATCAGCTGTATCTGCCCCTGCTCCCGCATGTCGCGGCCGGGGTGCTGACCCCGCAGTCGGTCGCCGTCTCGCTGCGGCGCACCCTGCGGCGCACCGACATCATCCCGGGTGGCGCGATCGGCATCGATCCCAGGGCCAAGGTCTGCATCATCCGCAAGATCACCGACCAGGAGGTCGTGGAGCCGTACGACTACCTGGTGCTCGCCCCCGGCAGCGTCACCCGGACCTTCGACATCCCGGGCCTGCTCGACCACGCCCGCGGCATGAAGACGCTGGCCGAGGCGGCCTATGTGCGCGACCACGTGATCGCCCAACTGGACCTGGCGGCCGACACGCTGGACCAGCGGGAGCGCGAGACCCGGCTGGGGTTCGTGGTGGTCGGCGGCGGTTACGCGGGCACCGAGACGGCGGCCTGCCTGCAGCGGCTGACCACCGCCGCACTGGACCGCTACCCGCGGCTGGACCCGCAGTTGATCAAGTGGCACCTGATCGACATCGCTCCCAGGCTGATGCCGGAGCTCGGCGAGCACCTGGGCACGCGGGCCCTGCAGATCCTGCGCAACCGCGGCATCGAGGTGTCGTTGGGCGTCTCGGTGGCCAAGGTTGACGACACCTCGGTGACCTTCACCGACGGCCGGGAGGTGCCCTCGCGCACCCTGATCTGGACGGCCGGCGTGGCGGCCAGCCCGCTGGTCGGCACCCTGGACGCGGAGACGGTGCGCGGCCGGCTCGCGGTGACCGCCGAGCTGCGGGTGCCGCAGTTCGAGGGCATGTTCGCGCTCGGCGACGCGGCGGCCGTGCCCGATCTGGCCAAGGGCGACGGCGCGGTCTGCCCGCCGACCGCCCAGCACTCCGCCCGGCAGGGCCGCAAGGTGGCCGACAACCTGGTCGCGGCGCTGCGCAACCAGCCGCTGGAGCCCTACTTCCACCGGGACTTGGGCCTGGTGGTGGACCTGGGCGGCAAGGACGCGGTCTCCAAGCCGCTGGCCGTGGAGATGACCGGGATTCCGGCCCAACTGGTGGCCCGCGGCTACCACTTGATGGCGATGCGGACCAACGTCGCCAAGTTCCGGGTCGGTTGCAACTGGCTGATCAACGCGACCGCCGGTGACGACTTCGTGCGCACCGGATTCCTGGCTCGCCAGCCCGCCCGACTGAGCGACTTCGAGTACACCGGCGCCTATCTGACGAAGGATCAGGTCCGCGAGCACGTCCAGGCGTTGCAGGCCAAGAGCTGACACGTTCGGGACGTTCGGGACGGGAGCGCTGCCGCATCCGGCAGCGCTCCCGTCGTCAGATCTGCCGCGATCCGGTGCCCGCGCCCAGCACTTCGGCCAGATCGGCGGCCAACCGGGGGGCGTCGGCCGGGTCCAGCCGGGCCACGGTGATCCGGATGCCGGGCGGGGACTGCAGGCGGAACCGCGCCCCGGGCACCACCGCCCAGCCGCGCTGCAGCAGGCCGACCACGACGCCGGTCTCGTCCGGCACCGGCACCCAGACGTTGAGCCCGCTGCGTCCGTGGCCGCGCAGCCCGTGCCGGGCCAGCGCGGTGAGCAGGGCCTCGCGGCGCTCGCGGTAGGCATCGGCCACCCCGGCGGGTGACGGGCCCACGGTGCGCCAGAGCTCCACGGTGGTGCGCTGCAGCAGATGGCTGACCCAGCCGGTGTCCAGCCGCTGCCGGCCCAGCACCCGGTCCACCGTCTGCCGGTCGCCGGCCGCCACCGCGAGCCGCAGGTCGGGGCCGAACGCCTTGGCGGTCGAACGCACCACCATCCAGTGGGAGTTGACGGGCCGCCGGTCGGCGTCGCAGACGACGGGGTGGTACGGCAGTTCGGTGATGCCGTGCCCGTGGTCGTCCTCCAGCAGCAGCACCTCGGGGTGCCGGGCCAGCACCGCGCGCAGTTCGGCGGCCCGGCGGGCGGTGAGCGCGGCGCCGGTGGGGTTCTGGGCGCGGCTGGTGATGACCATCGCGCGGGCGCCGGCGGCCAGGGCGGTGGCCACCGCGCCGGGCAGCGGGCCCTCGTCGTCTATCGCCACCGGCAGCGCGCGCAGGCCGTGGGCGGGCAGCAGGTCGACCAGGCTGGCCCAGGCCGGATCCTCGATCACCACCGCGTCACCCGGCCGCAGGTGGCCGGCCAGGGTGCGGTCGATGGCGTCCAGGGCTCCGGCAGTGACCGCGTAGGCGTCGTCCGGCAGCCCGTCGGCCCGGAAGCCGGCGGCGGCCAGCTCGATCAGCTCGGGGTCGGCGGCCGGGTAGCCGTAGAGCACGGGTTCCCGATCGGCGGCCGCGCCGGCGGCCGTCAGCGCGGCGGTCAGCGGGGGCAGCAGGCGCGGGTCGGGGTTGCCCGCGGCGAGGTTGACGGTGCCTGCCGGGACGGCGAGCGTGACCTGGTCGCGGTAGGTGGTGACCGGGCGGGGGCGGATCCGGCTGCCCTTGCGTCCGGCGGTCTCGATGACGCCGCGGTCGCGCAGCAGCCGGTAGGCGGCGGCCACGGTGTTGGGGTTGACGCCCAGCTCGCCGGCCAGCTCGCGCAGCGGGGGCAGCGTCTGTCCGGGTTCCAATCCACCGCAGGCCACCGCCCGTTCCACGTCGGCGGCGATCTCCGTGGCGCGTCGTCCCTGGATCCGATAGTCTCCTAGCACAAAGGCTATTATGCACTAGTACAAAGGGGGATGTCATGTCGGACGCGTCGAGCGCCACGCAGTACGCCCGCACATCCAGGACCACTCCCACCCGCTACAAGGACCGGGCCAGCTGGGAGCGGGCCGAGATCCACGCGATCCTGGACACCGCCTGGGTCTGCCACCTGGGCTTCGTCGCCGACGGCGCCCCGTGGTGCTGCCCACCATCTTCGCCCGCATCGACGACCGGCTCTATCTGCACGGTTCCACCGGCAGCCGCCCGCTGCGCGCGGCCGGCGCCCCCGAGGGGCTGCCGGTCTGCGTGACGGTCACCCAGGTGGACGGGCTGGTGCTGACCAAGTCCGCGTTCAACCACTCCGTCAACTTCCGCTCCGTGGTCGCCCACGGCATCGCCGAGCAGGTGACCGACCCCGCCGAGCTCGCGGCGGCGCTGGACGCCCTGGTCGACCACGCGGTGCCGGGCCGCTCCGGCGATGTGCGGCGGGCCAACCCCAAGGAGCTCGCCGCGACCGCGGTGATCCGACTGGTGCTCGACGAGGTGTCGGCCAAGACCCGGGACGACGGCGCGGACGACGACGAGGAGGACCAGGGCCTGCCCTACTGGTCCGGCGTGGTCCCGGTCCGCACGGTCTACGGCGCGCCGGCCCCGCACCCGGGCACCGAGCGCGAACTGCCCGACTACCTGCGGGACTTCCAGCCCGGAGGTGCGGCATGCTGATCCGCTCCTGGGACCAGGGCAGCGAGGCCGAGTGGCGGGCCTGGCTGGCCGGGCGGGACTTCGGCACCCTGGCCGCCAACAACCCCGACGGCCCGCCGATCCTGGTGCCCATCCACTTCCTACTCGACGCGGACGCCGGCGAGATCGTGCTGCACCTCGCCGCACCCAACCCGCTGCTGACCGCGGTGCGCACCGACCCCCACGTCACCCTGGCGGTCACCGACGACTACGCCTTCGCCCCGTCCACCTGGCGGGCCAGCGCGGTGCCCACCAGCTACTACGCCTCGGTGCAGTTCGACTGCACCGCCGAGGTGGTGGAGGGCGCGGCGGGCAAGGCGGAGATCCTCAACCGGCAGCTGGCGCACTTCCAGCCCGAGACCCCCGAGGTCCGGGTGGTGCCGGGCGAGGCACCGTACGGCCCGCAGCTGTCCGGGATCCGCGGGCTGCGGCTGACGGTGCGCCAGGTGCGGGCGAAGTTCAAGTACGACGACAAGGTGCCGCTGGAGCACCAGGCGGCAGCCGCCGAACGCCTGGCCGAGCGCGGTGCTCCGCAGGACGCCGGGGCGCGCGAGCAGCTGCTGCGGCGCCTGGCGCAGCGCGGCGGGTGCCCGATGGAGGCCTGACCGCGCCCGGCCCGACAACATGGGTCAATCCGGGGATTTCGGGCGGTCGGCTGATCTCATGGTCAGGTTCACCGACGCCTCGTCCTTCCCCGGAGCCCGCGTGTCAACTACCAGCTCGGCGACGCAGCCGCAGCAGCCCGACACCGCCCACCTCGGCCGTGTCGTCTTCATCTCGGCCGCGGCGGCGATGGGCGGCTTCCTCTTCGGCTACGACAGCGCCGTCATCAACGGCGCGGTCACCGGCATCCAGAAGCACTTCCACGTGGGCAACAGCGAGACCGCCTTCGTGGTGGCGATCGCGCTGCTCGGCTCGGCCGCCGGTGCGGTGGCGGCCGGCTGGCTGGCCGACCACCTCGGCCGGGTGCGCACCATGCTGCTGGCCGCCGTGCTCTTCGCGATCAGCGGGGTCGGCTCGATGTTCCCGCCCAGCGTGCAACTGCTGGGCATGTGGCGGGTGATGGGCGGCGTGGCGATCGGCATCGCCTCGGTGGTCGCGCCCACCTACATCGCCGAGGTGGCGCCCACCGCCTACCGGGGCCGGCTGGCCTCGTTCCAGCAGATGGCGATCGTGCTCGGCATCACCGTCTCCCAACTGGCCAACTACGCGCTCAACAGGGCGGCGGGCGGGGAGTCCACCAACAAGCTCGGCCCGGTGCAGGCCTGGCAGTGGATGCTCGGCGTGGAGACCGTGCCCGCGCTGGTCTACGGGCTGATGGCGCTGGCCATCCCGGAGTCGCCGCGCCATCTGATCGCCACCGGCCGGGAGCAGCAGGCCCGCGCGGTGCTGCGCGAGGTGGAGCCGCCGGGTGTCGACCTGGACGCCCGGGTGGCCGAGATCCGGTCGGTGCTGGACACCACGCACAAGCCGCGACTGGTGGACCTGACCGGCGGCCGGTTCGGACTGCTGCCGATCGTCTGGGTCGGCATCGGCGCCTCGGCCTTCCAGCAGTTCGTCGGCATCAACGTGATCTTCTACTACTCCTCGGTGCTCTGGCAGTCGGTGGGCATCAACGAGAGCAACTCGCTGCTGATCAGCATCTCCACCTCGATCGTCAATGTGATCGGCACGGTGATCGCGATGGCCCTGGTGGACCGGGTCGGCCGCAAGCCGCTGGCGCTGGCCGGCTCGATCGGCATGGCGGCGTCACTGGGAACGGCCGCCTGGGCGTTCTCCTACCGGCACGGCACCGGCACCAGCGCCACCCTGCCCAGCCTGCAGGGCACCGTGGCGCTGGTCGCGGCGCACGTCTTCGTGCTCTGCTTCGCCTTCTCCTGGGGCGTGGTGGTCTGGGTGCTGCTCGGCGAGATGTTCCCCAACAAGATCCGTGCCCTGGCCCTGTCGGTCGGCGCCTCGGCGCAGTGGATCGCCAACTGGCTGATCACCGTGAGCTTCCCCGACCTGGCCAACTGGAACCTGTCGGCCACCTACGTCATCTACGCCTGCTTCGCGCTGCTCTCCATCCCGTTCGTGGCGTTCTGCATCAAGGAGACCCGGGGCCGGGCCCTGGAGGAGATGGGCTGACGACCTGCCAGGTGTCGAATGACGATCCGTCATGACAACACGCGGAAAACGGCCTGGATGACCGGCGGACAGGCGGCGTGCCACCCACATACGATCAACCCCGCGGGGCGCTTCGGCCCCTTACCTCGCGGCAGATGGAGCTGGACACGTGGGAGCGCAGAACGTCACCTTCCCCAGCAATGGGAAGCAGGCACACGGCTATCTGGCCCTGCCGCCGAGCGGGCGCGGCCCCGGCGTGCTGGTGGTCCAGGAGTGGTGGGGCCTGACCACCCACATCACCACGATGGCGGACCGGTTCGCCGCCGAGGGCTTCACGGTGCTGGCCCCCGACCTGTTCGGCGGCGAGACGGTGCACAGCGCGGCCGAGGCGGCTGAGCGGCAGCGGCAGCTGCCCGTCGAGGACGCGGTGCGCGACCTGTCCGGTGCGGTCGACTTCCTGCTGGAGCAGCCGGGGACCACCGGGGACGCGGTGGCGGTGGTGGGCTTCTGCATGGGCGGCGACTTCGGGCTGCGGCTGGCGGTGCGGGAGGGCGACCGGGTGGTCGCCGCGGTGCCGTTCTACGGTGTGCCGCGCGAGCCGGACTACTCCTACCTCGGCCTGACCGCCCATCTGCTGGGGCACTACGGCGAGCACGACAAGAGCATTCCGACGGAGCTGGTGGACGAGGCGGCGATCCGGATCGGCGAGGCCACCGACCGGCGTCCCGAGATCCACTTCTACCCGGCCGGGCACGCCTTCATGAACGAGGAGAACCCGTCCGGCAACTACGACCCGCTGCAGGCCGCGATCGCCTGGCAGCGCACCCTCACCTTCCTGCGCGGGCATCTGGGCTGACGCCCGACTGGAACGCCGGATAGCCGGGCAGCCGCGGCACCTGCCAGTCGTCGGCGAGCTTCAGCAGCCCGCGCATCGTCTCGGTCAGCGCCGGCAGGCCCGGCAGCTCGGCGGCCTGTTCCCAGCGGTGGTGGAGCAGCTGACGGCGGGTCGGGACCGGGTGGCGGCGCGGGTGCACCGGCGCGTCCTCGGTGACCGCCTTGGAAAGCAGCCGGACCGTCGCGTCCACCGTCCAGACCGCCACGGCCGCGGCGAGGCCGGCCTCCCAGACGGCGTCGTCGGCGAGCTCCGGATGGATCGCCACCACCTGCTCCCGGTAGGTCCGCTCGATCCGCTCGGCCAGGCCGGGTGGCAGCACGAAGACGCACCAGCAGCTGGAGAACGGCATCCGGCAGTAGGCGGCGGTGAGGAAGACGGACTGGAAGCAGGCCGCCTCGAAGTCGATCAGGCGCAGGCCGCCGGGCGTGACCAGGTTGTTGTCGGGGCAGGTGTCGCCGGGGTGAAGCCGGGGTAGCGCTCGCCGCCGGCGGTGCCGATCCGGTCGAGCTCGGCGGCCAGGCCCGGGGCCGGGGTCAGGCCGGCGCAGTCCAGCACGCTCGGCAGCCGCGAGGCGTTCTGCGCGATCCAGGGGTCCTTGTCCCAAGCGGGCAGGCCGAGTTGGTAGCGGGTCCAGAGCTCCTCGAACTCGGCGCGGCGGGGCGCGGCGGCCACCGCCAGCTCGCCGAGCCGGCGGGCCCAGGCCAGCAGGGCCCGCTCGGCGGCGGCCGGGTCGGCGCCGAGCAGCAGGTCGGCCAGGGTGGGCGCGGTGCCGAGGTCGGCCAGCACCAGCAGCCGCTGCTCGGGGTCGGCGGCCAGCAGTTCGGGCCCGCCCGCCTTGAGGGAGAGGCCGACCGCCTCGCCGGTGAAGGCCCGGCGCGCCTCGGGTTCCTCGGTGAACGCCTTGACGATCACACTGCGGCCGCTCGCCGCGCGAGCCCGCAGCACCGTGCTGCGGCCGCTGCCGCCCAGGTCGGCGGGGTCGGACAGTGACTCACCCAGCAGGGCGGCGGCGGCGTCGAGGATCTGGTCCATCGCAGCATCCTCCAGACGGGCCGAGGGGCGATCAACCGATTATCGATCAGATCTTGGCCGTTTCCCATCGAGTGATGAAGGGTACCTCCATCAACCTGTCAGCAGATGTTCATACCTGTCCGTAGCGTGGACAGCAGTCCATGCCACCGTCATAGTCGGGCGAATGCCGAAGCTAAACCAGCACCGAATCCCCCAGTTGACCTGGGCCGGCCGCGACTTCCTGATCCACAGCGCCGCCACCGTGGTCAGCGGCCTCGGCAACGCCGGTGCCCCGATCGCCACCGCCTTCGCGATCCTGCGCCTCGGCGGCGGGGCGGCCGAGATCGGCTGGGTCACCGGCGCCCGGCTGGCCGCCACCGTGCTCTTCCTGCTGGTCGGCGGCGCGCTCGCGGACCGGCTGCCCCGGCACCGGGTGATGGTCGCGGCCAACCTGGGCAACGCGCTGTCGCAGGCGCTGCTCGCCGTACTGGTGCTCACCGGGCAGGCCCGCCTCTGGCAGATCGTGGTGCTCGCCGCGGCGAACGGGGTCGGGCTGGCCTTCTTCGCGCCGGCCTCCGAGGGCATGGTGATGGAGTCGGTGGACCAGCGACAGGCGCCGCGGGCCTTCGCGGTGTTCCGCACGGCGCTGAACTCCTCGCAGATCGTCGGCGCGGCGCTCGGCGGTGCGCTGGTGGCCGCCGTCGGGCCAGGCTGGGTGCTGGCCCTGGACGCCGCCGGGCTGGCCGCGGCCGGGGCGCTGCGGCTCTTCCTGCGGGCCGGCGCGGCGCCGGCGCGGCAGCCGAGCGGACCCGGGATGCTGGCCGAACTGCGGGAGGGCTGGCGGGAGTTCACCTCGCGGCGGTGGCTGTGGGCGGTGGTGGTGCAGTACGGCGTGGTGAACGCCTGCCTGATCGCCGCCGAGTCGGTCCTGGGGCCGCTGGTGGCGGACGAGCGGCTCGGCGGGCCGCGGCCGTGGGGCCTGGTGAACGCGGCGATGGGCGCGGGGCTGGTGGCCGGCGGACTGCTGATGGTCCGCTGGCAGCCGCGCCGACTGCTGATGGCCGGCACCGCGGGGGTACTGATGTTCGGGCTGCCGGCCGCCACCCTGGCCGCCGGCGCACCGCTGCCGCTGGTCGGCGCCGCGATGTTCGCCTCCGGGGTCGGCGGCACGGTCTACGGGGTGAGCTGGATGGTGGCGTTGCAGCAGGAGATCCCGGCCGCCCAGTTCTCCCGGGTCGCCGCCTACGACTGGTGCGGCTCGGTGGCGCTGGCCCCGGTCGGCACGGCCGCCGCCGCGCCGCTGGCGGGCGGCCTCGGGCTGGGCGACGCGCTGTGGAGCTGCGCCGCGGTGATGACGCTGCTCTCACTGCTGGTGCTGGCGGTGCCCGAAGTGCGCGCGCTGGTGCGTCACTCGACCCCGGCCGGCTCGGGTGCCAAGCGGCTGGAGCCGGTGGCGGCCTGAGCGGGGGCCACCTGCTGCGCCAGGGCCTTCGGGTCCCGCAGCACCCAGGCCAGTCCCGGGGTGATCACCAGCAGCAGGGCGGCGCCGCCCATCATGGGCGCCCGCAGTCCCCAGGCGTGCGCGACCAGGCCCGCCAGCATCGCCCCGACGGCCATGCCGCCGTTGGCGAGCATCTGGTAGGCCATGCTGATCCGCCCGAGCAGCCGCTCCGGCACCAGGTCCTGGCGGATCGACACGGCGGTGACGCCCCAGGCGAGCGTGAGGGCGCCGTAGCAGGCGGTGGCCAGGTCCGCCCAGCGCCAGTCGGAGGTCAGCCCGGCGACGCCGAGCACCAGGGCGGCGCCCGTCAGGGTGACCAGCAGGGTCCAGGTGCTGCCGAGCCGGCGGACCAGCCAGGGCGCGCCGAGCGACCCCGCGACCCCGCCGACCGCGAAGGCGCCCACCAGCAACCCGTAGCCGAGCGGGCCCAGGTGCAGCACCTGACGGGTGTACAGCACGAGCACGGCGGTCACCCCGGCCATCACCAGGTTGACGGCGGTGGCGGTCAGGCAGAGCGCGGTCAGCAGCCGGTGCCTTAGCAGCTTGCGCACCCCCTCGCCCGCGCCGCCGAACAGCGCCCGCATGCCGCGCGGGCCGACCGCCTCGCTGGGCTGCTGGTCCCGCCGGGGCAGCCCGCCGGGCAGCAGCAGCATCAGCAGCGCGGCGCTGGCGAACGAGGTCGCGTCCACCGCGAACGGCAGCAGTGCGGCCACCGCGAACAGGACCGTGCCGAGCGAGGTGCCGATCAACGAGTCGGCGACCAGCGCGCCCGCCTGCAGCCGTCCGTTGGCACGCGGCCGGTCGGCCGGCTCGACCAGGCTGGGGACCACCCCCGACCAGCCGGCGTTGTAGAAGGTCTGGCCGCAGCCGAGCAGGAAACCCACCACGGCGAGCAGCGGCACGCCGGCCGCGCCGAGCGCGACCGCCGTCGCGAAGCCCGCGACCAGCAGCGTCCGCGCGGTGTCCACCGTGACCAGCAGACGGCGCCGGTCCACCCGGTCGGCCAGCGCGCCGGCCGGCAGGCTCAGCAGCAGCCAGGGCAACTGCTCCATGGTGGCGACCAGCGCCAGGTCGCGCGGGTCACCGGAGATCCGCGCGGCGAGCAGCGGCAGGGCGACGAAGCGCATTCCGTCGCCGAGGCTGGACACCGTGACCGAGGTCAGCAGCAGCTGGAACCGCCGTCCCAGCGGCGCGCCGGCGGCTCCCGTTCCGGACTCCTTCGCGAAGAACACGAACTAGACTCTGATTCATATTCTGACGCATTGTCAAGGAGCCCGATGTCCGACGCCGCCCTCCCCCGCTGCCGGCCGGCGTGCTGCGCGCGCCGCAGCAGCAGCGCAGCCGCGAGAAGGTCGCCCGGATCCTGGCCGCCACCGCACAGCTCCTGGAGCGGCACGACCACGAGCAGATCGGCACCAAGCTGATCGCCGCCGAGGCCCAGGTGTCGATCGGCGTGCTGTACCGGTTCTTCCCGGACAAGCACGCCATCTTCAGCAGCCTGATGGTGCACTGGCTCGACCAGTACCTGGCCGCCGTGGAGAGCGTGGTCGACGCCGAACTCCCGCCCACGCCCAGCGAGCTGGGCGCCCGCCTGATCAGCGCGCAGGTGCGGGTGCGGCGCGGGACGCCCGGCCACCGGGGCCTGTGGTTCCACGCCCCGCCGCCGCCCGAACTGCGCGAGTACGACCAGGCGGTGGACCGCCGGATCGCCGCCGTGATCCATGCGGCCCTGGTCCGCGGCTACGGCTACCCCGACACCGCCGATTTCCGCTTCCGCACCGAACTCGTGGTCGCCGCCACCACCCAACTGCTCATCACTGCCTTCAAGTTCGCCCCCGACGGCGATCCCAAGGTCCTCGACGAGATCCAACTGATGCTGGACGGCTGGCTGTTCGCCCGGGCCGCCGACGCTGGAAGCTGAATCCCCGGTTCCACTACAACCATCCGACCGTGACGCTCGTCCCACTCGATGAGGCCCGTCGTCCCGGGAGGGAGTCCCATTGCCACGACGACCGCAGCGACTGCTCATTGACGATCTGTCAGATGCCGATGGACCGGCCGACGGCTGCTGGCTGGTCGAGCTCGCCGGCGTGGACGGCCGACGCTACGCCTACCGCGTCTACGCGGATCGCTCGGCGCTGCCCGGCGACCTCTTCTGGTCCGCGCTGCACCACCATGACGAGGGCCCGCTGCCGCGCGCGTTCGACCTTTTCGACACTGCGCTGATCCGCCTGATCGGCTGAGACCGCCCGGCATCGACTGAGAGTGCCCGGTATCGGCCGATTCCGCTCGGTATCGGCTGATATCGCCCGGCATCAGCTGAGACCGTCCGGCCGATCGCCTGCGGAGATCCGTGCCTGCCCTGCGGGCTAGCGGCTAGCAATCTAGCTTGCTAGCATTCTGGATGTGCCTGACGAGGAAGTGAAGCAATTCAACGTCTACCTGCCGGTCAGCTTGATCAAGCAGGTCAAAATGCGCGCCGTCGAGACCGGTTCGTCGCTGTCGGCCCTGGTGGCCGACGCGCTGCGGTCCTACCTCGACAGCGGCACCGCCGCAGCACCGCACCTTGGCAACGATCAGGAGTCGAAGTGACCACCAACGGCATCAGCGCGGTCTTCCTGAAGACCCACAACTGGGGCAAGGCCGCCCGCTTCTTCCAGACCCTGGGGTACCAGCTGGAGTTCGAGACGGACCACAACTCCGGCCAGCTCCGCAACGGGGACTCCCCCATCGTCTTCATCGCCGAAGTCCCCGAGGACCAGGCGACCGGATCCCAGCTGGTCCTCCAGGTGGCCTCGGAGCAGGACGTCCACGCCAACCCGGAGTTGGAGCTGCTCACCCCCTTCGAGGACACCCACTACGGGACCAGGGAGGCGACCGTGCGCGACCCCGACGGCCGCCAGTGGCTGCTCCATGCCCCCGCGGCCAAGTGAGCCGGGAGCCAGCCATGACCGACCACACCCCGGTCGTCCCGGACCACACCGCCGTGCGGGTCGCCCTGTGGCGCGCCCTGCACACCCTGGCCGACCCGCCGCCGCACGTGCTGGACGACGAGATCGGCCTGCGCCTGGCCGACCCCGCCGAGGACTGGCGCGCCCGACCGGACATGGACGTCGCCGGCACCCGCACCTACCGGGCGGGCATCGTCGCCCGCGCCCGCTTCGTCGACGACCTGGTGCTCGAGCGGGCCCGGCGCGGCACCGCCCAGTTCGTGGTCCTCGGCGCCGGCCTGGACACCTTCGCGCTGCGGCACCCCGACCTCGCCGCCCGGCTGCGGGTGTTCGAGGTGGACCGCCCCGCGACCCAGGACTGGAAGCGCCGCCGGCTGCTGGACCTCGGGCTCGGCACCCCGGAGAACCTGGTCTTCGTGCCCAGCGACTTCGAGTCCGAGCACGTCTGGTGGGCACAGCTCGTCGCGGCCGGCTTCGACCCGGGCCGGCCCGCCGTCATCGCCTCCACCGGCGTCAGCATGTACCTCACCGAGGCCGCCAACCTCGCGACCATCCGCCAACTCGCCAAGCTCGCCCCGGAGTCGGCGTTCGCGATGACCTTCCAGCCGCCCCTGGAGCTGCTCGAAGCGGCGGAACGTCCCGGCCGGCTGATGGTCGAGGAGCGGGCCCGGGCCACCGGCACCCCGTTCGTCAGCTTCTTCAACCCGGACCGGCTCCTCGAACTGGCCCTGGCGGCAGGGTTCCGCGACGCCCGGCACATCTCGGCACAGCTCCTGAACGAGCGCTACTTCTCCGCCCGGACCGATGGCCTGCGCACCACCAACGCCGAGGAGTTCCTGCTCGCCACCACCTGACCCGGCCGCCGGGATACGCACTCGGATGGCCCACCGGGCAGTCACCGCAAGGGCATTGACCCTACTCATGGGACGGCGCAGCGCCATGGCCGCCCTCTCGGGCAACGACCTTGCCCCAGCATTACCCTTCCATCCCTCCTCACGGGGCAACGCCTGGGTCAGCGTGGGTCCGGAGGTCGACGCCGGGAGGGATTCGTGCACGCACACAAGCGGGACGACGGCCGGGCACAGGACGTGGCGCCCGTCCGGAACGAGACCCGCTCCCACGAGCACGAACACGGCGCCGGGTGCGCGCACCACCCGGTGTCGCCGCAGCAGGCGATGGCGTTGCAGCGCTCGGTGGGCAACGCCGCGACGAGCCGGATGATCACCGCCCAACGCTCCGCCGTGCACGATGTCCTGCGCACGTCCGGCGCGCCGCTGGCGCAGCCTGTGCGCCAGGACATGGAGGAGAAGCTGGGCGCGGACTTCTCCGACGTGCGCCTGCACACCGACACCGCCGCCCAGCGCTCCGCCGTCGAACTCGGCGCCCACGCCTACACCTCGGGTAACCACATCGTCTCGGGACCGGGCACCCTCGACCGCGAAACCCTCGCGCACGAGCTGTTCCACGTCGTCCAGCAGCGGCGGGGGCCCGTCGCGGGCACGGACACGGGCGGTGGCCTGCGGGTCAGCGACCCCGGTGACCGACACGAGCGTGAAGCCGAGGCGGTCGCGAAGCGGGTGGTGTCCGGCAACGCGCCCTCGCTCGGCCACGCCGAGGCGTCGCCGAGCGGGGCGGCGACGGGCCACGTGCAGCGCCTGGTGGGGTTCGAGGCGGAGATCGACCTACCCGTGACCAAGGGCAACGGGCAGATGTTCGAGGTCGGGGACACCAAGCTCGGTGACAGCACCATGCCTCTGGCCGAAGGCGAGCAGGCCCCGGCTTTCGACGTCGTCACCGACAAACGAAGCCTGAACAACACGACCTCGTACTCGAACATGGAGTTCGTCACCGGTGCGGTGTCCGTGGTGGGGCCGGACCACGAGACGGGCGCCCAGCGACTGCACCGCATCGCCGACGAAATACGGGTGGTCCAGCAGCAGTTCTACGCCAAGGCCGCGCATAACCCCCGGTCCAAGCTCAGCGGCGGTTCCCTCAACCTCACGCTGACCGACAAGGGAAACACCGCCAAACTCGCGAGCCACCTCGCCTACCGGGACACCAGGCAGGAGGACGGGGACGGCGGCCTCTTCGTCCACTACTCGGTGGGGGTCCCCATCACCGGCATGCCGGTCTTCTTCGACGCCCTGCGCGCGGCAGACCCCCACGACCGGGAGAGGGACCCTTACAACAGCAACAAGGAGGCGGCACCGGGCGACCAGTTCAGGCAGGCGCGGTTCCGCCTGTTCCAGGCCAAGGAGTTCGGCCGCAACGCGGTCCTGGAGTTCCGGAAGTGGGCCGGCACGGGGAAGCGCAAGCGCGGGAACGACGCGCAGGACGAGGCCGCCCTCGACGGGTACAGCCAGCTGGTCTACACCCAGTTGACGGGTATGGCCGACTACCAGAACGGCCAGCCCAAGAACTCCCTGATCGCCCTGTCCCGCTCCAACCTCGGCACGGTCCGGGCCCGGCTCCCCGAGAGCGTGCAGGACTTCCTCGACACCTTCGACGTCAACGCGGAGGACAACGTCTTCGCCGAGCTGTTCGATGACATGCAGAAGCAGACCTTCTCGGGCAAGGATGGGGAGGGCTACAACCCGGAGGACACCCGTCAGATCGACGAGGCTTCCCGGGAGGTGTCGTTCGAGAACTACGCCAACTCCGCCTTCAAGCGCGCCGGCTCCGGGTTGGCAGAGGGTGACGTGACCCAGGAGGAGGTGTTCGGCGGCATGAACACGATCGAGCCTCACGACGAGCACGGGTCGGTCATGGTGCCGATGGAGATCCGCAGGCTCGGGGGCGGTCGCAAGACCTGGGACCAGCTCAAGCAGGACCTGGCCAACCTCGTGAACTGGGCCGAGAAGGCCTACCAGAAGGACCAGGACCTCACGCAGAGCGAGAGCGACCAGGAGGACAGGCCGCTCCCGTCGCGGCCGAGGACGTGATCGCGGAGGTTCTCCGACCGCGCACCCCAACAGTCCGACTCTGCCCCGGGGAGGTTCTTGTCTTCGCGGAGAACGGCCACCCTGGCCGACCTCCTCGGTCACGAGGACCCCGCCTTCACGCTCCATAGGTACGTGCCCGGGTCGCACGCTCGCTCGACAAGGCTCGTGTGGCCATCGGCCGGAGCTACCGCTCTACGGCGTGACCGGAGGCTCCCCGGTGTGCACCGGTTGTGCACCGGGGACCAAGGCCTCCTCCCCGGCGGTGTCCCGACGGCACCCCGCCCGCGACTCGGACAGTAACCACCCGACTGGGTCAACTGGTCTGCGTCCCAGGAGGTTTGACCATACCTTTCCATCGAGGGGGTCACCCTAGCGAAAGGCGTCCACTGTCATGGCCGGCAAATTCGAGCTGTTCACCGACGAACGCGGCATGCACCGGTTCCGGCTCAAGGCGAGCAACGGGTCGGTGGTCGTGGTCGGTGACGCGCACGAGACCCGTGAGGATCTGCTGAAGAACATCGAGTCGCTGCGCAAGCTCGCGCCGTACGCCCAGGTGCAGGAGACGGCGGCCGGCACGGCCTGAGCGCGGGCCGGCCATCGGTGCGGGGAGCGGGGCACCAGCCCGCTCCCCGCACCGGTCGTGGTCCACCTAACCGGGATTGGACCTGTGCCCGCCCGCTGACCAGCCGTAAGCTCGGGCCATGCAGATCTCGATCATCGATGCGTTCACCGAACGCCCGTTCGCGGGCAACCCCGCTGCCGTCTGCCTGCTGCCGGACGGCGACTGGCCCGAGGAGCGGTGGCTGCGCCAGGTGGCCCGCGAGATGAACCTCTCCGAGACCGCGTTCGTCCGGCGGCTGCCGGACGGCGACTGGGCACTGCGCTGGTTCACCCCGATGACCGAGGTCCCGCTCTGCGGCCATGGCACCCTGGCCGCCACCCATGCGCTGCGTACCGGGGGGCTGGTCGCGGCGGAGCCGGTGCGGTTCCACACGCTCAGCGGTGTGCTGACCGCCACTCCGCGCCCCGACGGCCGGATCGCCCTGGATCTGCCGACGGCCGCGCTGACCGAGACGGCGGTCCCGGACGGGCTGGCCGAGGCGCTCGGCTCTGCAGTGCTGAGCTGTCGCGACACCGGCGGGCTGGGCATCCTGGTGGCCGAGTTGGGCAGTGAGCACGCGGTCCGCGGGCTGGCGCCGGACCTGGCCGCGATCACCCGGCAGCCGGCCCGCGGTGTCGCCGTCACCGCGCGGGCGGAGGACCGGGAGGGCGGCTACGACTTCGTCTCGCGCTACTTCGCACCGGCCGCCGGGGTGGCGGAGGACCCGGTCACCGGCAGCGCGCACACCGCGCTGACCCCGTTCTGGGCCGAGCGCCTCGGCCGCACCGGGCTGACCGGGTACCAGGCCTCGGTGCGCGGCGGGCTGCTCGACTGCGAGCTGCTGGGCGACCGCGTCCGGCTGGCCGGGCACGCGGTGACGGTGGTCGAGGGGACCCTGCGCGCCCACCCCCGCTGAGCAAGCGCTCGCTCACCCCTGCTCGGCCACCCCTGCTCGGCCACCCCTGCTCGGCCACCCCTGCTCGGCCACCCCTGCTGAACAACCGTTTGGTCACCCCGTGGGCAGCCACGAGACGTGCCCCGCCAGCAGCGCGTAGCCCACGAAGGCCGTGGTGTCGATCAGCGCATGGGCGGCCACCATCGGCATCACCCGCCCCCAGCGCCGGTAGAGCAGCACGAAGACGGCGCCCATCACCATGTTGCCGACCAGCCCGCCGATCCCCTGGTAGAGGTGGTACGAGCCGCGCACCGCGGCGCTGGTCAGCAGCACGGCGGCGGGCGTCCAGCCGCGCTGGTCGAGCCGGCGAACCAGGTAGCCGAGCACCACCACCTCCTCCAGCACCGCGTTCTGGCAGGCGGAGAGGACCAGCACCGGGATCCGCCACCAGACGTCGGGCAGCCCGGACGGGACGACCGTGAGGTTGAAGCCGGCCGCCCGGGAGGCGAAGTACAGTGCCAGGCCGGTGCCGCCGATCACGGCGGCCACGGCGGCGCCGCGGCCGAGGTCGGCCGGCTTGCGGCGCAGGTCGAAGCCGAGCACCCGCAGCGAGGTGCCCTCGCGCACCAGCAGGTAGCCGACCAGCGCCACCGGCATCAGCCCGCGGGTGATGTAGTAGAGCTGGTAGGCCAGGTCGATCCAGGGCCGGCCGGGGGCCGCCGAGCTGTTCAGCGCGGCGGTCTGGTGGGCCAGTCCCACGTTGCGGGTGGCCGAGTCGACGAAGCTGATCAGCGCACTGACCCCGCTCGCGCCGAGCGACAGCCCGAGGACGATCAGCAGCTCGATCCCGAGCAGTCGGCGCCGCCGGTCACCGGGCGGCAGGGTGTCCGCGGGCTGCGCGGGCGGTGCGATCGTCATGGCGGATCATCTTGTCACACCAGGATGAGGCGACCTCGACGCCAAACCGTCACCCCACCGGCCAGTTGTGCACCGGCTCGCCCGCCCGCATCAGCTCCATGTACCGCTGGGTCATGGTGGCCAGCGCGGTCGCCCGGTCCATGCCGTGCCGCTCGCACAGCTGGTGCACGGTGGCCGCCTGCCAGGCCGCGCCATTGGTGCGGCGCAGGCAGCGCTGCTCGATGATCCCCAGGTAGCGGTCCCGGTCGGCCGGCTGCACGCCCCACTCGTCCAGGCCCTGGTAGGCCAGCGGCAGCAGCTCACCGAGCACCAGGTCGACCACCGGCACCGCCGCGGGCGCGCCCCGGGTGCCGCGGCCCGGGCGGGGCCACTGCACCACCGCGTCGATCCCGTAGCGGGCCGCGGTGTGGAAGTTCCGGTCGGCGTGGGCGAACGGCAGCCTGGTCCAGATCGGCCGGGGCTGCTCGGCCAGCGCGCGGACCAGCCCGTAGTAGAACGCGGCGTTGGCCAGGATGTCGGCCACCGTCGGTCCGGCCGGCAGGCAGCGGTTCTCCACCCGCAGGTGCGGCACGCCGTCGGTCACGTCGTAGACCGGCCGGTTCCAGCGGTAGATGGTCCCGTTGTGCAGCCGCATCTCGCCCAGCCGCGGCACGCCGCCGGAGGCGAGCACCTTGGCCGGGTCCTCGTCGTCGCAGATCGGCAGCAGGGCCGGGAAGTAGCGCATGTTCTCGGCGAACAGCTCCTGCGCCGAGTCCACCCAGCGCTCCCCGAACCAGGTGATCGGGCGCACTCCCTGGGCCTTCAGTTCGGCCGAACGGGTGTCGCAGGCCTGCTGGAAGAGCACCGGACGGGTCTCCCGCCACAGCTCCCGGCCGAACAGGAACGGCGCGTTGGCACCGAGCGCGACCTGCACGGCGGCGATCGCCTGGGCCGCGTTCCAGACCGGCGCGAACCGGTCCGGGGTCACCTGGAGGTGCAGTTGGAGCGAGGTGGCGGCGGCCTCGGCGACCATGCTCACCGACTCCAGCTGCAGGTGCTCCACGCCCTCGATGTCCAGCGCGATGTCCTCGCCGCGGGCCGCCATGATCTGGTCGCTGAGCAGGCTGTAGCGGTTGTTGTGGCTCATCGCGTCGCGCCCGGTGTGCACGGTCTCCAGGGTCGGCAGCACGCCCACCATGATGATCCGGGCACCGGCCTCGGCCGCCCGCCGGTCCGCGTACCGCAGGCCGGTGTCCAGCTCCTCCCGCAGCTCCTCGAAGACATGGCCGCTGAGCTGGTGCGGAGCGACGTTGACCTCGATGTTGAACTGGCCCAGCTCGGTCTGGAAGTCGGGCGAGCCGATCGCCGCGAGCACCTTCTCGTTGCGCATCAGCGGCAGACCCTGCTCGTCCGCCAGGTTGAGCTCTATCTCCAGGCCCATCATGGCCCGGGGCCGGTCGAAACGCTGCTCGTGCAGCATCCGCTCCAGGGCCTCCTGACAGGACTGCAGCTTTCGACGGTAGTGCTGCCGGTCCGACAGGTCGGCCCGGGTTGCGATGACTTTCTCCCCCATGGATACCCCCTTCGCCCGGTCCACCGTGCCCTGCATCATGCCCATCCGGAAGATCGATACCCGAGCGCTTCTAATGCCCTATGCCACAAGGGAACTGACGGTTTCTCAGCTATCGCTCGACTTGCCGGGCACGACAGAAGGTGATAAACAGGTCACCCTGCGCACTTGTTCGAGTGGGCTTCGAGTCCCGGCCCGGCCGCACCGGTTCCGACCCCGGTGCGGCGTGCCGCTGCCCGGAGCCCGCGCGCTCAGCCCCGCGATCACGCCCAACCGGACCCGGCCCTGTCGCGCCACGCCGGTATGCCGCCTTCGCACGCCGATCTCGCATGGAGAGGCGACCCGCCATGACCCTGCAGACACCCCAGCCACCGCCCAGCGCCCTGCGCGCCGTGCTGGCCGCCCTGAGCTCGCCGACCGCCCTGCGGCAGCCCGGCGCGGCCGCCCCGCGAAGTACCGCGAGCGCCCTGCTGCCGGCCCATCCACTGGCAGTCCATCAGCTGCCGCCCGGCACCACGACGGCGCGCGCGCTGGCCGCCGCGCCGCGGACCGGCTGGCGGTTCCTGGTCAAGCACGGCACGGTGGTGGTGGCGGCAGCCGAGGTGGTGAGGTCGGCGGAGGGGCACACCTTCGCGCACTTCGCGGCCGGCCCCTACCCGGACTCCACGGTCCGGGCACTGGCCGAGGCCTGGCAGCTGGTCCAGCAGCGGCGCACGGCCTACCAGCCCCGGCTGCTCTCGATGCCCGACCACTACGCGACTGCCCTGTGGCTGCACGCGACGGACGCCGATCCGGCCGGCGACCTGCTGCTGCCGCTGGCCCCCGCGCCGCTCGGCATCACCGCGCACCGGGCCTACCCGGCCGGTGAGCTGCTCACCCTGCTGGGCCGCCCGACACCGCGGGTCACCGCAGTGGCCTGAGCAGTGTCCGTAGCAGTCGCCTGAGCAGTCGACTGAGAAGTGGCCTGAGCGTGGCCCGACACCCTCCGAACTGACCATCAACGGGCCACCCGACCGAGTCATGGTCGGGTGGCCCGTTTGCACGCGCACCACGGTCGGACCCATCTGAATGGGTGATCTCTGGACTGTAGTTGTGGCGCAAGTCACCGAAAGGGCTGCGCAATGGGGTCTGGGCGCGGACACTGGAGACAGCGTGGCAGGACCACCTGTCCTACCCACAGAAGCGCTGGTTCACACCTGCGTTCCGCTGCGGGGGGCGTGAAGCGTGAGTAGTGAAACGAGGTACCACGATGTGCCAGCACCGACCTGAGTGCCCGTCGGCCGATTCTCCTGACCGTGAGGCGGCGGTTCCCGTCGCCCGCCACCCCGAGCAGGGCTGGAGCCTGCTCTGCAACGGAGTCCTGCTCTTCGAGGACACCGGCGAGCTGCTGCCGGACGGCCGGGTGATCGCGCCGCGCCGAACGCTGCTGGTCGCCGCCTGACAGCCACGAGCGGATCCCGGGCGGAGCACTCGGGACATGACTCCGAATATGGCTCCGGATATGGCGAAGTGCCCTGCGGCAGCCACCGCAGGGCACTTCGTCATCGGGCGCTGAGCCCTCCGAGCGCTACTCAGACGCCGTACTCGTCGAGCGGCGGGCAGGAGCAGACCAGGTTGCGGTCACCGTAGGCGCCGTCGATCCGGCCCACCGGCGGCCAGTACTTGTCCGCCGGGTTGACGCCCGCCGGGAAGACCGCCTCCTGACGCGAGTAGCCGTGCTTCCAGTCGCCGGCCAGGTTGGCGGCGGTGTGCGGAGCGTTGCGCAGCGGGTTGTCGTCCGCGGCCCACTCACCGGAGCCGACCTTGTCGATCTCCGCGCGGATCTCGATCATCGCCTCGCAGAAGCGGTCGATCTCGTGCAGGTCCTCCGACTCGGTGGGCTCGATCATCAGCGTGCCGGCCACCGGGAAGGACATGGTCGGGGCGTGGAAGCCGTAGTCGATCAGGCGCTTGGCGATGTCGTCCACGGTCACCCCCGTCTCCTTGGTGAGCGGGCGCAGGTCGATGATGCACTCGTGCGCCACCAGGCCGCCCGGGCCGGTGTAGAGCACCGGGAAGTGCGGGGCCAGCCGCTTGGCGATGTAGTTGGCGTTCAGCACGGCCACCTGGGTGGCGCGCTTGAGGCCCTCGCCGCCCATCAGCCGGACGTACGCCCAGGAGATCGGCAGGATCGCCGCCGAGCCCCAGGGCGCGGCCGAGATCGGGCCGACACCGGTGGCCGGGCCGGCCTCCGACTGCAGCGGGTGGTTGGGCAGGTACGGCGCCAGGTGGGCGCGCACCGCGACCGGGCCGACGCCCGGGCCGCCACCGCCGTGCGGGATGCAGAAGGTCTTGTGCAGGTTCAGGTGCGACACGTCGGCGCCGAACTTGCCCGGCTTGGCCAGGCCGACCAGCGCGTTGAGGTTGGCGCCGTCGACGTAGACCTGGCCGCCGGCCTCGTGCACCAGGCCGCAGATCTCGGTGATCTGGGTCTCGTACACGCCGTGGGTGGACGGGTAGGTGACCATCAGCACGGCGAGCTGGTCGCGGTGCTGGGTGATCTTGGCCTTGAGGTCCTCGACGTCCACGTCACCGTCGGCCATGGTCTTCACCACGACGACGCGCATGCCGGCCATCACCGCGGAGGCGGCGTTGGTGCCGTGCGCCGAGGACGGGATCAGGCAGACGTCGCGCTGGGTGTCGCCGTTGGCCAGGTGGTAGGCGCGCACCGCGAGCAGACCGGCGAACTCGCCCTGCGAGCCGGCGTTCGGCTGGATCGAGACGGCGTCGTAGCCGGTGACCTCGACCAGCTGCTGCTCCAGCTCGCGGATCAGGGTCAGGTAGCCCTGGGCCTGGTCGATCGGCGCGAACGGGTGCAGCTGGCCGAACTCCGGCCAGGTGACCGCCTCCATCTCGGTGGTGGCGTTGAGCTTCATGGTGCACGAGCCCAGCGGGATCATGCCGCGGTCCAGCGCGTAGTCCCGGTCCGAGAGGCGGCGCAGGTAGCGCAGCATCGCGGTCTCCGAGCGGTGGCTGTGGAAGACCGGGTGGGTCAGGTACTCGTCGGAGCGCAGCAGCCCGGCCGGCAGCGTGTCGGCGGCCTCGGCCACCTCGGCGCCGACCACCCCGAAGGCGGCCCAGACGATCTCCAGGTGCTCGCGGGTGGTGGTCTCGTCGCAGGAGATCGAGACGGTGTCCGCGTCGGCCTGGTGGAGGTTGACGCCCTCGGCGCGGGCGGCGGCGACCACCTCGACGGCCCGGCCCGGCACCTTGGCGGTGACGGTGTCGAAGAACGCGCCGTGGGCGAGCTCGACGCCGCCGGCCCGCAGGCCCTCGGCCAGCGCGGCGGCGTAGCGGTGGGTGCGGCGGGCGATGTCGGCCAGGCCGTCCGGACCGTGGTAGACCGCGTACATCGAGGCCATCACGGCGAGCAGCACCTGGGCGGTGCAGATGTTGCTGGTGGCCTTCTCGCGGCGGATGTGCTGCTCGCGGGTCTGCAGCGCCAGCCGGTAGGCGCGGTGGCCGTCGGCGTCCACCGAGACGCCGACCAGGCGGCCGGGCAGCGAGCGCGCGTACTCGGCGCGGACCGAGAGGTAGCCGGCGTGCGGGCCGCCGAAGCCCATCGGCACACCGAAGCGCTGCGAGGTGCCGCAGGCTATGTCCGCACCCAGCTCGCCGGGCGACTTGAGCAGGGTCAGCGCCAGCAGGTCGGCGGCGACGGCGACGATCGCGCCGAGGCCGTGCGCCTGCTCGATCACCGGGGTGAGGTCGCGCACCGCGCCGGAGGCACCCGGGTACTGGAGCAGCACGCCGAAGACGCCGCGCTCGGCGATCTCGGCCGGGATGCCGGCGGACAGGTCGGCGACGACCACCTCGACACCGGTCGGCACCGCGCGGGTCCGGATCACCGCGAGGGTCTGCGGCAGGGTGTCCACGTCGACCAGGAAGACGCCGCCCTTGACCTTGGTGACGCGGCGGGCCAGCGCCATCGCCTCGGCCGCCGCGGTGCCCTCGTCGAGCAGCGAGGAGCCGGAGGTGGGCAGACCGGTCAGGTCGGAGACCAGGGTCTGGAAGTTGAGCAGCGCCTCCAGGCGGCCCTGCGAGATCTCGGGCTGGTACGGGGTGTAGGCGGTGTACCAGGCCGGGTTCTCCATGACGTTGCGCAGGATCACCGGCGGGGTGAAGGTGCCGTAGTACCCGAGCCCGATCATCGAGGTGAGCACCTGGTTGTGCCCGGCCAGCTCACGCAGCTCGGCCAGCACCTGGGCCTCGGTGCGGCCGGCGGGCAGGTCGAGCGCGGTGATGCTGCGGATCGCCTCGGGGACGGCCGCGGTGGAGAGTTCGGCCAGCGAGCCGAAGCCCACCTGGGCGAGCATCTTCTCCTGGGCGGCGGCGTCAGGGCCGATGTGGCGCGACTGGAACGGGCTGGCCGCCTCAAGGTCGGCGAGCGTCGCGTTCTGGGAGCGACCGGCGGTCGGCTGGTCAGTCATGGTGGTCGAGGCCTCCTGGTCACGGACCGGCGGGGGCACGCAGCCACGACCCTCGCCGCCTGGGGGAACGGTGCGGCCGTGGCGGACGAGCCCGACAGGCCTCCCCCTCTGTCATCGGGACCTGAGAGCTTCGCCCGCACGGGGCTTACGCCCCGTCGGCTTGCACCGTCGGTGAGGGTGGTCGCCTCCGGTTCCCTCACCGGCGGCCCTGCCCTGCTTTCCAGAGTGACCTATTCCACACGGTACGGATGCCTGAGAGATTCCGGGGAGGGTTTGCTCCTTCGGCGCTCCGGACTATTCGAAATCGCTGGGAAATCGAAGGCCGGAGACTCTCCCGTGCGGGTTCGGCGGTCGTGTTCAGGGTACCAGCGGCGGTCATTGCCAACACCGCTCAGGTGATCGATCGCACTCCCCCACCTGGGCGATCACCGGCTCGGACGGCCGCATCCGGCTGGCCGCTGTTCCCTTTGTGGCATTTGGTGTGAATCGACAGCGGTACCACCAGGAGAGGAACAGCGTGCAGACCGATATCGATCCCCGAGACCTGATCGGGCACAAGGCCGTGGACCGCAACGGCGACAAGATCGGCACCGTGGACGAGGTCTACCTCGACGACGCGACCGGCGAGCCCGAGTGGGCGGCCGTGCGCACCGGGATCTTCGGCCGGGACGCCTTCGTGCCCCTGACCACGAGCGAGTTCTCCGGCCAGGAGCTGCGGGTGCCCTATGACAAGTCGCTGATCAAGGAGTCGCCGGACTTCGGCGTCGGCCAGCACCTCTCCCCGGCCCAGGAGCTGCAGCTCTACCGCTACTACGGGCTGGACGCCCCCACCGGTGACCGCACCGCCGCACCCGCTCCGCCCGCCCAGGGCACCGCCCGCGGCCGGGCGGACGACATGGACTTCGGTGTGACCGCACCCGCGGCCCCCGCCACCGGCCGCCCGATGGCCACCGCACCCACCGCACCCACCGCACCCACCGCCCGGTCGGCCGTCGGCCGGGAGGGGCCGGTCGAGCCGACCATCGGCCTGGACAAGCCGGTGGAGCCGGCCCCCGGCCCGGTCGAGCCGACCCCGGAGCAGGCGCGCACCGCTGGCAGCGCGGCCACCACCCACCCGCCCCGCCCGATCGAGCTGACCCTGCGCGAGGAGCGCCTGGAGATCACCAACGAGTGGCACGTGCTCGGCACCGCCCGGATGCGCAAGTACGTGGTGACCGAGCCGGTGGAGCGCCGGGTGCAGGTGACCAGGGAGCGGGTCCGGGTGGAGCGGGTACCGGTGAGCAGCGCCGAGCAGTCCGCGCTGTCGGCGCAGGACATCGCCGAGGCCGTCGAGGAGGTGACGCTCCGCGAGGAGCGCCCGGTGGTGCGCAAGTACCTGGCACCGATGGAGCGGGTGCGGCTGGTGGTGGAGCGGGTCACCGAGGAGCAGGTGATCAAGGACGAGCTGCGCCGGGAGCGGGTGGAGATCCACGACAGCACCGGCTCGGCGGCGCCGGTCGACACCCATCACTGAGCCCAGCCGGGCTGCCGCGGCCCCGACCCGAGTGCGGGCCGGGGCCGCGGCATGCCGCACCAGGGAAGCTTCAGCGGTAGATATTTGACAAACTGAAGCACTTCTCGGATCGTTACTTCAGTCGATTAACTGTCGCGTGTCTGAAGCAGTCCTCTGGCTGCCCCGGCACCCGAGTGAAGGAGCCATCCGTGAGTGAGGCCGCCCAGCCCGCCGCCACGGCCGTGAAACCGAGCAGTGCCCGGGTGCTGCCCGCTCTGGTGCTGGCGATGCTGGCCTACAGCGTGATCCAGACGGCCGTGGTGCCGATCCTGCCGTCGCTGGCCAAGGAGCTGAACGTCTCCGGCTCCAACATCACCTGGCTGATGACGGCCAACCTGCTCTCCGCCGCCGTGCTCACCCCGCTGCTCGGCCGCTTCGGCGACCTGCGCGGCCGCAAGCCGATGCTGCTGATCTCGCTGGCCGGCCTGGTGCTCGGCTCCGGCCTGGCGGTGGCCACCCACTCCTTCTCGATGCTGGTGGTCGCCCGCGTGCTGCAGGGCGCCGGCGGTGGCGTGCTGCCGCTGGCGATCAGCATCGTCCGTGACGAGCTGCCGCGCGAGAAGGTCACCGGCGGTGTCGCCGCGATCAGCGCCTCGATGGGTGTCGGCTCCGGCCTCGGCCTGGTCGCCACCGGTCTGCTGCTGGAGCACTGGGACTACAAGTCGATCTTCTGGATGGGCCTGATCGCCGGTCTGATCGCGGTGCTGCTGGTGATGGTGCGGGTGCCCAAGGACCCGGTGGTCGACCGCGCCGGCGGCGCCGACCCGCTGGGCGCGCTCACCCTGGCCGGCTGGCTCTCCGCGCTGCTGATCGCGGTCAGCCGCGGCAACGAGTGGGGCTGGACCTCCACCAAGACCCTGGGCCTGTTCGCCGTCGCCGCCGTGGTCGCGCTGATCTGGGGCATCGTCGAGGTCAAGGTCGCGCACCCGCTGGTGGACATGAAGATGATGGCCCGTCCGGCCGTCGCCTTCACCAACGTGGCCGGCCTGCTGATCGGCTTCGGGATGTACGGCTCGTTCCTGGTGATCAGCAACTTCACCCAGACCCCGGCCAAGCTGGCGCACTACGGCTTCACCGCCACCGTGCTGCACGCGGGTGTGCTGCTGCTGCCCTCCGCGCTCGGCTCGATGGTGGCAGCCCCGGTCGGAGCCATGCTGATCGCCCGCCGCGGTCCGCGCCTGCCGCTGGTGCTCGGCGGCGTCTTCGGTGCCGTCTCGATGGCCTACCTGGCGCTGCGCCACGGCACCGAGGGTGACATCTACTTCGCCGCCGGCCTCTTCGGTCTCGGCGTCGGCATGGCGTACGCGGCGATGCCCGCCTACATCAACGGTGCCGTGCCGGCCGAGCAGAGCGGCATCGCCAACGGCATGAACGCGGTGCTGCGCACCGTCGGTGGTGCCATCGGCACCGCGGTGATGGGCGCCATCCTGACCGGGGACTCCATCAAGTTCCCGCCGCAGATCGCCAAGATGATCCCGATGCAGATCCCGACCCTGGACGCCTACAAGCACGCCTTCTGGGTCGCCGCCGCGCTCTGCCTGATCGCCGCCGTGGTGCCGTTCGCGATCCGCACCGCCCGGCCGAGCCAGCCGGTGGCCGACGCTCCGGTTGCTCCGGCCAAGCAGCCCACCAAGACCGGCGCCTGACGAGGTTGCCGTAGCCGGGGCCGCCCAGGGATCGGCCGCCCCGGCACCCGTGAGCCCCCATCCGGCATCCCGGATGGGGGCTCACGGCTGTTCGGACGGTCCGCGCGGGCGCAGCGGCAGCGGCTCGGCGGGAGTCAGCGCCGGATCCTCGATCCGGAAGGTGCGGACCCGACCTGGCGGTGAGTCGGGAGTCTCGAAGCGCACCGTCACCCGGCCCACCCCGCTGCCCTGCACCCAGCCGCGCCCGTGCTCCGCGTGCACCACGTCCTGCCCCGGCAGCCAGACCTGCTCGCGGAACGGCTGCACGGCCGCGGCCGTCGGCGGGGCCTCGGCGTCGGACTCGTCCGACTCGTCACCGCCCTCCCCCTCCTGTTCGGCGAGCTCGGCGGCGGCCTGGGCGAACAGGTCCTCCTGGGTGTACTCGGCGAGCTGGGAGACGCCCACCCCGAGCAGCCGGATGCCGCCGGCCAGGCTCACCTGCTCGGCCAGCCGGCGGGCGGTGTCCGCGATCACCCGGGCGTCGTCGGTCGGCCCGGGCAGCGTCTCGGACCGGGTCAGGGTGGAGAAGTCGAACCGCCGCACCTTGATCACCACGGTGCGCCCGGACCGCCCGGCCGCCTTCAGCCGGCGCACGCAGCGGGCCGCCAGCCGGTCCAGCTCGAAGAGCACCTGGTCGCGCTCCATCAGGTCGACCTCGTAAGTGTCCTCCACCGAAACCGACTTGGCGTCCCGGTCCGGCACCACCGCGCGGCCGTCCAGCCCCCGGGCCATCAGCGCGACGCCACTTCCGTGCGCCCGGCCGAGCAGCCGGACCAGCTCCTCCTCCGACTGGTCGGCCACCTCGGCAACGGTCAGCAGCCCGGCCCGGCGCAGCGCCTGCTCGGTCGCCGGGCCAACTCCCGGCAGCGCCCGCACCGACAACGGCCCGAGCACCGCGCGTTCCTGACCCGGCGTCACCAGCACCAGCCCGTTGGGCTTGGCCTGCTCGGAGCCGATCTTGGCCATCAGCTTGGAGGAGGCCGCGCCGACCGAGGCGGTCAGCCCGGTGGCCCGCTCGATGTCGGCCCGCAGGTCCTCGGCGATCGCCCGGATCAGCTCGACACCCTCGGCCAGGGTCGCCTCGGCCAGCACCGGACCGTACGGCCCGGCCGCCAGGTCGACATAGGCCTCGTCCACGCTCAGCTGCTCGACCAGCGGCGACAGCTCCCGCAGCATCGCCATCACCAGCTCGCTGATCTCCCGGTAGGCGACGAACCGGGGCCAGAGGTAGGCGGCGTTGGGGCAGAGCCGGCGGGCCACCGCCGTGGCCATCGCCGACCGGACCCCGAAGACCCGCGCCTCATAGGAGCAGGTGGAGACCACGCCGCGCTGGCCGAGCCCGCCGACGATCACCGGCTTGCCGCGCAGGCTCGGCTTGGCCGCCTGCTCCACCGAGGCGAAGAAGGCGTCCATGTCGAGGTGCAGGATGCTCGGCAGGGGGCGCACACCATTGATGATCGCGCACGGGTACGACAACCGGGCTCAGCGGCGGCCCGAGGAATCCGCCAGGGCTCGGGTCACACCGGGGTCGGACGGCCCGAGCAGCGCCGGGTCGGGCGTGAAGACCGCGCTGAACAGCGCCTTCCCGGCTCCCGGCAGCTCCCGCACCGACCCGGCGTACCAGGTCAGGTCGTGCGGCTCCGGCGCCCCGACCGCATAGGAGTCGATCCCGGCCGCCCGGCAGAGCGCCAGCGCCCGGCGCACGTGGTAGTCCGTGCTGACCAGGACCGCGTGGTCCACCCCGAAGATCCGCCGCGCCCGGGTGCAGGAGTCCCAGGTGTTGAAGCCGGCGTAGTCGCGCACCACCTTGACGGCCGGCACCCCGTGGTCCACCAGGTACTGGTACATCGCGCCCGGCTCGTTGTAGTCGGGGTGGCTGTTGTCGCCGGTCACCAGGATCGCCTGCACCTTGTGCGCGCGGTACAGGTCCAGGGCGGCGTCCAGCCGGGCCGCGAGATAGGGCGAGGGCTCCTCGCCGACCACCTGGGCGCCGAAAACCACGGCCACCGGCTCGGCCGGCACGTCGGCGACGGTGCGGATCCGCGAGCTCTGGGTGAGGAACTCCCAGCCGCTGGGCACCAGCGCCAGCAGGCAGGCGAGCACCATCACCTGGAACGCCCGCCGCTGCCGTCGCCGCCCGCGCAGCACCCCGGATACCCGCATGATCCCCCTTCGGCCGGACCGCCGTGATCCGTCGTCAGGAGCGGACGACCGCCGACGTCCGAGTGGTTCCCGCGGGCCGCGGAAGTGAGCGGCCGTCAGACCGCGCGGTTGCGGCGGCGGGCCAGCTCGTCGCCCGGGTCCTGCCCGAGCAGGGTCTCACCGGTGTCGGTGCGCTCGGCGTGCAACCGCCCGAGGGTCACCTCCAGCTCCTGCCAGACCGCGCCGACCGCGATCCCGAAGACGCCCTGGCCGCCCTTCAGCAGATCGACCACCTGCTGCGGGGAGGTGCACTCGTAGACCGTGGCGCCGTCGCACATCAGGGTCAGCCCCGCCAGCTCGCCGAGCTCGGTGGACTGCAGGTGGCTCACGGCCACCCGGATGTTCTGCAGCGAGACGCCGGCGTCCAGCAGCCGCTTGACGATCTTCAGCACCAGGACGTCGCGGAAGCTGTAGAGCCGCTGCGCGCCGGCCGGATAGGCGGTGCGGACACTCGGCTCCAGCAGGCCGGTGCGGGCCCAGTAGTCCAGCTGGCGGTAGGTGATGCCGGCAGCCGCGCAGGCGGTCGGGCCGCGGTAGCCGAGCAGGTCGGAGGAGGGGCCGATCCGCTCGATCGCGGGCTGCCCGGCCTGGACCGCCGGAAAGCGGCCGACCCGGGGCAGCTCGGCCACCGTCTCGGCGGCCTGCGTGGGGAACGGCCTGCCGCCCAGGCCCCGGCGCTCCCGGGGCAGATGGAGGGCGCACGGGCCCGTCACGGCCGCCTCATCGCCGCTGCTGCTCATGCCAACCTCCGTCCATCGGTGCTCCGGTGCCGGGATCGGGGCACGCCCCGGCTGCCATCCATGACGGTAGGCAGTGGTCCGAGACGCGTCAACGATCGCCACGCCGGACCGGCGAAGCGTCATCACTCACACGAGTGGTTTCGCGTGCCCCTAGTGTGGGTAGGACCGAACACTTTGGCAAAACAGCTGATCGACTGCGGATCGAACACGACCGGGGTGTGGGCGAAACGACCGATCGGGAGCCCGGGGCCGGACTGGGCCGGACTACTGGGCGTTGCCGCCGAAGTCCTCCGGCGAGACCTGGTCGAGGAACTCGCGGAACTTCTCGACCTCGTCCTCCTGCTCGTCCGGAATCGCGATCCCCGCCTCCGCGAGCACCGCCTCCGCGCCGTAGATCGGCGTGCCGGTGCGCAGCGCCAGGGCTATCGCGTCCGACGGACGGGCACTCACCTCGACCCCGCCGGCGAAGACCAGCTCCGCGTAGAAGACGCCCTCGCGCAGGTCGGTGATCCGCACCTGGGTGAGCTGCTGGCCGAGCGCATCCAACACGTCCTTGAAGAGGTCGTGCGTCAGCGGGCGCACCGGAGTCATGCCCTGCTGGGCGAAGGCGATCGCGGTCGCCTCGCCGGGGCCGATCCAGATCGGCAAGTACCGATCGCCCCCCACTTCGCGCAGCAGGACGATCGGCTGGTTGGAGGGCATCTCCACCCGGACACCCACGACGTCGAGCTCATTCACAAGGCAACCCTATGACCCTGGGGCGAGATAGGAAAGCGCGGCCGGGTCCGGCCGGGGCACTACTGCCCCCTGCCACGGAGTCCGGCCTGCACCATGGTGGCGTGCAGCCGCACCGCCAGGGTGGCCAGCTCGCGGGCGGTGGCCTCGGCGTGTGCCCTGGTCTGCGGGTTGCGGTGGCGGCGCAGCGGGGCCACCACCTGGTCCACCAAGGCGATCTCCCGCTCGGCGGCGGCCTTCACCTGGCGCAGGTGGCGCGGCTCCAGGCCGAACCGGCCGAGCTCGGCGACCAGCCGGGCGATCTGCAGGGTGTCGGCGTCGTAGCCGCCGTCCGGGCCGGCCGCCACCAGGCCGTAGGACTCCCATTCGGCGAGGTCCCGCTCCTCGGCTCCGGCCGCGGCCAGCAACTCGGCCCGGCCCAGCCGGACGCCACCGGCGGGCGCCTCAAGCTCCCGGTCGGCCTCCTCGCGGGGGCCGGGGCGGGCGTCGGCGCCGGGCAGCGCGGGCGGGGCCTCGCCGCGTTCGATCGCGTCCAGGTGCTCGCGGATCACCCGCAGTGGCAGGTAGTGGTCGCGCTGCATCCGCAGCACATAGGCCAGCCGCTCCACGTCGGCCGGCCCGAACTTGCGGTAACCGGACGGGGTGCGCTGCGGCTCGACCAGTCCCTCCGCCTCCAGGAAACGGATCTTGGAGATGGTGACCTCGGGGAAGTCCTCGCGCAGGCAGGCGAGCACCGCACCGATGCTGAGCAGCTCCGCTCCGCGCCGCTCACCGCCGTGCGGCTGCACGGCCCCGGGGCGGCGGGGGGATGTCACGGTCTGATTCGAGGTCATTCGCGCTCTCCTGCCGACGTCGTGTGCGACCCCCGCCTGCCCGTGCCCGTCCGTGCCCGAAAAGAATGCCCCGCCGATGGCACCGGGCCGGCCGTGCGGCCGACCCGGTGGCGGTGGATCAGTAGTGCTGCGGTCCGGCGAAGAACACCAGCCGGTACTTGCCGATCTGCACCTCATCACCGTTGTTCAGCGCGACCTCGTCGATCGCCTCCCGGTTGACGTACGTCCCGTTCAGGCTGCCCACGTCGGCGACCGAGAAGCCGCCGCCGGGCTGCCGGCGGAACTCGACGTGCCGGCGCGAGACCGTGACGTCGTCCAGGAAGATGTCACCCTGCGGGTGACGGCCGGCCGTGGTGACATCGGCGTCCAGCAGGAACCGGCTGCCGGAGTTCGGCCCGCGCAGCACGATCAGCAGCGCCGAGCCCGGGGGCAGCGCGTCGATCGCGGCCAGCATCTCGGGCGAGAGCGCGGGAGTGGCGCCGGTGCTGGTGGCGTTGGGGTCGTAGGACTCCAGGCCGGAGATCGAGATGGTCGAGGTGGTCTCGACCGCGCTCTCCGCACCGGCGACCCGCAGCGGCGTCCCGCAGTTGTTGCAGAACCGCGCGGAAGCGGGGTTGTGGTTACCGCAGCGCGGGCAGACGATCTGGCCGGTCATGTTCGCAGCCTCCTGGCGCGGCACTCCCCCAGGGACGTGCCCGGCGTAGGAATCCGAGCTAAACCCTCCACCAGAGGTTGAGGGTCCTGCCGGGAAACCTATGCGCGGCGAACCCGAGGGGTCAACCGACGCGCCGTAGCCGCCGTCACGGAAAAGCGGCCGGTCACCGGCCGTCTGGTAGCCGTCCTGCGGCGCCGGGCGCATGCCGGGGAGCTGGCCGCCCTCGTCCTCCCGGCGGTGACGCGCGGTGGGCGCCTCCGCCGCGGCGGCGCGGCGGTTGTTGCGGCCGAACAGCTTCGAGAAAAAACTCACGGGCGAATCCCCTTGCGTGAAACAGACCCGCCCGCGGGGCAGGGTGAGAAGCTCGGACAAGCCGCCGATCCGGCCGCCGGCCGGCGCAACGACAACAGTGGTACTGCACAGTGTGGCCGACGGCGTTCGCGGCCGACGCACCGGGGCCCACTCAACCACGCAGGTGAGCGGTGGTGCAGCCGACGGACCGTCAGCGCAGGTCTTTGGGAGGAGCGCGGGCGGCGCCTCACTTCGCCGCCGGTTTGGCGAACTGCTGCGGAGTCGGCACCACGAGCGCGTCCACCGTCACTTTCTGCTGCTCCGAGATATTGGTGGCCACCTGCTCCTTCTCCAACGTACGGACGATGCCGCCCGGGATGTTCAGAGCAGGCGTCAGATCCTGCGGGTTGCCGATCACCGTGAACCGATAGGGCTGTACCACGGTCTTGCCGTCGATCTGCACGCCGCCGGACGGCACGTCGGTGAAGTAGGTGTGGGCCACCACGCGGACATCGTTGATCTGAATCGCCTCCGCCCCCGCCGCTCGGAGTTCCTGCAGGGTGTCCAGCAGCATATCCGCCTTGACCTGCCCTTGGGGGTCATCGACCGTCAGTACGATGCCCGGACCGGTCGCCTTGACCGTGCCGGCCAGCACGCCGAGCTCCAGAGCCTTCTGCCGGGTCTGCTCCTGGGCCTCCTTGGCCTGGTTGGAGCTGGTCTGCAGCTGGGTCAGGGACTGGTCGAGCTGGGACTTCTCCTGCTGTAGACGCTGCTGGCGGCTGTCCAGTTCGTCGAGGATCCGAACAAGATCCTCCTGGCGGGCACCGCGCAGGGCGCTGTGGTCGTTGGTCGAGCGGACCTGGATCGCCAGGCCCAGGCCGAGCGCGAAGAGCAGCAGGGCGACCACCAGCTGGCCCCGGGAGATGCGGGGCGGCCAGAGCGCGCTGCGCAGGCGCTTGCGGCCGTCGGAGGGGGCTGCGGGGGCGGCGAGGGCCTGGGGGTGCTCGGCGGGCGGCTCGGGCTGGGGCTGGGGCTCGGGGACGCGATCGGGGTCTGCGGCCGGCTCCGGGTCTGCGGACGGCTCGGGCTCGGGCGTGGGCTCCGGCTCGGGGTCAGGGGTGCTGCCGGGTGCCTGCTCCGGCTCGGGCTGCTGCTGCTCGTCCTCGGTGTCGTCCGGGTTCACGTCGTCCTGGTCACTCATGCGCGCCCGCCTCAGGCCCGGAACACATGGCGTCGGATGGCCGCCGCGTTCGAGAAGATCCGGATCCCCAGCACCACGACCACGCCGGTGGACAGCTGCGAGCCGACGCCCAGCTGATCGCCGAGGAACACGATCAGCGCGGCCACCACCACATTGGAGAGGAAGGAGACCACGAAGACCTTGTCATCGAAGTTGCCGTCCAGCATCGCCCGCACCCCGCCGAAGACCGCGTCCAGCGCGGCCACCACGGCGATCGGCAGGTACGGCACGACGGCCGACGGCACGGAGGGCTGCACGAACAGCCCGACGACCACTCCGGCCACCAGGCCCAGTACGGCGATCACGGCTTGGGAACTCCTGTCGTAGAGGACGTGGAAGGCGCGGCGGAGCTGCCGGCGTCGGGGCCGGCCGGGCTGGGGCTGGACGGGGTGGAACCGGACGCGCCGGGGCCGGGGCTGGATGCGCTCGGGCTCGGGCTGGAAGCACTCGGGCTGGGGCTCGGCGACTCCGGCACCGCCAGCCGCAGTGTGAAGCCCACCGCGGCCGGCAGGTCCACTGCGTGCTGGCCGCTGACGGTCGCCTTGATACCGAAGTTGTCCTGCAGGAGCCGCAGGTAGTGACCGCCCATGCTGTCCTGGAAGGCGCCCGGCAGCCGCTTGTCGTCCCCGACGGCGAACAGCGTGTACGGCGGCACCAGCGGACGGTTGTTCACCAGGATCGCGTCGCCGGCGGCCCGGATCGGCGACAGCGCGGTCAGCCGCTGTCCGTTGATCGCGATCGCCTCCGCCCCGGCCTCCCAGAGCCCGTTGACGACCAGCTGCAGGTCCCGGTCGCGCAGCCGCCCGCCGCCGAATCCGCCCGAGGTGCGCGGGTCTATGCCGCCGTCCGTACTGCTGTCGGACGCGTCGGATATCACCAGCTTCACCCCCGGGCCGGTCACCGCCCCGGTCCCCACGGTGCCGTTCAGGGCGGTCAGTCCGGTGTCCCCGCCGCTCTGGCTCAGCGCCCGCTGCTGTTGCTGCTCGACCTGGGTGCGGGCCGCCTCCACATCGCGCTGCAGCTTGTCCGCAGCGGCGGTGGCGTCCGTGACCCGCTTGACCAGCGCGTCCTTCTCCTTGGCCAGGGCCGGCTCGGACTCGTGGGCATTGACCCCACTGACCGTCACCACCACGGCGGCCAGCGCCAATCCGAGTGCCAGCACCAGCTTGCCGCGGGTGGTGGTGGGCAGCCGGCGCCGGCCCTCCTCGCCCCGGGCCCGGGCGGCCGCGGCGTAGCCCTCGTCCAGGCTCTGGTCCATCACCGTGTTCAGCAGCGTCATCGAGGCGTCGGGACGGGCGTAACGGCCGTTCCGCTCGTTCGGTGATCGCGTCGCTGGCATGCGGGACATCGTCGCACGGCAGCGCGCCGCCGGGCGAACAGCCCCCGTGGCAGGGGCCTACGCCCGGCAGCGCACTCGCCGCACGGTGTTCGGGGCCGTCAGCGCCCGGCGCCGTCGACCACCGCCGCCCACTCGTCGAGCAGTGCCTGGGTGGCCTCGTCGTCCGGCCCCTCGGCCCAGAGATGGGTGACCGCCTCGGCCGGGTCGGGCAGCACCAGGGTCCACCGGCCGTCGGACTCGACGACCCGCACACCGTCCGTGGTGTCCAGGGTGCGGTTGCCCGCCGCCTCGACCACCGCGCGCATCACCTGGCCCTTGGCCGCCCACGGGGTGGCGACGTCCCGCCGCTGCATGTGGGCCTGCGGGATCCGGGCGTCGATCTGACTGAGCGTCAGTTGGGTCCGCGTCACCAGGCCGACCAGTCGGACGAAGGCCGCCGCGCCGTCCAGCACGCCGCTGAACTCCGGCACCACATAGCCGCCGCGCCCGTCGCCGCCGAAGATGGTGCCGTCAGCGGCCGCCGCCTTGGCCAGGTCGTCCGGCGAGGTGCTGGTCCAGCGCACCTGGGTGCCGTGGTAGGCCGCGACCTGCTCGGCGATCCTGGTAGTGGTCACCGGCAGCGCGACCTGCCCGGTGCGCCGCTCGGCGGCGACCAGGTCGAGCAGCACCAGCAGCGCGCGATCGTCCTCGATGACCCGGCCCAACTCGTCGACGAACGAGACCCGTTCGCCCACGGTGTCGAACCGCACCCCGAAGGCCGCACGCGACGAGGACACCAGCGCGCCCAGCCGGGCCAGCCCCGCGCGGCGCTCCTCGGCGTCCTCGGTCGGCCGGGCTTCGTCCAGCCCGCTGTTGACGCTCAGCGCCTCCACGCCGAGCCGGCCCAGGATGCTCGGCAGAACGAGCCCGGCGCTGCCGTGCGCGGTGTCGACCACCACCTTGATGCCGGCCTCCCGCACCCCGCGGGTGTCGATGGCCCGCAGCAGGCTGCCCGCGTAGGAGTCGAAGACGCTGGACGGGAAGGTGAGGTCACCGATCTCGCCCGGGAACGCCCGGCGGAACTCCTGGCGGGCGTAGACCCGGTCGAGCTTGCGCTGCCCGGCCTGCGAGAGGTCGGCGCCGCGCTCGTCGAAGAAGAGGATGTCCAGCGAGTCGGACACGCCAGGTGTGGTCCGCAGGAAGATCCCGCCCGCGCTGCCCCGCGCCGTGTGCACCCGGGCCACCGGCAGCGGCACGTTCTCCAAGTCCCGGACGTCGATCGCGCTGGTCTGCAGCGCCGAGATCATCGCTCGTTTGAGCGCACGGGCACCACGCGAGTGGTCACGCGCGATGGTGACGGTGGCACCCTTCTTCAACGTGGTTGCATAGGCACCGGCCAGCCGCACCGCCAGCTCCGGAGTGATCTCCACATTGATGATCCCGGAGACGCCTCGGGCGCCGAACAGGTGCTCCTGCCCGCGCGACTCCCAGATCACCGAGGTGTTGACGAAGGCGCCGGCCTCGATGGTCTTGAACGGGTAGACCCGGACCGCGCCGGCGATGATCGACTCCTCGCCGATCAGGCACTCGTCGCCGATCACCGCGCCGTCCTCGATCCGGGCCGCGCGCATCACATCGGTGTTCTTGCCGACCACACAGCCGCGCAGATTGGTCTGCGGCCCGACGTAGACGTTGTCGTGGATCACCGCCTTGTGCAGGAACGCACCGCGCTTGACGACCACGTTGCTGCCCAGCACGGTGTGCTCGCGCAGCTCCACGCCGGCCTCGACCTTGGCGTAGTCGCCGATGTAGAGCGGGCCGCGCAGGATCGCCTCCGGATCCACCTCGGCGCCCTCGGCCACCCAGACGCCCGGGGAGATCTCGAAGCCGTCCAGCTCGACGTCGACCTTGCCTTCCAGCACGTCGGCCTGGGCCTTGCCGTAGCTCTCGTGGGTGCCCACGTCCTCCCAGTAGCCCTCGGCGACGTAGCCGTAGACCGGCTTGCCCTCCTTGAGCAGCTGCGGGAAGACGTCACTCGACCAGTCCACCGAGGTGCCGGCCGCGACATAGTCGAAGACCTCCGGCTCCATCACATAGATGCCGGTGTTCACGGTGTCGGAGAAGACCTGACCCCACGTCGGCTTCTCCAGGAAGCGCTCCACCCGCCCGTCGTCGTCGACAATGGTGATTCCGAATTCCAGCGGATTGGGAACGCGCGTCAGACAGACCGTCACCAGAGCGCCCTTGCTCCGGTGGAAAGCGATCAGCTCGGTAAGATCAAAATCCGTCAGGGCATCTCCGGAGATCACCAGAAAGGAGTCGTCACGGAGAGCGTCCTCGGCGTTCTTGACACTGCCGGCGGTGCCGAGCGGAACCTCCTCGTTCGCATAGGTGAGGTTCATGCCGAGCTCCTCGCCATCACCGAAGTAGTTCTTCACCAGTGAGGCGAGGAACTGGACGGTGACCACGGTGTCGGTGAGGCCGTGCCGCTTGAGCAACCGAAGCACGTGCTCCATGATCGGGCGGTTGGCGACCGGTAGCAGCGGCTTCGGCATGCTCGAAGTCATCGGGCGGAGACGGGTTCCCTCGCCTCCTGCCATCACAACGGCTTTCATTGCGGGTGCGTCCTCCTTCACGGCAATGGACTCCTCATCCATCAAACCGTTCCAGGACACCTCTACCCGGCTGAAATCATCCGACTCGCGGATCCGCGCGAAAAGTCGGCCCGATTAGCCTCCCGGCTAGCCGCCCGTGACAGTTCCCTTGACGATCTGTCGCGTCTGCATCGCATAGAGGATCGCCGCCCACCAGTAGAGCACGGTGCCCCATCCGATGAAAGCCCAGCTGACCGCGGCGGCCGTGCTGTGGATCCACCCATGGCCCTGACCGAGCAGCAGAAGCGGAAAGGCGTACATCAGATTGAAGGTCGCCGCCTTGCCGAGAAAACTCACCTGCAGCGGACCGTATCCGTGCCGGTTGAGAATCGGCAGCAGCGCGCTGATGAACACGTCACGCGCCACCAGGATCGCGGTCAACCACCACGGCAGGATGCCGCGCCAGGTGAGGCCCAGCAGCGTCGAGAAGATGTAGAGCCGGTCGGCCAGCGGATCCAGCAGCTGTCCCAGCCGGCTGATCTGGCCCCAACGACGGGCGAGCTTGCCGTCCAGATAGTCGCTCACCCCGCTGAACGCCAGGATCAGCAGCGCCCAGCCGTCGTTCTTGGGCCCGCCGAACTCCGGCCAGAGAATGAGCCACAGGAACACCGGCACCCCGACCAGTCGGGCCATGCTCAGCATGTTCGGGATGGTGAGGACGCGGTCGGTCTGGACGCGCCTCTCCTGGACCTCCACCCGGGGGCCTCCTCTGTCCGTACGGCGACTTTCTGGGCCGACTTTACCCGGCCGTGCGAGTGAACGCGAAGAAGCCCCCACCGAGACCGTTGGCCCGGTGGGGGCTTCTTCTGAAGAATTGTTCGGCGGCGTCCTACTCTCCCACAGGGTCCCCCCTGCAGTACCATCGGCGCTGTAAGGCTTAGCTTCCGGGTTCGGAATGTAACCGGGCGTTTCCCTCACGCTATGACCACCGAAACACTATGAAACTATCGGCCGCACCACCGCCTCAAATGCGGTGGGGTCGTTGTTTCAGAACAACACAGTGGACGCGAGCAACTGAGGACAAGCCCTCGGCCTATTAGTACCGGTCAGCTCCACCCCTCACAGGGCTTCCACATCCGGCCTATCAACCCAGTCGTCTACTGGGAGCCTTACCCTCTCAAGGAGGTGGGAGTGCTCATCTCGAAGCAGGCTTCCCGCTTAGATGCTTTCAGCGGTTATCCCTCCCGAACGTAGCCAACCAGCCATGCCCTTGGCAGAACAACTGGCACACCAGAGGTTCGTCCGTCCCGGTCCTCTCGTACTAGGGACAGCCCTTCTCAACACTCCTACGCGCACAGCGGATAGGGACCGAACTGTCTCACGACGTTCTAAACCCAGCTCGCGTACCGCTTTAATGGGCGAACAGCCCAACCCTTGGGACCTACTCCAGCCCCAGGATGCGACGAGCCGACATCGAGGTGCCAAACCATCCCGTCGATATGGACTCTTGGGGAAGATCAGCCTGTTATCCCCGGGGTACCTTTTATCCGTTGAGCGACGGCGCTTCCACAAGCCACCGCCGGATCACTAGTCCCTGCTTTCGCACCTGCTCGACCCGTCGGTCTCACAGTCAAGCTCCCTTGTGCACTTACACTCAACACCTGATTGCCAACCAGGCTGAGGGAACCTTTGGGCGCCTCCGTTACCCTTTAGGAGGCAACCGCCCCAGTTAAACTACCCACCAGACACTGTCCCTGATCCGGATCACGGACCCAGGTTAGACATCCAGCACGACCAGAGTGGTATTTCAACGGCGACTCCACAACAACTGGCGTTGCTGCTTCACAGTCTCCCACCTATCCTACACAAGCCGAACCGAACACCAATATCAAGCTATAGTAAAGGTCCCGGGGTCTTTCCGTCCTGCTGCGCGAAACGAGCATCTTTACTCGTAATGCAATTTCACCGGGCCTATGGTTGAGACAGTCGAGAAGTCGTTACGCCATTCGTGCAGGTCGGAACTTACCCGACAAGGAATTTCGCTACCTTAGGATGGTTATAGTTACCACCGCCGTTTACTGGCGCTTAAGTTCTCAGCTTCGCCCCGACGAATCAGAGCTAACCGGTCCCCTTAACGTTCCAGCACCGGGCAGGCGTCAGTCCGTATACATCGCCTTACGGCTTCGCACGGACCTGTGTTTTTAGTAAACAGTCGCTTCTCGCTGGTCTCTGCGGCCACCCCCAGCTCAGGCAGCACGTGCCATCACCAGGAGGGGCCCCCTTCTCCCGAAGTTACGGGGGCATTTTGCCGAGTTCCTTAACCATAGTTCACCCGAACGCCTCGGTATTCTCTACCTGACCACCTGAGTCGGTTTGGGGTACGGGCCGCCATGAAACTCGCTAGAGGCTTTTCTCGACAGCATAGGATCATCCACTTCACCACAATCGGCTCGGCATCAGGTCTCAGACTATATGTGAGGCGGATTTGCCTACCCCACGTCCTACACCCTTACCCCGGGACAACCACCGCCCGGGCTGGACTACCTTCCTGCGTCACCCCATCGCTCAGCTACTACAGACTTGGGTCACCGGCTCCACCACTCCCCTTTGTCCGAAGACTCCGGGGCGGCTTCACGGGCTTAGCATCACCTGGTTCGCCGTTGGCGCTTCAAAGCGGGTACGGGAATATCAACCCGTTGTCCATCGACTACGCCTGTCGGCCTCGCCTTAGGTCCCGACTTACCCTGGGCAGATCAGCTTGACCCAGGAACCCTTGGTCAATCGGCGCAAGAGTTTCCCACTCTTGTATCGCTACTCATGCCTGCATTCTCACTCGTATACCGTCCACGACTCGATTCCTCGGCCGCTTCACCCGGCACACGACGCTCCCCTACCCATCCACAGCGCCGTTGGGCGTATTCTGTGAATGACACGACTTCGGTGGTGTACTTGAGCCCCGCTACATTGTCGGCGCGGAATCACTTGACCAGTGAGCTATTACGCACTCTTTCAAGGGTGGCTGCTTCTAAGCCAACCTCCTGGTTGTCTCTGCGACTCCACATCCTTTCCCACTTAGCACACGCTTAGGGACCTTAGTCGGTGTTCTGGGCTGTTTCCCTCTCGACCATGGAGCTTATCCCCCACAGTCTCACTGCCGCGCTCTCACTTACCGGCATTCGGAGTTTGGCTAAGGTCAGTAACCCGGTGAGGCCCATCGCCTATCCAGTGCTCTACCTCCGGCAAGAAACACGCGACGCTGCACCTAAATGCATTTCGGGGAGAACCAGCTATCACGGAGTTTGATTGGCCTTTCACCCCTAACCACAGGTCATCCCCCAGGTTTTCAACCCTGGTGGGTTCGGTCCTCCACACGGTCTTACCCGCGCTTCAACCTGCCCATGGCTAGATCACTCCGCTTCGGGTCTTGGGCATGCAACTGTATCGCCCTATTCGGACTCGCTTTCGCTACGGCTACCCCACACGGGTTAACCTCGCTACACACCGCAAACTCGCAGGCTCATTCTTCAAAAGGCACGCAGTCACGGCTGGCCGGCAAGCCGACCAACGACGCTCCCACGGCTTGTAGGCACACGGTTTCAGGTACTATTTCACTCCGCTCCCGCGGTACTTTTCACCATTCCCTCACGGTACTATCCGCTATCGGTCACCAGGGAATATTTAGGCTTAGCGGGTGGTCCCGCCAGATTCACACGGGATTTCTCGGGCCCCGTGCTACTTGGGTGTTCTTCAAGCGAGCCGTACAGATTTCGTCTACGGGGGTCTTACCCTCTACGCCGGACCTTTCGCATGTCCTTCGACTACCCATACGGTTTCTGACTCGCCGACCGGCCGGCAGACCGATCAAGAAAAATCCCACGACCCCTCAAGCGCAACCCCTGCCGGGTCTCACACGCTCAAGGTTTAGCCTCATCCGGTTTCGCTCGCCACTACTCCCGGAATCACGGTTGTTTTCTCTTCCTGCGGGTACTGAGATGTTTCACTTCCCCGCGTTCCCTCCACATACCCTATGTGTTCAGGTATGGGTGACAGCCCATGACGACTGCCGGGTTTCCCCATTCGGACACCCCCGGATCAAAGCTCGGTTGACAGCTCCCCGGGGCCTATCGCGGCCTCCCACGTCCTTCATCGGTTCCTGGTGCCAAGGCATCCACCGTGCGCCCTTAAAAACTTGGCCACAGATGCTCGCGTCCACTGTGCAGTTCTCAAACAACGACCAGACACCCACACTCAACACCCGCAACAGGGCATCTCGCATGAGACCGGCTCACCGAGGTTCCAGCCTTACGGCCGTTCCCTCAGGACCCAACAACGTGCCCGACACACCCGATCACTTGAACCCGTTCCACGCCGAAGCAGTACTAGGAGACAACCAACCCTGTGTGCCGAATAGTCAACGTTCCACCCATGAGCAACCGTGCGAGACATTCGCTCGCATCCGGCTATGTGCTCCTTAGAAAGGAGGTGATCCAGCCGCACCTTCCGGTACGGCTACCTTGTTACGACTTCGTCCCAATCGCTGGTCCCACCTTCGACGGCTCCCTCCCAAGGGTTAGGCCACCGGCTTCGGGTGTTACCGACTTTCGTGACGTGACGGGCGGTGTGTACAAGGCCCGGGAACGTATTCACCGCAGCATGCTGATCTGCGATTACTAGCAACTCCAACTTCATGGGGTCGAGTTGCAGACCCCAATCCGAACTGAGACCGGCTTTTTGGGATTCGCTCCACCTCACGGTATCGCAGCCCTTTGTACCGGCCATTGTAGCACGTGTGCAGCCCAAGACATAAGGGGCATGATGATTTGACGTCATCCCCACCTTCCTCCGAGTTGACCCCGGCAGTCTCCTGTGAGTCCCCATCACCCCGAAAGGCATGCTGGCAACACAGAACAAGGGTTGCGCTCGTTGCGGGACTTAACCCAACATCTCACGACACGAGCTGACGACAACCATGCACCACCTGTATACCGACCACAAGGGGGCGACTATCTCTAGCCGTTTCCGGTATATGTCAAGCCTTGGTAAGGTTCTTCGCGTTGCGTCGAATTAAGCCACATGCTCCGCTGCTTGTGCGGGCCCCCGTCAATTCCTTTGAGTTTTAGCCTTGCGGCCGTACTCCCCAGGCGGGGAACTTAATGCGTTAGCTGCGGCACCGACGACGTGGAATGTCGCCAACACCTAGTTCCCAACGTTTACGGCGTGGACTACCAGGGTATCTAATCCTGTTCGCTCCCCACGCTTTCGCTCCTCAGCGTCAGTAATGGCCCAGAGATCCGCCTTCGCCACCGGTGTTCCTCCTGATATCTGCGCATTTCACCGCTACACCAGGAATTCCGATCTCCCCTACCACACTCTAGCCTGCCCGTATCGAATGCAGACCCGGGGTTAAGCCCCGGGCTTTCACATCCGACGCGACAGGCCGCCTACGAGCTCTTTACGCCCAATAATTCCGGACAACGCTCGCACCCTACGTATTACCGCGGCTGCTGGCACGTAGTTAGCCGGTGCTTCTTCTGCAGGTACCGTCACTTGCGCTTCTTCCCTGCTGAAAGAGGTTTACAACCCGAAGGCCGTCATCCCTCACGCGGCGTCGCTGCATCAGGCTTTCGCCCATTGTGCAATATTCCCCACTGCTGCCTCCCGTAGGAGTCTGGGCCGTGTCTCAGTCCCAGTGTGGCCGGTCGCCCTCTCAGGCCGGCTACCCGTCGTCGCCTTGGTAGGCCATTACCCCACCAACAAGCTGATAGGCCGCGGGCTCATCCTGCACCGCCGGAGCTTTCCACCCGGAGCCATGCGGCTCCAGGTCATATCCGGTATTAGACCCCGTTTCCAGGGCTTGTCCCAGAGTGCAGGGCAGATTGCCCACGTGTTACTCACCCGTTCGCCACTGATCCACCCCGAAGGGCTTCACCGTTCGACTTGCATGTGTTAAGCACGCCGCCAGCGTTCGTCCTGAGCCAGGATCAAACTCTCCGTGAATGTATACTCGGCCATGCTTAATTAAAAGCGGCCGGTCGACACTCGCGCAGAGCGGCACAGCAACCACCGGAATAGGGCGGCCCCGTGCACTGCGTCCTCGCTAGTGTTTATTTCAAAAGGAATCTCCAACCCCGATCCGGAAGGATCAAGGCCGGGGATGTCAACATATCTGGCGTTGACTTTTGGCACGCTGTTGAGTTCTCAAGGAACGGACGCTTCCTTCGAATTCGCTTCCGCGTTTTCTCCGGGCATTCGTTTCATTAGGCACTGCGTTCTTTCGTGTTTCGAGCTTATCAGATGAGATTCAGTCCGATTTCACCGGACATTCACTCAGCTGTGTCGCTGGATTCACCTTCGCCTCGCGGCGACCCGAGTAACGATAGCCGCTCCGCGCCGGAGTGCCTAATCGAGCATCGTGCGCACCCGGCGGCCGGGCCGCCAGCACCGCACGGTCCGACGCGCCGGGGCGATCGTCGAGCTCACTCGGATGCCGTAGAGTGCGGCGCGTCGAGCAAGAGGACTAGACCACTTGAGCCGCTCAGGGCCCTGACCGGCCCGGGATCGGAGCGTCGGCCGTCGTGGAGTGATCGCGCGCGGGCGCCTCGATCGAGTCGGCTCATGGCCCGTTCCGTGGCCATATGTCCGAACTTGGCGTGATTTAGGCTTCAATCGGCATACCCCCAGCCGCTGCTAGCGGCCGCACGCTGTACCCCGCACCTGGGAGGCTCCACCATGACCACTGTGACGTCGCCGCTCACCGGCCGCGCCGTTGGACTCGCCAACGTGCCCGACCCCGTCTTCTCCGGCGCCATGGTCGGACCCGGCACCGCCATCGACCCGGTGCGCGAACCCACCACGGCGGTTGCCCCGGTGGACGGTCTGGTCGTCTCCATGCACCCGCACGCGTTCGTGGTGATGGACGCCGACGGGCGCGGCGTGCTGACCCACCTCGGCATCGACACCGTGCAGCTCAACGGTGAGGGCTTCGAACTGCTGGTCAGCAAGGGCGACCAGGTGAAGCGCGGTCAGCCGGTGGTCAGGTGGAACCCGGCCGAGGTGGAGGCCAAGGGAAAGTCGCCGATCTCCCCGATCGTGGCCCTGGAGGCCTCCGCCGAGGCGCTCAGCGCGGTCGCGGAGACCGGCGAGGTGGCCAGCGGCGGCGAGCTCTTCACCTGGAACTGACAACCCCGACCGAGCAATTGGCCGGACAGTGCCCCACCCGCCGTGCTTCGGTTGGGCGGGGCAGCAGTGCCGGGTGGAGAGGAATGAAGGACATGCAGAAGACGCTGCGCGGTGTGGGTGTCAGCCACGGGGTCGCGATCGGCCAGGTGCGCCACATGGGCACGGCCGTGCTGGAGCCGACGGCCGTTCAGATCCCCGCTGAGGAGGCCGAGCGCGAGCAGGCCCGCGCCCGGCAGGCCGTCGACGCGGTGGCCGCCGACCTGATCGCCCGGGGCAACCTGGCCGGCGGCGAGGCGCAGGCGGTGCTGGAGGCCCAGGCGCTCATGGCCCAGGACCCGGAGCTGGCGGCCGATGTGGCGCGCCGGATCGTGGTGGGCAGCAGTGCCGAGCGCGCCGTCTACGACGCCTTCGCCGCCTACCGGGCGCTGCTGGCCTCGGCCGGCGAGTACCTGGCCGGCCGGGTCGCCGACCTGGACGACGTGCGCAACCGGATCGTGGCCCGGCTGATGGGTGTGCCGATGCCGGGCGTGCCGGACAGCGACGAGCCGTATGTGCTGCTGGCCCGCGACCTGGCGCCCGCCGACACCGCGCTGCTCGACCCGGCGCTGGTGCTCGGCTTCGTCACCGAGGAGGGCGGGCCGACCAGTCACTCGGCGATCCTGGCCCGGGCCATGGGTGTGCCGGCCGTCGTCGCGCTGCCCGGGGCGACCGAGCTGGCGGAGGGCACCACGGTGGCGGTGGACGGCAGCAGCGGTGAGGTGCTGGTCGAGCCGAGCGCCGAGCAGCAGCAGGAGCTGCGCCGGGTGGCGGCCGAGCGCAAGGCGGCGCTGGCTGGCTCGTCCGGTCCGGGCCGCACCTCGGACGGCCACCTGGTGCCGCTGCTGGCCAACGTCGGCGGCCCGGCGGACGTGCCGGCGGCGGTGGCCGCGGGCGCCGAGGGCGTCGGGCTGTTCCGCACCGAGTTCCTCTTCCTGGACGACTCCGCGAAGGCGCCGAGCGAGGACACCCAGCTGGCCGCCTACCGCCAGGTGCTGGAGGCGTTCCCGGAGGGCCGCGTGGTGGTGCGGGTGCTGGACGCCGGCGCGGACAAGCCGCTGGACTTCCTGACCCCGGCCGACGAGCCCAACCCCGCGCTGGGCGTGCGCGGCCTGCGTACCCTGCTCGATCACCCCGAGGTGCTGGCGACCCAGCTGCGCGCCCTGGCCCGGGCCGCCGAGGGGCTGCCGGTGCACCTTGAGGTGATGGCGCCGATGGTGGCCGACCGGGCTGATGCCCGGGCGTTCGCCGATGCCTGCCGGGAGGCCGGGCTGCACGCGAAGTTCGGCGCGATGGTGGAGATCCCGTCGGCCGCGCTGCGGGCCCGGTCGATCCTGGCGGAGGTCGAGTTCCTCTCGCTGGGCACCAATGACCTCGCCCAGTACACCTTCGCGGCGGACCGCCAGGTGGGTGCGCTGGCCCGGCTGCAGGACCCGTGGCAGCCGGCGCTGCTCGACCTGGTGGCGGCCGCGGCGGAGGCCGCACGGGCAGCCGGAAAGAGCTGCGGGGTGTGCGGTGAGGCGGCGTCCGATCCGCTGCTGGCCTGTGTGCTGGCCGGACTCGGCGTGACCAGCCTGTCGATGGGGTCCGCGTCGATCCCGTATGTGCGCGCCATGCTGGCGAAGTTCACGCTGGACCAGTGCCGGCGGGCTGCCGAGGCGGCCCGGGCGGCGGACAGCGCCGAGGGTGCGCGGGCGGCCGCGCAGCAGGTGCTGTCGGGCGAGTGAGCTGAACGGGTGAGGGCCCCGCCGCGGCGGGGCCCTCAGTCGTTGTCAGGAGCGGCGCTGCTGCCCCAGCTGCTCGAAGAAGCGCAGGTGGTCGAGGTTGTCGACGGAGCCGGGGTTGACGGCCTTGGCCAGCGGGGTGCCGCTGAGCAGGCGCTTGACCGGTACCTCGATCCGCTTGCCGGTGAGGGTGTGCGGCAGGCCCTCGACGGCGATCACCTCGTCCGGCACATGGCGCGGGGAGAGCTGCTCGCGCAGGGCGGTGCGGATCCGGCCGCGCAGGTCGTCGTCGAGCACGGCGCCGGGCGCCAGCACCACGAAGAGCGGCATCCAGTAGCCGCCGTTCTCCTCCTCCAGGCCGATCACCAGGGATTCGGCGATCTCGGGCAGGCGCTCCACCACCTCGTAGATGTCGGAGGAGCCCATCCGCACGCCCTGGCGGTTGAGGGTGGAGTCGGAGCGGCCGTGGATCACCACGGTGCCCCGGGAGGTGACGGTGATCCAGTCGCCGTGCCGCCAGATTCCGGGGTAGGTGTCGAAGTAACTGTCGTGGTAGCGGCTGCCGTTGGGGTCGTTCCAGAAGCCGGTGGGCATCGAGGGCAGCGGCTTGGTGACGACCAGTTCGCCGACCTCGTCGGTGTGCGGCTTGCCGGCCGCGTCCCAGGACTCGACGGCCGCGCCCAGGCAGGGGGCCTGGATCTCGCCGAGGTAGACCGGGAGGGTGGGGACGCCGCCGACGAAGCAGCTGCAGACGTCGGTGCCGCCGCTGACCGAGGCGAGCCAGACGTCCGGCTTCACCTCGTCGTAGACCCAGCGGAAGCCGTCCGGCGGCAGCGGGGAGCCGGTGGTGCCGATGCAGCGGACCGCGCTCAGGTCGAGGTCGCGGCCGGGGTGCAGCTCGGCCTTGCGGCTGGCGATCACATAGGCGGCGGAGGTGCCGAGCACGGTGGCGCCGGTGCGAGCGGCCACCTCCCAGAGCGCGCCGGTGGTGGGGTGCCCGGGGCTGCCGTCGTAGGTGACGATGGTGGACCCGACCAGCAGGCCGGCGACCAGGAAGTTCCACATCATCCAGCCGGTCGAGGTGTACCAGAAGAACCGGTCCTCGGGCCGAGGTCGAGGTGGAGCGCGGCCTGCTTGAGGTGCTCGACCAGGATGCCGCCCTGGCTCTGCACGATGGCCTTGGGCAGGCCGGTGGTGCCGGAGGAGTACAGCACCCAGAGCGGCTGCTCGAACGGCACCTGGGCGAACTTGGGCTCGGCGTCGCCCGCGGTGGCGTCCTGCCACTCGACGGCGCCTTCGGGCGCGTCGGTGCCCAGCAGCGGAACGTGGATGAAGGTGCGGACGGAGGGGAGTTCGCGGCGCAGTTCGGCGACCACGGCGCCGCGGTCGTGGTTCTTGCCGCCGTAGTGGTAGCCGTCGACGGCGAGCAGGGCGACGGGCGCGAGCTGCTGGAAGCGGTCGAGCACGCTGCGGGCGCCGAAGTCGGGGGCGCAGGAGGTCCAGACGGCGCCGATCGAGGCGGTGGCCAGCAGGGCGACCACGGCCTGCGGGATGTTCGGCAGGTAGCCGGCCACCCGGTCGCCGGGCTCGACGCCCTGTGCACGCAGGGTGGCGGCCAAGGCGGCGGTCTGGCGGCGCAGTTCGGCCCAGCTGACGGCGAGCGGCTCGGTGCGGGTCTCGTCCAGGTGCAGGATGGCGGGCCGGTCGGCGTGGGCACCCCTCTCACCATTAGGCCCAGTCTCGCCGAAGCGCAGGGCGTGCTCGGCGTAGTTGAGGCGGGCGCCGGGGAACCAGTGGGCGCCGGGCATGGTGGCGTCGGGGAGCACGGCGGTGGGCGGGGTGCTGAGCCGGACGTCGAAGTACTCGGTGACGGCGGTCCAGAAGCGCTCCAGGTCCTCGGTGGACCAGGCGTGCAGGTCGGCGTAGCGGGTGGCGGCGGTGGCGTCGTCCGGTGCGGGGGCCAGCGGCGCGGCCGGGGCGCCGTGGGTGGTGGCGGCCCACTGCTGGAAGGCGACCAGCCGGGTGGCGGCGGCCTGGGCGGGGTCCGGGCGCCAGAGCGGTTCGGTGGGGTCGGTGCCCTTGGGTGCGGTGCTCACGGTGTGGTCTCCCGGCCGGAGGGTGCGCGGGAACATCGCTCGTGGCGCGGCCCGCGACGCTGCGTGCTGACGGTGCAGACCATGCCATGTGATCGTCGGCTCGCCAAGGGGGTGCCGACGGCCCGTCGGCGATTGTGGTGGATCACTCCATATCGCCGGGCGCACACCATGGTGATCTTCATTACTCTGACAACATGTCGAATCACGCTCGGGGCAGCGGGCCCGGCTCGCGGAGCTGCTGACGGCGGCCGGCCCGGACTCCCCCACGCTCTGCGGCGGCTGGCTGACCCGCGACCTGGCGGCGCACCTGGTGATGCGCGAGGCCCGTCCGGACGCGGCGACGGGGATCGTGCTGCCGGCGCTGGCGGGGCACACCGAGCGGGTGCAGGCGCGGTACGCGGCGCTGCCGTACGAGGAGTTGCTGCGCCGGTTCCGCGAGGGCCCGCCGCGCTGGTCGGCGTTCGCGCTGCCGGGGGCGGACGAGGCGGCGAACACGGTGGAGTACTTCGTGCACGCGGAGGATGTGCGGCGGGCTTCCGGCGCACCGGCACAGCCGCTGCCACTCGACCCCGCCTTGGATGAACTGCTGTGGCAGCGGCTTGGGTTGACGGTCCGCATGGAGCTGAACCGGCGCACCCCGGTGCGGCTGGTGCTGTCGCTGCCGGACGGGCGGAACGTGGTGGCCGGCCAGAAGCTGGTGGGCACGGTGCGGGTGGTGGGCGAGCCGGGCGAGCTGCTGCTGTTCGCGTTCGGGCGGGGTGCGCGGGCGCGGGTGGCGGTGAGCGGGCCGCCGGACGAAGTCGCGCTGCTGCGGGGAAGGTGGGGCTGCCCGCGGTCAGCCCTTGAGGTACCGGTCGTACTCCCCCGCGAACCAGGCGGTGGAGACCTTGGTGTGGAAGGGGAAGGCCAGCGGGATCGGGGTGTCGATGAGCTGCCAGCCCTCGGTCTCGTCGGTGGGGACGGACGGGGGCAGCGCGGCGAGGTCCTGGGCGGGGAGCAGGGCGAACAGGCAGAGGAAGCCGCCGCGGCTGTCGGAGGCGGTGTCGACCAGGGTGACCTGTGCGGCGTCGGCGAGGATGCCGGTCTCCTCGCGCAGTTCGCGGACGGCGGCCTGCTGCCAGCTCTCCCCATAGTCGACGTAGCCGCCGGGGAGGGCGAGCTCGCCGTAGCCGGGCTCGATGGTGCGGCGGATGACCACCAGGCTCTGGCCGCCGTCGGGGCGGTTGACCGGGAGCAGGGCGACGGTGACCGGGAGGGGGTTGCGGTAGCTGATCTCGCCGCAGCCGGGGCAGGTGCGCGGCCAGCCGTGGGTGTCGGCCGAGTAGGCGGTGCCGCACCAGTGGCAGTGCCTGCCCGGGCCGAAGGTCGCGGGTCGGGTGGCAGCCTGGTCAGTGGTCATGGGGTGGATGGTAGTAGGAGGTGACGGCCTTGGCCGAGGGCTTTGCGGCGGCGCTGGCGGCTGGGCCGCTGGTGCTGGACGGTGGGCTGTCCAACCAGCTGGCGGCGGTCGGACACGATCTGGCGGACGAGCTGTGGTCGGCGCGGCTGCTCGCGGACGCGCCGGAGGCGGTCACCGCCGCTCACCGCGCGTATCTGGATGCGGGCGCGCAGGTGCTGATCACGGCCGGCTACCAGGCGAGCTTCGAGGGGTTCGCCCGGCGCGGGATCGGGCGGGCGGAAGCGGCGCGGCTGCTGGCGTCGAGCGTGGCGCTGGCGCGGGCATCCGGGGGTTCCCCCGGCCGAAGGCTGGGGGAGGGCGCGCCGTGGGTGGCGGCCTCGGTGGGGCCGTACGGCGCGGTGCTGGCGGACGGTTCGGAGTACCGGGGCGGTACGGGCTGACCGTGGACGAGCTGGAGCGGTTCCACCGGCCGCGGTTGGAGGTGCTGGCGGCGGCCGGCCCGGACGTGCTGGCGCTGGAGACGGTGCCGGACGCGCTGGAGGCCCGGGCGCTGCTGCGGGCCGTCAGGGGTCTGGGGGTGCCGGCCTGGCTGAGCTACACGGTGGCCGGCGGGCGGACCCGGGCCGGGCAGCCGCTGGCGGAGGCGTTCGCACTGGCGGCCGAGGTGCCGGAGGTGGTCGCGGTCGGGGTGAACTGCTGTGCGCCGCGGGAGGTGGCCGGGGCGGTGCGGGTGGCGGCGGCGGTGACCGGCAAGCCGGTGGTGGCGTACCCCAACAGCGGGGAGCGGTGGGAGGCGGACGGCTGGCGGGGCGCCGCCGAGGGGCCGTCGCGCTTCGCGGCCGGCTGGCTGGCGGACGGGGCGCGGCTGGTCGGGGGCTGCTGCCGGGTGGGTCCGGAGCAGATCGCCGAGCTGGCGGCGGTGGTGGCGGAGTATCGCGCTACGGGCGGGTAGCCGGTGGCGGAACGGCCGAGAACGGGTGGGCGACGTGCATCTTCACCACTGCGCCTGGCAGACTCGGGACGATATCCCCGTAGTCGACATGACCACGAACCGTGCGACATTGTCGAATGCGTGCCAGTCTTGTCAGTGGAGGTCCCTCATGCCCGGCCCGATCCAGTCGCTCTCCCGGGCCGCCGCGATCATGCGCCTGCTGGCCGGCGGTGAGCGTCGCCTCGGCCTCTCCGAGGTGGCCACCTCGCTCGACCTGGCCAAGGGCACCGCGCACGGCATCCTGCGCACCCTGCAGCTGGAGGGCTTCGTCGAGCAGGACCCGGAGAGCGGCAAGTACCAGCTGGGCGCCGAGCTGCTGCGCCTGGGCCAGAGCTACCTGGACGTCCATGAGCTGCGGGCGCGTGCCCTGGTCTGGGCGGACGACCTGGCCCGGGCGGCCGGCGAGACGGTCTACCTGGGGGTGCTGCACCAGCACGGGGTGCTGATCGTGCACCACGTCTTCCGGCCCGACGACACCCGCCAGGTGCTGGAGGTCGGCTCGATGCAGCCGCTGCACAGCACCGCGCTGGGCAAGGTGCTGCTGGCCTACGACCCGGTGGCCCGGGGCGAGTTGGGCGACGGCCCGCTGGAGGCCTTCACGCCGCGCACCCTGACCGATGTCGAGGATGTCGACGCCGAGTGCGCGCTGATCCGCGAGCGCGGCTGGGCGGACGCCATCGAGGAGACCTGGGAGGGGGTGGCCTCGATCGGCGCGCTGATCCAGGACCGCCGCCGCAACCCGGTCGGCGCGGTCTGCGTCAACGGCGCGGTGGAGCGGGTCTGCGAGAACGGTTTCGTGCGGCCGGAGTTGGTCGCCTCGGTACGTGACGCAGCCCGGGCGATCTCCCGGGATCTGGGCGCCAACCGCTTCTGAACCACCCCGCGAGGGGCATGCCGGATGGTGGGCAGCAGTGCTGTCCGCCATCCGGTGTTTTGTCCCTGTTTGCGCCCTCCTGCTCGCCGGCCTCGCCAACCATCCCCCGGGGCCCGGCGAGGGGAGGGTCACAGGGAGGTCACCGGCCTTGACGTGGGCACCTTCCAGGGTGAAAACTCCCGCATAGCGGTCGACAATGTCGAACAGTGGCCGTCGGAAGAGCCCAATTGGGTGATTCCGTCGCTCACCGGTCGTCCTCGCCGCCGCAGGGACGCCTCCCAGGGACGGGAACGCCTGCTCACACCGGCCGCTGTCCCCCCAACCGGCCGGTCCTCCCCCACCCGCCTCCTGCCACGGGCACCACACCCACCAGGCAAACGGCCATATGGACAAAGGAGTCTTTGTGTCCGCCTTCTCGAACGGCGACATCTTCGTCGGCGAAACGCTCGGCACGGCCGCGCTGATACTCCTCGGCGGCGGCGTCTGCGCCGCCGTCACGCTCAAGAAGTCCAAGGCCCAGAACGCCGGCTGGCTGGCGATCACCTTCGGCTGGGGCTTCGCGGTGCTGGTGGCCGCGTACATGTCCGCCGCCAAGTCGGGTGCCCACCTCAACCCGGCCGTCACCCTGGCCCTCGCCGTCAAGAGCGGCGACTGGAGCCACGTGCCGCTCTACATAGGCTCCCAGCTGCTCGGCGCGATCATCGGCGCCTTCCTGGTGTGGGTGGTCTACCTCGGCCAGTTCCAGGCCAACGAGGAGCCCACCCTCGGCATCTTCTCGACCGGCCCCGAAATCCGGAACCCGATCCAGAACCTGCTCACCGAGATCATCGGCACCATGGTGCTCTGCATGCTGATCCTGACCTCCGGGCTGACGCTCGGCAAGGAGCTCAGCGGCATGGGCATCCTGATCACCGCCCTCACCGTGGTCGGCATCGGCCTCTCCCTCGGCGGCCCGACCGGCTACGCCATCAACCCGGCCCGTGACCTCGGCCCGCGCATCGTCCACTCGCTGCTGCCGATCCCGAACAAGGGCACCTCGGACTGGAGCTACGCCTGGATCCCGGTGGCCGGCCCCGCCATCGGCGGCCTGCTCGCCGGCCTCCTCGACAAGGCCCTGTTCTAGGACTCGCCGAGCCGGCCCGCCCTCTTTTCCCTCCCCCACCTCAGAGCCGAGGATCACTTCATGACCGCCAACTACATTGCCGCGATCGACCAGGGCACCACCTCGAGCCGCTGCATCATCTTCGGTGCCGACGGCCGGATCGTCTCCGTCGACCAGCAGGAGCACCGCCAGATCTTCCCCCAGCCCGGCTACGTCGAGCACGACGCCGCCGAGATCTGGACCCGCGTCCAGTCCGTGGTCCGCGGCGCCCTGGAGAAGGCCGGCCTGACCAAGGACGACATCCGCGCGATCGGCATCACCAACCAGCGCGAGACCACCGTGCTGTGGGACAAGAACACCGGTGAGCCGGTGCACAACGCGCTGGTGTGGCAGGACACCCGCACCGAGGCGCTCTGCCGCGAGCTGGGCCGCAACGTCGGCCAGGACCGGTTCCGCCGCGAGACCGGCCTGCCGCTCGCCAGCTACTTCGCCGGCCCGAAGATCCGCTGGCTGCTGGACAACGTCGAGGGCCTGCGCGAGCGCGCCGAGGCCGGCGACATCCTCTTCGGCACCATGGACACCTGGGTCATCTGGAACCTCACCGGCGGTGTCAACGGCGGCAAGCACATCACCGATGTCACCAACGCCTCGCGCACCATGCTGATGAACCTGGGCACGCTGGCCTGGGACGAGAAGATCGCCGACTCGATGGGCGTGCCGCTGAGCGTGCTCCCGGAGATCCGCTCCTCCGCCGAGGTCTACGGCCACGCGGTCGGCGACCTGGAGGGCGTGCCGGTCGCCTCGGCGCTCGGCGACCAGCAGGCGGCCCTGTTCGGCCAGACCTGCTTCAACGAGGGCGAGGCCAAGTCGACCTACGGCACCGGCACGTTCCTGCTGCTGAACACCGGTGAGAAGGTCGTCAACTCGTACCACGGCCTGCTGACCACCGTCGGCTACCGGATCGGCGACCAGAAGCCGGTCTACGCCCTGGAGGGCTCGATCGCGGTCACCGGCTCGCTGGTGCAGTGGCTGCGCGACCAGCTCGGCATCATCTCGACCGCCGCCGAGATCGAGACCCTCGCCAACACCGTCGAGGACAACGGCGGTGCCTACTTCGTGCCGGCCTTCTCCGGCCTGTTCGCCCCGTACTGGCGCTCCGACGCCCGCGGTGTGATCGCCGGTCTGACCCGCTACGTGACCAAGGGCCACCTGGCCCGCGCCGTCCTGGAGGCCACCGCCTGGCAGACCCGCGAGGTGGTCGACGCCATGGAGAAGGACTCCGGCGTCGAGCTGACCGCCCTCAAGGTGGACGGCGGCATGACCTCCAACAACCTGCTGATGCAGAACATCGCCGATGTCCTGAACGCCCCGGTGGAGCGGCCCTACGTGGCCGAGACCACCGCTCTGGGCGCCGCCTACGCGGCCGGCCTCGCGGTCGGCTTCTGGCCGGACCTGGACACCCTGCGGGCCAACTGGCACCGCGCCGCCGAGTGGACGCCGCGGATGGACGAGGCCACTCGGGAGCGCGAGTACAAGAAGTGGCTCAAGGCCGTGGAGCGCACCATGGGCTGGGTGGAGGAGGAGCAGCAGGAGAGCTGAGCCGACGGCCGGCCGGGGTGCGGACAGCCCCCGGCCGGCGCACTGCCTGGCCGCCCCGGCGGCCGTACCGAAATTCGAGAGGAGACCCGGCGTCGCCCGCACCGCGACCCGGAAACACACATCATGGCTACCATCCCGACCCTGGGCGCCGAGCGCACCCCCGGCCGCACCGCTTCCCGCGCCGAGACCCGTGAGCTGCTGGGCAAGGCGACCTACGACCTGCTGGTGATCGGGGGCGGCATCCTCGGCACCGCGGTCGCCTGGACCGCCTCCCAGGCCGGCCTGAAGGTCGCCATGGTGGACTCGGGCGACTTCGCGGGCGCCACCTCCAGCGCCTCCTCCAAGCTGGTCCACGGCGGTCTGCGCTACCTGCAGACCGGCGCGGTCAAGCTGGTCGCGGAGAACCACAAGGAGCGCCGGGCGCTCGCCACCGATGTGGCGCCGCACCTGGTCAACCCGCTGACCTTCTTCGTGCCGGTCTACAAGGGCGGCCCGCACAGCGCCCCCAAGCTCGGCGCCGGTGTCTTCCTCTACTCCGCGCTCTCCGCGTTCCGTGACGGCATGGGCCGGGTCTCCACCGCCGCGCACGCCGCCCAGCAGGTGCCCGCACTGAAGACCGAGGGCCTGCGCTCGGTCGCGGTCTACGGCGACCACCAGATGAACGACTCCCGGGTCGCCGTGATGACCGTGCGCGCGGCCGTCGACGCGGGTGCCGTGGTGCTCAACCACGCCGAGGTGACCGGGCTCCGGTTCACCGGCGGCCGGGTGACCGGCGCCGAGCTGAAGGACCGGCTGGACGGCACCGAGTTCGGCGTCAACGCCCGCCTGGTGCTGAACGCCACCGGCCCGTGGGTGGACCACCTGCGGCAGATGGAGGACGCCGGCGCCGCGCCGTCGATCCGCCTCTCCAAGGGCGCCCACGTGGTGGTCAAGCGCCGCAGCCCGTGGCGGGCCGCGCTGACCATCCCGATCGACAAGTACCGGGTGTCGTTCGCGATTCCGTGGGAGGACCACGTCCTGCTCGGCACCACCGACGAGGAGTACACGGGCGACCCGAAGGACGTCCGGGCCACCCAGGCCGACATCGACCAGATCATGGGCGAGGCCGGCCACGCGATCCGTGACGAGCACCTGGACCGCGACCTGATCACCTACTCCTTCGCCGGCCTGCGGGTGCTGCCCGGCGGCCCGGGTGACACCGCCGCCGCCAAGCGCGAGACCGTGGTGACCGAGGGCAAGGGCGGCATGCTCTCGGTGGCCGGCGGCAAGTGGACCACCTACCGCCACATCGGCCGGACCGTGCTGGAGAAGCTGGCGCACGTGCGCGGCACCGGGATCGGCGAGGACATCTCCCCGATCGCCGCGACCGTGCCGCTGCCGGGCGTCGGCGCGCCGAACGCGGTGGCGCACCGCCTGCTGATCGACCGTGAGCCCGGCTCGCGGATGGAGCCGCTGGTGGCCAAGCACCTGGCCAGCCACTACGGCACCCTCTCCTTCGACATCGCCCGCCTGATCGCCGAGGACCCGGCGCTGGGCGAGCCGATCCACCCGGACGGCCCGGACGTGTGGGCGCAGGTCGCCTTCGCGGCCGACAACGAGTGGGCCTACACCACGGACGACGTGCTGCGGCGCCGCACCACCATGACGGTGCGCGGCCTGGACACGCCCGAGGTCCGGGCCGAGGTCGACGAGTTCCTGAAGGGCCGTTCGCACGGCTGACGCCAAGGCACTCGCCGAGACGGGCGGTCACCCTGGGATGGGGGTGGCCGCCCGTTCGTCTAGGCTCTGGCGCAACGTCAGTTTCCAGCCCGCTCCCAGGAGGCGTCCCCGCCGTGACCAGGCCACCGCTCCCGCACGACTTCCAGCGCCAGGTGCCCGACCTCACCGTGACCAGCACCGACGTGACCGACGGCGGCACGCTGGGCGAGGCCCAGGTGCTGGCGGGCGGCGACCTCTCGCCGCAGCTGAGCTGGTCGGGCTTCCCGGCCGAGACCAAGAGCTTCGCCGTCACCTGCTTCGACCCGGACGCGCCGACCGGTAGCGGCTGGTGGCACTGGATCGTCTTCGACATCCCGGCGACCGTGACCTCGCTGCCCACCGGCGCCGGCAGCGGCGACTTCGCGGGCCTGCCCGCCGGGGCGGTCCAGGGCCGCAACGACTACGGCACCAAGAACTTCGGCGGTGCCGCGCCGCCGGCCGGGCACGGTCCGCACCGCTACGTCTTCTCGGTGACCGCGCTGGGCGTCGAGAAGCTGGGCCTGGACTCGGACACCTCGGCGGCGGCGATCGGCGCCACCATCGGCTTCCGGGCCGTGGCCCGCGGCACGGTCATCGCGGAGTACGAGAACAAGTAAGCACGCACCGGCATGACAGTGGCGGGCCCGATCGGGCCCGCCACTGTCATGTTCACGGCTTCGACACAGTGCCACCACGAAAGTGCCACAGTGTCCACCCCCCGACGACCCGGGACCGGCTGCCCGCGAGGTCCAGGTGCAGCTCAATCCTCCTGCGAGCGCCCTTATTTGACGGTCCATCAACAGCTTTGCTCTGCCTAGACTCGCTGCCATTCCAGGGAGACGAAAGAGAGCACGCCGATGACCATCGAGAGTGTCCTGCCCGCCCGGGGAGCGGCAGTTGAGCACTATCGGCGCCCACTGGCCGAGTTGTTCACCCGGCAGGCCGAGCGCCACGCGGGGCGGCCGGCCGTGGTCACCGCCACCGGAGCCTTGAGCTACGCCGAACTGCGGGCCGCGGCCGAGCGGTTCGGCCGGGGCCTGGGCCGCCTCGGGGTGGCCCCCGGGGCGGTGGTCGGGATCGCCGGCCAACGCGGGGCCGACGCCTGCACCGCCCTGGTCGGCACGGTGCTGGCCGGTGCCGGATACCTGCCGCTGGACGCGTCACTGCCGGCCGAGCGCCGCCGCATGATGCTGGGCGACGGCCGCGCGGTGGCCGTGGTACGGCTGCCGGGCAGTGCCGGGATCGAGCACGGTGAGCTGCCGGCCTGGGAGTTCGAGCAGGTGCTGGCCGCGGGCAGCGCACCGGGCCCGCTGCCGGCACCCGAGCCCGCGGCTCCCGCCTATGTGATGTTCACCTCCGGCACGACCGGCCGCCCCAAGGCGGTGCCGGTGCCCCAGCGCGGCGTGGCCCGACTGGCGATCGACAACGGCTTCCTGGCGATCGGCGCCGAGGACCGGGTGCTGCACGGCTCGACGCTCTCCTTCGACGCGGCCGTGCTGGAGCTGTGGCCGACCCTGCTGAACGGCGCCTGCCTGGTGCCGGCTGCCACCGAAGTCCTGCTCTCAGCACCGGCGTTGGCCCGGTTCATCGAAGAGCAGCGGATCACCGTGCTCTTCCTCACCACCAGCCTCTTCCATCTGATGGCGCGGGAGCGGCCGCAGATGTTCGCCGGCCTGCGCTACGTGGTCACCGGCGGCGAGGCGCTGCAGCCTCAGGCCGCCCGCCGGGTGCTCGAACTCGGCCGTCCGCAGCACCTGGTGAACGCCTACGGCCCCACCGAGGCCGGCTGCGTGGCGCTCGCACACGAGGTCACCGAGGTGCCGGCCGACGCGGTCAGCGTGCCGATCGGGCGGCCGATCGCCGATACCGGCTGCCATCTGCTGCGCGAGGACGGCTCGTTGGCCGCGCCCGGTGAGCAGGGCGAACTCTGCCTGAGCGGCGGCGGTCTGGCGGACGGCTACCTGAACGCGCCTGGGGCCGGCACCGAGCGCTTCGTCGAACTGGCGCTGGGGGCCGGTGGATCCCCGGTCCGGGTCTATCGCACCGGGGATTACGGCCGGCACCGGCCGGACGGCGCCCTGGAGTTCTGCGGGCGCCGCGACGAGCAGGTGAAGGTGCGCGGCTACCGGATCGAACTGGCGGAGGTCCGCGCCGCGCTGGCCGGCCATCCGGCGGTCAGCGACGCCGTTGTGCTGCCGCACGAGGACGCGCTCAGCCGCTACCTGGCCGCCTACGTGGCCACCGGGGACGGGCCCGAACCGGCGCCCAGCGCCGCCGAGTTGCGTGCCTTCCTGCGTGAGCGGCTGCCCGGCTACATGGTGCCCGCGACCGTGACCGTGCTGGACCGGCTGCCGCTCACCCCGAGCGGCAAGCTGGACCGGGCGGCGCTGCCCGCCCCGGTGGCCGTCCCGGCGGCGCGGGCCGGTGCGGACTCCCCCGCCGGGACCGTGGCGCGGATCTGGGCCTCGGTGCTGCCCGACGGGCAGGCCGAACCGGAGGACGACTTCTTCCAGTCCGGCGGCAACTCGCTGGCCGCCGTGCAACTGGTGGCCGAGGTGCAGAGCACCCTGGAGATCGACGACAGCCAGGGCGACCTGCTGGTGACCGAGTTGCTGGCCGAGCCGACGCTGCGCGCGTTCACCGCCGTGGTGGAACGGGTCCTCGACGCCGCCCCGGACGCCGACGCCGGCGGGCTGCGACTCGACCGCTGGCGGCCCGACCTGGTCTGGGACGTTCCGGTGGTGGCCGCTGCCGAGCCGCGCCCCGACTGGCGGGCTCCGCGCACCGTGCTGCTCACCGGTGCGACCGGTTTCCTCGGCGCCTACCTGCTGCGTGAACTGCTGCAGCGCACCGACGCCGTGGTGCACGCCCTGGTGCGGGCCGACGACGCCGGGCACGCCCGGCGCCGGCTCGCCCAGGCCCAGGAGCGCTACGGCGCCCGCCACCCGCTGCCCGCCGACCGGGTCCGCCCGGTGCTCGGCGATCTGGCCCGCCCCCGCCTGGGCCTGAGCGACTCCGACTGGGCCGAGCTGGCCGCCACCGCCGATGTGATCCACCACTGCGGGGCCGAGGTCAACTTCCTCTACCCGTACGAGAAACTGCGGACCGCCAATGTGTACGGCACCCAGGAGGTGCTGCGGCTGGCCGCCGGGCGGGCGGTGCCGGTGCACCACGTCTCCACGCTGGCGGTGGTGCACGGCATGGGCGCGGCCGGGGTGCGCCGGGTCACCGAGGACACCCCGCTGGACCACGTCGAACTGCTCGCCATGGGCTACCCGGAGAGCAAGTGGGTGGCCGAGGAGGTGGTCCGCAGCGCGGGGCGGGGCGGTCTGCCGGTGGCGGTGCACCGGCCCTACGAGATATCCGGCGACACCACCGGGCACGTCTGGAACAGCGGTGCCGCGCTCTGCGAGCTGTTCCGGGTGATCGCCGAACTGGGCCTGGCCCCGGACCTCGACCTGGCGCTCAATCTGCTGCCGGTCGACCATGTGGCCGCCGCCATCGTGCACTTGGCGCTGCACTCCCCCGCCGCAGGCCAGACCTACCACCTGGTCAACCCCCGCGAAGGGTGCTGGCCGATCTGGTGGACCGGCTGCGCGCGCACGGCCACGAGATCCGCACCATCGGGTACGACGAGTGGATCGCGGCGCTGCTGGCACACCTCGCCGACCGGCCCGACCACCCGTTCACCCCGCTCACCCGGCTCTTCACCAAGCGGGTCACCCCCGGTGGAATCACCGTGCAGGAGCTGGCCGCGCAGAGCGTCTCACCGCAGCTGGACCGCGCCCGGGTGGACCGGGAGCTGGCCGGGACCGGGATCGACTGCCCGCCGGTCGACCGGGAACTGCTGGACCACTACATCGCGTACTTCCACGCGTCCGGGTTCATCCCGGCGCCGCCCACCACCACCGGAGGTGCCCGCCGTGACTGACGTCCTGCCCGCCGCAACCGACACCCCGGCCGTGAGCCCGGACCTGACCGACCCGCGCTCCTTCGACCCCGCCCCGCCGTACGCCGCGTTCGCCGAGCTGCGCCGCCGGGACGGTCTGCACCGCCAGGAGCGCGCGGACGCACCGGGCTTCTGGTCGGCCACCCGCTACCGCGACCTGGACGCGGTGTTCCGGGACGCCACCGGTTTCAGCTGCGAGTCGGGCATGACCCTGGACTCGGCGCTCGGCAGCCGCGACCCGGCGGCCGGCAAGATGATCGAGATCTCGGACCCGCCCGGCCACACCCGGCTGCGCCGACTGCTGAGCGGCGGCCTGAACAAGTCCGTGGCGAAGACGGTGAACGGGACCCTCCAGGAACTGGTGGCCGAATGGGTCGAGCAGGCGGTGCGGGCCGGCGAGTGCGACTTCGTCGCGGCGGTCGCCGCCAGGCTGCCCGCCGCCGCCACCGGGTTGCTGCTCGGACTCCCGGAGCGGGAGTGGGACAGGCTGGCCGACCGGGCGAGCCGGGCCATCGCCGGCTCGCTGACCATGGACGACCCCCGGGCCGGCGAGCTGGCCGCCCGGCGGGCCTCCACCAAGACCGCCAACAGCCAGCTGCTGATCCACCTGGCGGGCCTGCTCAACCATGCCGAGCTGGCACCGCAAGGCCTGATCCGGCGGCTACTGGACACCGAGTTGGCGGACGGAGAGCGGCTGAACCGTGACGAGGTGCTGCTGAACTGCCTCAATCTGGCCGTGGCGGGCAATGAGACCACCAAGAACGCCACCGCGGGCGGCCTGGTCGCGTTCGCCGAGCACCCCGACCAGTGGGAGCTGCTGCGCCGCCGCCCGGAGCTGCTGGACTCGGCGGTGGAGGAGGTGCTGCGCTGGGTGACGCCGACGCAGCACTTCATCCGCACCGTGCTGGAGCCGCGGGTGGTCGGCGGCACCCCGCTCGAGCCCGGCGATCTGCTCTGCCTCTGGATCACCTCGGCCAACCGCGACGAGGAGGTCTTCGCGGAGCCGGACGCCTTCCGGATCGACCGCAGTCCCAACCCGCACTACGCCTTCACCAGCGGCAAGCACTTCTGCCTGGGCGCACCGCTGGCCCGGTTGGAAATCAGGCTGGTCTTCGAGGCACTGCTGGCCCGGGTCGAGCGGATCGAGCTGCTCGGCCCGCCGGTGCGCAAGGCCACCACCCTGATCAACTCGCATGTGAGCCTGCCGGTACGGCTGCACGCCGCCTGACGGACCGTCGGGCGGCGTGCGGGCCTTCGGCTAGGGCGAGGGTCAGGAGTGCGGCACGGCGGTCGGCTCCAGCACGAAGACCGGGATCACCCGGTCGGTCTTCTTCTGGTACTCCGCGTAGTCCGGCCAGGCCTCGACGGCCCGGGCCCACCACAGGTCGCGCTCCTCACCGGAGAGCTCCCGGGCCGTCACGTCCCGCCGGACCGGCCCGTCCTGCAGCTCGGCCCGGGGGTCGGCGGCCAGGTTGTGGTACCAGACCGGGTGCGTGGGCGCGCCGCCCTGGGAGGCCACCACGGCGTACCGGCCGTCATGCTCGACCCGCATCAGCGGAGTCTTGCGCAGCTTGCCGGACTTGGCCCCCAGGGTGGTCAGCACCACCACTGGCCTGCCCTGCATGGTGGTGCCCTCGGTGCCGCCGGAGGACTCGTACAACGCGACCTGGTCGCGCACGAACTGGGTTGCGCTCGGCTGGTACTCGCCGGTGAGGGGCATGCTGGTTCTCCCGTCCGTCGATCCGGAACCCGGGCCCTCGGGCAACCGCCCGAGGGCCCTTACGGAACCATCATGCCCCGCTCAGGTGGCGATCCGTCAGACCACGAGGCCGAGGGGAAGGATGAGGGCGATGGCGACCACCGAGATCACCGTCTCCATCACCGACCAGGACTTGATCGTCTGCCCCACGCTCATCCCGAAGTACTCCTTCACCAGCCAGAAGCCGGCGTCGTTGACGTGCGAGAAGAAGAGCGAGCCGGCGCCGACCGCGAGCACCAGCAGCGCCGTGTGGGTGCCGGTCATGTTGTGCGCCAGCGGGACACGATGCCGGCGGCGGTGATGGTGGCGACCGTTGCCGAGCCGGTGGCCAGGCGGATCAGCACCGCGATCAGCCAGCCGAGCAGCAGCACCGAGATGTGCATCTTGCCGGCCCAGTGGCTGATCACGTCGCCCACGCCGACGTCGACCAGGGTCTGCTTGAAGCCGCCGCCCGCGCCGACGATGAAGACGATGCCGGCGACCGGGCCGAGCGCACCGCCCACCGTCGCGGAGATCCGCTTCCGGTCGAACCCGGCCGCCTTGCCCAGGGTGAACATGCCGACCAGGACGGCGGCGAGCAGGGCTATCAGGGGCGTGCCGATGGTGTCCATGATCCGCTGCGTGGTGTCGGTGGGCTTGTCGATCACGACGTCGGCCAGCGCCTTGGCCAGCATCAGCACCACCGGCAGCAGGATGGTGGCCAGCACCGCGCCGAACGCGGGGGTGTGCTCGGGCCGCTCGGCCGGCTGCTCCTCGGCGATCTCGGGCAGCTCCAGCGGGCCCACCCAGCGCTCGGCGACCCTGGCGTAGAGCGGGCCGGCGATGACCAGGGTGGGCACGGCGATCAGCAGACCGAGCGCCAGGGTGGTGCCGAGGTCGGCCTTGAGCGCGGAGATCGCCACCAGCGGGCCCGGGTGCGGCGGGATCAGGCCGTGCAGCACCGAGAGGCCGGCCAGCGCCGGGATGCCGACCCGCAGCACCGGAATGTTGCCGCGGCGGGCGACGGTCAGCACGATCGGGATCAGCAGCACCACGCCGATCTCGAAGAACAGCGGCAGGCCGAGCAGCGCGGCGATCAGCGCCATCGCCCAGGGCAGGGTGCGCTTGGTCGACTTGCCGAGCACGGTGTCGGCAATGATGTTGGCGCCGCCGGAGTCGGCCAGCAGCTTGCCGAGCATGGCGCCCAGGCCGATCAGCAGGCCGACGCTGGTCACGGTGGCCCCGAAGCCGACGGCGAAGCTGGTGGTCAGCTGGTCGAACGGGGCGCCGGCGACCGCCGCGAGCAGGATCGAGCCCAGCGTGAGCGCCAGGAACGGGTGCACCTTGAACGTGGTGATCAGCAGCACGATCGAGCCGATGCCGAGCAGCGCCGCGAGCACCAGCCGGCTGTCGCTGTGGCTGTGCGCGAGCGCCGGCGCGGCGGCCAGCAGGGTGGGGACGGGATCACGCGAGGTCTCCATTGACGGGCCGCAGCAGCGCCACGGCCTTCTCGACGAGTTCGTGGGGGGTGTCCGCCGGCTCGACCTCCAGCACCGCGCCGAACTCGTCCGCCTGCAGCGGTTCGAGGACGGCGTACTGGGAGTCGAGCAGCGAGGCCGGCATGAAGTGGCCGGTGCGGTGGGCGAGCCGGTCGGCGACCAGCCGCCGGCTGCTGTCCAGGTGCAGGAAGAACACCCGGGCGCAGCCCTGCCGCAGGATGTCGCGGTAGCCGCGCTTCAACGCGGAGCAGGTGACGACACCGCCGGTGCCGGCCTCACCGCGCTCGTGCAGCCAGCCGGCGATCGCTCGCAGCCAGGGCTCCCGGTCGTCGTCGTCCAGCGGGATGCCGGCCGACATCTTGGCGATGTTGGCGGCCGGGTGGAAGTCGTCCGCCTCGGCCTCGGGCAGCCCTAGGCGCTGGGCGAGCAGTTCGGCGACCGTGGTCTTGCCGACGCCGGCGACGCCCATCACCACGATCAGTGGCTTCGGGTGGTCGAGGCGGGCTGGGTGCCCTCGGCCTGGTTTCCGGCGTCGTGGTTCTCGGCGTTGAGACCCATGAGTTGTGCTCCTGACTGACTGCGGTGCAGTCACTATCGCGCCAAAGGTATGACTTATTCAAGACAGTGACATCAAATCGTCATACTTATCTGCGCTGATGCGGCGGGTCCTCCACCGGCCACCCGAAGCGGGCCCTCTAGGCTGGCCGGATGGAGATCCAGGGGCTGCCCGGCAGACTGCTCGACGCACTGGGGCCGGCCATCGCCGCGGGCGAGCTGCCCGCCGGGACGGTGCTGCGGATCGAGGAACTGGAAGCGCGGTTCGGGGTCTCACGGACGGTGGTGCGCGACGCGGTCCGGGTGCTGGAGTCGATGCGCATGGTCAGCTCCAAGCGGCGGGTCGGGATCACCGTGCAGCCCAAGAACGTCTGGGACGTGTTCGACCCGCTGGTGATCCGCTGGCGGCTCGCCGGCGCCGACCGGGCCGCCCAGCTGCGCTCGCTCGGCTCGCTGCGAGTCGCCGTCGAACCGGCCGCGGCCGCGCTCGCCGCCCACCATGCCACCCCTGACCAGTGCCGCGAACTGGCCGCACTGGCAGCGGAGTTGACGGTGACGGCGCGGGCTGCCGACCTGGCCGCGTTCCTCCGTCACGACATGGCGTTCCACGCCCTGGTGCTGCGCGCCTCCGGCAATGAGATGTTCGCTCACCTGGGCGACACGGTGGGCGCGGTGCTGACCGGCCGGACCGAGCACAACCTGATGCCGCACCAACCGCGCGAGTACGCGGTGCGGCTGCACCGGGAGGTCGCCGACGCGGTCTGCGCGGGCGTGGCGGAAGATGCCGAACGGGCGATGCGCACCATCGTCACCGGGGCGCTGCAGGAGCTGGACGCCGAGCTCGGCTGACGCCGGGTGCGCGCTGTGCGTACTGCGCGCCGGGGGGCGCGTGGGTCAGCGGGGTGCTGTTTGCGATGGGGCAGCGCGGGCAGGCAGTGAACGGGGGGCGGTGGGTCCGCTGCCCCATCGAACGACAGCCGGGGTACCGTCGATGGCCGCTGCACGCCGCAGGCGCCGGATGCCGGACGAGGTGCGCGCGGCCAGCGTGCGCACCGTGGTCTTCCTCGCCTTCACCCTGGTCAGCCTGACCTACGCGACGCTGGCCTCCTACGCACACGCGCGCAAGGCGCTGACCCTGGCGCTGCTGGTCAGCGGGGTCGGGGTGTTCGGGATCTTCTGGTGCCTGGCGGAGATCGTGATCTCGCGTCAGGTCGCCGCACAACGGCGGCGCGGGCCCGGGCGGGACGCCCCGCTGACGGGCAGCAGGCCGCCCCGGCGCTGAGGGGACGGCACCGGGGCGGAGGTGGGGGCGAGCAAGCGCTCAGTCAGCCGCAGTTGCACGCAGGCGCTCACCCACGCACAGGGCGCCAAGCGAGCACCACGCACCCACAGGACAGCGGGCACCCGCCCGGTCAGGCGTTGCTGCCCACCGCCCACCCGTACTGCGTCGGCCAGCGGCGCTCCGCGCCCAGCTCGCGGGCGGCCAGGTTCGCCCAGTAGGGCGTGCGCAGCAGTTCGCGACCGAGCAGCACCACGTCCGCGCGCCCCTCGGCGACGATCGCCTCCGCCTGCGCCGGCTCGGTGATCATGCCGACCGTGCCGACCGGCAGCCCGGCCCCCTCCCGCACCGCGCTGGCGAACGGCACCTGGAAGCCGGGGCCCACCGGGATCCTGGCGTCCGGCACCAGGCCACCGGTGGACACGTCCAGCAGGTCGACGCCGGCCTGGTGCAGCTCCTTGGCGAGCCGCACGGTGTCCTCGGCGGTCCAGCCGTCGCGCGCGTCCTCGGTGTTCTCGGTCAGCCAGTCGGTGGCCGAGGTGCGGTAGAAGACCGGCAGTTCGGCGGGCCAGACGGCGCGGATCGCGGCGACCACCTCCAGGGCGAAGCGCGTCCGGTTCTCCCACGAGCCGCCGTACTCGTCGGTGCGGTGGTTGGTGTGCGGGGAGAGGAAGGAGTGGATCAGGTAGCCGTGCGCGCCGTGCACCTCGACGGCCTTGAAGCCGGCCGCCAGCGCCCGCTCGGCGGCCGCGCCGAACGCCCGCACGATGCGCTGGATCTCCTCGGCCGTCAGTGCGTCCGGCTCCGGGTGGTCACCGAAGGCGGCGTCGGTCGGGCCGACGGTCTGCCAGCCGCCGTCGGTGGCCGGGATGCCGGCGCCGCCCTCCCAGGGGCGACGCGAGGAGGCCTTGCGGCCGGCGTGCGCCAGCTGGATCGCGGGTACCGCGCCGTGGCTGCTGATCGCGGCCGTCACCCGGCTCAGCGCCTGCTGCTGGCGCTCGTTCCACAGCCCGAGGTCGGCCGGGGAGATCCGGCCTTCCGGCGCCACGGCGGTGGCCTCCACGATCACCAGGCCGGTGCCGCCGGCCGCCCGGGCCGCGAGGTGGGCCAGGTGGAAGTCGGTGGCCACACCGGTCTCCGGCCCCTCGGTGGCGGCGGAGTACATGCACATCGGGGCCATCCACACCCGGTTGGGCACGGTGAGCTCGCGCAGGGTGATCGGCTCGAACAAGGCGGACATCAGCACTCCTCGACGGACTTCGACGGACGGACTTCGCGGACTGCACGGACTTCGACGGACGGAGGGGCCCGGCTGAACCGGCCAGCTGCTACGAGAGGCATCGTACTACGAGATCCGTCGAAGTACGACGGCCGACGAACTACGAAGGAAGTCGTACGATTGTCCCCGTGACCGAAGCCACGACGACCACCCTCCTGCCCGAGCCGGCCACCGACGACATCCGCCTGGCCGCCGTGCTGCACGCCCTGGCGGACCCGGTCCGGCTGCAGATCGTGCGTCAGCTCGCCGACGGGCACCAGGACATGGCCTGCATCGCCTTCAGCCTGCCGGTCAGCAAGTCGACCACCACGCACCACTTCCGCGTGCTGCGCGAGGCCGGGGTGATCCGCCAGCACCGGCGCGGCACCTCCCGGGTGAGCACCCTGCGCACCGCCGACCTGGAGCAGACGCTGCCGGGTCTGCTCGACCGGGTCCTGGTCGCGGCGCGCGCCGAGGCACTGCGCCATCCGGTGGATCCGGCGAGCGACGCGCCCACGATGGAGTGACCGGTTTGGGCGTGGTGGCCCAGCCGGTGGTAGCTCTGTGCGGGTGATCTCCCTGCGCATCCGCGCGGCGCTGTCCGCCGTCGCACTCGCCCTGCTCACCGCCACGCCCGCCCGGGCCACCCCGTTCCCCGACTCGCACCTCACCCTCCGGGTGATCGCCGCCGAGACCGGTGAACCGATCGGCGCCGCCGAGTTGCTCTGCCACCCCGCCGACGGCAGCCATCCGCAGGCCCGGGCCGCCTGCGACGCACTGGACCTGGCCGGCGGCAACTTCGACCAGCTCAAGGCGCGCACCGGGGTGCTCTGCAACGACCTCTACGCGCCGGTCGCCGCCACCGCCGACGGCAGCTGGGCCGGCATGGCGGTGCACTGGCGGCAGACCTTCGCCAACTCCTGCGGCCTGCACACCCGCACCGATCCGGTCTTCCGGTTCTGACGAAGCCGACCACGACACGCCCGCACGCTGTTGAGTGGGTCACATCGGGAAAAACCATCTGACGGATCGTCAAAATGACTGACGATCCGTCAGTTTCATTCGGACGGCACCGAGATGACAGCTGACGATTCATCAGTTTTGCCTTGATCGCGTCGAGTTGACACTCACCGTGGCCGATGATGCGGGTCTAGTATCGGTCGGGTTGTTGTGCTCCGGAGCCGCCGAGGGCCCGTGATCCGACGCAGAACCGCAGGTCGGAAGGGGCATACCGGCGACCCGGGCGGGGGTCGAGGGACGAGGTCCGGATGGCTGTCATGACGCAGGTCACCACTGGGGTGAGCAGGGCGGGCCCGGTGGCCCGCTCGCGATCTTCGCGGCGCGGCCGGCACCGCCGCCGCGCACCCTGGTGGAGATCCTGGCCGCCAGCGCCGCCGCGCACCCGCAGGAACCGGCGCTGGACGACGGCCGCACCCGGCTCAGCTACCAGGCGCTGACCGGCGAGGTGGCCGCGCTGCGCCGACGGCTGGCCGCCGCCGGGGTGGGGCGCGGGGACCGGGTGGGCATCCGGGTGCCGTCCGGCACCAACGACCTCTATGTCGCCGTCCTGGCCGTGCTCGCCGCCGGTGCCGCCTATGTACCGGTGGACGCCGAGGACCCGCAGGAGCGGGCCGACCTGGTGTTCGGCGAGGCCGGGGTGAGCGCGGTGCTGGGCGCCGGGTTGGCGCTCACCGTCCTGACCCCGGCAGCCCCGGCAGCCCCGGCAACCCCGGGGAGCACGGCGGCCGCCGAGCCGCACGACACGCGGGCCACCGAGCCCGCCGGCGCAGTGGCCGGCGAGCCGCGCCCCGAGGACGACGCCTGGATCATCTTCACCTCCGGCTCCACCGGCAAGCCCAAGGGCGTCGCAGTCAGCCACCGCAGCGCCGCCGCCTTCGTGGATGCCGAGGCGGCGCTCTTCCTGCAGGACGAGCCGATCGGCCCGGGCGACCGGGTGATGGCCGGCCTGTCGGTCGCCTTCGACGCCTCCTGCGAGGAGATGTGGCTGGCCTGGCGGCACGGCGCCTGCCTGGTGCCGGTCCCCCGCTCCCAGGTGCGCGGCGGCGCGGACCTGGGCCCCTGGCTGGCGGAGCAGGAGATCACCGTGGTCTCCACCGTCCCGACGCTGGCCGCGCTCTGGCCGGCCGAGTCGCTGGGTGATGTGCGGCTGCTGATCTTCGGTGGCGAGGCCTGTCCGCCGGAGCTGAGCGAGCGCTTGGTCACCGAGGGCCGCGAGGTGTGGAACACCTACGGGCCGACCGAGGCCACCGTGGTCGCCTGCGGTGCACTGCTCGGCGGTGACGGCCCGGTGCGGATCGGCCTGCCGCTGGACGGCTGGGAGCTGGCCGTGGTGGACGAGGCCGGCGAGCCGGTCCCGATGGGCGGCAGCGGCCAGCTGGTGATCGGCGGCGTCGGCCTGGCCCGCTACCTGGACCCGGCCAAGGACGCCGAGAAGTACGCGCCCCTGGCGGCGCTCGGCTGGGACCGGGCCTACCGCAGCGGCGACCTGGTCCGGGCCGACCCCGAGGGCCTGGTCTTCCTGGGCCGGGCCGACGAGCAGATCAAGCTCGGCGGACGCCGGATCGAACTCGGCGAGGTGGACGCCGCGTTGCAGGCGCTGCCCGGCGTGGCCGGCGCGGCCGCCGCGGTCCGCACCGCGCGCGGCGGCAACCAGCTGCTGGTCGGCTACCTGGTCACCTCCGACGGCTTCGACCGGGAGCAGTCGGTGGCCCGGCTGCGCGCCGAACTGCCGGCCGCGCTGGTCCCGTTGCTCGCCGTCGTCGACGACCTGCCCACCCGCACCTCGGGCAAGGTGGACCGCAACGCCCTGCCCTGGCCGCTGCCCGACGCCGAGCCCACCGGGCCGGTCGAGCAGCTCTACGGCACCGAGGCCTGGCTCGCCGAGCAGTGGAGCGAGATCCTCGGCGTGCAAGTGGCCAGCGCCCGCGACGACTTCTTCGCGATCGGCGGCGGCAGCCTGGCCGCCGCCCGGCTCACCACCCTGCTGCGCAGCCGCTATCCGGCCGCCGCCGTGCTCGACATCTACCAGCAGCCGGTGCTGCGCAAGTTGGCCCGCCACCTGGAGGGCACCGCCCAGGCCGACGGCGCCGAGCGGACCGTCACCCCGCTGCCGACCCGCGCCAAGCTGATCCAACTGCTCGCGCTGCTACCGCTGTTCATCCTGACCGGGCTGCGCTGGACGGTGCTGCTGCTGGCGCTGGGCAATCTGCTGCACCTGCTCGGCGGCTATCCGTGGGCGCCGACCGCCTCCTGGTGGCTGGTCGGCGCGGGCGCCGCCGTGCTGTTCAGCCCGCTGGGCCGGATCGCGATCGCGGCGGGCGGTGCCCGGCTGCTGCTGCGCGGGGTGCAGCCGGGCAGCCATCCGCGCGGCGGCTCGGTGCACCTGCGGCTCTGGGCGGCCGAGCGGCTGGCCGAGGCGAGCGGCGCCACCGGGCTGTCCGGCTCCTGGCTGGTGCGCTACGGCCAAGCCCTGGGGTGCCGGATCGGGCCCGAGGTCGATCTGCACTCGCTGCCGCCGGTGACCGGGATGCTGCGGCTCGGCCGGGGCTGCGCGGTGGAGGCCGAGGTCGACCTGTCCGGCCACTGGCTGGACGGCGACCGGCTGGAGATCGGCCAGGTCAGGGTCGGTTCGGCCGCCGTGGTCGGCACCCGCAGCACCCTGCTGCCGGGCGCCAGGGTCGGCAAGCGGGCCGAGATCGCACCCGGCTCCTCGGTCACCGGGCAGGTGCCGACCGGCCAGCGCTGGGGCGGCGCCCCGGCCGCCAAACTGGGCCGGGCCGAGCGCGGCTGGCCCCGGCAGCGCCCGCCGCGCCACTCCGGCTGGGCGGCGGCCTACGGCGCCTCCGGCCTGGCGCTGACGGTGCTTCCGCTGCTGGCCGCCGTGCCGGCGCTGCTGCTGGCCGGGCTGTTCGTGCCCGCGGACGCGGCGTTCGGTGACGCCCTGCGTGGCGCGCTGCTGGCGGTGGCGCCGGCCGCGCTGGTCTTCGGCCTGGGGTACGCCGGGCTGCTGGTCGCCGCGATCCGGCTGCTGAGCCTGGGCCTGCGTCCCGGCCACCACCCGCTGCACGGCCGGATCGCTTGGCAGGCCTGGACGGTCAGCCAGCTGATGGACCAGGCCCGGGAGCGGCTCTTCCCGCTCTACGCCGGCCTGGTCACCCCGGTCTGGCTGCGGCTGCTCGGCATGAAGATCGGGCGGCGCGCCGAGGTCTCCACGGTGCTGGCGCTGCCCAGCCTGACCACGGTCGGCGACGGTGCCTTCCTGGCCGACGACACCCTGATCGCCCCCTATGAACTGGGTGGCGGCTGGCTGCGGATCGACCGCGCCGAGATCGGGCGCAAGGCGTTCCTGGGCAACTCCGGGATGACCGCGCCGGGTCGGGCGGTGCCCGATCGCGGCCTGGTCGGGGTGCTGTCGGCCACTCCGAAGAAGGCCAAGAAGGGCAGCTCCTACCTGGGCCTGCCGCCGGTCAAGCTGCCGCGCGCCGCCGAGAAGGGCGAGAAGGGCCTGACGTACGACCCGCCGACCCGGCTGCTCTGGGCGCGCGGCCTGGTCGAACTGGCCCGGCTGCTGCCGGTGTTCTGCTCGGCCGCGGTGGGCGTGCTGACCGCTTTCACGCTGTGCCTGGTGCGGGATCCGTTGGCCATGGCGCTGCTCGGCGGCCTCGTGCTGCTGGCCGCCGGGCTGCTGGCCGCGCTGGTCTCGGCTGCTGCCAAGTGGCTGCTGGTCGGCCGGTTCCGTCCGGTGGAGCACCCGCTGTGGAGCGGCTTCGTGTGGCGCAACGAGCTGGCCGACACCTTCGTGGAGGTGCTGGCGGTGCCGTGGCTGGTCGGCGCGGTGCCGGGCACCCCGCTGATGGTGCTCTGGCTGCGGGCGCTGGGTGCCCGGATCGGGCGGGGCGTCTGGTGCGAGAGCTACTGGCTGCCGGAGGCCGACCTGGTCACGCTGGAGACCGGGGTGACCGTCAACCGGGGCTGCGTGCTGCAGACCCACCTCTTCCACGACCGGATCATGCGCTTGGATACTGTGATCCTCCGCGAGGGCGCCACGCTGGGCCCTGGCGGAATCGTGCTGCCCGGCAGCACCGTCGGGGCCCGCAGCACCCTCGGGCCGGCCTCGCTGGTGATGCGTGCCGAGTCCGTCCCGGCGGACACCCGCTGGTTGGGCAACCCGATCGAGGCCTGGCAGGCGTGACGCAGGGAGTGGACAGCTCGGTGAGCCCCAGCAAGCAGGCGGATGTGTACTTTCCCGACCACGGCGATCCGCGCTACCGGGTGCACCGCTACGAACTGACGCTGGACTACCGCCCCGGCCCCAACCGGCTCGGCGGCACCGCCCGGCTGCTGGCTCTGGCCGGTTCGGAGCCGCTGCGTGAAGTCGTGCTCGACCTGGCCGACTTCCGGATCGGCCGGGTGCTGCTGGACGGCAAGGCCGCGCACTACGCCCACCGGGGCGGCAAGTTGCGGGTCAAGGCGGCCCGGCCGATCCCGGCGGGGGCCGCGTTCACCGTCGAGGTGCACTACAGCGGCAACCCGAAGCCGGTGCGCAGCCAGTGGGGCGGGCTGGGCTGGGAGGAGCTGACGGACGGCGCGCTGGTGGCCAGTCAGCCGATCGGCGCACCCTCCTGGTACCCGTGCAACGACCGGCCGGCGGACAAGGCGTCGTACCTGCTGTCCCTCACCGCGCCGTCGCCGTACACGGTGGTGACGGGTGGCCGGCTGCTCTCCCGGACCACCCGGGCGAGCAGCAGCACCTGGGTCTACGAGCAGTCCGCGCCGACCCCGAGCTATCTGGTCGGGGTGGCGATCGCACCGCTGGAGCGGGTGCTGCTGACCGGCGAGGTGCCGCAAACCGCATACGTACCGGCGGCGTTGCTGGACCGGTTCACGCATGACTTCGGGCGGCAGCCGCAGATGATGCGGTTCTTCAGCGAGTTGTTCGGCCCGTACCCCTTCGACGGCTACACGGTGGTGGTGGCCGATGAGGAGCTGGACGTCCCGGTGGAGGCCCAGGGCATGGCGGTGTTCGGCACCAACCACGTTGACGGCCAGCTCGGTTGGGAGCGCCTGGTGGCGCACGAGCTCGCCCACCAGTGGTTCGGCAACAGTGTGACGGTGGCCGACTGGCGGCACATCTGGCTGAACGAGGGTTTCGCCAAGTACGCCGAGTGGGCCTGGTCCGAGCATGCGGGCGGCCCGGCGGCGAGCATCCACGCGGCTCGTGCGTATGCCCAACTGGCGGAGCTGCCGCAGGACTTGGTGCTGGCCGATCCGGGCCGCCGGCTGATGTTCGACGACCGGGTGTACGAGCGCGGCGGCCTCGCGGTCTTCGCGCTGCGCCAGGCCCTCGGGGACGAGGCGTTCGCGGCGCTGCTGCGGGAGTGGACGGCCGCGCGGCGGCACGGCGTGGTCACCACCGATGACTTCCTGGCGCATGCCGGGCGGTACGGCGGCGCCGAGTTGGCGGGGCTCTTCGACGCCTGGCTGTTCCAGGGCGCGTTGCCGGCCTTCCCCGGCTGATCCAGGCCGACCGGCTGATCCAGGCCGACCGGCCGGCTCGCCCGGCTAGTCCGGCTCGGGTGTCAGGCGGGCGGTGAAGCTGAAGCGGTCGCCCCGGTAGAGCGAGCGGACGCACTCCACCGGACAGCCCTGCGCGTCCCGGGTCACCCGGTTCAGCAGCAGCATCGGCAGCGCCGGGCTGGTGCCGATCAGCTGCACCTCGCGGGGCGAGGCGAGCACCGTCTCGATCCGCTCGTCCGCGTCCGCGAACACCACACCGCTGCGCCGCAGATGGCCGTAGAGCGAGGTGGACGGGTCGAACTCGTCGGTCAGGGCGGGGAATCGGTCCGCCGAGAGGTAGGTGCTCTCCAGCCCCACCCGCTCCTCGTCGGCGAGCAGCAGGCGCTCCAGGTGGAAGACCGGCGCCCCAGGCTCGATCCGCAGGCCGGCCGCGAGGGCCGGCGGGGCCGCGAGCCGCTCGAAGACCACGAGTTGGCGGCCCGGGCGCAGGCCCTGCCGGCGCACGCCCTCGGTGTAGCTGGCGAGGGTGAGCGGCTGCACCAGCTTCGGCTGCCCGGCCACCGAGGAGCGGCCGCTGCGCTGCACCCGTCCCTCCAGGCGCAGTTCGCGGATGGCCTGCCGGACCGTCATCCGGGAGACGCCGAACCGGTCGGCGAACTGGCGCTCGGTGGGCAGCGGCGCACCGGGGCGCAACTCGTCCAGCACCGCGTCGATCTTCTGCTTGACCTGGAAGTACTTGGGCAGCTCGCCCCGTTCCGGCACGCCGGCGCGGGCCGCCGCCAGGGGCATCGGGGAGGGCATGGCGCCGCTGTGGTTCACATCGGTGAGGGTAGCCGAGGCCGCTGAACAGCGGCCTCGGCCTGCAGAGCCTTCAGAACTTCAGAGCCTTCAGGGGCAGGTCAGCTGCCGAAGCTCATCGACAGGTCACCGAGGTAGCCGTCGTCGTCCGTTCCGGCCTGGCGGGTGAAGGACGCGGTGAACTGCACCGAGGCCGTGCCCACCGGAACGGTGCCGGTGGCCTGCTCCTGGATCAGCTCCGTCCGGTTGTTGCGCTGGGCCGGCGTGACCGGGGCGAGCGTGGCGGTGCCGAGCGAGGCGCCCGAGGCGTCCAGGAAGGTCGCCACCACCCCGACGTTGTCACCCTGGGTGCTGTAGCCGCCGAGCCAGCCGGAGAGCGTGTACGGCAGGGTGCCGGTGCCGATCTGCGTGGCCTGGCCGGTCACGTCGACCGTCTGCGTCATCTGGGACGACGCGTAGGGGCCGCCGTCGAAGAAGGCGTCGCCGGGCGCGGCCGGGGCCTGCGGGCCCTGGGCGGCGGTGGGGTAGGTCGGCGATCCGTAGCAGACCTGCTGCGGCTGGTTGGCGGTCGCGGTCCAGCCCTGCACCGGGTAGCCACCGCCGCCGCTGCCGCTGCCGCAAGTGTCGGTCTCCGCATCGGGGTTGGCGATCGGGAGGGTGTAGGCCGAGCCCGAGTCGTCCGAGCTGATGCCGTACGTGAAACCGGCCGAGCCTCCCCCAGCCGTCGGCCGGGGGTGCCCCCACGCACCGGTGGCGTCGGTGCCGGTGACGGTCACGGTGGAGCTGCCGGCGGCGGTCGGCGTGCCGGAGATCAGGCCGTCAGCGCTCATGCTCAGCCCGGCGGGCAGTCCGGTCGCGGTGTAGCTGAGGGTCCGGCTCGGGTCGGAGTCGGTCGCGGTCAGCTGGAGCGAGGCCGCGGTGCCGACGGTGGCGCTCTGCGCGCCTGGGTTGGTGACGGTGACGGTGTTACCGCCGGTCGAGCCGGTGCTGGTGAAGACCTCGTTGTAGGGGGTCGCCCACTTGTCGTTGTTGGTCATGGTGGCGGTCAGGCCGAGCGCGCCCTCGATCACCCGGGCGGTGCTGTAGTGGTCGTACCGCTTGGCGTCCTGGTAGCCGGCCTTCACGGTGCCCTGGGAGCCGACCACGACGGTGGCGACCTGGTTGGTCTGGCCCGGGCCGAAGCCACCCGGGGCGTTGCTGCCGTCCTCGTCCCAGGTGACGATCAGCAGCGACTTCTGCTGGGTCCAGGCGGGCGACTTGAACAGGGTCGGCAGGGTCTGGCTCAGCCAGGTGTCACCCGAGGCGATGCCGCAGTTCTCCATGTCGTAGCAGGAGTCGGCGTCGGCCCAGACGAAGGCGGGGGTGGTGGCGGTCGACTTCAGGTCGGTGTCGAGCAGTTGGGGCAGCGGCTGCCAGTGGGCCGCGCAATATGTGGTGTCGTTCTTCATCTTCGCGGCGTAGTAGAACGGCGCGTCGTCGTTCTCGTAGTTGCCGCTGCTGGTGGTCTGGCAGTTGCTGGTTTGCGACTGGATGTACTGCTTCCAGGGCTTGCCGATCGCGTCCAGGTTGTCACCGAGGCCGTTGTTGGTCGCGGTGCAGGACGTGCTGGTGATGCAGTTGGTTGGGCTAGCCCAATCACACAGCCGTTGATTCTCGACTCGCTGGTAGGACGTGACTGGTCCCCCGGTTGCACGTCCGGCGTCGGCCAGACGAACGGCAGGATGGTGCGTACGGGTCAGCTGCGGATCGCGGCGCGCTCGAACCACACGGTGAGCAGGGTCGGCACCAGCGCCACCCAGAACAGCACCTGCGGGACGGTGCGTTCGGACCACGGCACGGTGTCGACGACCACGGCGGTGAGCGTGCACCAGGCCGACTGCCCGACCACCAGCCGCGCCCATCCCACCCGCCGGACCAGCGACCACAGGCTCATCCGCACCCCGGCCCGCAGCCCCGGTAGCGGCGCCAGGCGCCGAAGCCCCAGACCGCGCCCATCACGGCGAGCGCGTAGAGCCGGGTGCCGAGCGGCCCCGGCAGGGCCGTGGGGTCACTGCCGGTCGGGAAGACCCGGGCGGCGAGGGCCGCGATCACCAGGCAGAGCAGCGCCAGCCAGCGGGTTCCGCGCAGCATCCGGAACACCGCCACGTCCAGCTGCTTGCGCTGCCGCTCGGCCTGCGGGGCCTGGGGGCGGCGGCGAGCGCGTCGGCGAACGCCTCGGCGGCGGCCGGCAGTTTGGCGCCCGCGCCGGTCAGCGGCGGCCTAGCGGTCTCCCATTCGGCCATCCGGGCCCGCTCGCCGAGCGCCCAGGCATCCTGGGGGTCGATGCGCAGGATCTCCAGCACCGCCCGGTGCCGCAGGTCGAAGCGGCCATTGACCACGGCGGCCTTCCACAGCGCGCTGTGCGCATCGACCTCGTCCAGGCCGAGCCGCACGGCGGTCGCCGCCGCCTCCAGCGCCTCGGGCCAGCGGGGCTGGAACGCGGTCAGGGCCTCCGAGAGGGCGGCATAACCCTGCCAGAGCTGCGGGTTGATCCGGATGGTCTCCTGGGCCTCGGCCAGGGCCTCGTCCGGCCGGACCAGGCGCCGCAGCGCGTAGACCCGGACGCAGTGGGCGTCATAGTCCTCGGGCGCGAGGGCCAGTGCTTCGCCGGTGGCGGCGAGTGCCTCCTCGTACTCCTCGGCCGAGAGGTGGCAGCGGGCGAGGCGCGTCCAGGCACGCACATCGCTCGGGTCGTCGGCCAGCCGCCGGGCGAGCAGCGCGCGGGCCTCGTCGGTGCGGTCGAGCGCCATCAGGGCGGCGGCCTGCTCGACCAGCGGGTGGTGGGCGGTCGTCACAGCTTCCGGGCCTTCTTCAGGTAGGCGAGCAACTCGTCATACGTGCCGCCCTCGTTGGCGAACATCGCGACATTGCGGGCGGCAGCGAACCACGGCTCGGTGGACGGCCGGATCGCCTTCGCCGCACCCACCAGGTCCTTGGTGTTGATCATGCGGATGGTGCCGGTGCGGGCGGAGTCGAGCAGCGCCGACTCGGCCGCGCTCTCGCAGACATGGGCGAGGTCGGCACCGGAGAAGCCCTCGGTGGCCTTGACCAGCTTGCCCAAGTCGACTGACTCGATGGGGCGTTCGCGCAGGTGGTAGCGGAGGATCGCCTCCCGGGCCGGGCCGTCGGGCGGCAGCACCAGGAGGGTGCGGTCGAGCCGGCCGGGGCGGCGCAGCGCGATGTCCACGTCCCAGGGGACGTTGGTGGCTGCGAGCACGAACACCCCCTCGTTGACGTCGTTGACGCCGTCCAGCTCGGTGAGCAGCTGGTTGACCGTGTTGCGCATGCCGTTGTGCTGGGTGCGGCTGCGCTTGGCGCCGAGTGCGTCCAGCTCGTCGAGGAAGATGACGCAGGGCGCCTGCCGGCGGGCGGTCTCGAACACCTCGTGCATGTTGCGCTCGGAGTTGCCGATCCACATGTCGAGCACGTCGTTGATCGACACGTTGATGAAGTTCGCACCGAGTTCACCGGCGACGGCGCGGGCGATGAACGTCTTGCCGCACCCGGGCGGCCCGTAGAGGAGCAGCCCGCCGCGCAGGCTCTTGCCGTACAGCTTGCGCAGCTCGGGGTTGCGCATGGGCGCGAGGAAGGCGGCTTCCAGCCGGTCCTTGACCTCCTGCATCCCGCCGACATCCGCGAGCCGCACCGCGCCGGGTCCGTCGGGGGCGTCCACGTCGTAGGCGTTCGCCTCGCCCGGGTCTGCGCTGCCGTCGACGGTGAGCGGGGCTTCCTTGGCATCAGCCTCCGCCGCGAACCGGGGCGGGACGGCATCCCCGATCTCCTGCGCGGCGGCGGCCCAGTCGAACCCGGCCAACTGCTCGACGGGAGCCGCTGGTTGCTCCGCGGGTGCTGCTGCCGCCGGCCCACCGCCCATGGCCCGCGCCAGCAGAGCCCGCGCCTGCGCATCCGCGGGCGCCTGACTGAGCACCAGGGCGGCCTCGGCCACCGCCGCGTCCCCGTGCCCGGCGTCGAGCAGCAGCTCGGCGAGGTGCAGGCGCAGGGGTATGTCGTGCGGCGCCGCCGCAACGGCCGCGCGCAGGCTTGTGATCAGTGGGGACTCGGCGGTGGCCGGGCCGGTTGGGGTGTCGGTTGGTTCGTCGAACATGCAGCAACCCTACGAAGGCGCCACCCACCCGCACCAACCGCATTCGACCTGGTCTGACGCACAGCCAGCTCCCGCCCGCCGCCCCGCGCCGGACCGAGTCCTACTGCGGCGCCTGGGCGTCGCTGGCCTGGGCGACGGCGATCAACTCCTCGGCGCTCCAAGTGAGGGTGCCCGCACGGAGGTCGGCGATCACCGACTCCAGCCAGTCGACCTCGGCCGTGGCCAGGGCGACCGCGTACTCGTTCTCCAGCATGGCGACGCGGGGGACGCCGAACGCCGCCGTCTCGGCGAGTGAGCGCTGCTGGGCGGCCTGGCCGGCGCGCACCGCGGTGAGGCGGGCGGCCAGGGCCTGCTCGATTTCTTCGGGGGTGAGCAGCATCAGGTTGGCGAGGGCGACCGGGAACTCCGGGAACTCCGACTTGGGTTCGCGCAGCATCTCCAGCAGCCAGCTGCGAGTGGCCTCGCGGCCGGTGTCGGTGATCTCGTAGACGGTCCGCTCCGGGTACTGCTGGTCGCGCTCGGTCTCGCGGACGGCGATCAGGCCGGCGCCCAGCAGTCGGTCGATGGCGCGGTAGAGGCTGGTGCGCTGGCCGACGTTGACCACCTGGTCCTTCCCCCACTGCTTGAGCAGCCGCTGCATCCCGTACGGGTGCAGCGGCTTGAAGTGCAGCAGCGACAGCACGGTGAGCGTGATCGGGGAGCTCTTGGGGACCTGGGGGGCAGTACTCATGATCCGGATACTACTACCGATGGAACTAGTTGCGCTGGACCTAGTTGCAGTGCAACTATGGATGGGCCGGCGGCGAGCCGGTCCCGAACCGGAGGAGTTCCGAAGTGATCACCACCATCGAGCGCATCCACGTCGACCACGCCACCACCAAGCGCCTCGGCCGCTGGACCGCCACCAGCAGCTTCGAGATCAAGGCGCGCAGCGGATCCGTCGTGCTCGACCTGCGCTCCCCCGAACTGCCCGCCGAGCTGGAGATCCGGATCGACCTGCGGCGCGCCATGGTCAAGCTGCTGGTGCCCGAGGGCGCCGTGATCGACCAGTGGGACGTGGCCTGGCCCGCTCGCGGCCGGGTGAAGGACGCCCAGGGCCCGACCGGTGAGCCCGCCGGGCCGCGGATCCGGCTGGTCGGCACCGCCGACAACAGCGAGGTGCGCATCCACCGCGGCGGCATCGCGATCCTCTCGGCGATGTGCTCCCGCGAGTACCTGGAGGACGTCCGCCGGGCCCACCGCACCGGCACCACCCCCACCGTCGACGACCCCACCCGGGCCTGACCCACCTACCCCAGAAGGAGCACCCGGACATGTCCGACCACATCAACACCGCCCTGGTCATCGGCGGCGGCGTCGCCGGCCCGGTCACCGCGATGGCCCTGCAGCAGGCCGGCATCGAGGCCACCGTCTACGAGGCGTACGACGGCACCGCCGAGGGCGTCGGCGCCGCGCTCGGCCTGGCGCCCAACGGGCTGGCCGCACTGGACGCGATCGGTGCCGGCGACCTGGTCCGCGGACTCGGCGACCCGATGAAGTCGATCGTGCTGCAGAGCTGGAACGGCAGGCAGCTCGCCGAGATCGGCAACCCCGGCACCCTGGAGCCCACCCGACTGGTCATGCGCAGCGACCTCTACCAGGCGCTCTACGGCGAGGCCTGCGCCCGCGGCATCCGGATCGAGCACGGCAAGCGGCTGGTCGGGGTCCAGGAGGGCAGGGACGCCGTCACCGCGCAGTTCGCCGACGGCACCACCGCCACCGGCGAGTTGCTGGTCGGCGCCGACGGGATCCGGTCCACGGTGCGGAACTTGATCGACCCGGCCGCCCCGCAGCCGCGCTATGCCGGACTGCAGGGCTTCGGCTCGGTGAGCACGCTGGCGGGCGCGGTGCCGGACACCGGCGGGAAGATGTTCATGACCTTCGGCAAGCGGGCCTTCTTCGGCCTGCAGGTAGTGGGCGGCAACGCCGTCTGGTTCGTCAACCTGCCGCACCCGGAGCCGCTGACGCCGGCCGAGGCGGTCGCCTACGGGGCCGAGCGCTGGCTGAAGGTGCTGGCCGAGGCCTGTGCCGAGGACCGCACCCCGGCGCTGGAGCTGATCCGGCACACCGACCCGGCCGAGCTGCTGATCACCGGGCCGATGGAGAACATGCCCCTGCTGCCGCACTGGAGCCGCGGCCGGATGGTGCTGGTCGGGGACTCGGCCCACGCACCCTCCTCCAGCTCCGGTCAGGGGGCCTCGCTGGCGATCGAGAGCTCGGTCGAACTGGCGCGCTGCGCAAGGGACCTGCCGCTGGATGAGGCCCTCGCTCGCTACGAGGCGCTGCGCCGCCCGCGCGTCGAGCGGATCATCAAGCACACCGAGCGCACCAACAGCAACAAGGCGGCGGGCCCGGTCGGGCGGGTGCTGCGCGATGCGCTGATGCCGATCGGCATGAAGCTGATGAACCCGGAGAAGTTCTCGGCCCACCTCCACCACCGGATCGACTGGGCCGCCCCGGCCGCCTGACGGAACCTCACCCCACCACCGAGCATGCGACGGCGACCGTGGCCGCGCCCCACCAACGGGGCAGCGGCCGCTCCGCCCCACTCCGTGTCGACGAACCGCCGAGCGGCGGTCGAAATGCGGAACAGGTCATGACAGGTGAGTGTCACCATGTTCGGGGCTGCGCCAGCGGCTTCGGATCCAGTGGGGGGAGCAGCGCATGAGCACAGCCGGTGCGACGACCGACCTACCGCGCCAGCAGCCAGTGACGAGCGCGGACGAGCGGGTCGGTCTCAACGGTGCCGTGGCGGCCGCGTTAACACGAGTGGTGGGCTCGATGCCCGCCCTCTACATCACGTTGGTCGTCTTCGCCGCATGGATCACCCTGGCGACCTTGGGGCCGCTGCGCGGCGCCGATCCCTACCCCTTCCCGTTCCTGCTGTTCATGGACAACGTGGTCCAATTGGTGCTCTGCCTGGTCATCCTGGTCGGTCAGCGGGTGCTGGGCATGGCCGCCGACCACCGGGCGGTCCAGACGTACGAGAACGCCGAAGCGATCTTCGAGAGGGTCACGGACCTGCAGGCGCATCTCGACCGGCACGACCGCGCGCTCGGGCGCGGGGTCAGCCTGCTGGAGTCGAGCCCCCACCCGTGGATCCAGCGGCACCGGGTGCAGCCGGCACCGCAGGCCGTCGACCAGACCACGGGTCTCAACGGCCGGATCGCCGCCTGGCTGACCCAGCGGCTGGGCAGCATGTGGGCCTTCTACGTCGCCGCCGTGACACAGCTGCTCTGGATCGGCATGGCGGAGCTGGGCGTGCAGAAGTTCGACCCGTACCCGTTCGCCTTCATGAGCTTCCTGTCCACCCTGGCCCAGCTCGTCTTCATGATCGTGATCATGGTCGGGCAGGACGTACTGAACAAGGCAGCCGACCGCCGTTCCGAGCAGACCCTCCTCGATGCCGAGGCGATCCTCCACGAATGCCGCCGGATGAAGGCGCGTCTGGTGGCGCAGGACCGCGTCATCGACAGCCTGGCCGACTACACCAGCACCCAGGTCACCCGGCAGCTGGCGCGGGCCGTCCATCAGAGCAGGCTGGAGGCCGCCGTCGCGGCGGGGCAGGAGCCGGGCAGCCGGCCGGCACTGCGCCCCTGGGACGAGCTGCCGGAGGAGCTGAAGGAGGCCAACCGCCTGCAGGCGCGCAAGCTCGGTGAGCTGCTGGCCGAGATCGGCTGCCTGATGGTCCCGACCTACGACCCGTCGCTGATCGTCGACTTCGACCAGGAGGAGGCGCGGCTGCTGGCCCGGCGGGAGTACGAGCTCCGGCTGAGCGACCGCAAGGCTCGCGGCGCGGCGGAGCTGCCCAGCCAGCGGGACACGCTGGGCGACGGCCTGGTGCCTTGGGAGTTGCTGTCCGATCGGGCACGGGCGCAGGCCGTGGACATGGTGCGGCGACTTCCCGCCATGCTGGCCGACGTGGGCTTCCAGGTGCTGCGGACCGGAGCGGGCGCTGACGGGGCGGGTGAGCTGGACTTCACTCCCGAGGACTGGGGAACGCTGGGGACGTCCCTGATGGCGGCGGGCGTGCTGGTGGCACTCGCCGAGGGCGTCGCCGATCCCGAGGAGCTCTCCGCGATGGTCAAGCTGCTGCGGGAGGCCAGCGTCAGCCATCCCCGGCGTTTCATCCGCGAACTCGCGGGTTCGTCGACCTTCGAGACCGGCCTGCGGCCGGACACCACCTATGTCGGGTACCGGGGGCCCGCGTTGAAGACGATCCGCGAGGCCACCGCCGCCGTCGCCCGGACCGCGCCGGAGGAACTCACCGGCTTCCGCGCGTTCCTGATGGAGATCGCCACGACCGTCGCCGACGCCAACAACGAAGGCGGCTTCTTCGGCCTGGGCGCCAGGCCCCGGGTGCCCAACGAGGCCGCGGCCATGGAGGCCGTCCGAACCGCGACGCTACTCGACCGGCAACTCAACGGGTGAGGACCCCGGAGCCGAGCAGCAGGACGGCTCCGATGGTGACGAAAGCGGCGGGGACGATCCAGTGTCCCCACCGCTCGACCAACTTCACGATGCTCCGGCGGGAGCCGAGCAGGGAGCCCAGCAGGCACCACACCACCACCCCGGCGGCGAACACCGCGATGGTGACCAGAGCGGCCCCGGTGCCGATGGTGCGGAAGACCGGCGGGTAGACGCTCAGATTGTCGGCCCCGTTGACCATGGTCAGGGCCATCACCGACACCATGCCGCCGGCCGGAACCACGGGGGCTGGCCCGCCACCGCGGTGGGCCCGTGCGGCTTTGGCCAGGCCCACGATGCCCAGCGCCAACGGAATCAGGCCGAGCAGGCCGATCCAGCCGCCGGGCACGGCGGCCAGGCCGAGCGCGACGACCATCGAGGCCACCACCAGGACCGTGAACCCGGCGGCCTGCCCCACCCAGATCTGCCGGCGTCGGATGGTCCCGCCGGCCCGGCTGGCAAGGAAGAGCACCGCCAGGACGGCGAGGTCGTCGATGTTGGTCCCAGCGAACAGTCCCGCCGCCGTGGCAGCGGTCCGAGCGATGCCGGCCATCCAGGGGATCCGTTCGTCAGTGGCTCGAGCACAGGCTATCGGTGGCGGACAGCCGTTCAGAACCGGTTCAGCGGACGGACCTTCGGGGCCACTGCCGAGTTCAGCTGGAGCAGCACCAGCAGCGCCACGCTGAGGTAGGTGCTTACTACTGAGAGCAACACCGCTCCCACGTACAGCAGTTGCGCCACCACGATGCGCCGCCGGGCCGCCTCCACCAGCCCGTCCGGCGCATCGGCCCGCACCAGCCCGGCATCCCGCGCGTACCGCAGGCTGGCGAGCAGCAGCAGTCCGAGCACCAGCAGGTGCAGCCAGTACACCAGCAGCGCCACCCGGTAGGCCTCGTACTCGGCCAGCAGCGAGGTGGAGAACGGCATCAGCGAGATGCCGCCGAGGAACGCCAGGTGCAGCCAGGTGAGTTGCCGGTCGCTGCGGACGAAGTGGTCCAACTGGGCCTGCTGGCCCAGCCAGAACATCCCCAGGGTCAGGAAACCCAACAGATACACCCCGAGCCGGGAGGCCAACGGCAGCAAGGCGTGCAGCAGTTGGCCCTCGCCGTGCAGCGAGCCGGGGGCCCAGAGCGGCTGCCCGGAGCGGAGCCGGCCGAGCTCCGGGACGTGCAGGTCCAGCACCAGCAGGGTCATCGCCACCGCGAAGATGCCGTCGCTGATCGCGGCCAGCCGGTGCACGCTGCTGCCGGCGACCCGGTGGTAGATCGTGGACATGGTTGGTTCTCCCCCGGTGCGTGGTGCGGAAGATCGCGTTCACCGCACGGGGAGGATGATACGGAGAAGGGGGAAGTCGGCCGAGCCGACGTCCCCGTTCCGCTGGCCAGCCGTCCCCCTCTCGCGGGCCAGCCGTTCCTCTCCCGCGGGCCAGCCGTTCCTGTCCCGCGGGCTAGGCGTTCTCAACCTCCGCCGGGCGCTTGAACATCCGGGTCGCCGTGATCTCACCGTGGATCACCGGGCCGTCCGGGTCCGGCTCCGGCGGCAAGCCCGGGCGCAGGTGCTCCTCGACCGAGATGTACTTCAACCCGGCGCGCAGGTCGGCGTCGTTGCGCAGGCGGATCACCAGCGGGAACTCGGCCAGTGCCGTGGTGTCGAACAGGCCGGTGGTGTAGATCAGTTGGACGCCGAGCGCATCGGCCACCGCGCGCTGCAGCTCCAGCAGATAGGTGGCATTCGCCCGGCCGATCGGGTTGTCCAGGAAGAGCGTGCCGGCATGCCGCAACTGGGACTGTCCGCGGTCGTTGGCGCGCAGCGCGGCCATCGTGCAGTAGAGCGCGATGGCGGCGGTGAGCAGCTGGCCGCCGGAGAAGACGTCGGACATCTGCCCCACGCTCACCCGCTCGGCGCGCAGCACGGCATCGGGCTTGAGGATCTCCACGCTGACGCCCTTGGGCCCGATCGCCGCCGCCACCGCGCGCAGCAGCAGCGACATGCCGTCGCGCCGAAGGTCGGAGTTCTTCTTGACGGCGGCCCGGGTGGCCTCGTCGATCACCTCGCCGAGCCGCTCGGAGAGCACCGTCTGATCCGGGTCCTCGAAGCGGATCCGCAGGAACTCCTGGCCGGACCACTCCCCCAGGCCCTCGGGCAGCCGGGAGAGCCGCTGGGCGGCGCGCAGGGTGGCGAGCGAGGACTCCACCAGTCCGCGCAGCCGGTCGACGATCGAGCCGCGGTTGCGCTCCAGCTGGGCCAACTCATCGGTGAGCACCCGCAGTCGCGGCGCGAAGGCCTCGGCCCAGGCGGCCGCGTGCTCGGGCAGCAGGGCGGCCGGGAGTTCACGGATCTGCTGGCGGGCCGGGGTGCGCACCGCCTCGTAGCGGGCGGCGTTGGCATGCCGGACCAGTGCGTCGGCGGCGTCCCGGACGGCCAGGTCGGCGGCCGACAGCTCGGCGGCAGCGACTCGCAGCGCCCGGCGGGTCTCGGTGGCGGTGGTGCGGGCCTCGGTCAGTGAATCGAGGTAGGGCTCGACAGGCGCCTCGCCCTCCTCCGGGGTGTGGTCGCGCAGACCGTCGCGCAGTTGGGCCGCCGCCTCGTCGAAGTCCGCGGCCGCCGACTGCGCGGCCTGCAGGGTGCGCAGCAACTCGGTGTGCTCGATCCGGGCGTTCTCCAACAGGTCGCGCTTCTCGGCCAGTTCACCGGTGGCGATGCGCAGCAGCTGCTGGGCGTGCTCGGGATCGGTCGGCACCAGCTCCTCGGGCAGCTCGGTGTGCGCCTCGCCGCTGGCCGGAGCCGAACGCTCGACCTCGCCGCGCAGCCGGCCGAGCAGCTCGCTGGCCGCCTGGGCGCGGGTCTCGATGGTCGCCACCAGCTCCTCGGCACGAGCCGCGGCGGCCTGCCGGGCCGGGCCGTCGGCGCCGTCGGGGCTGGTCAGCAGCTCCTCGGCGCGAACGCGCACCTTGTTGGTGAGCCGGTCGAGTTCGGCCCGGGCAGCAGTCTCGTCACTCTCCGCGCGGGCCTGCTCGGCGCGCAGGTCGGCACCGACGCCGACCTTCTCGTAGAGCTGGGCGGCGGCGCGGTAGGCCTCGCGCAGCGCGGGCAGCGAGGCGGTGGGCAGCTCGTCGGCGACCGTCTCGGTGCCGGACAGCTCGGCCCGCTCGGCGCGCAGCGTGCGGGCGGTGCGGCGGGCGTCGTCGGCGGCGCGCTGGGCGGCCCGGCGGTCCTCGTCGCAGGCCTGGGCGCGCTCGGCACAGGCGGCCTGGCGGCGATCGCATTCGGCGGCGTCCTCGGTGAGTTCGCGCACCGAGCGGTGCCAGGCCGGGCGCTCGCGCAGCCGGAAGGCCAGGCCGGCCAGGGCGTCGGCGCGGCGGCGGGTCTGCTGGGCGGCCTCCCGGCGCTCCTCGTGGATCGCGGCTGCGGCAGTCCGCTCCTGCTCGGCCTCGGTGTGCGCGGCGCGGGCGGAGGCCAGCTGGGCGGTGGCGATCTCGGCCTGCTCGGCGGCTTCTGACGCGGCGTCAGCCAGCTCGGCCAGGGTGCCGGACGGGCAGGAGGAGCGCCAGGAGGCGAGCCGGGCGGCCAGCGCGCGGTCGCCGCCGAGCCGGGCCGCGAGCGTACGGATCCGCTCCTCGCGGGCACCGGCCCGCTCGCGCAGTTCGCGACGCTCCTGGTCGGCGGCGCTTTCGTCGTGCATCGCCGGGTTCGGCGGCACCAGGAAGAAGGCCGGCTCGTCGGTGATCGGGGCGATCAGCGCGGCGGCCGCGCCGACCGCGACGGTGGAGCGAGGCAGCAAGGCGGCGGACTGGAGTGCCTCACGGGCCCGGTCCAGCGAGTTCGGGTCGGTGATCACCACACCGTCGACCAGCTCGGGGCGGGCGGCCAGGATCCGGTCGTGGTCCTGCGGGTCGACGGACTGCGCGAGGTAGCGCCAGCCGGGCAGCGCCGGAATGCCGTGCTCGCCCAGGTACTCCACGGTGGCCAGCACGTCAGGGCCGGGCGGCAGCAGACCGCCGTCGCCGAGCGCGGCCAGGATCCGGGAGTCGTCCGCGGCGGCGGTGCGCAGCTCGAACAGGGTGCGCTCGGCGTTGGAGATCGCGCTGTCCAGCAGCTCGGCGAGGTCGTCGGCGGCCCGGTCGAGGACGTCGGGGGTGAGGCGGTTCTCCTCGTCCTCCTCGTGGTACGAGGCGAGCCCGAGCAGCTCGGCCAGGCGCGGTTCGGCGGCGAGTTGGACGGCGGTGCGCTGCTCGGTGGCCAGCGCGCGCTGGGCGGCCGAGCGGGCGTCGGCGGCGCGGGCGGCGGCGAGTTCGGCGCGGCCCTCGGCGGCGGCGGCCTCGCGGGTGCGGGCGGCCGCCTGCTCGGCGGCGGCGCGGGCCTGCTCCAGGCCGGCGGTCGCGGCCTGCTCGGCGTCGGCGGCGTGCAGGGCGGCGCGGGCCGGGTCGACGTCGTCGGTCGAGTCGATCCAGCCGGCGGCGACCGCGGCGTTCAGCTCCTGCTCCACCTCGGCCAGTCGCTGGCGCAGGTGGTCGGCGTCGGAGCGGGCCTTCTGGCCGGCGGTGGCGGCGGCCAGGCCGTCTGCCTGGGTCCGGGCGCCGTCCTGCTGGAGGTCGGCGGCGCGGGCCTCCTCGGCCTCGGCGCGCTCCTCGGCGGTGGCTGCCGCGGCCTCCAGGGCGTGGGCCAGGGCGCCGGCCGCCTTGGCGCGGGCGGCGAGCGCCGGTGCGGCGTCCAGCTCGGCCTCGCGGATCGCGGCGGCCACCCGGGCGGCGCGGTCGGCGGCGGCGCGGTGGCGCAGCGCCGCCTCGGCGGCCTGCCAGGCGGAGTACAGGGTGCGGGCGTCGAGCAGTTCGCGGCGCAGCGCGGCGGCCTCGGTGGTGGCGGCGGCCAGGCTGAGGGTGGCGTGGCGGTGGGTCAGCTCGGCGGTGATCAGCGAGTGGCGGGTGCGGTCGGCCTCGGCGGCGGTGACGGCCGAGGCCGCGGCGGCCACCTCGATCGCCAGGTCCTGGGCGCGCTCGCGCTCCGCGCCGGCCCGGCCGGCCAGCGCCTGGGCGAGCCGGCGGGTGCGGCGCTCGGCGGTGCGGTGGCTCTCCCGGACCGACTCGCGGGCGGTGGTGGCCTCGACGATCCGCTCCAGCAGCTCCAACGAGCCGGCAGTGAAGTCGCGTTCGGCGGTCAGCTCGGCGCGGCGGCCGAGCTTGGCGGCGAAGCCGTGCACCAGATCGGCCAGCCCGTCGGTGTCCCGGGTGTCGGTGACGGCGCGCAGCAGCAGGTCGGTGAAGTCGGCGTCGTGCTTGACGGCGAACAGGCCGGCCGCCTCGCCCTCGTCGGCGTTCATCTCGCGCTGGTAGCGGAACAGTTCGGGATCCAGGCCGAGTTCGCCCAGGTGCTCGGTCCAGCGGTCGTGGCCGTCCTCGAAGGTGAGGTCCAGGTACGGGTAGGCCTTGGCGGCCTCGGTCATCGCGTCCCGGAAGCCCTTCATGGTGCGACGGCGGCCGCGCGGGCGGGAGTCGGGGTCGCCCAGGTTGGCGCGTTCGGCGACCGGCAGCGCGTCCAGGGTCAGGCCGGGGCCGGGGCGGAACGAGTACCAGGTCTCGGCGAACTTGCGCGGATCGGACGAGACTTGGCGGCCGCGCCACTCGCTGACCTTGCCGACCACGATCAGCTCACCGGTGACGGTGTGCTGCCACTCCAGCGCGACGTGCCCGCAGTCGTCGGCCAGCAGGAACTTGCGCAGCACGCCGGAGCTGGCGCCGCCCAGGGTGTTTCGGTGGCCGGGCAGCATCACCGAGAAGATCAGCTTGAGCAGCACCGACTTGCCGCCGCCGTTCTCCAGGAAGAGCACGCCGGCCGGGGCGGGGCGGCGCTGCGGGCCGGCCGGCTCCTCGCCGAACATGCCCAGTTGCAGCGGCGCGGGGTTGGCCACCGGCTCACCGACGCCTCGCAGGTCCAGCACGGTGTCGGCGTAGCGGGCGCCGGCCGGACCGATGGAGTAGAGGCGGATCCGGTTGAGCTCGTACATGTGCAGCCTTCGAGAAGTCTTCGAGAAGTGACGAGTTGGCGGTTGGCGGGTTCGCGGTTGGCGGGTTCGTGGTTGGCGGGTTGGTCAGAGGGAGTGGAACGGCAGGCCGGCGTCCGCGACCAGTTCCTCGGTGTGGTCGGCGGGCAGCAGCGTGGCGGTGCCGTCGCTGACCGGGACCACACCCAGGTCCAGCAGTTCGGCCATCGCGGCGCTGGCGGCCAGCTCGCGGACCTGCAACTGGTAGCGGGCGGTGGTGCGGTAGGTGCCGCCGGCGTCGTCGGAGGCCTTCTGCAGGAAACCGGAGTCGACCAGGAACGCGACCGCCTTGCCGGTGATGCCGATGGTGGAGCCGGCCAGACGGCGGGCGTCCTTGGTGGCGCCGGTGGTGGAGCGGCGGGCCCAGACCCGCCAGGCGGCTTCCAGGCCGGGTGCGTCGCTGGTGGGGTCGGTGTTGTCGCCGGCGGCCTCGGCGCGCTCCTCCAGGCGGCGGCAGGCCTGGCGGACGAAGGCGTCCACGCCGTTGACGGTGATCCGGCCGAGGTAGCCGTCGTCGGCCAGGTCCTCGGGGCGCGGGAAGGCCATGGCGGCCACGGCGAGGTGGGCCAGACCGTGCAGGAACCGGTCGGTGGTCTCGGAGGCGGCGCGGCGCGAGTAGTCGCCCATCTTGACGGCGAACACCGAGTCCTCGGCGCCGGCCAGGGCCATTCCGGCGCGCGGCGAGACCTCCAGCACCACCAGGCCGAGGCCGGTGGCCACGGCGTCGGCGAGCCGCGCGAACTGCGGGTCCTCCGGTAGCGGCGGACCAGCTCGGTGTACTCGGTGTCGCGGGCCGGCAGCAGTTTGGCCTGCAGGCCGAAGGAGACCAGCCGGGCGGCGTCGGCGACATCGGCCGCGGTCACCGTCGGGGTGGCCGACGCGTCCTGGGGGTGGTCATTCCTGGTGCTCCACTTGCGTACTGACGGGCGGTCAATGGGGGCTATTAATGTGGGCCATTAATATGGGAGATTAATGGCGGCACTTAAGTTAATTGTCGCGATTAATGGCTGTAGTTAGTTGTGATGGCTTGCGGTGATGGCTAGTGGTAGTGGCTAAGTGGCGGCGGCTAGTGGCAACGACTGGCGGGTCCGGTCTGGCTGGTTCGGGCCGATTGAGGTTGACCCAGGTTAATGCAGGTCATTAATGGCGACGATTACTGCCGGTCCGCCGCCATGCCGACCGCGTCCAGCAGAGCGCTGCCGACGATCAGGTCGGCACCGCCGAACTCCGGGTCGTGCAGCTGGGTGCCGTCGTCGACGGCGAACAGCAGCCGCTCCTCCCCCTGGCGGTACGCGGTGCCCACGGGCGGGCTGGCCGCGTGCACGGCGAGCAGAGCGACCAGGTAGGGCAGCTCGGGATCCTGCTTGCGGGCGTCGGCCAGCAGCCCGGAGAGCCGCCGGGGCGCGTCGGCGGGCAGGTCGAGCAGCTGCAGCGCGGCCTCCAACTGAGCCTCGGAGAACCGGCTGTCGTCCGGGGTGGCGACCAGATCCGGATCGGGCAGCTCCACACCCAGGTGCTCCCGCTCCACCGGCGGGGTGAGCAGCAGCTCCACCAGGTCGGTCAGCCGCACCACGGCGGGGCTGCGCAACCCGATGCCGCGCCCGAAGAAGGCGTCGGTGGGCCGGATCGCCTGCTCGATCGGCAACTCAAGCACGGGGGCCAGCAGCTGGCCGTAGAGGTCGATGCCGGCGCGGGCGGTGGGCGCGGCGAAGGCCTGCCGGTCCTGCTCGGCACGGAACAGCGGCCCGGCCTCAAGCAGCCTGGTCTGCAGCTGGGTGTGGCGGCGGATGCAGTCCTTGACGATGTCGACCAGCTCGGCGGCCTGGCGCTTGTGGTCCGCGCCCTCGGCCTCGTCGCGGGCCCGGCGGATATTGGTGAGGATCGCGTTCTCGTGCCGGTAGCGGTCGGCGATGTGCTCCAGCGCCTCGTCGATCAGGTCGGGGACGGCCTGCATCCAGTCGACGGCGCGGACGTTGCGACGGGTGGCCTCCAGGGCGCGGCGCAGCGTCTCGGCGTACTGCACGGTGCGGTAGCGGGCCTGCTCGGCGGCGAGTTGGGCGTCGGCGAGCCGGCCGCGCCGGATCAGCACCTCCAGCTTGACCTCGGCGGCGATCTGAGCGGAGGTCACATCGGTGTCCAGCGCTCCGACCAGGACGTTGACCGCCTCGTCGGTGGTGCGCAGGTAGACGCCGCCGTCCGGGCCCGGCACCTCCTCGATCAGCTTGAAGTCGTAGTCGCGGCGCACATAGCCACCGTCCGCGCCGAAGGTGCCGTAGACCGCGCGGAAACCGCGGTCCACGCTGCCGACGTTGATCAGCGACTCCAGCACCCAGCGGGCCACCCGCTGGTGCTCGGCGGCCGGGCGCTCGGGGTGCTGGGCGGCGACCCGGGGCAGCAGGCGCGAGAGCACGGTCTCCCGGTCGGCGCCGGTGTCGAAGTCCATGTTCAGGGTGACCAGGTCGATCGCGGCGAGCCCGACCTCGGCCATCGCGTACCCGCCGTACTCGCCGGCCAGGTTGACCTTGCGGCTGTCCAGGTCGTGCAGCGGGGCGGTGCAGGCCAGCGCCTTGAGGCGGCGGGCCAGCCCCTCGTCGGCCGCGGGCCCCGGCGCGGGGCGGGCGGCCGCGGCGGGCCTGAGCTCGGGCTCGGCGGATTGGGCGGCGATGACGGTCACGGGGGACAAGCCTAGGGCCAGCCGGGGACAGTGTCCGAAACGGGGTTGTTGCACCGGTTTACCCAGCGGCTTCAGCAGAGTTGAACACGTTCAAAACTACCCCTAGAGTGCTGGACGTCTACTCAGGAGGGGATCTCTGATGACCGAGACCGCAGGGACGGCCGAGACCGCGAGGACAGCCGGGACCGCACGGATGGCCAAGACCGCAGGGCCGACCGGGACCGCAGGGACGGCCGAGACCGGGAGCGTCGAGCTGCGGCGGGTGCGCCGCTGGTTGTGGATCTTCATCGTCTGCCTGGCACTGAGCGGCCTGACCGCGTTCCCGCTGCACGCCGAGAGCACCCTGCTGGTCGACGCAGCCCATCGGCTGCCCACACCTGGGCCGGTACTCGACTGGCTGGAGCGGATCCACACCGGGATCACCGAGACCGACCAGCGCTACCCGTTCCTCGCCTACGGCACCGACTGGCTTGCGTTCGCGCACCTGGTGATCGCCGGCGCGTTCTGGGGACCGCTGCGCGATCCGGTGCGCAATGTGTTCGTGGTGCGGTGGGCGCTCGGGGCCTGCGCCGGGATCGTGCCACTGGCGCTGATCTGCGGGCCGGTGCGGGGGATCCCGTTCTTCTGGAGTTGTGTCGACATGTCGTTCGGGATCGTCGGGGCGGTGCCGCTGCTGATCGTGCTGCGCGGCATCAAACGCCTCGACGCGGCGCGGGCGGCCGCCGCCGTCGCGACCGCCTGACGGGCCCGGCAGCCTGGCGGACCTTGGCCGACGGTCCGCCAAGGGAGTGGCCGAGGCGGTCCGGGAGCCCCGGAAAGCCCTACGATCCCCTCAGGCGATCCGCAGCAGCTCTGACAGTGGGAGGCAGTCGGCGTGACCGGTGCGGTGATCGATCTCAACGCGGACCTCGGCGAGGGTTCGGACGCTGGACGCTGACCGACGACGAGGCACTGCTGTCAGTGGTCACCAGCGCCAACGTGGCGTGCGGCTTCCATGCGGGCGACCCGTCCACGATGCGCCGGGTCTGCGCGCTGGCCGCCGAGCGGGGGGTGCGGATCGGCGCCCAGGTCTCCTACCGCGATCTGGCCGGGTTCGGCCGCCGTGCCATGGAGGTGCCGCCGGAGGAACTGGCCGACGAGGTCGCCTACCAGATCGGGGCGCTGCAGGTGTTCGCCCGGGCCGCCGGCTCCCGGGTCAGCTACGTCAAGCCGCACGGCGCGCTGTACAACCGGGTGGTGGCCGACGGCGAGCAGGCCGAGGCCGTGGTGGCCGGGGTGCTGCGGGCCGGGGCGGTCTGCGACGGCCCGCTGCCGGTGCTCGGGCTGCCCGGCTCCCGGCTGCTCGAAGTCGCCGAGGGCGTCGGGTTGCCGGTGGTCACCGAGGCGTTCGCCGACCGCGCGTACACCTGGTCGGGCACCCTGGTGCCGCGCAAGGAGCCCGACGCCGTGGTGCACGACCCGGAGGCGGTGATCGCCCGCGCGGTCGGCATGGCCAGGGACGGCCTGGTGACGGCGATCGGCGGCGAGCCGGTGGCGATCGACGCCCGCTCGCTCTGCGTGCACGGCGACACGCCCGGGGCCGCCCAGCTGGCCTGGCGGGTGCGCGGCGCGCTGGCCTCCGCCGGGATCCGGGTGGAGGCCTTCACGTAATGCGAGCCATTAATGCGCCTAGCGGCGGACCCCCGGTGCGCCTAACGGGAGCCCTTGGTGCGGCTAATGGGAGCCATTAATGAGAGCTGGCAACGAGAGCCCTCGGTGAAATCGATGAAAGCGGGCACAGCAGCATTAATGCGAGCCATTATTAATTTGGACCATTATTAATGGGGGCCATTATCAGAGCTCATGACCTGACCATTCGCCGGATGGGCGAGCACGCCCTGCTCCTGGAGGTCGACGACCCGGAGCAGGTCGGCGCGCTGTACGCCCAACTGCTGGCGGCCCGGGCGGACGGCACCCTGGGCGGCGGGCCGACCGAGATCGTGCCGGCCGCGCGCACCGTGCTGCTCGACGGCGTGCCGCAGCCGGCCGCGCTCACCGACCTGCTGGCCGGCTGGTCCGTGGCGGCCACCGCGCCGGCCGACGGCCCACTGGTGGAGCTGCCGACCGTGTACGACGGCGCCGACCTGGCAGACGTCGCCGCCCACTGGGGCGTCAGCGCGGCGGACGCGGTCCGCCTGCACAGCGCGATCGAGTACCGGGTGGCGTTCTGCGGCTTCGCACCGGGGTTCGGCTACCTGACCGGGCTGCCGCCCGAGCGGGCGGTGCCCCGCCGGGCCACCCCGCGCCCCTCGGTGCCGGCCGGCTCGGTGGCAGTGGCGGGCCGCTACACCGGGGTGTACCCGAGCGCCTCACCGGGCGGCTGGCAGCTGCTCGGGCGCACCGGGGCCAGGCTCTGGGACACCGCCCGCGAGCCCGCCGCGCTGCTGGCCCCGGGCACCCGGGTGCGTTTCGTGCCGGTGGCGGGTTCCGCCGATGCCTGAACTGCTGATCACCCGCGCCGGCCCGCTCACCACCGTCCAGGACCACGGCCGCCACGGCACCGCCCACCTCGGCGTCCCCCGCGCCGGCGCCCTGGACCACCCCGCCTACCTGGCCGCCAACCGGCTGGTCGGCAACGCCCCCGGGGCCGCCGTCCTGGAGACCACCCTCGGCGGCGTGGCAGTGACCGCGACCGGCACCCCGCTGCTGGTCGCCGTCACCGGTGCCCCGGCCCGGATCACCGTCAACGGCCAACCTGCCGCCTGGGGCGCACCGGTCTTCCTCCCGGCCGGCGCGACTCTGGACGTCGGCCCCGCCGACGCCGGCGTCCGCAGCTACCTGGCGGTCGCCGGCGGTCTGGTCCCGCCGCCGGTGCTCGGCAGCCGCTCCGCCGACCTGCTGGCGCGCCTGGGCCCGCCGCCGCTGCGTGACGGCGACCGGCTGCCGGTCGGCACCACCCACGGCCCGCCCGCCGCCGAGCTGGTGCCGCTGCCCGCGATGCCCACCGAGCTGGTGCTGCGGCTGCTGCCGGGCCCCCGGGCCGACTGGCTGCTGCCCGGCTCACTGGTCGCGCTGGCCCGGGCCCGCTACCGGGTGGCCACGGCCAGCAACCGGATCGCGCTGCGCACCGAGGGGCCGGCCCTGATCCGGGCGCGGCACGCTGAGTTGGAGAGCGAGGGCATGGTGCTGGGCGCGGTGCAGGTGCCACCGGACGGGCAGCCCGTGGTGTTCCTGGCCGACCATCCGACCACCGGCGGCTACCCGGTGATCGGCGTGGTGCCGGAGGCCGACCTACCGGCCGCCGCGCAGGCCCGCCCGGGCACCCCGGTACGGTTCATACCGACCGCGGGTTGACCCTCCCCCAGGGTGAGGGTCCAGCATGAGCGGCATCCGCAAAGGGGGGAAACGGATGGCGGAGCTGACCATCGGGGCGTTCGCGCGGGCCTGCGGGCTGTCGGCGAAGGCGCTGCGGCTCTACGACGAGCTGGAGCTGCTGCGCCCGGACCGGGTGGACCGGGTCTCCGGCTACCGCTACTACCGGCCCGAGCAGCTCGAACCGGCCCGCCTCGTCGCCCATCTACGGCGGATCGGCGTGCCGCTGGCCCGGATCCGCCGGGTGCTGGAGCTGCCGCCGGATCTGGCCGCCGACGAGCTGACCGCCTACTGGCGGCAGGTGCTGGCCGAGACGACGGCCCGCCAGGAGCTGGTCACCCACCTGGTCGACCACCTGCGCGGCCGCCCCCCGGTGCTGACCGGCGCCCTGACGCTGCGCTGCGCCGCCCGCTCCGACCTGGGACGGGTACGCGAGCGCAACGACGACACCGCCTACGCCGACGCCGGCCTGCTCGCGGTCGCCGACGGCTACGGCAGCCCCAGCGCGGGCGGCGCCGCGATCGCCGCCCTGCGCGCCGTCGACCCGGCGGCGCTCGGGCCGGGCGGGCTGCTGAACGCGCTGGACCAGGCGGTGCGCGAGAGCGTCGCCGACACGCCCGAGGACATCGGCACCACCCTGACCGCGCTGCTGGCCTGCGGCGACCAGCTGGCCCTGGTACACATCGGCGACTCCCGCGCCTACCTGCTGCGCGAGGGCGAACTGTTCCGGATCACCCACGACCACACGCTGGTGCAGACCATGGTGGACGAGGGCCGGCTCACCCCGGCCGAGGCCGCCTCACACCCGCAGCGCACCCTGCTGCTGCGCGCGCTCACCAGCACCGCCCCGGGCAAGCCGGACCTGACGCTGCTCACCGCCCGGGCCGGCGACCGCTACCTGCTCTGCTCGGACGGCCTGAGCGCGGTGGTCCGCGAAGAGCACCTGCACACGGTGCTCAGCACCGTCGCCGACCCCGAGCGGGCCGTGCAGCAGCTGGTCGACCTGGCGAACCGGGCGGGCGGGCCGGACAACATCGCCTGCGCCCTGGCCGATGTGATCCCTGGCGAGGCCGCGCCGTGAGCCGCCCCCGCACCGCCGCGTGCACCTCGGCCTCCTCCGCCGGATCAGCAGCCAGCCGACGCAGCCGCACCCGCACCCGCACCCGGGCGACCCCAGCGGGCACTACGTGGCGCCCGGCCGACTCACGAGTCGCTCCTCAGCGATCCCGCGCCGTGAGCCGCCCCCGCACCGCCGCGTGCACCTCGGCCTCCTCCGCCGGATCAGCAGCCAGCCGGCGCAGCCGCTCCAGCACCCGCGCGTCCCCGGTGGTCACCACATGGCGGGCGGCCAGCTCACGGGTCGCCTCCTCGCAGTCCCACAGGCACTCCACCGCGGGCCCGCAGGCGAAGTAGGGGTCGGTGAGGGCCAGCGCCTGGGCGGCCCGGCCGCGCAGGTCGGACGAGGCGGCCTCGCCGTAGATGTGCCGCAGCGTCGGCACGGCGCCGGCGGCGGCCAGCCGCCCCGCGCCGTCGACCAGCGCGGCCAGTCCGGCGCCGCGCACCCCGTGCACCTGGAGCCAGCGGCGCAGCCCGGTGACCACCGCGGGCGCGTCGCACGCCTCGCCGATGTCGGCGAGCAGCAGCATCGCGGCCTCGCCGAGCGCGCTGTCCGTGCCACCGGTGGCCGGGTCGGCCCAGCGGCGGGCGGCCGGCAGCGCCTGCGAGCCGCGCATCCGGCCCACGGTGTCCAGCGCGGCGGCGACCACTCGCTCGTCGGCGGCGGCCGCGGCGGCCTCGATCAGCGCGGGCAGCGCGGGATCGTCCTGGTCGGCCAGGTGGCGCAGGGCGGCCCGGCGCGGGCCCTCGGCGCCGTCGCGGGCGGCGGCGTGCAGCAGTTCGCGGTCCTCGGGACGGGCGACGGCGGCCAGACAGCGGGCCGCGGCGGCGGCCCGGCGCTCCACCGCGCCCGGTTCCGGCTCGCACTGGTCGGCCCAGGCGAGCACATCGGCCACGCTCCAGCCGGGCGTCACCGCCGGGCGCTGGAACTGCCGCTGCCACAGGTCGAACGGGGACTGCTCGCCGGCGGCGGCGATCCGCGGGTGCTGGGCAGCCCAGAGCCGCCAGGGCCGCGGCTCGTAGGCGCCGCGGATCGCGGCCCGCAACTCGGCCTCGCCCTGCGGGTCGGCGGGGAACCGCCGCAGCACGGCGGGGGCCAGCGCGAGCAGCGCCGCGTCGTCGTCGCGCAGCGCCAACTCGTCCAGCGCCCAGGCCCAGTTGGTGCCGGTGGCCGCGTACTGGCGGAGCAGCAGCAGCGCGTCCCGGCGGCCGTAGCCGGCCAAGTGGCCGAGGACGGACAGGGCCAGGCCGGTGCGGTTGTCGTCGGGGTCGGTGAAGTCGTCGGGACAGTTGAGATGCCGCTCGATGCCGCCGAGCGGAGCCTCCAGGTCCATGTAGACCCGGGCGTAGTAGAGGGAGCGGTTCTCGACCTGCCAGTCGCTGCGCGGGTCGCTGGTGACACACTCCTCGAGGGCGGCGATCGCTTCGTCACGGTCGGCTGCGAGCGCATGCAGCTGCCCGTCGCCGCGTCCTCTTTGAAGCAAGCCGAGGAGGCTGGCACTGGGGGCTATCACGGGCTCGAACATGAGGTCAGCATCCGTTGCGGCGGTCGTCGTGGCAACGGGATTTCCGTCGCCGGGGTCTGTTTGGTCTGGTCGTACGGGCGCCCGGGCGCCGGAAGCACCGTAGGTTACCGCCTGCCTGCCCGGTATGCACACAGTGCCGCGACCGGTCGAATTTCGACGTTTGGCATATGCCAGATGAGATTTCCAATCAGCTCTGTCATTCCGCCCACACGCTGCGTGATCTTGTGAGACAGTCGTCTCACAGCAACCGCCATCCGAACCTCACCGACGGGACGGCCGATGAGCCACCATCCGCTCCGTACAGCGGCCGCACCGGCCCCGGTCCAGGAGGCGGCGGCCGTCGAGTGGGACTTGGTCCGGGACGCCGTGCGGTGGTCCCCGGCCGCCTACCAGCTGCTGGCCAGGGACCCGGCGCTCGGCCCGCTCGCCCTCGACGAGCTGCCCGGCCAGCTGCTGCCCGAGGACCGTCCGGTGCTGCGCCGGATGGTCACCGAGGCCCTGGTGCACGGGCGCCCGGTGGCGGGCGTGCTGCGGGTCGCCGGCTCGCCGGGCGCGCGGGCCGTGGCCTGCACCGGCCGGGCCGACCGGGGCACGGACGGCCAGGTGGTCGCGCTGCGCATGGTCCTCAACGCACTCTGAGCACAATGGGCGCAACGCGTCCGAACAAGGCGCCCGATGGTCCCCAACGCGGTCCGGCCGGGGCCCGCCCCGGCCGGACGGCGTCTTGCCTGCCCCCGCCGAATGCTTGCCGACCAGCGCACATATGCTGTCGGCCGCAGTGTCGGCAACAGGGCGGACCTGCACCAAGGGAGGACCGTTCCGATGGACAAGCAGATTCTTCACAAGGCTGCGTTCCTGCTGCACGAGTGCCACGAGCCGGAGAACGTCGTGGTCGAGCGGCTGAAGGAGTACTTCCCGGCCCTGACCCTGGTGGAGCGCGAGCGCTACGTCCAGGAGGCCTGGGACCAGGTGCACACCGCGGGTGTCGACAACATCTGAGCCCCGAGGGGGCTATCCGGCAGGGCGGCGGCTCGGCGGAACCGCCGCCCTGATCTGCGCCCGCAGCTCGGCCACCGCCCGCTCCCCGCGAACGGCTCGGAGAGCCGGTACATCCGGCGCAGCCGGTCCCAGGTGCGGTGCGACGAGGTGTCACCGATCTTGGCCAGCGCGGCCGTTGCCGACTCGTGGGCGGCCTCCGGCTCCCCGGCGAGCCACTGCACGGAGGCCAGCGTCACCAGGTCGAGCAGGGTGGACCGCTCCTGCCCTTGACGGCCCGCAGCCCCATCGCCGCGGCGGCGTGGGTCAGCGCCGGCCGCACCGCGCGCGGGTCGTGCTCCGCCAGGGTGCGGTAGACCAGGAACTCCATCCCGTGCAGCTCGGACTCGTTGAAGGACTGCATCCAGGCCGGCTGCGGCTCCGCCGAGTCGAGCACGAAGTACTCCTCGGCCTCACCGAGGAGCCGCGACACCTCCGTGCGGTTGCCCAGGGTGGCCTGGGCCCAGGCCTCCACGGTGTTGAACATCGCCCGGGTGCGCGGCGCCATGCCGTCCCCCGCGCCGGCCCGGGCCAACCGCATCAGCTCCAGCGCCTCCGCACCCCGGCCGTGGTGCAGCAGTTGGCGCGCGCTGCGGGAGATCGCCTCGCCGGCCCGCGGCCGGTCGCCGGCCTCCTTGGCGGCCTGCGCGGCGATCACGAAGTACCGCTGGGCGGTGCGCTCCAGGCCGACGTCGTGGGACATCCAGCCGGCCAGCACCGCCAGGTTGGCCGCCACCAGCCAGAGCCGGCGGGCCAGTTCGGGCGGATGACGGTGGGTCAGCAGCCCGCCGACCTCGTTGAGCTGGCCGATCACGGCCTTGCGCTGCAGCCCGCCGCCGCGTGAGGCGTCCCAGGCCCGGAACACCTCGAAGGAGTGCTCCAGCGCCGCGACCTCCTCCGCTCCGGCCGGGCCGGGTTCATAGACGTCGACGATCAGGCGGGCGGCGCCGGTGGTGATCGGCTGGCGCGGGCCCGGGCGGGCCGCGGCCTGGGCGGCGGAGGCTCCGGAGAGCCAGGAGTAGAGCGAGTCGGGGATGACGCCGGCGCCCGGCAACTCCGGGCCGGCTTCGGTGCGTCCGCGTCGGTTGAGCATGAGATCCATTCCGGTGTACTCGGTGAGGATCTCTGCCGTACGATCCGGCTCCGGGGTCGCGGCCCCGCTTGCGGGGGTCGCACCGCTGCGCCGTTGCCGGGTCAGGCCGAGGTCCTCGATGGAGACGACACGGCCGAGTCGCTCGGTGAACACGGCGGCCAACAGCGCCGGCACCGGGTCGCGCGGGATCTCGCCCCGCTCGATCCACCGCCGCACCCGCGAGGTGTCGGTGGACAGCTGCTGCTGTCCGATCGCCGCGCCTCGCCGGTTGACCAGCCGAGCCAGTTCACCCTTCGACCATCCGGTCAGTTCGAACAGATCGGCGAGTCGGATGTTGGGTCCCTTGCCCACTCTCAAGCCCCAGGGTCTCGGCTGAGTTCGAGCCTAACGAGCTGTCATGTGCCACGCGAGCATTCGCCAGGCTTCGCCAGGGTGCGCCAACTGGCAAGCCATGCCCGCATGGGTGTCAGGTAGAGATGCGCCACCACGCACCGGGCCAACTGGCCCGGAAATGCGGGCTCCACGACCTCTCGGGGCCGCCCGCGGACCGCTTCGGCGGCCCGGGGGCAGGGGTGGCGCAAAGGGGTGGCGCGCCTGGCGCCGCTCCCGGCCGACCGGTCCGACCGGCGCATTTCCCCAGGATGCGCCGAGCGGTCCGGCCGGCCGGGGTCGGCTCGGGTGGCTCCCCCGGCGCGGTCGCCCGCCCACCCCACCCAGCGCGGGTGGCGACCGCTCGGATCCGCACTCCTTGGTGCGCCGGCGCACTCCCCTGTGGCCCCGGCGCACGCTGCCAGTCGACCTTGCCAGGGCCCCCGCCTTGGCCGTCATATGCCATCGGCAAGGAAGGGAAATCCGCCCCCTCATGTACTCCTCAGCGACTTCCCCCACCGCGTCCCGGATCGGAACCGCGCCACGGCCACCGGCCGCCGGGACGGTCCGCCGGCCCGGGCTGAAGCCCGCTCTCCCCCCAGCCCGCCCGGTGGGGCGCATCGAGGCACCGGGGTTCATCCCGCGCGCCGGTGAGCGCCTGCTGCGCCCCCGTGCGCCCCAGTCGGTCCCCGTCTCCGAGGGGTGGGGCCGGGTCGACAACGCCGCACTGGCGGCGCCGTCGGTGCGGGCCGCGCTGGCCCACATCACGCGGATATGTCCCGCGTTCTCGGCGCGTCAGGTGCTGCGCGAGGATGCGGCGCACATCCTGATCACCGGGCTGATCGGGCGCACCCCCGTGGTCGCCAAGTGCCTCTCCCCGCAGGCCGTGCAGGGCGACAACCGGGCGCTCCTGGTGGAGCGGTTCCGCCGCGAGGTCGCCGTCTACCGCTCCTTCGTGCGGCACCGCCCGCCGGTGCGGATGCCCCGCCTGGTGGCCGCCGACCACGACCGCTGCGTGCTGGTGATCGAGCGGATCCCGGGCCGGATCGCCGCACTCGAACGGCACCCGGCCGACGCGCCGACCCCGGGCGAGGTGCGGGCCATGCTGGGCGCGGTGCGCGCGCTCAACCTCTGGCGCCCGCCGACCGACGTCTTCCAGGCACCGCTGGACTACCAGTTCGAGATCAGCCGCTACCACTCGGTCGGCCAGCTGACCGACCGGGACGCCGGCGATCTGCGCCAGCTGCTGCACGGCCTGTCGCACACCGGCTGGCAGCTCTGCCACGGCGACGCGCTGCTGAGCAACATCATGCTGGCGCCGTCCGGCCCGGTGCTGCTCGACTGGGAGCAGGCCGGCTGGTACCTGCCGGGCTACGACCTGGCGGTGCTGTGGAGCGTGCTCTCGGCGGACACGGCCGCACGCCGGCAGATCAGCCAGCTGGCGCAGGTCGGCGGCACCCTGGCCCGGGACGCGTTCCTGGTCAACCTGGTGCTGGTGCTGATGCGCGAGCTGCGGATCTACGACGTGCCGGGCGCCGGTGAGGAGCAGCGGCTGATGATCCGTCGGCTGTACGACGACGCGGCGCTGGCGCGGCGCGCGGTCCGGGCCGCTGTGGGGACTCGCTGAGCCGCCCGGCCCCGTGGGGCACGGCTACCCGCGGTCCAGCGCGGCGCGCCCGGCGGTCTCCAGCACGGCCTGCGGGGGGCGGCCGTGCACCGGGCCGCTGAGCGCGTCGCGCAGCTGGCGTTCGAGCGGCTGACGGCGGCTCAGGCCGGCGCTGCCGGTGAGCTCCACGGCCGCCCGGACGGCGTCGACCACCGCGCGGCAGACCAGCAGGTGGGCCGGTCCGGTCCGGGCCACCGCGGCCTCGTCACCGGCGTCGATCCGGCCGGCCAGCCCCGCCACCAGCTCCTCCGCGCCGATCAGCGCGCCCTCCAGTTCGCCCAGCGCGGCCTGGTAGCGCGGCAGCGCACCCAGCGGCTCGCCGGTACCGCCGGGCGTGCGCCGGCTCAGGAAGCCCACCAGCCAGTCGCGCGCGGCCCGGCCCACGCCGATCTGTACGGCGGCCAGCGCCAGGTCCCGCCAGGCGGTGGTGGTCGCCGACTCGACGTCATCCCGGCGCAGTCCGGTCACCAGCTCGGCGGGCACCGCCACCTCGGTGAACCGCAGTTCGTGGCAGGTGGCGGCGCGCAGCCCGAGCTGGTCGCCGACCGGGTCGACCTCGAGCCCGGGGCTCTCGGCGCGGATCAGGAAGGTGCCGGTGCGCGGCTCGGGCTCGGCGGTGCGGATCCGGACCGCCAGCCAGGCCAGCGCCTCGACGCCCGGGCAGCCGGTCAGCCGGCCGCTGAGCCGCCAGCCTCCCTGGGCCTTCGGCCCGGGGGAACCCCATGGGCCGGGTCGGGCGATCAGCGGATCGGCGGTGGCGTCCACCGCGGCGACCAGCGCCGGGCCGCGGCGCGATTCGGTCAGCAGGCGTCGATAGACGGGATTCGGCCAGCCGCCGGTGCGGGCCTGCTCGGCGTGGTGCAGCAGGGTGTTGGCGGCGAGCAGGGCCACCGAGGCATCGCCGCGGCCGAGTTCGGCCAGCACCTCGACGACCTCGGCCAGGCCGGCGCCGGGGCCGCCGTACTGCTGGCCGACCGTCAGGGTCAGCAGGCCTATCTCGTGCACCGCCTCGACGCCCTGGTACGGAAAGGTGGCGTCCCGGTCGTGCTCCTCGGCGCGGGCCGCCAGCAGGTCCACCACCCGGGGCAGCCCGCGCAGCGCGGCCGCGACGGGCGGCTGGGTGTCGGTCGGGGTGCTGGTCATGGCTCACTGCCTCCGGGGGCCGACTGGATCGCGACGGCCGACTCGGGGGCGCGTCGCGCGGTGGGGGGCGTACGCGTGACGGGGGCGTGCGGAATGGCCGAAAGGCGTGCAACAGCCTCCCGGCCCCGATTCGGCCCTGCCGTCAGCCCTGCTGGAAGAGATCGGCCGGCAGCGGCTTGAGCAGCTGGTACAGATCGTCCGCGATCGGCCGGTCCCAGGAGGCGATGGTGACCTGCACCTGGTCGCTGCGGTCGAACTGGGCGCAGAACACCCGCTCCTCGGAGACCTTGATCTTCTTCACGATCAGCAGGTCGTCCCGGAGCATCACCGGGAAGTCCTCGGCCGACACGAAGTCCACCGGCTCCTCGATCTCCAGCGCCGCGAGCAGCTGTCTGACCTCGAACGGCACGCTGTCGGGGGTGTCCCGGGCCGGCGAGCCCTCCGGCAGGTTGCCGATGAACATCGCGGGGCCCCGGCCGCCGAACAGGTCGTAGCGCAGGAAGATCCCTGGCACGAGCCGTCCGGGCCGGACATCATCGCGGCGCCGAAGAGCCCCGGCCAGTCACCCGGGTCCATGGCGAGCACGTCGAAGTCCGGGCCCGCGGGCGTGCCGGAACGTCGGCGGAGAAAAGACATGCCGCCATGGTACGTGTCCGCTCGGCGCGCGCCGCACCGGGCAGGCCGAGCTGGCTCGTTCGAACCACGTTCGAAGGCGGTTCACAGACGCGTTGGCTCCACGCTCCGAGACGAATGTTGACGCTGAGCAACCGTCCGGGCTACGGTCGCGGATGTACGGCAGCTGCTGTGGACCTGTCCATGTGGGGGTGGCCTGCTGTGGCGCATTCGCGTGCGCTCGCGTCCCCCGCTATGGCACATCGTCGTGCGACGGCTGCAAGTTCAGCACACCATTCACCTGAAGCACCCTTCACCCAAAGCCTGGCTCGTGGGTTCCCCGACTCTGTCGCACCTGCGGGCCACGCCCGGGACACCGACGCGTGGGGGCGTTCGGATCCCGAGCACCGGCGGCCAGGGCTCTGCCCCGCCGCCACCTCCCGGCGACGGCCGACTGCGCGCGCAGTCGACCCGGGGAACCGCGGGAGGACGCCCGGCGTCGCGAGCCGGGTAGCACAGCAGACGCCGTGCACGACCGCGTGGGGGCGGTCGGCACGGCGTCTGCCTGTCTGATCCATCAGCCGTCGGAGCCGGCCCGGATTCCAGCCGTCCGCGGAGCCGGTGCGGACCGGGGAGCCGGCGCGGACCGGCCGACGGGGTGTCAGCCGGCCGCACCCGCTCGACTCAGTCCAGGTCGAACTCGCCGTCCTGGGCGCCGAGCACGAAGGCGTCCCACTCCGCCTGGGTGAAGACCAGCACCGGCCCGTCCGGGAACCGGCCGTCCCGCATCGCGATGTAGCCGTCCACGAAGGCGATCTGCACATCGCCCGGCGAGCCGTCCTCCTGCCTGGCGGAGAGCCACTCGGCCCCCGTGGTGTCCAACTTGGGCTTGGGGGACGGTGCGACGGCCTCGGCGCCCGCTGCGGCCTCGCCGCTACCCGTTTCCGTTGCCACTGGTGGTGCTCCTCCCGGACGGTGTTTCAGGACCGCCAGCGTATCGGCCGACCCGTGGGCCGGGGTGCGGTTTCCACGCCCCCCGGCGCGGGCGGCGGGCTCGGCGGGGCCGGGTTTGGGAGAGTGGCCGTGGCAGGAACCGGACGGCAGGACGCGGCAGAACTGGGAGCAGCCGATGGGGCAGATCTCCCCGCGAGGCGGGGCCGGAGCGGACGTCATCCCGATCGGGGAGGCACCCTCGGCCACCCGGGTGCCCAGCCAGACCCCGACCCGCTCGGCGGCGCTGGGCCGGGTCGGCGTGGTGCTGGTCTCGCACAGCCGCGAGCTGGCCCAGGAGACCGCCGACCTGGCCCGGGCGCTGGCCCAGACCGACGACCCGTCAGCGGTGGCGGCCACCGGCGGGCAACCGGGGGACGGGCTGGGCAGCAGCGCGCTGCTGATCGCCGCCGCGGCCCGCCGGGTGGACCAGGGGCACGGGGTGGCGGTGCTGGCCGACCTGCCGGGCGCGGTGCGCACCGTGCTGGCGCTGCTGGCCAGGGCGGACGAGCACGGGCTGCCGTTCCCGGTGCGGTTCGCCAACGCACCGTTCGTGGAGGGCGCGGTCGCGGCGGTCGCCACCGCCTCGGCCGGCGGCGACCTGGCGGCGGTGGTCGACGCCGCCGAAGAGATGTACAGACAGCGCAAGGTCTGAGCCTCCCTCGGCCTTGCACCGGGCTCCCTGGGCCGAGGGCCGAGGGAGGCCGAAAATGTCCGCCCCACCGCGTACAACCATCCGCGCGGCGCAGGAGTCAGCACTGCGTCGAGGGATCACACGCCGGGTCAGCCCGGCCTCGCCTGGGGAGCACCGTGCCGCGATCGGACACGACCACGCCGGACCTGACGTCCTCCGCGCTGCGTGGCAGCGCACTCATGCCACTGCGCGCGCCCGCACTCACCGCCGTGCCCGCCGCCGACCGCCTGGTGCACTGGCTGCGCCACTCCCCGCCCATCCGCTGTTCCGCGCGCACGCCGCCCGCCGGCTGGCCGTGCTCGCCTACAGCCGGGTCACCGACCAGCGGGCCTTCGGCGCCCAGCTGGACCGGCTCTGCCAGGTCGCGGTGCCGATCTCGCTGCCGGCCCTGGAGCAGGCGGTGGCGGTCGGCCGGCCGCTGCCGCCGCGCAGCGTGCTGATCACCTTCGACGACGCCGACCGGAACGTGCTGGAGCACGCCCTGCCCGCCCTGACCGCCCGGGGGCTGCCGGCGGTGGCCTTCGTGGTGACCGAGCTGATCGGCACCGACCGGCCGTCCTGGCGTGACGAGGCCGCCTTCCTGCTGGCCCACCGCGGCCAGGCCCGGGCCCTGGTGCCGGACGCCCGGTACGACCGCTTGGAGCAGCTGGCCGCGCTGCCCGACCCGGACCGCCGGCGCAGCATGCACGAGCTGCGGGTCAGCGCCACCGCGCAGGCCCCGCGCCGCCAGCGCCTGACCCCGCAGGACCTGCGGCGACTGCTGGCCGGGCGGGTGGCGATCGGCAGCCAGAGCCTGGGCGCGCCGGAGCTCGGGCGGTGCGACGACGCCACGGTGGCGACCGAGCTGCGCAGCGCGCACCGGGAGCTGACCGCCTGGCTGGACGCGGCGCCCACCGCGTTCGCCTACCCGGGCGGCGGGCATGAGCCGCGGGCCGCCCGGGTGCTGGCCGAGCTGGGCTATCGGGCGGCGTTCCTGACCGATCATCGGCTGAACCGACGACTGCCCAGGGAGGCACTGCGGGTGAGCCGGCTGTCGGTGGACACCAGCTGCCCCCGGGACCACTTCGAGGCGGTGCTGTCGGGCCTGCAGCCGGCCGTCAGGCGCTGGCGCGGCCTCTGAGCCCAGCGCCACCGCCAAGCCCCCGGCGCGGCCTGTGAGCTCCGCGCACGGGCAAGCCTGCCGCGCGGCCCTGAGGGCCAGCGCACAGCTCGGCGCCGCAGCCAAGCCCCCTCGCCGCGCCCCGTGGGCGTCAGCGCACCGGGACGGCGAGCAGGGCCTGGCCCTCGGCGTAGGCGGCGGCCGCGGCCGGCAGGGTGCCGGGGCGGCCGCTCGTCAGCACCGTCAGGGTGCCGCCGCCGGTGCCGGCCAGCGTCTCGGGCGACAAGCGGCGCAGCGCCTGGGCGGCGACCGCGGCGGCCGAGCCGTGCATCACCAGGTCCGGCACGGCGATGCCGGCCAATGCGGCGCGGATCCGGTCGGCGACCAGTTCGTAGTGGGTGCAGCCGAGCACCAGGGTGGTGGTGCCGACCGGGGTGAGCGCGGCAGCGGCGGCGATCGCGCGGTCCATGGCGGCCTCGTCGGCTGCATCGACCGCGTCCGCCAGTCCCGGGCAGGGCACCTCGGTGATGTCCGCGGTGCCGCCGAACTCGGCGATCAGGCCGCGCTGGTAGGGGCTGCCGGTGGTCGCCGGAGTGGCCCAGATCGCCACCGCGCCACCGGACGCGGCCGCCGGCTTGATGGCCGGCACCGTCCCGATCACCGGAATCCGCGGCTCCAGTTCGGCGCGCAGGGCGTCCAGCGCGTGCACCGACGCGGTGTTGCAGGCCACCACCAGCACGTCAGGCTCGAGCGCTGCCGCCGCGCGGGCGCACAACAGCGCGTGCTCCGTCAGGTCCGCCACCGTGCGCGGACCCCAGGGCATGCCGTCCGGGTCGTTGGAGATCACCAGGTCGGCATCCGGGCGCAGCTCACGAATGGCCGCCGTGGCGGGCAGCAACCCGATTCCTGAGTCCATCAGTGCGATCTTCACAGTGATTGACCCTAGCCGATCCGGCGATGTGGCCCATCCGGGCCGCGCCACTGCGGCAGACTGCGGGAGTGACGCCGTTCTGGATCATCGTGTCCCTCTTGTCCGCGGCCTGCTGGTGCTGGCTGACCGTCGGCCAAGGCTTCTTCTGGCGCACCGACCAGCGCCTGCCGCCGCACCGGATCGACCCCGCCAGATGGCCCGACGTGGCCGTGGTGGTCCCGGCCCGCGACGAGGCCGAGGTGCTGCCCCGCAGCCTGCCCGGCCTGCTGGCGCAGAAGTACCCCGGCCGGGCCCGGGTGATCCTGGTCGACGACCACAGCAGCGACGGCACCGCCGAGACGGCCCGCCGGCTGGCCGAGGCGGGCGGCCTGCCGCTGACCGTGACCACGCCCCCGCCGCTGCCGTCCGGCTGGACCGGCAAGCTGTGGGCGGTGCGGCACGGGGTGGAGCTGGCCGGCGAGGCGGAGCTGCTCTTCCTCACCGACGCGGACATCGCCCACGGCCCCGGCGTGCTGGCAGCCCTGGTGGCCGGCGCCGAGACCCAGCGGCTGGACCTGGTCTCGCAGATGGCCCGGCTGCGCACCGAGACCGGCTGGGAGCGGCTGATCGTGCCGGCGTTCGTCTACTTCTTCGCCCAGCTCTACCCGTTCCGCTGGAGCAACCGGCCCGGCTCGCGCACCGCCGCGGCGGCCGGCGGCTGCTCGCTGGTCCGCCGCGACGCCCTGGAGCGGGCCGGCGGGGTGGCGGTGATCCGCGGCGCGGTGATCGACGACGTGTCGCTGGCCCGGGCGGTCAAGCGCTCCGGCGGCCGCACCTGGCTGGGGCTGGCCGAGCGCGACCCGGAGCTGACGGTCCGCAGCGTGCGGCCCTACGTCGGGCTCGGGCCGCTGTGGCGGATGGTCTCCCGCAGCGCCTACGCCCAGCTGCGCCACTCGCCGCCCCTGCTGCTGGGGACGGTGCTCGGCCTGGCGCTGATCTACCTGGTCCCGCCACTCGCCACCGCGGTCGGCCTGGCCACCGGCCAGCTGCCGGTGCTGCTCGCGGGCGCCGCCGCCTGGCTGCTGATGACGGGGACGTACCTGCCGATGACCCGCTACTACGACCGCCCGGCCCCGGCCGCGCTGCTGCTGCCGTTCACCGCCCTGCTCTACCTGCTGATGACGGTGGACTCGGCGGTGCAGCACTACCTCGGCCGTGGCGCGGCCTGGAAGGGACGGACCTACTGACGGACCGTCAGCGGGGCTGCCGGTCCAGGAAGGCGGCGACCAGCGGGGCGATCTCGGGCAGCTTCTCCTCGAGCGCGAAGTGGCCGGTGTCCAGCAGGTGCAGTTCGGCGTCCGGCAGGTCCCGCAGGTAGGCGCGGGCCCCCGCCTCGACGAAGAACGGGTCGCCGACGCCCCAGAGGATCAGCGCCGGCGGCCGGTGGGTGCGCAGCCACTGCTGCCACTCGGGATAGCGCGCCAGGTTGCTGTGGTAGTCCAGGGCCAGTTCGACCTGGATCTCCTTGCGGCCGGGCAGGTCCAGGAAGTGCTGGTCCATGGTCCAGCCGTCGGGGCTGACCAGCGACGGGTCGCCGGTGCCGCCCTCGTACTGGTCGCGGGTGACCTCCGCGGTGAGGATCTGCCGGACCGCCCGCTCCGCCCCGGGCACGCCGGGGCGGTTGGCGGTCATGGCCTGCGCGGCGGGCGACAGGCCCTCCAGGTAGGCGTTGCCGTTCTGGACCACCAGACCGGTGATCCACTCCGGGTGCCGGACGGCCAGCCGGAGGCCGACCGGCGCCCCGAAGTCGAAGGCGTAGAGGGCGAACCGGTCGAGGCCGAGGGCCTTGCAGAAGCCCTCGATCACGTCGGCCAGGCTGTCGAACCGGTAGTCGAACTCGGCCGGGTCCGGGCAGTCGCTGTGCCCGAAGCCCGGGTAGTCGGGGGCGACCAGGTGGTAGTCCGCGCCGAGTGCGTCGATCAACCGGGCGTACTGGTGCGAGGAAGCCGGGAACCCGTGCAGCAGCAACAGGGTGGGCGCCGTCGGCTCCCCCGCCTCCCGGTAGAAGATCCGCAAGCCGTTGACCTCGGCGAAACGGTGGTGGACCTGCGGCATCCGCAACTCGGCCATGGTGGCCGCCCCCTTGGATTCGAGCGTCGTCCTGACACCTCGAATCTAACCATCAAAACTCACTTAGGCGGTAGCCCCGACTTCATCGGCACCTGGTGCTTCTCGGACTGCGCCGGCAGCTGGGACACCAGCTGGTCGACGACGGTCACCATCTGCTCGGCACTGCCGGTCCGGCTCGGGGTGGTCTGGTTGGCGCCCTGCACGATGGCGGCCGGGATCTCGTTGACCTCGTAGCGGGCCATCTCCTGCGGCGCCTGCTCGACCTCCTGGGCCACCTGGGGCGACTCGTAGGCCGCGGTGAACTGACCGCGGTCCACCTGGTGCTGCTCGGCCCACTGGGCGGCCGCGCCCTCGGTGGTCAGGTCCAGGCCCTGGTCCCGCACCGCCTGGAAGACCGAGAGCTGCAGCCGGTCCACCTGGCCGAGGCGTTCGAGTGTGTAGTAGAGGCGGGCGTGCGCGCGCTCCACGTCCTGGTCCGGCGCGCTCGACCAGACCGCCGGGATCCGGCGCAGCACGACGTCCTTGGGCTGCTTGGCGGCCCAGTCCTCCAGCGGCTTCTCCAGCGCCTGGGAGTGGCTGCAGCCGTACCAGAAGAACTCGACGACCTCACGGGTGTCGGCCTGGGTGACGGGTTGGGGGTGGTTCAGCGGGGCGTAGGTGCCGTCGGCGGTGGCCTGGGTCGGTACTCCGGCAAGACCGATGACCGCGGTGGCCAGCACGGCGGCGGCACGAGCAACAGGTGTCATGGGCGCACCGTGTCAAACCGCCCGTGAGCGGCTCCAGCCGACATTCCGGGGTTCCCCCGAACGGGGCTGCCGATCCGCCCGACCGCCGGACAGCGGCGGCGCCGGTGGCCGGTCCGGCGCGTGCGTGTCCAAAGCATCCGACGGACCGTCAACTTCGATACCCAGAAACCACTGGTGCGAGTGACGTCGGGTGGACCGGGCGTCTCGGCGGTGGCCAGGATGGCCGCTGCAGAGCGGGCGGCCGTCGCCCCGCACAGACCCCTGGAGAGAGCCGTGCTGAAAGGGTTCCGCAGCTTCCTGCTGCGTGGAAACGTGGTCGACCTGGCGGTCGGTATCGTCATCGGGGCGGCCTTCACCGCCGTGGTCACCGGGTTCGTCACCGCGTTCCTGACCCCACTGGTCGGCGTCGCCTCCGGCGCGGTGGGCGACTTCTCGAAGGAGTCCTTCACAGTGGCCGGCACCACCTTCCCGTACGGCGCCTTCCTCAACGCGCTGATCAGCTTCGTGCTGGTCGCGGCGGTCATCTACTTCGTGGTGGTGGTGCCGGTGACGAAGCTTCAGGCCAGGCTGGAGAAGCCCAAGGCGGCCGATCCGGCCAAGGTCGACTGCCCGCAGTGCCTGAGCCGGATTCCAGCCGCGGCCCTGCGCTGCTCGTTCTGCACCTCCGAGGTGGCGGGGCTGCCGGGCTTGCCTGCTCAGACCGCTCAGCGCAGCTGATCGCGCGCCGGTGTGCGCCCCCGGAGCGCGGGGCGCACACTCCCAGGAAATTCATAGAATGTCCGGAAAGCGCTGCCGATATGTCCGATCTCCGGTCATTCGAGGAGTTTGCACTGGCGAAGAGTGCGTAAACATCTCGAACTACCACCCCTCCCAGTCTCCTCAGGGGCGCATTCTGGGCTTACGGTATGCCCATGACCTCGCCCCGCTCCTACGACGGAAGCGGCTACTACCCTCCGTCCTTCTCGTCGGGCACGCCCATCTACGACAGTCTGGTCGCAGAGCGCGGAGTCCCGCAGATCGCGCCGATCAACGTGCCGGCCGCCCTGCCGCCGGCTCCGGCCGCGACCCCCTCCTACGCCCAGGCCTACGCCCCGGCGATGGAGTCCACCAGCCTGCTGCCGGCGCTGCCGCCGGCCCGCCTCGCGCTCGGCCCGGGCACCGGTGGCGGCTACCAGCCCGCCCCGCCCGCGCCCGGCTACCCCGGCCAGGGCTACGTGCCCGCCCCGCGGGTGCCGGGTGCCCCGATGCCGCCCGGCTATCCGCAGCCGGCCGCGCCGCAGGCCTGGGACCAGCAGCCCGGCCAGTTCCGCCCGGCCGCGCCCGGCGGCCAGGCGCCGATGGCCCCGGTGCGGCCGATGCCGCCGCAGCAGTTCTTCCAGCAGCCCGGCCAGCAGCAACCCCAACCGCCGCAGCCGACCATGCAGTTCGGCCAGCAGCAGCCCTACCCGCAGCAGCAGCAGCCCTACCCGGGACAGGTCTACTGACCGAGCGACACGGTCAGCCGACCGAGGGGGACGGTCATCGACGGACCGCCCGGCACGCCACCACAGGCCTGCCGGGCGGTCCTCGCATCTAGGGCCGCTCCTGGCACCCTGCCGGGTCCGCTACGCGCGTTACCCGACGACGACTCGGTGAGCCTAGCCTGGCAGGATGTCGATATGCCTGCACTGCTCGAACTCCACCGATACCCCGTCAAGTCGCTGTACCGGCTGAGCCCTCGGGAAGCGGTGGTCGAGCCGTGGGGCCTGCACGGCGACCGGCGCTGGATGCTGGCCCGGCCCTCCGGTCTCGCCATCACCCAGCGGGACCTGCCCGCGCTGGCCGGCTTCCGCCCCGAGCCGGCGGCGGACGGCGGCCTGCTGATCACCGACCCCGACGGCGCGACCCTGCACGTGCCCGTGCCCCGCACCCCGTCGGTCCGCGGTGAGGTCTTCGGCTGGGCCTTCGCCGCCGCCGAGGCCGACGAGAAGGCCCAACTCTGGTTCCGGGAGCGGCTCGGCGACCCCGAGCTGCGCCTGCTGCACCTGGCCGACCCGCGGGCCCGGCCGGTCGACCCGGCGTTCGGCGAGCCGGGCGAAACCGTGAGCATGGCTGACGGCTACCCGCTGCTGGCCGTCACCACCGCGTCGCTGGCGGCCCTCAACGACTGGCTGGTGGCCGGCGGCGGCGAGGCACTGCCGGTCTCCCGGTTCCGGCCCAATGTGGTGATCGACGGCACCGAGCCCTGGGAGGAGGACCACTGGCGCCGCCTCAGGATCGGCGAACTGACCTTCCGCGCCGTCAAGTTGTGCGGCCGCTGCGTGGTCACCACCATCGACCAGGAGGCCGGCGAGCGGCGCGGCGCCGAGCCGCTGCGCACCCTGCAGAAGCGCCGCCGGTTCGACAAGAAGGCGGCCTTCGGCGTCAACCTGATCCCCGAGCGACCCGACGGGGTGACGGGCGACGCACTCGGCACCCTCCGGCTGGGCGACGAAGTGACCGTGCTGTCCCGCGGCGAGCGATTGCCAGCGGCATAGCCGACTCAGCCGAGCACGCTACGGTGGGCCGGACGAAAGCACAGGTCGAGCAGCGGGAAGGCGGGACGACCGAGCGTCATGAGTGAGAACCGGGTCCGGGTCACGCAGGACAGCGGCTCCCGCTGGCGGCGGCGCGCCGGGGAATATGCCACGCTGACCGAGGCGCTGGCCGTCGCCGAAGCGGGTGACACGGTCACCGTGCGCCGGGGCGTGTTCCGCGAGAACGTGGTGCTCGACAAGCCGGTGCACGTGGTCACGGCCGACGGCCCCGGCACCGTGCGGATCGACCCGCCGTCCGGCACCGCGCTCACCGTGACCGCCGGCGCCACCGTGCGCGACCTGGTGATCGAGGGCTGCGACAGCTCGGCCCCCGCGGTGCTGATCGCCGGACCGAAGGCCACCGCCGGCCTGGTCGGCTGCCGGGTGGACGGGCATGCCGCGGTCGGCATCGAGGTGACCGACCAGGCCGAGGTGCTGCTCACCGGCTGCACCGTCGCCAACCCCTCGGGCCTGGGCCTTCGGCTGCGCGGCGAGGCAGTGGCGCGGTTCGAGGAGTGCGAGGTGTCGGCCGCCGGGCAGGCCGGGCTCGCGGTGCTTGAGGGCTCCGGCGCCCGGCTGCACCGCTGCCGGCTGCACCATGCGGCCGGGGCCGGCGTGCTGCTCAGCGACGCGGGCAGCCTGGCCGAGCTGACGGGCTGCGAGATCTACGAGATCCGGGGCAGCGGCGTGCAGGCGGAGTCGCGGGCGGTGGGCCGGCTGACGGACTGCGAGATCCACCGGGTGACCGGCAACGGGCTCACCCTGGACACCGAGGCCGAGCTGGAGCTGACCGAGTGCCGGCTGCACGACCTGCCGGAGAACGCCGCCGACCTGCGCGGCCGGGCCGCGCTGACCATGGAGCGCAGCACCGTGCGGGCGTTCGGGCGCGGCGCGCTGTCGATCTGGGACCCGGGCACCCGGGTGGCGGCCACCGGCTGCGAGATCGAGGACAGCACCGGTGACTACCCGGCGATCTGGGTCAGCGACGGCGCCCAGCTGACCCTGACCGACTGCGCGCTGCACGACCTGCCGGACGCACTCTTCGTGCTGGACCGGGACTCCCGGGCCACCGTCATCGACACCTCGTTCAGCCGGATCCGCAGCTCGGCCGTGTCGGTCAGCTCCGGCGCCACGGTGGAACTGGCCCGCTGCCGGGTGCAGGAGGCCGGGACCGGGCTCTGGTTCCGCGACCACGGCAGCGGCGGCCAGCTCACCGACTGCGAGATCGCCGAGGTGGCCACCGGGGTGATCGTCACCAAGGGCGCCGATCCGGTGCTGCGCGGCTGCGTGGTGCGCGGCAGCGCGGAGGCCGCGGTCTACGTCTCGGCCCAGGGCCGGGGCAGCTTCGAGGAGTGCCGGGCGATCCAGGGCAGGGGCTTCGGCTTCCATGTGATCGACGGCTGCCGGACGGTGCTCACCCGCTGCCGGGCCGAGCAGAACCGCCGGGCCGGCTTCGAGTTCTCCGAGCCGGGCCCGATCGCCGAGGGCTGCACCTCGGACGACGTGGCCCCGCCGCCGCCCGCCGAGCTGCCGGCCCAGCGCGCCGCCCAGCTGACCTCGGCAGGCCCGCCGCTGGTCGCCCCGCCCCAGATCTCGCCGATCCCGGACTGCCGCCCGGCCGACGAGGCGCTGGCCGAACTGGACGCACTGATCGGCCTGGCCACCGTGAAGCAGGAGGTGCGCACGCTGATCGACCTGATCTCGGTGGGACGGCGCCGGATGCAGGCCGGGCTCAAGGCACCCTCGCTGCGCCGGCACCTGGTCTTCACCGGCTCCCCGGGCACCGGCAAGACCACGGTGGCCCGGCTGTACGGCGAGATCCTGGCCTCGCTCGGGGTGCTGCAGCGCGGGCACCTGATCGAGGTGGCCCGGGTGGACCTGGTCGGCGAGCACATCGGCTCCACCGCGATCCGCACCCAGGCCGCGTTCGACCAGGCCAGGGGCGGGGTGCTGTTCATCGACGAGGCCTACACGCTGGCGCCCGAGGACGGCGCCCGGGACTTCGGCCGGGAGGCGATCGACACCCTGGTGAAGCTGATGGAGGACCACCGCGACGAGGTGGTGGTGATCGTGGCCGGCTACACCGCCGAGATGGAGCGCTTCCTCGCCGCCAACCCGGGCCTGTCCTCGCGGTTCTCCCGCACCATCGCGTTCCCCGACTACACCGACGCCGAGCTGCTGGAGATCGCCCGCACCCAGTGCGTGGAGCACCAGTACCAGCTGGCCGAGGCCACGGCCGCAGCGCTGCTGAAGCACTTCGCCACCCTGGACCGCGGCCCGAACTTCGGCAACGGGCGGACCGCCCGGCAGGTCTTCGAGACCATGGTGGAGCGGCACGCGATGCGTGTGGCCCAGCTGCCCGACCCGTCCACCGAGGACCTCCAACTCCTGGTTCCGGCCGACCTCCCGCTCCCGCATCCGCACCCGGCCTGACTCGTGGCAGGATGATCCCATTGAAAGATCTACGAGGCGGGGCGATAGGACGTGGCCGACAACAGCAACCTGCTGGCCGAGCAGCGCCGGGCACTGATCCTGGACGAGGTTCGCCGGCGTGGTGGAGTCCGGGTCAATGAGCTGACCCGGCGGCTGAACGTCTCCGACATGACCATCCGCCGGGATCTCGACGCCCTGGCCAAGGTCGGCGCGATCGAGAAGGTGCACGGCGGCGCGGTGCCGGTGGAGGAGGCCCGCACCCATGAGCCCGGCTTCGAGGCGAAGTCCTCGCTGGAGCTGTCCGCCAAGGAGGAGATCGCCCGGGCCGCCGCGGCGCTGGTGGCGCCCGGCAGCGCGATCGCGCTCTCCGGCGGCACCACCACCTTCGCGCTGGCCCAGCACCTGGTGGCGGTGGGCCAGTTGACGGTGGTGACCAACTCGGTGCGGGTGGCGGACGTCTTCGAGCGGGCCCAGCGGCAGGGCGAGGCGGGCGGCACCACGGTGGTGCTGACCGGCGGGGTGCGCACGCCCTCGGACTCGCTGGTCGGGCCGATCGCCGACCGGGCGATCCGCTCGCTCCACTTCGACCTGCTGTTCCTCGGCACCCACGGGCTCGCCCCGGAGGCCGGGCTCTCCACGCCGAACCTGGCGGAGGCCGAGACCAACCGCAACTTCGTGTCCTCGGCCCGGCGGGTGGTGGTGGTCGCCGACCACACCAAGTGGGGCGTGGTCGGGCTCTCCACCTTCGCCGAGCTGGCCGAGGTGGACACCTGGGTGACCGACTCCCAGCTGCCCGAGGCGGCGGCGGAGTCGGCCCGGGAGTACATCCGGGACTTGGTCATCGCCTGAACGGGCGCGGCCGTGGCCCGAGTTGCGGTCACTCCGACCAGGCGGCACCGGCCAGGAACCGTTCCAGCGCCTCCTGATGGGGCGTGATGTCCAGGCCCTGCTCGGCGAGCCAGGCGTCCGAGTAGTACTTGTCGAGGTAGCGGTCGCCGGGGTCGCAGATCAGGGTGACCACGCTGCCCCGCTCGCCGCGCCGGCGCATCTCGGCGACGATCCGCAGGGCGCTCCACAGGCCGGTGCCGCTGGAGGCGCCGGCCCGCTTGCCGAGCACCCGCTCCAGCACCCGGATGGTGGCGATCGACGCGGCGTCGGGCACCTTCATCATCCGGTCGATCGCGCCGGGCACGAAGCTGGGCTCCATCCGGGGGCGGCCGATGCCCTCGATCCGGGAGCCGGTGGCCACGCTGGCGTCCGGGTCGTGGTTGACCCAGCCGGCGAAGAAGCAGGAGTTCTCGGGGTCGGCGACGCAGATCCGGGTGTCGAACTGCTGGTAGTGCACGTAGCGCGCGATGGTCGCCGAGGTGCCGCCGGTCCCGGCGGTGGCGACGATCCAGCTGGGCTCGGGGTGGGGCTCAAGGCTCAGCTGGGCGAAGATCGACTCGGCGATGTTGTTGTTGCCGCGCCAGTCGGTGGCCCGCTCGGCGTAGGTGAACTGGTCCATGTAGTGGCCACCGGTCTCGGCGGCCAGGCGGGCCGAGACCTCGTAGACCTCGCCCGGGTTGTCGACCAGGTGGCAGCTGCCGCCGTGGAACTCGATCAGCTCGATCTTGGCGCGGCTGGTGCTGCGGGCCATCACCGCGATGAACGGGACGCCGATCAGCTTGGCGAAGTAGGCCTCGGAGACGGCGGTGGAGCCGCTGGACGCCTCGATCACCGGCTTGCCGGGCCTGATCCAGCCGTTGCACAGCCCGTAGAGGAAGAGCGAGCGGGCCAGCCGGTGCTTGAGGCTGCCCGTCGGGTGGGTGGACTCGTCCTTGAGGTAGAGGTCGATGCCCCAGTCGGCCGGGAGCGGGAAGCGCAGCAGGTGCGTGTCGGCGGAGCGGTTGGCGTCGGCCTGCACCCTTCGTACCGCTTCCTTGAGCCAGCGGCGGTAGTCGGCGTCGGAGCGGTCCACGTCCAGGGCGCTTCCCAGGGTTTCTGTCATGTGATCTATTGTAACGGAAAGTAGTCGTTTTGAGAGGTACAGGTTCCACTTATCCCCCGGACTCCTGCACCGAGGGCCTCAACTCCCGACCCAGGCACGGCTGATAGCTTCAGTGCTCTGATATGGATTCCGGTGCCCATCACCCATGGTCACCGCATCATCGATGGAGCGACTTTGAAGAAGTTAGCGGCACGAGTGACTGCTCTCACCCTGGTCGTGGGAGTTGCCGCAACATTCGGTTCCGCCTCGGCCTCAGCCGCGGCGCCCGCCGACTCGGCCCACTTCGCGGACTTCACGTTCACCGCCGGGCAGACGCCCGAGAACATCGCGGCGGAGCCGGACGGCAGCGTCGACGTGACCTTCTCCCTCGCCCGGCAGGTCGTCCGGGTGACCGGCCAGGGCGAGCCGCAGATCCTCGCCGAAATGCCGCTGCCGGACAACGGCGGGGGCAGCACGCCGCTCCTGGGCCACCCGGTCACCATGGGCCTGGTCCGGACCCAGGACGGAACGCTGTACTTCCTCTACGCCTCCGGCTACGCCTACCGCGCCGGTCAGAACGACAACGACGCCGTGACCGGGGTCTACCGGCTCCGCCCGGGCACGACGACTCCGGAGCTCATCGCCCCGCTGCCTGCCGACAGCCTGCCCAACGGCCTGGCGCTGGACCAGCGGAGCGGGCAGCTCTACATCACCGACAGCGCGGCCCGGACCGACGACGCGGGCGACCTGGTCGGCACCGTCTGGACGGTCCCCAGCACCGGTGGGACGCCCACCGCCTTCGCCTCGGCACCGGAGCTCGGGGCCAAGGGCTTCGGCGCGAACGGCCTGAAGATCCACGACCACGCGGTCTGGGTCACGAACTCCGGCAAGGGCACGATCCTGCACCTCCCCGTGCTGCCGGGCAACCGGGCCGGGGCCGTCGAGGTCCGGGCGACCGGGCTGGACACGATCGACGACTTCACCTTCACCGGCCACGGCGACGAGATCCTCGCCGCCGTCAACGGCTCCGACGAGGTGGTCCGGGTCCGCCCCGACGGCTGCTGGACCGCGCTCCCCCTGACCGGCCTGGAGAACCCCACGTCCCTCGCGATCCACGACGGAACCGTGTACGTGGCGAGCGCCGCCTACTTCAAAAAGGACCCGCACCCGAACATCCTGACCACCCGTCTGCACGACGACGACTGACGGCCGGTCGACTACGGCCCTCCCCCCGGACGAACCGGGGGAGGGCCCCGTCGGGCAGCCGTCGGTCAGCCTGACGCACCGGCGCCCCCACCCGGGTTCTCGATGATCACGGCCCGACGGGCCCGGTACTCCTCCTCGTCGATCTCACCGCGGGCATAGCGCTCACCGAGCACCGCCAGCGGGCCCTGCCGGCCGGCCTGGTACGGCCCCCAGCAGCCGCCCCGGCGCCACACGGTGCGGCGCAGCACCACGAAGACGATCACCAGGAACAGCAGCCAGAAGAACGGGAAGAACAGGAACCACGGGTGCCAGGCGTGCGTGGCCAGCACCGTGGCTGCGGCGGTCGTGTGCATGGGGATCCATCTCCTCGGGGTCGGCCCGGCCTCCACCGGACCTGTCCCCTTGAGCGTCCCGCCGGCCCACCCCTTGGCGCGTCGCCCCGGCGGCGGCACTGCGGCTACCACCCGGGGAGTACGCGAGCCGGTGTCCGGCTACTTCGCCAGTACCTCCTGGGGGTTCGCCAGGTACGGCTCCCAGGCCAGCTCCGCCGCACCGAGCAGCCCGGCGTGGCACAACTGCGCGGCGACCACCGGTACTTGGTCGCAGCGCCCCCAGAGGCTGTGCCGGGTGAGCACCTCGGGCAGCCGCTCGGGGGCCGCCTCCAGCAGGTCCTGGTGCAGTCCGCTGAGCACGATCCGGTCGGGGTTGAGGATGTTGGCCAGGCCGGCGAGGCCGAGCCCCAGCCGGTCCACCACCCGGTCCACGGCTGCCCGGGCCACCGGATCCCGGTCGGCCGAGCGGGCCAGCTCACGGGCCTGGTCGAGCAGCGGCAGCGACGGGTTCGGGGTGCGGCCGGCGGCGGCGAACAGCGCCTCCGGGTCGGTCTCGGTGTTGAGGCAGCCCCGGTTGCCGCACGGGCACGGCCGGCCGAGCGGGTCCACCGTCAAGTGCCCCACCTCCAGGGCGAGTCCGGCGCTGCCGGTGTGCAGCCGCCCGTCCACCACGAGGGCGCCGCCGACCCCGCGGTGGCCGGAGGTGACCAGCAGCAGGTGGCGGGCGTCCCGACCGGCGCCGTGCCGGTGCTCGGCGAGTGCCACCAGGTTGGCGTCGTTGCCCACCGCGGTGGGCAACGACGCCAACCTGGTGGCATCGTTGCCCACCGCGGTGGGCAGCGGGTGGCGGGTCCTCGGGCCCAGGTCCTGTGCGTTGACCGCCGCAGCGAACAGCTCGGCCACCGGGGTGCCGCCGGGCCAGCCGAAGGTCAGCGCCGCCAGGGCGGTGCCCTCGGGTTCGCGGACCGGGTTGGGCAGGGCGAGGGCTGCGCCCAGGCAGCGGCGGCGGTCGGCGCGGACCAGTTCGGCGCCGGCGGCGGCGATCGCGGTGAGCACCTGCTCGGGCTCGGTACTGGCGGGCAGCGGGTGGTAGACGGCCTCGCCGAGGGTGCCGCCGCGCCCGCTCAGCACGCCGCCCAGCCCGCCGAGCGCGACCGACAGCCCGTCGGCGTGCACCTGGGCGGCCAGCACCACCGGTCCGTCGGGTGCCGGGGCCAGCCGGTGCGAGGGGCGGCCGCGCCCGCTGCCGATCGGGTGGGCGTCGACCGTGACCAGGCCGAGCGCGGCCAGCTCGGCGGCGATCGCCCCGGCGGTGGCGCGGGTGACGTCGAGCGCGGCGGTGAGCGCCGACCGGGTGGGGGCCCGGCCGGTGTGGATCAGCTCCAGGGCCGGGCCGAGCAGGCTGCGGCCACGGTCCGGAGCGGTCCGGCGGACCGGCTCGAATCGGCTTGTCGAGGTGTTCGGCACTCCTCTATTCTGACTTTGTGCCGCTCCTAAACAAAAAGCCCGCCCGGTCACACCTCCTCGAATCTCACCCGAACGGCTCAGCAGACCCCTCGGCCTGGACGGCTGCGCGGCTCGCGCTCACCGCGTTCTTCGCCGTCGACGGCTTTCTGTTCGCCGCCTGGGTGGTGCGAATCCCCGATGTGCGCGCCCAGGTGCACGCCTCGCACTCCACCCTCGGGCTGGCGCTGCTCTGCGTCTCGGCCGGCGCGGTCGCGACCATGCCGCTGATCGGCCGGCTCTGCCTGCGGTTCGGCACCCGGCCCACCACCGTGGCCTCGCTCGCGCTGCTCAGCGCGGCGGTGATGCTGCCGCCGCACGCCCATTCGGTCCCGGTGCTCGGCGCGGTGCTGCTGCTGTTCGGCGCGGGCTACGGCGCGGCCAACGTCGCGATGAACAGCGCCGCCGTGGAGCTGGTCGCCGAGCTGCGACGGCCCGTCATGCCCAGCTTCCACGCCGGCTACAGCCTCGGCGGGCTGCTCGGCGCGGCGGTCGGCGGGCTGCTCGCCGGGCCGCTGACGGCCAGTTGGGCGCTGACGCTGAGCGGCCTGCTGGGGCTGCTGGTCACCGGGTTCGCGGGGGCGGTCCTGCTGCGCGGGGCACCGGGGGCTGCGGCCGACCCGGGCGCGGGCGCTGGCACGGGCGCGGGTGGTGGCGCAGGTGCTGGGGCTGGCACGGGCGCGGGTGCTGGCACGAGCGCGGGTGCTGGCGCGCGGGAAGTCGATCGGGTCGACGTTGGCGTCCGAGCGCCGCACGCCCGCCTACTGGTGCTGCTGCTCGGCCTCACCGCGCTCTGCAGCTCCTACGGCGAGGGCTCGCTGGCGGACTGGGCCACCCTGCACCTGACCGACGACGCGCACGCGAGTGCCGCCGTCGCCGCGTTCGGGTACGCCACCTACGCGTTCGCGATGACCGCCGGCCGGCTGGCCGGGACCTGGCTGTCCATCCGGTTCGGGCCGGCCCGGCTGATGGTCGCGGGCGGCCTGCTCGCCGGCGCGGGAATGCTGGTGGCCGCACTCACCCCGGAGGTGCCGGTGGTGCTGCTGGGCTTCGTCCTGGTCGGCCTCGGGCTCTCCAACCTCTTCCCGCTCGCCATCGGCCGGGCCGGCGAGACCGGCGGCCCGCACGGCGTGGCCACCGCCTCCATGCTCGGCTACGGGGGCATGCTGATCGGTCCGCCGGTGATCGGGTTCCTCGCCGACGCCGCCAGCCTGCCGCTCGCCCTCACCACCGTGGCCGCCGCAGGCGCGGGCGCGGCCGGCCTCTCCCTCGTGGTCAACCGCCCGCGGGCCGCCAGGAGTTGACCGACGCGGCGGCAACCTGGTTGCCGGCCCCGCCAGTTCGCGGAACTCGGTCGCACGCTGAGGAGTTGAGCGGGCATGAGCGACTTACTGCCCGACCTCATCGTTTTCGGGGCGCTGCTCGCGCTGCTGGGCGTGCTGACCTGGCTGCGGGGTGTGGTGCGCCGGCGCGGGAGTGCGGGCTCGGCGCTCCAGGGTGCACTGGTCGCCTTCGAGCATTCGATGCGCGTCACCTCCTACGAGGCCCACCAGGAGATCCGCGCCCAGGCGCAGCGCCGGGCGCCGGCCCTCTCCCCCGACGACCCGCGGTGGAACGGCCTCGCCATGCTCCGGCAGGGAGCGACCGGGCCCGCCCGCCTGCGCCCCATCGCCCGCCTGCGCCACTGGTGGCGGCGGTAGCCGGTTAAGGTGCCCGCTATGCCTGTTGAACACCTGCGCGCGGCCGACCGTCACCCCACCCCCTGGCGCAACGGCGGCGGGGTGACGCGAGAAGTCGTCAGCACCGACTACTCGCGCGTCAGCCTCGCGGAAATCGCCGCTGGCGGCCCGTTCTCCGCCTTCCCCGACCAGCGGCGGATCCTCACGGTGGTGTCCGGCGAGGGCATCGAGCTCACCATCGGGGACGCACCACCGGTCGTGGTACGGCCGCTACAGCCCTTCGCCTTCCCGGGCGGCGCGGCCACCGCCTGCCGACTGCTCGGCGGCCCGGTCACCGCACTCAACCTGATCACCCGCCACCCGGACCCCGCCATCACCCTGCACCCGCCGGCCACCCTGCACCCCGCCCCCGGCCGCCCCCAACTGGCCATCGACCTGACCACCCTCGACGCCACCCTGATCACCCACCCCGGCACCGCCCCGACCCCCACCACGGCCGGCCCCTGCGCGGTGCTCATCCTGTGAGCGAGTTGACGGCTCCTCAGCCCCGCACCATGAACACGTCCACCGGGTCCGCCCGCTCCTGCGCGAAGCCGAAGCGCTCGTAGAGCCGGCGGGCCGGACTGCCCTGCAGGACGTTGAGGCGGACCAGTCCGGTGCCCGCCAGGACTCGCGCCAGCACGGCCGTCCCGATGCCGCGCCCCTGGAGTGTCGGGTCGAGGTAGAAGTGCTCCAGCCAGTGCCCGTCGTCGGCCGGACGGAGTGCGACGCTCCCGGCGAAGGCGCCGTCCACCAGGATCACGCTGGTGTGCTCGGGCTGGAAGGCGTCGCGCATCCGCTGCCGGACCCGGTGCGGGTCGTAGCGGCCCAGGCGCTCCAGGTCGGGGCGCATCACCACGGCCCGCAGCTCGACGATCGGTTCCAGGTCACCGGGCTCGGCGGGCCGCAGCTCGACACTGCTCGTCATCGTGGTCACGCCCCCGTCGGCGGCCGCAGGTCCCAGCCGACCAGGGCGCGCAGTTGCTCGGCGGTGATGCCGTCCGGCAGCGGGGTGGGCGCGGCGTGCCGGAACGGCGGCTGCCAGCCGTCGACGTCGGAGAAGCTGCGCACCACCTTGGCGGGGGCGCCGGCCACCACGCTGTAGTCGGGGATCTCGCCGCGCACCACCGAGCCGGCGGCCACCACAACGTTGCGGCCCAGCCGGGCGCCCGGCAGGATCACCGCGCCGGTGCCGATCCAGCTGCCGGAGCCGATCTCCACCGGCTCGTTGCGCGGCCACTGCTTGCCGATCGGCAGCGTGGTGTCCCGGTACTCGTGGGCCTGGTCGCTGATGTAGACGTTGGGGCCGGTCCAGACGTCGTCACCGAGGACGATCGACTGATGGCCCACCAGATGGCTGCCCCGGCCGATCACGCAGCCGCCGCCGATCGTGATCACCGGCTCCGGGCCGAGGTCCAGGCCCGGCAGGAACCCCGCCGACAGGGTGACCCGCTCGCCGATGATGCAGAACGGGCCGATCCTGATCGAGCTCTCGTTGAATATGGTGCCGGTCGGGAAGGCCAGGGTGCTGCCGTCGCCCAACTCGCCGAACCGGTACGGGCCCGGGCTGGCGCTGCTGACCGCGCCGCGGGTCTGCACCCAGCGCCAGCCCCGGTGCACGGCCCGCCCGGTGGCGTGGCGGGCCCGGGTGCGGACGGTGGCGAGCAGGCGGGCGGCAAAGGGCATGCGCACACCGTAGCCGCCCCCGGCGCCCGCCCGGGCGCCGGGGGACGAACATCACAGCAGGTCACCGGGTCAGGCGCCGGGCACCGCCCACGGCGCGGGGCGGCGCTCCAGGAACGCCCGCATCCCCTCCTGGGCCTCGGGTGAGCCGAACAGGCGCGCGGACTGCGCCACCCGGGCCTCGGTGTCGGCCTCGAACGAGGCCAGCACCTCGGCGCTGACCAAGCGCTTGGTCTCGGCGAGCCCCTGCGGGGAGGCCAGCCGCAGGGCGTCCAGCACCTGGGCGAGCGCCTGCTCGGGCTCGTCGGTCGCGATGGTCACCAGGCCCATCCGGGCCGCCTCGGCGCCGTCGAAGGTCTCCCCGGTCAGGTAGTAGCGGGCCGCGGCGCGCGGCTCCAGCTTGGGCCGCAGCGGCAGCGAGATCACCGCGGGAGCCAGGCCGAGGCGCACCTCGGTGAAGGCGAAGGTGCAGGCCGGTCCGGCGATCGCCAGGTCCGCCGAGCCGACCAGGCCGAGCCCGCCGGCCCGGACGTGCCCGTTGGCGTAGGCGATCACCGGCTTGGGGCACTCCACGATGGCGCGCTGGAGGTCGACCAGGCCGCGCGGCCCGACCGTCGGGTCGTCACCGGTCGCCTCCGACAGGTCGGCGCCCGCGCAGAACACCTTGCCGGTGTGGCCGAGCACCACGGCCCGCACCTGCGGGTCCTTGGCGGCCTGGGCCAGGCCCTCGGTCAGTTCGGCCATCAACCGGGTGGAGAGCGCGTTGCGGTTGTGCGGCGAGTCGAGCTCCAGGGTGGTGACGGAGCCGGCCGTGCTGACGCGGACGAGCGGGCCTGCGGGTGCGCTGGTCATCAGGGTGGGACCTGCCTTCCAGTAATCCGATGTGAGGGTGGGTCGGACGAACTGGAAAGACTCTGGCATGCCCCGGCTCAGAACACCATGGTCGACTGGACCACACCGGGCTCGGAACACCACGGTCAACGGGACCGCACCGGGCTCAGAACACCACGGCCTTCAGCAGTCGGCGTCCGGCCCGTACCACCGGCTGCGGCAGCGTGGGCCCGGCGTTGGCCAGCACCAGCGCACCGGCCTGCGCTTCCGGGCTGAACCCCAGGTAGGCCGTGAAACCGCGGGTGCCGCCGGTGTGCCAGAGCAGGGTCCGGCCGTCCGTCTCCCGCCGGTTCCACACCAGCGCCAGCTGGTTGGCGCCGTGCTCCGGCCGTGCCCGCTCCTGCTGACTCGCCATCAGCGCGGCGGTCAGCTCCGGCACCGACTCGGGCCGCAGCTGGGCCTGCAGATAGCGCAGCAGGTCGGGGCCGCTGGTGTAGATCGCGCCGGCGCCGACCAGGGCGTCGAACGTCCAGTGCTCGACGGCGCGGCCGTGGTGGTAGCCGGTGGCCGCCCCCGGCAGCAGCTCGTGCGGCCCGGCGACCAGGGTGTCCCGCATGCCCAGCGGTCGCAGCACCCGCTCGGTCAGCAGGGTCGCGTAGTCGGTGCGGGCGGCATTGGCGAGCAGTTGCCCGAGCAGGCCGACGCCGAAGGTGGAGTAGCGGACCTGCCCCCGACGCCTGGAGTGCAGCCGTGCGGTGTCGTGGTAGAGGTCCTGCGGGCGGTAGCGGCGGTACGGGTTGCTCAGCCAGTGCCGGGCGCCGCGCCGGTAGAGGCTGGGCGGAACCCTGGGCAGGCCGCTGGTGTGGGTGGCCAGCTCCAGCAGGGTGACCGTCGTGGCCGGCGCCGCGTAGCCGGGCAGGTGGACGGAGATCGAGTCGTGGTAGCGGACCTCGCCGCGCTCGGCCATGTCGGCGAGCAGCAGGCCGGTGAAGGTCTTGGTGAGCGACCCGAGGGCGAACGTGGTGCCGGGGCCGACCAGCCGCCCGGCGGCCGCCCAGCCGGCGGTGAGCAGCTCCTGCTCCGACCCCTGGACGACGGCCGCGGCCAGGCCGGGCACCTGCCGTTCGGCGAGCAGCGCGGCGGTCTGGCCGGCCAGCAGGTCAGCCAGGTCGGTACCGGTGGCGGCGGTCATGACGCCACCGCCAGGGCCCGGGAGACGGTCAGGGTGCCGGCGACGGCGGCCACGATGGTCGGGTGGTGGTGGTTGCGGAAGGCCCGGTCCGGGTCGCTGGGTGGGCGGGTGACGCCATTGGGCACCATGCCGTCCTCGTGCTGCGCTGCGGCCAGTTGCTCCCAGGCATGCGGGTACCAGTCGGGTTCGGAGAGGCAGACGTCGACGATCAGCAGCTCGCCCAGCAGGTCCCAGGAGCGGGTCTCGGTGAACACCTCCACCCAGACCGGCAGCCAGCGGTGCAGGTACTCCTGCAGCCGTGGGTCGAGGCCGTCCGGGTTCGCGGCCCAGTCGGTGAGGTGGAAGACGGTGTGGGTGACGCCGTAGGCGTTGAAGGTGTCCAGCATCCATGGTTCGGGGGTGCCGCCCAGCCAGGTCTGGGCGATCAGACCGGGCACGTCCGGCGGGTCCGGCAGCCCGAGCCGGCGCCGGGCGGCCAGCACGGCGAGCCGCCGGTTGGGCACGTGTTCGGTGACGGCGGCCGCGCGCAGGCCGGCCAGGTACGCGGCGAGCTCTTCCAGCAGTTGGTGACGCAGGCCGGCCATGGTGAACGCCGAATAGATCTCCGTCGGGTGGGTGGCCGGCGGGGTGTGCTGCTGCAGCGTGTGGAGCAGTTCTCCGGAACCGAACTCACGCCAGGCGAAGTCGAGCAGCTCGTCGGCGGTCTGCGCGGTCTGCGGCCCGGCCACCGCCTCGCGGCGAATGATCGCCGCCGCCATCGCAAGTTCGGAGATCGCCTTGAGGGAGTCCCCGTCGATCTCCCAGTGCGGCACGTCCCTGGGGAGCGCGAAGTTCGCCCGCATCCGGCCCAGCCAGGCCAGGGCCTGATCCGCGACCTGCTGGGCCTGACGGACGGTGGTGACGTCCATTCAGCTCTCCCCTCGGGAGAAGCGTCGGGCCAGCGTGACGTCCAGCATGGTGCGCGGCTGGCCAGCGGCAAGGTGTTCGAGCTGCTCCAGGGCCGGAGCGAGCAGCGGCTCGGGAACCTGCCGCTCGTCAAGAGCCAGCCAGCGGGTCAGTTTGGCAGCGCTCGGGTAGTCGCGCCGCAGCAGCGCCCGGCTGACACCGCGCACCAGGTCGAGCCGGCGGCGGCGGGCCTGCTCGCGCAACGGGCTGGCCACCGGGGGCAGCGCCAGCGAGGAGCAGCGGACCAGCTCGCCTGACCAGGCCGCCCAGTGCGCTGCTTCGGGCGGCTCGACGGTCGTTCCGGCCAATCCGGGCCAGCCGTCGGCGGCGACGCCGAGCTCGGCCAGCGCCGTGGTCAGCGCCCGGTCGCGCAACGCCCAGAGCGCGCCATCAGGTGCGGTGCCGGGCGGTGCGGGGAAGGCGCCGACGGCAGCGTGCACCAATTCGGCGTCGGCGTCGGCGAAGGCGTGGTCGGCCAACAGGTAGGCGCTGAGCACATCGGCACCGAGCACTCGGATGGCGGCCAGTGCGGGCACAGGCTCGGTTTGTTGGGCGATCTTGCGATGCAGGCTGAACCCGTCAGCCGTGCCGCTGATCGCCTCGACCAGTTCGGCGGCCAGTGTCTGGGCGGCCGAGTCGACCGCACCAGACACCGTCTCATGGTTGATGGACACGGGGCTTCCGGGTCCTCTTAGAATGCCGCCGCGCAGGCGAGGTTCTGGACCATGCCGACGTAGGCGTCCTCGATCGGCTCCTCCTTGCGCGGGCCGGCTTCGAGCAGCAGCGCACCGGCCAGCAGCAGCAGCGCGGCGCCCTGGGCGGAGCCGGGGCCGCTGGACTTGGACGCCTCGCTGGTGGCGACCAGGTGGCGCACAGCCTCCTGGTCCCCTTCACCAGGGACCACGAAGTCATAGGTTTCCAGGACAGACATACCGTTTACCTCCTTGGGCAAAGTCGGGTCCGGTACCTCCACGCTGCGCCGATCAGGCCGTGACCGGGGCCTCCTGCTAGCCCATTCGAGTGAGGCACTCGGCGGCCGCCCGGAGCGGGAAGCCCACCTGACCGACCATCAGGACTGCGCCACGGGCCCTGCCGTCGACCACGTAACGTTCTGGCCGTGATCAACGACGAGAGTGCCGCGACCGCGCCGGCCGGACTGCCCACCGGCGCACCGGTGCCCGACCAGCGCCAGGCGCCACCGCGCGCTGCCCCGACCCACCGGGCCTGGACTCCGGTCTGGGCGGCCGCGGCGCTGGCGCTGCTGCTCGGGGTGGGCTGGGCCTGCCGGCTGGCCGGGCCGGTGGGGGATCTCTCCGCCCAGTGGGCCTGGGCCGACTTCGCGGCTCGGCACCCCGGCGCGGCCTACGACTTCGGCTGGTACGGCGGCGTGCATCCGGTCTCGTACAGCGCGCTGACGCCGTATCTGATGGCCGCCGTCGGGGTGCCGGCGGTCGGGGTGGCCGCCGCGGTCGTGGCGGCGGCGCTGCTGGCGGTGCTGGTCCGGCGGCTGCCCGCGGTGCGCCGGCCGCTGCCGGTGGCGCTCTGGGGTGCGTTCGCGATGGCGGCGAACGTCATCGCGGGGCGGGTCACCTTCGCGGTGGGGCTGGCGTTCGCGGTGGCCGCGGCAGTGGCGGCGCTGCCCGGGCCCGGCCGCGCGGTCGGCCGGTGGCGGCTGGCAGGGGTGGCCGCCCTGGCGGCGCTGGCCACCATCGGCAGCCCGGTGGCCGGACTGTTCGTCGAGGTACTGGCGGCGGCGCTGCTGTTCAGCGGGCGGCGCCGGGTCGCGGTGGCGCTGGGGGTGCCGCCGCCGGTGCTGGTGATCGGCCCGAGCCTGGCGTTCCCGTTCGACGGGGTCTATCCGATCCCGCTCTCCACGGTGATCATCACCACCCTGTTCGCGGTCGCGATCGCGCTGCTCAGCCCGGCCGGGTGGCGGGCGGTGCGGATCGGCAGCTGGCTCTATGCGGCGGGCACGGTCCTGACCGCCCTGGTCACCAGCCCGATCGGCGGGAACGTGCAGCGGCTCGGGCTGCTGTTCGGCGGCGTGGTGCTGCTCGCCATGGTCTGCTCGGACACCTGGGGCACGGCCGGACGCCCGCGCCGGGTGGCGCTGGCGGTCACCTGCGCGCTCGCCCTGGGGTGGACGGTCAACGCGGACGTCGTCGGCATCCCGCAGGCGCCGCCCGCGAACCAGGCCGACGGGCTGCTCGCCGAGCTGCGCGCCCTGCACGCGGAGCAGGCCCGGGTGGAGGCGGTGCCGAGGCTGGACCACTGGGAGTCCTGGCGCCTGCTGCCCACGGTGGAACTGGCCCGCGGCTGGAACCGCCAGGCGGATGTGGAGCGCAATCCGTTCTTCTACGACGGCTCGCTGACCGCCGCGCGCTACCACGACTGGCTGCAGCAGTGGTCGGTGCGGTACGTGGTGCTGCCACCGGCCGGCTGGACGTGGCCGGCACCAAGGAGGGTGCCGTGGTGCGCGCCCGTCCCGCGTGGCTGGAGCCGGTCTGGCAGGACCAGCACTGGCAGCTGTTCCGGTTCACCGACGCCCAGCCGATGGTGCCGGCCCCGGCCGCGATCGAGCACGCCGACGACGGCGAGGTGGCGCTGACGGTGCCGGCGGCCGGCTCGGTCACGGTGCGGATCCCCTGGTCGCCGTGGCTGGTGGTGCACGGCCCGGCCGGCGCCTGCCTGCGCCAGGACGGCGATTGGACCAGGCTGACCACCAGCGCGCCCGGGCGGTACCGGATCGACGGCCGCTACAGCTGGCCGCGCGGCTCGGCCTGCTGAGCCGGTGCGGCCCAGCTACCCGGCCGCCGGGCCGCGCCGGCTGGCCGGGTCGTCGGCGCCCCGCCCACAGGGGGGAGGCGGGGAGCCGACGGACCGTCAGGCGGCCGAGCCGTCGTCGTCGGCCGTGCCCTCCGAGCGGTGGCCGGCCGCGCCGTGGCCGCTCGCACCGAGGTCACCCGCACCGGGGCCGCTCGCACCGAGGTGCCTCGTGTCGCCGTCGTCCGCGTCGACCTCCAACGCATCGATGTCCAGTGCGTCGACGTCCAGCACCTCGACGACAGAGGGGTCGATGACGAAGGTGTGGGTGCCCTCGATCACTCTTGGGACCTTTTTGCGCTCCATAAGTGCTCTCCTTCAGCAAGGCTGCCGTGGCAGAGTCCTCCGGCGATCGCAGACCCGAGACTACCTTCCGTTGCCAGACATGTACATGGCGTTCCGGTGCGAAGCCCGCGCAGCGCGCCCCGTCAGCCGAGCCATCCCGGCCTGACCAGGCCCGACTCATAGGCGAGGACGACCAGTTGGGCCCGGTCCCGGGCGGCCAGCTTGACCATGGTGCGGCTGACATGGGTCTTCGCGGTGAGCGGGCTGACCACCAACCGGCGGGCGATCTCGTCGTTGGACAGCCCCATCCCGACCAGGGTGAGCACCTCCCGTTCGCGTTCGGTCAGCACGTCCAGCGACGGCCCCGCAGTCGCCGCCGGCGCCTTGGACCGGGCCGCGAACTCGCCGATCAGCCGCCGGGTGACGCCCGGCGAGAGCAGCGCGTCGCCGGCCGCGACCACCCGCACCGCGCGCAGCAGGTCGGCCGGCTCGGTGTCCTTCACCAGGAAGCCGGCCGCGCCGCCGCGCAGCGCCTCGAAGACGTACTCGTCCAACTCGAAGGTGGTCAGCACCACCACCTTGACCGCGGCCAGCTCGGGCCAGCCGGTGATCTGCCGAGTGGCCTCCAGGCCGTCCGTCCCGGGCATCCGGATGTCCATCAGCACCACGTCAGGTCGCAGTTCGGCGGTCAGCCGCACCGCCGCCTCGCCGTCGTCGGCCTCGCCGACCACGGTGATGTCCGCTGCGCGTCCAGCAGTGCCCGAAAGCCCGCCCGGACCAGCACCTGGTCGTCCGCCAGCAGCACCCTGATCATCGGTCAGCCCCGTCCCGTCGCCATCCGTCAGCCGTCAACCCGGTCGGCAGCCAGGCCAGCACCCGGAAGCCGCCCTGGTGCGGCCCCGCCGCCAGGGTGCCGCCCAGCGCCTCGGCCCGTTCGCGCATCCCGGCCAACCCGTTGCCGCCGCCCGGCGGTTCGGCCGGCTCGGGCTGCGCGGCCGGGCCCGGGTCGTCGATCCGCACGGTCAGCCCCTCGGGCACCGTCCAGTCGAGCAGCACCTCGGCCCGGCGGGCGGCCGAGTGCCGGATCACGTTGGTCAGCGCCTCCTGGACGATCCGGAACGCGGCCAGCCCGGCCCCGGCGGGCAGCGCCCGCGCCGTGCCGCTGCTGCGCACCGCCACGGTCAGCCCCGCGTGCGCCGCCTGCTCGACCAGCTCCGGCAGCCGGTCCAGCCCCGGCGCCGGCCGGCGTGGTGCGGCCGCGCCGGGCCCGCGCAGCGTGCCGAGCACCTGCCGCACCTCGCCGAGCGCCTCCTTGCTGGCCGCCTTGATGGTGACCAGCGCCGAGCGGGCCTGCTCCGGCTGGTCGTCGATCAGCTCCAGCGCCACCCCGCCTGCACATGGATCAGCGAGATGCTGTGCGCCAGGATGTCGTGCAGTTCGCGGGCCATCCGCAGCCGCTCCTCGTCGGCCCGGCGCCGCGCGGCGGCCTCCTCGGCGGTCCGGCGGGCCACGATCTGCTCGAAGCGGAACCGCACCAGCTCGGCGACGGCCGCGAGCAGCAGCGCCAGCGCGGTGACACCGAGCTCCTGCCACCAGCCGCCGTGCCCGGTGCCGGGCAGCCAGCCCGCCGGCATCGCGAAGGTCAGCAGCAGGTGCCCGAGGTAGACGCCGCCCAGGGTCGCCCAGGCCGCCCGCCGGTACCCGAGCCGCACGGCGACGCAGTAGGCCACCGCGAAGCTGGCGAAGACCGGGCCGTACGGGTACCCGGCCACCAGGTAGACCAGCAGCACCACCCCGGTGCCGACCACCGCGACCACCGGCCGGCGCCGGCGCAGCACCAGCAGCGCCGGCCCGGCCAGCAGCAGCAGGTACCCGAAGGCGTCCAGCGCATGGCGCGGCGGCACCTGGTGGCGTGCGGCGGCGCCGCTGCCCACCACCTGGATGACGGCGATGACCGCCGAGGAGGCCACCGGCCAGCCCGCCCGGACCCACGGGAACCGCCAGGGGCCGCGCCCGTGCCAGGGGCCGGGCCCGTGCCAGGGCTGCTCGCCGCTCATCCGGCGCGGTCCGGGTCGCTCGGGTTGCGGAGGTCCGAGGTGCTCATGTGCGCAGGCTAGGCGAGGTCACCCCGGCCCGGCATCAGCCCGCCGGGGTGGTCGCGGGTACTCCCCAGGGAGTACCCGCGACCAGTGGTCAGCGCGCCGCCCACGCCGACAGCCGCCGCGCGGCCCGGTACTGGCGCAGGATCTGGGCGAAGGTGGTGTGGCCCTGGGTGGTCTGGGCGAACGCCCGCCAGGCCGGCCCGATCAGGCAGATCGCCAGGTGGAACAGGTGCGGCCGGCGCTCGAACGCGGCCAGCATCACCTTGCCGGCCCGCATCTCCACGCCCAGCCCGGCCTTCACCGCGAACGCGTAGTTGAGGGCCTGCCGGCGCACCTCCTGCGGCGTCCCCGCCTCGGCCACCTGCACCGCCCACTCCCCGGCCAGCCGCCCGGAGCGCAGCGCGTACGAGATGCCCTCCCTGGTCCACGGCTCCAGCAGCCCGGCCGCGTCCCCGGCGACCAGCACCCGGCCCCGGGAGAGCGGCGAGTCCTCGGCCCGGCAGCGGGTCAGGTGCCCGGACTCCACGGCGGGCCGGAACTCGGCCAGGCCCAGTCGGCGGATGTAGTCGGCCAGGTAGCGCTTGGTCTGCTCGCCGTCGCCGCGCGCCGAGATGACGCCGACGGTCAGCGTGCCGGAGTCGGTCTTGGGGAAGACCCAGCCGTACGAGCCGGGCAGCGGCCCCCAGTCCAGGTGGATCCGCCCCTCCCAGGTGCGGGCCACCCGCTCGGGCACCGGGATCTCGGCCTCCAGGCCCAGGTCGATCTGGTCGAAGGTCACCCCGACGTGCCGTCCGATCCGGCTGGCGCTGCCGTCCGCGCCGACCACCGCGCGGGTCCGCACCGAGCGGCCGTCGGCGAGCGTCACCGCGACGGTGCGCCGGTCCGGGCCGCCCTGCTCGACGCCGGTCACGGTCACCCCGGTGACCAGCACCGCACCCGCCTGCTGGGCCGCCTCGGCCAGCCGCTGGTCGAACTCGGTGCGGTTGACCAGGCCGAAGAGCATCCGCCGGGAGCGCCGGGTGCGGTGGTAGCGGCCGTTCAGCGCGAAGGTGACCGCGTTCACCCGGTCCTGGAACGGGATCTTGAAGTCGTCGGGCAGGCAGTCCCGGGACGGCCCGATGATCCCGCCGCCGCAGGTCTTGTAGCGCGGGTGCTCGGCCTTGTCGAGGAGCAGCACCCGGCGGCCCTGCCCGGCGGCCGCGTGGGCCGCCGAGGAGCCGGCCGGACCCGAACCGACCACCACCACGTCCCAGACGCCGTCCAGCGGATCGCGTTCGGCCCCGCCGTCCAGCGCGTCGGGTTCGGCCCCGCCGTCCAGCGCGTCGGGTTCAGTCCCGCCGTCCAGTGGATCGGGTTCGGTGTCGCCGGCCGCGCTTCGGTCGTCGCCGGTCTGATCGGCGGGCGTGGTGTGCTCTGGCTCGGGCGCGTAACCGGAATCTCTCACGTCGAGTCATCTTATGCGCCGACACGGCAGTCCACCCCACCACGGCCCGCGCACCCGTGCGAGCGCCACCTATGCTCGACGGGCAGTTGGACCCCTCATCTATCCGGAGACCCCGATGACCGAACCCGATCTCGCCGCCGCCGTCCGGGCCCTGATGCCCCGAGCCCGCCAGGAGCTGGCCGAGCTGGTCGCCTTCCCGTCGATCGCCGACCCCCAGCTCGGGCTGGAGCAGGAGTGCCGGGCCGCCGCCGAGTGGGTGGCCGACGCGCTGCGGGCCGAGGGCCTGACGAACGTTCGGCTGCTGGACACCCCGGACGGCACCGCCTCCGTCTACGGTGAGCTGCTCGCCGCCCCCGGCGCTCCGACGGTGCTGCTGTACTCCCACTACGACGTGCAGCCGGAGCTGGACGCCGCCGGCTGGGCCAGCCCGCCGTTCGAGCTGACCGAGCGCGACGGCCGCTGGTACGGGCGCGGCGCGGCCGACTGCAAGGGCAACATCCTGATGCACCTGACGGCGGTTCGGGCGCTGCGCGAGACCGGCGGGGCGCTGCCGGTCAACCTGAAGGTGATCGTCGAGGGCTCCGAGGAGCAGGGCACCGGCGGCATGGAGCAGTACGCGCTGGCCCACCCGGAGCTGCTGACCGCCGATGCGATCATCATCGGCGACGTGGGCAACTTCGCGGCCGGGCAGCCCACCGCCACCGCCTCGCTGCGCGGCGTCTGCGACGTCACCGTGGAGGTCCGCGCGCTGGAGGGCAACCTGCACTCCGGGCAGTTCGGCGGTGCCGCGCCGGACCCGCTGGCCGCGCTGATCCGGATGCTCGACTCGCTCTACGACGAGCACGGCGGCACCGTGGTCAAGGGCCTGCCCTGCGACCAGACCTGGCCCGGCGTCAGCTACCCCGAGGACCGCTTCCGGGCGGACGCCAGGGTGCTGGACGGCGTCGAGCTGATCGGCACCGGCGAGATCGGCGACCGGCTGTGGGCCCGCCCGGCGGTCACCGTGCTCGGCATCGACGTGCCGCCGGTGGTCGGCTCCACCAGCTCGGTGCAGGCCGGCGTGCGGGCCAAGCTCAGCCTGCGGGTGCCGCCGGGCATGGACGTGAAGGCCGCGCAGGACGCGCTGATCGCCCACCTGGAGTCGGTCGCCCCCTGGCAGGTCCAGCTGACGGTCACCGCCGGCTCGATCGGCTCGGCGTTCAGCGCCCACACCTCCGGTCCCGCCTACGAGGCGCTGAAGGGCGCGATGCGCGAGTCCTACGGCACGGAGCTGGCGATGGCCGGCATGGGCGGCTCGATCCCGCTCTGCAGCACGCTGGCCGGCCTCTACCCGGACGCGGAGATCGTGCTGATCGGCGTGGAGGAGCCGACCACCCAGATCCACGCGCTCAACGAGAGCCTGGACCCGGCGGAGCTGGAGCACATGGCCCTGGCCGAGGCGCTCTTCCTGCGCGACTACCCGAAGGCGTTCGGGAAGTAGGCCGATCCCCGGTGGCGCGCGGCTAGCCGAACGCCCGCGGCACGTACCGGCCGCTCCCCACCCGGTCGACCGCGCTCAGCACCAGGGCGCCGGCCACCGCCCCGGCGCCGGCACCGAAGCACAGGTCGGACACCAGGTCGTCGAGGCCCGTCCGGCCGGGGCGGCGCCGCCCGCGCAGCACCCGGTGCCCGGCGCCCAGCGCGGCGGACGCGCCGAGCAGGGCACGGCGGTAACGGCCGCCGGCAGGTGGCGGCAGCTGCTCGGCGGGCGGCAGGGCGCGCAGTTCGCGGGCCAGGTGGCGGCCGAGGCCGGCCAGGGCGAGGGCGGAACCGCCGTACTGGGCGAGGGTGCAGAGCGGCACGCCCGCCACCGGGCGGGTCAGCGCGGGCAGCAGGCGCACACCGGCCCGGCCGGGGTGGGTGAAGGCGTCCCAGCCGACGTGGCTGGCGGCGCCGATCGCCGCCGAGAGCGCGAAGGCCGCAGCCCGGGGCGGCTCGCCGCGGTCGGCGGTGGCGGCCAGCGCGGCGGCCGCCCAGGGCACCGGCAGGGCGCCGAGCAGCGGGCGGCGCAACGCGGTCCGCCAGCCGAGCACCATGGCACCGGCCAGGGCGACGTCCACCGTGGGCACCGCCCACCAGCGGTGGGTCAGGGCGCCGTGCCGGAACAGCCCGGGGTGGCAGGAGGCGGCGAAGAACGGCAGGTCCGGCGCCATCGAGCCGGCGACCAGGCCGGAGGCGATCAGCGGCCCCCGGCCCCGCAGCCCGCGCAGCAGGGGCAGCACGGCGGCCGGATGGCTGAAGGTGAACGGCACGTCCCCATGGTGGCCCACCACGCCGCCGAACGCACCCGCCTCCCACCACGGTCGAGCCCTCGCCTCAGCCCGCTGTCGACCCCGCAGTCCCGCCGAGCACCACCGCCGACCGCCACCGACTTACCCGGCCATCGGCCCTGCGGGTCGCCGGACCGCGGCCGTCGAACGCACCACCGCCGACCGCCCACCGCCTCACCCCGCCGTCGACCCCGCGGGCAGGCCGAGCGCCGCCGGTTGCCCGGCCTCCAGGTACTGCGGGGCGTCGCCGCTGCGCGCGGCGAGTGCCGCCAGCAGCCGGCGGTGCCGGTTCGGCGGCAGCAGGTCCGCCGCCTCCGCCGCGCTGACCAGCCGCCAGGCCCGCAGCTCGTCGGGCGGCAGCCGCAGCGCGGCCCGCCGACCCGGCGTCAGCCGGCCGCCGTCGTAGACGAGCCGGAGGCCGCCGCGCCGGTCGTCGGTGGCCGGCTCCCAGTCCACCGCGAGCAGCCGCAGGGCGGCGGGCTCCAGTTCCAGGCCGAGCTCCTCGGCGACCTCTCGCACACCGGCGTCGGTGGGCGCCTCGCCGAGCTCCACCACACCGCCGGGGAACTCCCAGGCCGGCTTGTAGACCGGGTCGACCAGCAGCACCCGGTCCTGCTCGTCGAAGAGCAGCACCGCGGCGGCCACGGTGTCGCCGCGGGCCGTGGAGCTGCGCACGATCGGGCAGCGGGCGGTGCCGTCCTTGACCAGCGCGGCCAGGGCCTCGGCGACCTGACGAGGCGTCAGGTCGGCGGTGTCCACGACATGGGCGTCGCGGTGCAGCCACTCCTGGGCGGCGCGGTAGTCGGGCAGGTGGTCCAGGCGCCAGCGGCGGGTGCGGGCGCTGGCCTCCGGGTTGCCGGGGTACTCCTCGCAGGCCGTGATCCGGCTGCGCAGGATCGTTTCCTCAGCGTCCAGCACGAAGTGGTGCACGCTGATGCCCCGGGCCGCGAGGGCGCCGAAGATCTCGTCCCGGTAGGCCTCGCGCAGCAGGGTCATCGGCACCACCAGGGTGCCCGGGGCCTCGTCCAGCATGGCCGCGGCCACCTCGGGCACCAGGCGGCGCCAGGACGGCAGGTCCTGGAAGTCGGCGACCTCGGCCAGCCGCCGGGCCGGCAGCCACTGCTTCAGGGCGTAGCCGACCTCCTCGGGGTCGAAGAGCGTGCTGCCCGGCAGCAGCTCCACCAGCTCCCGGCAGGCACTGCTCTTGCCCGCACCGAACGTCCCATTGACCCAGACGATCACGACATCCCCTGACCTCGGCCCAGCCCGGTCCCCCACTGCGGGGCAGCCCGGCACCCGTTCGGGTGGTACCCCCACCGCCCGACTTCTCATACCTGACGATCCGATGCGCGGCCACACCGGAGTGGCACGCGTGCGCCACACGCCGCCTCGCACGCGGGCGCGCACGCCCCGGCGCGCCCCTGCGTCGTCTGACCGAGCACCCTATCTGACGATCAGTCACCCGGACGCCACCACCCACGGGCCCTCCGGACACGATGGCTCGTCAGCCCGACGCGCGCGGTCGACGGGCGCCGCGCGCCGCCCGGTCATACCTTCGTTTGTTGACGAGCGATAGCCCGGCCGACGAAGGGCAGGCGATGGCGCGACGGTTCCCGCTGCTGGGTGCGACCACACTGCTGGCGCTGGCCTGCTGCGTGCTCCCGACCTCCCCGGCGGTGGCCGATGAACCCCGCGCCCAGCCGGTGCCGTCGGCTATCGCTTCACCCTCCCCCGACCCCGGCACCATGTGCGCCACCGCCGAGGAGTTCGTGGACGACGGTGACCAGGATCGGGCGGAGGAGGTCTTCAGCGCGGTTCCACCGGTCGTGACCGGAGTCTGCGCGGCTGCAGGTCTGCGGCAGGTCCACGAGCACCGGCTACTGGCCGACCACTGGGTCGCCGAGGGTCAACGGGCCCTGCGTGCGGGCCATCTGGGCAGCGCGGAGACCGATTTCAATGCCGCGCTCAGCGCCGACGGCGGAAACAAGGATGCCGTCGCCGGGCTGGACCGGCTTGTCGCCCTGCGCGGCCACGCACTGCCCACGGCCTCCTCGAACTGGGACTACTTCTACGACGACTGGGTCCAGCCGATCTGGAAGCTGCTGCTGCCGATCGCGATCGGATTCGCGGTACTGCTGGCGGCGGCGAGCGTGTCCTCGCGCTGGCTGGTCAAGGCCAAGTCGGTTGCCTGGACCGACCGGCGCCGGAGGTCACTGAGCTGGATCGGCGGACTGCTGCTGTTCCACGGGGCGGTCATGCTCCCCGTCTACCCGATGTTCATGCCCTATGTGCCACACGGCTGTCTGCTCCTCGCTGCTCTGGTCCTGGCCTTCGCCATCGTTGTGGCCACCGCCGCGCTCGTCTGGTCCGCCGCCGTTGACATCGCCGGCTGCGCCGGCTGGGCGGTGTGGCACCCCAAGAGCCGCCGGGTCCTGAAGGACTGGCGTCTACTGTTGATCTCCTTGCTGGTCGTCCTCGGGCTCGGCCTGCTATTGGCATGGACCGGCCTGAGCACTGCCTACGAGCGGCTGTTGGTGGCCTACACGGTCCTGCTTCTGTTCGGGGTACTGCTGACCGGTGCGGCCTGGGGACAACGGCTGCGCCTTCAGGTCGAGGTACACAGGCCTGACGGAAGCACTGACGCAGCGTCCACGAACTACCTGCTCACCCGGATGCAGAGCCTGGGCATCGAGCGGCGCACCAGCGTCATCCAGTTCTCGGACACCACGCCGCTGTCCAGTCTGAGCGGCGATCAGCTCAGCGCTCTCCCTACTGGCAAGGTCCTCGGCGCCCTGGCCCAGCTCTACTTCGCGCTCCGGCCAGACCTCACCTGGCGGGCAAGGGCCAACCTGGTGGACGACAACCGGGTGGCGGTCACCATCCTGCGAAACGGCCAGCCGGCCGGGAGCGCCATCTTCAGCCGCCAGGACCTGGGGCTCCCGCTCGCCGGCGGCAGCAGCGAGACCGTGGAGGTCCAGGCTGCCCTGGCACGTTCCAGGGCGCAGCTGCTCACCGGCGCCGCCGCATTCGTCCTTGTGGAACTACGGCAGTGCCACCTGGATCTGCGGCACAGCCTGTACGGTGCGCGGGACTGGCGCAGCGTCGCCCTGCAGGTCATCGCCACCAGCAAGTCGCTGATCGACGCCCCCGACCTGGCGGTTTCCCTGCTCGGCCAGGCCACTGATCTGGATCCGCACTACGTCCTGGCGAGGTTCGAGTTCCTCTGGGCCGTCAACAACCGGATTCCCGCCGCGGAGCAGGACCACCTGGCCTTCGCCGCGGCGCTCGACGAGTACACCGAGTACGTGAAGCAGGACATCGAGGACTTGGACCAGTGGCCCGGGCTGCTGCTGCGGATCCACTACAGCAGCGCCACTCACCGGCTCTACGGCTACCTCGCGAGCGGGCGGACCGCTGAGCATGCACTACGCAGGGCAAAGGCGGTCGCCACAGCGCTGTACGACCAATGCGGGCAGGAATCCGATGTTCGCTACCTCCAGCAACTGCGCGACCGAATGCGGCCGTTCGCCCAGAACCTGCTGCACTGCATCGAGGTCCTGGAGTCGGATCCCCTCACCGAGTTCGACACCTGGCAGCATCCGCACCGCCGCGATCCGCTGTCACCCCGGCTTGCCTTTGATCACGCCTGCCTCGACTGCTTCCTGCTGATGACCACGCGGAGGCAGGACTGGGCCGGCAAGGCCGTCGAGGACCTGCGGTTCGCACTCATCAGCGAGAAGGCCAGGGCCGCCGCCCAGGAGGATCCCTGCCTGGCCCCTCTGCGCACTGATCCGGGCTTCCGGAACCTGGTCGGGCTGCCACCCACGGAGTTCCTCGACCTGGCCGCGCTCAGCACCGTCCGGCAGAGGCTCGCCGACGCCGGAATCACCAGCTCGCAGCGCCTTCGGGCCGAGACCGACACACCGGACGCGCGGGCATGCTGACCACGCAGCTGAAAGTCTCGCTCGCCGAGGTCGAACGGCTTCGTGAGCTGGCCCTGCTCGCCGGACTGCACCCCCACCTCGACCGCCCAGGCGCCCTGCACCTCCTGCACACCGTCGGCGTCGACTCTCCCGCCGACCTGCTCGAACGGGCCCACCGCGATCCCATCGAGCTGGTCCGCTCCCTCCGCCGTGCCGCCGCCGAGGCCGAGCTCTCCGCCGAGCCGGCCGTCCGCACCCCCTGGTCTTGGCTGAGCGCGCTCGGGGTCGACCCGGCCCGGCTACGCGCCGCCCAGGGTGCCGACCGGCCGCCGAACTACATCGCCTGACCCTCCAGCAGCCGCCTCCTCAACACCTACCCCATCCCCCGCGTGCGCCGGCTGCCGGTCCGACGCAGGATTAGCGTCAGAGGAACGGCCCACGAAGGATGGACGTGTGATGGTACGACCGGTGCGGAGCCGACCGGCAGCGAACCAGCCGCCCACGTCCACGGACTCGGACCGCACCAGGTCGTTCCTGCAGAAACTTGCCTATGTGGTCGCGCCCGGCTCGCTCGTCGTCGGCCTGCTCTACTACTTCGGCAGCACCTACACCGCCGCGTACTACGGGTACTTCGGCGTCCCGAGTGGCGACCTCCAGATCTCGCGCCAGAACTACCTGGTCAGCAGCCCGGACGCGATCTTCCTGCCGCTGTGGGTGCTGCTGTGGTGCGGGCTCGCGCTGCTGCTGCTCTACCGCCTGATCGGACGTCGACTGCGGCGGCCCGGCACCCGGCTGACGCCGCGCGGGGTGGTCGCGGTCCTGCTGGCCGCGGCCGCCGTGCTGCTCGCGCTGGGCTTCCTGGTCTATCTGCAGCCCGCGTGGTGGACCCGCGACGTCCTTGACCGGCTGCCCACGAACTGGCAGCGGGACCTGTTGATCCCGCTCGCGGTCAGTGCGGGCGCGATGCTGGGACTACTCGCGCTCCGGGTGTACCGGGACCACCTCACCCAGCAGCAGCCGCACCACGGCGACGACCACCGGGTACTGCTGGTCGGCAGCGGCGTGGTCCTGGTCGGCATGCTGACCCTGAGCCTGTTCTTCGCCACCTCTCGCTACGCGTACGAGGCCGCCCGCTCCAACGCCGCGCAGGACGCGGCCGCGCACTTCCCGGGCAGCACCAAGCTGCTCATCTACTCCCGCACCCACGTCCCCAATGACGCGGTGGGCATCGAGCAGCAGGACCTCGGCAGCTCCGAGCCGTTCCGTTACCGGTACCTGGGCTTCCGGCAACTGGCGAAGTCCGGCTCGCACTACTACCTGGTCTCCTACATGAGCCGCGGTCCCGAGGATCTGGCGGTGGTGCTGCCCGACGACGACAGCATCCGGGTGGAGGTGCTGGGCTGAGCCGCTCAGGAGGTCGAGGTGGTCGCGGCACCGGTGCCGGTCGGACGCTCCGTCGGAATGCCGGTCGGGCTCTTGGTCGGAACGCCGGTCGGGCCGGTCGACGTGCTGGACGGGGACGTCCCCTCCCCGGACAGGTGGACCAGGTACGTCTGGCCGCTCGCACCGCCGACCTGCGAGAACGGGACGGCAACCTCCGCTCTGCGCATCCCTACCACGACGGGTGCGAAGGCGATCGAGAGCGTGCAGGTGTCCGCCGGGCCTAGCGTGCGGCCCTGGCACTGGTCGTTGGTCAGCTGGAAGTCGGCGTCACCGGTGATGCTCGCCGCGCCCAGCTTGACCCCGCTGGTCGCGTCGGAGCCCTTTGATGACCCGCCCATCGTGAGCGAAGCGGCGGTCACATCGCGGACGTGGGTGCTCGGCACCGTCACGGCCTTGCTGCCGCCCCCCGACGAGCTGCCGGGGAAAAGCGTGGCCAGCGGCACAGGTGTGCCGGTCACGGTCGGCGATGACGGCGACGCCGTCGTCTGCGTCGCGCCACCACCGCCTCCGCCGCCACCGCACCCCGCTGCGAGTAACAGCGTCCCGATCGCCGCCACGGCGGGCCCTCGGCCTCCGCTCCAGCCGCGTCCTGTGCCCATGATCGCCTCCGGCTCCGTCCGAGCAGCACCGCATTGTCCGCATGCCACCCTTCCAGGACCGACGCCGCTGCGACCCGCCCTGAGGTCGCGCCACACGCACCATCACCCACTCGGAGGGCACCACCCGCCAGCCGTGTCCCCGACCTCACGGGTAACGCGCCTAGCCCTCCAGCAGCCGCTTCTTGAGCACCTTGCCCATAGCGTTGCGCGGCAGCTCGTCGACCAGCACCACGCGGCGCGGCCGCTTGTGCACCGAGAGCCGCTCGGCGACGAACGCGGTGAGCTGATCGCCCGTCACCGGCCCGGCGGGGATGACGAAGGCGACCACGGCCTGGCCCAGATCCGGGTCGGGTTCCCCGACCACGGCGGCGTCGGCTACCCCCGGGTGGTCCCGCAGCGCGGCCTCCACCTCGCCCGCGCCGATCTTGAACCCGCCGCTCTTGATCAGGTCCACCGAGGCGCGGCCGACGATCCGGTGGAACCCGTCCGGGCCGATGACGGCGACGTCCCCGGTGCGGAACCAGCCGTCGGCGGTGCGCACCTCGGCGTCGGCCGCCGGCCGGTTGAGGTAGCCGTCGAACAGGGTCGGCCCGCTGACCTGCAGCTCGCCGACGCTCTCCCCGTCGGCCGGCACCGGTGCGCCGTCCTCGCCCACCAGGCGGGTGGCCACCCGGGCAGCGGCAGCCCGACGCTGCCGGGCCGGCGTTCGCCGTCCCAGCGGGTGGAGACGGTGATCAGGGTCTCGGTCATGCCGTAGCGCTCGATCGGCCGCAGTCCGGTCAGCTCGGTCAGGCGGGTGAAGACCGGCACCGGCAGCGGCGCGCTGCCGGAGACCAGCAGCCGGGCCCCGGCCAGCGCCCGGGCCGACGCCTCGTCACCGGCGATCCGGGACCAGACCGTCGGCACCCCGAAGTAGAGGCTGCCGGCCGCCTCGGCGTAGGCCTTCGGCGTCGGGCGGCCGGTGTGCACCAGGCGGCTGCCGATCCGCAGCGCGCCCAGCACGCCGAGCACCAGCCCGTGCACATGGAACAGCGGCAGTCCGTGCACCAGCGTGTCGTCCGGCGTCCAGGCCCAGGCCTCGGCCAGGGCGTCCAGGTCGGCCGCGACCGCCGCCCGGGAGAGCAGGGCGCCCTTCGGCGGGCCGGTGGTGCCGGAGGTGTAGAGCACGAAGGCGGGGCGCTCCGGCGCGGGCTCGGGGCCGCCGTAGTCGTGCCGCTCGCCGAGGTCCACCGCAAGCGCCTCGATGCCCGGCTCCTCGGACGGCCCGTCGGCACCGGCCAGCAGTTCGGCGCCGGAGTCGCGCAGGATGTGCGCCCGCTCCATCGGCCCGGCGTCCGGCGGGACGGGCACCACCGGCACCCCCGCCAGCAGTCCGCCGACCACCGCCGCCACGGTCTCCGCGCTCGGCCGGGCGAGCACCGCGAGCGCCCGGGCCCCGCCCACGCGGGCCGCGACCGCGCCGGCCGCGCCGAGCAGTTGCTCGCGGCTGAGCGCCCGGCCGTCGATCCGCAGCGCGTCGGCGGTGTCGCCGTGGCCGTCCTGAAGTGCCGTCAAGAGGTTCACATCGGCACTCTAACGGCCGCAGGGCGCGCCCCCGTGACGGGGAGCGCGCCCTGCGGCACCAGCTTCGCGGGGATCAGCCCTTGCGCGCCTTGACCTCGCCGGTCAGCTGCGGCAGCACGTCGAACAGGTCGCCGACGACGCCGAAGTCGACCAGCTCGAAGATCGGCGCCTCCTCGTCCTTGTTGATCGCGACGATGGTCTTGGAGGTCTGCATGCCGGCCCGGTGCTGGATGGCACCGGAGATGCCCGCCGCGACGTACAGCTGCGGGGAGACCTGCTTGCCGGTCTGGCCGACCTGGTTGCTGTGCGGGTACCAGCCCGCGTCCACCGCGGCGCGCGAGGCACCGACGGCCGCGCCCAGCGCGTCGGCCAGCTCCTCGACGACGCCGAAGCCCTCGGCGGCACCGACGCCACGGCCACCGGAGACCACGATCGCGGCCTCGGTCAGCTCCGGGCGGCCCGAGGAGACCCGCGGGTTGCGCGAGGTGACCTTGGCGGCGTTGCCGGTGAACTCGACGGTGACGTTCTCCACCGCGCCGGCGGCCGGGGCGGCCTCGGGGGCGGCGGCGTTCGGCTTGACGGTGATGACCGGCGCGCCCTTGGTGACCTTGGACTTCACCTGGAACGAGGCGGCGAAGACCGACTGGGTGGCGACCGGGCCGTCCGCGCCGGCCTCCAGGTCGACGGCGTCGGTGATCACACCGGAGCCGAGGCGCAGCGCGACGCGCGCGGCGACCTCCTTGCCCTCACCGGAGGAGGTGACCAGAACGGCGGCGGCCGAGGAGGCCTTGGCGATCTGGGTGAGCGCGTCGACCTTGGGCACGACCAGGTAGTCGGCGAACTCGGCACCGTCGGCCACGTAGACCTTGGCGGCGCCGAACTCGGCGGCCTTGGCGGCGATGTCGGCGGCGGCCGCACCGGCGCCGAGGACGACCGCGGACGGCTCGCCGATCCGGCGGGCCAGGGTGAGCAGCTCCAGCGCGGGCTTGCGGACGGCGCCGTCGGCGTGGTCCACGAGGACCAGGATCTCAGCCATGATGTTTTGTCTCCTGACGGAACGTGGGGTCCGAACGGCGGGTCAGATGAACTTCTGCTCGGCGAGGAACGCGGCGAGCTGCTTGCCGCCCTCGCCCTCGTCCTTGACGATGGTCCCTTGGTGCGGGCCGGCCGCTCGGTGATCGTCTCGACGGCGGTCCAGGCGCCGGCCAAGCCGACCTCGTCCGCATCGATGCCCAGGTCGTCCAGGTCGAGGTCCTCGACCGGCTTCTTCTTGGCGGCCATGATGCCCTTGAAGGACGGGTAGCGGGCCTCGCCCGACTGGTCGGTGACCGAGACGACGGCCGGCAGGTTGGCCTCGACCAGCTCGGTGGCGGCGTCGCCGTCGCGGCGGCCCTTCACCACGCCACCCTCGACCGAGACCTCGGAGAGCAGGGTGACCTGCGGCAGGTTCAGACGCTCGGCCAGCAGCGCCGGCAGCACGCCCATGCCACCGTCGGTCGAGGCCATGCCGCAGACGACCAGGTCGTAGCCGGTCTTCTCCAGAGCCTTGGCCAGGATGGCGGAGGTGGCGATCACGTCCGAGCCGTGGATGTCGTCGTCGTTGACGTGGACACCCTTGTCGGCACCCATGGAGAGGGCCTTCTTCAGCGCGTCCCGGGCGTCGTCGCCGCCGACGGTCAGCACGGTCACCTCGGCGTCACCGGACGCCTCGGCGATCCGCAGCGCCTGCTCGACGCCATACTCGTCGAGCTCCGACAGGAGGCCGTCCACGGCGTCCCGGTCGGTGGTGGTGTCGTCCGCGAAGCGACGGTCACCGGTCGCATCGGGCACGTACTTCACACAGACAACGATCCTCAAGCTCACGGCCTGTCTCCTGTACTGGTCTCGTCCGGCGGCTGCGGCGGTGCAACGGGCGGGAGCGCACATGATGGCACCCGCTTCGGACAGCGCATTCCTGCTGCCCCGACCGGCACTTCCGGCAGCATACTCGGCAGCATCCCGCTCTGGTTACTCGTCAGTATCTAAATACCGGTCGCCCATATCTTGCCGCAATAACGGGGCTCCGTATCCCCTGATCATTGTGACGAAGCTCTCCACTCCACAAGGGGCAACCCACCGGGAATTCCCCGGTCAGAGCGCAGGTCAGAGCGCGTCCGCGAGGGCGGCCAGCACGGCGGCCCGGCGCGGCTGCCCGGCAGCCCGGTGGACGAGGGTGCCGTGCGCGTCCAGCACCAGTGTGGTGGGGGTGCGAAGGATCTCCAGGCGGCGCACCAGCTCCAGGTGCTGCTCCGCGTCGATGTCCACGTGCGCCACGCCCGGCACCAGGGCCGCGACCTGGGCGAGGACCCGGCGGGTGGCCCGCCACGGCTGACAGAAGGCGGTGGAGAACTGCACCAGGGTGGCCCGCTCCCCCAGCACGACACCTGCGCCGAGTTCCGCGGCCGACAGCTCCACTACGCCTGATCCCACTACGACCGATCCCTCTCCCCGCGCCCGCCCGGCGCGTCTTAGCATGCCTGCCCAGGGTGCCTTCGTACGCCCGTCCGGGACGCCTTCGCACGCCTGTCCAGCGCGCCTTTGCACCGTCACGGTACGCCGGTGCCGACGGGTGTGACGACAATCTCCCGTCGGCCCTGTCCTCTCGGGTGACAGGACACCCCTTCGCGAGGGACTATTCATCGCAGAATCACCCGTGGCAGCCGCGGCGTGCCGCGGCCCAGCGCCCCGGCCTGCCGCAGCACCGACCCGGGTGGCCGTCCCACCGGGCCAGGGCCCGTCGGAAGAACGTAGGGCTGACCGTGGCAGAATTCGTGTACCCACCGGTGATCCGGACAGCGCTGGCTGCTTTCAAGGCACTGGACGTGCGGTTCGACATCCAGGGTGCCGAGCATGTCCCCGCCACCGGCGGCGCGGTCCTGGTGAGCAATCACATCAGCTATCTGGACTTCATCTTCGCCGGCATGGGCGCCTTCAAGGTGGCCAAGCGCAAGACCCGCTTCATGGCCAAGGACGACGTCTTCAAGCACCGCATCTCCGGCCCGCTGATGCGCGGCATGAAGCACATCGCGGTGGACCGCACCGACGGGCAGCCCGCCTATGACGCCGCCGTGAGCGCGCTCCGGGCCGGCGAGGTGGTCGGTGTCTTCCCCGAGGCCACCATCAGCCGCTCGTTCATGCTGAAGAAGTTCAAGACCGGCGCCGCCCGGATGGCTGCCGACGCCGGCGCCCCGCTGCTGCCAGTGGTCCTCTGGGGCACCCAGCAGCTCTGGACCAAGGGCCGGCCCAAGACGCTCACCAAGCGGCACGTGCCGGTGACCATCATGATCGGCGAGCCGATCCACCTGACGCCGACCGACAAGCCGGTGATGGTCACCCGGCGGCTGCGGGCCGCGATGAGCGAGATGCTGGACCGCGCCCAGCGCGAGTACCCGGCGCGCCCCAAGGGCTCCGAGGACTCCTGGTGGCTGCCGGCCCACCTGGGCGGCACTGCACCCACTCTGGAGGAGGCGGAGGCCCTGGACGAGGCCGAGGCCACCGCCAAGGCCGCGCGGCGGGCCGCCGCGGTCAGCGGTTGAACGCCTCAGCCTGAGCCCTTCAGCCGCTTCAGCACGGTTCTGATGGCGTGTCACCGCGACTGGTGACACGCCATCAGGCGTCTTGGTGCACCTGCCGATCGCGGCTACCGGCCGTCGGCCGTCAGCGCCTCGGCGAGTCGGCGGTTGGTCTCCGCCCAGGCCTCGGGCGACTGCTTGGGCAGCACGTCGTCCCAGAGCGGCAGACAGGTGCCGCGCAGCTGCATCATGCCCTCGGGACGGGCGATCAGCCACCAGTGCAGGTGCGCGCCGCCGTCGCCCCACCGGTTGACATGCACCCGGGCGATCCCGCCGAGAGAGAGGATCGCTCGCTCCACGCGCTGGATCATCCCGCCCATCTCCACCGCCAGCTCGGGCGGCAGATCGACGAGGTCGTGGTGAGCACGCGGGACCAGCATCAGCATCGCGGGCAGCGCGGCCGGCTCGGAGACCGTGCGGACCATCCAGTTCTCGTTCGCCCAGATCACCGTCGGGTCGTCCTCACCGCGCTTGCAGGTGAAGCAGTCCTCGGTGCCGTGCTCACCGTTCCGCGGCGGCTCGGGCAGCACCGGCGGCTCCAGGACCTTGATCTGGATGTCGCCCTCGTACGGGAAGACATCCCAGAACGGGATGCCGTCGGTCGGCAGGGGGATCCGCTCACCGATGGGGAGGCTGCGGACGTACTCACTGGGCTCTATGAGCTGGTTCTCGGTCACGGCCTGGATTGTGGCAGAAAAACGAAGAAGCCCCCACCGAATATTAGGTGGGGGCTTCTTCTGAAGAATTGTTCGGCGGCGTCCTACTCTCCCACAGAGTCCCCCCTGCAGTACCATCGGCGCTGTAAGGCTTAGCTTCCGGGTTCGGAATGTAACCGGGCGTTTCCCTCACGCTATGACCACCGAAACACTATGAAACTATCGGCCGCACCACCGCCTATGCGGTGGGGTCGTTGTTTCAGAACAACACAGTGGACGCGAGCAACTGAGGACAAGCCCTCGGCCTATTAGTACCGGTCAGCTCCACCCCTCACAGGGCTTCCACATCCGGCCTATCAACCCAGTCGTCTACTGGGAGCCTTACCCTCTCAAGGAGGTGGGAGTGCTCATCTCGAAGCAGGCTTCCCGCTTAGATGCTTTCAGCGGTTATCCCTCCCGAACGTAGCCAACCAGCCATGCCCTTGGCAGAACAACTGGCACACCAGAGGTTCGTCCGTCCCGGTCCTCTCGTACTAGGGACAGCCCTTCTCAACACTCCTACGCGCACAGCGGATAGGGACCGAACTGTCTCACGACGTTCTAAACCCAGCTCGCGTACCGCTTTAATGGGCGAACAGCCCAACCCTTGGGACCTACTCCAGCCCCAGGATGCGACGAGCCGACATCGAGGTGCCAAACCATCCCGTCGATATGGACTCTTGGGGAAGATCAGCCTGTTATCCCCGGGGTACCTTTTATCCGTTGAGCGACGGCGCTTCCACAAGCCACCGCCGGATCACTAGTCCCTGCTTTCGCACCTGCTCGACCCGTCGGTCTCACAGTCAAGCTCCCTTGTGCACTTACACTCAACACCTGATTGCCAACCAGGCTGAGGGAACCTTTGGGCGCCTCCGTTACCCTTTAGGAGGCAACCGCCCCAGTTAAACTACCCACCAGACACTGTCCCTGATCCGGATCACGGACCCAGGTTAGACATCCAGCACGACCAGAGTGGTATTTCAACGGCGACTCCACAACAACTGGCGTTGCTGCTTCACAGTCTCCCACCTATCCTACACAAGCCGAACCGAACACCAATATCAAGCTATAGTAAAGGTCCCGGGGTCTTTCCGTCCTGCTGCGCGAAACGAGCATCTTTACTCGTAATGCAATTTCACCGGGCCTATGGTTGAGACAGTCGAGAAGTCGTTACGCCATTCGTGCAGGTCGGAACTTACCCGACAAGGAATTTCGCTACCTTAGGATGGTTATAGTTACCACCGCCGTTTACTGGCGCTTAAGTTCTCAGCTTCGCCCCGACGAATCAGAGCTAACCGGTCCCCTTAACGTTCCAGCACCGGGCAGGCGTCAGTCCGTATACATCGCCTTACGGCTTCGCACGGACCTGTGTTTTTAGTAAACAGTCGCTTCTCGCTGGTCTCTGCGGCCACCCCCAGCTCAGGCAGCACGTGCCATCACCAGGAGGGGCCCCCCTTCTCCCGAAGTTACGGGGGCATTTTGCCGAGTTCCTTAACCATAGTTCACCCGAACGCCTCGGTATTCTCTACCTGACCACCTGAGTCGGTTTGGGGTACGGGCCGCCATGAAACTCGCTAGAGGCTTTTCTCGACAGCATAGGATCATCCACTTCACCACAATCGGCTCGGCATCAGGTCTCAGGCACATGTCGCGCGGATTTGCCTACGCAACGCCCTACACCCTTACCCCGGGACAACCACCGCCCGGGCTGGACTACCTTCCTGCGTCACCCCATCGCTCAGCTACTACCCTGTTGGACCGGCGGCTCCACCACTCCCCTTTGTCCGAAGACTCCGGGGCGGCTTCACGGCCTTAGCATTCAGAGGTTCGCCGTTGGCGCTTCAAAGCGGGTACGGGAATATCAACCCGTTGTCCATCGACTACGCCTGTCGGCCTCGCCTTAGGTCCCGACTTACCCTGGGCAGATCAGCTTGACCCAGGAACCCTTGGTCAATCGGCGCAAGAGTTTCCCACTCTTGTATCGCTACTCATGCCTGCATTCTCACTCGTATACCGTCCACGACTCGATTCCTCGGCCGCTTCACCCGGCACACGACGCTCCCCTACCCATCCACAGCGCCGTTGGGCGTATTCTGTGAATGACACGACTTCGGTGGTGTACTTGAGCCCCGCTACATTGTCGGCGCGGAATCACTTGACCAGTGAGCTATTACGCACTCTTTCAAGGGTGGCTGCTTCTAAGCCAACCTCCTGGTTGTCTCTGCGACTCCACATCCTTTCCCACTTAGCACACGCTTAGGGACCTTAGTCGGTGTTCTGGGCTGTTTCCCTCTCGACCATGGAGCTTATCCCCCACAGTCTCACTGCCGCGCTCTCACTTACCGGCATTCGGAGTTTGGCTAAGGTCAGTAACCCGGTGAGGCCCATCGCCTATCCAGTGCTCTACCTCCGGCAAGAAACACGCGACGCTGCACCTAAATGCATTTCGGGGAGAACCAGCTATCACGGAGTTTGATTGGCCTTTCACCCCTAACCACAGGTCATCCCCCAGGTTTTCAACCCTGGTGGGTTCGGTCCTCCACACGGTCTTACCCGCGCTTCAACCTGCCCATGGCTAGATCACTCCGCTTCGGGTCTTGGGCATGCAACTGTATCGCCCTATTCGGACTCGCTTTCGCTACGGCTACCCCACACGGGTTAACCTCGCTACACACCGCAAACTCGCAGGCTCATTCTTCAAAAGGCACGCAGTCACGGCTGGCCGGCAAGCCGACCAACGACGCTCCCACGGCTTGTAGGCACACGGTTTCAGGTACTATTTCACTCCGCTCCCGCGGTACTTTTCACCATTCCCTCACGGTACTATCCGCTATCGGTCACCAGGGAATATTTAGGCTTAGCGGGTGGTCCCGCCAGATTCACACGGGATTTCTCGGGCCCCGTGCTACTTGGGTGTTCTTCAAGCGAGCCGTACAGATTTCGTCTACGGGGGTCTTACCCTCTACGCCGGACCTTTCGCATGTCCTTCGACTACCCATACGGTTTCTGACTCGCCGACCGGCCGGCAGACCGATCAAGAAAAATCCCACGACCCCTCAAGCGCAACCCCTGCCGGGTCTCACACGCTCAAGGTTTAGCCTCATCCGGTTTCGCTCGCCACTACTCCCGGAATCACGGTTGTTTTCTCTTCCTGCGGGTACTGAGATGTTTCACTTCCCCGCGTTCCCTCCACATACCCTATGTGTTCAGGTATGGGTGACAGCCCATGACGACTGCCGGGTTTCCCCATTCGGACACCCCCGGATCAAAGCTCGGTTGACAGCTCCCCGGGGCCTATCGCGGCCTCCCACGTCCTTCATCGGTTCCTGGTGCCAAGGCATCCACCGTGCGCCCTTAAAAACTTGGCCGCAGATGCTCGCGTCCACTGTGCAGTTCTCAAACAACGACCAGACACCCACACTCAACACCCGCAACGGGGCATCTCGCATGAGACCGGCTCACCGAGGTTCCAGCCTTACGGCCGTTCCCTCAGGACCCAACAACGTGCCCGACACACCCGATCACTTGAACCCGTTCCACGCCGAAGCAGTACTAGGAGACAACCAACCCTGTGTGCCGAATAGTCAACGTTCCACCCATGAGCAACCGTGCGAGACATTCGCTCGCATCCGGCTATGTGCTCCTTAGAAAGGAGGTGATCCAGCCGCACCTTCCGGTACGGCTACCTTGTTACGACTTCGTCCCAATCGCTGGTCCCACCTTCGACGGCTCCCTCCCAAGGGTTAGGCCACCGGCTTCGGGTGTTACCGACTTTCGTGACGTGACGGGCGGTGTGTACAAGGCCCGGGAACGTATTCACCGCAGCATGCTGATCTGCGATTACTAGCAACTCCAACTTCATGGGGTCGAGTTGCAGACCCCAATCCGAACTGAGACCGGCTTTTTGGGATTCGCTCCACCTCACGGTATCGCAGCCCTTTGTACCGGCCATTGTAGCACGTGTGCAGCCCAAGACATAAGGGGCATGATGATTTGACGTCATCCCCACCTTCCTCCGAGTTGACCCCGGCAGTCTCCTGTGAGTCCCCATCACCCCGAAAGGCATGCTGGCAACACAGAACAAGGGTTGCGCTCGTTGCGGGACTTAACCCAACATCTCACGACACGAGCTGACGACAACCATGCACCACCTGTATACCGACCACAAGGGGGCGACTATCTCTAGCCGTTTCCGGTATATGTCAAGCCTTGGTAAGGTTCTTCGCGTTGCGTCGAATTAAGCCACATGCTCCGCTGCTTGTGCGGGCCCCCGTCAATTCCTTTGAGTTTTAGCCTTGCGGCCGTACTCCCCAGGCGGGGAACTTAATGCGTTAGCTGCGGCACCGACGACGTGGAATGTCGCCAACACCTAGTTCCCAACGTTTACGGCGTGGACTACCAGGGTATCTAATCCTGTTCGCTCCCCACGCTTTCGCTCCTCAGCGTCAGTAATGGCCCAGAGATCCGCCTTCGCCACCGGTGTTCCTCCTGATATCTGCGCATTTCACCGCTACACCAGGAATTCCGATCTCCCCTACCACACTCTAGCCTGCCCGTATCGAATGCAGACCCGGGGTTAAGCCCCGGGCTTTCACATCCGACGCGACAGGCCGCCTACGAGCTCTTTACGCCCAATAATTCCGGACAACGCTCGCACCCTACGTATTACCGCGGCTGCTGGCACGTAGTTAGCCGGTGCTTCTTCTGCAGGTACCGTCACTTGCGCTTCTTCCCTGCTGAAAGAGGTTTACAACCCGAAGGCCGTCATCCCTCACGCGGCGTCGCTGCATCAGGCTTTCGCCCATTGTGCAATATTCCCCACTGCTGCCTCCCGTAGGAGTCTGGGCCGTGTCTCAGTCCCAGTGTGGCCGGTCGCCCTCTCAGGCCGGCTACCCGTCGTCGCCTTGGTAGGCCATTACCCCACCAACAAGCTGATAGGCCGCGGGCTCATCCTGCACCGCCGGAGCTTTCCACCCGGAGCCATGCGGCTCCAGGTCGTATCCGGTATTAGACCCCGTTTCCAGGGCTTGTCCCAGAGTGCAGGGCAGATTGCCCACGTGTTACTCACCCGTTCGCCACTGATCCACCCCGAAGGGCTTCACCGTTCGACTTGCATGTGTTAAGCACGCCGCCAGCGTTCGTCCTGAGCCAGGATCAAACTCTCCGTGAATGTATACTCGGCCATGCTTAATTAAAAGCGGCCGGTCGACACTCGCGCAGAGCGGCACAGCAACCACCGGAATAGGGCGGCCCCGTGCACTGCGTCCTCGCTAGTGTTTATTTCAAAAGGAATCTCCAACCCCGATCCGGAAGGATCAAGGCCGGGGATGTCAACATATCTGGCGTTGACTTTTGGCACGCTGTTGAGTTCTCAAGGAACGGACGCTTCCTTCGCAGCCACTTCCGTGGCCCCTCCGGGCGCTTCGTTCTTACTTCGTAGAGCTTATCAGATCAGTTTCACTCCGATTTATCGGAGTTTCACTTTGCCGATCCGCTCTGCCGCCCCTCTCGCGGCGACTCAGGAACTGTACGGGCACCCAGCCGCCACAAGCAAATCGGGCCTCGGGCATTCTGGCAGCAGTCCGAGGGAGGGTCGATTCGTGAACATGACAGAACGGCTGTCAGAACAGCTGGCCGAAGCAGTCGAGGCGCTCGTCCAGGTCTGCCGGGAGTTCCCGGTGGCGGTCGAGGTGTTTCCGAGCGCGGTCGTCGAGCCGCACCGCGTGGTCGTCCTCCTCCCCGGCGGCGGGTTGAACGCCCGCGCCAGCTTCGCCACCGCCGGCGACCGCAGCCTGGCGGAGTTCCTCGCCGCGGCCGGCTATCTGCCCATCGGCGTCACCCCGCGCGAGGACGCCGCTGACGCGGCCGACGCCCGCGAGGCCGCCGACTGGGGCCTGGCCGCTCATCGCACCGATGTCGAGCGGGTGCTCACCGCCGTCGACGAGTACCTCGGCCTGCCTTATGACCTGCTCGGCCACTCGGCGGGCGCCGCGCTGGCACTCGACCTGGCAGCGCAGTCGGGATGTGCGGCCGGGCGGGTCCTGGTGCTGGACACCACCGGTCCGTACGACCCGGAGACCGAGCCCGACTGGTCCGCTCGGGCGGCCGCGCTCTGCGACGAGTTCCAGCGGCGGCTCGCAGCGGGCGAGTTGCTCCTCGACCCCGGCTTGAAGGCCGCCTTCGCCGCCTTCTCTGCCACCGGCGGGAGCCCGGAGGTCCGGGAGCGGCTGACCCTGGCACTGACCAGGACCAGTGAGCTGCCGGGCCCGGTGAACTGGATCTACCACCGCGGGCACAGCGCCGGCGGCGAGTCGCTGGACCTGGACGTCTGGGCGCGGGCGATGGCGGAGCTGGGCAGCGGGGTGCAGCCGCTGGCGATGCTGCGGGACCTGGCCGCGCTCTGGGCCGGTCGCGAGGAGGTGTACCGGATCGACTGGTCGGCGATCCGCGCCGACGTGGTCTGGGTCAATGGCGGACTGGGCCGCGGTGACCATGACCTGGGAGCCCGGCTGATCCGGGCGGGCGGGGCGCGGGTGGACTACCGGGTGGCGCCGGGCTTCGGCCACGGCGACATGGTCTGGGCGTCGCAGGCCCAGGACGCGGTCTGGCCGCTGCTGCTGGATCAACCAATCCAGTAGCAGCGGCCAGCGGTCCGGGTCCTCGGGAGGACTACCGCGCCATCTCCTCCGCGATCGCCGCGGCGAAGGCGTCGATGTCCTCCTCCGTGGTGTCGAAGGCGGTCATCCAGCGCACCTCGCCGGTGTGCTCGTCCCAGAAGTAGAAGCGGTAGCGCTTCTGCAGCCGCTCGCTGACCTCGCGCGGCAGGATCGCGAACACCGCGTTGGCCTGCACCGGGCGGACCACGGTGATGCCGTCGATGCCGCGCACGGCCGTCTCCAGGCGCTTGGCCATGGCGTTGGCGTGGCCGGCGTTGCGCAGCCAGAGGTCGCCGGTGAGCAGCGCCTCGAACTGCACCGAGACGAAGCGCATCTTCGAGGCGAGCTGCATCGACATCTTGCGCAGGTACTTGATGTTGCGGACCCGCTCGGGGTTGAGCACCACCACGGCCTCGCCGAACAGCAGGCCGTTCTTGGTACCGCCGAAGGACAGCACGTCGACGCCGGCCTCGGTGGTGAACTCGCGGAACGGCAGGCCCAGCGTGGCGGCCGCGTTGGCCAGTCGGGAGCCGTCCATGTGCACCAGCATGCCGCGCTCGTGGGCGTGGTCGCAGATCGCCTTGACCTCGTCGGCGGTGTACAGGGTGCCGAGCTCGGTGCTCTGGGTGATGGAGACGGCGAGCGGCGACGCGCGGTGCTCGTCGTCCCAGCCGTAGGCCTGCCGGTCGATGAGCTCGGGGGTGAGCTTGCCGTCCGGCGTCGGCACCAGGTGGAGCTTGATGCCGGCCATCTTCTCCGGCGCGCCGCACTCGTCCACGTTGATGTGGGCGCTCTCGGCGGCGATCACGGCGCCCCAGCGCGGGAGCAGGGCCTGCAGCGCGACCACGTTGGCGCCGGTGCCGTTGAACACCGGGTAGGCCTCGGCGCGGTCGCCGAAGTGCCGCTTGAAGACGCTCTGCAGGTGCTCGGTGTACTGGTCCTCGCCGTAGGCGATCTGGTGGCCGCCGTTGGCCAGGGCGATGGCGGCCAGGATCTCCGGGTGGACACCGGCGTAGTTGTCGCTGGCGAACCCGCGGGCGGCGGGGTCGTGGTGGCGCACTGCGTCGGTGGGGTTGCTCATTGGGCTGTCAGCCACAGGTGCTGTCCGTTCAGTTCTGCTGCGGGGCGGGACCAGAGGTCCGCCAGGTGGTCGGCCAGGTCGGCGGTCTCGGTGAAGCCGGTGAACTTGGCCTCGGGCTTCTCGGCCCGCATCTCGGGAGTGAGCAGGGCCTTGATCACCAGGATGACGGCCGCCGCGGTGGGGGTGCCGTCCGGGTCGGTGGTCTGCTTGGTGAAGGAGTGGGCCATGGCGAGGGTCCAGGCCTCGCTGGCGGCCTTGGCGGCCGTGTAGGCGGCGCCGCCCTGGGTGGGCTTGTGCGCGGCCGCGGCACCGATCATCGCGTAGCGGCCGTCCGTGCTGCGCAGCAGGGCGGGCTGGAAGGCCAGCGAGGTGTGCTGCAGGGTGCGCAGCACGGTGTTGTGCAGGAAGTCCCAGTCCTCGAGCTTGGTGTCGGTGAAGGTCTTGCTGCCGCGCCAGCCGCCGACCAGGTGGAACAGGCCGTCGACGTGGCCGTGCTCGGCCTCCAGGCGGTCGGCCCAGTCCTTGACCTGCTCCAGGTCGAGCAGGTCGATGACCTGGGCGTGCACCGTGGCGCCGGGGACGGCGGCGCGCACCTGGTCGACTGCCGCGTCCAGGCGCTGCTGGTCGATGTCGGCGGCGATCACCACGGCGCCGCCGGCGGCGACCCGGCGCAGCACGGCCTGGCCGGCCGGGCCGCTGGCGCCGGCGACCACGATCACCTTGCCGGTCAGGTCAGCGGTGGGGTTGCTCATGCGGCGATCTCCTTAGGACCGTTGCCGGTGATGCCGGTGGTGGCGGCGATGACCCCGCGGAGCTTCTTGGCGAGGGCCTCGTAGAACATGCTGAGCGGGAACTCGTCCGGGTGGACGGCGTCGCAGAGCGCCTTGTTGAGCGTCTTGGCGTCGCTGTCCAGCGGCAGCGCCTCGGGGCCCTTGGCCCAGGTGGAGGCGGGGTGCGGGGTGAGGTACTTGGAGACCAGCTGGTAGGCGGCGATCCAGTGGGCGGTCTTGGGGCGGTCGATGCCGGCCCGGTAGAGCGCCTCGATCTCACCGCAGAGCGCGTTGGTGACCTCGGCGGCGCGGTCCCAGTCGATGCTCAGCTTGTTGTCGCGCCAGCGCAGCGCGTCGTGCTGGTGCAGGTAGGCGAAGAGCAGCTGGCCGCCCATGCCGTCGTAGTTGCGCACCCGGCCGCCGGTGACCGGGAAGCGGAACATCCGGTCGAAGATGATCGCGTACTGCACGTCGCGGCCCTGGGGGTAGCCCTCGGCCTCCAGTCGGACGGCCTCCTTGAAGGCGGTCAGGTCGCAGCGCAGCTCCTCCAGGCCGTACATCCAGAACGGGCTGCGCTGCTTGATCATGAAGGGGTCGAACGGCAGGTCGCCGTGGCTGTGGGTGCGGTCGTGGACCAGGTCCCAGAGCACGAAGGTCTGCTGGGAGCGCTCCTGGTCCGAGATCAGCTCGGCGGCGTCCTCGGGGATCTCCAGGCCGAGCAGCCGCACGGCGGACTCGGAGACGGCGCGGAACCGGGCGGCCTCGCGGTCGCAGAAGATGCCGCCCCAGGTGAAGCGCTCGGGGGCCTTGCGGACGGCCACGGTCTCCGGGAAGAGGACGGCCGAGTTGGTGTCGTAGCCGGCGGTGAAGTCGGTGAAGGTGATCGGCACGAACATCGGGTTGTCGAAGCGGGTGCGCTCCAGCTCCGCCAGCCAGTCCGGCCAGACCACGCTGAGCAGCACGGCCTCCAGGTTGCGGTCCGGGTTGCCGTTCTGGGTGTACATCGGGAAGACGACCAGGTGCGGCAGGCCGTCGACGCGCTCGGCGGCGGGCTGGAAGGCCAGCAGGGAATCGAGGAAGTCGGGCTCCCGGTAGCCGGTGCCGGCCCACTTGCGCAGGTCGACCTGGACGGCCTCCAGGTACGCGGCGTCGTGCGGGAAGAGGGGGGCGAGCTCCTGGATCGCGCCGAGCACGGTGTCCAGCAGCGGGTCCACGGTGGAGCGCTGGACGGTGTTCAGGTCGATCGAGCCGTCCTTCGACTGCAGCGGGCGCAGCGTCTCGACGGCGTCCTTGAGGCGCAACCAGGCGGGGTGCTCGGCCAGGGCCGCCGCCGGAAGGTCGGTCGCCGCGGTGGGCTTCGACGAAAGATTCTGCATGGGAGACCTGCTTCGACAGAAGGTATTGAGTCAAGAACACGATAAGGACGAAAGGTTCTCCTGTTCAAGGGGGGCAGGTGAGAGAAACTGCGGACCCCTCGCCGGCCGGCCGCAAACCCTGCGGTCCGCAGGTGCCGATCACCCCCGTTCGAGCGTCACCGCAGGTCCGCCCGCCCGCCAGCCGACGGGCTCAACTGGCCCTCCCCCGGCGGGCGCTGCGTCACCTCCGCGGAGCCCGCACCTCCGTGCGCCCCGCGCGCGCCCTGCTCATGGCCGTCACGCCGCGCGATCGTGGTGACACGCCGCCGGTGGAACGCACCCGGCGGCCCGGAGGGGGCGAGCGATGCACGGACCGGCCGTCCTGAGCTGGCTGCTGGCGCTGCTCACCACCGCCACCGGCGTGCTGTGCCTGCTGCGGCTGCGCGGCCGCGGTGGGCACGGGGCGTGCTCCTCGGACGCGGCGGAGGCCGCGATGGGCCTGGGCACCGCCGCGATGATCACGCTCGGCGACCGGCTGCCGGCCTCACTCTGGGTGGCGCTCTTCGGGTTGCTGGGCGCCGGCGCGCTGACCGCCGCGCTCGGCCGCCGGGCCGACGGGCAGCGGGCGCACCAGCTGCACCATGCGGTCGGCGCGGCGGCGATGGTCTACATGGCCCTGGCGATGCGGGCCCCCGAGCGGCATCCGGGCATGGTGATGTCCATGGGGCTGCCGCCGCTGACCGGCCTGCTGCTCCTCTACTTCGGCGGCTACGCACTCTGGTCCGGCAGCCGGCTGCTGACGGCGGACGGGGTGGCCACCGGCGGCGGACCGGCCCCGCAGGCCTGCCGACTCGCCATGGGCATCGGCATGTTCGCGATGCTGCTGGCGCTCTGAGGAGGCGGGCGGCCACTCGGGCGCCGACGGCAGCTGACGCAACGTGGTGGTGTTGGTCACGGCCGGGGGCCGATGGTTCCGCGCGCCGGGGTGAGCGCCTAGATTGAGCGCAGCGTTCTGTCGCGCCTTCCCTCAGGGGGGACTTGCTGCCATGACGGCCCTGCTCGGCCTGCTGCTGCTCGGATTCGTGCTCGCCACCGGCGGGCCCCTCCTGCTGGCCCGGGCCCGCTGGGTCGACCGGGAACCGGTGCTGGCGCTGCTGGTCTGGCAGTGCCTGGTGGTGGCGGTGCTGCTGTGCTGCGCGCTGGGCCTGCTGCTCTCGGTCGCGGCCGCGCTGCCCGCCGTGCGCACCATGGTCTTCACCGGCGCGCCGCCCGGCGTGGAGGCCGCCTACGAGCTGGTCGACACCGAGGGCTGGGGCCGGCTGTGCGCGGCGCTGCTGGCGCTCGGCGGGGTGTGGACGGCGGTCTCGCTGGTCCGGGAGATCCGCGCGGCCCGGGCCCTGCGGGAGAGCCGGCATCGTGAACTGGCGCACCGGGCACCGGAACTGCCCGCCGGCATCGGGCTGCCGCCGGCCCGCCGGGAACGGCTGGTGGTGCTGGAGAACGGCCGCCCCGACGCCTGGTCGCTGCCCGGCCCGCAGTCCCGGCTGGTGGTCACCACGGGTGCGCTGCGCCGGTTGACCGACCGCGAGTTGGAGGCGGTGCTCAGTCATGAGCGCGGCCATGTGCGGGCCCGGCACCACTGGTTGTCGCAGGGCGCGCAGGCGCTTGCCGCGGGCTTCCCCAGGGTCGCGGTGTTCACCGCGTTCCGCGACCAGGTGGGCGAGTTGGTGGAGTTGGCGGCCGACGACCTGGCGGCCCGCCGGCACGGGCGGATGACCACGGCACACGCGATGGTCGAGATCAACGCCGGGCGCGGGGTGTTCGAGGGCTGCTCCGGGGCGCACGGGCCGGGCCAGTTGGCGCAGGCGCCGCGCCGGGTGGACCGGCTGCTGGCGGGCGAGCCGCGGCTGCCGGTGGGCACCCGGTTGCGGCTGACCCTGCTGGCCCTGGCCGCGCCGGCCACCGTGCTGCTGCTCGCGGCCGCGCCGGGGCTGGGTGCATTGCGTTAGCGATCCCGGCTTGCGTCAGCGATCCCGTGCGTCAGCGATCCCAGCTTGCGTCAGCGATCCCGTGCGTCAGCGATCCCAGCTTGCGCTAGCGATCCCGTGCGTCAGCGATCCCAGCTTGCGCTAGCGATCCCGTGCGTTAGCGATCCCAGGGCCCCACCGGAACCCCAAGAACCGCTAGCCGCAGCTTGGTTGACGTTCCACCAGGGTCTGCCGCAGCACCGAGCGGTGCAGCGGCTTGGCCTCCTGGTAGCGCTGCCGCCCCTCGTCCGAAAGCAGCACGAAGACGCCCCGGCGGTCCTCCGTGCACATGTGGCGCTCGACCAGGCCGCCCTTCTCCAGCCGGCCGATCAGCCGGGAGAGCGCACTCTGGCTCAGATGCACCTTCTCGCCGAGCTCCTGGACCCGCAGCTTCCCGGGGCAGTCGCCGAGCGTCTCGGCCAGCCGCTCCAGCACCTCGAACTCGCTCATGCCGAGCCCGAAGCGCTCCCCCAGCTCACGATCCAGGGCGCAGGCAGTGGCCGCGTGACGAGCCAGCAGCTCGCGCCAGGCGGCGACCAGGTCGGCCGACTCGGCCGCGTCAATGTCGGACACGGCGCCGACCTTATCACATGCACATGAACAATATGCAACGGCATTAAATCTACTTGCATTGATTGCACGTGCATGTAGTGTCTTGCCCATGCCGACTCACACCCCACCAACCGACCGGATACCGCAGACAACTGACGCACCGTCCGGAACCGACCCCTGGAGCCCACGCCTCTGGGGCGCCCTGATCGTGCTCTGTGCCGCGCTCTTCCTGGACGCCTTGGACGTCTCCATGGTCGGCGTCGCTCTGCCGTCCATCGGCGCCGACCTGAAGCTGTCGACGTCGACCCTGCAGTGGGTGGTCTCCGGCTATGTGCTCGGCTACGGCGGGCTGCTGCTGCTCGGCGGCCGGGCCGCCGACCTGCTGGGCCGGCGCCGGGTGTTCCTGATCGCGCTCGCCGTCTTCGCCGGCGCCTCGCTGCTCGGCGGTGTGCTGGACGACGGCGGCCTGCTGATCGGCGCCCGCTTCCTCAAGGGCGCCAGCGCCGCATTCACCGCCCCGGCCGCGCTCTCCATCATCACCACCACGTTCCCCGAGGGCCCGGCCCGCAACAAGGCACTGTCGATCTTCACCACCTGCGGCGCCAGCGGCTACTCGCTGGGCCTGGTGCTCAGCGGCCTGCTCACCTCGCTGAACTGGCGCTGCACGTTCCTGATGCCGGTCCCGGTGGCCGTGATCGCCCTGGTCTTCGCGCTGCGGGTGCTGCCCAAGCACGCCCATGAGCGCGGCGACGGCGGCTATGACGTGCTCGGCGCGATCACCGGCACCGCGGCACTGCTGCTGCTGGTATTCACCGTCACCGAGGCGCAGAGCGTGGGCTGGGCGACGGCCCGGACCATCGGTTCGCTGGTCGCGGTCGCGGTGCTGCTGACCGCCTTCCTGGTGATCGAGCAGCGCACCGCGCACCCGCTGGTCCGGCTCGGCATCTTCCGCAACGGCGCCGTGGCCCGGGCCAACTCGACCGCGTTCCTGCTGATGGGGTCGTACGCCGGCTTCCAGTTCATCATCGCCCTCTACCTGCAGCGGACGCTGCACTGGTCGGCGCTGCAGATGGGCTTCGGGCTGCTGCCGGCCGGCGCGCTGGTCGCCCTCTCGGCCACCAAGATGGGCGCGATCGTGGACCGCTACGGCACCGGCCGGCTGCTCCCGCTGGGCAGCCTGGCGATGCTCATCGGCTACGCGCTGTTCCTGCGGCTCGGCCCGCACGGCACCTTCCTGGGCCTGGTGCTGCCGACCATGCTGCTGCTCGGCATCGGCTTCGCGCTCTTCTACCCCTCGGTCAACATCGCCGCCACCAACGGCGTGGCCGACGAGGAGCAGGGCCTGGCCTCCGGGCTGGTGAACACCGCGATCCAGGTGGGCAACGCCCTGGTGCTGGCGGTGACCACCGCCGTGCTCACCGCCGGCAGCCACGGCGGCACCAGCGCGCATGACCAACTCAACGGCTACCGACCGGCGTTGGTGCTGGTCACGGTGGTGGCGCTGGCCGGCCTGCTGATCACCGCGGTCGGTGCGCTGCTGGACCGCCGACGGGCCGGGGTGCACCATCCGGTGCCGGACTACGATTACCGGCGGGCCGACTCCGGGGCGGCCCTCAAGGAGCGGGTCTGACGGACCGGCAGTTCCCGAGGTCGACACCCACCGAACCGGCGCCACCGCGCCGTTCGGTGGGTGTCGGTCTCACCAGTCCCCCGTTCTGGTGAGACCGACACCGGCCCCGTACGGACCCGCACCAGCCATCGCCTCGGGTGCAGGTCGGCCACTCTCGGTCAGCGTAAATTGACCCAGAGCCAACCAACGTACGGAGCTGACACGATGGCACCTCGCGGGGAATCGGTCAACGAGGAGATGCGACTGCGCTCCCGGCGCCGGCTGATGCGCGCCACGGTGGAACTGGTGGACCAGCGCGGATACGCCGCCACCACACTTGCCGACATCGCCGAACGCGCCGGGCTCGCCCGCGGACTGGTCTCCTACTACTTCGACGGCAAACGACTGCTGATGCAGTCCGCCACCCACCGGCTGATGCACCTGGAGCTGGCCGCCGCACTCGCCGAACTGCCGCCGGACGCCTCACCACCGCAGCGGCTGGCCGCGGCGATCGACCAGATCCTGCACACCGCACTGGACCACCCCGGGTGATGCGCTCGCACCTGGCGCTGATCCTCGACCCGGACATCGGCGGCTTCGTCCAGGACCCGGAGCAGCAGCAGCTCGGCGCGATCCTGCGGGAGGTGCTGGCGGGCTGGGGCGCGCCCGATCCGGCCGCCGAACACGCGGTGCTGCGCAGCGCGTTGATGGGCGGTTGCATCGGCGTGCTGCTTCCCGGCGCGCAGACCCCGCTGCCGCCGATCCGGGCCGACCTGTTCGCCCGCTACGGCCTGCCCTGGGAGTTGGGGCGACCACCGGAGGGCGGCAGTCCCGGTCGGCCGGACTGGGCGCACCTGGCCTCCGGCTGACCGGGTCGCCGGGTCAGCTCTCGGCCAGGATCGAGGTCAGCAGGTCGGTGGTCTTCTCCGGGGTGAGGCTGTCCACGCAGAGCCGTTCCATCACCTGCACGTAGGCGTCCACGTCGTCCCGCTTGTCCAGGTAGAGCGCGCTGGTCAGCTGCTCCAGGTAGACCACGTCGGCGAGGTCCTGCTCGGGGAAGCGCAGGATGCTGAAGGCGCCGCTCTCCCCGGCGTGCGCCCCGAACCGGAACGGCATCACCTGGATCACCACGTTGGGCTGCTCTGCGATGTCGATCAGGTACTGGAGCTGGCCGCGCATCACCTTCGGCCCGCCGACCGGCCGGCGCAGCGCCGCCTCGTCGATCACCGCCCACAGCCGCGGGCCCTGACCCTCCGCCAGCAGCTTCTGGCGGCGCAGCCGCAGGCCGACCAGGCGCTCGACCTCCTCCTCGCTGAGCGCCGGGCTGCTCTGGGTGAAGACGGCGCGGGCGTAGGTCTCGGACTGCAGCAGGCCGGGGATGAACTGCACCTCGTAGGTGCGGATCAGCTAGGCGGCCTCCTCCAGGCCCACGTAGGTCTGGAACCAGCCCGGCAGCACATCGCTGAAACTGTGCCACCAGCCGGACTTGTTCGCCTCGCGGACCAGGCCGAGCAGCGACTCGCGCTCCTCGCCGTCGGTCACGCCGTAGAGGGTCAGCAGGTCGGCGACGTCGCGCTCCTTGAAGCTGACCCGCCCGAGTTCCATCCGGCTGATCTTCGACTCCGAGGCGCGGATGGCATAGCCGGCGTCCTCGCGGGTGACGCCGCGGGCCTCCCGCAGCCTGCGCAGCTGGGAGCCCAGGAGGATCCGGCGCACCATCGAACCGCCGCCGGGCTGCACTGTGGTCATGCCGTTGGAACCTCCGACTCAGGAAATCAGCGCACAGTCTGCCATCATCCGGCCGCTCACAGTGCCTGTACCAGTACAAGGATCTACCAATTTTGCATCGGCACGTCCATCGGCACATCCATCAGCACGTACGGATGCACGTGCATCCGGCGTCTGCATATGCCAATAGTGCGACTGCACGTGAATCGACTCTTGCATCCGCCGTGAGCACAGAGCACGATGGTGCACGTGCAGTTGCACGCCCCCTGTGACAGTCCCGCGGGCTTCGTCGTCGACCCCATGCATCCGGTCGAGGCGATGGCGAAGCGGCCGAGCGAGTCGGAGGTGACCGGCATGACCCCGCCGGGTCCAGCCGTGTCCGCCCCCTTATGGGAGGAGCTCTTCATGGGCACCGGTACGGCGCTTGCCATCGACCCTGACGTGGTCACCTGCACGCTCCCCCCTCGCTATGACGCGGTGAAGACCGCCCGCGACTTCACCAGAACCTCCCTGCAGCGCTGGGGCCTTGGCGACATGTTCGACGATGTCGCCCTGGTCGCCTCGGAGTTGGTCACCAACGCGCTGCGGCACGCGATCGGCCAGCCGACCGCGGCGGACCTGCCGGGCCGGCAGCCGTTCCCGATCCAGCCGGGCCCGGTCGACGGCCGGCTGCCGATCCGGATCAGCCTGGTCCACCGGGGGGACCAACTGGTCTGCGCCGTCAGCGATCCGAGCTGCCAGGGGCCGGTCACCCGGGAGGCCGACTTCGTGGCCGAGTCGGGCCGGGGGCTGCACCTGGTCGATTCGTTCAGCCGCTCCTGGGGCTGGCACCCGCTGGCCTCCGGGACCGGCAAGGTGGTCTGGGCCGTTTTCCAGGCCGAGGGGCACCGACTTCGCTGTCCTCCGCGGCAGTTGACGCCGCGTCGATCGGACGTCACCGCCGCTCAGCCTGACGGGCCCATCCGCCCGACCGAACGCCGCGCCGTCGCGCGGCGTTTCGCGTTCCCGGGGCCGACCCGCGGGTCCAGCCTGCGGTTGCCGGAGCGAGCAGCCGAACCGCGCGGCCGAACTGCGCAGCCAACCCGGGGGTCCAACCGACAAGGGGCGCCGAGGACATGCGAAACGCCGCCGCAGACTCCCCTGTGCCGCGGCGGCGCCCAGTCCGATCGGCAGGCCCGGCAAGCGGCCTGACGGTGGCTCGGGGATCAGGCGACCAGGTGGTCGAACTCCCCGTCCTTGACACCCAGCAGCAGCGCCTCGATCTCGTCCCGGGTGTAGATGAGGGCCGGGCCGTCCGGGAAGCGCGAGTTGCGCATGGCGACGGCGCCACCATCGAGGGCCGCCAGCTCCACGCAGTTGCCCTTGGAGTTGCTGTGGCGACTCTTCTGCCAGACCACGCCTTCGAGGTCTGCCGCGGGCATGCCGTTGTACGTGTGGTGCATCGAATTCTCCCAAGAGCTGGAGTGCTCATAGCGCTCGGCGCCCGACCGCTCCGGCCGCCGGCCGCCTCCGGCTCGTACGGGCAGGGCGAATGCCTTACTTGTCGTGATGATAACGCTAATGCACGTGCATCGGCATGCGATTTTGCGCGTGCACCGTCAGGAACTTGATGTGACAAACCCTCGCCAAACCGACACAATCCGCCAGACAGAACTGGACATTTGAGGGTGATTCAGCTCTTCGATCGTCACCCCGTGTCAGGGGACGTCCACGACCCTCTGACCGGTTCGGCCATTGACAGGCCCATTCCACGGTCGAGTTCGCATCCGAACCCTCACACTCCGTCACATCAATGGAACGAGAGGCCGGTTTTCCGGACGCCGGGCCTGGCCATCGGCGGAGCGGAGCCGGACGGCGGGCAATCGACCGGCAGCCCGATGCGGACTGATCACGCGTATGTCCTACGATTCTGCGCCATGAGCACTGCAGCCATCCCGGGCGCACAACTGCCCGTCCGCACGCCAGGCTCCCGAGCACGGGGGCGCCACCGCCGTCCCGAGCGCCCCGAGGTCCCGGTCGGCGCGGCGCCGCTGGTCCTCGCGGTGCCGGCCGAGGCGACGCCCGAGGCGGTGGCGGTGGTCGACGAGCTGATCTCGGTGATCCGCGGCGAACAGCCCGGCATCGAAATGCTGGCCGGCTGGCTGCCGACCACGGCCGCCGAGCCGGCGGCCCAGCAGGAGCGAGACGAGCAGGACGCTCCCCAGGCACAGCCGGGCCACGCCGCCCCCACCGTGGCCGACCTGGTGGCCCGGGCCGCCGAGCTGGGCCTGCCCGCCCCGGTGCTGGTGCCGCTGGTCACCGGACCGCATGACTTCCTGGCCGGGCTGCACCAGCTCGCCGCCGAGACCGGGGCGCAGGTGACCGAGCCGCTCGGCCCGCACCCGCTGCTGGCCGAGGCGGTGCACGTGCGGCTCTCCGAGGCCGGCCTGGCCCGCGCCGACCGCGCCCGCCTGTTCGCCATCGCCACGGCCGCCGACGGCGTGGTGCTGACCACCGTGGGCGGCGAGGAGGCCGCCGCGGCGGCCGGCGTCACCGGCGTGCTGCTCGCGGCCCGGCTGGCGGTGCCGGTGGTGGCCGCCGCCCTGGACGTGCCCGGCTCGGTGGCCGGCGCCGTCGAGCACCTGCGGGCCACCGGCTCGCAGCGGCCCGCCCTGGCCCCGCTGGTGATCGGCCCCGAGGTGAGCGGCGAGGCGCTGCTGGCCGCCGCCGAGGAGACCGGCTGCCCGAGCGCCGCGCCGATCGGCGCCTACCCGACGGTCGGTCAGCTGATCGCCTCGGTGTACCTGGCCGCGCTGCCCGAGCCCGCCGAGCCCGACCCGGTCACGGAGGGCCCGCAGCTCCCCGCACAGCCCGCTGGAGAGGCTTCTGAGGAGGCCTGAGCCCCCGCAGTCCGGCTGGCCCCGTTCACGTCCCCCTGGGACGCGGACGGGGCCTTTCGCATGCCCGGACACCCGCCGACACCCGCCGGCCCCACTGGCAGGGGCTCAGTTCGTGGGCATGCCTTCACAAGGTTCGTCAATCTGCCCGTATCTGTCCGTTTTGACCCTTCTAGCACCCCGTCAGGCCGCCGGTCTCGAATTGGTAACGAGTACCTGTCAGAGCACCTTCAAGTCCCTTGGAAGTTGCCGGGAAAGCCTCCTGCGAGGGCCTCGGATTTTGAACGGCCCATCAGCCTGAAAGAGCGGCAACTTCGCTGGCGAACAACCCAGTTGCCGGTTCCCGACCCAACACTCCATCAGCTACCGGCACATCGCGATCTTGAAGGTCAAGTGAATACTGTGTGATGTCACTCACAGCTGTTTGCGATTCCTTCTTATGTCTGTCTAACGTGCTCCCCGTTCGTGGTCACACGGACCCAGCAGACCGGACGCCGAGTCCTGCCACCGACCCTGCTGGCGGCGCGAAAACGCAACCACGGCAGGAGCGGGGGACCCAGGTAAGCCGCCCCGGGAGACCGGGGCTTGGGGTGAAGCCGTGCACGCACGGCCGGGCAACTCCAGCCCGAATCCGACAGCTCACCTCGTAGGCGTAGGAGAGGAACGCGTCTTCATGCTGCCCACGACTGGCACGAACCGTCCCCGCAACGCCAAGCGCGCGATTGCCGCCACCGGCCTGCTCGGCCTGGGCCTGGCCCTGCCGTGCATCACCGCCACCACCGCCTCCGCCGCGCCGGTCTCGGTGTGGGACAAGGTCGCCGCCTGCGAGAGCACCAACAACTGGAGCATCAACACCGGCAACGGCTTCTACGGCGGCCTGCAGTTCACCTCCTCCACCTGGGCGGCCTACGGCGGCACCCAGTACGCCCCGCAGGCCAACCTGGCCACCAAGGACCAGCAGATCGCCGTCGCCGAGAAGGTGCTCGCCGACCAGGGCCCCGGCGCCTGGCCGGTCTGCTCCATCCAGGCGGGCCTGACCGCCGGCGGCGCCCCGGCGCAGGTCGACACCGGCGCCGGCAGCACCAGCAGCACCCCGGCGCCGACCCCCGCCGCCCCGGCTGCCCCCGCCGCCCCGGCGCAGCAGCAGGCTCCGGCGCCGAAGGCCGCCCCGGCGCAGCACGCCGACCGCGAGACCTACACCGTGGTGCCCGGCGACTGGCTGTCCACCATCGCCCAGAAGCACAACGTGGACGGCGGCTGGCAGAAGCTCTACGACCTCAACAAGTCGGTGCTGACCCAGGGCCCGAACTGGATCTACCCGGGCGAGAAGCTCGACCTCGGCACGGTCGCCGTGGCCACCCCCGCGGCGCCCGCCAAGAACGCTGACGACTCCTCGGACGCCGCCACCCCGGCCCCGGCCTCGCTCCCGGCCCGCACCACCAGCCTGCAGAGCAGCTCCACCAGCACCCAGAGCGCCACCGGTGCCTTCGCCGCCGCGGTCAGCTTCGCGGAGTCCAAGGTCGGCCAGGCCTACGTCTGGGGCGGCAGCAGCAACGGCGGTTGGGACTGCTCCGGCCTGACCCAGGCCGCGATGGCCCAGGCCGGCGTCTCCATCCCGCGCATCGCCGCCGACCAGGCCGCCGCCTCCACCCGGGTGTCGCTGGCCAGCCTGCAGCCGGGCGACCTGCTCTTCTGGTCCAGCAACGGCAGCGACTCCGGCGTCTACCACGTGGGCCTGTACGTGGGCGGCGGCAAGTTCGTGGAGGCCGCCAACCCGAGCGCCGGCGTGAAGTACGAGACCATCTCGAACTACACCCCGGACTTCGCCGGCCGGGTCTGACCCGCCGCACCGCCGGCGGGCCCCGACCCGCCGCGCACCGAAAGCAGCCGAGGGCCGCCTCCCGCACGTGGGGCGGCCCTCGGCCGTCCCGGTCGGGCCCTGGCAGGGCGCGGCGCCACGCGGCATGCTGAGGGCTCCGGCAGACCCGAGGAGAACCCGTGCCCAAGCCCAAGGTGACCGTCAGCCTGGACGCCGATCTGGCCATCGACGTGATGATGCTCAGCGGCGCCGGCAATCCGCAGGACGCGGTCGAACTGATCGTCCGTGACTATCTGGCGCGCTCCCGGCGGACCGAGGCCCGCACCGGGGAGGCCGACGATGCCGGCCGGCTCACCCACGAGCGGCGCAGCGACGCCGAGAGCGGCTGACCGGCCGACCAGCTGACCGGCCGAGCGGCCGACCGCCCGCCCGCGGAACGCGAAGTGCCGCCGACCCCGAAGGGCCGGCGGCACCCGCTGAGCGGCACTGAGATGGACTCTTATCGCGGCCGGGCTCCGGTGGAGCCGCGCATCACCAGCTCCGGCTGGAACATGAACTCGGTCCGCTGGGTGGACTGGCCGCCGACCTCCTCGAGGAGCGCGTCCACCGCGGCGGTGGCCATCGCCTCCACCGGCTGGCGGATGGTGGTGAGCGGCGGCTCGGTGAAGGCGATCAGCGGCGAGTCGTCGAAGCCGACCACCGAGACGTCTCCCGGCACGCTCAGCCCGCGCTGGCGCACCGCCCGGATCGCGCCCAGCGCCATCATGTCGCTGCCGCAGACGATCGCGGTGCAGCCCTGGTCGAGCAGCGCGCCGGCGGCCGCGTGCCCGCCCTCCACGCTGAACAGGGTGGAGTGCACCAGCTGCTCGGCCTCCTCGGCGGCGACCCCGAGCACCGACCGCATCGCGGCGGTGAAGCCCTCGATCTTGCGCTGCACCGGCACGAAGCGGCGCTGCCCGACCGCCAGGCCGATCCGCTCGTGCCCGAGCTCGGCCAGGTGCTGCACCGCCATCCACATCGCGGCCCGGTCGTCCGGCGAGATGAACGGCGCGGCGATCTTCTCGCTGTAGCCGTTGATCAGCACGAACGGCACCTGGCGGCCCGTCAGTTTGGCGTACCGGTCGTGGTCGGCGGTGGTGTCGGCGTGCAGCCCGGAGACGAAGACGATGCCCGCGACCTGGCGGTCCACCAGCATCTCGACCAGTTCGTCCTCGGTGGACCCGCCGGGGGTCTGGGTGCAGAGCACCGGGGTGTAGCCGTGCCGGCTGAGCACCTGCTCGATCACCTGGGCCAGTGCCGGGAAGATCGGGTTGCTCAGCTCCGGGGTGATCAGCCCGATCAGCCCGGCGCTGCGCTGGCGCAGCCGGGTCGGCCGCTCGTAGCCGAGCACGTCGAGAGCCGCCAGCACGGTCTGGCGGGTGGTCGCGGAGACACCCGCCTTGCCGTTGAGGACGCGGCTGACGGTGGCCTCACTGACCCCAGCCTGCGCCGCGATGTCCGAGAGTCGCGCCGTAGTCACGAGCCCAGAGCCTATTGCAACCATGTCACACCGCCCACCAGCTGGTGCTGTCCGCGGGCAGCACACCCGGCTGCCGGTCCTCGACGGAGCTCAGCAGCAGCGTCCCCGGGACCATCAACTCCACTGGCTGGCCTGTGGTGTTGACGGTGCAGACGAAGTCGCCCCGACGGAACATCAGCACCCCGGCCGGGGCGTCCAGCCACTGGACCCGGTCGCCCGCACCCAGCTCCGGCCGCTGCCGGCGGATCGCCAGCGCGCTGCGGTAGAGCTCCAGGGTGGAGCTCGGGTCGCCGGTCTGCGCCTCGACGCTCAACGCGGCCCACTCGGCGGGCTGCGGCAGCCAGCTCGGGCCCTGGGCCACCGGCCCGAAGCCGTAGGGCGCCGCGTCACCGGACCACGGGATCGGCACCCGGCAGCCGTCGCGGAACCCGTCCTGGCCGCTGGCGCGGAAGAAGGAGGGGTCCTGGCGGACCTCGTCGGGCAGGTCGGTGACGTCCGGCAGGCCGAGCTCCTCACCCTGGTAGAGGTAGGCGGAGCCGGGCAGCGCCAGCATCAGCAGGGTGGCGGCGCGGGCCCGGCGCAGGCCCAGTTCGCGGTCGCCGGGGGTGCGCAGCTGGGTGCCGCCGGGCGGGTTGCCGAACCGGGTGGCGTGCCGGGTGACGTCGTGGTTGGAGAGCACCCAGGTGGTGGGCGCGCCGACCGGGCGCATCGCGTCCAGCGAGGCGTCGATCACCTCGCGCAGCCCGGCCGCGTCCCAGTAGGTCGACAGGTACTGGAAGTTGAAGGCCTGGTGCATCTCGTCGGGGCGCACGTAGTTGGCGGTGCGCTCGACGGTGGGGGTCCAGGCCTCGGCGACCAGGATCCGCTCGCCCGGGTACTCGTCGAGGATCTTCCGCCAGGCGCGGTAGATCTCGTGCACGCCGTCCTGGTCGAAGAACGGCATCACGTCGTTGCCGAGCAGCTTGAGCTGGTCGTGGGTGCCGAGGTCGGGCAGGCCGGGGGCCTTGACCAGGCCGTGCGCGACGTCGACCCGGAAGCCGTCGACGCCCATGTCCAGCCAGAACCGCAGGATCGAGCGGAACTCGTCGGCGACCGCGGGGCTGTCCCAGTTGAAGTCGGGCTGCTCGGGGGCGAACAGGTGCAGGTACCACTGACCCGGGGTGCCGTCCGGGTTCTCGGTGCGGGTCCAGGCCGGGCCGCCGAATATGGACTCCCAGTCGTTGGGCGGCAGTTCGCCGTCGGTGCCGCGGCCGGGGCGGAAGTGGTAGCGGTCCCGCAGCGGGGAGCCGGGGCCCTCGCGCAACGCGCGCTGGAACCACTCGTGCCGGTCGGAGGAGTGGTTGGGGACCAGGTCCACGATGATCCGCAGGCCCAGCGCGTGGGCGTCGCGGATCAGCGCGTCCGCGTCCAGCAGGGTGCCGAACATCGGGTCCACCGCGCGGTAGTCGGCCACGTCGTAGCCGGCGTCGGCCTGCGGCGAGGCGTAGAACGGGGAGAGCCAGACCGCGTCCACTCCGAGGTCGCGCAGGTGCGGCAGACGGCTGCGGATGCCGGGCAGGTCGCCCATGCCGTCGCCGTTGGCGTCGGCGAAACTGCGCGGATACACCTGGTAGATGACCGCGTCCCGCCACCAGCCTCTGGGCTCGCCGGCTGCCGGGGTGCCGGCGGTGGCGAGGACGGGCCGGGAGGTGTCGGCCGCGCTTCGGGTCGTGGAAGCCTGGGTCATGGAGAGCAGATCCCTTGGGGACGTAGAGGTGCTGGGAAGTGGCTACTTGACGGAGCCGGCGGTCTGACCCGCCACCAGGTGACGCTGGACCAGGAGGAAGACGACGGCCGCGGGGATCGCGATCAGGACCGAGGCCGTGGACATCATCGACCAGTTCTCGCTGTACTGGTTGACGAACGTCTGCATGCCGGCCGAGAGGGTCATCTTGTCCGTCCCGGTCATGAACTGGGTGGCGTAGGCGACTTCGCCCCAGGCGGTGATGAAGCTGTAGAAGGCCGTGACCGCCAGGCCCGGGCGGGCCAGCGGCAGGATCAGCCGCCAGAAGGTGCCGAAGGGGTTGAGGCCGTCGATCCGGCCGGCTTCGTCGATCTCGGTGGGGATCGTGTCGAAGTAGCCCTTCATGGTCCAGGCGCTGAACGGCACCGCGATCGTCAGGTAGGTGAGGATCAGGCCGGTCGGCTGGTTCAGCAACTGCAGCTTGGCCAGCAGCTGGTAGAGCGGCACGATCAGGATCGCCACCGGGAACATCTGGGTGATCAGCAGGGTCCACATCACCGGCCGCATGCCGGGGAACCGGAACCGGCTGACCGCGTAGCCGGTGGTGGCGGCGAGGAAGCAGCCGACCACCGTGGTGCAGCCGGCGACCAGCACCGAGTTGCCGAACCAGGTGAGGAACTTGGTGTGGCTGAGCAGGTCGCCGTAGGCCGCGAAGCTGGGGTGGTCGACGAACTTCGAACTGGTCTCGTGCCCGGCCGGCTTGAGCGAGGTGAGGAAGATCCACAGCACCGGGAAGGCCGAGATCACCGAGGCCGCGATCAGGCCGGCGTGCAGGGCGGCGGAGGCTCCCAGGGAGCGCTTCCTGCCCTGTACCGCGTTGTTCTTGGCCACGGTCACCACACCTCGCCTTGCTTGCGCAGCGAGCGCCGGTAGAACACGGCGAACACCACGAGGATCAACAGGATGATCACGCCCCAGGCGGACGACTCACCGAACTGCCGCATGCCGGTGAAGGCCTTGTTGTAGGCGTAGGTGACCAGCAGCTGGGTGCTGTCGCCCGGCCCGCCGTTGGTGAGCAGGAAGATCACCGGGAACATGTTGAAGGTCCAGATCGTGCTGAGCAGGATCACGGTACTGCTGACGGGACGCAGGGCCGGCAGCGTGATGTACCAGAACTTCTGCCAGGGCGTGGCGCCGTCCATCTCGGCCGCCTCGTAGAGCTCGGCGGGGATCGACTGCAGACCGCCGAGCACGGCGACCATGACGAACGGGAAGCTCAGCCAGATGTTGACGATGATCACCGAGATCTGAGCGATGCTCGGGTCGTTGAGCCAGTCGACCGCCGGCAGCCCCAGCGCCTGCAGGGCGTGGTTCAGGAAGCCGCGGTCGTGGTTCATGATGAACCGCCAGCTGAACGTGGACACGAAGGCCGGCACCGCCCAGGGCAGGATGAGCAGCGTGCGGTACAGCGCCCGGAACCGGACCTGGCGGTTCAGCATGATCGCCAGTGCCAGGCCGATCAGGAACGAGATGCCCACGCAGGCGACCGTCCAGCTGACGGTCCAGCCCAGCCGCGCCCAGAAGGTGGTGTTCGCACCGAAGAGGATGTCGGTGTAGTTGCCGAGCCCGACGCTCTTGTAGGTGGCCGGGATGTGCAGGAACTGCCCGATCTGCTTCTCGCTGTTCTGGTCGTTGGCGTTGGTGGTGGAGAGGTAGATCCCCTGCACCAGCGGATAGCCGACGATCACCGCGATGACGATGGCGACCGGGGCCACCAGCGTCCAGGCGTACCAGTGCTTGCTCAGTGCCAGGCGCAGTCGCCCGGCGGGGGTGCCGGCGGCGCGCCGCGGGCCGCGGGCGGGGGTGTCCCCGCCCGCGGCCGGCGCACCGGGCCGGCCTGTGGTGGTGTCCACGGCAGCCATGCCCTGACTCGTCCTTACTTCCAGCCGAGGTTCTTGCGGTAGGCGTCGCCCGTGTTCTTGGCCGCGGTCTGCGGGCTCTCCTTGCCGGACAGCATCGCGGTGTACTCGGTCTTCAACGGGTCGAACAGGGTGCCGCCCTCGGGGATCCACGGGCGCTGGTGGGCCTTGTCGATGGCGTCCTTGAAGAACTTCGCCTCGTCGGTGTCGGCGATCGCCGGCTCGGCCCAGACCGACTTGCGGGTCGGCAGCGCGCCGGTGCCCTGGAAGATCTTGGCCTGCGCCTCGGGCGAGGCCATGTACTGGACGAAGACCTGGGAGGCGGCGGTGTTCTTGCTGCCCGCGTAGATCGCGTAGGACTGGCCGCCCTGCGGGGCCGCCTGGGTCACGCTGCCGGCCGGGACCACGGCGATGCCGAGGTTGGACTTGTCGGTGAACTCGCCGCCGCCGCTGTTGATGGTGGCCAGCGACCAGGGGCCGTTGATCATCATCGCGACGTTGCCGGACTGGAAGTCCGACATCATGTTGGCCCAGCCGTCGGTGACCGAGGTCTTGGCGGCGCCGGAGTCGACCAGGTCCTTGATGGTGCTGAACGCCTTGACGCCGGCCGCGTTGTCGACGGTGACGGTCTTGGAGTTGGCGTCCACCAGGTCGCCGCCCTCGCCGTAGAGGAAGGAGAGGCTCCAGTAGGGGTCGTCACCGCGCAGGTAGAAGCCGGTCTTGCCGAGCTTCTGCTTGATCTGCGCGCTGTCGGTCTTCAGCTCGTCGATGCTCTTGGGCGGGGTGGCGATGCCCGCGGCGGCGAACATCTTCTTGTTGTAGAAGAGCGCCATGGTGTCGGTGACCTGCGGCACGGCGTAGGTCTTGCCGTCGTACTTGGTGGCGGCGACCGGGTTGGGCAGGAAGTCGTCGGCGCTGACCAGGGCCGAGGTGCCGTCCAGCGGCAGCAGGTAGTGGTCGGCCGCCAGCTCGGGGGTCCAGGCGATCTCGGAGCGGATCACGTCGGGCGCGCCGGAGCCGGTGGAGAAGGCGTTCTTCACCTTGTTCTGGGCGTCGCCGAACGGCACGTTGACGTAGTTGACCTTGATGTTCGGGTACTTCTTCTCGAAGTCCGCGATCACGGCCTGGTAGGTCGGGGCCTCGGCCTTGGCGTCGGAGGTGTCCCAGTAGGTGACGCTGCCGCTGACCGTGCTCGGGTCGACCGACGCGCCGGCGGCCGGAGCCGAGCCGCCGCTCGAACCGCTGCTGCCGCAGGCTGCGAGGGTGACGGCCAGGGCCGCAACGAGAGCGGAGGCCGCGATGCCACGCCGCATGAGAGCTCCTAGGTGAAACGGTGGGGGGTGGGTGCCCGATTAGGGAAGAGGGGGACGATACTGGCCCCGCGACGCCGACCGCACAGGTGCCGCCATCGGGCTTGGGCAGGAACGTAACAGCGCCGAAAGGTGATCTGAAAGCTCTTGCAGCAATTTTCTGCAAGAAGCGGGGGATCGTTACATCCGCGTGTCCCAAGGGTTGCCGTCACGCGTCTTGACGAGGGCAGATGCCTGGCCAGGGGTCCTTGACACCGTCGGGCCGCTGGCCATGGGATGGCAGTGGTCCACGCCACCCCACGCGCGGGCCCGCCCTGGCCGGTGCAGTCCAGGGCGTCAGTCGCTCAGGAGGCGAAGCATGGCGTACTACCGCACCGTCGGCACGGTGCCGCCGAAGAGGCACACCCAGCATCGCAACGAGGCCGGCGGCCTCTACTACGAGGAGCTGATGGGCGAGGAGGGCTTCTTCTCCGACTCCTCGCTGCTCTACCACCGCGCCATCCCGTCCGCCCTGGTGGACAGCCGGGTGTGGGCACTGCCGGAGGCCAAGGCGGAGGCCAACCACCCGCTGAAGCCCTACCACTTCAAGCTGCACGACCTGTTCCCCGGTGAGCAGTGGCGGCAGACCGACGCGGTGCGCGGCCGCCGGGTGGTGCTCGCCAACGCCGATGTCCGGATCGCCTACGTGGCCTGCGGGCAGGAGTCCCCGCTCTACCGCAACGCCATAGGCGACGAGTGCGTCTACGTGGAGTCCGGCGAGGCGGTGGTGGAGACCGTCTTCGGCAGCCTCACCGTGGGCCAGGGCGACTACGTGGTCATCCCCCGGGCCACCACGCACCGCTGGCTGCCCGGCGGCGACCAGCCGCTGCGGCTCTACGCGATCGAGGCCAACAGCCACATCACCCCGGCCCGGCGCTACCTCTCCAAGTACGGCCAGCTGCTGGAGCACGCGCCGTACTGCGAGCGCGACCTGCGCGGGCCCTCGGCGCCGCTGCTGGTCGGCGAGGAGGGGGACAGTCGAGACACCGACGTCTATGTGAAGCACCGCGGCAACGGCCCGGGCGGCATCGCGGGCACCGTCTTCACGATGCCCAGCCACCCCTTCGACGTGGTCGGCTGGGACGGCTGCCTCTACCCGTACGCCTTCAACATCGCGAACTTCGAGCCGATCACCGGCCGGATCCACCAGCCGCCGCCGGCCCACCAGGTCTTCGAGGGCAACAACTTCGTGATCTGCAACTTCGTGCCGCGCAAGGTGGACTACCACCCGCTGTCGATCCCGGTGCCGTACTACCACTCCAATGTGGACAGCGACGAGGTGATGTTCTACTGCGGCGGGGACTACGAGGCGCGCAAGGGCTCGGGCATCGGCCAGGGCTCGGTCTCGCTGCACCCGGGCGGCCACACCCACGGCCCGCAGCCGGGTGCCTATGAGCGGTCGATCGGCGCCGAGTTCTTCGACGAGCTGGCGGTGATGGTGGACACCTTCCGCCCGCTGGAGGTCGCCGAGGCCGGGCGGGCGAGCGATGACGGTGTGTACGCGTGGAGCTGGAGCGGGCGCGGCCCGCAGGACGGTGTGAGCAAGTGAGCAAGCAGAGCTGGATCCCGGTCCCGAGGGTTCCCCCTTCCCGGTGCAGAACCTGCCGTACGGCGTCTTCACCCCGCCGGGAGCCGAGACCCCCAGGGTCGGGGTGGCGATCGGCGAGCACGTGCTCGACCTCGCCGCGATCTGGGCCGGCACCCCGCTGGGCGCCGACCTGGCCACCGGTTCGCTCAACCGGTTCATGCGCCGCGGGCCCGGCGAGTGGGCCTATGTGCGCGAGCGGGTCACCGGGCTGCTCACCGATGAGGAGGAGCGGCGGCTGGTCGAGGCCAACCTCTACCGGATCGACGAGGTGCGGCTGCAGCTGCCGATCGAGGTCGCCGACTACGTCGACTTCTACGCCTCCGAGGAGCACGCCACCAACCTGGGCCGGATGTTCCGCCCGGACGCCGCGGCGCTGCTGCCCAACTGGAAGCACCTGCCGGTCGGCTACCACGGCCGGGCGGGCACCGTGGTGGTGTCCGGCACCGAGATCCGGCGCCCGAACGGCCAGCGCAAGGGCCCGCAGGACCCGGCGCCGGTCTTCGGCCCTCGGCCCGCCTGGACATCGAGGCCGAGCTCGGCTTCGTGGTCGGCGCCGGCTCGGCGCTCGGCGAAGCGGTCGGCGTGGCGGACTTCGCCGACCACGTGTTCGGCGCGGTGCTGCTCAACGACTGGAGCGCGCGCGACATCCAGTCCTGGGAGTACGTGCCGCTCGGCCCGTTCCTGGGCAAGTCGTTCGCCACCTCGATCTCGCCGTGGGTGGTGCCGCTGGCCGCCCTGCAGGCGGCCCGGACCGCCACCCCGGCGCAGGATCCGCAGCCGCTGCCCTACCTGGTCGAGAAGGAGCCCTGGGGGCTGGACATCGACCTGGTGGTGGAGCTCAACGGCAGCGTGGTCTCCCGGCCGCCGTACGCCGGGATGTACTGGTCGCCGGCCCAGATGCTGGCGCACACCACGGTGAACGGCGCCTCGCTGCGCACCGGCGACCTCTACGGCTCCGGCACCATCTCCGGCGCCGCCGCCGACCAGCGCGGCTCGCTGATCGAGCTGAGCTGGAACGGCCGCGACCCGCTCACCCTGGCGGACGGCTCCACCCGGACCTTCCTGCAGGACGGCGACACGGTCACCATCAGCGCCACCGCCCCGGGCGCGGACGGCGTCCGGATCGGCTTCGGCGAGGTCACCGGCACCGTGCGCGGCTGACCCACACGCCATCGGCCCGTCCCGCTGATTCCGGCGGGCGGGCCGACGGCGTGTCAGCCGACGCTACCAATCGGGTGAAATCAGGCGGATTTGCATACCTGTCAGATCAGGTGTGATGGTTCGCTGACCTACCGTTGTCCGGGCATCGTCAACCAATCCTCTGGAGCCGTGCCATGCCCGCCATCCGCCGCACCCTGGTGTTCTCCGCCGCCCTGACCGCCCTGCTCGGCTACGCCGCCCCGGTGCTCGCGCAGTCGCCGGCGCTCGACGCACCGATGATCCTCAGTGACTCCGGACCCACCGACCCGCAGGGCGATCCGCTGAACGCCACCAGCGTCAACTGGGCCGGATACGCGGCCACCGGGCACCGGTTCACCAGTGTCCACGCCAACTGGGTGCAGCCCGCGGCGAACTGCGACGCCACCAACACCTGGTCCAGCTTCTGGGCCGGCCTGGACGGCGACGGCAGCGGCACGGTGGAGCAGACCGGCACCATGGCGGACTGCTCGGGCGGCTCCCCGCGCTACGCCGCCTGGTACGAGATGTACCCCGCCTACCCGGTCGACTTCAGCGACCCGGTGGCACCCGGCGACCACCTCTCCGCCTCGGTGCTGGCCGGCGCCGGCGGCCAGTTCACCCTGGTCCTCAGCGACCAGACCAAGAACTGGAGCCACACCGTGCACAAGACGCTGCGCAGCGCCCGGCTTGCCTCCGCCGAGGTGATCGCCGAGGCGCCCTCGTCGAGCACCGGCGTGCTGCCGTTGACCGACTTCGGCACCGTCCAGTTCGGCGGTGCCACGGCCAACGGCCAGGCCATCGGCACCTTCTCCCCCGCCCGGATCGCCATGGCCACCCAGGGCGGCCCGGCCAAGGCCACCACCTCGCCGCTGAGCTCCGCGACCGACTTCTCGGTGGCCTGGCAACACAACTGACGGACCGTCAGCCCGGCAAGGGCCGAAACGCCCGCTGCCCCGGCGCCCCCGCGAGGGGGTGCCGGGGCAGCCGTTCGGCGTCGCGCGGCTCAGACCAGCGCCGGCGACATCAGGTGGTCGACCAGGGCGAGCAGCACATCACGGGCGAACGCCCGGGTGCGCACGTCGCCGATCAGCACCGGCACGTGCGGGTCCAGGTCCAGCGCGGTGCGGATCTCGATCTCCGAACGGGTGTTGAAGCCGTCGAAGCAGTTGATCGCCACCACGAACGGGATCTCGCGACTCTCGTAGAAGTCGATGGAGGCGAAGCTGCTCTCCAGCCGACGGGTGTCGGCGATCACCACACCGCCCAGCACACCCTGGACGAGGTCGTTCCACATGAACCAGAAGCGCTCCTGGCCCGGGGTGCCGAACAGGTAGACCACCAGTTCGGGGCTGATCGTGATGCGGCCGAAGTCCAGCGCCACGGTGGTGGTGTCCTTGCCGCCCACCCCATCCAGCGAGTCGACCCCGACGCTGGCCTTGGTGAGGTACTCCTCGGTGCGCAGCGGGGTCACCTCACTGACCGAGCCGACCAGGGTGGTCTTGCCCACCCCGAAGCCGCCCGCGATCAGGATCTTGACGGCGGCCGGGGCCGCCTGATCGTTCGTCATCACAGTCTCCGCAGTCCGTCACGTACGGCGGTCAGCAGGGCGAGGTCCACGCCGCCGCTGACCTTGGCGACCGCCAACGGGGGACGCGCCGTCAGCAGGCCTTGAGCGATCAGGTCACCTAAGAGGATCTTGGTGACCGAGACCGGCAGGTTGAGGTCGGCCGCCACCTCGGCCACCGCCGCGGGGTAGCGGCAGCGGTCCAGGATCAGCCGGTGCTCGGGCTGCAGCCGCCGGCCCGGCACGATGGCGGACGCCACCGTGCTGAGCACGGTGATCAGGGTGAGGTCGTCGCGCTCGGGCATGGTCCGACCCCGCGTGATGGTGTACGGGCGGACCATCGAGTCCGCGCCGTCGTCACCGTACTCGAAGTCGTCCTCGCTCCAGTGCGCGTTCATCCGACTGCCCCCGCAGCTGTGTCCCGAGCTTCTGGCCTACCTGCTGGACCAGCGTGTGCATGGCCAGCGACATCATTTCGGCGTCCACCTCCTGGGAGGCGATCACCGCGAGGTGGGTGCCCTGGCCGGCCGCGGTGATGAACAGCCACAGCTCGGCGAGCTCCACGATCACCTGGTGCACGGAACCGCCGCCGAACAGCGTGCCGACACCGCGGGCCAGGCTCTGCTGCCCGGTGGCCACCGCGGCCAGCCGCTCGGCGTCGGCCCGGTCGATACCGCGGGACTTGCTGACCACGAGGCCGTCGTCGGACAGCAGCACCGCGTGTCTGGTTCCGATCACCGAGTCGACAAGCCCGTCCAGCAGCCAGTCCAGATCCTGATGGGTGGCGGTGGTGCGCGTCATGACTGGTCCTCGGTCGTCGGGTTGGAGTATGCCGTCGGGTTGGGGAACGGCGTGACTTCGCCGGTCGGTTCACCGAAGCGGGCCGCGCGCGAGCGGCGCTGGAACGCTCCGATGGTGGCACCCGACCGGTTCCGCGTCGGCGCCGCCTCCTCGGGGGTGGCGTTCGTCGGCACGGTGCGCAGTTCGGCTGCCAGGCTCGCCCCGCGGGACCGCTGGGGCAGCGGGGGCTCGGCGGGCGCGGTCCGCTCGTGGTCGGGACCGGCGTGGCCCCAGGAGGGGCGGGGTGCGGGCACGGGCTCCAAGGGCTCGGTCCAGTGGTCGAGCGGCTGCTGCTCGTCGGGTGACTGGTAGTCGGTCGAGCTGAAATCGGCCTCGAACTCGTTGTAGACCTCCTCGGTGTACTCGCCGGCGGCGGAGCGGACCGGCAGCGGCTCCGCGGGGAGGTCCGGCACCGCGGTCGGGTAGCCGTAGGGCGCGTTGGGGTTCTGGGCGACCAGCTCACCCGGGATCAGCACCACGGCGCGGGTGCCGCCGAAGGCCGAGGGGCGGAACTCCACCGACAGGCCGGCGGTGGCGGCGAGCCGGGCGACCACGTAGAGGCCGAGTCGCACGTCGTCGGCCTGGGCCAGCACGTCCATGCGCGGGGCGCTGCGCATCAGCGAGTTGGCCGCGTCGTACTGCGCGGCCTCCATGCCCAGGCCGCGGTCCTCGACCTCGACCGCCAGGCCGCGGCCGACCAGGGCGGCACGCACCTCGACCGGGGACGGCGGCTTGGAGAAGGTGGCGGCGTTCTCCATCAGCTCGGCGAGCACGTGGACCACCGGGCCGACCGCGCGCTCCGACAGCCAAGGGTTGCCCTCGACGTCGATCATGATCCGTCGGTAGTCCTGCACCTCACCCTGGGCGGAGCGCAGCACGTCCAGCAGCGGGACCGGCTTGCGCCAGCGGCGCTGCGGCTGACCGCCACCGAGGATGACCAGGTTCTCCTCGTATCGGCGCAGACGGGCCGTCAGGTGGTCGAGGTCGAAGAGGCCTTCGAGCACCTCCGGGTCCTCGTGGCGGCGCTCCATCTCGTTGAGCGTCTTCAGCTGGAGGCCGATCAGCAGCTGGGTGCGGCGCGCGATGCGCTGCAGCAGCTTCTCGAAGCCGCGGTGCTGGTCGGCCTGCCGGACGGCAGCGCCGACCGCGCTGTTGCTGGCCAGAGTCAGGGCCTGGCCGAGCTTGTCGAGCTCGTCGCCGCCGCTGGTCCGGGGCTCGCCGCCGATCTGCCGCGCGGTCGCCTCCAGGTCGACCTGCTCGCCACGGGCGAGCCGGTCGACCATCTCGGGCAGGGTGCGCTCCAGCTCGCCCGCCTGCTGCTGCAGGTCGACGATCCGGCGGCGCAGCGAGCGGGTCAGCCGCCAGCTGGTGATGACCACGATGACCACGGCGGCCAGGCCGATGAGGCTGGTGGTGGTCACCTTGGTGAGCAGGCTGTCGACGTCCTGCTGGCCGAGGGCGCGCACGGCGGCGCTGCGGGTGCTCGCCAGGGCGTAGGCCTGCGGCACCACCGAATCCATCGCGGCGCGCCACTGTTCGGCCTGCGCCGGCAGGCCCACCATGCCACTGCGGTCCGCGGTGACCGGGCGCTGCAGGCTCTGCTCGATGGCCGTCTTGCTCTGCCAGCCGGGGCTGACGATCAGCTTCTGGGCGGCCGCGGCCTCCTTGGCGGGCAGTCGGGGGGAGATCTCCTGCTGGAAGACGAAGGCCTGGGCGCCGATCTGCAGCAGGATGGACGAGTAGGTGTCCTGGGGGAGCTGACCGGTGGGCCAGCCGCGGGCCAGCTGGGCATCCTCGCGGGAGACCATCTCGACGGCCCAGAAGTAGCTCACCAGCACTCGGCTCTGGTAGGAGACGTCGCCGTCGTCCAGGTGGCTGAACGCGGTGAACAGCTCCAGGTCGGAGGTGGTCGCGGCGGTGTAGTAGCTGTACTCGGCCTGCGGGTCGGCGCTGCCCGCGTCGACCCCCGACCGGTGCTGCGCGAGGTCGTTCAGCGACGAGCGGGCGGCCTGCAGTGCGGTGCGCAGCTCAGCCGGAACGTTGTCCGTACTGGCCGACGCGGTTTTGGCCTGGAAGTCCCGGATCGCCGCGTCGGTCAGCCGCCGCTGGGCGGCCAGCGCATCGGACGAGCTGCCGGGCTTGGCCAGTTGGTCGGCGGTGAGTCGGCGCTCCGCCTGCAGGTTGAACAGCACCTGGGTGGCTGGCTGGCTTGTCCTACTCGCCAACCCCTCTTCTGCTGCCTGTCGCTGATAGTCCGACAGCGTCTGAAGTGATGTCACCGCCCAGAGTGCGGCGACCGCCAGGCTGGGAATGATGGCCAGGACGAGCAGGGCTGTGCGTAGGCTCAGCCGAGGGCGTCGGGCACGGGAGGCTCTACGCGCGCGCAGGGCGTTCTCCTAGAGACTGAACGGCTCGCCCGGGGGGCTACACGCCGTCTGTGATAAGAACTTTGACGGAGTGATACTAGTCATACCGCGTGTCCCAACAACAAACGGCCCCCCGTCAGCAGGAGAACCTCAGCAGGGTCACCGAGCGGAACTCCTCCCCCGGTCGGAGCTCGGTGCTGGGGAAGTCGGGGTGGTGCGGCGAGTCGGGGTGGTGCTGGGTCTCCAGGGCCACGCCGGCGTACGGGCCGTAGGCCGTGCCGCTCGGGCCGGTCACCGCGCCGGCGAAGCTGTTGGCGGTGTAGACCTGGATCCCCGGCTCGGTGGTGAGCACCTCCAACCGCCGCCCGGTGAGCGGGTCTTCGAGCAGCGCGGCCCTTACCGGACGGCCATCCTTCGACGGCGAACGAAGAACCCAGTTGTGGTCGTAGCCGCCCGCGATCGCCAGCTGCGGATGCTCCTCGTAGAGCTGCTCGCCGATCGGCCGGGCGGTGCGGAAGTCGAACGGCGTGCCGGCCACCGGCTGGTACTCGCCGGTGGGGATCTGCCGCTCGTCGGTCGGGGTGAAGTGGTCCGCCTCCAGGGTCAGCAGGTGGTCCAGGACGTCGCCCCGGCCCTCGCCGGCCAGGTTGACATAGGCATGATTAGTGAGATTGATCACGGTCGGACGGGTCGTCACCGCCCGGTACTCGATGGCGAGTTCACCACTCGGGTCGAGCAGGTAGCTGACCTCGACGTCCAGCGCACCGGGGAACCCCTGGTCGCCGTCCGGGCTGTGCAGACGCAGCCGCACCCCGGCCCGCTCGCCCTCCGTCACCGGCTCGCCGGTCCACAGCCGGTCCGCGAAGCCCTCAGGGCCGCCGTGCAGGGTGACCCCGTGGCCGGTGGGCAGCAGCTTGTGCTCCTCGCCGTCCAGGGTGATCCGGCTGTCGGCGATCCGGTTGGCGTACCGGCCGACGGTGGCGCCGTAGTGCCGGGCCGGGCCCAGGATCTCCTGCAGCCGCTCACTGCACAGCAGCACCTGGGCGAGGGCGCCGGTGCGGTCCGGCACCCGGACGGTGTGCAGGGTGGCGCCCAACGACAGTACTGAGACCTCGATCTGACCACTGCTCAGTGTCCAGCGCTCGATCGCCGCACCGGCTCCGCCGTGGTCCAGCACGGCCTGGCTGACCTGTACCGACATGGCTTGCTCCTCCTGGAATGCCTGGATGGTTCGGGCTCAGCCTAGGGCCCGCTCTTGAAGCCTCAGTCGGAATCCGGACGCTCGACGGCCAGTCCCAGGGCGGCCGCCAGCCCCTCCACGTCACTGCCGGTCTTGCGGTGCACGGCCGCGATCCGACGGTTGATCAAGCTCACCGAGACGTCGAGCCGCTCGGCGATCTGGGAGGGCGTCAGCCCGTCCACGATCAGCTCGGCGACCCGCCACTCGTTCCGGCTGAGCGCGTCCCGCCCGGTGCTGCGGGGCAGGTTGGGGCGCAGCCCGGCGGCGTTGAGCTCGCGCCGGGCCCGGTGCACCAGCCCGTCGGCATTGCACACCACCGCCAGCTGGCCCTCGACCACGGCGGCGTTCATCCGCAGTGCGCTGCCGACCGCCGAGGCGACACCGAAGATCCGGGCCCGCTGCACGTGCCACTCGGCCAGCTCCCTGGCCTCCTCGGGCCGCTCCGGGTACAGCGCCTGGGCCAGGTGACCGGCCCACGGCGCCCAGATGGTGTTGTGCCAACCGCGCGCGGTGAGTTGCTCGCCGACCCCGCGCAGCACGCCGACCGCCCCCTCCCGGTCCCGCTGGGCCAGCAGCAGCTTGCCGTACAGCGTGGCCGCGTCCGGCAGCACGATCGCGTCGGGGTGGTAGGGCGGGGCGAACGAGTAGTCGGCCGCCAGCTTCCGGGCCTCCTCGACCCGGCCGCGGGCCAGCAGGGTGTCGGCCAGCACGCCGACCGCGTCCCACTGCAGCGGCAGATCGGGGCCGACCCGGCGGGCGATCCGCAGCGCGTTGCGCAGCTCCACCTCGGCCTCGGCGAGCGCGCCGCGGCGGAACTTGGCCAGGCCCATCAGGAAGACGGCGATCCCCAGATGGGCTCCCTCCCAACCGGCCACGCCGAAGGCCCAGATGGCGTCGTCGATCAGCTGCTCGGCGCGGTCCAGGCGGTCGGTGTAGATGTGGGTCAGCGCGATGATGCCGGGCAGTTCCAGGCCCCAGGGGTTGGTGGTCCAGCCCAGCTCCGCGGGCAGCCGGCCCTGGTCGAGCGCCGAGTCGAGCAGCGCCTGCACCCGGGTGACGCTGCTGCCCCGCAACGTCAGGTCCCAGGCGCGCAGGGCCCGGGCGGCACGGGCGTTGACGTCGTCGCCGGGCATCCCGGAGGCGAGGTCGGCCAGCCGGGAGGAGCGGCCAGGACCGTCGGCCTCGTCGCGCTGGAAGGCGGCCCACATGAAGTGCGCGACGGCCAGCCTGGTCCGGCCCGGGCCGGGATCGGTGCGCTGCGCCTCGGCCAGGGTCAGATCGGTGGCCTCGCCGAGCCGGCCGCTGTGGGCCAGCACCTCGGAGAGCCGGAAGACGGCGTCCACCCGCAGGTCGGCGGGCAGCCCGGGAACGGTGTCCAGGGCCAGCTTCAGCTGGTTGGCGGTGGCGATCGGGTCGGTGAGCAGGGTGGCGCAGGCCAGCTCGTAGATCACCCGGGCCCGGATCTCGTCCTCCGGCGGTTCGGCCAGGGCGCGTTCCAGGCAGCGCACCGCCGCGTCCGGGGCGCCCACCGCCAGGTGCTCGCGGGCCGCCCGGCGCAGCTTGACCACCACCTCCCGCTCGTCGTCCGGGTAGGTCTCCAGCAGATGGCGGGAGGACTCGACCAGCGGGCGGCCGGCGTTCTCCAGCTCCACCGCGGCCTTGCCGTGCATCGCGGTGCGGATGGCCGGGCGGATCGACTGGTAGAGCGAGGTGGCCAGCAGCGGGTGGACGAACTCCAGCGGACCGTCGGCCGGGCCGGTGAGCACCTGGTGGCGGCGCAGCTCGGCGATCGCGGCGGCCGCCGTGGCGGGGCTGAGCGCGGCGATCCTGGTCGCCACCCGGGGCAGGATCTCGGTGTCCAGCATCGCGGCGGCCTGGGCGAACTTGAGGGCCTCGATGCTCAGTTTGCCCATCCAGTAGTCGCTGTCCATGCCCTGGGCCTCGGCGGCCAGGTCGTGGAGCAGCGGCATGTTCTCCTGCACCGGCTCGATGCCGCTCTCGCGCACCTTCGCCAGCAGCGCGTTGACCAGGAACGGGTTGCCGTCGGTGACCGCCCAGACCTGGCGGATGAACGAGTCCTCGGCGTCCTGGAAGACCTCCCGGACCAACTTGCCGACGGCCGGCGGGGTGAGGCCCTGGAACTCCAGGTGCCGGTGCGAGTTGCCGGCCACCAGGGACCTGAACCCCCGCACCCGGTCCGGCAGTTCGCCGGTGCGCCAGGCGATCGCCAGCAGCAGCGGCAGTTCGGGGCAGCGCACCGCGAGCGACTCCAGCCAGACCAGCGACTCCTGGTCGGCCCACTGCAGGTCGTCCACCAGCATCACCAGCGGCGCGCGGACCCGGGCCAGTTGGGTCATCACCACGTCCAGGCCCTGCTGCACGCTCTGCGGGTCGAGGTCCTCGCCGGTGGGCGGCACCAGGCCCAGCGCGGGGCCGGCCACCGCGTGCCATTCGCCCAGCACTTCGTCGAGTTGCCCGGTGGACAGCGCGCTCAGCTCGCCCAGTAACAGCTGGCGCAGCAGGTGGAACGGCTCCTTGATGCGCTGCTCACCGGCGCGTCCGCTCAGCACCGTGATGCCCTGGGCGCCGGCCAGCGCCCGGATCTGCTGCAGCATGGTCGTCTTGCCCATGCCGGCCTTGCCGCTGTAGAGCAGCAGGGAACCGAGCTCGACACCGCCGGCCGCGTACTCCACCCGGAGCCGGTCGAGCGCCTGCTGGGCGTCCTGGAGCGCGCTCTCCCGCTCGTAGAGGTGGGGCTGCTCCAGCTCTGCCGGCTCGTGCCGCGCGTCCGCACTCCCGTGTTCGGTCACCCTCGGTCCCCTCCACCGCCGCAATGCGTGATCTGGCCTTGAGATTATCGTCGCCCGGGCCGGTTGGCGGCCGCTTTGCGCAGGTCCGCCGTCTGATGATGATTCAAATCGGGACGCCATGGGCAATTGCTGCGACATCAGTGTCATCTGATGGTGCTATGGGATAGCCTCCGCTGCCCGTGGGTGCGGCGGCCCTGCCGAGCACGACGGGCAACCCCTGCGGTGCCGTCGTCTGCCGATCCTCCTTTTTCACGCCCCCGGGAGTCCGATGTCCGATGCGATGATCCTCGACGTGCACTACCCTCATCGCCGCAATCCCCACCGGGCCGGCGCCGAGGCCCACCACCGGCGCTGGATGGAGGAGTTCCGGATGCTCGGCAGCCGGATGAGCGCCACCTCCTACGCCCGGTGGGACGTGGCCGATCTGACCGCCCTCACCTACCCGGACTGCGCCGCCGAGGACTTGGCCCTCGCCACCGACCTGATGGGCTTCTACTTCATCTTCGACGACGAGTTCGACGGGCCGCTGGGCCGGCACCCGGCCGAGAGCGCCGAGCTCTGCGACCAGCTGATCGCGGTGCTGCACGGTGCCCCCGCCCCCGCCGACTCGCCCTGCGTCCGCGGGTTCGAGTCCATCTGGCAGCGGATCAGCCAGGGCATGTCACCGCGCTGGCTGGCCAGGGCGGCTTACAGCTGGGAGAGCTACCTCGCCAGCCACCCCGCCGAGGCGGCCAGCCGGCTGGCCGGTGCGGCACCCGACCGGACGCCCTTCCTGTTCCTGCGCCGCGGCACCTCGGCGATGGAGACGGTGCTCGACACGGTGGAGCGGGTCGGCCGGTTCGAGGTCTGCCCCACCGCCTTCCACAGCCCGGCGTTGCGCGAGCTGCGCCAACTGGCCGCCGACATCGCCCCGCTGAGCAATGACGTGCACTCCTACCAGCAGGAGGTGCCGCGCGGGGACGTCAACAACCTGGTCATGGTGGTGCAGCGGGAACGCGACTGCACGCTGGACGAGGCCAGCGCACTGGCCCTCGCCGAGGTGCAGCTGAAGGCGGACCGGATGGCCCAGCTGCTGGACGAACTCCCGCACACCTACCGCTCCCTGGAGCTCGACCCGGCGCAGGAGGAGACCGCCCGGCGCTATGCCGACGGCATGGTGGCCCTGGTGAGCGGATACCTCGACTGGGAGGGCCGCACCGTCCGCTACCGGTCGGAGCAGACCGCTGGGCGGCCCCGCTAGGTGAACTGACGGTCCGCCACCCCTTGTCGACGGGTCGTCAGTTCACACACTCCCGCACCGCCGCGATCAGGTTGCGCGAGCGGATGTCGCCGGTCACCCCCGGCTGCATCCCGCAGGTCACGTAGCCGAAGCCGAGCCCCAGCTCGGGGTCGGCGAAGCCCAGCGCGCCACCGCGCCCCGGGTGCCCGAAGGCGGCCGGCGAGGTCATCGGGGAGGTCGGGCCGTGCCGGAAGAAGCCGTGGCCGAAGCGGGAGTTGACGATCAGCACCCGGTCCGGGCCGTCCGAGGCCGGGCCCATCGCCTCGGCCAGCGTCCCGGGCGTGAACAGCGCGGTGGCGGCGCGGCCGTCGCCGGCGCCGATCAGGGCCGCGTAGTAGCGGGCCACCGAGCGGGCGGTGCCGATGCCGTTGGCACCGGGGATCTCGGCGGCCTGCGCGGCCGGGTCGTTGAGGTCCAGCTGCGGGCCCACCACGCCGAAGGCGCGGGCGGTCAGCGAGGCCGGGTCCTGGTAGGCCTCGACCACCGTGCGCTTGGGCCGCAGCCGCAGGCTCGGCGACCCGTTGGCGGCCGGCGGCGCCGGCAGGTCGACGAGGCGGCCGACCCGGGCGCCCGCGCCGGCCGGCAGGCCGATCCACAGGTCGAGGCCGAGCGGCCGGGCGATCTCCTCGGCGAAGTACTGGCCGACGCTGCGCCCGCTCACCCGGCGGACCACCTCGCCGACCAACCAGCCGTAGGTGTACGGGTGGTAGCCGTGCGCCGTGCCCGGCTCCCAGAACGGCTCCTGGGCGGCCACCGCCGCCACCGCAGGATCCCAGGCGAGCACCTCCTCGACCCGCAGCTGGCGGTCCAGGGCGGGCAGCCCGGCCCGGTGCGAGAGCAGCCAGCGCACCGGTATCCGCTCCTTGCCGGCCGCCTTGAACTCCGGCCAGTAGCTCGCCACCGGGGCGTCCAGGTCCAGCTGACCGCGCTGGGCCAGCAGCAGGGCCGCCCCCGCGGTGAGGCCCTTGGTGACCGAGCGCAGCACCTGCGCGGTGTCGGCGGTCCAGCCGATCGCGGGCGCCGGCCGGCCGTCCACCTCGGGCCGGGCGTCACCGGCCCACAGGTCGACCACCTTGCGGCCGCGCACATAGAGCGCGAATGCGGCCCCCAGCTCGCCGAAGTCGCGGAAGTTGCGGGCGAACGCGTCCCGGACCGCCTCGTACCCCTCGGCCGTCTCGCCCCAGATCTCCACCACCGCGTGCCGCCTCTTCCGCATCCAGCCACTGTCGTTCGCCATCGCACTCTAGTCTGATGGCCATGAGCGACCCGACTGAAGAACTAGTGGACGTAGTGGACGAGCAGGACCGGGTGATCGACACGGTGACCCGCGGCGAGGTCTACCGGCGCCGGCTCACCCACCGCTGCGCCGCGGTGCTGGTCCGCGACGCCGAGGGGCGGGTGTTCACGCACCGCCGGGCGCCGTGGAAGCTCTACGGGCCCGGGACGTACGACGTCTTCGTCGGCGGGGTGGTCGGGGCCGGCGAGAGCTACGCGGACGCGGCCGTCCGGGAGGCCGAGGAGGAGCTCGGCGTGACCGGGATCACCGTCGAGCCGGCCTTCAAGTTCCTGTTCGAGCAGGACGGCTTCGGCTGGTTCTGCGACATGTACACCGCGACCTGGACCGGCCCGGTAACCCCGCAGCAGAGCGAGATCGACTGGCACGGCTGGCTCACCGAGGAGGAGATCGCCGAGCGGCTGGCCGCGGGCGAGTGGCAGTTCGTCCCGGACGGGCTGGAGGCCTGGCACCGCTATCTGGAGCTGCGCGGCGAGCTCGGCTGACCGCCACCGGCAGGCCGACCGTCGCCGGGCGGCTGAGCCCCGTCAGCCGCCGGTTCCTCGTCGGCCTGCTGTTCCTCGTCGGCCAGGTGGTCTTCGTCGGCCTGCTGTTCGTCGTCGGCCGGCTCCCAGCGCGGGTGCTCCCGGGTGGCCCACCGCCGGTCCACGCTGCCGGTGCGCATCCCGCGCCGGGCCTCCGGATCCTGCAGCGCCATCCAGAGGTGCCCCAGCACCACCACGCCGACCGCCAGCGCCAGCCAGTCGTGCACGAAGGTCGCGCCGGTGCGCCAGGCCAGCGGCGCCAGGCCGGTGAACCACATCAGCAGCCCGGTGCCGAGCATCACCACCACCGCGCCGGCGATCCAACCCGCGTAGAGCTTCTGCCCGGCGTTGAACTTGCCGGCCGGCCGGTGGTAGCTGCGCCAGAGCACCGCCCTCAGCCACTCCCGGTCGTACGGCGCGAACCGGTTGAGCCGGCCCAGATCGCGGCGCAGCGCCCGGGAGGCCAGGCCCAGCAGCAGCGGCACCGGCAGCAGCAGGCCCGCCCACTCGTGCACGGTCGTCACCAGTCGGCGGCGGCCCACCAGGACGGCCAGCTGCGGCAGGTAGAGGCAGGCGGCGGTGGCGATGCAGAGCAGCATCAGCGCCGAGGTGCAGCGGTGCACCCAGCGCTCGGCCCGGGTGAACCGGGCCAGTCGGGTGGCGTCAGCTGGTGGGCGCATCGTCCCGCCCGTTCGACTTCCCGACCCAGGCATCGACGTCATAGCCGTTCTGCTCCCAGTAGCCCCGCTGCACGGTGGGCGTGACGGTGATCCCGCTCAGCCACTTCGCCGACTTGTAGAAGTACATCGGCGCCACATAGAGCCGCACCGGGCCGCCGTGGTCGTGGCTCACCGGTTGGTCCTGCATCTTCAGCGCGACCAGCACGTCGTCCCGGCGGGCCTGGTCCAGCGTGAGGCTCTCCGTGTAGCTGCCGTCGAAGCAGCTGAAGTGCACCGCGGTGGCGCCCGAGCGCACCCCGGCGGCGTCCAGCAGGTCGGCCAGCCGCACCCCCTCGAACGGGGTCGCCGGCACCCGCCAGCCGGTCACGCACTGCACGTCGTGCACGATCCGGTGCTGCGGCAGCGCCTGCAGGTCGGCCAGGCCGTAGCCGGCCGGGCGGTCGACCAGGCCGCCGACGGTCAACCGGTAGTCGGCCGCCGCCACCGGCTTCACCGGGCCGGTCACCGAGTAGTAGCGGAAACCGCCCGCGTTGGGCAGCAGACCGGTCAGGCCGGTCGGGTCCTGCCGCGAGAGGCCGGAGAGCAGCGAGTCCAGCGAGTTGGAGAGCGCCGGCCCGGCGGCCACCCCGGCGGCGCCCAGCGCGATCACGCCGAGCATCAGCCGGCGGCCCACCGGCGTGCCGCGGGACTCAGGGTTGTCGTTCACGGCATCGATTGTCGCCACCGCGGTGGGCGTCCGAACAGGGCCGGGGGCGCCACGTCACACTTTCGTCAGCTTCTGACCGGCCGGATAGGCTGGCGCGCATGGCTTCTCGTACGCCCGCCGCAGCCGCCGCGCAGACACCGAAACCGCAGCCGCGGCGCCGGCTCAGCGTGGACGAGCGGCGCGAGCAGCTGATCGCCGTCGCCCTGGAGCTGTTCAGCATCCGGCCGCCGGAGGAGGTGTCGATCGACGACATCGCCGCCGCCGCGGGCGCCTCCCGGCCGCTGGTCTACCACTACTTCCCCGGCAAGCAGGCGATCTACGAGGAGTCGCTGCGCCGGGCCGGGCAGGAGCTGGCCGGGCGCTTCGAGGAGGCGCCGACCGGCCCGCTCTCCGAGCGGCTGGCCCGGGTGATGGCGCGTTACCTGGACTTCGTCGCCTCGCACGGCCCCGGCTTCGCGGCGCTGCTGCGCGGTGGCTCGGTGGCGGCCAGCCCCGGCACCAACGCCGTGATCGACGACGTCCGGCAGGCCGCGCACGACCAGATCCTGCGGCACCTGGCGCTGCCCGACCCCAGCCCGCAACTCCGGCTGACCGTGCGCGCCTGGATCGCCCGGGCCGAGATCACCGCCCTCGAGTGGCTCGCCGACAAGCAGCGCGAACCACGCGAACTGGTCGGCGAACGGCTGGTGCAGGACTTCGTGGCCGGCCTGGTGGTGACCGCCGCCCGCGAGCCGGCGCTGGGCCCGGCCCTGGCCGGCTACCTCGCCGCCGAACGCCCGGACACCCCGACCGCCGCCCTGCTCCGCGACCTGGCCGGCCTGCTCCAGGTTCCGGGCCTGGCCGAGACCCTGGGCGCGCTGGCGGCCGACTCCGACGGCGAGGCCGAATGACCCCCGAGCCGTCTGATACAACAGCTTGGAGCACTACGGCGAGCACGATCGGGGGCTGCGGACCATGACGCAGGACGCCTACGGAGGCGGGACGGCGACGGCTGACACAGTAGGGGCGACGGGAGCGGCGGCGATCGCCGCCGGCACACCTGCCGAACTCATCTCCGCCACCCTGGACTCATTCACGGATGCGCTGCTCGGCGCCGGCGCGGTCCGGCAGCAGGCCGCCGCGCTGGAGGCCGGCACGCCGCGCGGGGCGCTCTTCGACACCTGGCTCACGCTGCGCGGGCCCGGCCGGCTGGCGCTGCCCGGCGTCGGCACGGTGGTCTCCTGCGCCACCGCACCGGCCACCGCCGGCGCGAGCGGCACCGCCGCGCTGCTGCTCGACCACTACGGCGCCGGGCCGGTGCGCGGTGAAGCGGGCAGCCTGTCGGCCGCCGCGTTCCAACTGCCGGTCAGCGCCGAGCCGTCGGCCGCCCGGCTGCGGCCGCCGTTCGCCGCCCCGCTCGCCGAACTCGCCTCCGGGCAGCACACCTTGACCCCCACCGAGCTGGCCGCCGGCACCGGGGTGGAGGTGCGGCTGCTGGTGCCGCCGGCCTTCCACGCGCTGAGCGTGCGCGGTGACGACGCAGCGCTGGCCGAGCAACTCGCCGAGGTGGCAGAGGAGTTGTTCGCTGCTGACGGCCCGTCGGCGTGGCGGGACTGGGCGGTGCTCAACGCCGTGCTGGCCGACGACAGCGCAGCCGCCGGGGTGCGGTACGCCGGGGTGGCAGCCGTGGAGATCGACGGCCGGCCCAGCAACGCCTCGCTGGTGGTCTCGCTGCAGCCGAACGTGACGCCGATCGCCGAGCTGGCCGCCGAACTCGCCACCGCCCGGCCGCAGGCCGAGGTGTGGACGGTGATCCTGCCGTCCGGGCCCGCGGTGGTGCTGGTCCAGGGGCGGACCGGGGCGGTGCCCGCCACGCTGGCCGCGGACGGCGCCCGCCACTGGCTGGTCTCCTCGGTGGCGCAGGCCTTCCTGCCGCTGCCCGACGGGGCGTCGCTGCTCACCGTCCAGTTGGGCACGGCGCACGGCGAGGACTGGGAGCGCTATGCCGCCCTCTTCGCCCGGGTACTGCGGAGCATCGAGCTCGGCTGGGACGGCGTGGACGGGCGGGCGGCGGCGGCCGCGCGGCTGGGCACGGGGGGATCGACGGTCGCGCCGCTGGCGGTGCCGGACGCAGCGGTAGTGACGGCTGCCGGCAACCCGCCTGCCGCCGCGCCGCCGACCCCGCTTCCCGCGCCCACCGCACCCACCGCACCCACCCCGCCTCCCGCGCCGGTGGTGCCACCCATGCCGACGCTGCCGCCGAACACGCCGTCTGCCGCTGAGCCGGCTGCCGCTGCTCCGGTGGAGCCCGTCGCTGCCGAGCCGGTAGCGGTGGAGCCGGTCGCTGCGCAGCCGAAGGAGCCCGTGCCCGTGCCCGCCGCGCCCGTAGCCGCCGAGCCGGTGCCCGAACCGGAGCCGGAGCCCAAGCCGGTGCCGCTCGACCCGTTCGGCACGGTGATGGCCAACCAGCCCGCCGACCCCTTCGGCACGGTCACCCGCGGCACGGCGGCGCCCACCAAGAGTGCCGCCCCCGCCGCGCCACCGGCCCCGGTCGCGCCGCCCCCGCCCGGCAAGGGCACCCCGGTGATGATCCCGCCGGACGACTTCGACCCCTTCGCCCCCCAACCCACCGAAGCCGCCACACCAGCCGAGACCACCACACCGGCCCCGGCCACCAAGGGCACCCCCGTCATGATCCCGCCCGACGACTTCGACCCCTTCGCCCCCCAACCCACCGAAGCCGCCACACCAGCCGAGACCACCACACCGGCCCCGGCCACCAAGGGCACCCCCGTCATGATCCCGCCCGACGACTTCGACCCCTTCGCCCCCCAGACAAGCACCCCCGCCCAGGCGAGCGTCCCCACTCAGGCCGGCGCCCCCGCCCCCGCCGCCGACCCGTTCGGCACCCGCACCGCCGCCGACCCGTTCGGCTGACGCGACGAGGCTGCACGCGAAGCCGTCACATGCAGCCGACACCCGAAGCCGGCAGACGCAAACGGCGCGGGCTCCGCACCCGGGTCCACCACCCGCCGCGAAGCCCGCGCCCGCCGTCCGGAGTCAGCCGACCGTCAACAGCACCCCCGCGTACGACACCCCGGCCACCATCACCCAGGACGCCAGCCCCAGCGCCGCCATCCGCCCGCCGGTGCGCACCAGCGTCCGCAGGTTCACCGCCGCGCCCAGGCCGAACAGCGCGGCCGCCAGCACCAGCTGCTGCACCTGGTCGGCGTCGTCGAGCAGCGCGCTCGGCAGCACCCCGGTGCTGCGCAGCAGGATCATCGCCAGGAAGCCGGCCACGAACAGCGGCAGCACCGGCGGCCGCTTCCCGCCCGCTCCCGGCTCGGTGCGCCGCGCCAGCCACCCGCGCCGCGTCGCCACGCCCAGGCCGGCCACCAGCGGGGCCAGCAGGGCCACCCGCATCAGCTTGACCAGCACGGCCTGGCGCAGCGCTGTCGGCCCCGCGGTCTGCGCGGTGGCGACCACCTGGCCGACGTCGTGCACGCTCGCGCCGACCCAGCGGCCGAAGCCGACCGAGTCGAGGCCGAGCGGGGCGTGCAGCACCGGCAGCACTGCGATCGCCAGCGTGCCGCACAGGGTCACCAGCGCCACCGAGCCGGCGATGTCCTCCTCCTCGCTGCCCGTCACCTGGCTGACCGCGCCGATCGCCGAGGCACCGCAGATCGAGTAGCCGGTGGCGACCAGCAGCGGCTGGTCGCCGGGCAGGCCGAGGCGGCGGCCCAGCCACCAGGTGCCGGCGAAGGTGGCTGCGACCACGGTGAGCACCAGGGCGACGGTGGCCCAGCCGAGCCCGGCCACGTCGGACAGGCTCAGCTTGAGGCCCAGCAGCACCACGCCGACCCGCATCAGCCGCTTGGCGGCGACGCCCAGTCCGACCTTGGCCGCGCCCTGCACCAGCTGGCGACTGCCCGGCAGCTGCGCGGCCACGATGCCGAGCACCACCGAGGCGGTGAGCATCGGCACCGCCGGGACCGCGTCGTGCACCAGGATGGCCGCGGTCACGCCGAGGGCGGCCAGCAGCAGCCCGGGCAGTGCGGCCGGTGGGCGGCGGCGCAGGCCGGACAGGGAGGCCGCCGGGTGCGGCTGGGTACGAGTGAAGCTCATCAGTCCTGTTCGCCCGCCAGACTCGGGTACATCCGGCGGACGCTGCTGCCGAGGCGCCGGACGTCGGCGCCGTAGATGTGGATGGAAATGGCCAGGTCGCTGCCCGCGTTGCGGACCCGGTGGATGTCGCCGGGCGGGGTGAAGGCGCTCACCGAGCCGACGTCGCTGACCAGCTCCTCGGCGGGCAGCAGCTGCGCGCAGGACCCGTCCGGCACCAGCCGGTAGCGGCGCTCGGTCTCCCGGCCCTGGTGCACGCCGGCCACGCCCCAGCAGACGTGGTCGTGTATGCCGGTGCGCTGCCCGGGCAGCCAGACCAGCGCGATCACCGAGAAGCTGCCGTCCTCCTCAGTGTGCAGCAGGTGCTGCCGGTAGCGCTCGGGGTCGGGCTCGCACTGGGCGGCGGTCAGCAGGTCCGGCCGGCCGAGTCGCTCGCGCAGCCGCTCGCCGACCAGGTAGGCCGTGAGGTCGGGGCCAGGCCTCGGGCCACCACGGCCCGGGTGTCGGCGATCAGGGCCTGTGCCTCGGGGGTGAGCTGCCCGCTGTCGGGGCGCTCCGTGGTAGTCGTCGTCATGGCGAGCAGGGTGCGTCGTGCGGGGGTGGCGCGTCCAAGGAGCGCAAGTTGGCGGTTGCCTAACTGCGCTTATGGATCCTCGGAAACCAACGCACCGTCAGCAACCGACCCGGCTGGCCCCGGCCCTCTGAAGTTCCGCCAGCACCACCGCGGTGGCGGGCAGCGGCAGGTGCCCGCGCAGTACGAAGGCGCTGACCTGGCGGCGCACATGGGGCTCCAGGGCCCGGCCGGTGACCTTGCGGTGGCAGAGGAAGGAGAGCACCAGGGAGGGCGCCACGGCCAGGCCGACCCCGGCGGCGACCAGGCTCTGCAGCGCCAGGTTGTCGTCGGTGGTGAAGACGATGTCCGGCTCGAAGCCCTGGTCGGCGCAGATGTGCAGGAAGTTGGCGCGGCAGCGCGGACAGCCGGCCACCCAGCGGGCCTGGGCGAGCTCGGCCAGCCGGACGGCGTGCCGACGGGCCAGCGGATGGCCGACCGGCAGCAGCACGGTGAGCAGATCCTCCATCAGCGGCACCTCGACCACGTCCGGGGGCAGTTCGGTGCGGATCCCCGGGTAGCTGAAGGAGAGGGCGATGTCGCACTCGCCGGCCAGCAGGCGGTTGACCGACTCCGGCGGCTCGGCCTCCTGGAGTTCGACCCGCACATCTGGGTGCTCGGCGATCAGCCGGGCCATCGCCTCGGGGATCAGGGTGGCGTTGGCGCTGGGAAAGGCGCAGACTCGGACCCGGCCGGCCCGCAACCGGGCCAGTGCCTGGAGCTGCTGGGCGGCGGCGCCGAGGTTGCCGAGGATCACTTCGGCGTGCCGGGCCAGGGTCTGGCCGGCCTCGGTGAGCTTCATCCGGCGGCCGTCCCGGGTGAACAGCGGCACCCCGGCCTCCCGCTCCAGCGCGCGGATCTGCTGGGTCACAGCGGGCTGGGTGTAGCCGAGCGCACGGGCCGCGGCGGTGAACGAGCCGCTACTCACGACCTCGTGGAAGGTCCGGATGTGCCGGGAGTCAAGCATGCCCAATCATAAGCAGAATTTTGGGCTATCGGATCTGCCCCAAGAACAGCTGATTAGATGATCAGACCTGACCCACCGGGTGTTCCCCCACCTCAGGGGGCGAACCCATAGGCACCCCCGCCGGGGCCACCGCCGGGCCGCCCCGCAGTCGAACACTGCGTCGCCCCCGTCGTTCGACCGCGTACGCCGACCAGGAGAGCAGCAGGCACATGCCGATGTAGACCGGGGCGATCACCATCACCACCGGAATGAACGGCAGGTCGTAGTCGAGGTTGGTGGCGATCAACTTGCCGGCGTGCAGGAACTCCTCATAGGTGATCAGAAACCCCAGCGAGGTGTCCTTGAGGGCCACCACCAGCTGGCTGATGATGCTCGGCAGCATCGCCCGGTTGGCCTGCGGCACCAGCACGTGCCGCATCACCTGGGTCTTGCGCATGCCCAGCGCGTAGGCCGCCTCCCGCTGCCCGCGCGGCACCGCCAGGATGCCGGCCCGGAACACCTCGGCCAGCACCGAACCGTTGTAGAGGGTCAGCCCGGCCACCAGCGCCCAGAGCGGCTGCACCTTCATCGCCACGAAGATGAAGAAGATCATCACCAGCAGCGGCATGGCCCGGAAGAACTCCACCACCAGGGTGCTGAACCGGCGCACCGGCCGGTGCTCGGAGAGCCGGCCGGCCGCGAACAGCACCCCGAATGCCAGCGCGAACGCCGCCGCCAGCCCGAACGCCTTCAGGGTGTTGAGCAACCCGTGCCAGAGCAGCCGCTGAATTCCCTTGTACTGGAAGGGATTCCACTTGGTGTAGCTGAACTGGCCGGTGTCGACCAGCTCATAGCCCACCCAGGAGAGCAGCCCGGCGATCCCGACCAGCGCCAGCAGGCTGTAGAGCCGGTGCCGGCCGCGGGTCTTCGGCCCGGGGATGTCGTAGAGCGCGCTGGCCGCCGCCAGGGAGGTCACCGGGACACCGCCAGTCGTCGTTCCAGCAGGTTGAAGACGACACTGATCGCCAGCGTGATGACCAGGTAGCCGACCGCGATCCAGACGAAGGTCCAGATGATGCTGTAGCCCAGCTCGTTGATGGGCCGATAGGTGCCGAGCAGCTCGACCACGCTGAACGACCCGGCGATCGCGGAGTTCTTGGCCAGCGCGATCAGCAGGCTGCCGACCGGGGCCACCACCGCGCGGGCCGCCTGCGGCAGCACCACCAGGGACAGCGTCTGGCCGAAGGTCATGCCCAGGCTGCGGGCCGCCTCGCCCTGGCCGACCGGCACGGTGTTGATGCCCGAGCGCAGCGCCTCGCAGATGAACGCCGAGGTGTAGCAGCCGAGGGCGAGCACCGCGAAGGTGAAGAACGGGAAGGAGATGCCGAATCTCGGCAGCCCCAGCACCACGATGAAGAACAGCAGGGTGAGCGGGGTGTTGCGCAGCAGGGTCACCCAGACCAGGCCGAAGCCCCGCAGCGCCGGGACCGGGGAGACCCGGAAGCCGGCGATCAGCACGCCGAGGGCCAGTGCCAGGGCCGCGCTCACCGCCGTCAGCTCCAGGGTGCCGATGAAACCGTGCCAGTAGATGGACCAGTTGGCGGTCAGGACGTTCATGGGCGCCGCTCCTCAGTACCGCTGGATCGCGGGCGGGGTGGGGGCCGGCACACCGGACAGGCCCAGGGTGGCGTCGTAGGCCTTCTTCCAGTCGCCGTTCTGCTCGTGCTGCGCGATCGCGTCGTTCAGCAGGTTGCGCAGCACCGTGTCGCCGCGCGGGCTGCCGATGCCGTAGGGCTCGGTGGAGAAGGGCTGGCCGACCAGCTTCAGCTCGTCCGGCGCCTTGGCGGCGTACCCCTGCAGGATGGCGTTGTCGGTGGTGACGGCGTCCACCTGGCCGGTGATCAGATTGTCGACGCAGGCGGAGTAGGTGTCGTAGCCGACCAACTTGGCCTTCGGGTAGTGCTGCTGGATCCGCTGGTAGGGGTGGAGCCGGCCGCCGAGCAGACCGTCCGGCCGGCCAGGTCCTGCGGCCCGTTGATCCCGCTCTCGTGCTTGCGCACCAGCAGGCCCTGCCCCGCGACGAAGTACGGCCCGGCGAACCCGACCAGCTTCTTGCGGTTGTCGTTGATGGTGTAGGTGCCGACGTAGTAGTCGACCTGGCCGTTCTGCAGCGAGGTCTCCCGGTTGGCCGAGGCGATGGTCTTGAACTGCACCTGGTCGCCGCGAAAGCCCAGCGAGGCGGCGGCCATCTTGGCGATCTCGATGTCGAAGCCGGAGTAGACGCCGCTGGCCGGGTCCTTCTCGCCCAGGTAGGGCTGGTCCTCCTTGGCGCCGACCACCAGGTGGCCGCGGGCCCTGGCGGCGGCCAGGGTGGGTGAGCCGGCGGTGCCGACCGCGGCGGCGACCGGGTAGCTGGGCAGCGAACCGGGCTTGGGCCCCTTGGTCGGCGGGGTGCCGTCCTTGCCGCAGGCGGTCAGCGGGGCAGCCAGCAGCAGCGCGGCGACCGGGAGCAGCAGACGGCGCACGGTGACCGGGAGCAGCAGCAGACGGCGCACCTGTCGCCCCCTCAGTGCTTGAGGATCTTGGAGAGGAAGTCGCGGGCCCGCTCGCTCTCCGGGCGGGCGAAGAACTCCTCGGGAGCCCGGTCCTCGACGATCCGGCCGTCCGCCATGAAGACCACCCGGTTGGCGGAGGCCCGGGCGAAGCCCATCTCATGGGTGACCACCACCATGGTCATCCCCTCCGCGGCCAGCGAGCGCATCACGTCCAGCACTTCGGTGATCATCTCCGGGTCGAGCGCGGAGGTGGGCTCGTCGAAGAGCAGCGCCTTGGGATCCATCGCCAACGCCCGGGCGATCGCCACCCGCTGCTGCTGGCCGCCGGAGAGCTGGGCCGGGTACTTGTCGGCGTGCGCCAGCAGGCCGACCCGCTCCAGCAGCACCCGGCCCCGGGTCTCGGCCTCGTCCTTCGCCCGCTTGCGGACCTTCAGCTGGGCCAGCGTCACGTTCTCCAGCACCGTCTTGTGGGCGAACAGGTTGAAGGACTGGAAGACCATGCCGACCTCGGCTCGCAACCGGGCCAGCCCCTTGCCCTCGGCCGGCAGCGGCCGGCCGTCGATGGTGATGGTGCCGCTCTCGATCGGCTCCAGCCGGTTGATCGCCCGGCACAGCGTGGACTTGCCGGAGCCGGACGGGCCGATGACCACCACCACCTCGCCGCGGCCCACCGTGAGGTCGATGTCCTGCAGCACGTGCAGTTCACCGAAATGCTTGTTGACCCCGCTGAGTTCGATCAGCGGGGTGAACGGTGCGCTGGTCACCCGGCCCCCTCCCCTCGTCCGGCCCCTACCGGTTCTCGCGCCGCCCCTTGAGCACCCAGCCGAGCACGCCGCCGATCAGCAGCGTCGCGGCGAGCGCGATCCACAGTGGCGCGGTCACCGTGAAGAACCAGAACTGGATCTTCACCCTCTCAAGGTTGGCCAGCAGGAACCAGAGCGCCAGCAGGGCCGTCACCACACCGACCACGATGCTGGTCGGGACGCCCGCGATGTCGCTCTTCTTCCTGCCGTCGAACTGACGGCCCGGATTCCTCGTCACACCGCAAGTCTGCGCCCTGGTGCCACGAAGATCGACCGAAGCACCACCCCGTCCCTCGTTCGGAGGACGCCGACTCACCTGGACGGGTGACCCGCAGTCCGGTACCCGGGAACATCACGGCCATCTCATTGGTTCACTGAACGAAACCACCGAACCAGGACGAGAGGCGCGAAACCTTCGTGAGCAGCATCCCCGGCATCACCCTGAACAACGGCGTGGTCATCCCGCAGCTCGGCTTCGGCGTCTGGCAGGTTCCGGACGAGGAGGCGGCCGCCGCGGTGCGCACCGCGATCGAGGCCGGCTACCGCAGCATCGACACCGCCGCGATCTACGAGAACGAGGCCGGCACCGGCGAGGGCATCCGGCAGGCCGGCGTCCCCCGCGAGGAGCTGTTCCTCACCACCAAGCTGTGGAACAGCGGCACCCGCGACTGGTCGGGCCAGGCCGGGCGGGACGCCGTGCTGCGCGAGTTCGACGCCTCGCTGGCCCGGCTCGGCACCGACTACCTCGACCTGTACCTGATCCACTGGCCGCGCCCGATGCACGGCAGCTACGGCAACGTCTGGGCCGCCTTCGAGGAGCTGCTCGCCAGCGGGCGGACCAAGGCGATCGGCGTCTCCAACTTCGGCCAGGCCGAGCTCACCCACCTGTTCGAGACCACCTCGGTGGTCCCGGCGATCAACCAGGTGGAGCTGCACCCGCACTTCCCGCAGCGCGAGCTGCGTGCCTTCCACGCCGAGCACGGCATCACCACCGAGGCCTGGAGCCCGCTGGGCCAGGGCGGTGCGCTGCTCGCCGAGCCGGTGCTCGCCAAGATCGCCGCCAAGCACGGCCGCACGGTCGCCCAGGTGGTGCTGCGCTGGCACCTGCAGCACGACATCGTCGCGATCCCGAAGTCCGTCACGCCGTCCCGGATCCGGGAGAACTTCGACGTCACCGGCTTCGAGCTGGACGCCGAGGACCTCGCCGCGATCGACGGCAGCGCCACCGGCAAGCGGCTCGGCCCGGACCCGTCCGGCTTCGACTGGAACTGACGGTGCCGCCCGCCGAGTTGAGCACCCCTCGGCGGGCACGGCCGTTCGCCTCACTGGGATGACTGTTCGCCAACCAGTGAAAAATCGTATGAGCGCCCCGAGCAACAAGGGGCGCTCATACGTGTGTCGGCCAGTACCCCTCATGGTCACTGGGCTGACGAATCGTTACACCAGCGGCGCGAGCCTGGCCGCCTTCGTCAGCAGCACCAGCACCCGCTGGCGCTCCAGTTGGTCGAGCGGTTCGAGCAGCTGCCGCTCGACCTGCGCCACCCCGGCCGCGGCGCTGTGCAACAGCTCCTGACCGGTGGGCGAGAGCGAGAGCAGATTGCGCCGTCCATCCGAAGGGTCGCGCCGGCGCAGCACCAGACCGCGGCGGACCAGTCGCGAGACCATCTCGGCCATCGTCGCCTTGTCCAGCGAGGCGAGCTCGCCGACCGTGCGCTGGTCGGCGCCCGGCTCGGTCTCCAGGGCGTCCAGCACCGCGAACTGAGGTGCCGTCAGCTCCGAACCGACGTACTCCGACCAGAGCTTGGTGTGAACCTGCTGGCCAACCCGGATCAGGTACCCGACCGCACGCTGGGCATCCAGCAGCGGACGGGTGTCCGTCAACGAGGCGACGGCGGCCGGCTCCAGCCGGGCTATCTTGGCCAGCACCCTTACCAGTTCGAGCTGTTCCTCACCCGACAGCGGTTCGAACAGCATGCGTTGCACCCGCACCACGCCGCCGGTGGCCTCTCGGACCGCCTGGGCGCCGTTCTGCGAGAGCGCGAGCAGTTTGCGCCGGCCGTCCGCCGGATCGCGACGGCGCAGCACCAGGCCACGCCGTACCAGCCGAGCGACCATCTCGGCCATCGTCGCCTTGTCCAGCGAGGCCCGCTCCCCCACCGTGCGCTGGTCGGCGCCCGGTTCGAGAGCGAGGGCAAGCAGGACCGCGAACTGAGGAGCCGTCAGTTCGGCTCCCACGTGTTCGGACCACAGCCGGGTGTGCACCTGCTGGGCCACGCGGATGAGGTGCCCGGGCGACTGCTGCAGTCTGCCGGGCACGCGGGTCGTCGGGATCTCCCCCAGCACCATGAATCCGTCCTGATGTCACACCCGGCGTGCTGTGGGACACCCGGGCGGGGCAGTAGCGGCGCGCTGGCCTCCCCCAAGCGAATCGCCATCAACCGCAGTGATGTCGACCCTTTTCGAGGGGAGCTCCGCCGTGCAGCCGACGGCTGCTGGCGCACACTATACAAACGGAGGCCGCAATGCGGCAGGCAGGGGCGGATAGTAGACGGATGTTCGGTGTACTTGTCGTAATTCGTCCCACGCCAAGGAGTTGAGCATTCAACCGGCGGGCGCTCTTCTCCGCTCTACTACTCGCCGGTAGGGTAACTGCACCCCGAATCGAGTAGAGACGAGTACTCCGAATGACCGAGCAGACCAGCACGCACAGGGTCGCCGTCGTCACCGGTGCCGCCCGCGGCATCGGTGCCGCCACCGCGCTCCGGCTCGCCGCCGACGGCTTCGCCGTCGCGGTCGTCGACCTGGAGGAGAGCGCGGGCAAGGAGACCGTCGACAAGATCGTCGCGGCCGGCGGCCGGGCCCTCGCGGTGGGTGCGGACGTGTCGGACGAGGCCCAGGTCGCGGCGGCCGTGGAGCGGATCGCGACCGAGCTCGGCGCCCCGGTGGTGCTGGTCAACAACGCCGGTGTGCTGCGCGACAACCTGCTGTTCAAGATGTCCCAGTCGGACTGGGACACCGTCATGAACGTGCACCTGCGCGGCGCCTTCCTGATGACCCGCGCGGTGCAGAAGCACATGGTGGACGCCCACTTCGGGCGGATCGTCAACCTCTCGTCCTCGTCCGCCCAGGGCAACCGCGGCCAGGCCAACTACTCGGCGGCCAAGGCCGGTCTGCAGGGCTTCACCAAGACCCTGGCGATCGAGCTGGGCAAGTTCGGCATCACCGCCAACGCGGTGGCCCCGGGCTTCATCGCCACCGACATGACGGCCGCCACCGCGGCCCGGGTCGGCATGGAGTTCGAGGCCTTCAAGGAGGCCGCCGCCACCCAGATCCCGGTGCAGCGGGTGGGTGTTCCGGAGGACATCGCCCACACCATCTCGTTCCTGGTGAGCGAGGGCGCCGGTTTCGTCAGCGGCCAGGTGATTTACGTCGCGGGCGGCCCGCTCGACTAGTCCGTCCTGCGTAGCGACCCTGGTCACGATGCCGATCCGGTGACCAGGGTCGTGTCAGTTGTTGACGTTTTACGGCTCGCTCCCAGGCAGTCAACGGGAATTGCGAGTGAATTCTCATGGTGGTCGTCATGGTTACCGTCCGCCGAAAATCTGACGGACCGTCGGACAGCTGATCGCCCACTGTCTATGCTGCTCCCACATCACCGATGAGGGCGGGAGCGACGATGGCTGACAACACCAGCTGGATGGCACAGGACTGGCCCAGGAGCCCCCGCCGGCCACCGACCTGCGACCGGAGATTCCGCACCCGGCCCGGATCTACGACTACTTCCTGGGCGGCAAGGACAACTTCCCGGCCGACCGCGCCGCCGCCGAGCAGATCATCGCGATCGCCCCGGGCATCCCGGAGGCCGCCAAGGCCAACCGGGCGTTCCTGCAGCGCGCCGTGCGCTTCGTCGCCGAGCAGGGCGTCGACCAGTTCCTGGACATCGGCACCGGCATCCCGACCGAGGGCAACACCCATGAGGTGGCGCAGCAGGTCGACCCGCAGGTCCGGGTGGTCTACGTGGACAACGACCCGATCGTGCTCGCGCACGCCCGGGCCCTGATGGCCGGCCCCTCGCACGGCCGGACGCTGGCCCTGCAGGCCGACCTGCGCGACCCGGCCGCGATCCTCGCCGACCAGCAGGTGCGCGAGGCGCTGGACTTCGACCGGCCGATCGCGCTGATGCTGATCGCGGTGCTGCACTTCATAGACGAGGAGCAGGATCCGTACGGGATCGTGAAGACGCTGCTGGACGCGCTGGCCCCGGGCAGCTTCCTGATCATGTCGCACGGCACCGGCGACTTCGGCGACCCGGCCCAGACGGAGGCCGGGAAGGAGGTCTACCGCAGGGCGGCCGCCCAGGCCACCCCGCGCCCCCGCGCGCAGATCGAGCGGTTCCTGGAGGGCCTGGAGCTGGTCGAGCCCGGCCTGGTGGTCATCCCCCAGTGGCGTCCGGAATCCGCCGGGGCGGCCGATGTGTGGGCACCGGGTTATGCCGTGGTGGCCAGGAAGCGGTAGCCGCTAGAACTGCCGCAGCGCCCGCAGCCGGGCGGCCTCCGCGACCATGGCGGCCCGCTCGGCGCGGCGCCGCCTGCGCGCCGCGTCCGCCCCCAGCGGCTCCACCACGTGGAAGCAGGCCCCGCAGACATAGCCGCCTTCCGGACCCTCGCTGACCGGCGTACCGCATGAGGCGCAGTACCGGAAGTAAGTGTCGGTGACGACCATGGGCGACCTCGCATCGGATACGAAGAGTACGTCCACGGTAGCGGTTTGACCGTACATCAGAAAGGGCGAACTGACGGACGATCAAGCGTCGGCCGAGTGGCTTCCAGTGATCGTTCCGGTGCCGTCGCAGGTCCGGCAGGGCTCCTCCCGGTAGGCCTGCTTGCTGCCGTCGGCGGAGACCCGGTAGCGGGTGTACGTTCCGGTGCCGCTGCACAGGAAGCAGTTGCCGCCGCCGTCCCGCTCGGTGGTCCCGGTGCCCTTGCAAGTCCGGCACTGCAGGCCGGCCAGTCGGCCGGTCCCGGTGCAGATGGTGCACACCGCGATGCTCACGCCGCTCCTCCGCTCCTCGCCCCCGGTCTGCCCCGACCGCGGCCCGTTCGCCTCGGCTCATGAGGTTACTCCGGATTAGCCTGGAGTTGTCCGGGCACTGCCTTGCCAGAGACGGACGGAGGTGCGCACCATGCGCTACGCGACCACCCCGCGCCGCTGGCGCAGCGGAACCGAGCCCCGGTTCGCGCGCAGCGACCTGAAGCTGCGGTTCCTGCTGTCGGTGATCTTCACCCCGTTCTTCGCCCTGATGACGGCCACTTTCGCGATCTTCGCGGCACTGGCGAAGCCGACCGGAGTGCCCTCTCAGGGAACCCTGGTCGGCTTCGCGGTGGTCAGCTTCGTGCTCACGCTGTTCGCCGCCGTGGACCTCTACGTGGTGATCCGCCGGCGCCGGGTGGAGCTGTAGCGGTCAGCGGTTGGCGACCGCCTGCTTCACCAGGGTCTTGCCGAAGTCCCACATCAGGCCGCTGCCGCGGTGCGCGTCGTCCATCACGTCGCAGAACGCGTCCAGGAAGCGGTCCACCTCGGCCTCGGTGATGATCAGCGGCGGGATCAGCTTGATCACCTCCTGGAGGTCTCCGGAGACCTGGGTGAGGATCCGGTGCCGCTGCAGCAGCGGGACCACCACCATCTGGGCGAACAGGCCCTTCCGGGCGGCCTGCAGCGCCGTCCACCCGGTACGCAGCTTGAGCGACTTCGGCCGGCCGAACTCGATGCCGATCATCAGCCCGCGCCCGCGCACGTCGGCGAGCAGCTCGTACTTCTCGGTGAGCGCGGCCAGCCGGGAGCGGAACACCTCGCCGACCACCCGGGCGTTCTCCACCACCTTCTCGTCCTGGATCACCTGCAGGGTGGCCAGGCCGGCGGCCATCGCCTGGTTGTTCGACCCGAAGCTGGCCGAGTGCACCAGCACCCGGTCCATCGAGGAGTACACCTTCTCGAAGATCCAGTTCTTGCCGAGGGTGGCGCCGATCGGCACATAGCCGCCGGAGAGCGCCTTGGCCGCGCAGACCAGGTCGGGCTGCACGCCCTCCTCGGCCTGGTAGGCGAAGAAGGTGCCGGTGCGGCCGATCCCGGTCTGCACCTCGTCGCAGATCAGCAGCGCCTTGTTCTCGTGCAGCAGCTCCTGGGCGGCCCGCAGCCAGCCGGGCGGGGCCTGGTGCACCCCCTTGCCCTGGATCGGCTCGACGATCAGCGCCGCCACGTCGCCGCGGCGCAGCTCCCGCTGGAGCGCGCCCAGGTCGCCCAGCGGGATCGCGGTGTCCGGCAGCAGCGGGCCGAAGCCCTTCTTGAACCCGCCCTCGCCGTTGATCGACAGCGAGCCAGTGGTCAGGCCGTGGAAGGCGTGGTCGGCGTAGAGGATCCGGCCCCGCCCGGTGGCGTAGCGGGCGAACTTGATCGCCGTCTCCACCGCCTCGGTGCCGCTGTTGCCGAAGAACACCCGGTCCAGGCCGGGGGCGAAGCCCAGCAGCTTCTCGGCCAGCAGTCCGGGCAATGGCGGGCAGTCGAACCGGGTCAGGTCCGGCAGGTCGAGGTCCATCACCTGCTGGACGGCGTCGCGCACCACGGGGTGGTGGCGGCCCAGCGCGAAGATGCCGAAACCGGCCAGCATGTCGAGGTACTCGTTGCCCTCGGCGTCGTAGAAGAACGGACCGGCGGCGCGGTCGTAGGTCTTGTCGAAGCCGATGGTGTGCAGCATCCGCGGCAGCTGCGGATTGAGGTACCGGGCGTGCAGCTCGTACCGCTCATCGCCGCGCTCGGCGAGCAGGGCGGCGAGGTCCAGGGCGTTGGTCGGGCGGTCAGCTGGCACGGGGTTCGTTCACTCCTCGTTCGGGCAGCAGGTGCTTGGCGTAGGCGGCGGCCTGGGCGGCGATGCCGGTACCGGTCAGGCCCGCCTCCTCCATGATCTCGCCGCGGCCGGCGTGGTCCAGGAACTCCTGGCGCAGGCCGAGGTCTCGCAGCGGGGTGTCCACCTCGGCGTCGCGCAGCGCCTGGGCGATGGCAGCGCCGACCCCGCCGGTGCGGCCGTTGTCCTCGACGGTCACCACCAGCGTGTGCTGGGCGGCGAGCCGGATCAGCGCCGGGTCGACCGGCTTGACCCAGCGCGGGTCGACCACGGTGGTGGCGAACCCGTCGGCGGTGAGCAGGGCGGCGGCGTCCAGGCAGGCGCCGGCCATCGCGCCGACCGAGACCAGCAGGATCTGCTGGCCCGCTCGGCCCGGCACCCGGGTGCGCTGCAGCACGTCCACGCCGCCGACCCGCTCGACGGCCGGCACCGGCGGGCCGACCTCGCCCTTGGGGAAGCGCAGCACGGTGGGCGCGTCCTCGACCTCCAGGGCCTCGTGCAGCTGGGTGCGCAGCTGCTCGGCGTCGCGCGGGGCGGCCAGCCGCAGGCCCGGCACCACTTGAAGCACCGACAGGTCCCACATGCCGTTGTGCGAGGCGCCGTCATTGCCGGTGACCCCGGCCCGGTCGAGCACGAAGGTGACGCCGAGCTTGTGCAGCGCGACGTCCATCAGCACCTGGTCGAAGGCCCGGTTGAGGAAGGTCGCGTAGACCGCGACCACCGGGTGCAGCCCGGCGGTGGCCAGGCCGGCCGCACTGGTCACGGCGTGCTGCTCGGCGATCCCGACGTCGAAGATGCGCTTCGGGAAGGCCTTGGCGAACGGCGCCAGGCCCACCGGTTGCAGCATCGCCGCGGTGATCGCCACCACGTCCGGCCGCTGGGCGCCGACCTCGAGCATCTCCTCGCTGAACACCGAGGTCCAGGAGGTGCCGCCGGAGGGCGAGATGGGCAGGCAGGTGTACGGGTCCATGGCGTTGACCGCGTGGAACCGGTCGGCCTCGTCCTGCTCGGCGGGCCGGTAGCCGCGGCCCTTGACGGTCAGGCAGTGCACGATCACCGGGCCGCCGAAGCCGCGGGCCCGGCGCAGTGCGGACTCCACCGCGCCGATGTCGTGGCCGTCGATCGGCCCGACGTACTTCAGGCCGAGGTCCTCGAACATGCCCTGCGGCGCGAAGGAGTCCTTGAAGCCCTTCTTGGCGCCGTGCAGCGCCTCGAAGATCGGCTGGCCGACCACCGGGGTGCGCTGCAGCGCCTCCTTGCCCCAGGCGAGGAAGCGCTCGTAGCCCTGGGTGGTGCGCAGGGTGGCGAGGTGGTTGGCCAGGCCGCCGATGGTCTTGGCGTAGGACCGCTCGTTGTCGTTGACCACGATGACCAGCGGGCGGTCCTGGGCCTCGGCGATGTTGTTGAGCGCCTCCCAGGCCAGGCCGCCGGTGAGCGCGCCGTCGCCGATCACGGCAACGGTCTGGCGGTCCGTGCGGCCCTGGATCTGGTGGGCCTTGGCGATGCCGTCGGCGTAGCTGAGCACCGTGGACGCGTGCGAGTTCTCGATCACGTCGTGCTCGGACTCGGCGCGGGACGGGTAGCCGGACAGACCGCCCCTGGCCCGCAGCCGGCTGAAGTCCTGGCGGCCGGTCAGCAGCTTGTGGACGTAGGACTGGTGTCCGGTGTCGAAGAGGATCCGGTCGTTCGGCGAGTCGAAGACCCGGTGCAGGGCGATGGTCAGCTCGACGACGCCCAGGTTGGGGCCGAGATGGCCGCCGGTCTTGGAGACCGCCTCGATCAGGAAGTCCCGGATCTCCTGGGCCAGCTCGGGCAGCCGGTTGGCCGGCAGCCGCTTGAGATCGGCCGGTCCGTGGACAGCGGACAGCAGTGACATGACTCCACCTTTCGGCTCTGTGCGCTCAGGTGTGTACGAGGTTGCCGGGGGCCGGTCGGACCACCGGAGTTGCTGGGATCAGCCTGCGGTGATGACCGCGGGCACGCCTGCTGGTCCGCCCTGGGCCTGGTGCTGCTCGGCGAGCAGCAGGGCCTCTTCGATCAGGGTTTCGACGATCTTGGACTCCGGCACGGTCTTGATGACCTCGCCCTTGACGAAGATCTGGCCCTTGCCGTTGCCCGACGCCACACCCAGGTCCGCCTCCCGGGCCTCCCCCGGACCGTTCACCACACACCCCATCACCGCGACGCGGAGCGGCACCTCCATGCCCTCCAGGCCCGCGGTGACCTCCTCCGCCAGCTTGTAGACGTCCACCTGCGCCCGCCCGCAGGACGGACACGAGACGATCTCCAGACCGCGCTGACGCAGGTTCAACGACTCCAGGATCTGGATGCCGACCTTGACCTCCTCCACCGGCGGAGCCGACAGCGAGACCCGGATCGTGTCCCCGATCCCCTCCGACAGCAGCGCACCGAACGCCACCGCCGACTTGATCGTGCCCTGGAACGCCGGCCCGGCCTCCGTCACACCCAGGTGCAGCGGATAGTCGCACGCCGCCGCCAGCTGCCGGTACGCATTGATCATCACCACCGGATCGTTGTGCTTCACCGAGATCTTGATGTCCCGGAAGCCGTGCTCCTCGAACAGCGAGCACTCCCACAGCGCCGACTCCACCAGCGCCTCCGGAGTCGCCTTGCCGTACTTCTCCAGCAGCCGCTTGTCCAGCGAACCCGCGTTGACGCCGATCCGGATCGGGGTGCCCGCCTCGGACGCCGCCTTCGCGATCTCACCGACCTTGTCGTCGAACGCCTTGATGTTGCCCGGATTCACCCGGACCGCCGCACACCCCGCCTCGATCGCCGCGAACACGTACTTCGGCTGGAAGTGGATGTCCGCGATCACCGGGATCTGCGACTTCTTCGCGATCATCGGCAGCGCGTCCGCGTCGTCCTGGGACGGCACCGCCACCCGCACGATCTGACAGCCCGAGGCGGTCAGCTGCGCGATCTGCTGCAGCGTCGCATTGACGTCGGCGGTCAGCGTGGTGGTCATCGACTGCACCGACACCGGCGCGTCACCACCCACCGGCACATTGCCCACCATGATCTGCCGGGACACCCGGCGAGTGGCGAGCGGCTTCAGCGGCAGAGACGGAATGCCGAGCGAGATCGCGGTCATGGGTTCGACTCATCCTTGCTGTGCGGTAGTCCTGATGCCATGGTCAAGCCCGGCGCGCACTCCTGCATGTGCGCGCCGGGCCGCCGACTCAGCGGGAGGCCATCACGGTTTCGCGAGCCGCCCGCAGGGACTCCTTGAGCGAATCCATGGTGGCCAGCACCGCGGTCGGCTCGTACCCGCAGTGCGCCATGCAGTTCTCGCAGCGCGGGTCCTTGCCCCGTCCGTACTTGGACCAGTCGGTCTTCTCGATGAGCTCGCGGTACGTCGGGACGTAGCCGTCGCTCATCAGGTAGCAGGGGCGCTGCCAGCCGAAGAGCGAGTAGTTCGGGATCCCCCAGGCGGTGCACTCGAAGTCCACCTTGCCCTCGAGGAAGTCCAGGAACAGCGGGCTCTGGTTGAGCCGCCAGCGCCTGCGGTTGCCGCCGGCGAAGGCCTTGCGGAACAGCTCCCGGGTCTGGTCGACGCCCAGGAAGTGCTCCTGGTCGGGGGCCTTCTCGTAGGCGTAGGCGGGCGACAGCATCATCTCGTCGACCTTCAGGTCGTCATTGAGGAAGTTGAGCACGTCGATGACGTTCTGCGGGGAGTCGGTGTTGAAGAAGGTGCTGTTGGTGCTGACCCGGAACCCACGGCGCTTGGCCTCCTTGATGGCGGCCACCGCTTCGTCGAAGGTCCCCTCCTTGGCCACCGACTCATCGTGACGCTCGCGCAGCCCGTCGATGTGCACCGTGAAGGTGAAGTACGGCGAAGGAGTGAACTTGTCCAACTTCTTGCGCAACAGGAGCCCGTTTGTGCAAAGGAAGACATACTTGCGCTTTGCCACCAACTGGCGGACGATCTCGTCGATCTGAGGGTGCATCAGCGGCTCGCCACCCGCGATGGAGACCATCGGGGCGCCGGACTCCAGCACCGCGCCGACCGCCTGGGCGACCGGCATCCGCTGCTTGAGCACCCCGGCCGGGTGCTGGATCTTGCCGCAGCCCTCGCAGGCGAGGTTGCAGGCGAACAGCGGCTCCAGCTCGACGATCAGCGGGAACTTCTCGGCCCGCTTGATGAGCTTCTGGTGCAAGAGATAGGAACTGACTCGCAAGGTCTGGCGCAGCGGCATGGCCATGGCTAGCTCGCCTCCTGAGAGATCGTCGGCGTCGGCAGGGAAGTATCGAAAGCATGCGGAACGTGCGGCTCGGCGGCGACCGCGCGGTGCCAGCCGAGCAGGGCGGGCACGGTGGCCCGCAGGGTCTGGAAGGCGCGCAGCCCGGACGGGAGCGTTCCCAACCGGAGCAGTTCGCGTTCGGGGGTGTCGACCACCACCCGGACGGCCGCCACCGGCAGGTCCGCCGGCAGCCGCTCGAGCACCGCGGCCGACTCCATGTCCACCGCGGTCACCCCGGCCTGGTGCAGCGAGCGGCGCTCCGGGCCGCGCACCACGTGGTCCGCCGAGTGCAGCGCACCGACCCGCACACCGAGGCCCAGGCAGCGCAGGGCCTGGGCGAGCGCCTCGGGCTGCCGGGTAGCAGTTGAACGGCCCGATGCGGATTGCACCTTGTCGGCAACAAAGACCTCTCCCGGTCTTGTTCCCGGCGCCACCGCCGCGCAGAATCCGGTCAGGACCACCGCGCTGTACGCCTCGGAGCCCGCTGCCAGCAGGCTGCTGACGGTCCGTGCCGCCTTCGTGGGGCCCATCCCGATGCGCGCCAGCACCGGGCGGCCGCCGAGCCCGTTCGCCCAGTCCCCGCCGCGCAGCGCCCATGCCTCGGGCGCCAGCGCGCAGAGCACGAGCATTGGAGCTGTCACGTGGCCCTCCCCGCTTGTCCGAGCACGGGGTTGCCGTGCAGGTAGCGGCCGAGCGCGGTGACCGGGAAGACCAGCCGGTACAGGTGGTAGTTGATCGAGAAGTCCCACGGGAACCCGGTCCCGGTGAACTGCGGTTCGTCCCAGCTGCCTTCGGGCAGCTGGGTGGCGGCGAGCCAGCGCACCCCGCGTTCGACCGCGGCGCTGCCCCGGCCGTCGCCCGGCGCGTAGCGCCCGTCCGGGCCCTCGCCGGCCGCCAGCAGCGCCATCAGCGCCCAGGCGGTCTGCGAGGCCGTGGAGTCGCCGCGGCCGGACCACTTCTCCGGGTCCTCGTAGGAGCGCATGTCCTCGCCCCAACCGCCGTCCTGGTTCTGCCGCTCCTCCAGCCAGCGCACCGCGCGCCGGATCGCCGGATCGGAGACGGGCAGGCCGGCGGCGACCAGGGCCGGCAGCACCGAGCCGGTGCCGTAGATGTAGTTGGTGCCCCAGCGGCCGAACCAGGAGCCGTCAGCCTCCTGATTGGCCAGCAGCCACTCGACGCCGCGCCGGGTGCGCGGGTCGTCGGCCATGCCGACCTCGGCCAGCATCTCCACCACATGGGCGGTGACGTCGGCCGACGGCGGGTCGACCACCTCGCCGAAGTCGCAGAACGGCAGCTTGTTCGGCAGGGTGCTGGTGTTGTCCACGTCGAAGGCGCCCCAGGCGCCGTTCTTGGACTGCATGCCGAGGTTCCAGGTCACCCCGCGGTCCGCGGCCGCCGCCACCAGCTGCGGCCGCGGGTGGCTGGGGGCCACCCGGCGCAGCGCCAGCACCACCTCGGCGGTGTCGTCGATGTCCGGGTAGGTGTCGTTGTGGAACTCGAACGCCCAACCGCCCGGGTGCAGTTGGGGCCGCTGCACGGACCAGTCGCCCCTGGTGGTGATCTCCTCGCCGAGCATCCAGTCGGTCGCCTTGACCAGCGCCGGGTGGTCCGGTGCCAGGCCGGCGTCGACCAGCGCGATGGTGGCCAGGCAGGTGTCCCAGACCGGGGACTGGCAGGCCTCCAGCCAGCGGGCGCCGTCCTCGGTGTGCACGGTGAACCGCTCGAAGGCCGCGAGGCCCGCCTGCATGACGGGGTGGTCGAGTTCGTAGCCCAGCAGGTGCAGGGCGATCAGCGAGTAGACCGCCGGGGGCTGGATGCCGCCCCAGCAGCCGTCCGCCTCCTGGCGTTCCACGATCCAGCGGCGGGCCTGGTTGAGCGCCAGCCGGCGCAACGGGCGGACCGCGCGCTTGTGGTAGGCGTGCAGCACCATGTCGAGGCGCTCGAAGAAGCCGTCCCAGGTGGTCGGCGGGGCCAGCGGGCGCAGGGGGAAGGGGTTGTCCGGGTCGGTGTGCAACTCGGTCAGTGCGAACGGGGCCGGGCGGACCGGGCGCAGGGCGGAGACCACGGTCAGCGGCACGATGGTCTGCCGGGCCCAGCAGCCGAAGGCGTAGATGTTGAGCGGGAGCCACTTGGGCAGGAACATGATCTCCGGTGGCATCTCCGGCAGCCGCTCCCAGGGCCACCAGCCGAACAGGGCCAGCCAGATCCGGGTGAACACCCGGGTTGCGGCGATTCCGCCGGCGCCCCGCACGTACTCGGCGGCGGCCCGCATGTGCGGGGCTTCGGGGTCGTCCCCCGCCAGGCGGAGGGCGACGTACGCCTCCACGCTGGTGGACAGCTCCGGTGGGCCACCGTGGAAGGTCCCCCAGGTGCCGTCCTCGCGTTGCTGTGAGCGGATCCACTCGGCGGTGGCCGCGGTCTGCTCCGCAGTGCGGATTCCGAGGAACTGCCGTAGTAACAGGTCCTCGGCGTCCATGGTGACGTTGGTTTCCAGGTCCCCCTTCCACCAGCCCTCGTCGTCCTGCAGCGACAGCAGGTGCTCGGTGGCCCGGCGCAGGCTGTCCTCGATCGTCGCGCGGTCCAGGGGTGACGGTTCCTCACCCGGTTCCGCGGCGCGCCCCCCTACGGCCGCCGCGCTCTCCGGCTCCCGCCAGGATCCGGCCGGATCGGCCGACCCGGGGGGCCGCTCCTCCACCGCGACCGGCTCGGAATCGTACTCAGGGTCGAGCCGGCCGTCCGCGGTTGCTGTCAACTTGCTGTCACCTCTCTCGTACCACGACGAATTCGGCGAGGGCGACGAAACGTTCACGGACTTCGTCGGCCATCGGCACCTCGTCCAGTGCGGCCAGCGCGGTGCTGTGCTGACGACGTGCCTCCTCCTGGGTCCAGGCCCGGCCGCCGGCCTGCTCGATCAGCGCGGCGCGGCCGGCCAGCACCTCCTCGGACTCCTCGCCCCGCCCGTGCGGGTCGGCGAGCAGCTCGGCCAGCCGGCGGGAGGCGGCGCCGCCCTCGGCCAGTGCGGCGGCCACCGGCAGCGACTTCTTGCGCTGCCGCAGGTCACCCCAGTGCGGCTTGCCGGTGACCTCGGTGGCGCCCCAGATGCCGAGCAGGTCGTCGACGGCCTGGAAGGCCAGCCCGAGGTGGTGTCCGTAGCGCTGCAGCGCGTCCGAGGTGCGGTCGTCCGCGCCGGCCAGCACCGCGCCGATCGCCGAGGCGGCCGCGAGCAGGGCACCGGTCTTGTTGCCCTCCATCTCCAGGCACTCGGCGACGGTGACCGCGTCGCGGTGCTCGAAGGAGAGGTCCTGGGCCTGACCGTCGATGAGCTTGCGGGTCGCGGTCGTGATCAGGGCCACGGCGCGAGCGGCGTCGGCCTCGGTGGCCGCCCCGCTGCGCCCGGCGTCCAGCAGTACCTCGGTGCCGAGGGTGGCCAGCGCATCGCCGACCAGGATCGCCTGCGCCGGTCCGAAGACCGTCCAGGCGGTGGCCCGGTGCCGACGAGTCTCGTCACCATCCATCAGATCATCATGCAGCAGCGAGAAGTTGTGCACCAGCTCAACGGCCACGCCACCGGGTACTCCGGCAGGTGCGGGAGCTCCGGCCGCCTCCGCGGAGAGCAGCGCGAGCGCCGGGCGGACCGCCTTGCCGCCGTCCCCAGCCACCGGGTTGCCGGCCTGGTCGGTCCAGCCGAAGTGGTAGGCCGCGACCGCGTCCATCGGGGACGCCAGCCGGGCCACTGCCGAGCGCAGCGGCGGAGTGCAGAGCGTGCGGCCTCTGGCCAGCAGCTCCGGTACCGAGACGGGCTCGGCCTGGGCCGTCGCGCCCGCGAACATGCTGGGACGTGCCTCCACGAGTGTTCCCTCTCCATGGGCCGTAGTGCTGGTGTTCTTGGTGGACGTGCGGACGGTGGCGGCGCTCGGCCCGATCGATGGTGCGGTCATCGCGGCCACCGCCCGTCACCGCGGTCCACCGGGGCCCGGCGGCCCGCGGCGGCCAGCGCGGCGTCGGCGGCGGCGTGGCCGCTGCGCACGGCGCCCTCCATCGTCGCGGGCCAGCCGGTGGCGGTCCACGAGCCGGCCAGCAGCAGTCCGGGCACCCGGGTCGCCGGGCCGGGGCGCAGCGCCCCGGTGCCGGGGGCCGCGTCGAAGGTGGCGGTCCGCTCCCGGGTGACGAAGAAGTCGAGCACCTCGGCGCTCTTGGCCGGCGGCAGCAGCCGGGCCAGCTCGGGCAGGTAGCGGGCCCGCAGCTCGGCGACCGGGAGGTCGATCTCGTCCCGGACGGCCGACTGGGAGAGCGCGAGGTACTGGGCACCGGGGTGGACGGCCGCCACGCCCGAGTGCTCGGTGCGGTCGAAGACCCACTGCACCGGCGAGTCGAGCGCCGCGAAGAACGGGCGGCGCAGCACCGGGCGGTCGTAGACCACGTGGACGTTGAGGATCGGCGCGTAGCCGAGCTCGCCGAGCCGGTGCTGTCCGGCGATGGCGTCCGCCGGCAGCAGCGCCGACGCGGTGTCCTGGGCGCCGGCCAGCACCACGGTGTCGGCGCTCAGCAGCTCGCCGTTCTCCAGCCGCACGGTGTGCCGGCCCTCGGCGTCCGACTTGAGCTCCACCGCCTTGGTCCGCAGCCGGACCGCCACCTCGGCGGCGGCCAGCTCACGCCCGGCCACGTCATGGTGCACGGCGCCCAGCGGCACCTTGGCGATGCCGATGTCACTGGCGCCGTTCTCGGAGAGCAGACCGGTCTTGAAGACCATCGCGGCCATGGCCAGTGAGACCTCGTCGGCCCTGGCGTTCAGGGTGGCCACCCCGACCAGGTCCCACAGCGCGGCGATGGTCCGGTCGTTCTGCCCGTGGGCGCGCAGCCAGGCGCCGAACGAGACGGCGTCCAGCGCCGGGTCGGCCAGGTCGAGGCGCTGCAGCGCCAGCGCCCCGCGCACCACCCGCAGGCGGTCGGCGGGGGCCAGGTGCGGATAGCCGGCCAGGCTGGCGGCCAGGTGCAGCGGCACCGGCAGCTGTGTGCGGCTGAGCCGGCCGAGCCGGTAGCCGGACTCCCGCACCGACAGCACCGGGACCTCCAGCCGCGGCTGGATCTCCATCTGGCCCATCGCGCCGAGCCGCGCGATCAGGCCGCGGTAGGCCGTGCAGCAGCGCAGGAACACGTGCTGGCCGTTGTCCACGGTCAGCTCGCCGCGGCGGAACGAGAAGGCCAGCCCACCGAGCCGCGGTCGCGCCTCCAGCAGGGTGACCTTGACGTCCGCCTCGGCCAGTCGCAGCGCGGCGGTGATCCCGGCCAGGCCGCCGCCGACCACCACGGCCGTGCCGCCGTTCCCGGTTTCCCCGGTCATCTCGCCTCCTAGCTGCTACTTGGTTCGTTCGTGATCTTCCCACTTATCCCACCGGCTTGGCTGCCGATTGGCGTGGAAAGTCACGAACGGCCTCCGGCCAGCCCGGAGAGTGCTACATAGGCCTTCTCCCAGCCCGGCAGTGAGACCCGGCCGCGCAGGACCGACTCCGGTTCGGCCGCGATCCGTCCTAGCAGCCGGTGATAGATCCCCGCCATCGCGGCGGTACAGGCCCGGCTGCGGCGGTCCAGCATCGGCAGCAGCCGCAGGCCCTCCTCGAAGTACCCCTGGGCCCGCGCCGCCTCGAACGCGATCAGGCCGGTGAAGTCGGCGCCGGCCGGCGGGGTGGACTGGGCGAAGCCCTGCTCGCAGCCGAACCTGGCCAGGTCCTCGGCAGGCAGGTAGGTGCGGCCGTTGCCGGCGTCCTCCCGCAGGTCGCGCAGGATGTTGGTGAGCTGCAGGGCCAGGCCCAGGGTGTCCGCGTACTCGGCGCCGCGCTTGGGGTCCTCGCAGCCGTAGACGCCCAGCGACAGCCGGCCGATCGAACCGGCCACGCAGCGGCAGTAGACCTTGAGGTCCTCGAAGGTCTGGTACTCCTCGCCGCGCAGGTCCATCTCGACGCCGTCGATCAGCTCGTCGAAGGCGTCCAGCGGGATCGGGAAGCGCCGTGCCGCGTCGGCCAGCGCCACCTTGATCGGGTCGGTGTCCTCCTCGGTGACGCTGCCGGCCCGGATCTCGTCCAGCAGTGCCCGGGTGGCCAGCAGCTGCTCCTTCTTGCGGTCGGCCGCCAGCTCGCCGTCGCCGATGTCGTCGACCCGGCGGGCGAGCGCGTAGAGCGCGGACATGGCAAGCCGCTTGGGCTCCGGGAGCAACCGGATCCCGTAGCTGAAGTTGCGGGCCTGCAGGGCGGTGACCGCCTCGCAGTAGCGGTACGCCGCCATGACCGGTGCCGACGCCAGTGGTGATGCCGCCACTCGGGCGTTCACCTTCCCTTCGCGAAGATGGCCGCCGCCTTCATCGCGAGGCGGCGCTTGTCGGGCTCGGGCTGCTGTGCCAGGACGTCGTGCCCGGCGGCCTCGATGGCCGCCAGCGCGGCGTACCCGCCGGCGGTGAAACCCGCCAGCAGCAGCCGGAGCCTGCCACGAACGGTACCCACCAGCGGTGCCCCCTGGTCGAGCAGGGTCCGAGCCCGGGCGGCCTCGAACGCGACCAGCTCCCGAATACTGCCACTCGCAGTGGAACGCCCGAGGTCGGCCTCGGCCACCCCGAACCGCTCCAGATCCTCCGTGGGCAGGTAGATCCGCCCTCGGGCGTAGTCCTCGGCAACGTCCTGTAGATGCTCAATCACCTGGAGTGCGCTGCAGATCCGGTCCGACAGAGCGATCCGCTCGGGGGTCGCGACGCCCGCCAGAGCGAGCACCAGGCGCCCTACCGGATCGGCCGACAACGTGCAGTAGCCGATCAGACTGTCGAAGGTCGGATAGCGGGTGGTGGTCTGGTCCACCCGGTTGGCCTCGATCAGCTTGCGGAACGGCTCCGGGGTCACGTCGTGGTTGCGGATCATCGGGACCAGGGCCTGCATCAGGGGGTGGCGCACCGGCTCGCCGGCGGCGCCGGGCAGGGCGGCCTCGAACGCGCGGTCAAGATCACGTTCGATGGCGTCCAGCAGGCCGAGTCTGAAAGTCGTATCGTCCGACTGCTCCGAAGGGGTGGCTGCGCCCAGCAGCCGGGCCGTCTGGGCGGGGTCGGCCAGATCGCCGTCGCCGGCGTCGTCCACCAGTCGCGCGAAGCCGTACACCGCCATCAGATCGTGCCGCCAGGCCGCGGGCAGGAAGCCGGGAGCCACCGGGAAGTTCTCCCGCGCCGCCTTGTCGAGCGTGCCCCCCACCGCGGCGTCCTGCGCCCGCGCCGAGGCCTGAGCCGAAACCGTCACTTCCGTCACTCCCCCGTTCTACACCGGTCTTGACCATGGAATCGACTCGGATATTCCCCCGGGGGCGGAACCACACCGCTCCTGGGGCCCCACCCTTTCACTTTCGGCCACCTGTCGAAAAGACCGCCCCCCGGCGCGCCGATCGTGCTCACTCGCGCGGCTCACACACCCGGAGCACACCCGGCCGCACACGCGCGGAGCCGGTGCCCGGGCCGCCCTGGGGACGTCCGAACACCGGCTCCGCGCGGTGTCATGGGGCCTGTGCGGCCCGCTGCGAGGTACTCCGCCGTGTGCGTACTACGGGCGCTCGCCGCGCTCGTACATGCCGACCACCTCGTCGGTGGGGCCGTCCATGATCAGCTCGCCGGTCTCGATCCAGATGGTCCGCTCGCAGGTGTCCCGGATCGCATTGTTGTTGTGGCTGACCAGGAAGACCGTACCGGCCTCCTTGCGCAGCTCGCGGATCCGGGCCTCACTGCGCCGCTGGAACGCCTGGTCACCGGTGGACAGCGCCTCGTCGATCAGCAGCACGTCGTGGGTCTTGGCCGCCGCGATCGAGAACCGCAGGCGGGCCGCCATGCCCGACGAGTAGGTGCGCATCGGCAGGTTGATGAACTGGCCCTTCTCGTTGATGCCCGAGAAGTCCACGATGTCCTGGTAGCGCTCCTTCACCTGCGCCGGGCTCATGCCCATCGCCAGGCAGCCGAGCACCACGTTGCGCTCACCGGTCAGGTCGTCCATCAGCGCCGCGTTCACGCCCAGCAGCGACGGCTGGCCGTGGGTGTAGATCGCGCCCTTGGCGGTCGGCAGCAGGCCGGCGATCGCCGACAGCATGGTCGACTTGCCGGAGCCGTTGGAGCCGATCAGACCGATCGCCTCACCCTTGTAGGCGGTGAAGGTGACACCGCGGACGGCGTGCACCTCGGTGATGGCGGGCGAGCGCTTGCGGCTGATCAGGCGGGAGAGCGCGGAGGTGGCGCTGCCCTTGCCGGCCGAGGCGCCGTGCACCTTGTAGACGATGTGCACGTCGTCCACGACGACGGTCGGGACGCGGGTCTCCTTGGCGGCCGCGATCGCCTTGGCGTCGCGCTCCTCGCGGTCGGTGGTCAGGGTGGTGTCAGCCACGGCCGTACTCCTCCTCCGCCTTCCAGAAGAAGACATATCCGATGACGAAGAACACAACGGCCCAGACACCGGCCATGGCCCAGATGTGGTGGGGCAGCACCTGGTTGTGGCCGGGGTACCTGTGCGGGCTGTAGATGGTCGGCATCATCGCGTGCCGCACCAGCTCCATGAAGACCGACGCCGGGTTCGCCTGCATCACGAAGCGCCAGAACGGCGACCACTTGTCGACGTGGTCCGCGATGCTGTACATCACGCCGGAGGTGTACATCCAGGTGCGCAGGATGAACGGCATCAGCTGCGAGATGTCGCTGGTCTTGGCGCCGATCCGGGCCATGATCAGGGCCAGGCCGGTGTTGAACATCGACTGCAGGACCAGCGCCGGAACCATGTAGATCCAGTCGACCGAGAGCGGGTAGCCGAAGCCGAGCACGATGCCGACCAGCACCACCATCGAGATCAGCAGCTGCTGCAGCTGGATCACGGTGAAGGCGATCGGCATGCAGGCGCGCGGGAAGTGCAGCGCCCGGATCAGGCCCAGGTTGTACGAGATCGCCCCGGTGCCGGACTGGATGGCGCTCTGGGTGAACTGGAAGATGAACACGCCGATACACATCCAGGGGATGTAGTAGGGCATGTCACCGCGGTTCTTCAGGATGACGCCGAAGACCAGGTAGAACACCGCGCAGTTGAGCAGCGGAGTGACGACCTGCCAGACCTGGCCCATCTTGGCGGTGGTGTACTGCGCCACCAGGCGGGCCGTGGCGAACGCCATGATGAAGTGTCGCCGCCCCCACAGCTGCTTTGTGTAGGCGAACAGTCCGGGCCGGGCCCCACTGACCGCCAGGCCGTACTTATCGGCGAGCTGCTTGGGGGTCAGCCCGGTATCAACACCTCCGGGGAGGGAGAGGTTGACTGGTTCACTCACTGTCGACACATTCGTCCTTCACGAATCGGAAGTCCGGCTGCTGGCCGGGGGCAGTCGCCGGGTCCGGAATGGGCTTGGAACCGGAGTCCCAGCGGATCACGGGTATTGCCCGAGCGGCGGTGTGATGATCCGCCGAACGGGCGATCAGATGACCGGCGGTCTGCCCAGCCTGGTCAATCGCCATACAGTACGCCATCGCATGGGCCGCCGCTCAGCCGCAGGTGTGCGCCAGCCCTCCCGGAACCCTTCCCGCCATGCCTTCCATGCCTCCCCCGAGGGCCGGCGGACCAGAGTGAGCAGAATCCAGGTGCACAGGTAGAGAGGCACCAACGGGGCCGGAAGGTTCCGCCGGGCCAGCCAGACCCGGTTGCGCGCCACATTGTGGAAGTAGGCGGCATGCCGGGCCGGCGAGGTGGTGGGGTGGTGCAGCACGATGTCCGCGCGGTAGTCGATCGACCAGCCGGCGTCCAGCGCCCGCCACGCGAGGTCGGTCTCCTCGTGGGCGTAGAAGAACTCGGCGGGCAGCTGCCCGGCCTGCTCGAACACCGTCGAGCGGACCGCGCTGGCGCCGCCGAGGAAGGTGGTGACCCGCGACGACTTCAACGGGTCGCTGGCCCGCAGCCGCGGCACGTGGCGGCGCTGGGTGTGACCGGTCTGCGGGTCGGCGATCCGGAAGCTCACGATGCCGAGCTCCGGGTCGGCGGTGAAGGCCTCGCGCAGCAGCCGGGCCGAGTCGGTGCGGGGCAGGCTGCCGTCGTCGTCCAGGAAGAGGACCGCGTCGACGTCCCGCCCGTTCGGGCCGAACAGCTCGATGCCGACGTTGCGCCCGCCCGGGATGCCGAGGTTCTCCGGCAGCTCGACGGTGCGCACGCCCGCCGGCACCGGCGGCATCGGGACACCCTGGGAGACCACCGCGAGCTCGACCGCCGGGCCCTCCTGGGCCAGCACCGAGTCGATCAGCGCGGCCAGCTCGGCCGGGCGGTTGCCCATCGTGATGATCACCGCGCCGAGCTTGAACTCGTCCGCCGCGGTCGCGTCCTCTCCGCTGTTCGACGCGGTGGTGGCGGCGCTCATCGCAGCCTGCTGGAGAGGACGATGCTCAGCAGGTGCAGCACGGTCTGCAGCATGGCGATGGCCGCCAGCACCACAACCGCCAGACGGGTGAAGAACAGCCCGCCGTGCACCTGGTCGGCGATCCCAGCCGCCAGGATGAAGAGCGAGGCCTCGACCGCGCCGACCAGCCGGTGGAACTTGAGGAGGGACGCCACGCGGCGGGCCTTGGCCACCGAGGACGAGCGCGGCACCGAGGCGCTGTCCTCCACCGCGGTCATGCCGCTGCGGGCCCGGGCCACGTCCACCAGGTCGGTCTCCGACTTGATCAGGATCGCGCCGAGCGCCGCCAGGGTGCCCAGGAAGGCCCACGCCCAGTGGCTGTGGAGGCCGTTGCGGTGGAACAGGTCGGCGGCCCGCAGACCCAGGCCGGTGAGCAGCGCGGCCTCCGACATGTAGTGGCCGACCCGGTCGAGGTAGACCCCGGTCAGCGAGGTCTGCCGGCGCCAGCGGGCCACCTCGCCGTCCACGCAGTCGAGCAGCAGGTAGACCTGGATCAGCACGGCACCGACGATCGCGCCGGCGATGCCCGGGATGACCAGCCCGATGCCGGCCAGGATGCCGGTGAACATCATCAGGTAGGTCAGGCCGTTGGGTGTGATCGCGGTGACCGTCGACAGCACCCGGGTGATCCGCAGCGAGATCTTCCGCATGTACAGCCGCCCCGCCCAGTGCTCGGCGCTGCGGCGCTGCAACATCCCCTCGGGATGGATGACGGCGCGCAGCTCCTCGATCGAGGGCCGCACCGTGAGGTCGACCGGGGGGCGGGTGGCTGAGCGGGACTCAGCAGTTGACGGCTTGGACATAGTCGGCGTACGCGTCCCTGATGGCTGTTGGGGAGAGGTCAAGGTGCTCGAGGATGGTGAAGCGACCCGGACGGGTATTCGGAGCGTAGTGCACCGCCTCGGTGAACTCCGCCTCGGTGAAACCGATCTGATCGGCGGTCACCGGCAGCCCGTGGGTCCGCAGGCACGCGACGATCAGCCCGGTCAGCTCGCGGTCGCCCCGCAGGTGGCTGGCGAAGGCGGCCCCGAGGCCGACCTGCTCGCCGTGCTGGGCGGAACGCTTGGGATAGAGCACGTCCAGGGCATGGGAGATCTCATGGCAGGCACCCGACGAGGGCCGGCTGCTGCCTGTGATGTTCATTGCGATGCCGGACAGTACCAGTGCTTCCGAAAGCGCTGTCAGCAGGTCCGTCTCCGGGAGCCCGCCCGGGTGCCGGAGGATGTTCTCCCCGGCCGAGCGGGCCATCGCGACGGCCAGCCCGTCCACCGCCTCACCGGTGACCCGGTGCGACAGCTCCCAGTCGGCGCAGGCGGAGATGTTGGAGACCACATCACCGATGCCGGACGCCACGTACCGCTCCGGGGCCTGCTGGATCACGTCCAGGTCGACCACGATGCCGATCGGCGAGGGCACACCGTAGGAGCCGCGCCCCGCGTCGTTGTCCAGGATCGACACCGGAGAGCAGATGCCGTCGTGCGCCAGGTTGGTGGCGACCGACACCACGGGCAGTCCGACCCGGGCGGCGGCGTACTTGGCGGCGTCGATGATCTTACCGCCGCCCAGGCCCACCAGGACGTCGTAGTGGCCGCCGCGCATCGCCTCGGCCAGGCGCACCGCGGCGTCCAGGGTGCCGTCGTCCACCTCGTACCAGTCGGCCGCCGGCAGCTGCGGCTCCAGCCGCTCGCGCAGCCGCACCCCGGTGCCGTTGCTGATCGCCACCGCGATCCGGCCGGCGCTGGAGAGCCGCTGGTCGGCGAGGATGCCGGCCAGCGCGTCGAGGGCGCCGTGCCGGATCTCCACGAAGAGCGGGGAGGGGACCAGCCTGGTCAGTACCGGCATGCGATCTCCCGGGCCTTGGCGAGGTCCTCGTGGTTGTCCACCTCGACCCAGGCGACCTCGCCGATCGGCTGCACGTCGATCCGCAGCCCGCGGTCGGCCATCTCCTGGTAGCCGTCCTCGTAGTAGAGCTGCGGGTCGCGCTCGTAGGTGGTGCGCAGCGCGTCGGTGAGGTCGGCGGCGGCCGTGGGGTTGATCACGGTGAGGCCGATGTACTCGCCGGTCGCCTCGGCCGGGTCCATCAGCTTGGTGATCCTTTGCACACCCTTTACCGGATCGACGACGACCTTCATCTCCTCGTCGGCCAGCTTCTTCACGGTGTCCAGGGCCAGCAGGATGCCCGGCGCCCGCCCCTCGGTGATCATGCGGTCGTTGCCGTCCAGCAGGGTGCGCTGCACCGAGGCGGGGTGCACGGTGTCGCCGTTGGCCAGTAGCAGGCCCTCGTGGAAGTACTCGCGGGCGCACCAGAGCGAGTAGGCGTTGTTCCACTCCTCGGCGCGGTCGTTCTCGCAGAGGGTGAGCTTGACGCCGTACTTCTGCTCCAGGGCCTCCTGGCGCTCCGCCACCGCCTCCTTGCGGTAGCCGACCACGATCACCGCCTCCCGCAGGCCCACCTCGGCGAAGTTCCCCAGGGTGAGGTCCAGCACGGTCTTCTCGCCGTCCACCGGTACCAGCGCCTTGGGGAGCGTGTCGGTGTACGGGCGCAGCCGGCGGCCGGCTCCGGCTGCCAGGACGAGGCCGATCATGCGGGGTCTCCTGTGGTTCGTCGGGCCGGGGGGGTGCTTTGGTGGTGTGCCAGACCGGGGGCGGTTTGCCAGGCCAGGGGCGGCCTGGCAGACCGGGGCGGTTTGCCAGAGCGAGGTGGCCGGTCAGACCGTAGGTGGTCTGACAGACCGGAGGTGGTCTGACGGACCGGGGTCGGACCATCGGACCGGACGCGAACCCGATCCGGATCACCCCGGCCGAGGGGCCAATGCGGCCGCCAGAGGCGGCGAGCCGCCGCCACAGGCCGGGGCGATGCCATCAGTGATGGTAGGCGACTCCCTCGACCAGCCCGAACGCTGGTCGGGCAAGCCGCACGCCGAGTGACCGACTGGTGCACGATCTGTGGACGAATTTTCGACCCATGGGGCGCACATGTGGGCGTGCGCCCCATGGAAGCGCCCAGGTACCGGGCTTGTGCGTCGAATCCGTCCGCGCGCGCCGGGCATGCGGCAGACTTGGGCATCCGAAGCCCTCCGTACCCGGTCCGTTCCGGGGCGGGGGCGCCCGCTCGCTTGAGCAGCCGCTCGCTTATTAGTTGCTCATTGCCTTAACTGTTCCCGTTCATAGGACCGGGGGGGCTTGCCCGGGTGGTGCGTCTGACGCATCCGGGTAGCGGCGCCGGTCCCCGTGCCGAAAGAGGTCCAATGCCCGAGAGCCGACCGACCAGCCTGGCCGCCGCCGCGGACTCCGCGACCTCCGCAGCCTCTGCGACCTCCGCTGGCGGAGCCGACGCGGGAGCGCCCGAGATCCTGTTGGAACTGGTGGACGACCAGGGCGTCACCATCGGCACCGCGGAGAAGCTCTGGGCGCACCAGCAGCCCGGGCGCCTGCACCGGGCCTTCTCGGTCTTCCTCTTCGACAAGCAGGGCCGTCTGCTGCTGCAGCGCCGGGCGCTGGGGAAGTACCACTCCCCCGGCGTCTGGTCCAACACCTGCTGCGGCCACCCCTACCCCGACGAGCCGCCGTTCGTCGCCGCGGCCCGCCGCGTCGCCGAGGAGCTCGGCGCCGCCCCCGCACTGCTCTGCGCCGCCGGCACGGTCCGCTACGACCTGCCCGACGAGGCCTCCGGGCTGATCGAGCGGGAGTGGAACCACCTGTTCGTGGGCCTGATGACCGACGAGCTGCGGCCGGCCCCGGAGGAGGTCGACTCGACCCGCTTCGTGACCGCCGAGGAGCTGAAGCAGCTGCAGACCGAGAAGCCCTTCTCGGTCTGGTTCAACACCGTCTTCGAGGCGGCACTGCCGGGGATCCGCGAGATCGCGGGCCACGACTGGTGAGGACGCTCCCCTAGCCTTCCTTCCCCACGCCTGGGAGCGGCAGCGCGGCCCAGATGACCTTGCCGCCGCTCCCGGTCTGCTCCACATCGCAGGAGCCGCCCGCTGCCAGGCTGATGCTCTTCACCAGCATCAGCCCGCGCCCACCGGTCTGCTCCTCGTCGCTCTTCACCGCCTTGGGCCGGTGCGGGTGGCCGTCCTCCACCGCCACCCGCACCTGACCGTCCCCGATCGCCAGCTCGCAGACCACCTCCGGGGTGAGCAGCGCGGCATGCGCGACCACATTGGTCACCAGCTCGGAAACGATCAGCAGCACTCCGTCGGTGACATCCGCGTACCGCTCCCCGACCAGCCCGCGGGCCCGCAGCAGATCGCGCACCGCATGCCTGATCCGGGGCACCGACGACTCGTGCGCCGCAGCCGCCATCCGCCACACGCCGTCCGGTCCGGCGCCACCGCCCCGTTCGCCGTCCCCGACCCGTTCGCCGTCCGGCTGCTCGACCTCGGTGAGGCTGATCGCCGTCACGCTGGTCCGCTCCACGTCCTGCCACCCTTCTGAGGAACTCGGGTCGCCGGGGAACGGGGCGTTCCGTTCAAGGCTCCCCTTTCGCCCCCCGAGGCTAGGAGAGCTGCCCAGCCGGCCACGCAAGGTCGAGAAACTTGCCCCCGCCAGACCGTTTTCGCCCACCTACGCCCACATCTGACCGCCCCATGTCCACCCAGCCACCTCACCCGCCCGCAGAACCGTTCACCCCCCGCCTCGCCCAGCCACCCCACCCCCACCCCACCCGGGGAACCCGCAGGTGAGACCCACTCCAAAAGCCTGCTAATGTTCTCTCTGTCGCCACGGGGACCACGCAAAACCCCCAAGGCACACACCCAGTCCGGGTGGCGGAATGGCAGACGCGCTAGCTTGAGGTGCTAGTGCCCTTTATCGGGCGTGGGGGTTCAAGTCCCCCCTCGGACACACATCTGGTATGCGGTTCCCGCTCTGCGGGCAGTGTCCATCGGCGCCCGTTCCTGGCCTTCGGCGAGGAGCGGGCGTTCGTCGTTTCTCGCTGGCTTCGCGCTAAGCGGGCCGGGTGGTGGCGGTCAGCCGATGGCAATCCTTTCTCTTGATGGGGTGTCCGCGGTCAGGGTCCTGCCTGCGGGGTCGTAGGTCAGTGTGAGACCGGCGGCACGCAGCCGCGCAGTCATCTCCTCGTTCGTAGGCAGGAGCAGCTCCCTGTGTGGGCGCTCCGGCGTGTCCTCGGGGTGAGTGAGCCTGATCCAGAGAGCCGGCAGGTGGGGCAGGACATGGTCCTCACGCAGGTACAGGTTGCGGACGCGGCCGTCGGCTCGGGGTCCGGTGGCGCTGGAGCGGCCGTGGCGGCACCGGTAGGCCGGTCGGCCATGGGACCAGCACGAATCCATCAGCCGGCCGCACTGGCCGCAGCGCAGCAGCCCGGCCAGCAGGTACACACGGCCCGGAACTCCCTCACGGGCTACCCGCAGACCCTGGACCGCGACGAAGTCGGTCTCGCTGACCAGCGCCGGGTGCGCCGCGGCGGTGGAGATGACCCACTCGTCCGGGGTGTTCCAACGCATTACCTCCCGGTGGCCGAGCGTGGTGTTGGCCGGGTCGAGCAACTCGTGGTCGGTGCGCTGCCGGTTCCACACCTGCCGCCCGGTGTAGCGCGGGTTGGCCAGGACCGCCCGGACCGTGGTCAACGTCCACCCTTCGCTGCGGCGGTGCGCGTTGCGATCGGGGTCGGCTGCCGACGGGCACCGGATGGCCGCGTCGTTCAGCCCACGGGTGATCCGAGCGATGCTGTGCCCGGCCAGGCGCTGGGTGAAGATCCACCGCGCGATCGGCGCAGTATCCAGATCGACGTCGAGGCGCTGCAGGCGAACGCCGCGCCGGGCCCATGCCCGGTTCGGGTGCGGTCCGGCATCGACCAGACGGTAGCCGTAGGGCGGTCGGCCACCCAGATAGCGGCCCTGCTCCCACGCCTGGACAGTCATGGCAGTGCGTACTCGTATGCGGGTTCGGGTGATCTCGCGTTTGGCCAGGATGCCGAGCAGGACCATCAGTTCCTCATGCCCGGCGATCCTCGGGTCGGCTGCGCCGCCGAGCTCCGGGATCCACACCGCGACGCTGTAGTGCTCGAACAGCGGCGCCATGACGGTGAACTGGTTGCCGTGGAAAGCCCGTTCGCTGGAGCCGACCACGATCGCGTCGAACTCCCGGTCCGGGTCGGCCACAGCGGCGAGAAGCGCCGCAGCCTCCGACCGGCGAGCCCATGGGAGGGTCCGGCTGTGACCGACGTCGAAGAACTCGGCCACGATCCGGCCGTGACCGGCTATCAGGACCCGGGCTTGCAGGAGCTGCCACGCCCGAGACGTGACCGGATCCTGGTGATCCTCGGTCGAGACCCGCCCGTAGAACGCGAACCGCAGACCACCTGACTCCGGACGGTCCACCCCGGGGCGAGGCCGGGAGAACGCGTCAGCCCACGCCCCCAGCGAGTGAACCGGGTTATGAGGTGGAGTAGTTGGGGTCGGCGTCGTTGCTCTCGCTGTCATGGCCGACACCTCCTACACACACGCCTACCCCCAGTTGTCGGGATAGCCGCCGACGCGTCAGGAAAACAGGAAATCAGCATGATTAACCCGAATGGATGAACATCAACTTGCCGATCTGCCCGGCCTGGCCACGGAACCAACACGCCATTTGATTCGCCGAGCTGATCTTGCGTCACCCGTCGAGGGCTACCAGCCGCTCCCCAGCCGCGGACCTGACCTCCGGCTCCTCCATCGGGTCGTCCCGCAGCTGAGCCAGCCGCTCCCACACCGGCAACATGTCGGGCGCTGAAGCAATGCCCAACAGGCGGGCGTCCGACTCGCAGTCCCAGAGGGACTCGAAATACGCATGCTCCATCCCCGCCGGGTCGATGGCCGCCAACGCCTTCAGGTAGGCCAGCCGCTCGTACGAGTGCGGGGTGTGCAGCCAGAAGCGGCGCAGTAGTGGAGCGGCTTCGGCCGCTTGGGGCCCGAAGCGCGAAAGGCCGGCCGCCAGCCGGTCGGGACCGCACCAGTCGCGCACCGTCCAGTGCGCGCTCAACTCCTCGATGAGAACAGGAAGGTCTGCTGTGTCGCCGTGTTCAGCCAGCACCATCATCCCGGTCCAGGACAGCCATTGCCGCGGGTCCGTCGCCCACTCACGGGCGGCCGGCACGGCAAGGGCACCGAGTCGGTCGACCGCGCGTGACAGCAACGGCAGAGGCCGCCTACCGTCCGCTGTGAGCAGCGTCGGCACCATGGGGATCAGCCCCGGCTCCGGCGGACGCTCAGTCAGCGCCCACAGGGCGCCGACCTTCGCACCGTCTGGCGCGCCGGGATCGCCGAGCACTTGGAGCAGTTGGCGACCACTCAGTCCTGCCTCGGCGCCGACGACCGGACGATCGGCACGCGGCGCGGCGCTCCGCTGCCCGAGCTGCCAGCGCACCCACGGTTCGGAGCGCCACAGCAGGGGCTCGTCCCCCACAAGCCGCGAGCGGGCGAGACCGGCCAGGTCGTCCCACCATTCGACCGGCCAGCACCCCGCCACCGACTCCAGCACGTCCACCCAGTGCTCGCCCTCACGGATGTACGACCTCAGGACCTGTCGGGCCTCCACCGACCCGGACAAGGCGAGCAGTTCCAGCACCCTGGTGGCCCGCTCGCATTCGTCCTCGTCACCCGCCAGCAAGGCGAAGACCGGCTCCAGCGGCAGCTCCAGGTCCCGGATCAGTCTCGCCAGGTAGAGATGGCGCTCGTCTACCTGCGAGTCCCAGCGGCAATCGCGCCGGACACAGTCGTAGACCAGCTGGCCTGCCGCCGGATCGCCCGGCGCCGACAACGCGCCAAGGCCACGCCCGCGCTGCACCAGTCCCTCCAGCGTCCCGACCGACGCGTACGCCCACTGCTCGTCCGATTCACCGTTCATCACGCGGAGCATGCCCGAGCACCAGCACCGTCGTCAGCCCTTTTCCAAAGCCACGGGGCCGATCCTCGCGCGCTCCTCCCGTATTTCACTTGAGCGGGTCGGCAGTTGCTCAGGTCAGCGTCGGTACGGGCAGCCCGCAGCTCACTGCAGGTCTTGCGGCTTCCAGCCAGGTGGGACCTTGGGGAGACCGAGAAGGGCGTCGATCCCCAGGTACTCCTTGAGCAGCGACTTGAGTTCCCTGCCATCGATCAGCTGCATGCGACCGTTGCGGTGCGCGAAGTCGACGCTTGCCTTGCCGAACCACGCCGTGCTGACCAGGATTCCTTTCGCCGCGGCCTTGTCCTCCATGACGCCGGACAACGCCCGCACCGCATCGGCGGGAACCGTCGTCTTCAGCCGCTTGGCCTGGATGACGCACAGCCCTCCGGTCAGCGGATCACGGTTGATCGCCACCGCGTCCACGCCGTCGTCCCGACTCGCCTGGGTCGTCCAAGCTTCGAGTCCCCTGGCCTCGAAGAGCTGACGGACCAGGTGCTCGAAGGCGAACGGGTCCATCTGAACCAGGTCCGGGCGGCTGTCGAGCGTCGACGCCACATCAACCTCTTCGATGAACTGGTACTTCGTCAGGTCGAAGACCGCCACCGGTGCGACCGCCTCTAGGTCATAAGGGTGCTGGGAGACGATCGCGTTCAGGTGGCGCAGACACAGCGCCGGGTCCAGCTCGCGCTCGTCGAGCACCAACTCGGCGAAGCTGTCGCGCTCCGCGACGACGCTGACCAGGCACGGGTGGATCGCACGCCCCGTCGCCCGGTCCTTGGTCTGCACGTGACCGTTGAAGAGGACCGAGTCGACCAGGGCCGGTGCGGTGACCGCGAAGCCCTCCTCGATGGCGTGCAGGGCCAGTCGGGCAAGGAGCCGCCGGTAGAGGTCCTTGGCCTCAGCCTCCTTGCGCGGCTGAACGACGACCTCCTTGCGCTGGGCCACGAACCGGAACTCGGCCGCCTGCGGGATGATGCCCTGCCCCGGCAGGTCGACCTCCAGGAGCAGCTGCTTCGCCTCGGGTGCGTAGGCCGCTCGCACCGAGGGACGGCACCCCTCGGGTAGCGGGGAGCGGACCAGCAGGTCCTCGACCGCCGCGGCGAACGCCTCCGGACCCGCCTCCGCCAGGCGTCGCTCGGCTCGACGGCGGTAGGCGCCGACGTCGCCGGGCCGGTTCAGCAGGATCGACTCCAATTCTTCGACCCGCGAGCGGACCTCCTCGGTGTGCCGCACCGCCGATCCACGCAGTTCCTCCAGCTCCGCTGCCTGCCGCTGCCGGACTGCTTCCCGCTCCGCTTTCTCACGCTCCCGCTCCTCGAGCTTCGCAGCCCGTTCGCGCTCCGCCAGCCTCTTCGCGAGTTCCCGCTCGACGCGAGCAGCGTCACGCTCCTGCGCCGCCTGCTGCCGGGCGAGTTCCTTCTCCCCGATGATGAGCAGCCGCTCACGCTCCTTGGCCAGCTTGTCCGCCGTCTGGCGCTCGCGTCGCTGCCTGTCCTGCTCCGCCTTGCGTGCCAGACGCGCTTGCTCCGCCTGCTCCCGCTTCAGCTCAGCGGCCTTGGCCTTCTGCTTCGCCTGGTACGCCGCAAACAACTGCTGCGCCACCGACTTCTTGGCCGCCACTCGGCCCTCCCCCATGCCTCGTGCCTACGCGACTCACGACCGTAGGAGCGCGCACCATCCGCTCATCAGCGGTACTCGGGAAGCGATTCCCCGCAGGCGTGATCCACAATCCGCGACACCTTCCCCATCCGGGGCAACACTTTGACGGAAAAGCAGTTCACAGAAATCGATCGGTCGACCGCAGCGGGCATGACTACGCTTCGCGCATGGATCAGGAGCAGGAGGTCGTGGACGCGCGAGAGCTGTTCGAAGCGTTGAGGGACTATGACGGCGCCCACGCCTACACGCAGGTGGTATCTCCTTGGCTCGCTCGGGCTGCGCCGGGCTACCTGACGGAGCTGGCCGGTGCCGGCGCTCGCCTCTGCAGGCCGACGTTCGACGGTCCAGCTGATGCCCGTCAGGATCTGCTCTGGGAGCTGTACGCGCTGAGCCGCGTCAGCGATGTCCTCCTTCTCGCCTTCCAGCCTCCCCCGAGTCCGGGGCCACTGCGGCCTGGGCTCATGAGCTTCATCTGCTCGAGCTGTGGCCGATGCTCGACTTGGAGCACTACCTCGAACTGCTCGGCCGCCTGGGCATGGTGCCGTTCGAGGAGACCGGCGTCTTCGACCCGTTCCTGCGCGAGATCGTCGAGGTCGAGGAGGCAGCGGACCCGGACGAGCCGATCCGGATCACCGAGGTCGTCTGGCCGGGCCTGTGGTCGGGTCCTCTGATGTTCAGTCGCGCGGGTGTGCGGATCCGCGCCGGGGCGCACCACGCCGAGCGGGGCGTGGCGGACCGTTCCCCGCTCTACTGGACCTTCCTGCGCCGTCACCGGCCCACGGTCGATCTCTCCCACGGCTGGGGGTCCAACTCGCAGTGGCGCACCGACTTCCGCCTCGACTACCGCACAAGCAAGGAGGAGCGCGTCAACGCCGATGCCCAGGCCGACATCGACGATCCCGGGGACCGTGGTCTCCCCCGCGGACTGCTGACTGCCACTGAGCGCCGCGAACTGCTGCGCCACCGCTGCCTGCTGCGCACTCCCTCCAACGCCGAGGCACTGGCCGCGACCGGCTCGTGGCAGACGGACTTGTGGCCGTTCGACTGGCAGCTGCCGCCCCGGCAGACGGGCCGTTAGCGTGCCGCGCATGCGTTCCCTGATCACCGCAATCCGTGAACACGATGAAGCTGCCCGGTTCCTGGCCTGGCCCGCGTTCACCGGCGCCGCGGTCCACGACGGCTGGAAGCCCTACAAGACCTACACCGGCGCCTCCCATGCCCTGTGCAACGCCCATCACCTGCGCGAACTCTGCGCCTGCCGAAACCCTCATCCTCCCGGGTCAAGCGGCATGACGGTACTCGTGGATCACTCCGCCGAGTCGGTCGTGGCGGCGTATGTCCAGGCTGGCGATTCGCCTGGGATCGGTGATCGGTTCGGGACCGCACGCAGGGGCGCTGCCTGGTTTCATGGCCTGATGGGGCCGGTGCGCGTTGTGGTGGTGTTCGGACTCGCGCAGGGCATGGCGCAGGTGGCGTTCGTTCCAGATAAGGGTCCGGTCCAGGAGTTCGTGGCGGCAGGTCTGTACCCAGCGCTCCATAATGGATCTGTACCCCCACGCCGGGTTCTCCCGCACCAAGCGCAGGATCAGAACCCGGATCGAGCGGACGCTGGGCGGACGACCTGGCCGCACGGGAGTACTGCCGATGAAGCTGTTTGTCCCGTAGAGGCATTCGCGCAGGTCGCGGGCGGCTGAGGACTCACCAGTCTCATCTACTGGGCGGAGCTTGCCACTGGCGTCCTCCTCAGCCCTGCCAGCGGCTGCAGCAGCATCACCGTCGCCTTCTGGGTCGGCGGCGGCGAGGCCCATGGCTGCTTCGGAGAAGGTGCCGGCGGGTGACAGCCCAAATGGGGAGTCGCACATGTCGCCAAGCACATTGTCTGCGCCCTTGCTGCTGCAATCCAGGAACTCGGGCATATGGGCAAGGAAGTATTTTATTTCTTCGTCAGTCGCCCCATATTTCCACATCTGGAAGGCGGCCCAGCCCGGCGTGGTGTCGGGGTTCACCATTCTGGCTATGCGGCTAAATTCCTTGTGGCTCGTCCCCGAGCGGACTCCTTTATCTCCATTGCGGTATTTATGGGCGGACGTGACGAAGTCGGACATGGTCTGGCTGTCAACCGAGTTGTCGCCGTAGCCGACGTCGCTGTTGCCGTCTCCGGTGCCGGCGCTTGGGGTGGTGACGTAGCGGGTCGGGTTGTCCGGGCTGCTGCCGGTGCCGCCGATGGGGGTGCCGATGCCGCAAAGGTCGGCTGGGCACAGGCCGGTCGGGTCGCTGCTGTCGACCGGGTCGTTGCCGCTGTAGGCGTAGCCGTTCCACTGCTGCGGGCTTGCGGCAGCGAGGATGGGGTCGGGGTTGAGGAAGCGGCCGTGGACGGGGTCGTATTCGCGGGCGCCGAGGTTGGTCAGGCTGGTGGCGGGGTCGAGGGTGCCGCCGACGAAGCCCTTGTCGCCTGCCCAGGCGCTGGCCTGCGGCTGGGTGCCGCGGGGGTTGCCGAACGGGTCCATCCGGCGCCGGGTGACGGCCTGGGTGGTGTCGGCGGTGATCTGGACGCTGTTGGTGCCGTGCGGGTCGGCCGCCTGGTACATCAGGGTGCCGGCGTTGCCGCCGGTGCTGGTGCGGGTCACCGTCATGCCGCCCGGCGCCTGGTAGTAGCGCACGTCGCTGAGTGAGCCGTCGCTGTTCAAGGTCAGCTCGTCCGAGCCGAGGTTGAGGGTGGTCTTGCCCGGGTCGCGGCGGATCAGCTGGTTTCCGTCGGCGTCGTACAGGTAACTGGTGCCGCTGGCTTGGCTGGTGGCGGTCACCGAGGCCAGGTGGTCCTCGCCGTCCCAGGACAGCGTGGTCGTTCCCGAAGTGCTGGTGATGGCGGTGGTGTTGCCCGAGGGGTCGTACTGGTAACTCGACGCCGTGGTGCCGGACGCCGACTTGGTGCTGGTGGACAGCAGCGCGTGCGGACCGCCCGGGCCGCCGCCCGTGTTCGGCGCGCTGGTCGGGGTGTTGAGCGTCTTCGGTGCATTGAACGTCTGGGTGGTGGTGGTGTCGTTGGTGCTGTTGCCGGTGATGTCGTGCTGCACCAGGGTGGTCCGGTTGCCGGTGCTGTCGTAGCCGTACGTCTGCCAGTACGGCGCTGGACCACCGATACTCAAGCCGCCGCTGCTGGGCTTGGCGGGGCCGTTGGCGTTGGTGCAGGTGCCCACGTTGGGGACGGAGACCGAGGTGCCTGTGCCGAATTGGGCGCCTGAGCTGTCGGTCCAGGTGCCGGTGGGGCGGGTGACGGTGCCCTGGGTGTCGGTCCAGGCGTTGGTCAGGCGGCCCAGGTAGTCATAGGTGTAGCACTGGTTGTCGGTGGTGGTGGCGTCCTGGTTGTCGCTGGCCGAGGTGATCTGGCCGGAGGGGTTGTAGGTGTAGGTGGTCTGGTCTGCGGAGACGGTTCCGGTCTGCCGGTCGACCCAGGAGTTGAGGACCCGCCCGGTGGCGTCGTCGTACTGCTGTGTCGAGACGACCTCCGCACCGGGTGCCCCGAGTGTGGTGCGGGTCGGCCGGCCGTAGGCGTCGTAGATGACCTTGTCGACCAGGTAGTCGTTGCCTCCGTCCGAGGTCAGCACGCCGGTGTAGCCGTAGTTGTAGCCCACCGTCTCGGCCGGCATCCCGGGATGGGTGGGGTAGGTGGTGGTCTTCACCGTTCCCAGCACCGGGTTGTACGTGTTGGTGGTGGTGTACGTGCCCGTCAGCGCGCCTTCGCTGGAGGGATGGTGACGCTTGTCCCCAGGGCGCGGTAGGCGTTGTCGTACGCGGTGATCGCGCTGGTGTAGGCCTGGCCGCCGGCTCCGCCCACGTACCGGGTGGAGGAGGTCGACTGCCCCTTGTCGAGCGTGTCGTATGTCCAGGACGCCAGCTCGTTGGCGGGCGCGATGCTGCCGTTGTACATGCCGGTCTTGCGGCCCAGCAGGTCGTAGGTGTAGGCGAGGGTGTTGCCCTTGGCGTCGATCGTGTGGTCGACACGGGAGTTGGCGTCGTAGAAGGTCTGCGTGGTCCCGGTGTCCGGGTCACTGGCCTTCGTCTGTCGCCCGAGCAGGTCATAGGTGTACGTCCAGGCGTTGCCCGCCGCATCCGTCCGCCCCGCCGGCTGACCGCTGAGGGTGTATTGGTAGCTGGTGACGTCCGCGTCGCTCGCGTTCCCGGTCACCGTCGACGACTGGTACTGCCACAGCGCGCTGACCCGCCCACGTGCATCCGTGAACGTGCTTGTCAGCACGCCACCCTGTGGAGGCGTCGCATCGGTGCGATCGGCACCAGGGTAGGCGGTGAGCCAACACCACATAGGACACGGTCTTACTGGGCGTTTCGCCCCTGATTTCGGAGGTCAGGTTCCGCGCCAGGTGGGGGTGGCTTCGCCGGTGAGGCGGCGGGTCATCAGGTTGATCATCGCGACGTGAATCATGGCTTCGGAGCGGGCCGGGAGGGCTTCGTAGTCGCGGACCAGGCGCCGGTGGTTCATGAGCCAGCCCAGGGTTCGTTCGACGACCCAGCGGCGAGGTTGGACGACGAATCCCCTGGTGGCGGGGTCGCGTTGGACGATCTCGACGTCGATTCCAAGGGTGGCGCCGTGCTCGACGACGGCGTTCTTGTAGCCCATGTCGGCCCAGGCCTTGCGGAGCGTGGGATGGTCGGAGGCGACCTGGGTCAGCAGTTGCCGGCCGGAGGTGCCGTCCTGGACGCTCGCGGCGGTGACCAGCACCGCAAGGAGCAGGCCGATTGTGTCGGTGATGATGCTGCGCTTGCGTCCGGTGATCTTTTTGGCGGCGTCGATGCCCTGAGTTGTGGCGGGGACGTTGGTGGAGGTCTTGACGCTCTGGGAGTCCACGATGCAGGCCGTCGGCTCGGGGTTGCGACCCTCGGCCGTGCGAACGAGACGCCGTAGGAGGCCGTTTAGCTGGGCGAACACGCCGTCCTTCTGCCAGCGGGCGAAGTAGGCGTACACGGTCTGGTGGGGTGGGTAGTCGTGTGGGAGGTAGCGCCAGGGGATGCCGGTCCGATCGACGTAGAGGATCGCGTCCAGCAGGTCGCGCAGGTCGTGTTCGGGCGGGCGGCCGAAGGCGAGGGCGCGTGCGGTGCGGGCCTGGCGCCAGGCGGTCAGGGTGGGTTCGATCAGGGCCCAGCGGGCATCGGATAGGTCGCTCGGATACGGTCGACGAGCCGTCATGATGTATGCGTACTGCTGAACTTCCCGTCTGCCCAGGGGATTCGACGTTGGGCGGACGAATGCGGCTCAGGTCTACTCCTTGGGATGAGACAGGAGAAAGTACGCACTCCCGGCGTCACTTCGTAGACAGGCGACCCTGCTGCCACTTCGTGCACTACGGTCACCGCGGGCGGAGCGGACACACAGCCGGAGAATCATCACCAAGCAATGCACTCAGGGGCGAAACGCCCAGTTAGAGGTCATCTCATTTGGTAAGTCGGCGGTAGAAGATGAGGGTGGCGGCGATGCCGGCGAAGGCGAGGAAGAGTTCGGCCTTGCGTTCGTAGCGGCGATGTAGTCGTCGGCAGCCGGCGAGCCAGGCGGCCTGACTGTCGTGGAGGTCGAGGCTTCACCGCCTGCAGCTCAGTCTCTGCATGTCACAGAGGCCGATCGAGGACGACAACTGCCATACACGGCCAGGGTGTGTTCATGACCGCGCCGACCCCACCCGAACGAGTGGAACCCGGGCGCGACACTTAAGTCGCACTACTGAACCACCGATACGTTGAGTTAAGCACCAAGGCCCGCCAAATCAGACGCGACCCGGCGTGGGTGGAGGATCGAGAGGGGATGATCGTGGAATACCGTGATCTCGTCGTCGAAGGCGGCAAGCGCTACGCGAAGTCGGATGCAATGGGGCTTGCAGCATGCCCGGGAGTACCCGCACCCACACCGAAGCCTTTTGGGCTAAATGGGTCAGATATCCGATGACGACGTCGATGCCACACTCGGTCGATCGCCGCCAGGCGCTGCGTCAGGGCGCCTTCTTCATTGCTGCTGTTGGGGCGCTGTCGCTCTCGGGTGAGGCACGTGCAGACGCGCAGGCCTCACCCATCCAGCAGTGCACACCGCCCACGAAGCTGCCGCTCCAGCCCGAGTTCCCCACCTCGCCGCCCGACGCATTGCCGGAGCCCGTGCGCAGGAACCTCGAGACAGCAATGCGCGCAGCGATCAAAGTGGTGTCGCCGGCACCGCGGTTCCGCGGATTCGGCGCCGTACTGGTCAACGTGGATGATGGTCGGATCGTCGCGGAGGCGAAGGGGGGCGACGGCCCCGGAACGAATCATGCGGAGCTCAATGTGCTCCGGAACTTCGGCCTCTTGCACCCCGATGGGGAGGCTCTGCATAAGACTGTTTTGGTGACGACGGCCGAGCCATGCCCTATGTGCGCGACGTGTGCCATCTTCTCGCGGGTGGCCGGCGTGGCGTACGGAACCTCGCTCGAGTTCCTCATCGGACATCCACCCACCCGCATGCCGATCCGGATCTCGATGCCTCAGGTCGTCGCGACGGGCCCCCTGCCGAACATGCCGGTGGTCGGGGGCGTGCTCCACGAAGAGACGGATCCGCTCTTTATGTGACCTTGCACCGGGCGCGCCCTGACCGGCGTCGGGGGCCTGGCGGTGTCACTGAAGGATCTTCCGGACGGGCCTCCGGCTCGATCGAGAAGCCCGACGCGCCGCCCGCTGCATCGAAGCCGAGGTCCGGAGAGCGTCTTCTTCCCGGATTGGACAAACCTCTATCCGCACCACTTGGTTGACCGTTACGTGCCACTCGTCGTGGCACGTTCGTGGCACGACAGCCAGCCACAGCTGAGTGCCTCAGGATCGAGTCCGGACTTGCGCCCCGCACCCCAGCATGGCGGGCATCGGGGCCGTGCCTGACCCCTGCGACGTCTTCCCGTTCTCCGGGCGTCCGAGCGACGGGGATGCAGAAAGGCTTAAAGGCTTTACTTCAGGCATCAGTCATAGTCGAGAATCGAGAGGGGATGATCATGGAATACCGTGATCTCGTCGTCGAGGGCGGCAAGCGCTGCGCGAAGTCGGATGCAATGGGACTTGCGGCATGTTCGGGAGCACCCACACCGCAGCCTTTTGGCCTATTTGGGTCAGATGTCCGATGACGACGTCGATGCCACACTCGGTCGATCGCCGCCAGGCGCTGCGTCAAGGCGCGCTCTTCATTAGTGCCGTTGGGGCGCTGTCGCTCTCGGGTGAGGCGCGCGCAGACGCGCAGGCCTCACCCATCCAGCAGTGCACACCGCCCACGAAGCTGCCGCTCCAGCCCGAGTTCCCCACCTCGCCGCCCGACGCATTGCCGGAGCCCGTGCGCAGGAACCTCGACACAGCAATGCGCGCAGCGATCGACGTTGCGAAGGGGGCGGCTCATTCATTCGGCTACGGCGCCGTACTTGTCGACGTGGGCAATGGTGAGATCGTCTGGAGGGCGGCGAATACCGGCGGCGCCGACCCGTCGGCACATGCGGAGCTCAATGCGCTCCGGGGGTACAGCATCAACAAAGGCAGCTTTACTGCCGCCTCCATGACCGTCTTGGTGGCGACGGCCGAGCCATGCCCTATGTGCGCGACGTGTGCTGTCTTTGCGCGCGTGGCCGGCGTGGCCTACGGGACCTCGCTTGAGTTCCTTATGGCACAACCAGGCAACACGGTGCCAAGGATCTCAATGCCTCAGGTCGTCGCGACGTTGCCGCCAGGGGATCCCAGGACAAGGATGCCGGTGGTCGGGGGCGTGCTCCACGAAGAGACGGATCCGCTCTTCAGCAGGAAGTAGCCTTTCACTGATCGACGCCCTCGCCGGTGTCCGGGTTGGGGCAACCTCAATGCCCGGAATCGACCCGGCATCGCGCGGGAGATATCGTCGCTCCGTTGAGTCATTGCCACTCCTTACGCTGCTACCCGTGGGCGTATAACGCGTGAGCAGGAGCACTCGGTACTTCGAAGAGAAGTCGTGCTGGCCGAGGGCATTTGAGGCGCTGGTCGCAGAGCCCGCGAAGCGAGGTGTCGGCACTCCGCTGTACCGACGATGGCTCCGGTCCCGCGGCATCACCCCGCGCATCGCCCGCCGCGGGATCGAATCCTCCGAGCGCCTGGGACGCCACCGCTGGACGGTGGAGCGCACCGTCGCCTGGCGCGCCGGCTGCCGACGACTACAAAGTCATCTCATTTGGGTCGGTAGGCTGCGGTCGTGACGATCGTGGAGCGGTTGTTGCCGGACGGGTTGTGGGAGCTGTTCCAGCGGGTGGTCCCGGCTGCGCCGGCCCGCCCGCAGGGCGGCGGGCGGCGTCGCCATGGCGACCGTGAAGTGCTGGCCGCGATCATCTTCGTGGCCACCTCCGGGTGCACATGGGCCCAGCTCCCACCGTGCTTTGGCCCGTCCGGACCGACCGCACACCGGCGCTTCGCAGAGTGGAGCGCGGCCCGGGTGTGGGCGAAGCTGCACCGCCTGGTCCTGGACGAGCTGGGCGCCCGAGGAGACCTGGACTGGTCGCGGTGCGCGGTCGACTCGGTGAACATGAGGGCCGCGAAAAGGGGGAGCTGACAGGTCCGAATCCTGTCGATCGGGGCAGGTACGGGTCAAAGATCCACATGGTCACTGAACGCACCGGTTTACCCCTGTCGATCGGCATCTCCGGGGCGAACCTGCACGACAGCCAGGCCCTGGAACCGCTCGTACGCGGCATCGCGCCAGTCCGCTCCCGACGCGGACCACGCCGACGTCGCCCCGCCAAGCTCCACGCCGACAAGGCCTACGACTACACCCACCTGCGCCGATGGCTCCGGTCCCGCGGCGTCACCCCGCGCATCGCCCGCCGCGGCATCGAGTCCTCCGAGCGCCTGGGACGCCACCGCTGGACCGTCGAGCGCACCGTCGCCTGGCTCGCCGGATGCCGGCGTCTCCACCGCCGATACGAACGCAAGGCCGAACACTTCCTCGCCTTCGCCGGCATCGCCGCCACTCTCATTTGCTACCGCCGACTCACCAAATGAGATGACTTCTTACTGGGCGTTTCGCCCCTGAGTGCATTGCTTGGTGATGATTCTCCGGCTGTGTGTCCGCTCCGCCCGCGGTGACCGTAGTGCACGAAGTGGCAGCAGGGTCGCCTGTCTACGAAATGACGCCGGGAGTGCGTACTTTCTCCTGTCTCATCCCAAGGAGTAGACCTGAGCCGCATTCGTCCGCCCAACGTCGAATCACCTGGGCAGACGGGAAGTTCAGCAGTACGCATACATCATGACGGCTCGTCGACCGTATCCGAGCGACCTATCCGATGCCCGCTGGGCCCTGATCGAACCCACCCTGACCGCCTGGCGCCAGGCCCGCACCGCGCGCCCTCGCCTTCGGCCGCCCGCCCGAACACGACCTGCGCGACCTATTGGACGCGATCCTCTACGTCGATCGAACCGGCATCCCCTGGCGCTACCTCCCACACGACTACCCACCCCACCAGACCGTGTACGCCTACTTCGCCCGCTGGCAGAAGGACGGCGTGTTCGCCCAGCTCAACGGCCTCCTACGGCGTCTCGTTCGCACGGCCGAGGGTCGCAACCCCGAGCCAACGGCCTGCATCGTGGACTCCCAGAGCGTCAAGACCTCCACCAACGTCCCCGCCACAACCCAGGGCATCGACGCCGCCAAAAAGATCATCGGACGCAAGCGCAGCATCATCACCGACACAATCGGCCTGCTCCTTGCGGTGCTGGTCACCGCCGCGAGCGTCCAGGACGGCACCTCCGGCCGGCAACTGCTGACCCAGGTCGCCTCCGACCATCCCACGCTCCGCAAGGCCTGGGCCGACATGGGCTACAAGAACGCCGTCGTCGAGCACGGCGCCACCCTTGGAATCGCCGTCGAGATCGTCCAACGCGACCCCGCCACCAGGGGATTCGTCGTCCAACCTCGCCGCTGGGTCGTCGAACGAACCCTGGGCTGGCTCATGAACCACCGGCGCCTGGTCCGCGACTACGAAGCCCTCCCGGCCCGCTCCGAAGCCATGATTCACGTCGCGATGATCAACCTGATGACCCGCCGCCTCACCGGCGAAGCCACCCCCACCTGGCGCGGAACCTGACCTCCGAAATCAGGGGCGAAACGCCCAGTTAATGCCGCTTTCGGGATCGCGCGTGCTCGACCGGTGGGCATTCGCACGCTGCCGCGGCTCCTGCGCACGGCGGGGCTTGACGACACCAGCCTTGGCACCGCCGCAGCCGGGCTCCCGGCCACGGAGCGCGCCGACAGCCAGCAGATCTCACCATCGCGGAGCGCCCCGCGAGACGCGACGGCTCGAATGTCAGTCACGATGCCTCCATCGAACCGTACCCTGGCCGATTGCCGAGCGGCGGCAAGAAGCCGGCCGTGCCCGTCGCCCGCCAGCCCACCCAAACGGGTGAAACCGAGCTGCCCTCATTGTGCGCCGCCATCCGCGGCAGGCACCATATCTGCAGTTGGCCTAGCCAGTTGCAGCGATTCCGCTAAGGCACTGTCAGTTGTCCCGACAGTAGCGGCATATACGTATGGGTTGGCACACCCCTCGGACACACACGCTGTACATGTTTCCGGGGTTTCCGGCAGCGGTTTTTAGCGCCCGTACCAGGTCGTCGGCCAGGTACGGGCGTTCGGTCTTTAGCTCCCTCCCTGCTCCTTAGTGCTAGTGATCCTCGGGGCGGCAGTCAGCCGATGAAAATCCTCTCCCCCTCTCGGTCGGTGTTGGCGATCAGGGTCTGCGCTTCCGGGTCGTAGGTGAGCGTCAGGTTGCTGTGACGGAGGTACCCGATGCAGTCGGCGACGCTCGGTGCCTCAGCCGTACCAGGTGAGACGGCGCCAGCCGTGGTAGTCGTGAGCCGGATGGCGAGGGCGGCCAGGTGCGGCAGGATGCTGTCCTCGCGGACGTAGGCGTTGCGCGGCCGGTCGGGCCTCGGGGTGGCACTGGTGTGGCCGTGCCGGCAGCGGTAGCCGGGGCGCTGGTTGGCCCAGCAGGACTCCATCCGGCGGCCGCAGATTCGACAGCGCAGGAGCCCGGCCAGCAGGTAGGTTCGGCCGGGGGCGGTCTCGCGTGCGGCGCGGATGTGCTGGACGGCGACGAAGTCGGCCTCGGTGACGAGCGCGGGGTGTGCCTGAGTGCGGGAGATGGCCCAGTCCTCGGGGCTGTTCCAGCGCATGACATCCCGGGTCCTGAGGGTGGTGTTGTCCGGGTCGATCAGCTCGTGGTCGGTGCGCTGGCGGTTCCAGACCTGGCGGCCGGTGTAGCGGGGGTTGGCCAGGACGTACCGCACCGTGGTCACGGTCCACCGGTCGCCGCTGCGGTGCGGGTTGCGGTCACGGTCGGCGGCCGAGGGGCACGGGACAGCCGTGTCGTTGAGGGCGCGGGTGATCCGGGCCATGCTGTGCCCGGCCAGGCGCTGCGCGAAGATCCACCTGACGATCGGCCCACACTCCGGATCGACGTCCAAGCGCCGGATGCGCATGCCGCGAAGGGCCCAGGCCCGGTTGGGGTGCGGGCCCGCGTCGACCAGCCGGTACCCGTACGGTGGTCGCCCGCCCAGGTAGCGGCCCTGATCGCGGGCCTGGACCGTCATCGCGGAGCGGACTCGGATCCGGGTCCGGGTGATCTCGCGCTTGGCGAGGATGCCGAGAAGAACCATCAGCTCCTCGTGGCCGGCGATCGCCGGGTCCGCCGCGCCGCCCAGTTCGGGGATCCACACGGCAACCCCGTAGTGCTCGAACAGCGGGGCCATGACGCTGAACTGGTTACCGTGGAAAGCGCGTTCGCTGGAGCCGATAACAATCGCGTCGAAAGCCCGGTCCGGATCGGCCATGGCGGCGAGGAGCTGGGCGGCCTCGGGACGACGCGCCCATGGCAGGGAACGGCTGTGGCCGACGTCGAAGAACCCCGCGACGATACGGCCGTGGCCTGAGACCAGGGACTCGGCCCTCAGCAGCTGCCAGGCACGCGAGGTGGCGGGGTCCTGATGGTCCTCGGTGGAGACCCGTGCCGTAGAACGCGAACCGAAGCCCGGCCTTCTCGGATGTCTGGGCCTGGGTCGTCCCTCCACGTTCACGCGCCCACATGGCCAAAGCACCTGGCCCTGCATCTGGCACAACATGCGCGCCCCCGCTCGCCGAACGGCCCATCACCACGGTTGACCTCTCCTCCCGCAGGCCGACGATCGAACACCGTGCTCCGAGCATGGATCCGCCGACACCAGCCAGGCGAGGCTCGCCCGGATGTGACGTCACGAACGGGTGAAATTCGACCAGAAGCCCTGCGCATCGGACTCGCTACTGCTCGGCCCAACTGGCGAACCGTGAGTTCAAGCAGCACGCAGGCGGAGCCGTAGCATCTGACGGGCTGACCAGCGCGAGTCAGCTCACGGTGGCTGCGGCGCCGGGTAAGGGATGTCATAGGCCCTACTCGGCAAGGCCGGCGATCAAATGAGCCGGGGTGGTTCAGGCGGCGAGACGGTGTGCGAGGTCGAGGAGTTCCGGCAGTCGCAGTACCCGTCCTCCGTAGCCGGGCAAAGGCACGTGGAGTGGTTCGGTCCAGCGGGTGGGGATAGCGTTGAGGCCGTAGATCGCACCGGCGAGACCGCCGGTGACAGCCGCGACGGTGTCGGTGTCGCCGCCGAGGTCGACCGCCATACGCACGGCGTCCTCGTAGGAGGTGGTGGTGCGCACTGCCCAGACGGCAGAGCCCAGGCAGGGCCAGACGGCGCCGTTGAACTCGGTGGCGTCATCCGGGTGCCAGGTGGGCGCGAGGACGGTGGCGTAGCGGTCACGATGGTGCGGATCGACGTGAGTAAGGATCTCCGGGAGGGCGGCCAAGGGATCGTCGCCTTCCAAGGCCAGCCGAACCAACTCGTGGAAGATGGCGGTGCCTTCCCAAGCCGCGCTGTCGCCGTGGGTCAGGGCGGCGATCTTGCGGGCGGCATCCATGGTCACCTGGCGCCCGTTGCGGGCGAAGTACACCGCCGAGGTCGCCGCCCTCATCAGCGAACCGTTGCCGGCAGCGCGTAGGTTGACCTGGAAGTGGACGGCTGCGGCCACGTTCCAGGGCATGCCGTTGGTCAGGACGTCCTCGGTCTGCAGCCCGATGTCCTTGGGTTCGGACACGGCCCAGCGCTGGAAGCGGGCGAAGATGTCCGGCAGCTCCAACCCACCGTGCTCCAGGAGGGATTCGCCGACCAGGACGGCCATCTGCGTGTCGTCGGTGGCCTCGCCGGCCTCCCAGCCACCGCCCCCGCACATCTCGTCGTCGGATCCTGGCAGGGGAAACCGCGCGGAGTACGTGCCGGCAGGGCCGAACTCGAACGGGGCCCCTAGGGCGTCCCCCACGGCAGAACCGACCACGGCTCCGGCCGCCCGCTGATGTCCGATCACGCCGTCAGGTTATCCGCCGGCCGCCCGCTCTCGGCCGGGACCTCGGCGAATGCACTTCGGGCCAGCCGCAACCCGCACGTGGCAGCCCGCGGCCTACACAGAGTCAGGACATACGTTTCGTCGTCGGGGGCCGAGTTCGCCGCCCTGGGCCTGGGCCAGGCGGGCATCGAGAGCTTCCAACATGCCGGACAGGCGAAGCACCGTGAGTGGTTCCCGAATGCGTGTGCCGCACCACCTTCGCGATCCGCACCGAGGTCGACCTGGCCCTGTTCGCCTACATCGGCGGCTGCTACAACACCCGCCGCTCTCCAAATATGCCTTGCTACCTCAGCCCCGACGAGTACGAAGCGAAGTACTACGCTGACCAGGCGACGGCCGAACAGTGGCCGTCGAAGGGCAGCCCGAGGGAACTGTTACCCGGGCGGGCGGCTGAACATCTTCATCCAGAAGGTGATGCGAGAGACGTCGGCGCCCGAAAGGAACATCTCGTAGCCATTGGTCCCGCCATCGATGGTGATCATCGCCAGGGTGTCGCCTTGGACGCTGTGCAGGAAGTCCACCAGTGCACGGGTGGCATCGAGGTGCCGGGCGTCGGAGGCGCTCCGGCGTAGTCGCTTCTCGTAGATCCGTCGCATGGAGTCGACCCTCACGGGTGAGCAGTCTGCCGATATCTCTCCGGCAAGGAGGCCAGCGACGCCGGGATCGCAGATGCCGTCTGCGATCGCCTGACGGACAAGCCTCACCGCTCGAGCCGGGTCCATGGTCCTCCGTTCACACTTATCTCAGCATCAGGCACGGTCCCGCCGATGGTGACCTCCAACTCGCTAGCGTAGTCCTCGACGTAGTTGACGCCGGGGACCCGGAAATACCCGGTGCCGTCGGCATTGGGGATCCGCAGGACTACGCCGGGTCCATTTCCTTCCCTACTGTAGTCGAGCGCCACGTCCTCATAATCGGTGCTCCAGGAGGTGTAGCCGCTATCCTCCGTGTTACCACCGACGTGCCTCTGAACATCCATGTTGGTGCCATTAGGCTCAGCCCTGCCTTGGAGGGCGTTCTCGTAGGCTCGCTGCCACGCGATCGGATCCGTGCCATCCGCATAGGGGACGCCACGGTAGAGATAAGGAGCCTCGGCAGGGTCCCAACTACCACCATTCGTCGTCGGCGTGATAGGACAGTCATCCGGCGCCAACCCCAATGGATCCGCCCAGGTGGTCGGGTTGTGAACGTACGCCCTGGTATTAGGCGCAGCTCGCAATCCGAGTGGGTCATTAGTCAGGTAGTGGGCAGTGGCTGGATCGTAGTAGCGGTGGAAATTGTAGTGAAGCTGCGTTTCAGGATCATAATATTGACCTGGAAACCGAAGGGGCGTAGAGGTAGCACCATCAGCCGGCCAAGTCGTATCACCCCAGAGGCTCGTGCGGGCGGACCACGCCTTGGATACCGCTGGATCGACTAGATGCGTTGGAGTTCCCACAAGGTCGGTGACGAAGGCAAAATAGTGCTGCCGATCCTGCTCCTCCGAATCGCCAATGATCATTTCCAGCTGGGCCAACGGACGCAATCCGTCATATTCCCATGTCATCGTGTACGGCCCAGGAAGCGCAGGACTGTTTGCAACCTGCTCAATCAGCGAGCTTCCGTCCCATGTGAAGTCGGTCCACTCGACTACACTCATATCGTCATCTGTGCGTTGCTTCGCAATGCGCCGACCGAATGGATCATAGAGATAGCGCCAACGCTGACCATCGGGGGTGACAACAGATGTCAAACGGTCTTCGGCGTCCCACGTGTAGTGCCAGACGTCGGACTTACGTGAGACCCTCTTCCGCCTACGGCGGACAACGCGTCCTTGGGCGTCGTATTCAAAATGCAAGTTTCCAGCCTGACGGACGCGAGTACCCTGATAAGAAAACTCGCCGGGGACAGCAGACCCTGGTCCTGTGGGGCCGACTCGCCCGGTAGCGGTGAGGTTTCCTGAACCGTCGTAAGCATACTCCTCGACCCCCATAGACCCTCGGACCGAGGTAATTCGACCTATGGGGTCCAATATGAAACGAAGGGTTCCCGAGCTCTGATCCGTGATGCCGACTAGGCTTCCGTCGGCTTGGTAGCTGTACTCGCGCTGCAGCAAAGCCGAGAGCCCGTTCACATCTGCGTCGCTCCTGCTGGACAGCACCTGACCAGTCAGGCGGCTAGAACTGTCCCAAGACTGGGCCAGGCTGACGTCATTTCCGAGCTCCCGGCAGATCTCGCGCCCTGCAGCATCACGGGTGAACTTCATAGTCCGTCCCGCGGTTGTCAGCGTCTTCAGAGCACCTGTCGCATCGAATCCCCAGTTGCTCGTCACGCCCGATGGTGTTCGCCGTACCCGACGCCGCCCGATCTGATCGCGCTCAATCGCAAGGGTGCGGCCATTGACGGTCTCCGCGGTCAGGCGGCCAAGTCGATCGTAATCGCGGATCAACTCCACACCGGAACTTACCGCCGAGACCAGCCGCCCCATCAGGTCGTAGGCATATGACGTGACCGCACCCTGGACATCCTTGGTGGCAACCCTGCCAACGGCATCGTATGTGTATGCCACGGTCTCACGGACTGCATTGGTGCGACTCTGAATCCGGCCGTCGGCAAAGTAGCTGTAGACCTGCGTTCGGCCATCGAAATCCGTCTCAGCCGTCAGACGGCCTGCCACGTCATACCGATAATGCCACTTGAGACCCAGGGGACTGGTTACCTCAACGAGTCGGAGCTCGGCGTCGTACTCGAAGGTGTACCGGGCGCCGTCAGGAGTAGTACGGCTGGCAAGGAGGTCGAAGTCCGTGTAGCCCATGACCGTGACTCCACCGAGTTGGTCCCTCCGTGCGACAACATTCCCCTCGGGGTCGTAGGTCCACTCTTCGGTTGCACCGTCGGGTGCAGTCCGCGAGATTAGACGCCCCTCGATGCTCCAGACAAGCTTGGTCGTGTTCCCTAGCGGATCCGACACCGCAATAGGTCGGCCGAATTCGTCGCGCTGGAACCGAGTCACACCACTAAGCTTGTCCCCTGCCTCGACTACCAGACCAGCTGCATCGCACCTAGTGGAAGTCCTGTGGCCAAGTGAGTCCGTTACTGCAGCGAGGTGGCCGGCAGCGTCGTAACTGAATCGGGTTACCAGCCCAGTCGGGTCGATCAGAGCAGTGCAGTTGCCCCGGTCGTCGTAACTCCGGCGCCAGACTGAACCGTCGGGGTCAACCACGCAGGTGGCGAGGCCGAGGGGCCCGTAGACAGAGGAGGACTGTGCTCCGTCAGGACGAACCACGGTGGTCACGTTGCCCAATTCGTCATACTCGAACCGAGTTGCGTGACCGAGCGGGTCCACCACCTCAATAAGGCGGTGGAAGCGGTCGCGGGCGAACCGCGTGGCATGCCCAAGCGCGTCCGTGGAGGCCGTCACCTGGTGCAGCTCATTTATCTCATATCGCTGTACCGCACCAAGGGAGTTCGTGACAATGGTAAGACCTGGCTGGTAGTCGTAGTGCCAGCATAGATGTCCTCCGGAGCCGCCTTGGGATATGCAGCGGTCCTGGTCGTCGTAGACGTAGTCGTAGCGCGAGTCGTTGCGGTCGATCCAGGCGGTCATCCGGCCGAGGTCGTCGTACTCGAACCGCAGCGGCAGGCCCGAGGAGTTGGTGACTTCGGTGAGGTGGCCGTCGGTGTAGCCGTAGCGGACGAGTTCGAGCCCTGCCGTGCGGAGGGCGGTGATGCGGGAGTCGGTGACGTCGACTTCCAGGTGGTAGCCAGCGCTGTGGCGGATGCCGACCGGGGCACCGTCGTAGTCGTAGTCGAACGTCAGGCAGTGGCCGGCCCGGTCGACGATGGTGTCGATCGGGGCGAGGGCAGGGTGGACCGGGTCGCGACGGAAGGTACGTATGCGGCCGGAGATCGGGTCGGTGACCGTGTACAAGCCCTCGGAGGTCAGGGCCAGTGGCCAACGGGCGCCCGTGCTCGGCAGGGTCGGAGCGCCTGGTGCGGGGTGCGGGTAGGCCAGGGCGATGCCGTCGCCCTGGAGCAGGACGACGCCCTCGGCGTCGATCTCCAGGCGCTCGTCCATTGTGCAGGCCCAGGTCGGGCCCATCCAACGCCCGGCGCGGTAGTGCGAGTCGTGCGTGCGGGTGAAGAGCAGCGGGAGGACGCCGGCGAGGTGGGCGTCGGTCTGCGACAGCGTCATGTGGCCGGTGGCCATGTCGATCGGGTCGCCGTCGCAGACCCGGTCGTCCTTGCCGCGGCCGGGGACGTTGGGGTCCTTGACGGCGTCGCGGCCCGCGGTGCCGCCCGCGTTCTCCGCCCCGTCCTTGGCAGCATTTGCGCCCGCGTTCTCGGCCGCGTCTCGGGCGGTGTTCCCGGCGATATCGGTGCCGGCCGCTGCTACGTCGCCACCGCCGCCGGTGACGGCGCCGAAGGCGAGGTTGGTGGTGAGATTGCCGGCGGCTTCGAAGGGGTCGGAGCCCCAGCCGGATCCGACTACCGAGGAGAGCAGTTGGGTGGGGTGGTTGCTGGTCTTGATCAGGCCGGCGGCGACCTGGTTGACGTGGTCGATGTAGGTGGCGGGGTGGGTGATGTTGTAGATGTCCGTCGGGTTCATGCCGCGAATGAAGTCCCCGATGCCGGCCGCGCCCTTGATGATGCCGCCGCCGAAGTGATCCCTGGCGACATTCTCTCCCTGGACCAGGTCGGACGCGTCCAGCTTCAACCGCTCGGCCATGCTCGGCTCCGGCGGGGCCGCGTCCATGGCGGTCTTCAGCGCCGCAGCCGCGGTCGCGGCCGCCGTATCCCGGGCCGAGCGGGCGCCGTTCAGCAGGTCCTGGGCGTGGGTGAACTGATCGCCGGTCGGGTCCTTGAAGGTGCCCGGATCGGTCGGTTTGGGCCCCGGGTTGGGGTTGTTGCTCTTGGTGGCGTCGTCGTAGGTTTTGAGGGCCTTGTTGTAGGTGTCGACGCTCGTGTTGTACGCGTCCTGCGCCTGCTTCTGGGCTGCCTTCGCCGCGTTGTAGGCGTCGATTGCCTGCTTGGCCTGGTCCTGCGCCCAACTGACGGTCTGCGCGTACTGGTCCAGCGCCTTGGCCGCCGCGTCACACGCGTCCGCCGCCGCGAACCACTGCGCCGGGTGCGGGGTGAACTTGGCGCGGAACGCCTCCGCGGCCTGACCCTGCCAATGGTCGCTGTCCATCGCCCGCAGCCCGCTGCCGGTCGACTCGAAGGCATCGTGGAACACCTGCAGGTGCGTCGCCGACTCCCCGATGGCCTTGGTATCGCCGTGCACCAGTTGCTTCGGGTCGTCGGTCTGGCCCAGCTGCAACTCGGGGATCTGCGCACCCAGCTTGTCGGCGATCTTGTCGCCGTAGTTGTCCACCGTGTGCGCGGCATCGTGCAGACCGACCGCGTCCAGCCCGTCACCGACCAGATGCGTCCCCCTTTCGACCGCCCCGCCGGCCGCCTTCTTGCCGTCCTTGTACAAGTCGTTCAGGTCATTGCCGACCGAGTCGAGCAGCCCCATCAGTGGTGATCCCCCATCTGCTGGGCCAACGCCCGATTCTTCTCGGCCTCGGCCTCAAGACGCTTCGCCTCATCGCCGGTCACGGCGGCGCCGTTCGGTGTCAACGCGTTCAGCGCCTTCAACCGCGGATCACTGTTCAACATGTCGGCCCCCGTCGACTCCCAGGCCGCCTTGCTGTCCAACATCGCCTGGTTGAAGGACTGCTGCGAATAGTCCGCACCACGGATCTGCGTGTACGGATTGTTCCCGAGCACCGTGTCCCAGGACTCCCCCTCCACCTGCTTGTCCGTCAGATCCGGGTTCCCGATCGCCGCGTTCGCGAGGTCCTTGAACGCACCCGACATGTACTGCTCCTGGTCGTAGTACCTCCCCGCCGACAAGTGGAGCTTCTGCGCGATGTCGTTGCCGTCGTGCACCAGGCGCCGCACCTGCCAGCTCCACCGGTCACAGAAGTTCTGCAACGCGCTCTGCAGGCCGCCGTTGCCGACCTGCATCCCCGTCAGAGCGATGTTGGAGAAGCCACGGCCGACCTCGGCGCCCTCGACGATCCCCAGCTTCTTCAACTCACCGATGGCTTCCTTGATCCCGTTCGCCGTGTCGCTCAGCGCGGTCGGGTCCACCTGGTAGGAGTCAGCCACGATCCACCGCCACCGCATCCGGAACGACCCCGCGCACCGGCGGCAGCAGGAACGGCGCCGGCCCCGCGACATCCACGGCCACCCCCGCCGGAACACCCATCGCCGGCACCGCCACATCCATCAGCCGCCAGCCATAGACCGTCAGATACGGCACCTCGGGCCCCAGTTCGCCGGCCTGCGCATACCGCATCAGGGCGTCCTCGCCCGTGAACGCATACAGCCACTGGACCCCGCCGAGGTCCGCCGCCAACGGCTCACCACCCCGGGTCGGCACCAGCACCGCACTACGACGGAACTCCAGCACCACCCTGGCACTGTCGATCTGCCCCTCGTGCAGAGCAACCAGACGCTCCGCAAGCTCCGCCCCTGGCACGCGCCCCCACTACGCTCGGCGATCAAATCGATACTCGACAGACTATCCGATAGTAGTGACATGATCACTCGGCCCTGAGGTGGGCCATGACCACTGCGCAACGGGCACCAGGCTGGAACCGAACTAGCATCACCATCACCGTCGTGGCGTTTGCCGCCCGGCCTCCCCGGTCGGCTCATACGTTCCGTGGGCTGGGCGGCCGGCCCTGTGGTGTGCCCAAAAGCGGCTGAGGTCGGCGCACCGCCCAGCGCTACCCGCTATAGCCCCTCGCCCAACCAGCGAGCAGCCGACGCCCACTCCCCAGTGGCCGATGGTGCAAGTCCCCCTACGGGAGGGCTGCCCGGGCCGCGCAACTCGGCCGCCAGGGCACCGCCGCGCCCGCCGACACGGCACGCGGGACGAGCACGGGTGGCGACGCTGATTCCCGCGTACCGGCACGCTTCCCGCGCTCCTGCGACATCCCACCAGCCGCTGCGCCAGACCGTCCCGAAGCGGATGGCGAGAAAGCCGTTCGATGTCCTGGAGTCAGCGTTCCCAGGCGGTGGTCAGAGCGGAGACCGGGTCGCTTGTCGCCGGGGCGCACGGCCACCAGTCGCCGTTCTCCTGCCGGTACGGGTACCAGCGGCCATCCGGACCGAGACGGAGTTGGAGGCCCGTGTCGCCGAGGGTAAGGCGGTTGCGCCAGCCTCTCAGCGGTGTTGGGCCTCCCTCCGATGCCATGTCCGCGAGCGCCTCGGCCACCGCGGTGCGGGCCGAGGCCATGACGGCCGGGTCGGCGGGGCCGGGCTCCTCGGCGACGGCCATCCCGACCGCGCCGCCGTAGCGCCAGGCTCGGGTGAGCCGGGCGAGCTCCATGGGGCGCAGTCCGGTACCGGCCTGCAGTCCCTGGAACCATGCGAGATGGCGTTGGGTGGCGGTGAGGCGGACCGCGTCCTGGCGCTGTGTCAGCGCGAGGGAGGTGTGGTCTCCGGCGAGGAGGGTTCGGGCGCGGGCGGCTGTGTCGGCAGTGAGGCGTTCGAGGTCTGCTCGGGTGAGCCCGAAGGCGGCAGGGGGATCGACCGGCAGCCGGGATTCCGACCGTCTGGCCGAAGAGCGGCCCTCGGGCACGCGCGGCCGCGGCAGGCTGGTCGGTGCCTGGGCCCAGCGCGCGTACGCGGCAGCGGCCGGGGTTCCGGCCGGGGTCTCCTGCGCGGCCGGTCGTTCGGCCTGGCGCCGCTCGCGCAGCTCGCCGAGGACCTGGTCGCGGCCTCTGCCACGCAGGGCGAAGAGCACGAAGGGATCGTCGTCGATGCGCGCGGCGATCGCGTAGCACAGTGCGGCGGCGTGCTTGCAGGGGTAGCCCCAGTCGGGGCAGGAGCACTCGGGGTCGAGCTCGGTGGGTCCGGGCAGCAGCGGCACGCCCGCGGCTCGCGTGTCCTCGACCAGTTCGGCGGGCATCTCGCCGTCCAGCAGTGCGGCAACGTGCCCGGCCCGCGCGGCGATAGCGGTGAGCAGGGTGTCCCACTGACCGCCCGTCAGTACGGGGATGTGCAGCGCCGAGCGGTACGGGCGCGGCTGGCTGCCCTGTACCGGGGCCTTGATCTGTCCGGGTGCGACCACGATCGTGCCGACCATGCCCTTGCGAGCGTAGGTGCGGCCCCGGGCCAGGCGGCCGGAGTCGAGGGTGGAGTCCTCCAGCGCGGTCACCCACGCCTGGCCCACCAGGTGGCGGCGAACGCGCGGGCCCCGCGGGTAGGTGCTCGGCGGGTCGGCGTCATGACTGCCTCCTGAGGGACACCAGTTCGGCCAGGTCATCGTCGCCCAGCTCGGTCAGCGCGGCCTCGCCCGAGCCGACGACGGCCTCGGCCAGGGCGCGCTTGCTCTCCAGTAGCCGGGCCACTTTGTCCTCCACCGTGCCCTCGGCGACCAGCTTGTGGACCTGCACCGGTCGGTCCTGTCCGATCCGGTAGGCGCGGTCGGTGGCCTGGTCCTCGACCGCCGGGTTCCACCAGCGGTCGTAGTGCACCACGTGGGTCGCACGGGTGAGGTTGAGGCCGGTGCCGGCCGCCTTGAGCGATAGCAGGAAGACCGGGTCGTCTCCTGCCTGGAACGCCGCCACCATCTCCTCGCGCCGGGCCACCGGGGTCCCACCGTGCAGGTACAGCGGTGTCATCCTGCGCTGCGTGAGGTGACGTTCGATCAGCTTGGCCATCTGCGTGTACTGGGTGAAGACCAGCACCGACTCGCCCTCGGCGAGAATCGTGTCGAGCAGTTCGTCCAGGACGTCCAGCTTGCCGGAACGGCCGTCGAGAGGTCCGGCCTGGCGCAGGTACTGCGCGGGATGGTTGCAGATCTGCTTGAGCGCCGTGAGCAGCTTGAGCACCAGACCGCGGCGGGCGATGCCTTCAGCCTCACGGATGCGTTCCATGGTCTCGCGGACCACGGCCTCGTACAGCGAGGCCTGTTCGGTGCTGAGCTGGACGATCCGCTCGGTCTCGGTCTTCGCCGGCAGCTCGGGGGCGATGCCGGGGTCGGTCTTCTTGCGGCGCAGCAGGAAGGGCCGCACCAGGCGGGAGAGCCGTTCGGCGGCCGCGGGGTCCTCGCCGGACTCCACGGCCCGCGCGTGGCGTTCGCGGAAGGTGGCCAGCGAGCCGAGCAGACCTGGCGTGGTCCAGTCCAGCAGGGCCCAGAGCTCGGAGAGGTTGTTCTCGACCGGGGTGCCGGTGAGTGCGACGCGAGCCCGGGTGGGCAGGGCGCGCAGCTCACGCGCCGTGGTGCTGTAGGGGTTCTTGACGTGCTGGGCCTCGTCGGCGGCGACCAGGGACCAGTCGGCCTCGGCCAGCCGTTCCCGGTCCCGGCGCAACACCCCGTACGTCACCAGCACGATCTCGTCGCCGGCCAGGTCCTCCAGGTGCCGTCCGCCGCCGTGGTACCGGCGCACGGGGGTACCGGGTGCGAACTTCTCCGCCTCGCGCTGCCAGTTGCCGAGCAGGGAGGCCGGGCAGACCACCAGGCTGGGTCCGGCCGTCCCCGGGTCGGCCTGGCGGTGCAGGTGCAGGGCGAGGAGGGTGACGGTCTTGCCGAGACCCATGTCGTCGGCGAGGCAGGCGCCCAGCCCGAGCTCGCACATCTGCGCGAGCCAAGCCAGGCCCCGGCGCTGGTAGTCGCGCAGCGTGGCCTTGAGGGCAGGTGGCTGCTCGACGGCCGCCCCGGCTTCGGGGTCGCGGATTCGGGCCACGAGCTCGCCGAGCGCGCCGACCGCCGCGCAGGGAACAGGCTCGCCCTCGTGCTCGACCTCCCCGTCAGTGCGGCGGTGAGCGCGTCCATCGGGCCAAGCGGTTCCAATCGCCGGCGCTTCGCGCGGGCCACCAGGCGCGGATCGGCGACCACCCACTGGTCGCGCAGCCGGATCAGCGGACGGCGCGCCTCGGCCAGGGCGTCCATCTCCGCCTCGGTCAGCTCCTCGCCACCGAGCGAGATCTGCCAGCTGAACTCGAGCAGCGAATCCGCGTCGAGCAGGCCGCAGGCAGTGCTGCCCGGGGCGGTGTGCCGCCCGATCACCGCCTGCGCGGTGAGGGCCTTCACCAGCTCGCGCGGCCAGTGCACGGAGATGCCGACCGCGCCCAGCTCGTCGGTGGCATCACCCAGCAACTCAAACGCCTCGTCATCGGTCAACCGCAACTGGTCGGGCGCGGCGTCCCGGAGCAGCCGACCCAGCGGCTCCCAGGCACGGGCGCCGCGCCTCAGCGCCAGCAGCATCTCAGTCTCGGCACGCGGGCCGAGCAACCGTTCGGCCTCCGCAGGATCGGCCCACGCCTGGCCCGCTTCGACCACCAAGGCGGGGTCCTGCGCGGTGTGGAGCTGCAGCACGGCACGGAACTGCTTCCGGCGGCCCTCGGGCGGGTCCACCCGCAACGACACCGAGACGTCGGCAACGAGCGAAGCCTCCACTTCCTGGGCCCAGGAACGCAGTTGCGGCAGCGGGCGGACTTCCCTCCAGGCATAGGGAAGTTCACCGACCGCCAGCGGCGCGGCCGGCGTGCGGGCCAGCGTGTCGGCCACCGCGTCGCAGAATGCCCGCAGGATCGACGCCGGCGCGGCGATGCGCAGCAGCGCGGGCCCCGGTTGCGGCAGGCAGTGGGCATGAGGGGGAAAGGCGGCGGCCAACTCGTCCAGGGCCCGGCGGTCTCCGGCATCGTACGGTCCGGCCCGCCACGTGTCGTACCCCTCGGGGCTGAGCCCCGGATAGAGGCGGCCATCGCCGAGCAGTGCCAGGGCGAATCGCGTGGCGCCGGCCCACGCGCAGACGGAAGGGTGACGGTGACCGGGGTCGGCGGTCAGCAGCGCGGGCAGCGCTGCGGCGACCTCCACCGCGAAGCCCGGGACGACGCGGCGGCGCACCGAGCGTCCATGTGGCAGCACCAGCTCGACCGAGCGTGCGTCGACACCGACCGCGGGCTGCGGCGCCGCAGCGGCATCGGCCCAGGCGTCGTCGGGCCGCCACAGGAACAACCGTCCGTGACGGGCCACTTCCTCCGGTAGGAAGACGGTGGCCCACCCACCGTCGAACAGCCCGGTGGTCCACGAAACGGCCTCCGGAGCCGCGAGCGGCGGCAGGGCTCGCTGCCTCGGCACCTTGACGGTCACTCGGGCCATAACCCGGCACGTTCCTCCCACTCAGTGGCGCGTCACCGCCGCGAACCTGGCTCATCGGGCAGAAGCACAAGCGCTCGGCCAGCCCTGATCTGCCGCTGGACGGATCAGGCCACGTCTCCGTATCCCCACCTGCTCGGAGTACATCCTGACGACTGAGTCGACGCCATGACAAACCATGCTGGCGTGACCCGAGCACCGCCTCCCGCCGAAGAGTGGCTGCCACACGGCGCAAGCCCTCCTCCCTAGGCTGCCGCAGCCGCCCGTCGCCAGGAAACGCAGCCAATGGCGATGGTCAGCGGCCGCCCATCACACTCGAACGGGTGAAACCGAGCTGCCGTCATTGCGCGCCGCCATCCGCGGCAGGCACCATATCTGCAGTTGGCCTAGCCAGTTGCAGCGATTCCGCTAAGGCACTGTCAGTTGTCCCGACAGTAGCGGCATATACGTATGGGTTGGCACACCCCTCGGACACACATCTGGTACGCGGTTCCTGCTCTGTGGGCAGCGTTCGGCACCGGTAGGCCGGTCGGTTATGGGACCAGCACGAGTCCATCAGCCGGCCACACATGCCGCAGCGCAGCAGCCCAGCCAGCAGGTACACGCGGCCCGGGACGCCTTCGCGTGCTACCCGGAGGTTCTGGACCGCGACGAAGTCCGGCTCGCTGACCAGCGCCGGGTGCGAAGGGGCGCTGGAGCCCGGTGGCCGAACGTGGTGTTGTCCGGGTCGAGCAGCTCGTGGTCGGTGCGCTGCCGGTTCCGCACCTGCCGCCCGGTGTACCGGGGGTTGGCCAGGACGGCCCGCACCGTGGTCAACGTCCATCCCTCGCCGCTGTGGTGCGCGTTGCGATCGGGATCGGCAGCCGAAGGACACGGGATGGCCGATCGTTCAGGCCGCGGGTGCTCCGCGCGACGCTGCACCCGGCCAAGCGCTGGACGATGATCCACCGCACGATCGGAGCCGTGTGAGGATCGACATCGAGACGCTGCAATCGAACTCCTCGCCGGGCCCATGCCCGGTTCGGGTGCGGGGCCGGCATCGACCAGGCGGTACCCGTAGGGTGGTCGGCCACCCAAGTACCGTCTCTGCTCCCGCGTCTGGACAGCCCCGGCAGTTCGCACCCTTATTCGCGTGCGGGTGATCTCGCGTTTGGCCAGGAGGCCGAGAAGGATCATCAGCTCCTCATGCCCAGCGATAAGCGGGTCCACCGCACCGCCCAGCTCCGGGACCCACACCGCGACGCCGTAATGCTCGAACAGCGGCGCCATCACGCTGAACTGGCTTCCGTGAAAGGCCCGTTCGCTGGAACCGAACACGATCGCGTCGAACTCACGCTCAGGATCAGCCATCGCCACCAAAAGGGCGGCGGCCTGCGGCCGACGCGCCGACGGCAGGGTCCGACTGTGGCCGATGTCGAAGAACTCCGCCACGATCCTGCCGTGCCCTGCTATCAGGGCCTGCGCCTGCAGGAGCTGCCACGCCCGAGAGCTCGCCGGATCCTGGTGGTCCTCGGTGGACACCCGCCCGTAGAAGGCGAACCGCAGACCACCTGACTGCGGACGGCCGGTCGCAGGTCGCGGCCGGGAGAACGCGCCAGCCACTCCCCCAGTAAGTGAACCGGGTTATGAGGAAGAGTAGTTGGTATTGGCGTCGTAGCTTTCGCTGGCATCGCCGACACCTCCTACCCGCGCGCCTACCTCAGTTGTCGGAATAGCCGCCAGCGCGTCCGGAAAACGGGAAATCAGCATGATGAACCCGAACGGATGAACATCAACCTGCCCCTCCCGTAGTCGGCCAACGGATTGGCTCGAAGCTCGGAGTAAGCCGAACAGGGCGTAGCTTTGAGTCATGGGCACTGACCCGGTGGGATTGTTTCTCTGCGGCGACGTGATGCTCGGGCGCGGCGTGGACCAGATCCTTCCGCACCCCGGTGATCCGAGGCTGCGGGAGTCGTACGTCCGGGATGCGCTTGCCTACGTCGAGTGGGCGGAGGCCGTGAACGGTCCGATTCCTCGCCCGGTCGGCTTCTCCTGGTCCTGGGGGAGGTCGTGCGGCTGCTCGACGAGGCCGCGCCCGAGGTCCGGTTGCTGAATCTGGAGACGAGCGTTACCCGAAGCGACGACTTCGCGCCGGCGAAGGACGTGCACTACCGGATGACTCCGGCCAACCTTTTGGCGGGCGCGGGGCTGCCGGCGGTGGGGGCGGGCCGGGACGCGGCCGCGGCCGCGGCCGCGGCGCGGCAACCCGCCATCGTCGCACTCGACGATGGCAGGCGGGCCCTGGCCTTCTCGTTCGGGACGGCGTCCAGCGGGATTCCGCAGGCGTGGGCCGCGGCCGAGGATCGGGCCGGCATCGACTTCGTATCCGAGGAGTCGGACACCGACGCGGCCGACGTCACCGATCGAGTGCGGCGGGTGAAGCGATCGGGCGACGTCGTGGTCGCCTCGATCCACTGGGGGTCCACCTGGGGCTACGCCGTCCCCACGCTCAAATCCGCTTCGCGCACGCGCTGGTCGACGGCGGTGTCGACGTGGTGCACGGGCACTCTGCGCACCATCCCCACCCAACCGAGGTCTACCGCGGAAAGCTCATCCTCTACGGCTGCGGCGACTTCATCGACGACTACGAGGGCATCACCGGCTTCGAGCAGTACCGGAACGACCTGCGGCTGCTGTACCTGGCCTCGGTGGAGCCGGACACCGGAAAGCTGGTCGACGCCCGCATGGCACCCGTGAAGGCTCGGCAGGCGCGCCTTGAGCACGCATTGCCCGAAGACTCCGCATGGCGACGGAAGGTTCTCGACCGGGTCAGCCGCGGCTTCGGCTCAAGAATCGATCTCGGCCCGGACGGCATGCTCGCTCTCCGGCGGATGTCAGGGAAGTGGACGTGACCGGAGACCTTTTCCCCGAAGCGGACAATCTCGTCCAGGCCGCCCGGGAAACCGGCATCCGCGACGAGCGCCTGCTCGGGGCCCTGCGGGCGACGCCGCGCGCAGGCTTCGTCCCTGCCCGCTACCGTGCCCTTGCCTACCTCGACGAGCCCATCCCGATCGCGAACGGGCAGACGACCACCCAGCCCTCACTCTCCGCGAGGATGATCGACGGCCTGGCACTCACCGGGAACGAACACGTCCTCGAAGTCGGTACCGGCCTGGCCTTCCAAACCGCTCTGCTCGCTCGGCTGGCCGCAGACGTCGTGAGCATCGAGATGTGGCCGCAGCTGGTTCGGCAGGCCCGGCGGAACCTCGCCCGCCAGAGCATTCGCAATGTGGAGCTGTGCCTCGGGGACGGCAGCCGCGGCGTACCGGACCGCGCCCCGTACGACGCCATCCTCGTCTCGGCGGCGTTCCCCGATGTCCCTCCACCGCTGATCGAGCAGCTTCGGCTCGGCGGCCGCCTGGTCCAGCCCATCGGTCCGGGCGGCGAGGAGCAGGTCGTGTCCTTCCAGCGCACCGCTTCGGGGCTGCAGCCCGACAGATCCTCACCATGGCTCGGTTCGTCCGGCTGCACGGACGGTACGGCTACCCGACCTGAGCCCGCCTACGCCGAGCAGCCGCCCGCGGCCGCCAGAGCTCGGGGGCGGCGGCGATCTCGAGGTCCAGCGCGTGGCGGGCTGGTTGAGAAACCCCTTGGTGACACACCATCAACCTCCCTCGCCGTGCGGGAATGACCGGACGCCTGCGGGCTGATCGCGGTGCACGTGCGCGAATGGCTCGGCTACGTCTGGGCGATGGCGGTGTGATGGTGCCCAGCGAGCACCACACGCGGGCGTTCCACGACCGGGGCGAGGGCTGCTCGCGGGCTGAACGGGAGCACGGACGGCGATTGGTGGTCCGCCGGATCGCCACCGCCCTGGCCGGCTCGGGCGCCCTCGCACTCTCCACCCTCGCCGTGCCCGGGGTCTGGCGGGACGTTGCCGGCCGACCGGCTACCGGGCCGGGATCGTTCGCAGGACCGCCCCGGTAGCGCATCCTGGAAGGGAGGGTCTGACCGCTACCGGGACCGATGCGCGGGAAGAAGGCGGGTCTCCTTGATCACCTTGCAGGGCAGGACCGTGGCCTTCCTCGTGGCACCCAAGGGCGCCGAGCAGATCGAGTTGACCCAGCCGTGGCAGGCAGTCGCCGAAGCAGGCGGCACTCCACGGCTGGTATCCACCAAGGCGGGACGGGTGGAGGCTTTCCACCACCTCGACCGGGCCGACACTTTCAAGGTCGACGACGTGCTCGGCGAGGTGAGCGCCGACAGGTACGACGCTCTGGTGCTGCCCGGCGGGGTGGCGAACCCGGATTTCCTGCGGACCGACCGGCGAGCCGTGGGCTTCGTACGTGCGTTCTTCGAGTCGGGCAAGCCGGTCGCTGCGATCTGTCACGCCCCGTGGACGCTCGTTGAGGCCGATGTCGTACGCGGACGCACCCTTACCTCCTGGCCCAGCGTGCGTACCGACCTCGTCAACGCCGGCGCCCACTGGGTCGACGAGGAGGTCCACATCTGCACCAGCGGGCCGAATGTGCTCATCACCAGCCGGAAGCCGGCCGACCTGCCCGCCTTCGCGGAGACTCTGGTGACCGTCGTCGCCAAGGCGAAGGCGTAGCCGGATCCTCCACACCGGGTCATGACCCGGGAGGACTTAGTGACAGGGTGGCGGAACCACGCGCGGGCCTCGCAGCCCCGCGGCCGCCGGAGCGTGCCGCACACCGCCGATCTGCGCATCGAGGCGTGCGAACCCACACGTGAGGAGTGCATCTCCCAGACGGTGCGCGGCATGGTCGGCAGCTTCGCCGAACTCTTCCCCCGGAGCCACCCCGCGTCACCCGGGAGCGCGAGCTGACCTCCGATACCGGTGACCTGTTGCTCGTCGCAGTACTGGAGGAGGTCATCTACCGGATGGAGGCCGCGGGTGAACTCCCGGTCGCCGTCGCCGTGACGCCCACCGACGGTGGCGCGCTCGTGCGGTTCGCGATGGTCGACGGTGCGACGGCCGAGCAGGTCGGTGCGATGCCTAGCCTCCGCGTTTCGCTTGGGGTTGGCTGAGTCGGGCTGACGGTGTTGGCAGCGGTCCGAGGGCCGAGGTTCGGGTGCTGGGCATGGCGAGTGCCCGACGCGGCGGCCGGTGTCTCCAAGGTCCTCGGTTCGTGGGCGGTCAGGGTGGTCGTGTCGGGTCAGGTGACGGGCCGGGGCAGGGCCTGCAGTCGGGTGAATGCGTGCGCGAGGTCGTGGCGCCAGGGCCAGGTGGCGGCGATCCGCAGGTGCAGTCGGCGGGCGCCGCGGGTGATGCGGGCGGCGGCGTGGAGCACCCGGTAACGGAGCTTCTTCGGCTCAGCTGTGGCCAACTCTCCCTCCAGCAGGAGGGCTTGAGTCCAGGCAAGCAGGTCGATGGCGGTCAGGGACAGCTCCAGCCACGCGGTGTTGATGGCGAAGTGACGCGAGGGGAAGCGGCCGAATCCGGTGGTCTTGCCGCAACGGATCCGGTCCTCGACACGGGCGTGCGCGCGGTGGCGGACCTCCAGCAGTTGCAGGGAGCCCTGGCCGTGGGGGTGTCGGTGAGGAGGATCTGGTGGCGCATGCCCTCGTCCAGGTCGAACAGAGACAGCTGGGCGCCGGGGTGCGGGCGTTCACGGCGGACGATGATCCGGGTGCCCTCGGGCAGGCCCGGCAGGTTGACCAGGCCGGTCAGCTCGGCGACCTCGGCGCCGTCGCGCAGGGAGCCGTCCTGTTCGAGGGCGGGATGCCATACACGGTCGGGCAGGTGGCGGATCGCCCGGCGGACCGGCTCGGTGATGGACCATCCGACGGAGAACGACGCGTGGATCCCGCGCGAGCGCAGGGCGCGAATGTGGGCCAGGAACGCTTTGGCGGAGCCGGCGCTGTCGGCGCGGACGAGGATCTCGGTGCCGTGGCGGTGGGCGTCGGGGATCTGGGCGAGCGCGGCGTCGAGCACGGCGATGTGGTCGGCGGCCGTGTTCGCGGCGGCGTTGCCCGGCCGCAGCACACCTGCCAGGGCCTCGCCCGTGTTGTCGAGGAAGCACAGCAGCGGGTGGTAGCCGAAGCCGCGCTTGTAGGTCGGCGCCGCGTTCTCCTTCTCGGAGTGGCAGGTGACCAGAGTGGCATCGATGTCCAGGACCAGGCCTGGTAGTTCGCGCCCGCCCGCTTGCGCAGCGGGGATGCCGTGGCGGGTCTCACCGGCCTGCAGCCAGGCGATCTCGCGGGCGGCGGCGCGGGCCGCGCGCAACGCTTTGAGCGCGGCGGGGTCGATACCGGCCAGCAGCCGCCAGGCGGTCGGGGTGGAGGCGACGGGGCCGAAGACTTCGGGCTGGTCACGCAGCAGGGTCAGGTCGGCGATGGCCTCGCCGCCGTCGGCGAGCATCACCGCCAGGTCGACCGCGATCCGGCCCGGATCGTGGCCGGTGCCGCGCGGACGAAGCCGGCGCAGGGCCTCGCTGAAGGCGCGGGTGAGGCCGGTGGCGTCGGCGAGATCGGCCAGCAGCCGGGATCCGGCGTGGCTGACGACCCCGCGCCCGTCGGCGGAGACGACGAGCCGGGGACGTGACCCGGTAGTGTGCACGTAGAAAGTGCCTTCCCGCTGGGCTGACAGAGACCTTCGACAAGCCTCATCTTCCCAGCGCAGAAGGCACTTTCGCGTTCCCGCTCATGATCCGGACAGGGCCCCAAGTGAAACGCGCAGGCTAGGCAGTGGCGCTGAACGGCCTCCGGCTGTCTTGCGGGCGGTACGGGTGCCGGCACTGCTCGCGGGGCTCGCCGGCTCAAACCCTCAGAAGGGTGCCGCACTGCGCCCGACGATATCCAGGCCGCCGGAACCGTCGGTGGCGACCTCGACGAAGGCGGCTTCGCCGCCCTCCGGCATCCGCAGGCGACCCTCGCGGACTTTCTCCATCAGCTCGAAGTCCTCGTCCCGATCCGCCTGAACGTGCCCACCCCAGCTCAGTGGGCCGCCGGGCGAGCCGCGAGTGGCCAGATCTGCATGGACCACGATCTCGAACCCCCGATCGATCAGCGTCGCCCATCCGCGATATCGGTTCTCACTCACCCTGCCAGTCTCCACCGTCCGGCCCGCGCCCGCACACCGTGTCGTGCCCGGGTCGGGACCTGGGACCGCTGCACCCGGCCTCGTGCACGAACGGAGGTGCCGCGGCCGTACGAGTTCGACGACGAGTACGTGCCCAGGCCTTGTGTCGTGCACCCCACCGAGGCCATCGAGTAACCGAACTGGGACGCGCGACCTGCCGCTTCCGTCGCCCGTGCCAGAAGGTGCGGAGTGGATCGAGGCGTTCTGCCGGTGGGCATCCTGACAGTGCCCGGCCGCATCAGTCCTGGCAGTCCCGTGAGCGCGGTGGAGCAGTTCCGTTGAGTGAGTATCAGTACTACGAGTTCCTGGCCGTCGACCGCCCGTTGAGCGCGGACCAGCTCAATCGGCTGCGGGGAACGGACAATCGCGCGTCCGGCGCAGGCAGGTCGTGCCGCAGCGTCTTACGAGTTCTCAGGGGTCGACTCCGGGCATCCTTCGGGGCCGGAGGCAGCCGACGCCGGTTTTCCCGGTTCTCGGCCCGGCACCGAGCGGATCAGCAGCAGCGCGATGTCGTCGGCGCGGTGGTCGGCGTGGCCGGCCTGGCCGATCAGCGTGTCGGCCAGCTGGTCAAGGGGTGCCGCCCCGTGCCGGGCCAGCGCCGCGGCGAGCATCGTCTGGGCCTGCCCGATGTCGGTGCCGGGAGTCTCGATCAGCCCGTCGGTGTACAGCAGCAGGGTGCTGCCGACCGGCAGCGCGACCCGGACCTGCGGGTAGTCGGCGCCCGGGTCGACGTTCAGCACCATGCCGATCGCCGGGTTGAGCAGCCGGGCCCGGCCGTCGGGGTCGCGCAGCAGCGGGGCGGGGTGGCCGGCGTCGGCCAACCAAGCCTCCCGACTGCCCAGTTGGACCCGCAGGTATGCGCAGCTGGCGAGCAGCGTGGTGCCGAGGTCGAGGACCAGGCGGTTGGTGCGGGCGAGCACCGTGCTGGGGTCGGCATCGGCGGTGGCGAAGGCGCGCACGGCCGTACGGATCTGGCCCATCAACGCGGCGGCGTTCACGTTGTGGCCCTGCACGTCGCCGATCACCACGGCCACCGCGTCGCCGTCCACCGGGATGATGTCGTAGAAGTCGCCGCCGACCTCCATGCCCTCGCTGGCGGGCAGGTAGCGGGCGGCGGTGGCCAGACCGGGCACCACCGGCAGCGCGTGCGGCAGCAGGCTGTCCTGCAGGCCGTGGGCGAATTCGAACTTGGTGTCGTAGAGCCGGGCGCGGTCCAGCGCCTGTGCGATCAGGCCCCCGAGCGAGGTCAGTACCGCGCGCTCCTCCAGGCTGAAGCGGTGCGGCTCGGCGAAGGCGAGCACGCAGGTGCCGATCAGCCGACCGGAGGTCACCAGTGGCAGGTAGGCCCAGGCGGCCATGCCGTCCTGGGTCTCGCGGCGGCCGGCGTAGAGCCGCTCCAGTTCGGCGCGGTTCTCGAAGAAGGCCGGCACCGGGTTCGTCGAGGCCTGCACGCCGGGGGTGGACTGGGTCAGCGGGGTGCCGTCGAACTGGTCGACCAGCCCGGGCGGATAGCCGCGGTGGCCGACGATCCGCAGCTTGCCGCTCTCGGCCATCAGGATCGCGACGGCCCGGCCGCCGAAGGCCGGCACGATCTGGTCGGAGACCATGCCCACCACGTCCTGCACGGTGGTCGCCTCAGTCAGCGCGCTGGCCAGCTGCAGGATGTGGTACAGCGCGCCGGGGCGGGTGTGCGGGTGCGGCTCGGCGGTGACCTGGGGGGCCGATGGGTCCCGCTGGGTGGCGGCGGCCATGTCGATCCGCACGGTCAGCCCGTTCGCGTCCGGGAAGAGCCGGAACGAGAGCCACCGGTCCGGCGGCCGCACCGCGATGAACGAGGTGGCCTGTCCGCTGATCACCGCTGCGCGGTAGTGGTGGTCGTAGATCGGGTCGCGCAGCCACGGCAGCGCCGACCACGGCTTGACGCCCAGCAGTTGCTCAACCGGCTTGCCGAGCAGTTCGGCCGCGGTCGGCGTGACGAGGTTGAGTCGGCCGTCGTGCCCGATGCCGCAGAGCCCCTCCGGTAGTCGCCCGGTCACGGCGGCGAAGGTGTCGGCCGGGGCCGGTGGGTTGACCGGCACCGGCCGCGGCCCCGGGCGGACCGGACGGCCGGACCGGGCCGCCGCCGCCAGCAGCCCGGCCAGCTGCGCGGCGAGCTCGGTCAGCCCGCGCTGCTCGCCGGGCGACAGCTCGGTGGGGTGTGCGGCCGGCCAGATGAAGAACGCTACGCCGTACGTCGTCGTGCGCGAGACCAGCGGCACGGCGCCCAGGCAGAACGCGTACGGCATCGCGAGCGCGACCTGCGGGTACCGGCGGGCCAGGTCCTCCGGTCCGGCGGCCCAGACCACCCGGCCGTCGCGCGCAGCGTCGGCCACCGGGATCGGCGCGGCCATCCCCACGTGCTGCCAGGGCCGGGTGAACTGCCGGGCGGGCCCGAGGGTCATCAGTAGCTCCAGCAGCTGCCCGTCCTCGGAGAGCAGGTAGAGTCCGCCGATGTACGCACCGAGGCGTTCGGGGCCGTCCGGAGCAACTGGCCGAGCGCCTCGACGGTGTCGAAGGCGTCGTCGGGCGGCTCGGTGCCCGTCGATTCGATCCGCCCGGATTCGGGCCGGGACGTACTCACCGCACACCACCTCGTCCGCACCGGCGGGGCGGGCCCGCGCGGTCTGCTTCCCATGGTGGCCCGTCCGGGCACGCCTGTCCCACCCGAGACTCCGCCCCGGGCCCACAGCCGGCTCATGGGCACCGGGAAGCCCTGCGGTGGAGCGCCTGGCTCGACTTCCGAGTGAACGTAGGTTCGAATTCTGCCCCGGTGCCCCTAGACCCAACGTGGTTCGTTGGGTGCTACTGCAGCTTGAGCTGCGGTGATCACCCCTTGGCTGGCAAGCCGCACCATGCCCGGGGGAAAATGGTGCTCGCAATGCCTCCTGGCGAAGGCGAACTGTGAGGTTCTCCAGTCGTGCCATCTCATCTGCCTCGCCGCTCGCGCCCGGCTCGGGCGCTGGTGCGAAAGGGCTGAAAGCCGGTGCCCTGGGGCTGTTCTCCTCAGTTGTCATCGGCCTGGCGTCCACTGCCCCGGCGTACAGCCTCGCTGCCACGCTCGGCCTGATCGTGGCCGGAGTCGGTCTGCAGGCTCCCATCGTCACCATGCTGGCGTTCGTCCCGATGCTGCTGATCGCGTACGCCTACCGGGAACTCAACGCCGCGAACGCGGACTGTGGCACCACCTTCGCCTGGGCCACCCGCGCCTTCGGACCCCGCGCCGGCTGGATGGGTGGCTGGGGCATCATCGTCGCCAACGTCATCGTGATGGCGAGCCTCGCGGAGATCGCCGGTGTGTACGGCTTCCGGCTGGTCGGGCTGGACTCGCTGGCGGCCAACCGGCTGTGGACCACCGTGGCCGGAGTCGTCTGGATCGCCGTGATGACCGCGGTCTGCTACGTCGGCATCGAGGTCTCGGCGGCCCTCCAGCGCTGGCTGCTGTGCCTTGAGGTGGCGGTGCTGTTGCTATTCGCCGTGACCGCGCTGGTCAAGGTCTACACCGGCAACCCGCCCACCGCGATCCATGTTTCCGCCTCCTGGTTCAACCCCTTCGAGGTCTCCTCCGGACGGGCGTTCACCTCGGGCATCCTCGCCGCCGTGTTCCTCTACTGGGGCTGGGACACCGCCGTGACGGTCAACGAGGAGACCGCCGACGCCCGGCACACCCCGGGGCGTGCGGTGGTCATCTCGACCGTGCTGCTGCTGTTCGTCTTCGGGTTGGTCGCCACCTCGGCCCAGGCATTCGCCGGCGTCGGCACCCGAGGCATCGGGCTGGGCAACTCCGCGAGTTCCGGGGACGTGCTCTCCGGCCTGGGTGGCACGGTCTTCGGCAGCGAGGGCGCCGGCCGGTTCCTCGGCAAACTGCTGATCCTCATGGTGCTGACCTCGGCCGCCGCCTCCACCCAGACCACCATCCTGCCGATGGCCCGAACGGTCTTCTCCATGGCCGCGCACAAGGCCGTGCCCTCACAGTTCGCGCGTCTGCACCGCCGGTACCTCACCCCGATCTGGTCGACCGTCGGCATGGGCCTGGTCTCCGTCGGGTTCCTGGTCCTGCTGACGTCCGTCAGCCGCCACATCCTCGCGGACTCCATCGACTCGGTCGGGCTCGCGATCGCGTTCTACTACGGCCTGACCGGCTTCGCCTGCGTCTGGTACTACCGCAGGGTGCTCACCCGCAGCCGCCGGGACTTCCTGTTCAAGGGCCTGCTGCCCGGGCTGGGCGGGCTGGTGATGCTCGCCCTGTTCTGCTACGCCGCCTTCGACGTCTACGCCGATCCCGGGTTCGGCGCCACATCCGTCGACCTGCCGCTGATCGGCCGAACCGGCGGGGTGACCGTCTTCGGCCTCGGCGCCCTGCTGATCGGTGTGGTGCTGATGCCGCTGGTCACCCGTGAGCACACTGCGACCCTCCGTCTGCAGCGCAGCCTGCTGCCGCAGCACCTGCCGCGGCTGACGGCCGTCGAGGCAGCGAGCCGGTACGTACCCGCGGACAGTCGGTCCGGGGTTGGCGGCGACTGGTTCGACGCCATTCCGCTCTCTGGTACCCGGGTCGGTCTGGTCGTCGGGGACGTGCTCGGCCACGGGTTGCGCGCCGCCGCAACGATGGGCCGGCTGCGCACGAGCGTGCGCGTCCTCGCGCGGCTGGACCTCGACCCGGATGATCTGCTTTCGCAGCTCGACGACGTGGTCGTCCAGACCGCCAGGGAACACGGGGGCGACGAAGCCCTCGGGGTGACCTGCCTGTACGCGGTTTACGACCCGGTCTCCGGCCGGTGCACGATGGCCCGCGCGGGCCACACGCCACCCGCCGTGGTCCAGCCGGACGGCGGCACCGTCAGCTACCCCGAACTGCCGCCGGGCCGGGCCCTGGGCACGGGCGGGCCGCCCTTCCAGAGCGCCGAACTCCACCTGCCTGAAGGCAGCCTGCTCGCGCTCTTCACCGACGGCCTGGTCCATGCCCCGGACCACGACGTCAACGTCGGCCTCGGCCGGCTGGCCGGTGTCCTCGCCCTGCCCGGTCGTTCCCTGGAAGAGCTCTGCGACCGCGTCCTGGCGGCGCTGCTGCCCGGGCCGGTGGACGACGACGCGGCCCTGCTCCTGGTCCGCACCCGGAGACTGAGCGCCCGGCAGACGGCCGACTGGGAGCTGGCCCCCGATCCCGCGGCGGTCGGCACGGCCCGCGCCGCGACCACCGGACAATTGTGCGACTGGGGCCTGGAGGAGCTCGGGTTCACCACCGAACTCATCGTCAGCGAACTGGTCACCAACGCCATCCGCTACGCCAGCGGACCGATCCACGTCCGCCTCATCCGCGACGAGACCCTCATCTGCGAGGTCTCCGACACCGGCCACACCTCACCCCACCTGCGCCATGCCGCCACAGACGACGAGGGCGGGCGCGGTCTGTTCATCATCGCCCAGCTCACCTGGCACTGGGGCACCCGCTACACCGCCACCGGCAAGACCTTGTGGACCGAGCAGAGCCTTCCGTCCGCCGACGGCACGCCGTAGCGCCATGTGATCCACACTCCCTGGCGGTGTTGGTGGGTCGGGCCCGCCCCGTCGTCGGGAACCGCCTCCCCTACCACTGCCGGCACGGCGCGGACGCACTGACATTGAGATCACCTGGCGGGGGTTGACCAGGATGGCGCGCACAGCGGACTTGCCCCGGGCGCGCCCGTCGCGCTGGGGGTTGCGGGCGCGGTCGTGACCCGAGGGCGGCAAGAGCCCGTCGCGGGTCAGGCTCTCGGCGAGCGCGAAGATGCCTCGGCCGCGCAGGTCTTCGTTGAAGATGCGTTGGACAACGGGACCGGCGACCGGATCGATGCGGAGGATGTGCAGGCACTTGCCGTCTGCTGCCGTGGCGGGGTCGGGATGTGGCCCGCCGTCAGCGATTCGGTCTTCCGAAGATCGAACACCGGGCGATCGCATGTGCCGCTGGATGAGGGAACGTTCCGGCGAGCGCGGCCGGCGGCCGGGGAATCCCCGTCGCCGGCCGCGCTCGCCGGGCCGTTCACCTACCTGCGGCGTCGGTCAGAATGCGAAGACCCGTCCGGTTGCGCGCCACAGCGCGCACTCGTTGGTGAACGTCTGCTGGTACGCGATGGGTTGAGCTCCCCACAGGCCCGTGGCGGTCGCGGTGACCGGCAGGTAGAGCTCCGGACAGAAGGTGTGGGACGGCACCAGGGCGCTGAAGTCGCCCTGCGCGCCCAGCAGTTCTGAACAAGCGGCCGCGGCGTCGGGGTGGTCCCCGGCCGGCGCCGCGCCGCCGCAGTCGAGCATGACCGTGCGGGTCGCGGTGGCGGTGTTCGGGGCGGTCGCCGCCACCGTCAGAAGCAGCAGGTCGGACCCCGGGTCGGCGGCGGGATTGCCGGCGACGACGGGCGCGGTGGCGGCCGGGGCGACGGCGGCGGCGAGCGGGGCGCTGCCGGCCACCAGCGCCGCGGCCGCGACGGTGCCGAGAACTGCCTTGAGAACACTGCGAGTACGCATATCGAACTCCTTTGGTCGACTGTCCGGACGGACTCGGCAGTATCAGCACAGGAGCTTGTCATGGACACAATTGAGGGGCGGGCGGCAGCCACCCGCCACGACCGTCCCCGTGGCCGGATCCCGCCCTCGCGGTTGCCACGGTCACCCCTCGACTTCACTCCCATCCCACCCCGCACCGGCGCGCCGAACGCGGCAGCCCCACCGCCTCGGCGAGTCGGCCACCCTCGAACGGCCGAGATGGACACCATCCGTGGAGTCCCGATCCACAGCCAGTGACGGATGGTCAACTTTCAACATGTCCAACGGCGAAGGCCGGCCACCGCGTGCGGCCGGGAGGCTTCGCGCGGTGGCCGGCCGGTCACTCGGCTGGCGCTGGTGGATCAGACAGGACTCGGACGGGAATCAGACACGAATCGGACGGAAAGCGGACGGGAAGCGGACAGCAGTCAGCCGCTGAAGGCCGCGGTCCCGTTCGGGGTGCCGAGCCCGGTCGGGCCGTCGTAGCCCGGGCCTGCGGTGCACAGGTAGGAGCCGCAGTCACCGTTGGAGCCGGTGGTGACGTCGTTCAGCGCGGAGGTGTTGGCGTACAGGTCGGCGGCCGGCGTGGTGTTCGCGCCCGGGTTGCCGGCCAGCGCGTAGACGCTCGCGATGATCGGCGAGGAGGCGCTGGTGCCGCCGTAGACCTGCCAGCCGGAGGCGCCGTAGGTGTCGTACACGGCCACGCCGGTGGCCGGGTCGGCGACGGCGGAGACGTCGGCCACCGTGCGGTTGCCGCAGCCGCTGTCCGTCTGCCAGCTCGGCTTGGCCTCGTAGGCGGAGCAGCCCGAACCGGTGCCCTCGGAGGCACTGGTACCCCAGACCGACTCGCTCCAGCCGCGCGCGCTGGAGTCCTTGGTGAGCGAGGTGCCGCCCACGGCGGTGACGTACGGCGAGGCCGCCGGGTACTCGACTCCGTAGGCGCTGTCGCCCGCCGAGGCGGTGATCGCGACGCCCGGGTGGTTGTAGTACGAGCTGTCAGCCGACGTCTCGTCGGCCGACTCCGAGCCGCCGTAGCTGTTGGAGACGAACTTGGCGCCCAGCGCCACCGCCTTGTTCACCGCGGTGCCCAGGTCCTGGGTGCTGGCCGTGTTGGCCTCGACCAGCAGAATGCTGCAGTTCGGGCAGGTGGCGCTGACCATGTCCAGGTCGAGCGATATCTCGCCGGCCCAACCGGAGTCGGGAGAGGGGTAGTTGGTCCCGCCGTTCTCGTCCACCTTGCTGAAGCACCCGTTGGCGGTGGTGCAGGCGGGCAAGCCGAACTGGCTGCGGTAGGCGGCCAGATCGGCTTCGGCGTTGGGGTCGTCCTGGGCGTCGACGATCGCCACCGTCTCGCCGGCGCCGTTGGAGGCGGCCGCGGAGGCGAGGTTGTACGCGCTCTGGATGTCGGCGGGGCCGTAGCCGGAGACCGTGGCGGCGGCCTGCGCGGCGGCGGTGCGGTTGGCGGCGGCCGGGTGCGCGAGCCGGGTCCTGACGGTGCTTCCGCCGGTGACGTGCAGCGCGTTGCAGGCCAGGTAGCCGGCGTGCTGCGGGACAGCGCAGGATCGGGTGAACGTCACGTTGTGGGCCGCGTTGCCGGCCGCCATCGTGGTGGCGGAGGCGGCCTGGGTGCCGAGACCGAGGCCGGCGATCGCCAGACCGGTCGCGGCGGTGAGGGCCAGCGTGGTGCGTCGGCCCTTCGGGGTCATGGGGGTACGCAAAGACGTGCTCCTCTGTGCGGTGCACCAAGCAGCGCACCAAGTGGGGGAAGACCGTGCGGGCATGGGGTGCCCGCGGGCCGGCCGCGCCCGCCTGCGACGCCGTGGGGGTGTCGGAGGCCGGTCAATTAAGCGGCTGCGCAAGAGAGTAGAAGCACGTGACCATGACAACAATGGCACTCCCAGGAAACCTACAGAATCCACGCAGGTGGGCCTGCGCCGGGCCCTGACCTGCACTCACATCCGCAGGTCCCTCACCTGACGTGGTGTCGCAGGCCGGTTCGTTTGCCGCCACCACCATGCTCACCCTCGGCGCGGCCTGGCGTACCGTCACCAATTCTCATGAGCGCCGCGGCGCGTGCCTGGCACCCGATTGCGGGAGGGTGCACCGGAGCCGGGCGGGGCGGACCACTCCGTTCCCCGGGTCACCTCGTGCAGGCTGGCGACCGCGCGCGGGATGCGGCCCGCCGCAGGCACGGAAGCCAGGGCGATGTCATGATGGACAGGGATCGCGCCTGCTTCTGCGAGCTTCTGAGGAGCCGTCATGTCCGACAGGTTCGACCGTCACGGTTTTGCTGATCCCATGTGGGCGGAGAGCCTGTGGAAGTTCGGCCGACCGGCAGCCGTCCTCGCCCGGCCCCGGCCGGAATGGCAGCGTCTGTCAGGCTGGTTGGCGGCCGACGACGTGCTCCATCAGCTGGAGGTCGGGTACTACGACGCGGACCGCAACAACCTGGTGCAGGTCATCACCCACCGGATCCCGCCTGTTCGCGTGTTCTCGGCTCCGGATCCCGAGTCGATCCTCTACAACTTCCTCGTCAACGCCTCGCCCACGGGCTGATCCCCCTGCCCGGCGGCCAGGTCCTGTCCGAAGGGGCGCTCCTGCTGCCCGACGGGAAGCGCCTGGAGCCCGGCGAATGGCTGCGGCTGCCGGGCGAGTTGAGCGTCGGAAGAGGTCAGCTCGTGGTGGACGGCACGGTGGTTGACGCGAACCGGGTCTCGTACGGCGACTACCTGGTCACCACCGCCGCGATCGGTGAGACGACGGTCGCGGTCATCAGCGCCGCCGCTCTTCACGACGAAGCCGTCCGGCTGACCCTCGAAGGCCCCGCCGCCGCACGCCCTCTCGTTTGACTGGGAGCGCCGATCCCCTGGCTTGGTCCGACAAGTTCGGCGGAGCCTGCCGCATTCGGCTACTACACGTGTAGTGTGACAGTCGAGGGAGGGTCCGATGCTGATCGACTTCATTCCCGACGGGAGTCTGTACCCTTTCGAGTCGCGCTGGTTCGACTCGTCCGTCGGCCGGGTGCATTACATCGACGAGGGAGCCGGGCCGCCGCTCCTGTTCTGTCATGGCGCTCCGACGTGGAGCTTCCTCTACCGGCACATCGTGACGGCCCTACGCGACCGGTACCGGTGCATCGCCGTAGACCATCTGGGCTTCGGACTGTCCGAACGCCCCGCGGGTTTCGGCTACACGATCGCCGAGCACACCGCGATCCTCGGCGAGCTGATCGACCACCTGCGGCTCGACGGCTTCGTTCTGATGGGACAGGACTGGGGCGGACCCATCGGCCTGGGCGCGGCCACCGCGCGCGCGGATCGGCTGCGGGGGATCGTGCTGGGCAACACCCAGTTCTGGCCGATCGAGGCGATGGCCAACCGGGCGTTCAGCATGATCATGAGCAGCCGTCCGATGCAGCGGCGGATACTCGAAGGGAATTTCCTGGTCGAGCGCGTCCTGCTCGCAGAGCTGGGGCGCAAGCTCACCGCGGCCGAGGCCGACCACTATCGTGCGGTGCAGCCCACCGCGGAAACCCGGCGCGGACTCGCCATGATGCCCAGGGAGATCCGCGCCGCGCGGCCCCTACTGGACCAACTCGCCCGGGACGTAACCGTCCTGCTCGGCGACAAGCCGGTCCTGGTGGTATGGGGCATGCGGGACATGGTGTTCCGTCCGAACGCCTGCATCCCGCGAATTCGTGAGTCCTTCGCCGATGTCGACGTGGTCGAGCTGCCGGGTGCACGGCACTTCATCCAGGAACACGCACCGGACGCGATCGCGGCCGCGATCGCGAGACGTTTTCGGTGAGTTGGGAACTCGCCCTCAGCGCCGCTGTGCCGGCGACGGCCCCCGAGGATGCCTGGCCGCGTGAGGCCAGGCACCCGGCCGTCGCGCCCGGCGACAGCTGCCAACCCGTAACGGGTGCGCTGCGCATGCTGAAGCCTCCCTGTTGATCTCGGCGGGTGGACAGCCGGTGCCACTGCCATCGGGGCCGTTCGCGATGCTGGAAAGGGAAATCTCGGCGGAGTGTGTCGGATCCAGGCGGCGGCGTTCGTAGTAAGGGTGAAAGGTGGCCCGAGGGCGGCCACCCGACGACAGGAGATGATCCCGATGGCGCACTATCTGTTTTCCGTTATCGCCGCCGGCCCGGCCGACTACGACGGCACCCCGGAGGAGATGGCCGCGGTCGACGCCTTCAACGAGCAGCTCAAGGCCGACGGCCACTGGGTCTTCGGCGGCGGCCTCGCCCTGCCCGACACGGCCACCGTCGTCGACGGCCGGGACGGGGAGCCGGTGTTCGCCGACGGCCCCTACATCGAGTCGAAGGAGTTCGTCGGCGGTTTCTGGGCCATCGAGGCCCCCGACCTCGACGTGGCGCTCCGGCTTGCCGGCCTGGCGTCGAAGGCCTGCAACCGCAGGGTCGAGCTCCGGCCGTTCCTGGGCATCGCATGACCGTTGTGGACGAGGTGATCGTCCGGGCCCACCGCGAGGAGTGGGCCCGGGTGGTCGCTGTCCTGGCCAGGCGCTTCGGCGACCTCGATGTCGCCGAGGAGATGGCCGCCGAGGCGTTCGCGAGCGCCGTCGAGCGATGGCCGGTCGACGGCGTCCCGGCGAATCCAGGCGCCTGGCTCACCACCACCGCCCACCGCAAGGCCATCGACCGGCTCCGGCGCGAGGCCAGGCGGGAGGAGAAGCAGCGGGAGGCGCTGTTGCTGTCCGACACCCCGGAGCCGCTGGGCACCATCGACGACGACCGGCTCCGCCTCGTCTTCACCTGCTGCCACCCCGCGCTCGCCATGGAGGCGCGGGTGGCGCTGACCCTGTGGATGGTCGGCGGGCTCACCGTGCCCGAGATCGCCCGCGCCTTCCTGGTCGACGGCCCGGACGTCGCACTGGCGGACATCGACGATCTGCCGCTGGCCGGCTACCACGCCTTCCATGCCACCCGCGCCGACCTGCTGCGCCGACTGGGCCGCAGCGAGGAGTCGCGGGCGGCGTACGACCGGGCGATCGCGCTGGCAGGCAACACCGCCGAGACGGCCTACCTGACCCGCCGACGCGACCAGCTGTAGGCGCCAATCCCGTTGCCCGCCCGCGCATCCGCCTGACACGATCACGCCCATGGTGATCCCGGGGGACCTGGTCGGTCGGCGACTGGACCGTGTGGTGTGCTCGTGGTTGCACGCGCGCGAGCCCTCCGACGCGCCGGAACTGCTGCACATGTGGCTGGCGCTGGATGGGCTTGGCACCGTCCGCTTCCACACCCTGGACCACCACCTCGACCTCCAGCCCGACGAGCCGCACGAGCCCTACGACATGGACGAGCTCGGCCACGTGACGGTCGGCGACGCCCCGGCCGACTTCCCGCTCGCGCCGTTCGTCGGCAGCCGGATCCGCTTCGTCCGACCTGTCCAGCGGCTCACCCTCAACGCGCTGGTCGGCTTCGAGGCCGGCTTCCCCACCGGCAGTGTCCGCATCGGCTCGTTGACGGGCTGTGCCGGCGTACGACGAAGTGGAGCAGCGGCATGAACCCCACCACCTGGTCCGGCGTCCGCGAGCGGGTCCTGGCACTGCGCGAGGCCCCGAACGCGGCACAGGTGTTCGGCGCGCGCGGGCACCGCTTCGAGTTGCTGCCGCCGTTGAGCGAGGCCGAAGTGGCGGAAGCCGAGCAGGAGTTCGGTGTCCGCCTTCCCGCGGACTACCGCAGCTTCCTGCTCGAGGTGGGCGCAGGCGGGGCCGGTCCGCACTACGGCCTGTACCCACTGCAGCGCGACGAACGCGGCTGGGCCTGGAACGAGGGACACGGGGTACGCAGTGACAACTCTCTGCTGCCCCAGCCGTTCCCCTCCCCAGCAGAACGAGCCCGCCTCCGCGCGGCTCACGACGCTCGCGAACCGGTCGAGAGCGCTTTCCTTGACGAGCCCGCGTTCCGCGCGGCGTTCCGTGCCCGGGACGACGAATGGGAGGCGCTCAGCGCGGCGTTGACCGCAGGCGCGGTCTGCCTGAGCCATGAGGGATGCGGCTACTTCGACTGGTTCGTGGTGACCGGCCCGGAGCGCGGCACGATGTGGGTGGACCTCGGAGCGGCGGACGGTCCCCTCCAATCGCTTGCCCGTACCCCCGACCAGCGGCTCGGCTTCCGCGAGTGGTACCTGACCTGGCTGACGGCGGCCACCCGAGAGGCCCACGGCCGGTGACCGAGCCCAACGGCGGGGTGCCCCAACTCACCACTCGCCATCGCTCGCCAGGATCGCCTGCAGGCGGGCCCGACGCGCGACGCCCCGGCGGCAGCGGCCGGTACATCGGCCGGTTCATGCTCGAACCCACCCGGGCACCAAGCCGTCCCGGCAGGCCCGCCTGGTCGTCACCCTGGCCGAGCAGGCCGGGGCGGCACTCGACACCATGCGCCAGCCGGTCAAAGCCGCTTGAGTGGAGTGTGCCGGGGGCGCGGCGCGGCTTTCACCCGTCGCAGCGCCCCCTCCCTCAACACTGGCCGCCGATGCGGACCCGGTGTGGACCACCGAGTTGAGAACGAGCCATCGGCCGGATTCCGCCCCGTCCTTCCACGAGCGGGGCGGAACCCTCCTCGCAGCTGACGCTACGCGGCGGTGCCCGGGAGCCGTGGATCCCTGACGATCTCCTGGCGCTCCCGGGCCCGTTCCTGACGGGGTCGTAACGCCCGACCTTGTGGCAACGGCAGGGGCACTGCTGCGATCGGTCTGCGATGAGTCAGGGGTGGCATGGCGTGTTGTCCGGCCCGGCGGCCAAAGCGGCGGCTGTGGTGCGAAGTTGGGGTGCACTCGGGTCGGCTCGTAGCGGCGTTGCCAGACCGGCGTGGTCGACCCGCTGGTGGCCGGCACGATCGCGGACCAGTCGGCCGGGCAGCCGCGGCCGTGCTTCTGCTCGCGCTCCTCGTGCCGGACGAACTGCTTGGTGGCGAAGTGGTGGTCGATGATCGACACACCGGCTCGGTCGCCGAGGTTCCTCTGTCCCGCCAAGCCGATTTGACGAAACCCATGCAACCGACCACGGCCATGGCCAAGTCAGCGACCAACCGCGGCAGCTCGGGTAGGCTCGGTGGACGGTGCGCCGGGAAGCCTGGTCGGCAGTGGACGACGTCCTGCCCAGAGGAGCTTCACCCGTGCCCGTCACACCGTTCCCGACAGTTCGCCAGAACACCTCCTTCAGTGGGTCTTCCTGGCGTCGCGAGCGGCTGCGCACCAACCTCTGGCTGGTGCCGGCCGTCGAGGCGCTGCTCTTCGCGCTGCTCTTCGCGGGCACCATCGCACTGGACCGGTCCGCCTACGACGGCCGGTTCTCCTTCGCCGACTGGGTGCTGAGCGGGACGGCCGACGGTGCCCGGCAGATCCTCACGACCATCGCCGCCGCGCTCATCACGGTGGTCGGGCTGGTCTTCTCGATCACCATCGTGGCGCTGACCCTGGCCTCCACCCAGTTCGGGCCTCGGATGCTGCGCACCTTCATACGCGACCGGGGCACCCAGCTGACGCTGGGCACCTTCGTGGCCACCTTCTTCTACACGGTGCTGGTCCTGGTCGCGATAAGCCCCGGTCCGCACGGCGATTTCGTGCCGCACCTGTCGATCACCGTCGCGCTCGCCTCCACCCTGGTCGACCTCGGGCTGCTGATCTACTTCATCCACCACATCGCCACCATGATCCAGCTGCCGCAGGTCATCGCGGTCATCGCCGACGACCTGACCCGGGCGATCGAGGCGCAGAGCGGCGCCGACCGCGAGCCCCCGACCGGCGCCGACTGCGGACCCACGGCCGTCGACCTGCTGCGCACGGTCGACGAGTCGGGGACGGTGATACCGACTCCGGCCACCGGCTACCTGCAGTTCCTGAAGCACAACGAGCTGGTCCGCCTCGTCGAGGCCGCCGACGCGGTGCTCCATCTGCCCTACCGCCCGGGCCACTTCCTGGTACAGGGGCAGCCACTGGCCGTGGTCTGGCCGCCCACCGCCGCGCCCCGGCTGGCGGCGCAGCTCGCGCGGGTGCAGGTGACCGGGCCGTACCGCACGTTGACCCAGGACGTGTCGTTCGGCTTCGACCAGCTGGTGGAGATCGCCATTCGCGCCCTCTCCCCCGCCGTCAACGACACCTTCACCGCGCTGACCTGCATCGACTGGCTGAGCGACTGCCTCTGCCGGATCACCCACGGCTGGCACCCGCAGCGCGTCCACCGCGACCGCGCCGACCGGATCCGCGTCATCGCCTACCAGGCCGACTACGACCGCCTGGTCCAGCGCGCCTTCGAGAAGATCCGCCAGTGCTCGACCGGCATGCCGGCCGTGATGATCCGTCAACTCGACGCCCTGTGCCGCGTCATGGAGCAGACCACGGTCCCGCGTCGGCGCCGGGTCCTGATGGACCAGGGAACGATGATCTGGCACTGCTGCGAGGCGTCCGTACCGGAGCCGGCCGACCGCGACGACGTGCTGCGCCGCTACGAGGCGCTGCTCGCGCTCCACCGGGCTTCGGAAGCGCGAACGGAGACCACCACGACGGGCTCGGCCGCACCCCGTGCCGCAACGGCTGCGATCTCCAGCTGACGGCCAGGGGCGGCTTCAGTCGGCGCCTCCTACTGCAGCTTCAACTGCCGGGACCAGTCGCTGTTCCAGGACGACTGCCGTTCCGGCCACCGATCGGTCCTCATGCATGGTGATCACTTGGCCGGGTTGAAGGTGCTGCCACTGTGCGGGGTCGAGAGGTGCCAATCGCACCGTGGCTCGCCCACCGGGCTCCATGAAGGGCGTGAACTCCACCCAGAGACGGGCGATGTTCAGGGCCGGTTCGCCGGTCGGTGTTCGATGTCCGACGTTCCACATCGGCCGAAGGACGCCGGCCCCCGAAAAGGGCGTCTGCCGGCGGGCCTCGCCGGCCGGTCGGAGGGTGAGGTCGGCTCGGATGACGCCGTGGCGGGCTTCGTAGCAGCGCCAACGGCACCAGGCCGAGCTCGTCTCCAGGCGCAGCTGCTCGGCAGCGGTGGCGAGAGTCTCCCAGAAGCCGAGGGGAAGCGGGTGGACGTCACCCAGGTCCTCCAGCAGCCCGAGCGCCACCTCCCACTCATCGTGGGTGAGGTACTCCCAGATGTCGTTCACCGTGATGTCGTTCTCGGTGGCGACCTCTTCGGGGACCAGCAGGGAGGCGGCTTCCAGCAGCTTGGGGACGTCCATGCCCTGATTCTGGACCAGTGGCATGCCGCGGACCCAAGCCGGCCGCGGGCCGAACCACCGCTGCGCTGGAGACCTACGGGACAGCTACTCGATCAACAATTCAGTGTCGCTCGCCAGTTCGGCACTGGTAGCGTCCTCGACGTGGCAAAGCTGAACCAGATCATCGCCGTTGAAAAGGGCGTCAAGTCCAAGTCCTTCCAGGAGCTGACGCAGGCCCACCAGGACTTGCAGAAGCCCGCGCTGCTGGCCGGGATCTCCCGCACGTACCAGCCCAAGGACGAGGAGGGTGAGCAGCTGCCGCCGGAGTCGACCCGGGTGCAGCTGAAGGCCGAGGACATCCTGCGGTCCACCGCAGGCACCCTCACCCGGCTGTTCGACGTGACGGCCACCAAGGACTGGGCCAACGTCGGCGCCAGTGCGGATGTGGTGGTGGATGGCCAGGTGCTGCTCGCCCGGGTGCCGGTCCCGTACCTGCTCTTCCTGGAGAAGCAGCTCACCGATCTGTTCACGTTCGTGAAGAAGCTGCCGGTGCTGGACGCCTCCGAGTCCTGGAACCTCGACCCGTCGACCGACTCCTGGAAGACCGAGCCGGTGCGCACCATCCGGACCAAGAAGGTGCCGCGCAACCACGTCAAGGCTGAGGCCACCGAGAAGCACCCGGCCCAGGTCGAGGTCTACTACGAGGACATCGCGGTCGGCTACTGGACCACGGTCAAGTTCTCCGGTGCGCTGCCTGCCCGTCGGGTGAACGAGCTCGCCGAGCGGGTGGAGAAGCTCCAGCAGGCGGTCAAGTTCGCCCGCGAGGAGGCCAACGCGGTGGAGGTCACCGACCAGCGGGTGGGTGACGCCGTCTTCGGCTACCTGTTCCGGTAGCCTCATGATCGCCCGTCCGGGGAGCCGGGCGGGTGCGCCGAGCGCGCCGAGAACCCGTTCCGGGAAACCGGGCGGGGGCGCTGCGCGGCGCGAAAAGCTGACACTGATGTTGAAGCTGACCAGGAGTCACAGTGGAGGTTCGAATCCTCCCCCCGGCACCACCGGCCGGGGTAGCCCAAGCCGGGTAGAGGCAGGCTCCATCAAGCTCAGACTCTCGCTCCAGTCTCAGCATTCGCCGCCGAACGCCGGATCGACCGGGTGTGGACGAATATCGACGAATGCAGGTTCAAGTCCTGTCTGTGCCGCTCCGTGGCACGGTAGTTCAAAGGCAGAACGCGTCGATTTCAATCTGATCCGCGACCCTTAAACGTGCCGGCGTGCGCAATTGGGCGGCACACAGGGGCCCGGGAGCTGGCTACGCTCCCGGGTCCTCTCGCGCTCCAGGCGCCTTCCTCCGTGGCCGGATGCGCTACTGCGCGTTGATCGCCCGCAGCATGTTCAGGCGGGCCGCCCGCCGGGCCGGCCAGACCGCCGCCAGCACCCCGATCGCAAGGCTTAGCAGCAGGAACAGGCCGAGCCGCGGCCAGGGCAGCACCGTCTCGTACTGCGAGAGCGAGGCCTTGGTGAGGCTGCCGCACGCCCAGGCCAGGAAGATCCCCGTGCCGATGCCCAGGACCGCGCCGAACAGCGAGATCACCACCGATTCCAGACGCACCATCTGCTTGACGCCCCTGCTGTCGAGGCCGATCGCGCGCAGCAGCCCGATCTCCCGGGTCCGCTCGAAGACCGACATGGCCAGGGTGTTGATGACGCCGAACACTGCGATGACGACGGTCATGCCGAGCAGGCCGTACATCATGTTGAGCATCGCACCGGTCTGGCCGGACTGCGCCTTCGTCAACTGCTCCTGGTTCTGCACCTGGAGGAGCGGACTGTCGCCGAGGGCCTTGCGGATGTCCTGGTCGAGGCCGCCCGTGTTCCGGTCGGACGCGGCCTTGACCAGAATGCTGTCGAGCTTGCCCCGGTCCGCGTACGGCAGGGCGTCGTCCATGGTGCCGATGGCACCGCCGACGACGCGGGACTGCTGGTAGACACCGACGACGGTCAGCTCCTTCTTGCCGTGGCCGTGGCCGTAGCCCAGCGAGCCCTGGAAGGTGTCGCCCTTCGAAAGGCCGGTGAGCTTGGCCAGCTTGTCGCAGAGCGCGACCTTGCCGGGGCCGATGTCCGCGAGTGAGCCGCTGCTGAACTTCAGGTCGGTGACCTTGCCGAGCCGCTGCGGGTCCGCGCCGGTGAGCTCGGCGAACTCGCCCCGCACACCCAGGGTTGCGGTCGCGACGGGCACCGATTCCGCGACGCCCGGGACTTCGGCGACCTTCGCGCCGAGTGCGGGGTCGAGGCCGAGGAAGCTGGTGTTGGTCACCTTGTAGTCCGCGGTCAGGTCACCTGTCGTCGCCGCTTTGAGAGCGGCGTTCATGGAGCTGCCGGTCACGCTCAGGCCCGTGATCAGGGTGAGCCCGATCATCAGGGCGGAGGCCGTGGCGGCGGTGCGGCGCGGGTTGCGCAGCGCGTTCTCCTTGGCGAGCTTGCCGCTGACGCCGAAGAGTCGGGTGGTGACCGCCCCCGCGAGCCGGATCAGCGGCCGGGACAGCAGCGGTGCGATCACGATCATGCCGGTCAACGCGAGCACGGAGCCGAGTCCCGCGGTCTTGAGGTTGGCGTCGGCCCCGTCCGTCCGCGTGGAGACGTACAGCATGGTGAGGACGCCGACGCCGGTGAGCAGCCCGCCGAGGCTGTTGCGGAGCACCAGGCTGCGCCTGGGCGGCGTCTGGTCGACGGTGCTCAGCGCCTCCATCGGTGCGACCTTCGCGGCCTTGCGGGACGGCAGCCAGGCGGCGAGCACGGTGACGCCGACGCCGACCAGGAGGGACTGGAGGAGCGCGCCGGTGGAGATGACCAGCGGGCCGTCCGGCAGGCCCGCGCCGCTCGCGTTGAGGAGCGGCGTCAGGGCGGTCGCGATGCCGATTCCGAGCGCGATGCCGGCTGCGGAGGCGCCGAGTCCGAGCAGCCCGGCCTCGGCGAGGACCGCGCGGACGACCTGGCGGCGCGAGGCCCCTACGGCGCGCAGCAGCGCGGTCTCACGGCTCCGCTGGGCGATCAGCATGGTGAAGGTGTTGGCGATGACGAAGACGCCGACGAACAGCGCGAGTCCGGCGAAGGCCAGGAGCATCCGGGTGAGCGCTTTGGTCTTCTCGGCGATCTGCTCCGCCTGCTCGCGCGCGAGTTGGGCTCCGCTGGTGACCGTGATGCCCTCGGCGGGCAGCAGCGTGCGGATCTTGCTGGTGAGTTCCTGATTGTCGGTGCCGGGTGCTGAGCCGACGGCCAACTCGTCGAACTGGCCTGCCTGTAGGAAGAGTTGCTGTGCGGTGCGGGTGTCGAAGAGCGCGAGGCTGCCGCCTGCGGTCACGCGCGGGTCGTCGGTGGTGACGGTGCCGACCAGCGTCTTGGTGAGTGTGGGGCCCTTGGTGGCGAAGCGGACGGAGTCACCGATGCGGTAGCCGGCCTTCTCGGCGGTACGCCGGTCCAGAGCCAGCTCTGCGCCGGCGGTGGGGGCGCGTCCGGCGCTGATGGGGAAACGGCTGTCGCGGTCCGTGCCCGGTGTGTCCGGTGAGTAGTTGGTCGCCAGGTTCTGCCAGCTGTTGTCGGCGTTCACCGGTCGGCCGTTCTTGGCTGCCAGGGTGGCGGTGCCGTTGACGACGGGGTGCACGGAGGTGACGCCGGGCACCGCACGGACCTTGTCGGCGAGCTCGCTGGTGAGCGCGGTGGACCGGGTGTCGTCCGCCTCGCTGTCGGGGTTCCGCCGGGATGCGGCCTGTACGGATACGGCGACGTCCTTGAGGTTCTTCGCGGAGGCGCCGCGAAGGGCCTGGGCGACGGTGTCGCCGAAGACGAGCGTGCCGCAGACGAAGGCGACGCCGAGCGTGATCGCGAGGGCGGTCATGACCAATCGGGCTTTGTGCGCGAAGACGTTGCGCAGGGCAGTACGCAGCATGGTGGTGGTCCCAACTTCTGGGTGCGTGGCGGAGGTCGGCGCGGGGAGCGGGCGGGCGGGTCAGCTCGTGCGGGCCCCGGTGTCGAACTGCCTCATCCGGTCCAGGACGCCCTCGGCGGTCGGTGCGAGCAGCTCGCCGGTGAGTCGGCCGTCGGCGAGGAAGACCACGCGGTCGGCGTAGGCGGCGGCCGCCGGGTCGTGGGTGACCATCACGATGGTCTGGCCCAACTCCCGTACGGAGTCCCGTAGGAAGCCCAGGATCTCGGAGCCGGCCCGGGAGTCCAGGTTGCCGGTCGGCTCGTCCGCGAAGATGATCTCCGGTCGGGAGGCGAGGGCGCGGGCCACGGCGACACGCTGCTGCTGGCCGCCGGACAGCTGAGCGGGGCGGTGGCCCAGTCGCCCGGAGAGGCCGACGGTCGCAACGACCGTGTCCAGCCACTGCTGGTCCGGCCTGCGGCCCGCGATGGCCATCGGCAGCGTGATGTTCTCCAGCGCCGTCAGCGTGGGGAGCAGGTTGAACGCCTGGAAGACGAAACCGACGCTGTCCCGGCGCAGCCGGGTGAGCTGTCGGTCGTTCAGGCTGGACAGTTCGGTGTCGCCGATCTGTGCGGAGCCTGCCGAGACCGAGTCGAGACCCGCCATGCAGTGCATCAGCGTCGACTTGCCGGAGCCTGACGGCCCCATGATCGCGGTGAACCGACCGCGTCCGAACTCCACCGAGACCGAGTCCAGGGCGACGATCCGGGTCTCGCCCTGGCCGTAGACCTTGCACAGCCCGGTGGCCCGGGCGGCGGCGGGACCCGTGGAGGAGTGGGCGGGCACGGGCGCGGCTGCCTGCATCGACATGTCAGCTCCGGGGTTGCGGGATGAGATTGGGTAGCTGCTTCTCATCCTCGGTGCGCCGTGCCGGCGAACCGTCAGCCTCAGGGCGTGACTGCGGCGTCTGTCGAAGGTCGGGCCCGGGCGCGCGCGTGGTCCTCGGGGCGGACGGTCGTCTCTGCCCTTCGGCAGAGGCAGCGACGGCGTGCCGGTTTGCTGCTCAGGACAGCAGCCCCTCGCGGTGGGCGAGGACCGCCGCCTGGACCCGGCTGTCCGTGCCCGTCTTCACCAGGACGGCGCTGACGTGGGTCTTCACCGTGCCCACGCCGATGCCCAGCCGACGGCCGATCTCCGCGTTGGCGAGGCCTTGGCCCAGCAGGGCGAGGACGTCCCGTTCCCGGCCGGTGAGCGCTGCCAGCCGCTGTTCGGGGACGGGACCGGAGGCCGGTGCTGACGCCCCCTCGGGGCCCGGCCTGCCGGCATCGCCGTCGAGCATGCGCTCGATGACGGTGCGGGTGACCTTGGGTGAGAGGACCGCGTCGCCCGCGGCGGCGGCCCGTACCGCGCTGATCAGCTCCTGCGGGCCCTCGTCCTTGAGGAGGAAGCCGGTGGCACCGGACCGCAGCGCGCGCGTCACGTTCGTCTCGTCGCCGAACGTGGTGAGCATGACGACCTGCGGCCGGGGGCACAGGGCGAGGAGCCGCTCGATCGCGGCGAGCCCGTCGAGCACGGGCATCCGGATGTCGATCAGGACCACGTCGGGACGGGTCTCGCCGGCGACCCGCACGGCCTCCTCGCCGTTCGCCGCCTCGCCGACCACCTCGATGCCTTCGGCATGACGCAGGATCAGCCGGACGCCGTGCCGGATCAGTTCCTCGTCGTCGGCGAGCAGGACCCGGACCGGGCGGCGGTCGGAAGCGGAAAGGTCGGTCATCGGGACTCCCACGGTGGCGTGCGCGACACCATGGGTACGGTGAAGCGGTCGATCGTGGCCAACGTATCGCCACGGAAGCAGAACCGGGTGATCTCGAGGCGATCGGGGCCCTCCGCAGCGCCTGCGGCAGCGGAGTTCGCACGACCGGCGCCCTCGGCCGGCGGCGTCGCGTCCTCGAAGGAGTACGTCGAGTACATGCAGCTCGTCGCGGACTCCGGGTGGGCCGGCTCCCGACCCGCCGCCGCCGCGCGCGCCGCCGTGTTGTCCCCGTACACGGACTCCTCCACCATCGTGCGGGACATCCCGATCCGGGGCGGCTGGTGATTGCGCGGGTGGGGTTGCGGGGAGGCGTGGCTGACCAACACGAGGCCACACACCATCAGCACGCCCACGCCCATCAGGCCGAGGAGCCCGCTGAGGGCTTTCACGGCACGGTGTTGGACACCGGCGGGTGAGTGGCCGGAGCGCGGCTCGGACGGCGATTCACGCGGCGCGGCGCCCGCGGCGGCCAGGCTCGCTCCCGGGTCCGGCTGCGCCGGGATCCGTGCCGTCACCGCGAAGCCACCGGCCGGCGTCGGGCCCGCCTCCAGGGTGCCGCCGAGCAGTGCCACCCGTTCCCGCAGTCCGACGTGGCCGCGTCCCGAGCCCAGGCCGGTCTCCGCCTCCGGGGCCACGGGCGGAACCCCGTTGCGTACGAGCACGTCCACACGGCTGTCCGTGTGGGTGACCAGCATGGTGACCCGGGCTCCGGCGGCGTACCGGTGCACGTTGGTCAGCGACTCGCGCACCACGCGGTGCACCGCACGCCGCACCTGGGCCGCGCGGTCGTTCAAGTCGGGGCCGTCCCAGGTGAGTTCGACGGGTATGCCGCCGCTGCGCGACTCCTCGGCCAGCGCCTCGACGTCGGACCGGGTACCCGTGGTGTCGGTCAGCGCGTCGGTCCCGGTGTCCCGCCCCAACGGGCCCAGGACACCGAGCACTTCGCGCAGCTCCCGCATCGCGTCCGCGACGGCCCGGCGCACCAGGGTTGCCTCGTCGCGCAGTTCGGGCGACTCCTTCTGCAGTGCCATCTCCAGGCCGCCCGTGTGCAGCGAGATCAGGCTGAGCCGGTGGCCGATCAGGTCGTGCATCTCCGCGGCGATCCGGGACCGTTCATGCGTCCGGGCCTCGCTGTCCGCTATCCGGCGGGCCGCCTCCGCGGCGGCGGCACGGTCCCGCAGCGCCCGCAGCAGCCGGTCCTCCTGTCCGCCCGAGCTGCCGAGAAGTCCCGGCACGATCAACGTGGTGGCGGCGAGTACGGCGCCGACCGCGAGCCCGAACGGATGGCTGCCGAGCCCGGTGCCCGGGGCAAAAGCAGCGCAGGCCAGCGTCGCCACGACGGTCGAGGCGAGCAGCACGGCGCTCCGGCGCCGGGGGGCCGTCAGGTGCTTGGCCGTGCTGTACGCGGTGATGGCGGCCGGCAGCCCGGCGGTGGGCAGCAGGCCCACGACGGCGGAGATGCCCAGCAGGCTCATCGTGGGGAAGCGGCGGCGGACGGCGAGCAGGACGAGGGCGACGGCGCCGAGGAGCAACTGAATCCCGCCGGACGCCCCTCGGCCTCCCAGGACCTGCTGGGTGAGGACCATCAGCAGCGCGCCACCGGTCACCTCCCCGAGTGCGCGCCAAAGTCCCCTGCTCGGTCTGCCGGGAGCCGTGAACGGATTGCGGGAGATGGGGGCCATCGGCCAATTGTCTGTTCTCCGAGACCGGGGCCCCACCCCCGATCGCGCCGTGCGTATCATCGTCGCTCATTATGCGTATAGAACCCGCCAAGAGCGCGCCCGACAGCCCCACTGCCACCGACCCCGGCGGCGCGCCCGATGGCAACAAACCCCGCAGCCTCCGCCCTGGCATGGCAGTTCTGACTCTCGGTGCGCTGGGAGTCGTCTTCGGTGACATCGGCACGAGTCCGCTGTATGCGATCCAGACTGTTTTCACTGCCGACAACAACGCCGTCGGGACGACGCCGGACCAGGTGTACGGGGTCATCTCGCTGGTGTTCTGGGCGATCACCCTGATCGTGTCGGTCAAGTACGTCACGTTCATCATGCGCGCCGACAACGGCGGCGAGGGCGGCATCATGGCGCTGACCGCCCTCGTCCAGAAGCTGCACTTCAAGTCGGTGCGCAGCAAGGTGATCCTGGTGGCGCTCGGGATCTTCGGGGCGTCGCTGTTCTACGGCGACGGGATGATCACCCCGGCGATCTCGGTGCTGTCGGCGGTCGAGGGGCTGAAGGTCTCGGCACCGGGTCTGAGCGACTTCGTGATCCCGCTGACGATCGCGGTGCTGGTGGTGCTCTTCGCGCTGCAGCGCTACGGCACCAACCTGGTCGGCAACCTGTTCGGCCCGGTCATGACCGTCTGGTTCCTCGTCATCGGCGCCGCCGGCGCGGTCGAGCTGGCGGGCCACCCGGCGATCTTCAAGGCGCTGTCGCCGGTGTACGGCGTGCAGTTCATCGTCAACCACGGGATGATCGCGTTCGTCGCGCTGGCCTCGGTCGTGCTGGCCGTGACCGGTGCCGAGGCGCTCTACGCGGACATGGGCCACTTCGGCCGAGCGCCGATCCACCGTGCCTGGTTCTTCATCGTCTTCCCGGCCCTGACACTCAACTACCTGGGCCAGGGCTCGCTCATCCTGCGCTCGCCGTCGGCGATCTCGAACCCGTTCTTCCTGCTGATGCCGGGCTGGTCGCAGTTCCCGATGGTGATCCTCGCCACCGTTGCCACCGTCATCGCCTCGCAGTCGGTCATCTCCGGCGCGTTCAGCGTCACCCGCCAGGCGGTGCAGCTCGGCGTCCTCCCCCACCTGACGATCAAGCACACCTCGGAGCACGAGGTCGGCCAGGTCTACGCGCCGATGATCAACTGGGGTCTGTTCGGCGCAGTCGTGGCCCTGGTGCTGGGCTTCGGCTCGTCCGCCTCGCTCGCCGCCGCGTACGGTTCGGCGGTCACCGCCACCTTCGTGCTCAACACCGTGCTCTTCCTGGCCGTGGCCCGCGTCATGATGCGCAAGCCGCTCTGGATGATCGTGCTCGGCGCCGTCGTCTTCCTCACCAGCGAGGTCGCGTTCTTCGCGGCGAACCTCACCAAGGTCGTGCACGGCGGTTGGCTGCCGCTGCTGGTCGCGTTCTCGGTCTTCACGATCCTCATCACCTGGCAGCGGGGACGGAAGATCGTCACCCCGAACCGGACGGCGCTGGAGGGCCCGCTGCGCGCGTTCGTCGACGAGGTCGACGCGATGGAGCCGCCCGTGCACCGGGTCGACGGCACCGCCGTGTTCCTCAACGCCAACGCCGAGACCACCCCGCTGGCCCTGCGCGCCAACGTCGAGCACAACCACACCCTGCACAAGAACGTGGTCATCCTGTCGGCCGTGGTGGAACGGGAGCCGCACGTACCCGAGGCGGAGCGGTGCGTCTTCGACGACCTCGGCCACAGCGACGACGGCATCACGCACCTCACCGCGCGCTTCGGCTTCATGGACGAGCCGAACATCCCGCAGGTCCTGCGGCTCGCCTCGCAGCACCCGGACGCGGGCCAGATCCACGGGCTGAACGTGGACGAGGTGTCCTACTTCCTGTCGCGGATGACGATCATCAGGAGCGACGCGCCGGGCATGCGGCGCTGGCGCAAGAAGCTCTTCATCACCATCGCCAACAACACCAGCAGCCCCGTGGCGTACTTCGGGCTCCCCAGTGACCGGTGCGTCATCATGGGCGCCCAGGTCTCGGTGTGATGCGGTAACGCCGGGCAGGAGCCTGTTGCCGTACGCACGGTCCGTGCGTACGGCAACGGGTGGCGGCGGTTACGGCGCTATGACGTAGCAGTAGAACCCGAACTGGTCGGTGCCGGTGGCACCGGTGGTGAGGTCGGTGACGGTCAGGTTCACGCGGTCCGCCGTGGAGGGCGGGCAGTGGCTGTAGAGCGACGGGGTGCCCTGGCCGGCGATGATGCCGGAGAAGCCCTGCGGGGTCCACTGGTAGGCGTAGTTGCCGCTGCCGCCGCTCGCGGTGGCGTCACAGGTGAAGACGCTGTTGCCTTCGCCCTCGCAGTAGCCGCTGACGCTGAGCGTGCCGGTTGCGTGGGCCGGGGCGGCCAGGCCGAGAGTGGCGAGCGCGAGCAGCGGGGCCGCGAGGGCCCCCAGGCGCCGGGTCGAGGGGCGAAGAACAGAGCTGAGCATCGAACCTCCCATGGGACGGGCATCCGGTGATCGGAGCGGGTCACACTCTGGGGGGATCAGGACGGCGCTCACAAGCCCTTGGGCGTTAACTCATATGAATGTACGACTGAATCCAGTCACTTCAGCTAATGGGCGGGGCCGCGGCCTGGAGCGACCGGCGGGGAACACCGCCGGAGCTGCCCGCTCCGCTCCTGCCCGCTATCCCGCGGCTGCGGGAAGGCCCAGTTCCGCCCGCACCCGCCGCCGGACCTCCGCGACCACCCGGGACCCGGTGAACTCCTCGCAGACCATCACCAGCCAGGCCGTCTCCGCTTCGAGGTCGGTCAGCAGCGCGGGCGGCACATAGCCCTCGGTCAGCGCGCTCGGGTAGCGGTGGCCGACCGCGGCGGCCTCCAGGGCGGCCGCGAGGACGGCGGCCTCCACGGTCGCAGCACGACGCCGGTCGCCCGTCCCACTCCCGCCCGCCTCGGCTGCGCACGCCTCGGCGGCCCACTGCGGCACCTGCGGATGCAGGTGGGCGCGCAGCCACAGTTGCCCGTCGCGGATCTCGATCACCCGCCGGTAGAGCGCGAACTCCGTGCTCCCGCGCCGCCCGATCCCCGCGTTCGGCGGCTCCAGGGTGATCTCGGGGCGGATGGCGTGCAGCGCCGACCAGAGCGGCCCGATCCGCCGGTAGCTGCGCCGGGCTCGCAGCAGGCGCAGCGGCGCGGCCGCCCGCTGCTCCCAGGCGGTCAGCGTGGCACCACCCAGGCCCAGGGCCAGCGTGAGGAAGGCGGCGGGCGCGGAGAACGCGTCCTCACCGGTGTCCTGCCGACCGGTGCGCAGACCCGAGATCAGCGGGACCACGCTCAATCCGACCCAGACCAGCCCGAAGACCCCGCCGCTGAGCACCAGTCGCAGGCCGGTCCGGAGCAGGCCGGGGCCCAGCGGGCGCGCCGCGCGGTACACCACCGCCGTGAACAGGGCGACGCACCAGCCGCTGTACGCCGTGAACACGAGGTTGGACGCGGCCAGGTCCGCCCGCCCGCCGGTCGGCACGGTGAGCACCGATCCGACCGGAGTCACCCCGGCGGCCTGGTAGAGCGCGGCGGTTGCCAGCATGACCAGTCCCGCTCCGGCGACCTGCCGGCGGACCCGGGCGCGACGGAGTTCCGGCGGCCCCAGCGCGTGGGCCATCAGTACCAGGAAGCAGCAGGCCGCGAGCTTGAGTTCCGAGGTCACCAGCGGCAGCGCCCGGCTGATCGGCGAACCGTCCGGCACTACCGGAGCCGGCAGTTCGCCGATCCCCAGCAGCGCGAGGGCCAGCCCGATGCAGGCCGCGAAGGCGACCAACGACCAGCGGCCGGGCCGCAGGCGGCAGCCCCGCCAGTACCAGGCCCTATGCCCGGCACCGACGAGGGCGATGACACCCGCCAGGCACTCGATCGCCGGGATCACGCACCGCGCCGATCACTCATCGGCGGACCAGGACCCTGCCTGGCGCACCGGACTGCCTTGCCGCGCCGGGCCCCCTTGCCGCACCGGGCTCCCGAACAGCGCGTCGAGCCTCGCCGCCGCCTCGCTGCGCTGCGCGACGCCGGGCGGGCCCGGCTGCGGTCGACGGCCGGCCTGCCGGTGCAGGACCAGCGAGGCGAACAGCTCCGCCTCGCGCTCCTGCACGTCGCTGTACACGTCCCGCCCCAGCATCCGGCGGACCAACTCCGTGGACAGGTGCGGCGCCAGCACGCCGAGGGCAGCCGAGTCGACGGGCGTGGTGGTGGTGTCCTGGTGGCCGCCGAGCAGGTGCCCCACCTCGTGCAGCACGATGTGCTGCTGGTGCAGCACCGTGGTGCCGGTCGGATAGCCGATGTACTCGGCACGGTCCGTACTCACCAGCACGCCGCAGGTGCCCAGGGAACCGGCCGGCAGCGGCAGGAACTCGACCGGGCGGCCCAGCCGCTCGGACAGCACCTCGGCCAGGGCGGGCAGTCCGAACGGCTCCGGCAGCTCAAGGGTGCGCACCAGGCGCCGACATCGCCGCCACAACCTGCGCCGCTCCGCCCCGGTCACCGCCGCCTCCGCCGATCGGCCTGCCCCGACGCGGCGTCAGATTCCTTTTCGGTCAACGTCTTTGCAGGTGTCGCCGGCGCTTCCGCTGCCGGTGCCTTCGCCTTGGGCGCCGCGGCCTCGGCCTCGCGGCGGGCGATCGCCTCGATCAGGTCGCTGATCGTGGTCAGCCCCTGCGGCGACAGCGTCGCCGCGCGCAGCGCGACGTCCCGGACGCCCGCGTCCCGCAGCGCCCCGAGCAGCAGTAGCTCGTCGGCGATCCGGTCACCCGACTCGACCTCGAAGAAGTAGGTGGCCGGCACCTGGAAGAACTGGGCCAGCGCCTCGAGGTGACGCTTCGTCGGATTGTCCCGGCGCCCGGTGCGCAGCTGCCAGAGGTAGACGGCGGAGAAGCTCTCGCCGGTCGCCTCCCGGCAGGCCCGGGCGACCTCCTCGTTGCTGTACGCCTCGCGGTTGGGCCGGCGGATGGTCTGGAAGAGCCGCTCGATCCGTTCGGCCACGCTCGGAGCTCCCGATCCGGCTGCCGTCACTGCGCCCTCCCAAGCGTGCCGCACCCCTACTGCCCTGCAAGGTCATCGTAGACGGGCACCGCAGGGCTGGACAGCGCCGCAGCACAGCCCCCGTGCCCGCGCACTCCCCGGGCCGTCCGGTCTCAGCTTGACTGCCGACGGAGGAGCTTCTTGTCGGGTTTGCCGGCGTCGGTGAGCGGGAGTGCGGGGAGGAAGCTGATGTGGGCCGGTTCGTGCAGGGGGCCACGCCGGGTGCGGACCAGGTTGCGGAGCTCGTCCGCGTCGAGCCGTGCGCCCGGGACGGGCACCACGACGGCGTGGACGCGTTCCACCTGGTTGGCGTCAGGGACGCCGAAGACCGCGCTCTGGCCCACCTGGGGGTGGGAGTTGAGCAGGTCCTCCACTTCGGAGGTGTACACATGGCCGCCACCGGTGTTGATCAGGTCCTTCAGCCGGTCGACGATGTAGAGATAGCCCTCGTCGTCCAGGTAGCCGATGTCGCCGGTGTGCAGCCAGCCGTCCTTGAGCACCTCGGCGGTCAACTCCGGCTGTTTCCAGTAGCCCAGCATCAGGCTGTCCGAGCTGACGCAGACCTCGCCGCGCGCACCGGCGGGCAGGTCCCGGCCCGATTCGTCGCGGATCGCCACCCGGTAGCCGGGCGTGATCCGGCCGACCGATCGCAGTCGCTCCGGACGGCTCGGATCGTGGTCGGCGGCATCGAGGACGCTGACGATGCCCGCCTCGTGCTGCCCGTAGAGCTGCACCAGCACCGGGCCGAAGCGCCGGATCGCGTCGGTGAGCCGGGCCGGTGACGCCTGGCAGCCGCCGTAGGTGATGCGGCGCAGGCTGCTGGTGTCGGTGCGCTCGGAGCGCGGGTGGTCCAGCAGTTGGTAGAGCAGTGGCGGCATCAGGAACACATCGGTGATGCGTTCCTGTTCGATCGCCGCCAGGACGGTGCCCGCGTCGAAGTCGTCGAGCAGGACCGCACTGCCGCCGGCCCGCAGCACCTTGTCGATCATCTGTCCGGCGGCGTGGGCGATGGTGGTGCAGACCAGCAGCCGCGGCGGGTGCGACGGGTCACCGGGCAGGTCGGGGCCGAACCGGCGGACCTGCTGGTAGCTGATGCAGATCCCTTTGGAGTGGCCGGTGGTGCCGCCGGAGTGGCGGATGGTCCGGACGTCCTGCGGCCGGGCCCGGCTCGGGAACGGGTCGGCCGGCTGGGCGGCAGCGAGTGCCAGCAGGTCGGTTCCCACCGTGCTGGGGCCGAGGACCAGGAGCGCCCCGACGGGCGCGCGCTCGGTGATCTCGGCGGCCCGGTCCGCGTGGCGGGGATCGACGATCAGCGCGTGCGTCTCGACGTCGCGGACCATGACGGCCTGCGTCTCGGCGGGCAGCTTGCTGTAGAGCTGGTTGACCCGGCAGCCGACCAGGTTGGCGGCGTAGCGCGCGGCGACGGCCTCCGGCAGGTTGCCGCTCAGCAGCGTGACGGTGTGCCGGCGGTCGATGCCCTGGGCGTGCATGGCCCGTGCCAGGCGGTGGGTGAGGTCGCGAAGGTCCCGGGCGGTGGTGGACCGTCCCTGGTGGACCAGCACCTCCCGATCGGGTGCGGCCCCCAACTCTTCGATGATTTCGATGACTTCGGTTCGGGTTGGCGGGGTGGCTGGCATCTGCGGTTCCTTGCGCCTCGGTTCAGTGGTGGGCGAGGAGCTCGACGGCTGCGGGCTGCTCCTCGGGCTGCTGGTCCCCCGGCTGCTGCTCCTCGGTCAGCAGGGAGTGGGCCAGCACGCTGTAGAGCGTGTCGTTGGGGCCGTCGGCGATGCGCAGCCCGCGGATGTCGCGGAGTCGCTTCTCCATCGGGGTCTGCTTGGTGTAGCCCTCGCTGCCGTGGAGTTGGAGGGCGAGGTCGACGGCACGGTAGGCGGCGTCGGTGGCCAGTGCCTTGGCGGCGGAGCAGGCGGCGACGTCGCTCTCGCCCTGGTCGATGCGCTCCAGGAGTGCGAAGCACCAGGCGGTGGCGGCCTCGACCTCGGCGGCGGCGGTGCCCAGCCGGGCGGCGACGGAGGGAATGCCGGCCAGCGGCATCCGGCCGACGGTGCGGCTGCGGGTGCGGTCCGCGGACTCCTGGATCGCTGCCGCGGCGGCGCCGAGGCATACCAGGGACATCATCAACCGCCAGGCGGAGAAGTGCGCGTCGAAGATCCGGCGGCCGTCGCCGGGCTCGCCGAGGAGGAAGTCCTTGTCCAGCCGGGTGTCGACGAAGTGCAGGTGGCCGAAGCTCCATCCGCGCATGCCCAGCGGGTCGGTGGTCTCGGTGAGCACGCCCGCGGCGTCCATCGGGACCCAGACCGCGGAGAGCGGCACGGTCCGCAGGTCGATCCGGTCGACGTCCTGCCGGTCGACGAGCTTGCAGAACACGACGAAGCCGTAGGCCTCTTCGACCCGGCTGATCAGGCCCTTGGAGCCCGACAGCGTGAAGTGGTCACCGTGGTCGACCAGTACGGTGCGAAAGCCCCGCAGGTCCGAGCCCGAGTGCGGCTCGCTGGCCGCGATACCCACCAACTTGCCTGCTGTGACGACCTGTTCGCGGGTGTGGCGAGCGAGAGCGGGCGAGCCGTAGCGCAGCGGCATCGCGGCGTGGCCGGTGCTGAAGATCTCACGGGCGTCGCAATCCCGTTGTCCGGCAAGGAACATGGCCATGCCCTGGGCCACCCGACCGGTCGCGCCCGGCTCGCCGCCCGGCTCGTCCGGCTCGTCTGGGGAGGCGACGTCGATGCCGGTGAGCCCGGCGGCCGATGCGTGAGCCCGCAGGGCGAGCCAGTCGGGTCGGGGGTCCCCCTCGCAGACCGGCGCGGGCAGGTGGGTGTCCAGAAAGGCCGTCAGACGGGACCGCAGCTCCCTGAGCTCAGGGTGACGGGCCAACAGGGGGATGATGCCGGTGGCAGGCATGGTGAGGGTTCCTTGGGAAGTCGTCAGCAGGCGGGGTGACGGGCGGCGCTGCCCGGGGTTGTCAGAGGATGACCGGCGGCCAGGGCCTCTCTTATGGATCAGGTCGGATCAGCGCGCGGCGTTGGAGTGCGTGCATCGCAAGGCGGAGGAGGGCGTCCATGCGGTGGGGGTACCTCCCGGCCGAAGGCTGGGGGCCATAGGCAACCGACGACAACGCAGCGAGGTGCGTGCTCCGGCGTCGCGCGCCCGGCATGATCCATAAGAGAGGCCCTACGTGCGGACCGCGTCGTTGAGCCTGGCCTTGTCGTGCCGCTCACCCTTCTTGAGGTGCTTGATCACCAGCAGGCAGGGCAGGCCGAAGGTGCCGCCGTCGAACTCGCGCGGACGACTGGCGGGCACGGCGACCGTCCACGGCGGCACCTCGCCGCGGCTCAGCTCCTCCCCGGTGGCCGCGTCGATCACCGGGATCGTGTCGGTCAGCAGGGCTCCGGCACCCAGCAGCGCGCCCTCACCGACCCGCGCCCCGCTGTAGACCATCGAACGGGCGCCGATGAAGGCGTCGTCCTCGATCACCACCGGCTTGGCCATGGGAGGCTCGATCATGCCGCCCAGCCCGACCCCGCCGGACAGGTGGACGTTCCGGCCGATCTGGGCGCACGAGCCGATGCCGACCCAGGAGTCCACCAAGGTGCCCTCGCCGACGTAGGAGCCGATACCGATGTGACTCGGCATCACCACGACGCCGGGCTCCTGGTAACTGCCCCGCCGGATCACCGCACCCGGCGACACCTGGACCCCGGAGCCGTCGATCCGGGACTTCAGCGGGATCTTGTCGGCGCACTGGAACGGGCCGAACTGCGAGACCTGCGGCGACGCCTGCTTGTAGAGCAGGAGGATCGCGTTCTTCAGCCAGTCGTGCACCACGACTTGACCGTCCATCAGCTCGGCCACCCGCGCACGGCCGGTGTCCAGCAGGTCGATCGCCGCGTCGACGGCGGCCACCGCCTCGGCGGACTGCAGCGAGACCTCGTCCCGCCGCTCCCAGAGGTCTTCGAGCTCGCTGCGCAAGCTCGCCACATCGACACCACGATTCCGCATCGCACCCCACGCTTTCCAGGTTGAATGGGCAGCCCTTCCGGTGAGCGCCGGGGCCGCCGGCCGGACGGACCGCACGCACTGCCCCCGTGTGCGGTCTCCGGCTATGGCGCGCGACGCCCGCCGCTCCCTCCGCAGGCGTCCGCACATGATTGGCACGGCGAGTTACCTGTCGGTAACGGCGCGCCAGGGACACCCTGACACACCTGCGATTCGTAGATCAAACTGGCCGAATATCATCGATGTTAAGGTTGAAAAGTAAATTTTTGCCCTTCCCCAAGGCGCCCTAGGGGCGCCAAGGGAAGGAGGTCATCGACGGGAACGGTCGGGCCCTGCGCGCGATCGAGGGTCAGCGGCTCGCGGTGGCGTTGAGCAGGTCGGTCACCAGCGCGAGCGGCGGCCAGTCGAGGCGCCCGTGTCGGGCCACCGCGTAGGCGCGCAGTTCGACGTCGGGGGTGGCCAGCGGGAGGAGCCGCACGCCGGGCAGGGTCGGGAAGTCGACCGGCAGCAGCGCCACGCCCAGGCCCGCCGCGATCATCTCCTGCACCAGGTCGAGGCTGTCGGCCTGGTGGGTGACCCGGGGCCGGAACCCCGCCATCGAGGCGAGCGTGCGGATGACCTCCTCGTCCGCCGTGTTGCGGGAGTTGACGATCCAGTCGTGCGTCCGGAAGCGGGCGAAGACGTCCAGCGTCGTCCCGTCGCCCGGCTCGGCGTCGGCCGGCACGCCGAGCCCCCACCTGGCGGTCCACAGCGGGGTCGCGCTGACCGTCGGATCGTCGGCGGCCGGGGCCAGGTTGTAGTCGTAGGTGAGCGCGAGGTCCACCTCGTCGGCGGCCAGCAGCTCCAGCGACTCGGCGGGCTCGTGTTCGCGGATGAGGACGTGGACCTGCGGACTGGTCGCGGCGAGGTCGACCACGATGGGCAGCAGGTATCCGCGGATGGCGGTGGCGAAGCCCGCGACCCGCAGGGTGCCGTTGGGCTCGGCTCCCGGGGCCAGGTCGCGGTGCGCCGTCTCGACCGCGGCGAGGATCGTCACCGCGTGCTCGGCGAGCCGCCGGCCCGCCGGCGTCAGCCGGACCAGCCGCCCGGCGGGCTCGATCAGCGCGGTGTCCATCTCGCGGGAGAGGGCGGCGATCTGCTGCGAGACCGTCGAGGTGGTGATGCCGAGCACATCCGCGACCGCGCGCATCGAGCCCAGCCGGGACAACTCCGCCAGGATCTGCAGCCGCCGTGTGTCCATCCGGCCATTGTTCAGCTTTCGCGAACGGATTGTCCATGATCGGCACGTGGACGGAAACGGTACACGCGTCATGTACTGGTGCCCATGAGCCCGCTGGAAGCCGTCGCCCCTCCCTCCTCCACCCGCCCGCACCTGCGCACCGCCCAGGGCGGAGCCCTGATGGCCATGGCGGCGATGTCCTCGGTCCAGCTCGGGCTGGCCCTGTCCGTACCGCTCTTCGCCCAGCTCGGCGCGGTGGGCACGGCCGGACTGCGGCTGGCCTGGGCCGGCCTGCTGATGCTGGTGCTGATCCGCCCGCGCCCGCGCGACTTCGCCGGCCGGGACCTGCTGGCCTGCGCCCTGCTGGGCCTGGTGACCGCCGGCATGGTGCTGCTCTTCATGCTGTCCGCCGCGCGCATCCCACTGGGCACCGCGAGCGCGCTGGAGTTCCTCGGCCCGCTCGCCGTCTCCCTCCTCCGCCCCGGCGGCGGGCGCAGGCGCTGGGCCGCGTCGGCCGCCGTCGGCGTCGTCCTGCTGACCGAGCCGTGGCACGGCGGGATCGACCCGGCCGGCCTCGGCTTCGCACTCGGCGCGGCGGCCTGCTGGGCCGGGTACATCCTGCTGACCCAGCGCGTCGGCGACCGGGTCACCGGGCTGAAGGGACTGGCCGTCTCGCTCCCCGTGGCCGGCGTGATCGCCGCCCTGGTCGCCGCGCCGTCCGAACTCGGCCATGCGACCTGGCCGCTGGTCCTCGTCATGCTGGGGCTGGCCGCCCTGAGCACCGTGCTGCCGTTCTCCCTCGAATTCCTCGCACTGCGCCGCCTCACCGCGGGCGCGTTCGGCACCCTGATGAGCCTGGAGCCGGCGATCGCGCTGGTGATGGGCATCCTGGTGCTCGGCCAGATCCCCGGCCCGGCACCGGCGGTCGGCGTCATCCTCGTGGTGATCGCGGGCGCCGGCGCCACCCGTACCGGCGGCCGGGAGACGGCGGAGGCGACGGAGACCGTGGAGGCAGAGGCAGAGGCAGAGGCAGAGACGGATGCGGAGGCAGTCCCCGAGCGCGACGTCCGGGAGCCGGCGCTGTGCGCCTGAGGGTGATGCCGCTCACCGCAGAGGGCACCTGTGGAGACCGGTGCGCGTCCTGCGCTTCAGGTCGCCTGCCCGACCAGTCGGCGCAGGGCCCGCATGGCTGGTGATCCGGGGTCGGCCGTCATCAGGACGACCTCCTGGTCGTCCTCGGGCACGAGCAGCACGTCGCAGTTCAACCGCAGCGCACCGGCTTCGGGATGGTCCAGGGTCTTGGTGCGGTGCCCGGGGGCGTGCACCGGGCGCGTCTCCCAGATCTGCCGGAACTCCGCACTGCCGGCGTGCAGTTCGGCCAGCAGGGCGGCCAGCCGGGGGTCGTGCGGGTAGCGGTCCGCGGCCCGGCGCAGCCGCGCCACCACGATGTGCCCGAACTCCTCGGTGCTGGAGCTCTCGTACGTCCGCCGCCCGCCCAGGAAGCGGCGCCGGGCCAGGTTGGTCGTCCCTCCTGCGGGGTCGGTGCCGAGCAGGGCCCGGGCCAGGGGGTTCCAGGCGACGACGTCGTACGCGGCGTCGGTAACGATGGCACCGGTCTCCGGCAGCCGTTCCAGCATCCGGGCCACGTGCGGGCGCACCCCGCGCACGATGCTGGTGCCGGGCGGCACGGTCGAGCCCGCCAGGCGGAACAGGTGGTCGCGCTCGGCCGGTGTGAGCCGCAGCGCGTGGGCCAGCGCGTCCAGGATCCGGGGCGACGGCCGCGGCCCCCGGGCCTGCTCCAGCCGGGTGTAGTAGTCGACCGACATGTGGGCGAGCTCCGCCACCTCTTCGCGGCGCAGGCCCGGTGTGCGGCGGGCGGTGCCCGTCGCCGCCAGGCCGATCTCGTGCGGACGCAGGGCTGCGCGGCGGTCCCGCAGGAAGTGGGCCAGCTCCTGGCGCACCATGTCGCCTCCTCCCACTGCCTGGTACAGGCTGTCCCTGGCAGGCTATCCACAACCGGGGAAGCGTGGTTGCCATGAACGAACGCACAGCTCTGGTCACCGGTGCCAACAAGGGCATCGGCAAGCACATCGCCCGGCTGCTCGCCGCCGAGGGCCTCACGGTGTACATGGGGTCACGCGACGCCGAGCGCGGCCGGCGGGCCGTCGAGGAGATCGGTGCCGGGGCCCGCCTGCTGGTCCTCGACGTGACGGATCCCGACGGCATCGCACGGGCCGCGGCTCAGGTGGAGCGCCTGGACGTGCTGGTCAACAACGCCGGCATCTCACCGTCGCTCGCCCTGCCGGTCGACACCGCGGTCGAGGAGTACCGGCGCACCTACGAGACCAATGTGTTCGGGGTGGTGGCGGTGACCAATGCCTTCCTGCCCGCCCTGCGCCGCTCCCCGCACCCGCGCATCGTCAACATCTCCAGTGGCACCGCTTCGCTGACCTGGAGCACCAACCCCAACCCCCAGTTCCCCCCGGGAAGCGGCGGTGCCGCCGCGTACCGGTCGTCCAAGGCCGCCCTCAACGCCCTCACCGTCCTCTACGCGCAGACGCTGGCCGAGGACGGCTTCAAGGTCAATGCGCTCGCCCCCGGCCTGCGGGCCACCGATCTCAACGCCCGGGCGGCCGCTGCCGGCGGCGATCCGGCCGAGGCCGCGCAGGGCGCCCTCCGTCTGGCCCTGCTGCCGGACGGCGGTCCCACCGGCGGCTTCTTCTCCTGGGACGGGACGTCCGTGCCCTGGTGATCGGTCATGGGCGGCGTCGCCACTCAGAGCACACCAGCTCCACCGTCCTGACACTCCAAGCACCTTGATGTGACCGCGTCGTGGGGTGACGGCAAGATACTGGTGTCACCCCATGACCACTTCGCGTACCACAGTGACACCAGTTAACCTGTGACCGTTTTGTCCGGCTATCAGGAACGCGTTGATTTACGAGATCACCTGATTTACTGGTTTTCCCGTGCGGCGACTGCAAGGATGACAGGCAGCTGGCGAAGGGCCGATCCCTGGTGAAGGGAATGTCATATGCCTGTAACACATGGACGCGGCCTCTTCATCACCATCGTGGGAAGCTGACAGGCGGACGAGGCCCTGAGGGAGGGCTCCGTCGCACGTCCCGCCATAAGCCCGGGGGGCATCTGGGAATGTCGCGCAAATGTCGATCTTCGCCGCTCATCAACACCATCGGCATGCGGAGAACCGTTGTCGGTATTGGTGCCGCGCGCACTGCACGGCGCGCCCAGGACCAGCGCCGAGCCCTGCCGTGCTGGCCGAGCACCTAGCTGATGATCCGTCAGCAGCGGTCAGAGGCGAGCAGGTCAGGGTGTCATCGGCCGTTGGGCTCTCGTTCAGCGGCTGATTGCGCCGGGCCGCCCGGCCGACCGCGATACTCCTAGTCACCCGCCGCACCCGCCCGCGACGTCCGCGACTGCGGTGTGGCGGAATTCCCTGGCGCCGTGGGCGTGTTCGGCGTGCTCGCATTCTGCTTTCCGTCTGTTCCGTGGCTTGTTTCCGCCTGCCTTTTTCCCGCACCAGAACCCGCCCCCTCGACTCCGCACGCCCGCCGGCAAACCCCAGTCGGCAAACGCTCGTCGGCATACCCCCGTCGGCAATCGCTTGTCCGAAAAGCTCGTTGACAGATGCTCGTCGACATCCACCCCCACCTGGCGCCACCGCCATCCGTCGTTTTCGAATGCCTTAGGCGGCGGCCCCGGAGGCCAAGAATGCGCCAAAGAAGGTCCGACCCCAGTGATATGGACAGTGGAGGCCTCATGAAGCCGATACGCGCGACCGCGACCCACATCGCCGCCGCCCCTCCCGGGATGGCCGATGGGACCGGTGCGCTCCGCGGAGCCGCCGGTCGCCGGTTACGGTCCGGCCGTGCCTGGTCCGGTGAGGGGCCGGTCAAGCTCTCGCTGCTGATGCCGGCCTACAACGAGGAAGAGACCATCGCCGCGGTCGCCGAGGCGCTGCTGTCCCAGGACTACCCGTTCGAGATCGAGCTGATCATCGTGGACGACGGCAGCTCCGACCGAACTCCCCTGCACATCGCCCAGATCGACGACCCACGGGTGATCACGTACCGCCATCCACGCAACTTCGGCAAGGGTGCCGCACTGCTGACGGCCGCCCAGCTCGCCTCCGGCACCCACGTTTTGCCGTTCGACGCCGACCTGGAGTACGCCCCCGCCGACATCCCGCGCCTGGTGGAACCGGTGCTGGCCGGACGCTGCGACGTGGTCTACGGGGCGCGGCTGTTCGGGGCGAACACGGTCTACCAGTCGTACCGGTTCGCGATGGGCAACAAGATGACCACGCTGGCGGCGAACGTGCTGTTCGACGCGCACCTGGCCGACATGCACACCTGCCTCAAGCTGGTGCCGCTCGGCCTGTTCCGGGCGCTGCGGCTGCAGGACACCGGGTTCGGCCTGGACAGCGAGCTGACGGCTCGTCTACTGCGGCTCGGCATCCGGCCGTTCGAGGTTCCGATCAGCTACCACAGCCGCTCCCACAACGAGGGCAAGAAGCTCACCTGGCGCGACGGGTTCGGCTGCCTGGTCACGCTGGGCCGGGTCCGGTTCGGGCGCGGCCCGCGGAGCATGGCGGAGTTGCTGGACGCCGCGACGGACGCGGCGGACGCGGCGGGGAACGGACCGTCGGCCGTGCACGAGAACCGGCCGGCGGCGGTGGGCGCCCCGTCCGACGAGCAGGCGTCCAGTGGAGTGGCCTGATGCGGCTGCACGTCACCGATGTGACCGGCGAGCGGACCGGCGCATGGGAGGGACGCCCCCGGGGTGGCCACGGGGAGCGGCGGGAAGGGGAGTTGACGGTCCGTCGGATCGGCGACTTCGCCGGGCTGGCGGCCCTGCGCGAGCCCTGGCGGGCCCTGCACCAGCGCGTCAACTCCCGCAATCCGTACGCCGCTCCGGAGTGGTCCGAAGTCTGGGCCCGGCACTTCAGCAGTGAGCGGGAGCTCAATGTGCTGGCCGTCGAGCGCGGCCCGGAACTGGTCGGCGTGGCGCCCTGCTATCTCCGCCGGTTCGGCCCGGCGCTGCGGACCGTACACCTGCTGGGCGCCGGCCGGCACGACGAGCTGACCGAGCTGCCGGCGGTGCTCTGCGCCACGCAGGACGCGCGGACGGTGCTGCGCGCGGTGGTGCGGCACTGGTGCGGGCGTTCGGCGGAGTGGGACTGGCTGGACCTGCCGCTCGGCGCCGAGCAGGGCTGGCTGGAACCCGAATGGCTGAGCGGTCCGGTGGCGCTGCGCGGACTGATCCGGCACCGGACCACCCGCCCCTCGGTGGTGCTGCCGCTGCCGGCCTCGGTCGAGGCGCTGCGGCCGGGCCTGAAGCGCAATGTCAAGGAGAGCGTGCGGCGGGGCCGGAACCGGCTGAACCGCAGCGGCCGGGAGTGGACGGTCACCACCCACCGCAGTCCGTCACAGGTGGCCCGAGCACTGCCGTGGCTGGCCGAACTGCACGCGGCCCGCGCACAGTTGGCGGGCCGCCGACGGCACGGCGATGTGCTGGCCGACCCGCGTCACCGCGACTTCCTGGCCGAGGTGCTGCCGCTGCTCGCCGAGCAGGGGCGGGCCGAGATCCTCACCCTGGACGTCGAGGACCGGCCGGTGGCGGCGCTGCTGGTGCTGCACGCACCGGGCGCCGGCTATCTGGGCGTCAGCGGGGTCGACCCGGACTGGTGGAGCGTCAGTCCGGTGACGCTGCTCCAGCTGACGGCCGCCGAGAACGCGGTGCGGTACGGGCGTGGCGAGTTCAACCTGTCGCTCGGCCCGGATGTCGCCAAGCTGCGCTGGAGCGAACAGATCGTCCAGCACCCGGAGTTCACGGTCTGCGGGCCCAGCACTCGGTCACGGGCGGGCTACACCGCCTATGCGGCCGCGGCGGCGGTCGCCGGGGTCCGCCGGGAAGCCGCGCGGCACCGGATCCGCGGCGAGAGCACCAACAGCACAGCCACCAACAGCGCAGGCACCAACAGCGCAGGCACCGACGGCAAGGGCGTCAGCGGCAAGGGCACCGACAGCAAGGGCAAGGAGGGGATCCATGGCGGGCAGTGAACGCCGGCCGAGGGTGTGCGTGGTGGGCTCGGGCTGGCGGTTCACCGGCGGGCTGAGCCACTACACCTGCCGACTGGCCGGCGCGCTCGCCGAAGACGCCGAGGTCTCGGCCCTGTTGATGCGCCGGCTGCTGCCCGCGTTCCTCTACCCGGGCCGCAAGCGGGTGGGTGTGAAGGTGGCGGCCATCGACTACGACGAGCGGGTCGACGTCTACGACGGCGTGGACTGGTTCTGGCTGCCCAGCCTGCTGATCGCGCTGCGCCGGCTGCGCCGCAACCGGCCCGACACCATCGTCTTCCAGTGGTGGACCGGCACCGTGGCGCACACCTACCTGGTACTGGCGGTCGCGGCAAGGGCGTTGGGCGCCCGGGTGGTGGTGGAGTTCCACGAGGTGCAGGACACCGGGGAGATCCGGATCCCGTTCGTGGCCGGCTACACCCGCTGGCTGCTCTCCGCGCTGCTGCGCCGCTCCGACGCCTTCCTGGTGCACTCGGCGTACGACGAGGAGCTGCTGCGCGGACTGTTCGACCTGTCGGGCCGGCCGGTCACCGTGGTGTCGCACGGCCCGTTCGACCACTACGCGGTCGAGCGGGTGCCGCCCACCGACGGCGCGTGCCGGCTGCTCTTCTTCGGCCTGATCCGGCCGTACAAGGGACTGGACCTGCTGATCTCGGCCTTCGACCGGCTCTCCCCAGAGGAGATCGACGGAGTTCGGCTGACCGTGGTGGGCGAGACCTGGGAGGGGTGCGTGGAGCCGATCCGGATGATCGAGAACTCCCCCTACCGGGACCGGATCACGCTGGTCAACCGCTATGTGTCGGACGAGGAGGCGAAGGCCCACTTCGCCGCGGCCGACGCCCTGGTGCTGCCCTACCGGCGCTCCTCCGCGAGCGGTCCGCTGCACATCGCGATGAGCAACGGGCTGCCGGTGGTGCTGAGTTCGGTGGGCGGACTGGTGGAGGCGGTCGGGGACTACCCCGGGGCGGTGCTGGTGCCGCCGGAGGACGTGGACGCACTACTGGAAGGTTTGCGCAAGGTGGTCACCATGGCCGGAGAGCACTTCTCCGACCCGCACAGCTGGGAACGGAACGTCGAGGCCGTCATCGGCACCGCGCGGGCGGAAGGCGGGGAACGGTGAGGCTCGCACTGGTCAGCCCGGGGTACCCGCCGACCCCCGGGGGCGTGGAGGCCGTGGTCGCGCAGACCGCGCGGGCCCTGGTGCGGGCGGGGCTGAGCGTGGAGGTGCTCGCCCAGCAGCCCCGCCCGACGGGCCCCGCGGTCAGCACCGAAGACGGCGTGCTGGTGCGGCGGTTCGCCGCCAACCGCGCCGAGAACTACCGGACGGCGCCCGGCCTCTACCGTCATCTGGCCCGCCACGCGGCCTCGTTCGACGTGGTGCACGGGCACAGCTACCACGCGCTGACCGGGGTGGGCGCCGCGCTGACCCTGCAACTGCGCGGCCTGCGAGTGCCGTTCGTGCTGACGCCGCACTACCACGGCACCGGCCACACGGCGGCCCGGGCGCTGCTGCACCGCGCCTACCGGCCGGCCGGGCGGGCCGCGGCGGGCCGGGCCCGCGCGGTGCTGTGCGTCTCGCGGCCGGAAGCCGAGCTGTTCGCACGGGACTTCCCCGCGGCGGCCGGCAAGGTCGCGGTGGTGCCCAACGCGGTGGACCGCCGGGCGCTGCTCGCGGCGGCGCCACTGCCCGACGAACCGGCCACGGTGCTCAGCGTCGGTCGGCTGGAGCGCTACAAGCGGGTCGACCGGGTGATCGAGGGGTTCGGCCGGCTTGCGGATCCCGAAGCGCAGTTGGTGATCATCGGGGACGGGCCGGACCGGTCGCGGCTGGAGCGGTTGGCGGCGGGCACGGGCGCCGGGGCGCGGATCCGCTTCCTGGGCCGGGTCGGTGACCTGGAGTTGCGCCGCTGGCTGCGGACCGCGGCGGTGCTGTGCAGCCTGTCGGAGCACGAGGCCTACGGGCTGGCCCCGGCCGAGGCCCTGGCCACGGGGGCCTGGGCGGTGCTCTCGGACATCCCGGCGCACGCGGAGCTGCCGGCGGCGAGCGCGGTGCGGCTGGTGCCGGAGGGTGCCACGCCCACCGAGCTGGCCCGCCGACTGGCCGACTGCCTGGCCGGACCACCCGCTCCGGGCAGCGAGGAGATCCCCGACTGGGACGCCGTCGCGGCCCAACTGGTCGGCGTCTACCGCGAGGTGGCGGCATGAGCAATTCGACCCTGCTCGCCGAGGAGTCCGCCCCCACGCCCGACGGGCCGCCGGGCAGCCCGCCGGCCAGGCCGGACCACCGCGCACCGCGGTTCGGTTCGCCGCTCGCCTGGGCGGTGCTGTGGCTGACCGCCACCGCCGGTGCGGTGCTGATCGCCGTCGCCTTCTCGATGGCGGCCACCGACAGCGCGGACACCGCGCACTACGCGGTCTTCTGGGCCGGCATGCTGCTCTTCTTCTGCCCCGCCGCAGTCGTTCTGACGGCCCGTCAAGTCGCGCCGCGGGTGCGGATCGGCTGGCTGCTCGGCTACGGGCTGTTCAGCTACGTGCCCAAGCTGCTGCGCAATCCCGGGCAGCCGCTGTTCCACGACGAGATCGCGCACTGGCGCCAGGCCACCGACCTGGCCGCCAACGGGCAGCTGTTCGCGCAGAACCACCTGATCGGCATCGTCGCGCGGTTCCCCGGCCTGCACATCGTCACCGCCTCGATCAGCGACGCCACCGGCCTGACGGTCTGGCAGAGCGCCCTGGTGGTGATGGTCGTCGCCCATGTGCTGGCGCTGTTCGGCGCGTTCCTGCTCGGCGAGGCGCTGTTCGGCTCGCTGCGCGCGGGCGCCCTGGTGGCGCTGGTCTACAGCCTGAACTCCAGCTTCATCTACTTCGACACCGAGTACGCCTACGAGTCGCTGGCGATGCCGTTCTTCCTGTGGTGCCTGGCCTGCCTGGCCAAGGCGCACCGGGCGAAGGAGCGGCCGGAGCGGCTGCGCTGGACGGTCGGCGCGGTGCTGGCCGGCTGCGGCGCGGTGCCGACCCACCACCTGACCACGGTGCTGATGACGGCGCTGCTGGCGCTGCTCACCGTGGTGGCGATGGTGGCCGCGCTGCGCGGCACCGCGCCGCGCGAGAAGGCGGTGACCATCGGCACGGTGGCGCTGCTGGTCGGCGGCGCCGGGGTGCTCTGGCTGGTGCTGGCCGCCCCGGCGACCTTCGCCTACCTCTCCCCGTACATGGGCGGCGGCGCCAAGCAGTTGCTGCACATGTTCTCCGGCGGCAAGGGCACCCGGTCGCTCTTCAAGGCGAGCACCGAGCCGTTCTACGAGCGGTACACGGCGTTCACCGTCCCGCTGCTGAGCTTCGCGCTGGCCGCCTGGGCGCTGTGGCGGCGGCGCCGGCAGCCGGGCGGGCTGTTCGGCGGGGACCCGCTGATGCTGGGCCTGAGCCTGTTCGGGCTGCTCTACTTCCCGTCGCTGCCGTTCATCATGGTGGAGTTCGGGGCCGAGGGCGCCCGGCGCACCTGGGGGTTCACCTGGATCGGGCTGGGCGTGCTGCTCACCCCGGTGCTGGTCCTGGCGCTGGACCGGCTCGGCGAGCTGCGCGGGCGGCGCTGGCGGGCCGGCGCGCTGGTGGCGGTGCTGGTGGCCGGCGATGCACTGATGGGCAATGTGGCGGCCGGGCTGGACGAGGACTACCGGTTCCCCGGCACCCCGGTCTTCGGCTCCGACACCCGCTCGGTGACCGCCGAGGCGGTCGGCACGGCCGCCTGGTTCAAGGCGCACCTGGGGGCCAAGCTGCACGTGGTCTCCGACCGCTACACCGGCCTGGTGCTGGTCCGTGAGGCGGATGCCGAACCGGCCCAGCCGGCCAAGGGCTTCCCGACCTACGACCTGTACTTCAACTCGACGCCGCCAACGCCGTTCCTGGTCCGCGAGTTGGACTCGTCAAACTACACCTACCTGGTGATCGACAAGCGGACCGCGACCCAACTGCCGGAGATCGGCGTGTACTTCGAGCCGGACGAGCCGTTCGCGTTCGGCGGCACCAGCCCGATCGGCGTGCAGAACCTGGACCGTTACAACTACCTGCCGTGGACCACCAAGGTCTACGAGAGCGACGCCTACGCCATCTACCGCTTCGACTTCAAGGCGATCCACGCAACCGTCCCCGGGGAGGCGCGATGACCAGCACACCCGAGACGATCGGCGGCACCGGCCGCAACGGCCGCTGGTCCGCACTGCCGCTGTTCGCCGCGCAGGCCGGCCTGGTCCTGCTGGCGCTGATCGGCGAGCTGGCGGTGCCGGGCGGCCCGGCCCGGGCCGTGCTGGTGCTGCCGGTGCTGCTCTGGTCGCCGGGGCGCAGCCTGGCGGCCGGACTGGGCCTGGCGCGCGGCGCGGGGCGGTTCCTGACGCCGCTCTGCGTGCTGCTGAGCATCGTGGCGCTGATCGTGGCCGGGCTGCTCTGCTTCGCGGTGCTGGGCCGGGTGCGGCTCGCCGTGCTGCCGCTCGCGGTGAGCACGGTGCTGCTGCCGCTCTGCCTGCTGGAGCGCCGCGCCGAGCGGCCCCGGCTGCCCGAGCTGCTGGCGGGCGGGCGGCGGCACGCGGTGTACGGGGCGAGCGTGCTGGCCGCGGCGGCACTGCTCTGGGCGGTCGCCGCTCAGCTGCCGACCACACCGCAGCAGCCCTACCTGTCGTTCTCGCTGGGCGCGCCGTACGCCCGGGTGCCGGGCGTGCTGCCGGGCACCGCCGGGCAGCGCCTGGACATCCCGGTGGTGGCGGACGCCACCCGCCCGGCGGACCTGGCCGGGCTGACGGTGTCGGCCGGCGTGGACGGCGCCGGTTGGAGCGCCCCGGCCCCGCTGACCAGCACCACCCCGGGCCAGGGCACCGCCCGGCTGCAGGTGACGGTGCCGCAGGGCGGCTGCCTGCACCGGGTGGAGCTGCGGCTGAGCCGCGGGTCGGAGCAGCTGCGCAGTGTGGACCTGTACCTCAGGACCAGGGAGGGGAGCGGCTGTGGCGACGGCTGAGGCCCCGCTGCCCGAGGCCTCGCTGCCGTCCGCGCAGCCGTCAGCCGACGAGCCGGCAACTGACGGATCGTCAATCGGCGAACGGCACACCGGCAAGCCGTCGGATCGCGGCGCGCTGCGCTCGCTGACCGTCAACAGCCTCGGCATCATGGCCACCACCGTGGTCAACGCGGGCCTGGGCTACGGCTACTGGACACTGGCCGCGCGGATCATGCCGAGCACCGAGGTCGGTCTCGGCTCGGCGGCGACCTCCGCGCTGGTGATCATCTCGCTGGTGGTGCACCTGGGCGCGGGGGTGGGCCTGATCGCCCGGCTGCCGCAGCGCGCGACGGCCGAGCAGTGGCGGCTCACGGTGGTGGCCACGCTGGCGGCCACCACCGGCGGCACCCTGCTGGTGGCCGCGGTGGCGGAGCTCCCGCTGGGGCTGCTGGTCGCCCCGCTGGGCCCGTTGACCCGCGACCCGTGGTTCGCCCTCTGGTTCGTGCTGGGCGCGGCCGGCTGGACCGGCTCGGGCGTGCTCGACTACCTGTTCATCGCGGAGCGCCGGGCCGGCCTGATGCTGGTGCGCAACACCGCGACGGCGGTGGCCAAGCTGGGCGGGCTGGCGGTGGTCGCCGTGGCGGTGCCCGAGGCGGGGGCGATGGGGCTGCTGCTGACCTGGTCGCTGAGCGGTCTGCTGGGCACCGGGGCAGGGCTGCTGCTCTGCCACCGCCGGGTGCGGCCGCTGGGCCGGGTGCCGCTGCGGGCGGCCGGGGCCGAGCTGGTGCTGCTGGCCCGCCCGGCGCTGGGCCACCACGCGATCAGTGTGGCGGGTCTGGTGCCCACCTATCTGCTGCCGGTGGCGGTGACCGCGCGGCTCGGGGCCAGTGCCAATGCCGCCTTCTACATCACCTGGATGATCGGCAGCGCCATCTTCATGATCAGCCCGGCGGTCTCCTCCGCACTGTTCGCCGAAGGCAGCCATCAGCGCGGCGGGCTGCGGCGGATCGCGCTGCGCTCGCTGGGGGTCACGGTCGCCTCGATCGCCGTGCCGGCGGGGGTGCTGTGCGCGATCGGCCACCCGGTGCTGGGCATCTTCGGTGCGGGCTACCGGCAGGGGTACGGGCTGCTGGTGGTGCTGGTGCTGTCGGCGTTCCCGGACGCGGTGAGCAATGTGGCGGTCGCCACCCTGCGGGTCCGCGGGCTGCTGAACCGGGCGGCCGCGCTCAACGCCGTGATCGCGGCGGTCGCGGTGGCCGGCACCTGGTTCAGCACCCCACCGCTCGGCATCCTGGGCGCCGGCGTCTCCTGGCTCGGCGCCCAACTGGTGGGCGCCCTGGCCGTTCTGGTGTTCCACCGGCGGTTGCTGCCGCCCAAAGACCGAAACGACTGAAAGGCCGTCACCCGTGCGGATCCTCCAGCTCACCGACTTCTACCGACCGACCATCGGCGGCCTGGAACGCCATGTCGAGTCCCTCTCCACCGAGTTCGTCCGGCACGGCCACGAGGTGACCGTGCTGACCCTGCGGATCGGCGACCGTCCCACCAGCGAGGTGATCGACGGCGTCCGGGTCGAGCGGGTGCCCAGCTGGTCGGGGCGGCTGTCGGGCCTCTACGCGGACGCCTCGCGCCCGTTCCACCCGACCGTGCCGGACCCGGGGGCGCTGGCCGCGCTGCGGGCGGCGGTCAGACGGCTGAAGCCCGACATCGTGCACAGCCACAGCTGGCTGCAGTACTCGTACTTCCCGCTGTTCCGCCGCGCGGCCGAGGCTCCCGGGCACGTGGTGACCCTGCACGACTACGGGCTCAGCTGCGCCAAGAAGACCAACCAGCAGGACACCGGCCCCTGTTCGGGCCCGGCGCTGGCCAAGTGCGTCAAGTGCGCGGCGGCCGGCTACGGCACCGTCAAGGGCGTCGCGCTGGCCGGCGGCCTGCACGCCTCCCGGGCGCTGCACGGCCGGGCCGACGCCTACATCGCGATCAGCACCGCCGTGGCGACGGCCTCCCAGGCGGCACTGCTGCCCGAGACCGACCTGCGGGTGATCCCCAGCATGGTGCCGCGCGGCATCGCCGAGCTCGCCGAGACCACGCCCCGCCCCGACTTCCTGCCGGCCGAGGACGGCTATCTGCTCTTCGTCGGGGCTCTCGGGCCGCACAAGGGTGTCGACGTGCTGCTGGAGGCGCACCGGCGGCTGCGGCACAAGGTGCCGCTGGTGCTGATCGGCACTCCACGGGCCGACACGCCGGCGATCGACGACCCGGCGGTGACGGTGGTCCGCGACGTGCCGTCCGCGCAGGTGATGGCCGCCTGGCGGCGCGCCTCGGTGGCGGTGGTGCCCTCGGTCTGGGAGGAGCCGCTGGGGCAGGTCGCCGTGGAGGCGATGCTGGCCGGCCGCCCGGTGGTGGCCTCCGCCGTCGGCGGGCTGCGGGACGTCGTCGAGGACGGCGTCACCGGCCTGCTGGTGCCGCCGTCCGATCCGCAGGCCCTGGCCGACGCGATCGACCGGCTGCTCGCCGATCCGCAGGAGCGCGCGCGGTTCGGCGACCGCGGCCGGGAGCGGGCCGCCGCCTTCACCGTCGAGGTGGTGGCTCCCCAGGTGCTCGACCTGTTCACCGAGGTGCTGGCGCGCCGTCGCGCCCACCAGACCCCCGTCCCGCAGAAAGTGAGTCAGCGATGAGGATGACTGTCGTCGGCACCGGCTACCTCGGCGCGACCCACGCGGCCTGCATGGCCGAGCTGGGTCACCAGGTCGTCGGGCTGGACACCGACCAGGCCAAGATCGAGCGGCTGACCGCCGGTGAGGTGCCGTTCTACGAGCCCGGCCTCGCCGAGCTGATGCAGCGTCAGATCATTGCGGGCCGACTGGAGTTCACCACCGACCCGGCCCGTGCGGTGGCCGGATCGCAGGTGGTCTTCCTCTGCGTCGGCACCCCGCAGAAGCACGGCGAGTACGCCGCCGACCTGAGCCAACTGCACGGCGCCACCGACACCCTGGCACCGCTGCTCGACCAACCCTGCCTGGTGGTGGGCAAGTCGACGGTGCCGGTGGGCACCGCGGCCGCGCTCGCGGAGCGGATCCGGCAGCTGGCCCCGGCCGGGGCCGACGTCGAACTGGCCTGGAATCCCGAGTTCCTGCGCGAGGGTCACGCGGTGGACGACACGCTGCGGCCCGACCGGCTGGTGATCGGCACCGCCTCCGGGCAGGCCGAGAAGACCCTGCGGGAGGTCTACGCCCCGCTGCTGGACGCCGGAGTGCCGCTGCTGGTCACCGATTTCGCTACCTCGGAGCTGGTGAAGACCGCCGCCAACGCGTTCCTGGCCACCAAGATCTCGTTCATCAACGCGATGGCCGAGGTCTGCGAGGCGGCCGGGGCCGATGTCTCGCAGCTGTCCGCCGCGCTGGCCTACGACCCGCGGATCGGCGGCCGGTTCCTCAACGCCGGGCTCGGCTTCGGCGGCGGCTGCCTGCCCAAGGACATCAGGGCGTTCATGGCCCGGGCCGGCGAGCTCGGCGCCGACCAGGCGCTGACCTTCCTGCGCGAGGTCGACGAGATCAACATGCGCCGCCGGGTGCGCACCGTGGACCTGGCCCGGGAGCAGGCCGGCGGCTCGCTGCTCGGCCGGCGGGTCGCCGTGCTGGGCGCGGCCTTCAAGCCCGAGTCGGACGACGTGCGCGACTCCCCCGCGCTGCACGTGGCCGCCGCCGTGCAACTGGCCGGTGCCCATGTGCGGGTGTACGACCCGCAGGCGATGGCCAACGCCAAGCGCACCTTCCCCGGCCTCTCCTACGCCGGCTCGGCGCAGCAGGCCGTCGAAGGCGCCCATGTGGTGCTGCTGCTGACCGAGTGGCAGGAGTTCCTCGACCTCGACCCGGCCGGGCTCGGCAGCCTGGTGGCGGAGCGGCGGGTGGTCGACGGCCGCAGCTGCCTGGACGCCGACCGCTGGCGCGCGGCGGGCTGGACCTACCGCGCGCTGGGGCGCCCCCGGCAGGGCTGACCGGCCGCGCAATGGTGACTCGTAGATTCGCCAAGGGCCGGCGGTGGCCGGTGCTGCTTCTGGTGGTGGCGCTGCTGACCGCGCTGGCGGTGCACTTCGCCGACTCGGACGGCACCGGCGGCGGCGCGGCACGGCATGCCACCGCCGTGCCCGCCTGCACACCGTGGCAGGCGGCCGCCACCGGCCCGGACGCCGATCCGCGGTCAAGCGCGCGGCAGTTCGCCGCGCGCTCCCGGCTGGCCGGCCTCAAGCTGCTCAGCTACTACCCGGCGCAGGCGCCGTGGAGCCGGATGTGGCAGGACTGGCATCCGGGCCGGATCGATTCGGACTTCGCCCGGATCAACGGGCTGGGCGCCAACGCGGTGCGGCTGATGGTCCATGCGGAGACCTTCGGCTACCCCACCCCGGACCCGGCCCGGCTGGCCGAGCTACGGCAGGCGATCGAGCTGGCGGCCCGGCACAGCCTGGCCGTCCAGCTCACCCTGTTCGACTGGTGGGACGACTACCCCGACCTGGTCGGCAGTGACCGGTGGGCGCACGGGGTGCTCGATCCGTACCGCGACGACCCGCGGATCGCCTTCGTCGAGCTGAAGAACGAGGTGGACCCCGGCGACCGGGCGGCGGCCGACTGGGTGCGCCACGAGCTGCCGGTGGTCCGCCAGGCCGCCGGCCGCATCCCGGTGACCGTCTCGGTGACCGGCTCCGACCCGGTCGCCCGGCTGGCCGCGCTGCGCGACGCGCTGGCCGACGACCCGCCCGACTTCTACGACCTGCACTACTACGGGGAGGCCGGCTACGCCCGCGCGGTCTTCGAGGCCGCCGAGGCGGTCGTCGCGCCGGCCCCGCTCTACATCGGCGAGACCGGCACCGCCACCGGCCCCGGCGACGGCGCTGCGCAGGCCCAGGCCGAGGCCGCCCAGGACCTGTACCTGCGCACGGTCGAGTGGGCCGCCAGGTCGGCCGGCCTGCCCGCCGCCGCGCCCTGGATCTTCCAGGACATCTCCCCCGGCGACGTGCCGCAGGGCGCCTCCCGGGCCCCCGAGGACCTGGACTTCGGCCTGCTGCGGGCCGACGGCAGCGAGAAGCCGGCGGCTGCCTCGCTGCGCGCCCAGTTCACCGGCCCGGGCATCGGCACCGACTTCAACGGCGACCTGTCCGGCGGCCAGGACGGCACCCCCGACGACTGGACCCCCCACGACGCCTCCGCCGCCCAGGCGTTCTGGGACTCGCAGGACGGCCACCGGACGCCGGGCAGCGCCGTGCTCAGCGGCACCTCCGGCGGTGCCGGGCGCAGCCCGTCCTTCATGGTGGAGCCGGTCGAGCAGCCCACCGCCGCCGGCCAGCGGGTGCGGCTGACCGCCTGGGCGCGCGGGGTGCACGCGACCGGGCGCAGCACCATCGCGATCACCTGGTTCGACCGCAACGGCAGCTACCTGGGCGAGGACGAGTCGCCGCCGCTGCCTGCGGGCAGCAGCAGCTGGCGCCCGCTCAGCGTCGACTCGACCGCCCCGGCCTGTGCGGCGGCGGCCGTGCTGGCGCTCAAGTCCCGTGGCAACACCGGTCAGGCGCGGTTCACCGAGGTCGCCTTCACCGTCCATCCATAACCCCGTCACCGATGCTCCGCCAGAAGGGACACCCATGCCCAAACCGCCCTCCCGCCCGCTGAGTGCCTTACTCGCCAGCGCGCTGTTCCTCGGCATAGCCCTGACCTCCGGTCAACTCTCCCTGGCCGCACCGGCGGTGGCCGACGAGGCCACCGCCTCGCAGGACACCCTGCGGACCGGCTGGGACCAGAACGAGCCGGGCCTGACGCCCTCCCAGGTGGCCGGCTCCGACTTCGGCCGGCAGTTCTCCACCGCCGTCGACGGCCAGGTCTACGCCCAACCCGTGGTCACCGGCGGCACGGTGGTGGTCGCCACCGAGAACGACAAGGTCTACGGCGTCGCGGCGGCCAGCGGCGCGACCACCTGGTCCCGCGACCTGGGCTCGCCGTGGCCCGCCTCGGTGCTCGGCTGCGGCGACCTGACGCCCAACATCGGCGTGACCGGCACCCCGGTGGTGGACAGCGCCACCAACACCGTCTACCTGACCGCCAAGGTCAACGACGGCCCGGACAGCTCGCACCCGCACTGGTACGTGCACGCCATGGACGCGACCACCGGCGCGGAGCGCCCCGGCTGGCCGGTGACCGTGCAGGGCTCGCCGGTCAACAACCCGGGCCGCACCTTCGACCCGCTCTACGCGATGCAGCGCCCCGGCCTGCTGCTGATGGGCGGCACGGTCTACGCGGCCTTCGGTTCGCACTGCGACCTGGGCAACTACGTCGGCTACCTGGCCGGCATCAACACCACCAGCCGGGCGCTCACCCTGTGGGCCACCGAGGACGCCTCGTCCAGCGCCAAGGCCGGCATCTGGCAGAGCGGCGGCGGCCCGGTCTCGGACGGCGCCGGACGGATCTTCGTCACCACCGGGAACGGCGTCTCCCCCGCGCCCGGCCCCGGCACCAGCCCGCCGGGCCAGCTCGCCGAGTCGCTGGTGCGGGTCGGCGTCAACGGCGACGGCTCGATGTCCGCGCAGGACTTCTTCAGCCCGTCCAACGCCAGCGTGCTGGACCAGAACGACACCGACTTCGGCTCCGGCGGCCCGATCGGCCTGCCCGGCCCGGCCTTCGGCACCACCGCCCATCCGCACCTGATGGTGACGGTCGGCAAGGACGGCCGGATCTTCCTGCTCGACCGCGACAACCTCGGCGGCCGCTCGCAGGGCCCGAACGGCACCGACGCGGTGCTCGGCACCAGCGGGCCGTTCGAGGGCGTCTGGGGCCACCCGGCGGCCTTCGGCGGCACCAGCCCGTTCATCTACACGGTCGGCAGCAACGCGCCGCTGCGGGCCCTGGCCTACGGCACCACCGGCTCCGGCCAGCCCGCGCTGACCAGTACCGGCACCAGCAGCGGCACCTTCGGCTACTCCTCCGGCTCGCCGATCGTCACCTCCAGCGGGACCGACCCGTCGACCGCCCTGGTCTGGGTGGAGTACAGCGACGGCGCCAACGGCGCCAACGGCCAGCTGCGCGCCTACGACGCGGTGCCGGTCAACGGCGTGCTGAACCTGCGCTACTCCGCGCCGATCGGCACCGCCTCGAAGTTCGCCGTCCCCGCGACCGACAGCGGGCGGGTCTTCGTCGGCACCCGGGACGGCCACCTGCTCGCCTTCGGCCGCCCGTCCGGCGCCGCGCTGAGCGGCACCGCCGTGGACTTCGGCGACGTGGCGGTGGGCAGCACCGCGAACGGCACGGTGACCGTGACCGCCACCCGGACCGTCACCGTCTCGGCGCTGACCGCCAGCGCGCCCTTCGCCGCGCCGCAGAATCCGGTCCTCCCCACGACCCTGACGGCGGGTCAGACCCTCAGCGTGCCGGTATCGTTCAGCCCGACCAGCCCTGCCGGCGCGATCGGCCAACTGGCCCTCACCACCGACGCCGGCACGCTCAGCGTGGGCCTGAGCGGCTACGGCCTGCACCCCGGGCTGACCGTCACACCGGCCGCCCTGGACTTCGGCGAGCTGCCCACCAGCCTCACCAAGACGCTGGGCGCGACCTTCACCAACACCGGCAGCACCGCGGAGACGGTCTTGGCCACCACGGCGCCCGACTCGCCGTTCCAGACCGGTGACCTGCCGCCGGCCGGGACCGTGCTGCAGCCCAAGCAGTCGCTCATCGTGCAGGTGTCCTACGCCCCGACCGCCGCCCGGAGCGACACCGGTTCGCTCGCCGTCACCAGCACGAGCGGCACCGCCACCCTGAACCTGACCGGCAGCGCGGTGGTCGGGCAGGCCGTGCTCACCCTCACTCCGTCCGGCACCGACTTCGGCTCGATGCTGGTCGGTCAGACCGCCCTGCGGTCCTTCGACATCAGCAACACCGGCAACATCCCGCTGACCATCACCAAAGCCGCCCCGCCGGCCGCCCCGTTCGCGGCGATCAAACCGGTGGCCGAGGGCCAGCAGCTCGGCCCCGGGCAGGTGATCCACCAGACCGTCAGCGTCACGCCCACGGCGGTCGGCGCCGTCACCGGCACCTACCAGATCACCTCCGACGACGGCCGCGGCCCGCAGCCCGTCACGCTGACCGCGACCGCCACCGCGCCGACCACGCCCACCCGGGTGACCGTGCCGGCGCCGGGCGCGGGCGGCTGGCAGCTCAACGGCTCGGCGGCGCTGTCCGGCACCGACCTGCAGCTCACCCAGGCCGTGGCCCACCAGGCCGGCTCCGCGGTCTACCCGACACCGGTGCTGACCGACGGGCTGACGGCCGGCTTCACCTCGGTGATCGGCGGCGGCAACGGCGCCGACGGCCAGACCTTCGCGCTGCTGGACCCGGCCGCCAACACGGCCAAGTCGCTCGGCTGGTCCGGCGGCGGGCTCGGCTACCAGAGCCTGACCGGCGTGGCCGTCACCATGGACACCTTCAAGGCCACCGGCGCACCGTCCGGCAACTACATGGCGATCACGGTCAAGGGCGGCACCGGCTTCGTGCAGACCGCGACCAACGTCCCGAACCTGCGCTCCGGCCCGCACGCGGTCTCCGTCTCGGTCAGCGGCACCACCCTCACGGCGTCGGTCGACGGCGTGCAGGTGCTCAACGCGAGCGTGCCCACGCTGCCGCCGGCCGCCCTGGTCGCCTTCACCGGCGGCACCGGCGGGCTCGACGACATCCACACCGTCCGCGACGTGAACATCCAGGCCAACGGCTACGCGGTGGCCCCGCCCGGCCTGGGCGGCTGGACCTACAACGGCTCGGCCGCGATGTCCGGCACCGACCTGGTGCTCACCCAGGCGGTGGCCAACCAGGCCGGCAGCGCGTTCGCCGCCACCCCGGTCGCCTCCGCCAACCTGCACGCCCACTTCACCGCGCAGATCGGCAACGGCACCGGCGCCGACGGCCTGGCCTTCGTCCTGCTGGACGCGTCCAAGGCCGGCCCGACCGCGCTCGGCGGCTCGGGCGGCGGCATGGGGTACGCCGGACTGCCCGGTGTGGCCGTGGTGCTGGACACCATCAGGCACACCGGCGACCCGTCGAACAACTTCGTCGCGGTCGCCACCGGCGCCGTCAACAACCGCCTGCAGTACGCGGCGACTTCGACCACCGTGCCGCAGCTGCGCCAGGGCACCCACACGGTCGACGTGACCACCACCCCGGCGGGTCACCTACAGGTGGCGATCGACGGCAAGCAGGTGATCGACACCCCCGTCACGCTGCCGGCCAATGTGCTGACCGGGTTCTCCGGGGCCACCGGCGGCTACACGGACGTGCACACGGTGCGGGGGGTGAGCATCGGGTACTGAGGCAGCACCGCTGACGGGCTCGCGGGGCGGGAACGGCCGTTCCCGCCCCGCGAGCCGCGTTCCTAGCCGCTCTCGTCCGAATCGGTGGCCGAGGGGGGCAGCGACTGCTCCGCCCAGATGATCTTGCCCTGCGGGGAGTACCTCGTGCCCCAGCGCTTGGTGAGCTGAGCCACCAGGAACAGCCCGCGGCCGCCCTCGTCCATCGTCGCCGCGTACCTCAGGTGCGGAGAGGTGTTGCTGCCGTCGGCCACCTCGCAGGTCAGGCCGCGATCACGCAGCAGCCGCAGGCGCACCGGCGGCGAGCCGTAGCGGATGGCGTTGGTGACCAGTTCACTGAGGATCAGCTCGGTGCTGAACTCCAGGTCGGCCAGGCCCCATTCGTCCAGCTTCGCGGCGGTCCACGCCCGGATGTCGGCGACGGCGGCCGGATCGAACGGCACCTCCCGATCGGCGACCCGCTCCGCGCCGAGCACCCGCGTCTTCGCTATCAGCAGCGCCACATCGTCCTGTTGGCGGGCCGGCAGCAGGTCATCGAGCAGGGCCTGGCAGTTCTCCTCGGGCGACCGGTCCTGGCGGCCGGAGAGCGCCTGGCGCATGAGCTCCATGCCGATGTCGAAGTCCCGGGTGCGGTCCTCGATCAGCCCGTCGGTGTACAGGACGATCTGGGTGCCTTCGTCCAGGTGGACCTGCGCCGTCTCGAACGGCATCCCGCCGCCCGCACCCAGCGGCGGGCCGATCGGGAGCTCCGGGAAGACGACGCTGCCGTCCGGCCCGAGCAGCGCGGGTGCGGGGTGTCCGGCCCGGGCGATGCTGCAGAGCCGGGAGACCGGGTCGTAGATCGCGTACAGGCAGGTGGCTCCGGTGACGCCGGTGCCGGTACCGCTGTCGGTCTCCTCCTGGTCGATGCGGTCCACCAGCTCGTCGAGGTAGCCGAGCAACTCGTCCGGCGGGAGGTCGAGGGTGGAGAAGTTGTGCACGGCGGTGCGCAGCCGGCCCATGGTGGCCGCGGCGTGCAGCCCGTGGCCGACGACGTCGCCCACGACGAGGGCGACCCGGCTGCCGGGCAGGGGGATCACGTCGAACCAGTCGCCGCTGACTCCCGACTGTGCGGGCAGGTAGCGGTGCGCGACGCCGAGGGCACTCTGCTCCGGGAGGGCGCGCGGCAGCAGGCTGCGCTGCAACGTGACCGCCATGGCGTGCTCACGGGTGTAGCGGCGGGCGTTGTCGATGCTGACGGCGGCCCGTGCGGCCAGTTCCTCGGCCAGCGCCAGGTCCTCGTCGTCGAACGGCTCGGGCTTCTGCGCCCGCCAGAAGTTGGCGACGCCCAGGATGATGCCGCGCGCCGTCAGCGGAGTGGTGATGAGTGAGTGGACCCCGTAGTCGACGATCTGCCTGGTCCAGTCCGGGTCCTGGGCCTGCCAACCGGGAGCGGCCGAGAGGTCGGGAACCACCTGCGAACGCCCGCTGCCGAAGCCCCGGGCCTGGGGGCTGGACGGGATGAAGGCGATCAGCCTGCCGCGCGGGTAGAAGGGATCGTCCTCGCGGATCCCGTGGACCGTGACGCGCCGCAGGTCCTTCCCGGTGCCGGTGGGCTCGTCGCCCTGCAGCACGGGGTCGGCGAGGTCGACGGTGACGAAGTCCGCGAGGCCGGGAACGGCGACCCGTGCCAGCTCCTCGGCCGTGCGCACCACATCGAGGGTCGTGCCGATGCCGACGCCTGCCTCGTAGAGCAGCGCGAGGCGGTTGCCCGCCACCTCGGCCTTGCCGGACAGCGCCAGGAGCTCGGTGGAGTCGCGGATCGTCGCGACCGTTCCCATCCCGCCGCCGTGGCGGTCGGTCGGCCGCTGGTTCACCACGAGCAGCCGGCCGCCCGCCGGAAGCACCTCGTCCGTGGCCACCCTGCCGGACAGCAGCAGTTCCGCGGCGTCCGGGTCGAGGTCCCGCAGTTCGCCCAGGTGCCGGCCCTCCGCATCGGCCGGCAGTCCCAGCAGCTCCCTCGCCTCGTCGTTGGCCAGGAGCAGCCGCCCGTCCTGCCCGACGATGACCACGCCCTCCCGGACCGCGTGCAGCACGGCGTCGTGGTGCTCGTACATCCGGGTCATCTCTTCCGGCCCCAAGCCGAGCGTCTGCCGCTTCAGCCGCCTGGCCACCAGGGCGGTCCCGGTCGTGGCCACCGCGAGTGCGGCGGCGCCGGCCCCGAGGATGACGGGCAGCTGCCGGTTCCCGGCGGTGGTGACGTGGTTGACCTTGAGCCCGGCCGACACCAGGCCCACGACCTTCCCGTCGGGTGCGGTGACGGGAACGATGGCCTGGACCTCGTGCCCGAGCGGTCCGTACACGCTCTCCGTGTAGACATGGCCGTCCAGGGAGGGACCGATCGTGCCGACGAAGTGCTTGCCGATCTCACTCGGGATGGGGTGCGTGTAGCGGATCCCCTGGGTGTTCATGATCACGATGAAGTCGACGCCGGCCGGTCCGCGCGCCGCCTCCGTCAGCGGCTGCAGGATCGCCGACGGGTCGGGCGACTCGAGCGCCGGAATGATCCCGGGCGCATGCGCGAACGACTCCGCGACGGCCACCGACCGGTTGCGGGCCTCCGTGTCGCTGTAGTTCCGCTCCTGGAGGACCAGCGCCAGGATCGCCCCGAGGACGAGCAGCAGCACGACCGCGACCTGCAGCATGAATACCTGTCCGGCAACGCTGCGGGACTTCTTCCGAAGGCCCCTCTTCGCATTCGGCGACTGCTTCGATACGGTCCGGATTCGGTCGGCGTATTCGACCATGCGTCATTTCTAACACCGCACTACGGGCAACTACGAAGCCGTTTGCGGATGCGCGGACGCGCAATCCGCAGGAGGCTCCGTTTCAGCGCTGGGGCCGGTCGCCCTTCGGCCCGCGGCGGGCCAGGAACCAGCCGATCACGAGCCCGGTAGCCAGTGTCACGGTCAGGACCGCCCAGAGCGGGAGCGTCACGGTGGCGACCCAGAGCCGGACGGAGACCGAGCCGGTGTTGGCCGCGATGAACCAGACGGCGAGTACCGCCAGGACGGCCATTCCGATCGTGCGCAACCGTACGGTTCGACCCTTCACCGTGATGGAGGAGCGGCTCTGCGGCGGACGGGTGTTCTTCGCCATGGTTCCAGTATGTGTCCGGGTCCGGGGTCCGACCATGTCGCCATGGACATCGAATCGCTCGCTCGCACCCGCCGCGCACTGCACGCCGTCGCGGAGCTGGTGATGGCGGGCCCGCAGTTCCGCAGCAGCGGCACGATCAGGCTGCGCTGCGCCCTCGGCGGCTTCGCCACCGTGACCGAGCCGAACGTGCAGGTCGTCGGCGCGGACCTGGTGGTGCCCGGGCAGCGCCTCTTCCTGGAGCGGACCAGCTGTGCCGCGCTGGGGGCCGCGATCGGGGTGGTGCCCGGTGCGCCCGAAGGGCTCTACCAGGGCGGCTCCGGTGTCGGCCCCGACGACGTGATCGAGGCCGAGCCGCAGTCGGCGCATCTGCTCGCGCATGCCTTCGCAGTCGGCGATGCGGCGCTGCGCCTGGGCTTCCCCGGGACGGAACCGGTCATCTGGCCAGAGCACTTCGACATCGCCGTGACCGTGGCCGGGGTCGACTACGGGGTCTCCCCGGGCGACGAGTTCCAGGCGGAGCCGTACGCCTACGTCGGCCCGCCCGTCCCGCAGCAGGGGAAGTACTGGAACGCGCCGTTCGGGGCGGCGGCCGCGGTCGGTGAACTCGGCGGTGTGGACGGCCTGCTGGCCTTCTTCGAGCGGGGCCGTCGGCTCATCGGCTGACCTCACCCGGTCAGCGGTGCCAGGCGGGCGGCGAGCTGCGGGAAGAGCGGCAGTGCGTTGTCGGCGGCGATGGCACGCGGGGTGTGGTCGCTGAAACCCGGATAGTCGGCCAGGCCACGGCTGTTGGCGGTGATCAGGGGCTCGGGGCTGAAGGGGTGGTCCGTGCCGAACAGCAGGTGCCCGGGGTCGGCCAGCTCCAGCAGGGCGGACAGCGAGTGGGGGTTCGCACCGAGGGCCACGTCGTAGTAGAGGCCGCGCAGTTGGGCCATGACGCTCTCGGGGCTGAGGTGCGCTCCGGGGGTGAGCGCGGGCTGCGCGGCGAAGGCGGAGATCCGCCAGGCGAGCGCGGGCACGGCTCCCCCCGCGTGCGGGAGGATGATGCGCAGGTTCGGATGGCGGGTCAGCGCGCCGGTGTAGATGAGATGCGTGACGGTGCGGGCGACGTCGAAGACGGTATGGGTGGCGGGCAAAAAGGTCAACCATGTTGACCTTTGGCGGAGCGGCCGCAGCGGGCAGGTGGGCCCGTAGTGTCCTCGAACTGCCACAGCTGCGGCCGGACGCTGGACGGCCGGGCACGACGGCGCCGACAATCGGCGCATGAGGCCTGCCGAGTTCCCGACGTACGAGGTCCGGCCGTCCGAGACCGATCGGGAGCGGGCGCTCGAGGTGCTGCGGGACGGTGCGAGCAGCGGCAGGCTGTCGCACGACACCTTCCTCGGCCGGATGGAACTCGTCCTGCACGCCACCAGCCGCGCCGAGTTGGACGCGGCGCTGGCCGGCCTCCCGCTCGGCCGGCCGCTGGAGACCTTCCTGCTGCGGACGGTGGGTCGGGTCTCCGGGTTCCGGGCGCGGCTCGTCCGGGCCTGGCGCACCGCGCGGCTGCCCGGCCTCAACTTGCCGCAGGCCGGGGCCCGGACGCTGACCATCGGCCGGATTCCCGGCTCCGGACTGCGACTTCAGGACTCCTCGGTCTCCCGGCGCCACGCCGAACTGCGGCGCGAAGGCGACGGCTGGGTGCTGTACGACCTCGGCTCGGCCAACGGCACGCATGTGAACGGGCACCGGATCGCGGGCGCCGTGCGGGTCCGCGCCGGGGACCAAGTGCGGTTCGGCAACCAGGAGTTCCGACTGGCGAACGGCTAGGGGCGTCGGCTTGGGCAGCTGAGGGGGACAGGACCGGCCCTGTCGGCCTGGTGGTCGGCCGGGGAAGGTGCGGCGACTCGATGCGGCAGGGCCGGTGCTCGGTGCCAGGGGCCGTCAGCCGGCGTAGACGTCCTCCACGTACCGGCCCTGGTCGACCAGTTCCTGGAGCCACTGCCGGGCGGCGGCCTCGTCGGCGCCCAGGGTGTGCTCCAGGTACAGCGCCTGGAAGGCGTCCCGCACGCCGGGGGCCATCCGGGCGCCGTCTCCGCAGACGTACACCTCGGCGCCGGACTGCAGCAGTTGCCACACCTCCGCGCCCTCGGCCGCGATCCGCTGCTGCACGAAACGCAGCCCGTTCGCCAGGGCTTCGCTGAACGCCGGGCGCATCGAGACCGCCCCCGCCAGTTCGGCGGCGCGCAGCTCGTCCGCGTGCAGGTAGTCGGCGTCCGGGCGGTCGCAGCCGAAGTAGCAGAGGGCCGGGGCCAGTTGCGCTCCGGAGGCGAGCAGGGCGCGGCGGTCGGCGATGGCGCCGCGGAACGGCGCCAGCCCGGTGCCGGCGGCGATCATGATCACGGGGGTGCGGTGGCCGATCCGGAACGCCTCGCGGCAGGGCTGGATCCGGGCGAGGACGGTGTCACCGGGCCGGATGCGCGCGAGGTGGCCGGAGCCGGTGCCGCGGTAGGTGCCGCGGCCCGAGCGGGCGGGGGCTTCGAGCAGGGAGACCATCAGGTCGATCCGGTGCGGGTCGTCGGTCGGCGAGGACGACACCGAGTAGTGGCGCGGCCGGATCGGGGGCAGCAGCTCCAGCAGGACGGGCCAGGTCAGGGCCTCGCGCAGGGCCGGGTGGTCCTCGATGAGGTCGAGCAGCGTCCGGGGTCGTCGGCGGCTATCGCCCGCAGCGCGGCCCGCTCGGGCGGGCAGGGGTTGAGCTCGGCCAGGGTGGCCAGCCGGTCGGCGGTCGGGCGGTCCTGCAGCTCGACCTGGTGGGTGAGCAACTCCCGCACGGTCAGCGGCCGGTCGACGGCCAGGCCGGTGCGGCGAGGCGCGACGATGTTGAGCAGGGTGTCCGGGTCGGCGCCCAGCACCCGGGCGGCGCGCTCGACCAGGGCGGGGTCGTTGGCGGGGAGCACGGTGAGGTGGTCGGCGGTGCGGTAGGTCTCGCCGTCCGGCAGCGCCAGCCGGACCAGGCGCTTGACCCTCGGGTAGGCCGGGTCGGTGAGGGTGTCGACCGAGGTGACGGTCATCGCGGTCATGCCGTGCCGGGCCGCCAGCGCGTCCAGCGGGCCGCCGGTGACCTCGGTGACCCGGTAGCCGTCGCGCTCGGGTGCGGTGGTGGTGCTGTCGGGGTCGCCGTGGCGCTCCAGCAGGGCGGTGCGCAGCGCGGCGGTGAACGCCTTCACCGTGCCGGCCAGGTCGCCGGAGGCGTCCGCCTCGGTCCGCTCCAGCAGCCGGGTGCCGCCGAGCGCGGCCAGCCGGTCGTCGATCAGGGTGGGGATGCGCTGGTAGGTGGCGGCCCAGTTGCGGTCGCCGACGCCGAGTACCGCGTAGTCCACGCCGTCCGCGGCGCCCTCGGCCGCGGTCTCCAGCCAGCCGGTGAAGGCCGCCGCGTCGTCCGTGGGTTGGCCGTTGTACGAGGCCGCGGTGATCACCACGGTCCGGTCGGTGGGCAGCGCGCCGGTGTGCGCGTCGAGCGGGGCGACGGCGGTGTCGCAGCCGATCTCGGCGGCGGCGTCGGCCAGTTGCCGGGTGAACTCGCGGCAGGCGCCGTAGTTGGAGCCGTGCAGGAGCAGCACCCCGGTGCCCTGGCGGACCCGGGCGGGCAGGCCGGCGTCGTCGGCCGGTTGGCCCTGGGCGGCCGCCGGGTGGGCCACGGGCGTGCGCGGTGCCGGGGTGGGCGTGCGCCGGGCCAGGGTGAGGGTGAAGTCGTCGGGCTTGATGGTGAGGGTCTGTTTGATCGCCAGCTGGTAGTCGGTGTGGTCGATCAGCCGGTAGCGGTGGACCAGCATGGCGAGCAGCATGGTGGCCTCGTGCAGGGCGAACTGCCGTCCGATGCAGGCGCGTTCGCCGGTGCCGAAGGGCTTGAACGCGTGCGGGGAGCGGGCCGCCTCGAGCTCCGGGTCGAACCGGGCGGGGTCGAACAGCTCCGGGTTGTCGCCCCAGACCGGGTCGCGGTGCAGCATCGGGGTCAGCACCAGCACGGGCTGGCCGGCCCGCAGCGGGATCCGACCGCCGAGCAGGGTGTCCTCGTGGGCCTGCCGGCTGAACGCCGGCGCGGTCGGCCACAGGCGCAGCGTCTCCAGGAGCACCTGGCGGGTGTAGCGCAGGCGGGCGATGTCCTGGTACGACGGGTCCGGGTCGGCCTGGTCGCCCCACAGCCCGTCCACCTCCTGCTGGAGCAGCCGGAGCGCGGTCGGGTGCTTGACCAGGTGGTAGAGGGCGAAGGCGAGCATGCCGGAGGTGGTCTCGTGGCCGGCGATCAGGAAGGTGATCACCTGGTTGCGGATGTTCTCCGGGTCCAGCGTGGTGCCGTCGGCCGGGTGGGTGGCCTCGAGCATCAGGCCCAGCAGGTCCTGGACGTGGTCCCGGCCTCCGTCATCGGTCGCACCCTTGGTGCGGGCGGCGATCACCTCGTCGACCACCGAGGCGAGGTAGTCGGCGTCGGCCCGGAACGCCTCGTCCCGCTCGGAGTAGTCGACGCCGGGCGCCCGGGAGATCCGCGTCATCGCCCACTCCAGGCAGCGCACCATGCCCTCGACGAACGGGTGCGGTTCGGCGCTCTCGAACGAGCCGAAGTCGAAGCCGAACCCGGCCAGTCCGATGGTGTCCAGGGTCATGCGGGTCATGTCGCCCGGCACGTCCACGGGCTCACCGGCGGCCGCCCGGCGGTCCCAGGAATCGATCAGGCGGCGGGCGACCCGCAGCATCACCGGGTGGAAGGTGTGCATCGAGCCGAGCGCGAAGGCCGGCATCAGGATGTCATGGGCCTTGAGCCAGTTGGGCTCCTCGTTGTAGGCGGTGAACAGGCCGTCCCCGGTGAACTCCCGGACGTTCAGCAGACCGGCTCCGATGCCCTTGGCGAACCGCCGCTCGTCCGCCAGCTCGGTGGCCAGCTCCAGGCTGCTGACCATCACGAGGTCGTTCCCGTGCATGCGCTGGACGAAGGCCGGACCGTACTGCCGGGCCAGCCCCATGAAGCGCAGGATCGGCGCGGTGGCCGGGCCGGCCTGGGAGACGTCCACCACGGGGATCGGGCCGTCGGTGCTGACGGCATGCGGGGTTAGCAAGGTCTCGGTCATGACGCGGGTCGCCTTCCGCAGTAGGAGATCACCAGTGCCGCGCGGACGGGTGGATCCGTCGGCGGCCGTTATCCACTCTGAGCTTCCCGAGGCGGCTTGGCGTCCCGCCGGACTACATGATTCTGTAGTGCCAGCGGCGGCGGGGTTCTTGCCTACACGGCGTCAGATGTGGCACGCACCAAGGATCGGAATGCCGATATGGGTCTTGAAGCGGGCGAGCCGCCGAGCCAGGCGCTCCCGGAGGACCCGCGCGAGCTCGCGATCCTCTGGCGCAACCGGTTCCTGATGCTGTTCGACCATCTGCCGCTGCCCATCGCGGTGTGCGACACGGTCGGCGTCGTCCACGTCGCCAACCGGGCGATGGGTGCCGAACTAGGAGCACTACCGGGTCACTTGAGAGGGCGGAAGGTCCTGGAGCTGCTCCGGCCGCAGGGCCGCAGACCACTGCGCCCGGTCATGGAAGCCGTCCGACTGCAGCGCCGCTCCCAGTACCCGATCGAGGTGCTGTGGACCGCCGCCGACGGCACCGAGCGCCGGGGCGAGCTGACCATCGAGCCGGTCAGCGACCTGCCGGACGACGACCCGAAGCTGCTGCTGTGGCTGCGCACCCCGGGTCCTTCGGCCACCGCACCGGCGGCCCGGCCGACCGAGCGGGTCAGCCCGGTCGAGGCGCGCATCCTCGCCGCGGCGGCCCGCGGCGCCACCACGGCCCAGATCGCCAGGGAGGTCGACCTGACCGTCGACGGCGTCAACTACCACCTGACCCGCCTGACCCGCCGCTGGCACGTCCCCAACCGCACCGCCCTGGTGGCCCGCGCCTACGCCACCGGAGTCCTCTCCCCCGACGCCTGGCCACCCCGCCCGGAAGGCGAATGACGGACCGTCAGAATGAACCGGTGGGTGCTACCCCCAGTACCCGAGGTGCACCTCGGCAGCCTCGTCGTAGAGGTACGGCCCCGACACCTCGACCGTGTTCCCGCCGGCCGCGAAGACCTGACGGCACGGCAGATCGAGCAGCGGCTCCTCGGGGTCGGCTCCGGCGATGACGTTCAGTTCCGTCGCCGCGAGCGCGTAGACCACCCGCCGGATGCCGCTCCAGTAGATCGCGCCCGAGCACATCGCACACGGTTCGGTGCTGGTGTACAGCGTGGCCCCGACGAGCTGATCCGGCGCCAGCGTGCGCGACGCCAGCCGGACCAGGTTGGTCTCCGCGTGGCCGGTGGCATCGTGCTCCGTGATCACGGTGTTCTCGGCGGTGAGCAGGACGCTCCCGGTCGCGTCGGTCAGCAGCGCGCCGAACGGATGGTTGCCGCGCTCGCGCGCGCGGCCCGCGAGGTCGATGGCCGCCAGGAGGTGGGTCCGGTCCCGGTCGGTCGGGGTGTTCGAAGCTGGTTGCATGGTGTGCTCCTCATGGGGGGAAGTGGGACGGTGCCGGGTCACCCCGCCGGGGCGTTCCACAGCTCTCGGAGCTCCGCCCAGTCCGGCGCCGGGCCCGGCAGCGCGGTGGGCGCACTGGTGGCCGAGGTGCGCAACCCCCCTAGGACCACGTCGAGATGGCGCAGATTCAGCTCGGCGGCACGTTCGGCGGGGACGGGGAGCCTGGCAGTGAGGTGTTCGAGCAGCAGCGGCAGGTCGGCGGAGGTGAAGTCGGCCCGCAGCACCCCGGCTCGATGCGCGCTCCCCACCAGGGCGTCGAACGCGGTCCTCAACCGGTCAGCGGTGGCGTCGACTTCATCGGTGGCCGGCAGTCGGCCGCCGAGCACCGGAAGCAGCGGAGCGCCGAGGCCCTGGGCGGACAGCGCGTCGTGCAGGAAGCGGGCGAAGGCGGCCCAGGGCTCGCTCTCCTCGGCGCGAGCCGTGTCCGCCAGGGCGATCAGCTGCTCCATGCCCACGATCCGCATCCGCTGGGCCAGTTGCTCCTTACTGGGGTAGCGGCGGTAGAGACTGCCCATGCCGATCCCGGCCCGGCGGGCGATCGCCGAGACGGGGGCCTCCCAACCCTGCTCCGCGAAGACCTCGCGCGCGGCCTGAAGGAGGCGCAGGTCGTTGTCGTCCGCCTCCCGCCGCCGTCCGCGGGGTGCACCGGTTCGCATGTCACTCATGGCGATGGACTCCTCTACATCCGGGCCACGCCGTGGCCGCCGTCGACGGTGAGGACCTCGCCGGTGACGAAGCCCGCCTGCTCGCCGACCAGCATCGCGATCGCCCGGGCCACGTCCTCCGCTTCGGCCACCCGGCCCAGCGGAGTGCGCTCCGCGAGCCGCCGCTGCAGCTCCTGCGGCATGTGGGCGCTGGCCTCGGTGCGCACGAAGCCGGGCGCCACGACGTTGACGTTGACACCGAGCGGACCGGCCTCGAAGGCGACGAAGCGGGCGAAGGTGTTCAGGGCGGCCTTGGCGGTGCCGTGCGCCGCCATGCCCGGGGCGGGCGGGCCATCGGCGACGGCACTGGAGACGTACACGATCCGACCCTGCCCCCGGGCGCCCATGATCGCCAACGCCTGCTGGGTGAGGGTGTAGGCGGAACCGAGTTCGTTCGTCAGCTTGGCCTTGAAGTCGTCCCAGGGCAGGTCGAGGACGGGGGTGGGCGTGAAGCCGGCACCGGCGTTGCAGACCAGGACGTCCAGGCGCCCGTCGGGTGCGGAGCGCCGGATCAGCTCCGCCGCCTGGCCCGGGTCGAACACGTCGGCCTGCACGGCGAACGCTTCGCCGCCGCCCTCCTCGATGGCGGCGACCACCTGCTCGGCCGCATCCCGGTTCGAGAAGTAGTTGACGGCCACGCGGTACCCGCGAGCGGCGAGCTCGCGGGAAGTAGCCGCGCCTATGCCTCGGCTGCCGCCGGTCACCAGGGCCGTGGGCCGGGTCGTCGCTGTCATGGAACCTCCAGGGTCGGTCGAAGGGCTTCCGGAGCCATCGACCCTATCGGAGCGGAGCGCTCCGCTCAAGAAGGAGCGCGAGCGGGAGGCGTGACGAATCCCCGAAGTGATGCGGAAGGCGGAATGAATTTGTGGGACCAGCGGTCGGTCGGTTAACGTTTCCGCGCGGCAAGGGCCTATAGCTCAGACGGTTAGAGCGCTTCCCTGATAAGGAAGAGGCCACAGGTTCAAGTCCTGTTAGGCCCACCGGCACGGAACGCCCGGAGTGGACACCCACTCCGGGCGTTTCGGCGTTCAGCAGTTCGGTGCGTCTCGGGGAAGGGGGCGGGGCATGGGCCCGCTGATCGACCGTGCTCGGATGGCGGCGGTCTTCGCCCCAGAGGATCTGCTCACCTCGGCGGACGATGTACTGGCCGGGATCGCCCACGCGCCGACGCGCGCCTTCCTGCGGGACGTCGGCCTTCCCGACCGCGTGGGGTGGTTCGAGTCGGATCAGCGCCTTGCGGACGGCAAGGTGCTGATCGGAGGCGAGGCCTGGCAGCGGGTCGCGGAGCGGTATCCCGCGTGTCCGTTCGACATGTCGGTGTGGCTGACGCTCGGCGGCATCGCCCTCGACGACGTGATAGTGGATACGGTGACCGGCGTCGTGTACTGCATCCCCGACGGGGGTGCTCCGCACCGCCTGAACAGCAGCGTCGACGCCCTGGCGTACTTCCTGCACGCTCTCGAGGTCGAGCGCGACAACTACGATCCGGAAGCCGACGGCGACGGCCTCGACCCGGACGGCGCCGAGGAGCGGCTGCTCGAACTGATGCGCGCCGCCGACCCGACCGCACTGGAGAACCCCAGGTCGACCTGGTACATGGTCCTGCGCTACGTGGGCAACTGGATGCAGGACTAGCAGAGCCCCCTACTCCGACTCGGTGAAGGCGCTGGCAAGCTCAGGGTCCCCGGCCATGCCCGAGGAATGGTGGCTCACAGGGCGAAGGTGTGGCTGCCGCCCGGCGGGACCAGCACGGTGGTGCTGCGGAAGCGGACCGGCACCGGGGTCTGGTGGTCGGCCGGGAGGCTGACCGTGGCGGTGTGGCGGTTCACGGCGATCCGGATGCCCCAGTGCCTCCGGTAGTGCAAGTCCAGGGCCAGGCTGCCGAGTTCGGGGGGCAGCTGCGGGTCCAGCCAGAGGGCGTCGTCGCGGAGCTCCAGGCCGGTGTAGCAGCGCTGCAGCAGGTCCACCGCGCCGGCCATGGCGCCGAGGTGGATCCCCTCGGCGGTGGTGCCGCCCTGCAGGTCGAGAAGGTCGCTGGTCAGCGCGTCCCGGAAGAACCGCCAGGAGCCGCCGCGGTCGACCCGGGTCAGCACCCAGGCGTGCACCACGGCGCTGAGGGTCGACCCGTGCACGGTGCGGCGCAGGTAGTACTCGGTGGTGCGGCTCAGCAGTTCCTCGTCGGCCGGGTAGCCGAGCCGGCGCAGCAGGTCGCGCAGCTCCGGTGGGGAGAAGAGGTAGGCCAGCATCAGCACGTCGGCCTGCTTGGAGGCCTTGTAGTTGTTGACGCTGTCGCCCTCGGCCTCCAGGATCCGGTCCAGCCGCCGCGGGTCGGGGTAGCGTCGCCGATAGCCGTCCCAGTCGAGTTCGGCGAGCCGCTCATAGCCGTCGAACTGGCTGAGCACTCCGTCGTGGAACGGCACGTGCAGCCGGCGGCCGACCTCCTGCCAGCGGTCCAGCTCGGTGCCGCCCAGGGCCAGCCGCTCCAGGAGTTCGGCGCGGCGGTACCCGGGGAGCAGCTCGACGCACTCCAGGGCGCGCGCCAGCACCCAGGAGGCCAGCACATTGGTGTACGTGTTGTCGTCCAGTCCCGGGCGGTCCGCCCACGGGTAGGCATCGTGGTACTCGTCGGGGCCGAGCACCCCGCGGATGGAGTAGCGCTCCCGCTCCGGGTTCCACCGGGCACCGGCCGACCAGAAGCGGGCGATCTCCAGCAGCATCTCGGCGCCGGTGGTGGCCAGGAAGTCGAGGTCCCCGGTCGCCTGGTAGTACTGCCAGATGTTGTACGCGATGGCCGATCCCACGTGGCGCTGCAAGTGGGTGTGATCGGGCAGCCAGCGGCCGGACAGCGGGTTGAGGTGCAGGCGCTGTGACTCCTCGCGGCCGTCGGTCCCGCTCTGCCACGGGTACATCGCCCCGCGCAGCCCCGCCTGCCGCGCCAACTGCCGTGCGGCGTACAGGCGTCGGTGCCGGTAGCGCAGCACCGCCCGGGCCAGCTCCGGGAAGCGCAGGTTGAGCACCCGCAGCACGAACAGCTCGTCCCAGAAGATGTGCCCCCGGTAGGCCTCGCCGTGCAGCCCTCGGGCCGGAATGCCCGCGTCGAGGTCGGTGGAGTGCTCGGAGTAGGTCTGCAGCAGGTGGAACAGGTTGAGGTGGAGTGCCATGGCGCCGTCGAAGTCGGCCTCGATCCGGCAGCGGCGCCACAGTTCGGCCCAGCGCGCGGCGTGGGCGGCGGCCAGCTCGGCGAAGTCGGCTGCCCGGGCGGCCAGCCACTGGACGGCCCGCCGCGGTGCTCCGATGGCCGGGTCCCGCGAGGTGGCGACGGCGACGGTCTTCTCCACGGTGACCGGCCGGCCGGCGGCCAGTTGCAGGGTGAGCAGTTCGGCGGCCCAGCCGGGGCGCAGCTCGGCGGTCCGTTCGACGTCCAGCGGAGTGCCGTCCTGGTGCACCCGGTGGCGGACGGCCAGCGCGATGGCCAACGGCGCGTTCTCGGTGACCACTTGGAGCCAGAACACCCCGTCGTCGGTCCGGCCCTGCCCGTCGGGGCGCAGGTGGCGGCTGGTCAGGCCCCGGTAGCGGGCGACACCGGTGTTGGCCACGGTGCCGTCCAGCGCTGAGCGGATCTCGACGGTCCCGGACCAGTTCACCGCCCGTAACTCGGTCTGCAGCGCCACCAGATGGGGCTGCGCCTGGCTGGCGATCCGCCGCTGGACGAGCCGGGTGCGCCGCCCGCTGCCGTCCACCACCAGCAGTTCGCGGGTCAGCACTCCGCGGCGCAGGTCCAGGTCGAGCCGCTGCTCGGCCGGCGGCCCCGCGAACCACTCGCCGCCGGTCGGACGGAACGAGAACGCCTGCCAGTCAGGGCAGTTGACCAGGTCTTCGTTGACCACCTCGCGGTCGCCGACGGGTGAGGCGGCTCGGTCGTACACGCCCGCCAGGTAGGTGCCGGGGTAGTGGATGCCGTCGGCGTGCGACTCGGGCGCGGCGGCCCGGCTGACCAGGTACCCGTTGCCGATCGCGCAGAGCACCTCGCGCACGCCCTCCTCCGACGGCTCGAACCCCTCGAAGCGCAGGTGCCACGGGTCGCTCGACCGCGCCCGCTCGGCAACCGGGCCGGGCGTGCCGCCACCACGCACGCCAGCTGCCATCGCTGCACTCCTTCGGCGCTCCTTCAGCGGTCGGGGCTCGGCCGTGCGGCCCCGCTCTCCATCGTGCGCACCGGCGGGCGGAGTGCGCGCGGTGGGCCGGGTGCGCACGGTGGGCCGGGTGCGCGCGATAGCGGGTCGGCGGAGGCTGGAGTCGAGGGGTGCCCCCGGCGGTTTCCGACGGAAGTGACTCGATCAGTTTCTTCGGGCCTGACCTTCTTCGGGCCTGACCTTCTTCGGGCCCGGCCGCTCAGTCCGCGTGTTCCGGCCGGACGATCACCACGGGGCAGGACGCGTGGACGGCACAGCGCTGGCTGACCGAGCCCAGCAGGGCGCGCGCGAAGGCGCCGCGGCCCCGGTTGCCGACCACCAGCACGTCCGCACCGTCCGCCGCCGAGATCAGCGCGTCGGCGGGGTTGCCCCGGACCATCAGCCGCTGCACCGGCACCGGTGGCTGCCCGCCGAGGGTCTCCGCCAGCTCGGTATCGAAGTTCCGGCGCGCGAGCTCTTCGTCCATCCGGGTGTCGACGGCCGGCGCTCCCCAGCCGTAGTCCATCGGGACCTCGATCGCACCGACCGCGTCGATGGTGCCGCCGATCCGCTCGGCGTAGCGCACCGCCCAGCGCAGCGCGGCCCGCGAGGAGGGCGAGCCGTCGATGCCGACCACCACTCTCGGGGGTGCCGACTCCGCCTCGGTCATTCCGTTCACCTCGCCTCATCGCTCGGACGCACTCATGGGTCAAACGCATTCATCGGGTCCGACACGCTCATCTGGTCCGACACGCTCACCGGGTCGTCGGACACACTCCACGCTGCGCCCGGGCGCCCTGGTCCGCCAGCAGGGGGCGACACCGCTCGCCGCACTGCCTCACGTGCGGGGCCGGTCAGGTGGCGCCCCGCAGGCTGGTGACCCGCCGGCCGGTGACCTGGCCGGGGCGGATGCGGATCCACAGCGGCCGTTCCCCACCGGCCCATGGCTGTGCGAGGGCCTCGTCCCGCAGTCGCCGCACCTCGTCCGGATCTGTCACTCGTTCGGCGGTGCCCATCAGCAGCACGCTCCAGGCATGGCTGTGCTGCTCGTCGATGCGGTCGGCCTGGAAGGACACCTCCGTGCCGTCGTGGACCGCGGTCGCCGCCCGGGGGTCGGTCCGGTAGACGATCGTCTTCCGGTCGACCGCGTAGTTCACCGGGAACACGGCGGGGCCGGGATGCGTGGGCAGGGCGATCCGGCCCACGCCATGGGTGCCGAGCAGGTCCCAGCACTCATCCTCGGTGAGCCGGATGACCGCCGGATGCGGCGCGGGAGCACTGCGCCCCGGCGGCAACTCGGCGCGCCCTTCGAGGAGTTCCCCGTACGACAGCCCGAGAGCCGACGCGATCCGCATGAAGCCGGCCGAGTCGAACGCCGGTCCGGCCTTAAGCAGGATCTCCAGATAGTGGGGCGACATGCCCGCGTCGCGCGCCAACTGTTCCGGGCTGAGGCCGAGCTGCGCCCGGCGGTCGGCGACCCGCGCGGCGATCACCTCGGGATCGTGCTCGATGTCGGGCCCGGGGGTCGTCTCCATCGGGTCTCACCCTCTCGTCGTACCTGGTCGCGGCATGGTGGCTACCAACTCAGCGTGCTGGACGGCACCGTCGAGCACCACCCGTCGTCGAGCACCACCTGCCCCGGGCGCCATGACGCCGTAGCGCCGTGACGCGACCGGGCGATATGCTCCGTCATAACCCATTTGTGCCGCTTCATCCGACTGCCCTGCCGACACCACGGGAGCAGAAGTGACCACTGGACCCGCCGGCCCCGCGCCGATCAGCCCCGAAGCCCGCCGAGCGCTCGAAGCAGAACTCGCCGACGCACGCACCGAACGCGCGGCGGTCGCCGCGACGCTGCGGGGCGGGGAGGGTGTGGGTGATCGGGCCGACGAGGCCGACGAACTGCAGCGGGTCTCGGACCTGGCGCGGCTGGACCGCCGGATCCGCGAGATCGAGGGGCGGCTGACGGAGGGCGCCATCGCCGGAAGCCCCCGGACGGGCACGGTCGGCATGGGCAGCGCGGTCACCCTCCGGTTCGCGGACGGCGTCACCGAGACCTTCGAGATCAGCGAGATCGCCAACGAGATGGACGACTCCCTGGTCACCGACGACAGCCCGCTCGGGCTCGCCCTGCTCGGCCGCCGGGCCGGGGAGACGGTGGAGTACGACACGCCCGGCGGCCGGATGAGCGCGACGGTGGTGTCGATCGGGCAGGGGCGGCAGCAGGCCTGATCAGTCGCCGGGCGTCGTCGTCTCCCGCTCGATCTCCCGCTCGCTCTCCCGCTCGCGGGCGTGGGCGAGTTCCTCCCAGGTGTCGCAGTCGTAGGCCGCCTCGTCGGGTCGGCCAGCCGTGCGGTGTCCAGTGGGGCGACCAGGCGGCGCAGCGGGCGGCCGGCGGGCGCGCCCAGCGCGGCGAGCGAGGCGCGCAGCGGGGCGGTGCGGTAGGCGGCGGCGAGCGGCTGGTCCCGGCCGGTGGCGTCGACCAGCATCACGGCCTCGGCGTCGTCCAGTGCCGTCAGCAGCCGTTGCACGGTGCGGCGGTCCAGGAACGGGAGGTCGGCGGCGAGCAGCAGCACTCGCTCGGCGGTCACCAGGGAGAGCCCGGCCGCGACTGCCGCGACCGGCCCGCCGCCCGGGGGCTGCTCACGGGTCCAGGTCACGGCGTCCGGCCCGGCCTCCCCTCGTCCGGTCTCGCGCTCAGGACCCACCACGACGGTGGTCCGCGCATCGACGCAGGCCTCCAGCACCCGGTCGAGCATGCTGCGCCCGCCGACCGTCAGGCCCGGCTTGTCCACCCCGCCCAGCCGCTCGGCGGCGCCGCCGGCCAGCACGAGCGCGTCGAACTCGGGCTGGGACAGGGGCTCGGGCATGGGCTCGGGCTCGAACTCGGGCATGGGCTCGGGCTCGGGCATAGGCACTCCTCGACTCGTGGCTGTCCTCGCCGTCGATTGTCCCGCGCCCAGACAACCGGCTGGCAAGATCACCCGGCCACGTAGCTGATCTACCTGACGGTGTATGACTATGCGGGCAAGCGCCACGCCGATACGGTCTCGGCGGCGTGCGATCGACACTGCGGCCCACTCTCAGGCCGCTCATCAAGGGGGGCACCAATCAGCAAGCGTCATCGCGCTCTCAGCAGCGCCATCGGAACACTGCTCATGGCCGTCGGTCTGGCCGCCGGCACGGGATCCGCGCATGCCGCGACGGCAACCTGCCAGACGCCCACCCAGTTCGGAGGCAGCCCGGCAGGCCTGACCGTGCAGCGTCTGGACCCGGGCCAGTCCGTCGACAGCCCTGGCAAGGACCAGACCATGCAGGGCGGCCTGCCCGGCCAGAACCCGGTCACCCGGCTGGTCATGCAGGCCGACGGCAACCTGGTCGTCTACCTGCTGAAGGACGACGGCTCCCAGGGCCCGGCGATCTGGAGCAGCGGGACCTGGGGCAACCCCGGCGCCTACGCCGTCTCGCAGACCGACGGCAACTTCGTGGTCTACAAGCAGGGCGGCGGCACGAGCACCGGCGGCGCCCTGTGGAGCAGCCAGACCTGGGGCGGCAACAACTCGGCCAGGATGCTGGCGGACGGCCAGCTCTACGTGCCCACCGTGAACGGGATCGGCTGGACTTCGGGCACCGGGGAGGTGGGCTCGCAGTACTGCCCGGAGACCTCTGTGCAGCCCGGCCAGGATCCGACGGCACTCGGCTACGTCAACCGCGGCCAGTGGGCTCAGTCGCCCAATGCCTGGCTGGTCATGCAGTACGACGGGAACCTGGTGGTCTACCGCAAGCGGGATTCCGCGGCGATCTGGAGCTCCGGCACCGCCGGCTCCGGCGGGACCGTGGCGGCCATGCAGAACGACGGCAACCTCGTCATCAGCAAGCCCTACTCACCCGACGTGTGGGCCACTGGCACCTACGGCAACCCGGGTGCCCGTGCGGTCTTCCAGACCGACAGCAACCTGGTGGTCTACCGCAAGGACGGCGCCGCCCTCTGGGCCACCGGCACCTGGCAGGCGGCCAACCAGTAGTCCCCGCTATGGATTTGGTGCAGTGCCCCTGCTTGGCCTGCGGGGTCGATGACGGCCGCAGGGCCGCTCCACGCCCGGGCGCACCACCCGAGAGCCCCGCTGCCACATGGCGCGGGGCTCTCGCCATTTCCAGCCAGAGCGAGAGCACTAGCCGCTCGATCGGTGCCGCCTATCGCCAGCCGCCCCTTCACTCACCCCGAACCCACTTCGTGATAGGCACCGCTTATCACACCATCGCTGCCACCTCTTTGACATGCCGTCTCGAATGCGCGGAAACTCTCGTCGGCGGATGCGCGGAAGCCACTGCGGAACCGCAGCGGAACCGCAGCGGGAAATCAGCGGGAGAGCTGCGGAAGCGGACAAGGACGGTGCGGACGATGACCGGCAACGAGGACCCGAGCGACCACCTCACCGTCACCCCGCCCAAGACCTGGGCCACCGGCCTGCCCGCGGTGGCCCATGCGCTGGAGTACTCGCTCTCCCAGACGTCGGTCCGGCGCACCGCGCTGACGCTGCTGAACGTCAACCAGGTCAAGGGCTTCGACTGCCCGGGCTGCGCCTGGCCGGAGCCCAAGCCGGGCCGGCGGCACCGCAACGAGTACTGCGAGAACGGCGCCAAGCACGTCAACGACGAGGCCACTTCGCGCCGGATCCACGCCGACTTCTTCCGCGAGCACTCCATCGCCGAGTTGGACGGCAAGTCGGACTACTGGCTCAACCAGCAGGGCCGCCTCACCGAGCCGATGGTCAAGCGCCCCGGCGCGACCCACTACGAGCCGATCGGCTGGGACGAGGCGCTCGGTCTGCTCGCCGGCGAGCTGCGGGCGCTGGACTCCCCCGACCAGGCGCTGTTCTACGTCTCCGGCCGGTTGAACAACGAGGCCGCCTTCCTACTCCAGCTGTTCGCCCGCGCGTACGGCACCAACAACCTGCCGGACTGCTCCAACTTGTGCCATGAGTCCAGCGGTTGGGGGCTCCGCCAGTCGCTGGGCATCGCCAAGGGCAGCGTCTCGCTGGACGACATCCACAACAGTGACCTGATCTTCGTGGTCGGCCAGAACCCGGGCACCAACCACCCGCGGATGCTCTCCGCGCTGGAGGAGACCAAGCTGCGCGGCGGCCGGATCGTCGCGGTCAACACCCTGCCCGAGGCCGGCCTGATCCGCTTCAAGCACCCGCAGAAGGCGCGCGGTGTGATCGGCCGCGGCACCCCGATCGCCGACCAGTTCCTGCACATCCGGGCCGGCGGCGACCTCGCCCTCTTCCAGGCGCTCAACAAGCTGCTGCTGGAGGCCGAGGACGCGGCGCCGGGAACGGTGCTGGACCACGCCTGGATCGAGCAACACAGCACCGGCTTCGAGGAGTTCGCGGCCCACGCCCGCTCGATCTCCTGGGACGACATCCACGCCGCCACCGGACTGAGCCGCGCCGAGATCGAGCAGGTGCACCAGCGGGTGCTGGCCAGCAGCAGCGCCATCGTCTGCTGGGCGATGGGCATCACCCAGCACAAGCACGGCGTGGCGACCATCCGGGAGATCGCCAACTTCCTGATGCTGCGCGGCAACATCGGCAAGCCCGGAGCCGGCGTCTGCCCGGTGCGCGGCCACAGCAATGTGCAGGGCGACCGCACCATGGGCGTCTGGGAGCAGATGCCCCAGCCGTTCCTGGACGCCCTGGGCCGCGAGTTCGGCTTCACCCCGCCGTCGCACCACGGCCTTGACGCGGTGCGGGGCATCCAGGCGATGCTGGACGGCGACGCTCAGGTTTTCGTGGGAGTCGCGGGCAACTTCGTCCGGGCCACCCCGGACAGCGCCGTCACCGAGCGGGCGATGCGCAACTGCCGTCTGACGGTGCACATTTCGACCAAGCTCAACCGCTCGCACACGGTCTGCGGCGAAACCGCGCTGATCCTGCCCACGTTGGGCCGCAGCGACCGCGATGTGCAGGCGAGCGGCGAGCAGTTCATCACCGTCGAGGACTCGATGAGCGATGTGCACGCCTCCCGCGGCACGTTGCCGCCGGCCTCCCCGCAGCTGCTCAGCGAGGTCGCGATCGTCTCCCGACTGGCCCGTCTCACCCTCGGCGAGCAACCGGCCATCCCCTGGGAGGAGTTCGAGGCGGACTACGACGCGATCCGCGACCGGATCTCCCGAGTCGTGCCCGGGTTCGAGGACTTCAACGAGCGGGTCCGGCAGCCCGGCGGCTTCAACCTGCCGAACCCGGTGAACCACGGCACCTTCCCGACCCCCAGCGGCAAGGCGGTGTTCAGCCGCAACGCCTTCGAGATGCCGCTGGTGCCCGAGGGCCATCTGCTGCTGCAGAGCCTGCGCTCGCACGACCAGTGGAACACCGTCCCGTACGCACTCGACGACCGGTACCGCGGCATCCACAACGCCCGCCGCGTCGTCATGGTCAACCCGGACGACCTGGCGGAGCTCGGCATCGCCGACCGCGCGGTGGTGGACCTGGTGAGCGTGTGGCGCGACGGCGTCGAGCGGCGCGCAACGGGCTTCACGGTGGTCGCCTACCCCGCGAGCCGCGGCTCGGCCGCCGCGTACTATCCGGAGACCAATGTGCTGGTCCCGCTGGACAGCACGGCCGACGTCAGCAACTGCCCGACCTCCAAGGCCATCGTGGTCCGCCTGGAGCCGACCCCCGCCGCCTGAGCCTTAGGCTTCACAGCGCCATAGGCTGCACAGCGACGGCACCCCCGCAGGGCGTAGGACCCGCAGGACGTAGGGCGTAGGACCCGCAGGACAGAAGGAGCGAACGATGGGCCGAGTGACCGCGCGACGGCGGGTGCTGCGCTTCAGGGACGGCGCGTTCTCCGAGCGGCCCGACACCCTCGCCGCCGAGGAGCCGATGGAGATCCGGGTCGGCGGCCGTCCGCTCACCGTCACCATGCGCACGCCCGGCGACGACTTCGACCTCGCCGTCGGGTTCCTGGTGAGCGAGGGCGTGCTGCACCGCGCCGACCAGGTGGCGGGCATCCGCTACTGCGCCGGTGCCACGGCGGACGGCGGCAACACCTACAACGTGGTGGACGTCGCCCTCGCCCCGGGCGTCGCCGCCCCCGACGCGTCGCTGGAGCGCAACTTCTACACCACCTCCTCCTGCGGGCTGTGCGGCAAGGCCAGCCTGGACGCGGTCCGCACCACCGCGGCCTGGACCGTCGCCGAGGACCCGCTGCGCACCACCCCCGAGGTGCTGTCCGCCCTGCCCGACCGGCTGCGGGCCGCCCAGCGGGTGTTCGAGGCCACCGGCGGCCTGCACGCCGCCGGCCTGTTCAGCGCCGACGGCGAACTGCTGGTGCTGCGCGAGGACGTCGGCCGGCACAACGCGGTGGACAAGGTGGTCGGCCACGCCCTGCGGGAGGGCCTGCTGCCGCTGCGCGAAACCATCCTGATGGTGAGCGGCCGGGCCTCCTTCGAGCTGGTGCAGAAGGCGGTGATGGCGGGCATCCCGATGCTGGCGGCGGTCTCCGCCCCGTCCTCGCTGGCCGCCGATCTGGCGGCGGAGAGCGGGCTGACCCTGGTCGGCTTCCTGCGCGGCACCTCGATGAACGTCTACACGGGCACCGAGCGGCTGCAGCCCGTGCCGGTGGGCTGACCCGGATGCTGTTCCGCCAACTCGAGTACCTGGTGGCGCTGGCCCGGGAGCGCCACTTCGCGCGCGCCGCCCAGTCCTGCTCGGTCTCCCAGCCCGCGCTGTCCGAGGCGATCCGCAAGCTGGAGGAGGAGCTGGACGTGCCGCTGGTGCGGCGCGGCCGCAGCTACCAGGGCCTCACCCCCGAGGGCGAGCGCATCGTCCTGCGGGCGCAGCGGATCCTGGCCGACCGGGACGCGCTGCGCGACGAGGTCGGCGCCCTGCGCAGCGGCCTGACCGGGCGGCTGCGGATCGGCTCGGTGCCGACCGCCTCCGGCGCCGCCGCGCTGCTCACCAGCCCGTTCTGCGCGGCGCATCCGCTGGCCACCGTCGAGCTGCTGACCGACCTGCGCTCCACGGACATGGAGCGGCGGCTGCGCACCTTCGAACTCGACGCCGGGATCACGTACCTCACCGACGAGCTCGGGGACGGGTTCCAGACAGTCCCGCTCTACCAGGAACGGCATGTGCTGCTCACCAGCGCCGTCGACGAGCTGGCCGACCGGCCGACCGCGACCTGGGCCGAGGCGTCCAGGCTGCCGCTCTGCCTGCTGTCGCCCTCGATGCAGGGGCGGCGGGTGATCGACGAGGTGTTCGCCGAGGCCGGGCTGCGGCCGGAGCCGAGGGTGGAGACCGACTCGGTGGCGGCGCTGTTCGCCCAGGTCAGGACCGGTCGCTGGGCCAGCATCGTGCCGTACGCCTGGCTGCACGTGTTCGGCGTGCCGCACGGCATGCGGGCGGTGCCGCTGGTCGAGCCCAGCCGGTCGGTGCCGATCGGGCTGGTGATCAGCGATCGGGAGCCGACCTCGGTGATGGCCCGCGCACTGGCCCGGACCGCCCGGCAGCTGGCCCTCGCGTCCGTGCTGGAGCAGCTGCCCGGTGCGTCCCCCGAGTGAGCGCGGCGCGTTGTGATCGTCCCCGGAGTGAGCGCGGCGCTGTGATCGTCCCCGGAGTGAGCGCGGCGCTGTGACGGCGGACTCTCGCTGCGTTGTGACTGCAGGCTCCCGCGTTGTGGTGACGACAGACTCCCGCGACGTCGTACCGGCAGACTCCTGCGGCGTCGTACCGGCGGACTCCTGCGGCGTTGTGGCGGCAGACTCCCCGGACCGGTGCTATACACCCGATATGCCCCCTTTTGCAGCGCCTGCGGGCGGCTGGCGGCGCGCGCTGGTGCGGGTGCTCTCGCCGCGCGGCGCGCTCGCCCTGCACCGGGTCGAGGGTGCCGCGCTGTTCGCGCTGCGGGCGGCGCTGGCGATGGCCCTGCCGGCGCTGCCGCTGGTGCTGAGCGGGCACGCCGACCTGGCCGTCTACGCGATGCTCGGCGCCTTCACCACCACCTTCGGGCGCAACCTGCCGTACCGGCGGCGCGGTCCGGTGCTCGCGGTGGTCGCGCTGGCGATGACGGCGTGCGTGGCCGGCGGCTCCGCGCTGGCCGCGGCGGCGCACCCGCACGCGGGCGGCCTCGGGGCGGCCCTGGTGGTCCTGGCGATGGCCGCGGTGGCGGGGCTGGCGAAGTTCGCCTGTGACGCGGCGCGGCTCGGCGGGCTCGGCGCGGTGATGCTGCTGTTCTCCTTCGCGGTGGCGGCCAACGGCTCACCCGACCCGGCCGAGCTGCTCCCGCAGATCGCCGCCGCCGCGCTCGGCGCCGCGCTGGCCTGGGCGCTGGCGATGGCCGGCCGGCTGGTGAGCCCGGAGCATCCGCAGCGGCTCGCCGTGGCCGCCGCGCTGCACGCCGTCGCCGACCTGCTGGACGGCAGCGGCAATCGGGCCCGGGCGACCGTGGCCGTGCTGCAGGCGTACCAGTCGCTCGGCAGCGCACCGCCGACGGCCGCCGCGCGCTCGGACGAGCGGCCGGGGCTCTGCCTGCACCTGGCCGACCTGTCGTGGTCGCTGCTGATCGGTTCCGCCCGCCGGCCGCGTACGGACTTCGCCGCGCTGGCACCGTATCTGCGCCGGCAGGCCCGGCTGCTGGCGGACTGGCGCCGCCGGGCGCCCGCGCTGCTGCCGCAGCTGTCGGTGCCCGTGACGGCGGCTCGGGCCCACTGGTCCAGGGCGTCGGCCGATCCCGGCACCCGGTCCGCCGCCGAACTGCGGGCCGCGGAACTGCTGACCGGCAGGCAGCGCAGTCACCACAGCCGGTTGGCGGTGCTGGTGGTCCCGGCGCTGCGGATGGTGCTGGGCGCCGGGATCGCGGGCGCTCTGGCGCTGGCCCTCGACCTCGGGCACGGCTACTGGGCCGCGATCTCGGCCGCCGCCGTGCTGCACTCGGTCGACGTCCGCACCGCGGCGCAGCGGGCCGTCCAGCGCACCCTGGGCACGGCCGCCGGGCTGGCCATCGCACTCGCGGTGCTGGCGCTGCATCCGACGGCGACCTGGCTGGTGCTGGTGATCGTGGCACTGGAGTTCCTGCTGGAGTACCTGGTCGCGCGCAACTACGGCCTGGGCGTGGTCTTCCTGACGCCGTTGGCGCTGCTGCTCTCCGATCTCGCCTCCCCGACCTCCACCGAACGGCTGCTCCACGACCGGGCGTTGGGCAGCGTGCTGGGCATCACCGTCGGCCTGCTCTGCGCCCTGCTGGTGGTCCACGACCAGGCGGCGGTCCGGGTGCAGCGGGCGCTGGCGGCCTGCCGGGAGGCCACCGACCGTGCGGAACAGGCGCTGACCCATCGCACTGAGCAGCAACTCCCCGCCATCCAAGCGGACTTGGCCTCGGCGGTGGTGGAGCTGCGGGCGGCCGACAGCGCGGCGGCGGGCGAGCTGTGGCCGGCCGAGATCGACCCGGCCCGGCTCGCGGCCGCCGAGCAGCGCGCCTACCTCCTACTGGAACGACTCAGCCGGCAGCGGTGACGGTCAACCGGCAGCGGTGATACTGACCTTGAGGTGCTTCATGATCGGCTGGTCGCTCTCGGTGCTGTAATCGCCGAGCGCGCACAGCACGTTCATCTCCGGCATGTACCCGAGTGCGCTGCCGCGCGGCAGGTCGTACGGGATCGCGAGGTAGCCGCTGAGCGAGCGGGTGCTGCCGTCGCGGGCGTGCGCGACGATGTCGACCGGCTTGAGCTTTCCGATCCCGCGCTCGCGCATGTCGTGCTTGTTCATGAAGACCAGCTCGCGCAGGTTCTTGACGCCGCGGTAGCGGTCGCTGTCGGAGTAGATGGTGGTGTTCCACTGGTCGTGCGAGCGCATGGTGCCCAGCGCCAGCATGCCCGCTTCCGGGACCACGTCCGGCAGCGGTGAGTTTGAGAACTCGGCGCGCCCGGACGGGGTGAGGAAGACCAGCTCGCGGGCCGGCTGCTTGATCCGGAAGCCGAGCGGCAGCCGTACCCGGCGGTTGAAGTCCTCGAAGCCGTCCAGGACTCTGGCCATGGTGTCGCGGATCCGGTCGTAGTCCTCGACGTACCACTCCCACGGGGTCTCGCTCTCGGGGAGTGCGGCGCGGGCCATGCCGGCGATGATGGCGGGCTCGGACAGCAGGTGCGGCGAGGCCGGCTTCTTCATTCCGACCGACAGGTGCACCATGCTCATCGAGTCCTCGACGGAGGTGCTCTGCAGCCCGCCGCGCTGGTGGTCCTTCTCGGTGCGGCCCAGGCACGGCAGGATCAACGCCCGCTTGCCGTGCACCAGATGGCTGCGGTTCAGCTTGGTGCTCACCTGCACGGTCAAGTCGCAGCTGCGCAGCGCCCGGTAGGCCAGCGGGCTGTCGGGCACGGCGAGCGCGAAGTTGCCGCCCATGCCCACGAACACCTTGATTTCGCCGCGCTGCATCGCCCGCAGCGTCCCGACGGTGTCCAGGCCGTGCTTGCGCGGCGGGTCGATCCTGCAGACCTCCGCCAGCCGGTCCAGGAACTCCTCGGCGGGCCGGTGGTCGATGCCGCAGGTGCGGTTGCCCTGCACATTGCTGTGACCGCGCACCGGGGACGGGCCGGCCCCCTCGCGACCCAGATTGCCGCGCAGCAGCAGCAAGTTGACGATTTCCCGGACCGTGCTGACACCCTGCTCGTGCTGGGTGACGCCCAGGCACCAGCTGATGATGCTGCGGTCGGCGTCGCGGTAGATCCGGGCGGCCTTGAGGATCTCGGACCGTGCGATGCCGGACTGGCGCTCGATCTCCTCCCAGGAGGTGGTCTCGCAGAGCGCCTTGTATTCCTCGAAACCGGTGGTGTGGCGCTCGATGAACTCGACGTCCAGCGCCTTGGAATCCGACTGCGCCTGCTCCAGCACGGCCTTGGCGATGCCCCGGAGCAGCGCCATGTCGCCGCCGATCCGCACCTGGAGGTTCAGGCTGCCGGTCCGGGTCGACTTGAACAGGGCCATGTCCATGAAGTCGTGCGGCACGATCGCCTTGCGCGCGGCCGCCTCGACCATCGGGTTGATGTGCACGATCTTCGCGCCGCGGTGGTGGGCCTCGACCAGCGAGGTGAGCATCCGGGGCGCGTTGGAGGCCACGTTGACGCCCATGATGAACAGCGCGTCGGTGGCCTCCCAGTCCTTGAGGTCCACCGTGCCCTTCCCGGTGCCGAGTGACGCCTGCAGCGCCCGGCCACTGGCCTCGTGGCACATGTTGGAGCAGTCGGGCAGGTTGTTGGTGCCCAGCTCGCGGGCCATCAGCTGGTAGAGGAAGGTGGCCTCGTTGCCGAGGCGCCCGGAGGTGTAATAGGCGGCCTGGTTGGGGTCCTCCAGACCCCTCAGAGCCGCCCCGACCACCTCGAAGGCGTCCTTCCAGCTGATCGGCACATAGCGATCCGTCTCCGGGTCGTACGCCATCGGCTCGGTCAGCCGGCCCTGATCCTCCAGCGCGAAGTCGCTCCACCCGAACAGCTCGCTGACCGTGTGCTCCGCGAAGAACTCCCGGCCCACGCGCTTGCCGGTCATCTCCCAGGTGACGTGCTTGATGCCGTTCTCGCAGATGTCCAGCTTCAGGCCCTTGGTGTCGTCCGGCCAGGCGCACCCGGGGCAGTCGAACCCGCTGTTCTCGTGGTTCATCTTCATGACCGCTCGCGGCCCGTCCACCAGTTCGCGCTCCCGCAGCAGCACCTTGGTGACGCTCTTCGCGGCCCCCCAGCCGGCCGCCGGATGGTGATACGGCTCGAACTCCGGCTCCCCGGTCGGCACGGGCCCCACCCGGTGCTCCAGCTGCTGCTCGTCATCGGAGGCGTTCACAACACTCACCCTTCGGCCGTGCGGACCCCCGGCCAGGCTAAGCGGCTCCCCCACCCCCTGCCACGCGACTCGCCCGCTTGCGGGCCCCCCACCAGCACGTTTGAGTGGAGAGAGGCCCTACACACCCGAGGTGACCGTCATGGCCCACCACCACAAGTCCAACAAGCAGATCGAGGGCAACCCCGACACCGGCCACCCCCGCGGCATGCCCCGCCGCCCGGACGAGGAAGAACTCGACCAGCGCACCGAAACCGACCGCGAGGATGCCGGCCTCCCCACCGCCCCCGACAACCCCGACGCCGACTACCAGAACGAGGCCACCGAACTCGACCGCGAGGTAGCCGAGGGCGAAGTCCAGAGCGCCCCCCACACCCACCGCAAGGACCGCCCGGACTTCCCCCCGAGCCACTACGAGAGCTGACCCGGGCACGGGGAGGCCGGCCTCGCCACGAGCTGAGACCGACCCGGATCGTTCGCCCGGCGTCAAACGAGGTGGTCGAACACACCCGCCTTCGCGCCGAGGATCATGGCGCGGATCTCGCCGCGGGTGTAGACGAGCGGCGCCTGTTCGGGGTTCTTGGAGTCACGGACGGCTATGAAGGACCCGATCGCGGCGAACTCCACGCAGTCGTTCCCTCCGTCGCTGAACGGGGACTTCTCCCAGACGGCATCGGAGAAGTCGAGGTCGGCGGGGTTGGGCTTGGACACTTACAGCTCCTTGAGCATGCTCCGAAGTCTGGTTCGGCTCTGCGGAGGACCGAGAGCGCGGGCCCTCAGATGGTCGAACGCTTCGGCGTATCGGTCAACGTCTCCCTCGTCCTCGAAGCACACCGAGTTGGTCAGGCTCTCCACCCACACCACATCCGGGTTGGGCGCGGCGAACTCCATGTGAATGAACGATCCGTACTGACCCGGGTGGATCCCGGCCGGGAACGGCAGCAGCTGGACCGTCACGTTCATTGGCGGCTTGATGGCCAGCAGATGTTCGAGCTGCCCACCGAGGATGTCTGGTGATCCGCTGAGACGCGCGAGTGCCGCCTCGTCGATCACTGCCCACATCTTCAGGCCCTTCGCCACCCGTTCCTGCTGGCGTCTCATGCGAACCTCGACCAGCTCGACCACTTGACGCTCAGTCAGATCGGGACGCATCTCAGTGATCACGAGGTGGGCGTACTCCCGAGTCTGCAAGAGGCCCGGAACGAGCATCGCGCCATACGTTCTCACCGAAATGGCACTGTCCTCAAGCGCCAAGTAGCCGCCGTACTGGGTGGTGTTGATGACGGCCGAGTGCTTGCGCCACCAGGGTTGACGCTGCGCCTGGTCGGCCCGGACGAGGTCGAGCAGCTCCTCGCGGGCCTGCGCGTCGCTGATCCCGTAGCAGTCGAGCAAAGCCCTGACCACGATGGGTGTCGTACCGCGATCGCCGTTCTCGATCCGGCTCAGCGAGCCCTGCCGTATCTCGATCACTTGGGCGACCTCGGCGAGCGTCCGCCCATCAAGCTCCCTCAACTCGCTGAGCCTGCTGGACAGCTGACGGCGGTACACCGACTGGGGCACCAGGAACTTTTTCCGCGCCATGCGGGAGAGTCTGACATGACGGAGATGTCAGACAACGCCCCAGGTAACTCCTTTGGGTGACTTAGCCCGGGAATATTTCCCCCGAGCCCCATCGGCCGCTCATGCTGTCTCACGATCGCAGTGCGTAATAGACCAAGCGCACCGAGTTCCACATGTCGCTGTCCGCATCCCGCCTTGGACCCTCACCCCCCTTTGCGACAGCGGCCCTTTCGAGCGGAGCACGCCCATGCACACCATCCGTTGCGTCGACTCGCCCACCTCGGCGCCGGACACCACCGACCCCGGCTACTACCTCGTCACCGGCGCGGACTTCTTCACCCTGCACATGAGCACCAGCCAACAGCGCCTTCGAGCGCTTCGCCGCTGCGTGGCCAAGGTCGCGACCAGGGCTGGCACGGACCCCGGCCACACCGATCACATCAACCTCGTGGTCACTGAGCTGATCGGCAACGTCGTCCGCCAGTGCGGCGATTCGGCCCCGGTGATCGTGCGCGTCGCGATCACCGCCGACCACACCGAAGTCGACGTCCACGACCCCCTCGCCACCACCATCCCCCGCAAGCGCCGCCGCTCCCCCGACAACGCCGACCACGAAACGGGCCGCGGCCTCTGGATCCTCGACGCCCTCGCCCCCGACTGGACCATCACCCGCACCCCCTTCGGCAAGTGGATCTCCTGCCGCCTCCCCGAGGGCCCGTCGCCATCCCGGAGTTCGGCCTCTGAATCACTTGCCCGAAGCGTCGGACTGCCGTGCACTCTTGACGAGCTCGATGACCAGGCGAGCGGCGTCCTCCACCGCCACGTGCTCCCACACCCGAAGCACCTTCCAACCTGCCTCCTCGAGCAACCGAACCGTCTCGGCATCCCGGGCTCGATTCCCCTCGATCTTCTGCAACCAGAAGTCACGGTTCGTCGCGGGTATGGTCCGGTGCTCGGCGCACCCGTGCCAGTAGCAACCGTCTACGAAGACTGCCACCTTCACCTTCGGGAAGACGATGTCCGCCGTACGACGGAGTGTTGGCACCGGCCGAGTCGAAACCCGGTACCGGAGTCCTTCTCGATGCAGGAGCGATCGAAGCCGCAGCTCTGGCTTGGTGTCTTTCCCTTTGTTCCCCCGCATCGACTTCCGGGTCCCGGCCGACGACGCCCACGAGCCCTCAGCTGCCGGCACCTTCGCGACAAGCCCGGACGCCTCCGCCAGCCGCCACCCGTCCCTCAGGTTTGCGGCACGAGTGGGCTGATCGACCTCTCCGAGCGGTACGCGAGTCGCTCGGCCGTCGACGGACCACCGGAGCACGGCCGTGACGCGTCCGGTGCGACTGGCCACCTTCAACTCGACGGTTGCCGGCCGGAAGCGCCCGCCGCCGGCATCCACGAGACGCCGCTCGGGGCCACCGGCCGCACGGTCCTGCTCCCGTGATCGCTGCGCTCTGTCGAGTCCCGGGCGCGGACGCCAGGAGCGGTCGGACACGGGCGCTTTCGACGACCCGCTCGTGATCTTCACCGTCACCGGCCATCCCTCGACTACCGCGAATACCTTCCGACTCCGACGATACGGACCCGTCGGGCTTCGGCGTTAACCGCCGATGTCGACCTCAAGCTGCGGCACGGCACCATCTACCCCTCCTGCTGCGCATGAGAGGCCGCAGCCCCGACCTAAACACCATCGAGAGGTACGTTCAGAGCGAAACGTCCCCTGCAGCGAAGCCGAACACACCATCGGTTCTTCACAACCCCGGCGTTGCCTGTAACGTCTTCGCAGCAGAGAGCTAGCAGAGGGGGGCCCGTGGCGTCTCAGGTGGTGTCATACGAGCTGGATTCGGGCACGGTGGTGCACTTCGAGATCGAACCGACGGATGGGTACCAGCAGGTCGGTGCCGAGCAGATCCTCGGCCGGGTCCGCGATTCCGTGTGGCCGGCTGTAGAAGCCGCGCGAGCTGTCCTGGACCAAGCCGTGAGGCTTCGACCGTCGGAGGTCGAGGTCTCCTTCGGCATCAAGGTGAACGGCTCAACCAACTGGGTGGTCGCCAAGGCCGCCACAGAGGCCAACTTCGGTGTGAAGCTCATATGGCGACCGGGCAGCGACCAAACAGGAGACGAGGCCGGCGGTCAGGAATGAGCATGGCTCCCCAGGACAACCGCCGACCGCGGATGGACAGTTGGGTAGCGGCCGTCCACAAGTCCGGACTCGATGGCGACCAACCGGTCGGCTCGGGAGTCCTCGTCGACGCCTACCGAGTGCTTACCTGCGCTCACGTGGTCTTCCCGCAGCACGGCCAACCCGCTCAGCTGTGGGTAGCGTTCCCGAAAGCCGACGAGCTGATGCACCGGCGGATCAAGGTCGTACGGGCAGTGGCTCCCGATCCGGCTGCCCGAAAAGTGAAGGACGTCGCACTCCTGGTCCTCGAGGAGCCGGTGGCTGAGGAGTTCGCCGCGCCGTTGCGTAGACCGAAACCGAGTGATCTCGTCGGCGGTTCCTGGTGGTCTTTCGGCTTCCCCGACGACCTGGGAGACTCGTCAGAAGGACGAATCGGTGAGTCGATTTCCTACGGCTGGGTCCGCCTGAACAGCAGCGGCCGCCGCCTCGATCATGGCGACAGCGGAGCCGCGCTCTGGTCGGCGGCTCATCAGGCTGTCGTTGGCATCGTGGGGCAGGCGCGGCCCAGCACCGATGAGGCCCGGGCGTTGAGTATGTGGGCCATCGCCGACTACCTGCCGGATGAAAAACTTCAACTGCTCACCGATTGGGCCGTCGAGGACGCGGGCGACGCTGCGCTGTCCGAATGGGGCTGGACACTCACCGAAGATCCCGAAGCAGGTCGGCACTGGCGTCCCCGTGCCCGCGGTGTCAGTACGGACGCCGAGCGGGGTTTCCGGTTCCGTGGCCGTGTGGCGGCGCTGACCACGATCATCGACTGGATCACCCGCTCGGCCGGAGACCGTCGACAGGTCCTGGTGGTAACCGGCTCCCCCGGGGTCGGGAAATCCGCGGTGCTGGGCCGGATCGTCACGACCGCTGATCAGCGGATCGCGGCGACCCTCCCACCCGAGGACGATGCGCTCCGAGCACCGGAGGGAGCCGTCGCCTGCGCGATCCACGCCAAGGGCAAGACGGCACTGGACATCGCCTGTGAGGTCGCCTCTGCCGCCTCCGCCGCACTACCGAGCGACGTTGACGAGTTGCCTGTTCTCGTGAGGTCTGCGCTGGGCGGGAGGCCTCCGGGCACCTTCGCGGTCGTGGTTGACGCTCTCGACGAAGCTGCGACGCCCGACGATGCGCGGGCCATCTTGAGAGCCGTCGCGATCCCCCTGGCGGAGACGTGTGCCGACCTCGGCGTGCGGGTGGTGGTTGGTAGCCGGCGTGTGGACGGCGAGGGAGACCTCATCGTGCCGTTCGGCAGCGCCCTCGAAGTCCTGGACCTCGACAGCCCCGCGTACTTCGAGCAGGAGGACTTGGTTGCCTACACGCTGGCGACCCTTCAGCTCCTCGGCGACGAGCGCTCGGACAGCCCATACAGCGAGCGCCGTGCAGCCGAGGCCGTGGCCGAACGGATCGCCACAATCGCACAATGCAACTTCCTGATCGCCGGCCTGGTCGCGCGCTCCCACGGCCTGCACGACCGCGCCGCGGTCGATCCGATCTCGATCTCGTTCACACCGACCGTCGACGCGGCACTCCGGGCATACCTCGCTTTCCTGCCCCGGCTGGACGGCGTTCCTGCTGGCGACGTCCTCACCGCGCTGGCCTACGCGGAGTCCCCGGGGCTGACGCTCGATCTATGGCGCACCGCTGTGGGAGCCCTGACCCATCACACCCCTAGTCTGGGCAGCTTGCGGGCATTCGCCCGATCCGCAGCGGCGAACTTTCTGATCGAGTCGAGTGAGGGCGCCGCTAACGCAAGCGCCTTCAGGCTGTTCCACCAAGCCCTGAATGATGCGCTCGTCTCCCGATGCCCGGCCGAGGCGTCGAGCGCCGATGAACGTGCCATCGCTGTAGCGTTCCAGCACGTGGGTAGCGACGCGGGTTGGGAAGGTGCTCCCGACTACCTGCTCCGCTCGTTGCCGGACCACGCAGCGCGCGGCGGTGTCATCGACATTCTGCTCAAAGACGACGTCTATGCCCTCCATGCCGACCTTCGTCGGCTGGTACCAGCCGCGAAGGCCTCGGCCACGGCCGCAGGACGCAACCGCAGCCGATTGCTACGCATGACCCCGCAAGCGCTCGACGCCACGCCGGAAGAGCGCACGGCCCTTTTCAGCGTCACGGAGACACGGGAACGCCTCGGCCGGGGTTATCGCGATTCCGGGCTTCGCGCGCCGTACCTGGCAGTCTGGGCTGCCGGGTCACCGCACTTGGAAGAGACTGTTCTCGAGGGTCACGGTGACTGGATCAGCGCACTCTGCCTACTGCCGACGCACGGACACACCACTCTCGCCAGCGCCGCGAACGACGGTACCGTCCGTCTCTGGAACCTCGATACCGGAGACCAACTGCGAGTCCTGGAGGGCTCGGCTCAGGCATTGTGCGCCGTCTCGGTCGACGGGCGACTCCATCTCGTAACCGCCGGGCACGACTCGGTGGTTCGTCTCCGGGATCCCGAGTCCGGAGTGGTCCGGCGCACCCTCGAGGGGCACACCGGTGAGGTCAGGGCCATGCACACGGTTCAGCTGCCCGGCCGGACACTACTCGCAACTGCCGGAAAGGACTCCACCGTTCGCCTGTGGGACCCGAAGTCCGGCGAAGCAGTACATGTCCTCAAGGGCCACAGCAGTTGGGTCAACACCGCATGCACCATCACGATCGAAGGCCACCTGCTTCTCGTGACCGCTGGCAACGACTCCGTGGTGCGCCTATGGGATCCGAAGTCCGGCGAACTTCGTGGAGCTCTAGAGGGGCATGCGGGTCCAGTGCTGGCAGTATGTGCCGTCGACCTTGAGGACCGGACGTTGCTCGTTACGACTGGGACCGACTCCACGATACGACTATGGGATCCGAAGTCCGGCGAAGCGGCACATGTACTCGAAGGGCACGACGGTTGGGTCAATGCCGCATGCGTCATCACAACAGAAGGCCGCCCGCTGATCGTGACCGCGGGTGATGATTCCATGGTCCGCATGTGGGATCCGAGGACCGGGGCGCCGCGTGGCAAGCTTGAGGGGCATAGTGGCCGGGTTCTGGCAGCCTGTGCCGTCTCGGTGGCTGGCGACCCACTGATCGTGACGGCCGGTAACGATTCCATGGTTCGCGTCTGGGATCCGGGGGCCGGTTCGGTATCCGGCAGGCTCGATGGCCCTACCGGTCGCGTGACAGCAGTGTGCACCGCCCCGGTGAAGGGCCGACCGCTGGTGGTGACCGCCGGACAGGACACCGGCGTTCAGTGGTGGGATCCGGAGTCTGGAGACGTGCAGCGCACTGTCGAGAATCCTCAAGACCGGACGATCAGATCCCTCTGCACCCTCCCTACGAGTGACCGCACCCTACTTGTCACTGCCGATGCCCGTGAGGCATACCTTCAGGACGCCGGTGCGGCTGATCCACTTCATCGCTTCACGCCCCCCGGCGGGATCAACGCCCTCTGTGCGCTGTCTCTCGATGGTCGACCCGTGCTGATTACCGGGGGTGACGGAGGCTCGGTTCACTTGTGGGAGCCCGATGGTGTCGAGCCACTGCACACTCTGGACAATGAAACGACATGGATCAGCGCACTGTGCGCGCTCTCGACGCGTGGGCGTACCCTGCTGGCGGCCGCAGGCGAGCGCCTCCCCAAGGACGGTGGCGGGCATGTCATCCGTCTCTGGGATGTGGAGGCCGACAAGGTCCGATGGACCTTCGAAGGCCTAGCCAAGGCCTCCGCCATGTGTGCCGTGCCGTTGGACGATCGCACTCTGCTCGCCTCCGTCGGCGACGACCGCACCGTTCGCCTTTGGGATCCGCAAACCGGTGAAGCGGTCTTCGTTCACGAGGGCCACACGGCGCCAGTCATGGCCGTCAGGGCGATCGTGAGGAACGGGCGAACCCTTCTGGTGACGGCAGGTGACGACCGCACGGTTCGGTTCTGGGTCCCGTTCGACCCGCAGGCGGTGCGGGTCATTCCCGTTCGTTCTCCAGCACTCTCCATCGCGGAAGTCGACGGGCTGGTCGTGATCGGACTGAGCGACGGGGTGATGGCCCTTGACGTCACGTCCGAGGCACTTTCAATGAACAGTATTGGCATCATCAAGCGAGATCGGGGAACGGTCGACAGCTATGACCGATGAATTCGACGGAATGTACGACACGTTCAAGGCGCTTCTCGACACGTTCACCCCGGCAGACGCGATCAAGCGGCTTGAGCAGTTCGGTATCGGTCCCGACGTCATCCAGGGCATCCGAGACCGGCACGAGCAGGAAGCTATTCGCGTCAGGGAGCTCGAAGAACCGCGTGTCGTCGAAAACGGGGCCCGCGAGACCTGGTACACGGGTGTCCAGTCCAAGGACAAGTGTTGGCCGGCGATCTCATCGCTCCTGAGCAAGGACGGGTGGTCGGAGCAGGCAGTCAAGAGTCTCGATGACTCCACTTATCGCATCATGTCGCTCCTCGACCACCCGCGGGAACGGTCCTTCTCCACCCGTGGGCTAGTGGTTGGCTATGTGCAGTCCGGCAAGACGACCAACTTCACGTCGGTCATGGCGAAGGCCGCCGATCGCGGCTACAAGTTGTTCATCGTCCTCGCGGGCGTCCACAACGGTCTTCGACGTCAGACGCAGGCCCGGCTGGTTCAGCAGCTCGTAGAGCCGAATCCCACGTCGTGGTCGCAACTGACCGGGCTCGACAAAGACTTCACCCCCCAGGAAAACCCGGCCTCGTATTTCGGCAAGAGCAACAAGACACACGTGCTGTGTGTGGTGAAGAAGAACGCCACAGTGCTGCGCAAGCTCGAGCGCTGGCTCGATCAGGCGTCAGAGTACCTGCAGGACTGCCCGGCACTGATCATCGACGACGAGGCCGACCAAGCAACCGTGGCGACGAGCTCGATCAACCCCCTGATCTTGAAGATCATGAAGAGTCTGCCGAAGTGCGCCTACCTCGGCTACACCGCTTCTCCGTTCGCCAACCTGTTGATCGATCCGAGCGCCCAGGATCTCTATCCCAAAGACTTCATCGTCAACCTACCGAAGCCTGATAGGCATTTCGGCACCGAAGTCCTCTTCGGACGCTATGCGCTCGACGATGAAGACCCGGAGCAGGTCGATGACGGCTACGACATGATCCGGTCCATCCCGACGGAGGACGTGCCGTATGTGCGCCCCGCAACGAAGGCAGACGTCGAGGACTTCGAGCCGGTCATCACCGACACCCTTCGCGAAGCAGTCGAGTATTTCTGGCTGGCCACAGCCGCCCGTCGGGTCCGTGGCTCGGGGAATCCGCACAACACGATGTTGATTCACACCAGCGTCAACACAGTGGTGCACAACAGCTTCGAACGACCACTGGTGCACCTCCGTGACCGATCCGAAAAGGCCCTGGCAGACCCCGAGTTCGTGGCACGGCTTCGCGAGCTGTGGGATCACGAGACCGCGCGCGTCGCGGCGGAGGATTTCCACGAGACGAAGGTGGAGTTCGATCAGCTGTTTCCGGAACTCGCCGGTGTCCTCAAGAACTGCCGGATCATCATGGACAACTCGAGCAGTGACGCTCGACTGGACTACGAAAACGGCCCTGTCGTGGCGATCGCAGTGGGGGGCAACACCCTCTCCAGGGGTCTGACTCTCGAAGGCCTGTCGGTCAGTTACTTCGTTCGCTCCGTGTCGGCATATGACACGCTTCTACAGATGGGCCGCTGGTTCGGATTTCGGAACGGGTACGCAGACCTTCCGCGGATCTGGATGACCGACGAGCTCTCCGAGTGGTTCCGTCACATCGCGACCGTCGAGGCCGAAATGCGTCGCGACATCGACCTCTACATGACGGAGAACGAAACGCCGCTCACCTTCGCCGTTCGCCTTCGCACGCACCCTGCCATGCGTGTCACAGCAGCTGCCAAGATGAAAGACGCCGTCGTGGCAGCTTCCTCCTACGGCGGGCGGCGTATCCAGACCCACTGCTTCCACACAGGCGCCGACTGGTTGAACGGAAACCTCGCCGCCGCGCGCACACTTGTGGCAGCGGCCAAGACTCACTCCGTGCGTATCGAGGAACGCCCTGATGACGGTCGCTACATCTTCCGCGACGTGCCGCACGATCTCGTGACCGACTTCCTCTCGTCGTATCAGTTCCACGAGAAGTCGGAAGCCGACGGAGAGCTACTCACGGGTTACATCAAGAAGCGTGTCCGAGCTGCCGGGGCGCTCGGCAGGTGGAACATCGCCGTCGTCGGCCAGCCCGAAGGTGCCGAGGACCAGACCCTCACCTTCGCCTACGGCATCACGGTCGGCCGGATCAGCCGCTCCCGGGTCACCACCACCAGCCCCGACTTCGCGGACATCAAGACGCTGATGAGCCGGCGCGACGCCGCCGTAGACCTGGCAGGCGATACAGAGAAGCTCACAGAGGAGCAGATCAAGGCCGAGCGGCAACGTCAGTTCCCCAACCACGGCCTGCTGGTCCTCTACCCGATCGACAAGGTCTCGCCGCCCGGCGCTTCCAGGCAGCAGCGTGAGCCGTTGAATGCCGAGGAGCACGTCATCGGCATCGGCCTGGTCTTCCCCACCCCCGGAAACGGGGACAGCACCGTCGAGAAGCGGGTCTACATCTCCGCCGACCTCTCCGGAGTGCAGATCGAGGACGAGGACTACAGCCTTCTCGACGGTGAGGCCGCATGACCGACGGCGTGCTCCGGGAGGCCATCGAGCGGCACTGGGCGGCTCTCGAGGCCGAACAGGCCGGCGGTGACAGGCGCCTGCGAGTCTCCGACCTGCCGGTGACCACCGACCGCGGCCCCTTGGCCGTGGGGGTCGACCATGACGGCCACCGCCATCTCCTGGTGCCGATCCACTCGCATCAGAAGGTTCGCACCGGCCTTGACGGGCCCGTGCTTCGACTGCATAAGCGGCCTTTGGAGGACGCTGAGGTCTATCAGACGTATGCGGATCTCGGCTGCCTACGAGACGACTTCAATGATCTGTTCACAGAGTTGTGCGCAGACGTTGTGGCTGTGACCGAGAGCATGTCGGAAACCCCGGTCAAAGCCCTCTACCACGTGCTCGACCGTTGGCGAGCACTTTTCCGCACCGGCGGCAGGATACTGAGACCCGAGCAACTCGCCGGTCTGTTCGGGGAGTTGCTGCTGCTTCGACGCCTTCTGGAAGCCGACCCGAGTGCCCATCGACTCTGGCGCGCTCCACACGGTCACCGGCACGATTTCACCGCGGCGACCATCGCCATAGAGGTGAAATCCACCGCCATCGGCACCGGACGCAGACCACGGATCCATGGGCTCGACCAACTGGAGCCACCGGCGGGAGGTGTCCTCTACCTAGCTTGGTTCCGTCTCCAACGAACCACTGCTCAGGGCATCGGCACCGGCTTCATCGAGTCGATCGAACGGGCTCTTCGGCTCTGCGACGACGAGAGTGCGCTCCTCGAACTCCTCGCCTCGGCCGGCTACCACTCATCCGACTCTCACCACTACCGAGACGTGCGCTTCATGGCCACCGACGAGGCCTGGTACCGAGTCGATGCCGACTTCCCGGGGCTGACGAGCCATACCCTCACCGCGGCCGGCGTACCGGTGACGGTGCAAGACGTCGAGTACACGATCGACCTCTCCGGGAAACGCCCCGTGCCGTTGACACACGACACCGTATCCAACGTGATCGACACCATGACCCAGGAGTCCGTGTGACGGAGCCCCGCTGGCTGTCCCAGCCGTTCCCACCGGAAGGTGCGAGCGCCGCCGAGGGCATCCGTAACCAACTCGGCCGTCCCGAGCTCGACCTGCTCACCATCCTGGTGCGCGAGTCCGCTCAGAACAGCTGGGACGCGCGCTTGGTGGGCTCCTCCGAACCGGTCGACTATCGAATCGACTTGAGGGCGGTTGGCCCGGCGCACGTACGCGAGTGGCGTGAACTGCTGCTCGGCGGAGCACCGACGAGCACCCATCTCCCGTTGCGGGACTCGCTGATGCGGGGACTGATCCGGGTCATGTCGATCTCGGATCGGGGCACCAAAGGCCTCGGCGGCCCCACCAGAGCCGATGACGCCATCGGTGACGACCGCGATTTCGTGTCGTTCATCCGCAACATCGGCGAACCACGCAACACGGCTCTCGGCGGTGGCACCTACGGCTTCGGCAAAGGCATCTTCTATCTGCTCTCCAAGTGCGGGACGATCCTGGTCCACACACGCTGCCGGACTGACGAAGACGCCTACGAGACCAGGCTCATCGGCTGCGCCATGTGGAAGAGCTATGTCGCCTCGGAGCCGACCGGCAAGCGTCGGTATACCGGCAGGCATTGGTGGGGCGACGCCTCACAAGATGTCGTAGAACCCATGGTGGGGGCCGAGGCCGACGCGATGGCCCGGCGTCTTGGTCTCAGGCCCTTCGGCACGAAGGAGACCGGCACCACCATTGTGGTCATCGATCCCAACCTTGAAGATTACGAGCCCGTCGCTGCGGCAGATTACCTCGCGGAGACCATGGCCTGGCATCTGTGGCCGAAGATGATCGCCACCGACGACGGACGGCCCGCAATGCGCTTCAGCATCGCCTGCGATGGCGAGGACCGCCCGGTCCCCGACCCACGGGAAACCCGGCCGCTCGACATGTTCGTCGCCGCTTACGAGGCCATGCGCGGCTCGAACGGCACAGATCTCGAGTGCCGCCGGCCCAAGAAGCATCTCGGCAGGCTGGGACTGGTCACTCGGATCATGCCGCCTTTGGAACCCAGCAGCGCATCCCGCCTAGTGGACATCGAAGACCTTGTCCACCACGTCTGCCTCATGCGTCCTGCCGAGTTGGTCGTCACTTACCACCCAGGCCCCAAACCGCCGAGCGTGCACCAGGGCTACGCCGGTGTGTTCCGGGCAGACCCCGGCATGGACGACGTGTATGCGCGGGCCGAGCCGCCGACGCACGACGCCTGGAATCATCAATCGCTCGACCACCCCGACAGTACGTTCGTCAATATGACGTTCCGGCGCATCCGAGAACAGATCGACGGCCTGCTCTCACTTGGCGGAACGACCCGTTCCGGGGCCGCCAAGGTCGCTTTGGGAGCGGCAAGTTCGCTCTTCTCGGGGCTTGTCGGCGGTGCTTGGGGTGTTGGCGGGGCCACCGACTACGGTCGCCCCGGCAGCACGGTGACCCGCCCGTCGGAGACCGACGAGGACGAGCACCCGGAACCGGCCGATCAGGGCTACGCGCCGGCCGCCACAGAACCCACCTCCCCTCGATCGTCCCAAGAGCTCAGCTCAGGAGGCGGTGCCGCCCCAGGCACCGCGAACGGCCCCGGTAGTAGCGCCCCTCGTAGGCGCCCCCGCGTGCAGTATCTCGGCGATCCCTACTACGACGACGATGCGGAAAGCACCCTTCTCGTCCAGGAGTTCAAGTTGCCGGTGCCCGGACGCCAGCGTGTCCGCGTTGAGTTGGCGGTCGTACTGCCAGGCGACGGCCGAGAATCGGATCCGCCCCTGGGCGCTCAGCGGCCGGAGTTGGTGGGCTGGCAGAACGCTGCGGGGGACTTCCACGCCGACGCATCAATCGAGATCGACGGAAGTGATGCCGTCTGGCGGGCGGTGGTCCGTCCTGCTCCGGACACCATGACCGAGATCGATGTCAAAGTCGAGGCGGTGAAGACTCGATGAGCCGTCGAGCTCTCCCGTACCGGATCCCGTCCGAAACCGTCGTCCAGGCCGAGCCCTGGGAGCAGGTTACCGACGACGGCCGCATCCCCCTGCCGGAGGCGGTGCCCGATTGGGACTACCAGACGGATCTGCATCTGCATCGAACCGTCCGAATCGACCAGGACCGAGCACGCTCCCAAGCGGGCCTACCGCCCGAAGCCGTGCTCGTTCTGGCGGTCGTCTGGACGGCTACCGGCTCCAACCTCAGAGGCCCGGCCCAGCAGATCCGGCTGACTGGCAGCGGCGTCGTACCCGTCTCTCTCGACGTACGTCTTCGAGGATCTGTTCTGGGCGGACTCCTCTTCTTGGACACGGCCTTACTACTCGGTGAACGCCGAGGCGACGGCCGGCCGGCCTCGCCACGCCGGGCCGGATCGATCCTGTGGAGTGACCGCTCGGCCCTGAGGCTTCAGGGCGACGCATCCCAATTCCCGATGGCAGTGATCGACTTCGGGCGCACCTCCTTCCCGGACGGTGCGGCCTGGCACCTGCAGATCAGCGGCAATCTGGAGAGCGCAACCATGGGCTCGCTTCTGCTGCTGGTCAACGAGCGGAACACAACCGTCACCGAGGCCTTCGAGCGGGCGGGCAAGCCGCGAGAGGTCGACAGAATCGTGCTGTCCGCGGTGTACGCGGATACCGCCCGGACGATGATCGAGCACGCGCTGTCAGACGACGAGTTCGTAGACGACGCCGAATTTTCCTCTGATTCACTCGGGGCAACCCTGGCAACGCTATTCGAGCGGCTGTTTCCGGGGCGCTCGATCAGCGACATGCGGCTGCGTCGACAGCAGTCACCCAGCCTGTTCGCCTCGGAAATCCAGGAAGCTGTGAAGATCTTCGAGGTGTCTCGATGAGTTATCTCTACCCCCGACTGCTCTCCGGTCAGGCGCGTCACCTGTTCGACGGATATCGCCAACTCTCCCTTGCCCAGCTCACCGAGCGGGTGGCTGCGTCCCACGACTCCGCGGTGTACGTTGCGACGGGTGGTGACCGAGTCTCCGCGACGCAACTCCTGCAGCTGCGTGAGCTGGTACTGAGCCTCGCCACGGATGCCGGTTTCCCGGAGCCGGCCGGACGCGCACGGAACGCCGAGTTCGACCTCCGACTGGCGGCTTTGCTGCACTCCGAGATGGGACTGGTCCCTGCCGAAGCCGCAGCGCGGGACGTCTGGGCCTTCCTCTCCCTGGTCCTACTCCCGGACGTGGCCTACTGGCGCTATCCCGAACCGCCCCGGGATCGCGTCCTCGGGACGGACATCACACGGCACGTCTTCGGGCGCCTGTGGTGGCGGGCACAGCTCGTGCACTCGTCGGCAGCCCCAGACCCGTATGGTGCACTGGGAATCCTCGGCGAGTCCGCCTTCGATCAGATTTACGCCCGCCGAGCGGCGCTCGGCGGCAGCCCACATACGGTCAGGGCCATTCTGCGAGTGTGGAACACGCTCGACCTGCACGGCCTGAACGAACGAGCGACCCTTCGCGATTTTCTCATGAGGATGCTGCGACTCGCCCCGTTCGTCCTCTTCGATGGAGTCGAGGAAGCCGCGCTCGACGAAGAACTCCAGGCAGTCGCACAGGAAACGGTGGCCGCCCTACTTGGCGAGCCCATCGCGACATCATCGTCTCCTGCGCCGGACACCGCTGGCCAGATGTCCGTGCAGGTCCCGGCGCAGGCACGATCCACCGCGCGACTGGCGGGCGAGCCACCGCTCAAGACGCCGTCACTGCTCTCCTCGCTGGAAATCTGCGCCGGGTCAGGCGCCCAGGCCCTCGGGCTCGAACGGGCAGGCTTCGAACCGATCCTGCTGGTCGACAGCAATCCCAAGGCATGCTCGACACTCTCCCTCAACCGCCCTCAGTGGGAGGTGCACTGCATCGACATCCGCGACCTCGACCCTCGACGCCTGATGGCACTTCAGGTAGACCTGCTCAGCGGCGGCCTGCCTCGAATCAAGTCGGCGGCTGCGGTACGCAGGACCGACGACGAAGAGCCGCGCAAGGTGCTCGAGGCCGCTTTTCGGCTTGTGACTCTGATCCGCCCCAAAGCCGTCCTTCTTGAGAACCTGCCGGAACTCGTCACAGGTCCGGATTTCGCAGCAGACCGCTCTCGGATCGAAACCGGGCTGGCACAAGCGGGTTACCGTTCGAACTGGGCGGTACTCGACGCCGCCGATTTCGGTGTACCTCAACACCGAAAAAGCGGATTCCTCGTCGCTCTCCTGGAGCCTTTCAGTTCCGGTTTCTGCTGGCCGGAGCCCACCGGCATGCCCGCGCCGACCGTCGGCCACGTACTCAAAGCGTCCATGGCCAGCCACGGCTGGCCAGGCGCCGACGCCTGGGCCGCACAGGCTGATCGACTGGCACCAGCGCTCGTAGGCGGCTCGGAGAACCGAGGCGGAGCAGACTTGGGCCCGACCGGAAGCAAACGAGCTTGGGCCGCGTTGGGGGTCAACGGCAACAGCCTGGCCGATGCGCCCCCGGACGCCGACTTCCCAGCTGACGCACATCCCAAGCTCACGGTGCGACAGGCAGCGATGATCCAGGCGATCCCCGACGGCTGGCAGCTCGCAGGCGGCAAGACCGCCGAATATCGGCAGGTCGGCCATGCCCTGCCGCCGCCGCTCGCGCAGGCAGTGGGGCTAGCAATCGCCCGCGCACTCAAGGTTGCCGAGTCGGTGTAGGCAGCACTGACCGTCGATCCGGTTCGTAGAACCGCTCTCGCCGGCTAGCATAGGGGGCCGACCTGTGTCTGTGACGTGGGAGGGCCGGGCATGGTCCGCGGCCTTCCCCACTCCTCCCGAACCGCAAGGAAACCGCGTGCCTGCGCCCTTCAAGATCATCGACCTGTTCGCCGGCCCGGGCGGGCTGGACGTAGCAGCACAGGCACTCGGCATTCCGGTGGCCAGCGGTATCGAATGGGACGACGACGCGTGCGCGACGCGCATGGCGGCCGATCTTCCGACGACGCCCGGGGATGTACGCGCTTTCAAGCCGCGCGATTTCCCCGACGCCAATGTACTGGCCGGCGGGCCGCCCTGCCAGACCTTCTCCGTCGCCGGGAACGGCCTGGGAAGGGCTGCACTCGATCAAGTTCTTGAATTCGCGAATCGTTACGCCGAGGCTCAACCCGATTCTCACGAGGATGAGTTCGAGAAGATCCGCGACGACTTGAAGCAGCTCAGTGACGAACGCACCGGCCTGGTCTTGGAGCCCCTGCGATGGGCCCTTCAAGCAATCTTCGATGGGCGGCCCTACCAGGCGATCGTCCTGGAACAGGTTCGCACGGTGCTCCCGGTCTGGCAGGCGTTCGGGGAGATCCTCAAGAACAAGGGATATGTCGTAGCCGACCCGGAGATCCTCCACACTGAGGAGTTCGGGGTTCCCCAGACCCGTCGTCGCGCCATTCTGATCGCCCGCTGGGCGGGCAACGGTGCCCAGCTGCACGGGATGCCAAAGCTTCCCGCGCCGACCCACCACCGTCACAAGAAGGGAGTGGCTCGCGGTGTGGGGGCCCCTCACTCCTTCCCGGGGTGACGGTGCGGGAGCCCTGGGTGACGATGCAGGAGGCGCTCGGACGGACGGAACCTTTCGAGGTGATTTCCAACTACGGCACCGGCGGCGACCCGAAGGCACGAGGCCGGCGCCGCTATGACGAGCCTTCCGCCACTGTGACCGGTAAGGCCTCACGCAACAAGCTCACCTGGGATGGTAAGGACCGCGGGGTGTTCACACTCCCCGAGCTGGGAGTACTCCAAACTTTTCCGCGCGACTATCCGTGGCGGCGCGTAAACGGCGACGACGTGGATACTCCCGGTGTGCGTAGCGTCATTGCCCAGCAGATCGGCAACGCCGTACCGCCACGACTGGGCATGCATGTCCTAGCCTCAGCACTCAATGTCCCGCGCGAGGATCTCGAAGCCGCACTCAAGCTCCGGTATCACTACTGAGCGCGGACCCCTGGTGAATATCGTTGGCCGCCGCACTCCTTATGGCCGCCTGGTGGCACTGCACCCAGCGAGTTGCCTGGCGAACACCTCTCCTGGGCCACAGATGAGTGACCTGCCCCTTCAGGGCTGCTCAGGCCACATTGGCGAGCGGGGCCAGCGGCTCATACTGACCAGAAGCGCCGCCGGGGCGCGACGACCCCTGGCTCGCCCCGAAAGGTCTTCATGATGGCCAGCAGCACCCCGGCCACGCAGGTAGGGCGGTGCGAGCAAAGGCGGGATGACGCGCAGTCAAATCGCCTCGACGCTAGGTCCATTCGGGTGCTTGGCCAGCTTCCGTTCCCTACATACCCGTATCCTTCTTCTGTCCTACCGGGCGACATCGACTGAGGAGGCAGAACGTGGCAGGCGTGAAGCAAGGCGATTGGGTGGTCGCGGCAGCGGACCAGGTCATCGCCGAGGGCAAACGCCGCGGCCCCGACTCGCCCCTGGTCTGTGCGTCTGGTGTCAGTCCGTCCGGTCCGATCCACCTGGGCAACCTTCGCGAGATCATGGTCCCGCACTTCGTGGCCGACGAGATCCGGCGTCGTGGGCTGGAGTGCAAGCACATCCTGTCCTGGGACGACTACGACCGGCTGCGCAAGGTCCCGGCCGGACTGCCCGCCTCGTTCGCCGAGCACATTGGGCGTCCACTGACCGCCGTTCCCGACCCGTGCGGTGAACACGAGAACTGGGCGGAGCACTTCAAGGTTCCGTTCCGGGCAGCGCTGGCTGAGCTGGGTGTCGAGGTCACCGAGATCAGCCAGACCGAGATGTACGCGTCCGGCGCCTACCGCGAGCAGATCCTTCATGCGATGCGGAACCGCGAGCGGATCGACGCCGTCCTCGGACGCTACCGCACCAAGCAGACACAGGCCGCAGAACCCGAGCCGGACGACGACGAAGGCGACGGTCCCGCCGGCAACATCTACTACCCGTACAAGCCGTACTGCGCGGCATGTGGGCGGGACACGACCACAATCAGCTCCTTCGACGAGGACAGCACTGAGATCCGCTACAGCTGCCAGTGCGGGCACAGTGACGGCTTCGCGCTCTCCGAGGGGAACGGGGGCAAGCTGGTCTGGAAGGTCGACTGGCCGATGCGCTGGGCGTACGAGGGCGTCACGTTCGAGGCCGGCGGGGTCGACCACTCCTCCCCCGGTTCCAGCTTCACCGTCGGTTCCCAGCTGGTGCGGGAGGTCTTCGGTGGCGAACCGCCCTCCTACCTCGGCTACTCGTTCGTCGGCATCAGCGGTGCCGCCAAGATGAGCGGATCGGCCGGTGGCGCTCCCACGCCCACCGACGCCCTGCAGATCGTCGAAGCACCTCTGCTCCGGTGGCTGTACGCCCGGCGGAAGCCCAACCAGGCGATCACTGTGGCCTTCGATCAGGAGGTCAACCGGCTGTATGACGAGTGGGACGCACTCGGCCGGAAGGTCGCCGCCGGGCAGGCTGAGCTGACCGAGCTGGCAGTACGGGAGCGCTCGATCGGTTCCGCAACCCGAACGCTGCCGAGCACCGAGTTGGTCCTGCCGTTCCGCACACTCGCCTCGGTATTGGACATCACCACTGGCGACGAGGAGCAGACGCTCCGAATCCTGCGGGACTTCACGTCGGACACGCCACTGGCGGACCTGGACCAGGTCCGGCCCCGGCTCGACCGCGCAGAGGCGTGGGTGACCGGCTACGTTCCCGCCGAGGAGCACACGCAGGTTCGGACGGAGCCCGACCGCGCGAGGCTGGGACAGTTGTCGCCAACCGAACGCGAGGCGCTGAAGCTCCTGCTCGACGGGCTGGACGAGCACTGGTCCTTGCCCGGGCTGACCTCGCTCGTGTACGGGGTGCCGAAGTTGCAGGCGGGCCTGGCCCTGGACGCACCCGCAACGCCGGAGCTGAAAGCTGCTCAACGTTCGCTGTTCTCGCTGCTGTACACGCTGCTCGTCGGACGGGACACCGGTCCGCGGCTTCCCACCCTCCTGCTGGCTCTCGGCACGGAACGCATCAGGTCTTTGCTGAGCGTGGCGTGACCAAGTGGGGCGGGGCCGGCACCGGCCCCGCCCCACTCCCATTCGCTGCTACGCCGCGGTATCGGGCTATCGGCGGAGGCCGGTGCGGCTGAGGATCTCGTCCGCCACGGCCCGGGGCGCGCGCCCGATGGTCTCCAGGTGCGTGGCGAACAGCGGCTCGGCCAACGCGGCGAGGCAGCGCTCGACTTGCAGGCCCTCCCAACTGAGTTCACCCCACTTGTCCGGGCCTTCGCCCCGGGCACGGAGGCGGTCCCGGATCGTCACAGCATCGGCGAGCAAGGTGAAGTGCCGCACATCGTGCCCCTGTTCGCTCAACGCCCCGACGATCTGCGCGAAGACGGCACTCCGGACGATGGTCATGGGCACGAGCAGTGTCCGGCCGTACGCCCCCGCCGCCTCCTCGATCAGGCAGCGGGTCAGAGCCGGCCAGACCGGCTCCAGCTCGAACTCCTCGGTGCGCAGTTGGTCGGGCAGCTGCGACCACAGCATGTGCCCCACCTTCTCCGGGTCGATGACCAGCGCATCGGGAGGTCGTCCGCGATGATGCGGACCGTGGTGCTCTTGCCGACGCCGAACGGGCCGTTCACAAAGACGATCACTTGGTGCACCTTCGTCTCGGATGGTTCCCAGCCGTTGATCAGAAGAGCTCGACGAAGCGGCGGGGGTAGGTGCTCGCGTTGTAGCGCAGAACGAGGACCGAGTAGCTCTGGTGCTCGCGCAGCCGGTTGGTGGCTCGCTTGATCGAGCACAGCCGGGAGAGCATCGCCGCTCGTACGAGCGGGTCCTCGACGCCGGACTGTTCGCATACTCGGTCGACCGTGGAGACGCTGTAGTGCTCGATATCGGCATCGCTCTCGGGCGCAAGCGCGTGGTCGGCCTGGTATAGGACGTCGAGTCCTTTGAAGAGTGCCCGTGCCTGTTCCCAGGTCTCCATGGGGCTGCTGATACCGAAGACGTCGCGGCGCAGCGCAGCGACGTCCGGAGGCAGCGGTTTGCTACTCCAGAACGGCGAGGCGAGCACGTAGCCGCCGTCGTTCAGGAGGTGCGGGAGCCGCGCGGCCATGGCCGCGGGGTCGGGGAAGAAGCCGAGAGCCGCGCCGACGACGATGTGGCTGAAGGTGCGGTGCGGGGCGTAAGTGGTCCCGTCGGCCTGGACATACTCCAGCCGCAGATCGTGGCCGGTGTCGTGGTGGTTGTACCGGGCGAGCGCTACGGAGTCGGCGGACAGGTCGAACCCGGTCGCACTGCATCCGGTGAGGTGGGCAAGTTCCCGGGAGGAGAAGCCGGTGGTACAGGCGACATCGAGAACGGTGGAGTTCTGACCCATCCGGGAGTGCAGCGCCCAGGTGTTGAGTGTGGCGTACGCGCCGGGCATCACGTTGGTCTGGTTGACCATCGCGACGAAGTCCGGGTAGGCGGCCGACCATACGTCGTCGGCGCTTCGCGGGATCCTGGAAATCGGCCAGAGGCGAGGGCGGGAAGAGGTCGTGCTCATGCGTTCTCCTTGACGGCCTTGAGGGTGAAGCTGAGCGGGAACGGGTCGCGGTCGATGCGCCACCAGCCGGGCCGCCGGTCGGGAACCATCCAAGCCAGCGGTCGCCAGGGCAGGCGGGGGTGTTCGGTGAGCTCGGTGATGCGCAGTCCGGCGTCGGCGATAGCCGTGACCACCTCGGAGAGCGGGTGGTTCCAGCGGTACTGCGCGTGTCCGATCCGCTGGCCGTCGTCGACGTAGGTGCCGGCCTCGGCGTCGACGACGGGTTCGCGGTGGCGGAAGTACGGGTTGCGGGGCAGGTAGCCGGCGCCGTCGCGCTCGTCGTCCCAGATGAACAGGTGCGGGTGCCCTTCGGCGAGGAAGAACTCGCCCCCTGGTCGCAGGTGTTCGGCGATGGTGCGCGCCCAGGCGCTGAGGTCGGGGAGCCACATGAGGACGCCCCAGGAGGTGAAGCAGATGTCGAAGGTGCGGCCGAGTCGGCAGGTGGACACTTCGGCCCGTTCGAACTGCGCCGGCACGTCCAACTCCCGGGCCAACGCGTGAGCCTGGGCGATGGCCGTTGTCGAAAAGTCGATACCGGTGACGTCGGCGCCGAGCCGGGCCCAGGAGAGGGCGCCGAGGCCGAAGTGGCACTGGAGGTGCAGCAGGCTCCGGCCTCGAACGTCGCCAACTCCGGCCAGCTCCAGGTCGTCCAGCGCGACGCCGCCGTTTCGGAAGCCGTCGAGGCCGTACCAATCACTGGCCGTGTGAAGCGGGACGCGCGCATCCCACATCGCCTGGTTGCGAGCCAGCCATTCAGCCTGGTCCAAGTCAGCGGCGGTCGTGGGCGATTTCATTGCAACTGCTCCGTTCGAGGCGAGGGGACAGTCAGTGGCAGGCCGTCCCGGCGAGCAAGCTGCACCAGCCGGGTGACGCTCAGTCCAAGGCCGGCGCAGGGCGGGACACCGCTCTCGAACATGGCGATAACCTGCCGGTAGTCGCGGTGGACGGGACGCGGGTCATGGGCGAACTGCCGCTGAAAGGCATCAGCGAGCACCCCGGGATCGAGCTCGTTGCGGCTGACCTCGGCCACTTCAAGGCCGTCGACATACAGCCAAATCCGCTGGGCGGCCCGCCCGGTTCCGGCGATCAGCGGTGAGCCAGGGCCGGGAATGCTCTCAACGGCCACGAACCCCTGCAACCGGTGCCGCAGGGTGCTGCGCCACAGGCGGCGGGCCAGGATGTCGGGGTCGTCGGTGCGGGCGGCGGTGACAGGGATCCGCTCGATGGCCAGGGCGTGGATCGCCGAAGCGTCTGACGGATCCACGCCGGAGAGCTCTCTGAATGCATCGTCGAACGACAGTCTGCGCAACGGTCCCCGCTGCGCGGTCACGCTGCTGATGAGGGTGACCGCGTACTCCGTCATGCTCGCGAGGTCGAGGTCTGCGGCATACGCCTCCAGCATGAGGAACTCCTTGGCCGGCTGCCCTCGTAGGCCCTCGTTGCGGAAGCTGGGGCCGATCTCGTAGCAGCGGCTCGTTCCGGAGGCGATGATGTCCAGCAGGGCGAGCTCGGTGGTGACACGAAGGTACTGACGGCGTTCCGCTGCGGCGGCCCACGTGCTGAAAGGGCGTGCCGCGCCGCCGAAGTAACTGTCCGTCAGTATTGGAGTGATCACCTCGGTGAATCCGCCATCGGCCAGGTGCGTACGTGTCAACCGCAGCGCTGTACTCGCAGCAGAAGCCTCGGGAACGGCCCGAAGAGCGCCGGACTGATGGCGTTCCAGATGCGATACGAACACCGTGGGCTGACCGGTGCTGCTGACCCCCTGGGTCCCGCGAACGGCCACCAGGTCTCCGGCTCGTAGCCCTGCGGCCAGGTCGCGTCCGATAGCGAGCTGCTCCGTGCAACTGTCCCAATGCAGATCGGCGAAGCTGATGCAGCGGTGCTTGCGGAGGGCGAGGATCCGTCCACCGCGGCGGATCACGCCGTCCTCGATCTGTCCGTCCTGCCGTTCGGAGAATGGGAACGGCTCGGATACCCCCGGCTGACTCGCCTGGTGAAGGTGATCGCCCAAGTGGGCGACCAGCGGGTCCTCCGGCCCCATGAGCCGGAGCAGGAGCGAGCCGGCGTCGTCGTTACGAGGATCGAGGAGCCAGGCAATCCGTCGTAATAGCCAACGCCGTTGAGCGTCATCAGTGGGCAGCAGGCGGCGCAGCAAGTAGCGAGCCGCGGCAGCCCTCAGCACGACCGTGCGGCACGGTATGGCCCCGGTCAGCACGGGTGTCACCCGCCCGAGCCGCACCAGGTCTGCCGGACCTGAGGGCCAGGGCTCTGTCCCCGGAGGCCTGGCCACGCTGATCGCATGGAGGAGCACGTCCTCCTCGGGAGGTCCGTACGGCCGTTCCGGACGGATGGCGGTCGGCAGCGTGGAACCGCTGGTGTGACCGTGGAGCTGCACTGCGGGGTAGGGGCCGTGGGCGAGGAGGCTGGCGATTCCGGCGAGCAGGTCCTCAGCACCCTCCGGTGCTTCACCGGCATCCGTGGCGAAAAGCGCGCGCGCCGCGTCGAGCAGTTCCCCTGGGGCGTCCCAAGTAGTCCTCGGGAATGCGGCATGAGTTGCCGCAATCTGCGCGGCGAGCAGGCTGTAGCCGACAACTGATCTCACGCCGGCTCCCTCCGGCCTCCGGTACCGCTCCGCCACCACTGCACCGGGGCGTCGCCCTGACGGAGAGGCCACACGAACTTGAGTGCCTCGACGTCCTGCCGGGCGAGGTCGGTGTCGTACGGGCACCCCACAGAGGCATACGCGTGGCGGATCATCTGCCGTACTTCCTCGGCGATGACTGAGCCTCGGGGCGTCGCGTGCCGGTCGAAGGAGGCCACCGGTTGCAGAAGCAGGAAGGTGGAACGGGAGCCGAGGGTGAACCGGGGCGAGTCGGCCGGATAGCAGGGGGCGAATGCCAGAGCGAACCACCGGGTGCCGCACAGGGTCAGCCACCAGTGTTCCGCGCCGGCGTTGCTCAGTGCCTCCGCTGCATCATTGCCGTCTGCTTCCAGCAGTCCCACGAGGACCTCGCGAGTGGTCACGGCGACGGTCTCAAGGCTGAAGCCGTGGCGGGCGTCGGTGAGCTCGATGAGGAGTCCGTCCAACTCGTCGGTGCCCGCGCACTCGGTGAGGTCTGCCAGAGCGCCGGCTGCAGCCAGCCCGGCTTCCCGGGCGTCGGCGCCGTGGAACGGAGCTACGGCTTCGATTCGTGCCCGAGCCGCGAAGGTGCAAGCGGCCTGCCGCTGGATGAGCTCGAATCCGGTGCCGGGCTTCTCAGCCATTCGCCACCCCTGGGTGGTCCTGGTAGCTGCGCGAGACCTGCGGGCCATCCGCGTGCTGGTACTTGCCCTGGTAGAGCTCGATCGGGCCGTACGGCACCCAGAACGTGACCTGAGCGATGAGCATGCCCGGCCAGATCCGGACAGGCAGCGTGGCGTACAGCTGGAGCGTGGAACAGCCGACGAAACCGAGGTCGATGAGGTCGGCGGTGACATGGACGAACAGACCGAGGCGGGCGGTACCCGACTTCGCGTGGATCAGCGGAACGTAGTTGTCGCTTCCGATCTGCTCGGCCGTCTCGGCGAGCACGAAGTCGCCCGGGGCGAGCAGGTAGCCGTCGTCCGGGATGTCGCGCAGTTCGTACGCCGGCTCACGACGGGGGTCGAGGACCTCGTCTTGGTAGAGGGCAAGACGCCGGCCCAGGGCGAGGTCGTAGGAGTTGGTGGTGCAGCGGGAGTTGTCGAAAGGCGCCACGGTGATGCGGCCGCTGCCGACCTGTTTGGCGATCTCCGGTCCGGTGAGGATCACTCGGGTGCTCCGATCCGTGACTCGCAGGGCTCGTTGAAGGTGGCGTATAGCGCCGGGGTCGGGCGGATGGTCCCGGCGTTGCACCAGAAGGAAACCTGGCCGACGACCATGCCGGGATAAATGCGGATCGGGCGGGTGGCCACGATCTCCAGCGTCCAGCGGTGGCAGGAGGTGGTGTGACCGAGGTCGGCAGACAGCTGCAGGAACAGGCCCAGGCGTCCCATCGAGCTGCGGCCGATCAGCGACATGGCGTAGACGGAGCTGCCGATGGTCTCGACGGTGTGACCGAGGTACATCCGGTGGGGGCTGAGGACGTACCCGTTCCCGGGCAGTTCCAGCTCGACGAACCGGCCCTCGCTTTGGTCGTAGCGCTTGAGGCGTTTACCGAGGCGGTAGTTGTAGCTGTTCGGGTTGACGGCCTCAGGGTCGAACGGCTCGATGATGATCCGGCCGGCCCGTACCTCTTGGGTGATGAAGGGACCGGTGAGGATCACGCGGTGCCTCCCAACACGCGTTTGGAGGTCACCGGCATGCGGGCTGCGGACCGCAGGACCTGAGACGACCTCCAACGGACTCCCGCACGGTCGATGCTGAGCGCCTCCGACTCGCGCATGAATGCCTGGAGCAGCGCGGTGGCCTGCATGCGGGCCAACGCCGCACCGAAGCAGGCGTGCGGTCCATGGCCGAACCCGAGGTGCGGGTTGGGGTGCCGCTCGGGGCGGAACTCCTCTGCGAAGGCGAAGACTTCCGGATCCCGGTTGGCGGAGGCCTGGAGCAGAACGAGGCGCTGCCCGGCGACCACCGGAATGCCGAAGACGTCGGTGTCGTAGACGGCCGCACGTGCCGTGATCTTCGACGGTCCATCGAGCCGGAGGACCTCCTCGACGAAGCCGGCGGCGAACGTGTCATCGATGACAACTGCTTCACGATGCTCCGGGTGGGCCGCCGCCGCGATGAAGAGGCTGGACATCAGGCTGCTGGTCGTCTCGTGGCCGCCGACGAGCAGAGCGATGCAGTTGGCGGTGATCTCCTCGGTGGTCAGGCGGTCGCCCTGGGCTTCTGCCTGTACCAGCCCGGAGATGATGTCATTGCCAGGCCTGGCGTGGCGCTCGTCGACAACGCCTTCGAAATACCTGGCGAGGCGTTGCCAAGCGAGAGCGACGAGCTGTTGCCGATCCTCCGTCAATTCCGGTTCTGCAACCAGCACCACGTCGTCCGACCATGCCTTGACGACGCCCTGGTCGGCCTCCGGGATGCCGAGAAGGGCGCTGATGGTGCGTACCGGCAGAGGCTCGGCCAGCTCGGTGACGGCGTCACCACCGCCCTTCGTGGCGAACTCACTGACAAGGGCGTCGGCGGTCCGCACGATGGTGCTCCGGAGATCGGTGATCCGCCGTGGGCTGAATGCCTTGGCCATCAAGGTCCGAAGCCTCGGATGCAGCGGCGGGTCCGCATACAGCACCCAGGACGCGACCGGGGCCAGCAGTTCACGCAGCTCCGCCGGCAGCGCGCTGAGCATCCCCGCCGCAGTGGGGGCGCAGATGAAGGCCGGGTCCCGTAGCAGGTGGCGGACCTCCCGGTAGCGCGGGAAGACGAGGCGCCCGTTCCCGAGGTCCGGACAGTCGATGGCCCGGGGGCCGGCAGCGAGTTCGGCAAGGGCGCTATCGGGCGCATCGCCTTGCAGCGCGGCCAAGACAGTTGCTTGATTCACTGGCTTACTCCTTCCTGGTTGCTTGGTGCGGGCCTCGAAGCCCGTAACGACGTGCTGCTTGTCGGTCGCCGGAGCCCACTCAGAGCACCGCCCAGACGACCTTTCCGCCCTCCACCGGGTGCCAGCCCCACAGGCTGGTCAGCTCCTGTACCAGGAGGAGACCGCGCCCGCCTTCGTCCAGCTCCGAGGCACAGCGACGGACCGGGGTCAGCTCCGACGAGTCAGTGACCTCAATCAGCAGGTCGGTACCGATCGCCCGGACGCCGAGGTGGACGGGCTCACCCACCTCCGTGACCTTGCTGGCGTTCTCCACCAACTCAGCCACGATCAGTTCGAGATCAGCGGCCGTACTCGACGGGACGCACGCACCGAACTCATCCCGAACTGCCCGTCGGGCCGTTCGCGCAGCCATCGGACCGGACGCGATGCCGCAGTCCACCTGGGCTCCTCTCGCGGGCCGGTCCGCCACCAAGACCAGCGTCGGCACCGCCCCGGTTCCGCTGGTCGTCTCCCGCGACGGCATCTGCTCACCTCCTCCTCGCACTCGGTCAGCCTCCAGCCCGGGGTGGGAAAATGGACATGACTCTCCCGACGGCCTCTGCCGCCCTCGCAGGTCGACGGCCCGATGTAGCGCCAGCTCACCTGTGCCATCGGCACGTTGGTGATACGCGGCGCCCCGATCCCTTTTGGGTAGGGGCGCCGACCTGCTGGCGTGCGCAACCAGCCAACCGCTCCACAGCTGGCGGGTGCCACACCCTGGCTGTTGTCTCGTTGTAGCCTCCGCCCCGGGAACCGGAGCTCAACCCGACCGATAGGCTGACCCTTGAGTGATCGCAGTACTACTCTCGGACACGGACAGGGAGGTCCACGATGAACCGTAGGTCCGAGGATGTGCTCATTCATCCCCTCAGCTATGTCCGCGAGGTCCGCGGTTGGACGTACCAGGACGTCGTTGATGTGGTCGCGAAACGCCTCAGGAACGCGGCAGCCCGCCGCGAGAAGGCATGGCGTTGGGAGCACCGTGGCGTGGTGCCAGACTTGCCGAGCCAACTGGCGTTAGCCGCCGAGCTCGAGGTCTCAGCGGACCGCGTTACGACACTCGGCTGGCCTGGGTGGTTACCGGATGGCGATCCCATCCCGGCGTGCTTTCCTTGGAACGTACATGGAAGCCTGCAGTCACTGGAACACGCTCTGGAGCACGCCGTGTTGGATCGCCGGGGATTCATGAAACTGACCGGGCCGGTTCTGATCGGCCTGGCGCATGATTGGCTCAACATCGAGACGCCGGCCCTGACTTCTGTCCTGGCCGGGGGCCGGGCAAGTGATGAGCTGGTCACGCAGATGGAAGAGGGACTGCCGCGACTGCGTGCTCTGGAAGCCGCGGCTGGTGGTGAGCGGGCTCGACGACTGATGGACGCCGAGTTGAGCATCGTCACGGAAATCCTCGCCAAGTCTTCCTACTCCGCAGCCGCTGGCCGACGCCTTCACCGCCTCGCTGCTGAACTCGGCAGGATCGCCGGATTCGCCTCTTTCGACGCTGGCCTGCATGCCGCAGCCCAGCGATACTGGCTATCGGCTCTACACGCCGCCCACACCAGCGACGACCGCGCGATCGGCGCGAACATCCTCAAGTCGATGAGCCTGCAGTGTTACGACTTCGGCCGCCTACAGGAGGCCCTCGGACTGGCCGTCAGCGCGGCAGAAGGCGCTGTTCGCGCAGCTCCGCGAACAGAAGCCATGCTGATGCTGCGCCAGGCCCGCGCCGAAGCCGCCCTCGGCAACCGGGCGGCTTGTGACCGCGCGTTGGTCTCGGCCGACCGAGCCTTCGGCCGCATCTCGGTGACCGACGCCGAACCCAGTTGGACGAAGTACTTCGATGAGGCCGAGTTCCACGCCCAGGTCGGTACCTGCCACCTCGACCTTCAACGGGCATCTGAAGCAGAGCGAAGCTTCACAACAGCGCTCGCTCTCATGCCTGACAACAAGGTCCGTGACCGCGCAACCTACATCGTCCGTGCCTCCTCCGCGCAGGTCCTTCTCGGGGAGACTGAGCAGGCGGCAGAACTCCTGACATCAGCACTGGACCTCATCCACGAGGCGCCCTCACAACGGAACATCGTCAGAGCCCTGCGAGTTCGCGAGAAACTCCAGCTCGCAAAGTCCGACCATCGGCTGATCTATCTTGACAGCCAACTCGCCACACTTACCGCATGAGTCACTCTCTCCCACAGCGCATCGCTCTGGTCACCGGTGGGAACCGCGGCCTCGGTCTGGCCATTGCCACAGGCCTCGCCGAGCAGGGCCTCCATGTCGTGATCGGCTCACGGGACGACCGTGCCGGTCATGAACAGGCCGCAGCGCTCAGCTCGAAAGGGCTCGACGTCTCAGCGCACCAACTCGACGTCACCTCCCCCGCCAGTATTGCCCGTGCAATCGCGGACATCGCCGGACTCCACGGCCGACTCGACGTCGTGGTCAATAACGCCGGCATCGCCATCGACCGCGGCCAGCATGCCTCCGCCCCTGACTTCGAGAAGATCCACGCCACCCTCGACGCCAACCTCCTCGGCGCATGGCGAGTATGCGCGGCCGCCATCCCCGAGATGCAACGCAACGGCTACGGGCGGATCGTGAACATCTCCAGCCACATGGGATCCTTGGCCACAATGGCGGACACCAATGTCTCCTACCGGGTCTCCAAGGCTGGCCTGAACGCCTTGACCCGAATCCTCGCCACTGAACTCGAAGGCACCGGCATCCTGGTGAATGCGGCATCACCCGGTCGCATGAATACCCGGATGGCATACGGAGAGACCGAGCGCGTCCCGAGCGAAGGAGCCGACACTCCAATCTGGCTCGCCACCCTGCCAGATGACGGGCCTACAGGGCAGTTGCTATACAACAGGAAGCCCCTGCCTTGGTGAGCCCCTACAGCGGTAGGACAAGGCCGAGCCCTTTGGCTGAATCGCTTTCGTATATCCAGTGCGCACGATGTCAGCAGCAGTCACGACAGGCACGCCGGAGACCCGGCCTGGCGCCGTCCTCCGTAGCACCCCTAGGGTGCACCCGTGACTGATGATCAACTGCGCACCGACACCAACACCCGCCCCGCCAGCGCCGATGTCAAGCCGCCGACTGTGGACTCTGACGAGAAGGCCACCCTGCTGGCCTTCCTGGACTACCTGCGTGAGGGCGTCGTCGCCAAGGCGCAGGGGCTGGAGGGGGACCTGGCGCGTGTGCCGGGGGTGCCGTCGGGGACGAATCTGCTGGGGCTGGTCAAGCATCTGACTGAGGCCGAGATGTACTGGTTTGAGTGGGTGTTTGACGGCGCTGAGGAGGAAGTGCCGGACTTCGGGATGGAGTTGGCGGCGGAGGACACCGAGGAGTCGGTGGTCGCCGGGTATCGGGCGGCGGTGGTGCGGTCGAATGCGATCATCGCGCGGTGTGGTGACCTGGGGCAGGTGGCGGCGCGGGCGACTGGGAAGAACGGGGTGCCGCGGTCGATGCGCTGGATTCTGGTGCACATGATCGAGGAGACCGCGCGGCATGCCGGGCATGCCGACATCCTGCGGGAGCAGGCGGACGGGGCGGTCGGGAGGTAAGGAAGTAGGAGGGCGTCAGGGCCGGCGAGCGTCGGCCAACGCGCACAGCAGGGCGGTGGCCTCGAAGGCGGTGGCGACCAGGACGCCCAGTTGGAAGGCGGCCGCCCAGTTGCCGTCTTGCGCGAGGTGGGCGAAGAAGACGGCGCCGATGCAGGCGACGCCGATGGCGGTGCCGAGGCGCTGGGAGGTTTGCAGGACGCCGCCGGCCGTGCCTGCGCGGGCGACCGGGACCGGGGCGAGGGAGAGGGTCACGTTGGGCGAGATGGTCAGCCCGGAGCCGATGCCCGCGAGGGCCAGGGGTGCGGCGGTGGCGAGGGCGGCGGCGTGCCCGGGGACCTCGTGGACGGCGAGCGCGGTTGCCAGGGTGCCGATGATCACGGCGACCAGGCCCACGATGATCACCGTGCGGCCGTGCCGGCTGACCAGCCGGCCCCCGACCGTCGCCGCGACGCCCGAGCCGATCGCGAACGGCGTGATCGCCGCGCCGGCTTGGAGGGCGCTGTAGCCGAGGCCGCGCTGCAGGAAGAGGGTGAAGATGAAGAAGATCGGGGTGAACCCGGCGAAGTAGAGCAGGCCGAGGAGCACGCCGTAGCGGTAGCTGCGGAGGGAGAACAGCGAGAGGTCGACCAGCGGTAGCCGGCAGCGCCGCTCCCACCCGACGAAGCCGGCCAGCAGCAGGACGCCGAGCGGGATCAGCAGCCACTTCGTCGCGCCCTTCCACTGCTGCGCCTGGACGAGGGGCAGCAGGATGGCGAGCAGTCCGGCGGCCAGCAGCGCCACGCCCACCAGGTCGACCCGGCGGCGGCCGCCCGCGGCGAGGCCGCCGCCGGTGCTGCGGGGGATCAGCCGCAGGGCCAGTACGAAGGCGACCACGCTGATCGGCAGATTGACGATGAAGACCCACCGCCAGCTGCTCTGACCGCCCGCCAGGCTGATGAGCAGCCCGCCGGAGAGTGGTCCGACGGCGGTGGCCAGGCCGACCGTGGTGCCGAAGTAGCCGAAGGCGCGGGCTCGGGCGGGGCCGCTGAACATCTCCTGGATCAGCCCGGTGATCTGCGGCCCGAGCAGACCGCTGGCCATGCCCTGGACCAGCCGGGAGACGACGAGCGCCGTGGCGGTGGGGGCCAGCCCGCAGGCGGCGGAGGACACCGCGAACAGCACCAGGCCGACCAGGAACGCGGTGCGCCGTCCCCACAGGTCGCCGAGCACTCCGGCGGGGATCAGGGTCAGGCCGAAGGTGAGCGCATAGCCGGAGAGCACCCAGGAGAGGTCGGCCTCGCTCGCCCCGAGTCCTCGCTCGATCGAGGGCAGCGCGACGTTGACGATGGAGACGTCCAGCAGGCTCATGAACCCGACGAGCAGGCAGACCCCCAGCGCCTGCCAGCGGCGGCGCTCGGCCAACTGGGCGGCCTCGTCCAGCTCGGGCCCGCCGGGAGCGTCGCCGGTGGCACGGCTGGGCGGGGTGAGGTCCAAGGCGCAGCTCCTGAGGTCGGGGCGGTCCGGTGCCGGGCCCGCCACCCGCCGAAGCACCCTGGCGCACCCGTCCCGATGACGCGTCACCATCCTGCCGCGCGTCCTGGCGATCAGGCGGCCGCCATGCCCGGGCTCGTGCCGGCCAGGTGAAGATCACGAGCATGTTTGGACTTGTTCGATTGTGATGGATTCAGGTCCTCCGGGGCGGCCGGATCGCCATGGCCGTCGACCCGTCAAGCGGAAACAACAGCACGAGCCGAATCTCGACCCCCTGCGACCGGAACCAGTCGATCAGAATCCAACGTTGACGAACACTCGGACAATGTGAAATTGTACAGACGCGTTGAGATCTTCCCCGGCCGCCGGACATCGGAGTCCGCCGCGGCCCGGTCGGTCGCCTAGAGCAGACCTGCCTGTTCGAAGTCCAGGACGCCCACTCCCCTACCGCACACCACATCGCCCCGGCGGCCGCCTGCCACCGCGCTCCCACGCGGAGCCGGCCGGCCTGCCCGCGGGGCGGCGTGCGGTGCGACGCGGGAGTGGGCCGTCACCGCCCACCGATCCCCTTGAGAGGTGAGCCGTGCCGAAGACACGAGTCTTCGACGAGAGACCGCCGACGCTCAGCATCGTGATCCCCTGCTTCAACGAAACGGGGGCCCTGCACCAGACCCACGCCCGCCTCGCCGCGACCCTGCGCGGCATGAACGGCTACACCTGCGAACAGATCTATGTGGACGACGGCAGCTCCGACGGAACCTGGGAGCTGCTGGTCTCACTGGCACGCCGCGACCCGACCGTGCGAGCCATCCGCTTCAGCCGCAACTTCGGCCACCAGGCAGCGTGTTTGGCCGGCTTGCGGGAGGCCGTCGGCGACGCCGTCGTGGTGATCGACGCCGATCTGCAGGATCCGCCCGAGCTGATCCCCGAGTTGGCCGCGCGCTGGCGCGAAGGGTGGTCGGTGGTCTCCGCGCGCCGGCGCAGCCGGGACGGCGAGACCGCCTTCAAGAAGGCCACCGCCTACGCCTATTACCGGCTGCTGAACGCACTCTCCGATCACCCGACCGCCGTGGACACCGGCGACTTCCGTCTGATGGACCGTCAGGTGGTCGACCAGCTGGTCCGGATCCGCGACAAGGACCTCTATCTGCGCGGCGCCGTCAGCTGGTTCGGGTTCACGGAGACCAGCATCGAGTACGACCGCGCCCCGCGGGTGGCCGGCGAGTCCAAGTACACCCTGCGCCGGATGCTCGCGCTCTCCCGCCGCGGACTGCTGTCCGGGTCGATCGCGCCGCTGCGGCTGTCCACCAGTCTCGGGGCCGCGGCGCTGGCCGGCGGGCTGACCACGGCCGTCGTCCGCCGGGATGCCCGACTGCTGGTGCGTCCGGCCGAGTTCGGCGTCCAGGCGCTGGCCATCGGCATCCTCGGCGAGTACCTCCACACGGTGTTCCGGCAGGTGCAGGACCGCCCCGGCTATGTCATCGAAGAACGGTTCGACCGGGCCGCGAGCCCGCTGCCCATCGTCGAGAGGGTCACCCTTTGAACACCCCCTTGAGTACCGAAGGAACGAACGCCGAAGCGGTGAACACCAAGGCGGTGGACGCCGAAGCAATGAACACCGGAGCCGAGAACACCGAAGCAATGACCACCGAAGCCGTGAACGCCGAAGCAATGACCACCGAGCCTCTGGAAAGCGAACCCCCGGTCGACGTGGTCATCGTCGGCGCCGGCTTCACCGGCCTGTCCGCCGCGCTGGAGCTGGCCGGCCAGGGCCTGCGCTGCCGGGTCATCGAGGCCGCACCCGAGATCGGCGGCCTGGCCGGCACCTTCGAGGCCGACGGGCACCGGCTGGACCGCTTCTACCACCACTGGTTCTCCTCCGACCACGAGATGCTGGAGCTCTGCGCCCGTCTGGGTATCTCGCACCTGCTGGAGGCGCACGAGACCCGCACCGGCGTCTACTACGCCAACAACGTCTACCGGCTCTCGGCACCGCTCGACGTGCTGCGCTTCGCCCCGCTCGCGATCTCCGACCGGATCCGCCTGGGCATCATGGCTCTGCGCGCCCAACGGGTCAAGCACTGGCGGGAGTTGGAGTCACGAACCGCCGAGGAGTGGCTGATCTCACTGGGCGGGCGGCGGGTCTACGAGGTGGTCTGGCGCCCGCTGCTGGAGGGCAAGTTCGGCAAGTACGCCGACCAGGTGGGCGCCACCTGGATGTGGACCAAGCTCCATCTGCGCGGCGGCAGCCGGACCAAGGCCGGCAAGGAGACGCTCTACTACCTCAAGGGCGGCTGCGAGGCCCTGCTGTCCGCGTTCCGGAGCCATCTGGAGTCGCTGGGCGTGGAGTTCCGCACCGGGCAGGCCGTCGAGGCGGTCCGGCTGGCGAACGGTGGCGTACCAGGCGTCCTGGCGGGCCACGGTGTGCAAGGCGTGCTGGCCGGCGGCAAGTTCCACCCGGCCCGCCAGGTGCTGCTGACCTGCGCCCCGCAGGCTGCCGCCGAACTGCTCGACCGGCCGGAGGCCCACGGCCACCCGGCGCTGCCCGAACTGCTGCGCCGCTGGCGGGCGGTGGACTACCTGGGCAACGTGTGCCTGGTGCTGGAGAACAGCCGCCGGCTCTCCGACACCTACTGGCTCAACGTGAACGACCCGAGCTTCCCCTATGTCGGCGTGATCGAGCACACCAACCTGGACCGGCCGGAGCGCTACGGCGGCCGGCACATCGTCTACCTCTCCAAGTACTTGCCGACCGACGCCTCGCTGTACACGATGACCGACGAGGAGGTCTTCGAGTACAGCCTGCCGCACATCCAGCGGATGTTCCCCCGGTTCGACCGCTCCTGGGTTGAGCGCTACCACGTCTGGCGGGCCGAGTACGCCCAGCCGGTGATCACCCCGCACTACACCCGGACCATGCCCGCCGTGGAGTCGGCGGTCGGCGGCCTCTACCTGGCCGGCATGGCGCAGGTGTTCCCGGAGGACCGGGGCATCAACTACGCGGTCCGGGACGGCCGGCGGGTCGGCCGGCTGATCGCCGACCGCCGGCCCGCACCGACCACGCAGCCCCTCGCCACCGGGAGTTCCCGTGGCTGAACTCGTACCCGAGCCGACCAGCGGCCGGCTCATCACCATCGACCAGGCCGAGCAGCTGACCACCGACCAGGTCCACGAGCTCTACCGGCGCCACGTCAGCCGCAGCCAGGTCTCGCTGATCGGCTCCTTCGGTTTCGGCCGCGATCTGGTGGACCATGCCGAGGGCTGCTGGATCCAACTGCGGGACGGGCGGCGGATCCTGGACTTCACCGGCGGCGTCGGGGTGCTGAGCCACGGCCACAACCACCCCCGGATCCTGCGGGCCCGGCAGCGGTTCCAGCAGTCCCGCCGGATGGAGGTGCACAAGAACTACCTCTCGCCCTACGTGGCGGCGCTCGGCCACAACCTGGCCGCGCTGCTGCCCGGTGACCTGACCGTCAGCTACTTCCCCAACTCCGGTGCCGAGGCCGTGGAGGGCGCGGTCAAGCTGGCCTACAAGTACCACCAGGGGCGGCGCGGCACGGTGCTGCACAGCGACATCGCCTTCCACGGCAAGCTGTTGGGCGCGGCCAGCCTGACCGCCTCGCCCGAGCTGCACTTCCCGTACCCGCAGATCCCCGGCACCGACAGCTTCGGCTACGACGACCTGGCGTCGTTCCTGCTGGCACTGGACCGGCACACCGCCTCCGATGGCGAAAGCGACGTCTACGCCGTGCTGTTGGAACCGTTCAGCGCCTCCAGCCTGCGGGAGTGCTCGGCGGGCTTCCTGCGCGAGGTGCGGCGGATCTGCACCGAGCGCGACATCGTGCTGATCTTCGACGAGGTGTACACCGGGTGGGGCAAGACGGGTGCGCTCTTCCACTTCATGCACCACCCGGGCCTGGTCCCGGACATCGTGACCACCTCCAAGTCCTTCGGCGGCGGCAAGGCCTCGATCTCCGGCTACATCGCACGCGAGCCGATCTTCCGGGCCGCCTACGACAACCTGTCGGACGCGACCCTGCACAGCACCACCTACTACGGCTTCGGCGAGGAGACGGCCACCGCGCTGGAGGCGGTCGCCGTCGCGGTGGAGGAGGACTTCCCGGGCCGGGCCCGGGAGCTGGGCGAGCTGCTCGGCACCGGCCTGGCGAAGCTCGCGGCCCGGCACCCGCGGCTGGTGCACGACGTCAAGGGGCGCGGCGCACTGCACGGGGTCTTCCTCAACCCCGGTCCCAAGCTGCCCGACGCGCTGCGTTCGATGCTGCCGACCAGCGCCGCCAAGGATCCGCAGGCACTGTCCAAACTGCTCACCGCCGCGGTGATCGCGGCTCTCTACCGGGACCACGGCATCCTCACCTTCTTCGGCTCCAACCGGCTGATCGCGCTGATCGTCTCGCCGCCGCTGGTGGCCGGCCCGGACGAGGCGGAGCTCTTCCTGAACGCGCTGGACGAGGTGCTGGACCAGGGGCCGGTCCGGCTGCTGGCCGGCCTGGTGCGGGAGAAGGCGACCGGATGAGCCGGCTCGCCACCACCCTGCGCGCCTCTGGGCTACCGGTCTGCTGGGCGGCCGAGTTCGAGGCGCTGCGGCCCACTGCGTCCGGTGACCGGGCGGTGCGGCACACGGCACTGAGTCTGGCCCGGATGCCGGCCGGCTACCGCTGGACGGTGGCTGCCGCACTGCGGCTCTTCCCGCTAGCCTTCCGCCTGATCGCGCACCGAGACCCGAGAACCGCCGATGAGTTGACGATCAGTCAGACCATGGCAAGGCTGCGCCGGGTCCCCGTATACGCCGAGGTGCTGCGGGTAACCACCGCGCTGGCGCTGTACGGCGCGCTGGACGGCACGGTGCCCGCCGAGCGCCCGGCCGTGCGGGTACTCACCGGGGGCACCCGATGAGCGACCTGATCGACTGCGACGCCCTGGTGGTCGGCTCGGGTGCGGGCGGCTCGGTCGCCGCGTTGGAACTCGCCCGCGCGGGGCGGTCGGTGACCGTGCTGGAGGAGGGACCGCGGGTCTCCACCGCCGAGTTGGCCGCCGCCGCCCCGGCCGATTCAATGCGCCGGCTCTACCGCAACGCGGGCGCCACCGCGATCTTCGGCACCCCCACCATCGCCTATGGCGAGGCGAGTTGCGTGGGCGGCACCACGGTGGTCAACGGCGGTCTGCTCTGGGAGCCGTCGGCCGCGCTGCTGGATCGCTGGGCCGCCTGGACCGGTTACGGCGGCTACCGGCAGGTCGCCCTGGCCCCGCACTTCGCCGAGGTGGCCCGGCGGCTCGGCATGATCGTCCAGCAGCACGGCGACGGCAACGCGGACTCCCGGCTACTGGCCAGGGCCGCCGAGCAGTTGGGCTGGCGCTGGCAGCATCCGCAGCGCGTGGTGTCGGGCTGCCGACACCGCAACCAGTGCGCCACGGGCTGCCCGAGCGGCGCCAAGCAGAGCATGGCGCTCAGCTATCTGCCGCGCGCCGAGGCCGCCGGCGCGGTGATCGAGGCGGGAGTGCGGGTGCGCCGGATCGTCCACACCGGCGGCCGGGTGGTCGCCGTGGAGGCCACCGCCGCCGACGGGCGGGCCGTGCGCTACCGCCCGCGCACCGTCTTCCTGGCGGCCGGCCCGATCGGCACGCCGGTGCTGCTGCGCCGCAGCGGAATCCAACGGCGCACGGCAGGACGGCAGTTGGCGCTGCACCTCAACCTGCGGACGGTGGCCAGGTTCCGACGACCGGTAAAGGCCCACCAGGGCACCATGTTCACCGCCCAGGTGCAGGAGTTCTCCGACCTCGGCCTGCTGGTGATGCCGTCCAACCTGACCCGGGGCGGGCTGGGCGCGGCGCTCGCCGGACGCTCTCCCAAGACCGTCAACTCGCTGCTGGAGCAGTGGGATCACCTGGGGATGTACACCACCCAGGTGCGGATGCAGGGGTCGGCCACGCTGCTCGGGGCGGTGGGCGGCGCACCGCTGCTGCGGCACGGGCTGACCCGGGCCGACCACCATGCGCTGCGGCTGGCGTTCCGCCGCACCGCGCGACTGCTGTTCGCCGCGGGGGCCATCGAGCTGCTGCCACCCAGCAGTTCGGCACCGGCCCTGCGCAACGCCGCCGAGGTGGACCGGTTCTGTTCCGAAGTGCGGCCCAGAGACTGGGAGTTGGTCTCCGTCCACGGCATGGCCAGCTGCCGGATGGCGCTGCCGGAGCGCGGCGGTGTCTGTGACGATCGCGGTCGGCCGCACGGCCTGGCCAATCTCCACCTGTGTGACGCGAGCGTGCTGCCGGGAGCCTCCGGCATCAGTCCGCAGGGAACCATCATGTCCTTCGCCCATGAGATCGTGGGCCGCCATCTGGAGAGCGCGTGACCGAAGCAGTGACAGTGGAGAGGCCAACGGCCGGCAGCACCGGAGTCTTCAGCCGCACCGCCGTGGTGGCCTCATGCGCGGCCTTCGTACTGATCGGCGCGCTGCAGGCGTTCTACGGGCCGGCCATCCCGGGGCTGCGGCCCAAGTTCGGACTCTCCCCGTCGGCGGCGGGGCTGGCCTTGAGCGCGCACTTCGTGGGCGGGGTGGCCGGGGTGCTGCTCTTCGACCGGGTGTACGGGCGGATCAGCAACCGCCGGGTGCTGGCCGCCTCGCACCTGCTGATGGCCCTCGGCGCGGCGGGGTTCGCGCTGGCGCCGTCCTGGGCGCCCGCGCTGGGCGCCGCGCTGCTGGCCGGGTTGGGCTTCGGCGGGATCGACTACGGCCTCAACCGGCTGTTCGCGGTTGGCTTCGGGCAGCGCTCCACGGCGATGCTCAACATCCTCAACGCCCATTTCGGGATCGGCGCGATCCTCGGCCCGGTGCTGGTGGGCGCGGTGGGGGTGCGCCACTACCCGGTGGTCTTCCTGGTGTTCGCGGTGGCGTGCCTGCCCTTGGCGCTCTGCCTGCGCGGGGTGGGCGAGACCGAGCGGGTTGCCGAGGCGCCCGGCCCGGCTGACGCCCGCGGGCGCAGCCTGGCCGCGGTGCTGGGCGTCTTCGTGCTGCTCTATGTGCTGCACGTGGGCATCGAGGCGGGCGTGGGCGGCTGGGAGCCGACCCATCTGGAGACCATCGGCTATGCGACCGGCCTGGCGGCCACCGCCACCTCGGTCTACTGGCTGATGCTGACGCTGGGCCGGTTCCTGGTCGCGCCGCTGGCACTGCGCTTCTCGGCGCAGGCGATCATCGCGGTGTCCTGCGCCGGGATGACGGTCTGCCTGCTGCTGGCCACGGTGCGTCCGGCCGCGCCCTACGCCTATGCCGGGGTCGGCCTGTTCATCGCCCCGATCTTCCCGACCGGGCTGCCCTGGCTGAACCGGGCGGCGCCGCGGGCGCAGCGGGCCGGGGCGCTGGTGATCGCCGCCTCGATGGTGGGCGGGGTGGCGGCGGGTCCGGCGCTGGGCAAGGCGATCGAGTGGTCGGGGATCCGGGCGGTGCCGGTGGTGCTGAGCGTGGTGTCGGCGCTCTGCCTGGCCGCGACGGCCTGGCTGGTCCGGGCGACCCGGGCAACCCGGGCGGACTGACGGGAGTTGTTCGGCTCGGCGCAGCCCGGCCGTGCCGAGCAACTGACCCAGCCGTGCCGAGCGATCGAACTGGCCATTGCCAGCGCCCGTCTGATCGGAGATCATTTCCGCGCCTGGACCGCTCGGCGAGACCTCGCACGCACGCGGCGAACCAGACGGAACGGAGAGTGACGTGCCCGAGCAGCAGCCCCCCGCCACCTGGCAGCCCCCGGGCGCCGAGGCCCCCGCACCCAACATCGCGCGCGTCTACGACTACCTGCTCGGCGGCAAGGACAACTTCCCGTCGGACCGCGAACTGGGCCGGCGGATCGAGGAGATGCTGCCGGAGGTGCACCTCGGGGTGCGGGCGCAGCGGGCAGTGCTGCGGCGGGTGGTGCGGCACCTGGTGGCCGAGGCGGGGCTGCGGCAGCTGGTGGACATCGGCTCCGGCCTGCCGACCGCCGACAACGTGCACCAGATCGCGCAGTCGGCCGCCCCCGAAACCCGGGTGGTGTACGTCGACAACGACCCGATCGTGCTGTCCCACGCGCGGGCGCTGCTGGCCGACAACCAGCGGACCGTCGTGGTCGAGGGCGATCTGCGCAAGCCCGCCGAGCTGCTGGCCGATCCGGGGCTGCGCGCGCACATCGACTTCGAGCAGCCGGTCGGCCTGCTGCTCTGCGGGATCCTGCACTATGTCCTGGATGAGGAGGAACCGGCGCGCCTGCTGCGGGAGTTGGTGGACGCGCTGCCGTCCGGCAGCTACGTCTTCGTGCACCACCTGCTGGCCGCCGGGGACGACCCCGAGGCGGCGGCCGCCGAGGCGGTGCTGCGCCAGGGCGTCGGGCGGGCCCAGTTCCGCTCGCTGGAGCAGGTGGCGGCGTTCCTGGACGGCCTGGAGCTGGTCGACCCCGGCGTGGTCACGGTCTCCGAGTGGCGCCCCGAGGCCGACACCCCCGCGCTGAGCGACAACCCCGTGCTGCGGCTGGCCGCGGCGGCGGTGGCCCGCAAGCCGTAGCACCGAAGACTCACGGACACCGAACCGCCCGGGTGCGAGCACAGCTCTCGCACCCGGGCGGTTCGCGTTCGACAGTACCTGACAGCCCGTCAGGTCAGGCCGACTACTCGATGACGAGCTCCACCGCGATGTTGCCGCGGGTCGCCTTGGAGTACGGGCAGACCTGGTGCGCCTGCTCCACCAGGGCGCGGCCGGTGGCCTGGTCGATGGCGTCGGGCAGCTCGACGCGCAGCACGACGGACAGGCCGAAGCCGGTGTCGTCCTTGCCGATGCCGACCTCCGCGGTGACGGCGGCCTCGGAGGTGTCCACCTTGGCCTCCCGGCCGACCAGGCCGAGGGCGCTGGCGAAGCAGGCGGCGTAGCCGGCGGCGAAGAGCTGCTCGGGGTTGGTGCCCTGGCCGTTGCCGCCGAGCGCGACGGGCAGCGCCAGCTGGACGTCCAGCAGGCCGTCCGAGCTGACGGCGCGGCCCTCACGGCCGTGAGTGGCGGTGGCGACGGCGGTGTACAGCGCGGTCATGGGGTAACCGTCCTTCTTCGTCGGATCGGATCCGCGGATCGGATCGAGTCGAGTGGTGCGTCTCGTGCGTTCGTGCCACCAGAATGGCATCACACAATTCAGTTGTGCGCAACTAATTCGCCCGCATTGGTACGCTGGTCCCATGACCGAGGACCTGGTGGACGACAGCTGGCTGCGCCTGGACAACCAGATCTGCTTCGCCCTGCACGCCGCCTCCCGCGCCTTCAACGCGCTCTACCGCGACGTCCTCTCCGAGCTCGGCCTGACCTACCCGCAGTACCTGGTGATGCTGGTTCTCTGGGAGCACGGCGAGCTGGGCGTCAAGCAGATCGGCGAGCAGCTGCGGCTGGACTCCGGCACGCTGTCGCCGCTGCTCAAGCGGCTGGAGGCGAACGGGCTGGTGCGCCGGGAGCGCAGCGCCGTGGACGAGCGCTCGGTCACCGTGCGGCCCACCGCCACCGGCGCCGCGCTGCGCGAGCAGGCCGCCCGCCTGCCGGGCCGGATCGCCGCCGCCACCGGCCTGGACGTGGCCGAGGTCGCCGAGCTTCGCGACCGGATCAACCGGCTGACCGCCGCCCTGGACACCGCCGAGCTGCCCGACTCCCCCGCCGCCTGCGGCTGAGCCTGCGATCCCGCCGCCTGCGGTCCCGCCACCTGCGGCTGAGCCTGCGATCACCAGCGCCACTGCCTACGCTGGAAGGATGATCAGCCGGGTGCACCTGGAGTCGCAGTGGCGCCGGGAGGCGCTGCGGACCAACCTGTGGCTGGTGCCGATCCTGGAGGTGGTGCTCGCCGCCGCGCTGTTCTTCGTCACCTGGTGGCTGGACCGCGCCGCCTACCGTGGTTCGCTGACCCTGCCGCCGTGGGTGATCAGCGGCACCGCCGACGCGGCCCGGCAGATCCTGGCGGCCATCGCCGCCTCGCTGATCACCGTGGTGGGCGTGGTCTTCTCGATCATGATCGTGACGCTCACCCTGGCGTCCACCCAGTTCGGGCCGCGGATGCTGCGCGTCTTCATCCGGGACCGCACCACCCAGCTGACCCTGGGCACCTTCGTGGCCACCTTCGTCTACGCGATGCTGGCGCTGATCTCGATCGGGCCGGCCTCGCACGGCGACTTCGTGCCGCACCTGTCGATCACGGTCTGCATGGTGCTGGTGCTGGCCGACCTGGCGGTGCTGATCTACTTCATCCACCACATCGCGGTCTCCATCCAGCTGCCCCAGGTGATCGCCGGCATCGCGGCGGAGCTCTCCCAGGCCATCGAGGCGGGCGCCGGGGAGCCGGAGTGGGCCGGCTCGGTGACCCGCGGGCCGTCGGCGGACGAGCTGAACGCGCGGCTGGACGCGGCCGGCGCCCCGGTCCCGGCGCCGGCCAGCGGCTATCTGCAGTTCGTCCGGCACCGCAGCCTGGTGCGGATCGCCCAGGAGCTGGACGCGGTGATCCGGCTGGACCACCGCCCCGGCCACTTCCTGGTGCAGGGGCACCAGCTGGCCACCGTCTGGCCCGCCGAGGCCGCCCCCGCGCTGGCCCGCAGCTTCGCCCGGGCGCACCTCACCGGTCCCTCGCGCACCCTGGCCCAGGACATGGCCTTCGCCGTCGACCAGTTGGTGGAGATCGCGATCCGCGCCCTCTCCACCGCCGTCAACGACACCTTCACCGCGCTCACCTGCGTCGACTGGCTGGGTGAGGGGCTGTGCCGGATCGCCGTCCAGTGGCAGCCCAACCCGGTGCACCGGGACGACGACGGACGGATCCGGGTGATCGCCCAACCGGTGAGCTACGAACGGCTGGTGGAGCGCTCCTTCGAGAAGATCCGGCAGGCCGCGGTCGGGATGCCGGCCGTGCTGATCCGCCAGCTGGACGCGCTGGCCGAGATCATGCACGCGACCGTGGCCGCCGAGCAGCGCCCGGTGCTGCTCGACCAGGCCGAGATGATCGACCGCCTGAACACCGACTCGGTCACCGAACCGGCCGACCGCGAGGCCGTGCACCGCCACTACCTGATGGTGCTGGCGGTGCACGACGAGCTCGGCTGACGGCTCGGCCGGCGGGCCGGCGCGACGGGTCAGTCCTCCGGCGGCAGCTCGTAGAGCAGCGAGGAGGCCAGCGCGCCGCCGCTGACGTTGATGACGCCGACGCCCGAGGAGACCGGCACGGCCCGGGCCAGGCACCCGCCGAAGCCGTCCACCCCGTTGAACACCCCCCAGGAGACCAGCCACGGCGTCCATTCCCCCTGCGGGTCGAGGAAGTACTCGATGGCCGGGTCCACCCGGCGCTGCAGCAGGTACGGGCCGTCCAGCGCCGAACGGACCTCCTGCTCCCACTGCGCGGCGGTGACCTTCTGGTCCCAGCCCAGCACCACACCGCGACCGCCGTACGACAGGGTCGGCTTGAGGGCCAGCGACTCGCGGTGGTCCAGGGCGTAGCCGAGCAGGTCGACCCGGGAGCCGTCCTCCAGGGTCACCTTGTCGTCGCGGACCATCCGGGTCCACGGCAGCAGCCGGTCCAGGCTCTCCAGCTCGGCGGCGGAGAACAGGTTCCGGTTGCGCTCGTCGGAGAGCATCGCGAGGGCGCCCTTGCTGGTGAAGGCCTCGGTCTCCATCGGGGTGAAGATCCGCACCCAGCCGGCCTCGGCGGCCTCCAGCACCGGGGCCATCAGGGCGGGCGCCTCGGGCGACTCCAGGATGTCCTCGATCATGAAGCAGCGCACGACCAGGTCGATCGGGCGGCCGTCCAGCCGGACCCGGCGGTCCCGGACCTCCAACTCGCCGATGTGGCAAGCGTAGGCCTCCAGCCCGTAGCGGCCCCAGCGCTCGCAGAGCAGCCGGTTGTAGGACTCCAGGGTCTGGTAGCTGGTCGGCCAGTCGGCCAGCGCCACAACCGGCTTGTCGGTGCGGGCGTAGCCGGACTCCAGCAGGGTGTTGGCCACCTGCACCTCGGTGGTGTCCACGTAGCCGAGCCGGTGCTCGGCGGCGAACTCGGCGAGCACCGGGTGCTCCAGCAGGGCGGCGGCCATGTCGCCGTTGTCCATGCCGCCCAGCGCGCTGCCGAGGTTGCACTCCAGCATCTTGAACTCGCCGTCCTCGGTGCAGTAGAGGTCGGCCCGGGACTGCCGGGTCATCCGCTCACCGCGGCCCTTCAGCACCGCCGAGACCTGCACCTCGGTCATCCCGACCGCGCGTGCGAATGCGCCCAGGTCGCCGTCGAAGAGGCGGTCCGGCAGGCTCTCGACCGCGTCGTGCCAGACCCGCATGTCGTGCTCCAGGCGCACCTTCTCCTGGTGGCCGAGGAAGAGGGGGCGGGAGAGGAAGTCGTTGCCGTAGAAGGTGGTCAGCTGCTTGGACTCGGGCATCCGCCCGATCAGCTCACGGGCCGTGGCGCCGGAGGCCTTGACCCGCTTCAGGTAGTCCTCCGTGAGGCTCACACGGTCGGTCATCATCGGTTCCCATCTCAGGAGTTCTCAGAAGATCTCAGCGGCTCTCGGGAGTTCTCGGGAGTTCTCGAGAGCTCTCGGGATCACTCAGGAGGCGCGGTCGCGCAGTTCGAGGGTGCAGCACTTGACGCTGCCGCCGGCCAGCAGCAGTTCGGACAGGTCGACGCCGATCGGGTTGAAGCCGCGCGCCTTGAGCTGCTCGATCAGGCCGGAAGCCGCCTGCGGGAGAAGCACGTTGTAGCCGTCACTGAAGGCGTTGAGGCCGAAGGCGGCGGCGTCGTCGGCGGTGGCCAGCACCGCGTTGGGGTAGAGCTCGCGCAGCACGGCCTGGCTGCCCGGGTGAACGCCTCGGGCCAGTACATGATTTCGGTGTCGGAGAGCACCGAGAGGGCGGTGTCCAGGTGGTAGTGGCGGGGGTTGACCAAGGTCAGGCTGGTGACCGGCATGCCGAAGAACTCCTGTGCCTCGTAGTGCGAGCGCTGGTCGGTGCGGAAGCCGGTGCCGGCCAGGATCCGGCGGCCGACCGGCAGGTAGTCGCCCTCGCCCTCGTTGATGAACTCCGGCCACAGCACGTCCTGGTAGCCGTTGCGCTGGAACCAGGCCAGGTAGCCGGGGCCCTCGGCGGTGCGCTCCATGTGCCGGAACCGGGCGGCCAGCACCTTGCCGTCCACCACAGTGGCGCCGTTGGCGGCGAACACCATGTCGGGCAGGCCGGGCAGCGGGTCGATCACCTCGACGGTGTGGCCCAGCGACATGTACAGCTCGCGCAGCCGCTCCCACTGGAGCACCGCCAGGCCGGTGTCGACCGGCTTCTCGGGGTGCATCCAGGGGTTGATCGAGTAGTACACGTCGTAGTGGTTCGGACGGCACATCAGCAGCCGGCGCGGCCGGGCGGTCCGGGGCGGTGCGGGCTGCGGTGCCGGCTGCGGGTTGATGACCTCGGTGACGGGCATGGCGGTGATCCTTACGGTGGGAGTGGAGACGTGAGGGGTGGCGAACCGAGGGTCGCGAACCGAGGGGTGGCGAGCTGAGGGTCAGAGCAGGTCGAACCAGCCGTGGCCGAGCAGCTCGTCGACCAGCCGGGCCGGGTCGCCGCCGCTGTCGACCACCGCCACCTCGGGCAACTCGGCTGCGACGTGGCCGCGTTCGAAGTCCGACTCGGTCAGGAAGACCAGCGCGTCGGCCCCCAGGCCCAGGGACTCCGCACTGCGGCGCAGATTCCCGGCCTTGGGCGCCCAGTTGACGACCCGCCGGGAGAACGCGGCGGCGTTGATCAGGACTTCGGGGCGCTCGCTGAGCACCCGTTCCACCGGGTCGGGCGTGTGGTGGTCGGTGGGCACCAGGTGGATCCCCTGCTCGGCCAATCTCTTGACGCAGCGCCCGAGTTCCACCGGCCAGTGGGAGGCCTCCGGGCCGAGCGCGAGCAGTCGGCGGGAGAGGCCGAGCCGGGTCTGGGCGACCCGGCGGACCTCCTGGGCCAGCAGCAGCAGCGCCGCGTCGGTCCAGCCGGTGGCGCCGGAGCGGGCCGCGGTGGGAGCGGTGGCCAGCAGTCCGGCCAGGTCGACCACCTCGATCCGCCCGTCGGCCTCGGCCAGGTCGAGCAGTCCGGCGTTCAGCCGCTGCCAGTGGCGGGTGAGCCCACCGCGGGCACGCAGGCCGACCACGGTGTCCCGCAGCCGCCGGGGCAGCGGGACGGTGTGCAGCACCAGGGTGTCGGTGCCGCCGGCCAAGGCGGCCTCGGCGAGCCCGGCCAGCCGGTCCAGCCGGTCGGCCAGGTGCGGGCCGAGCGGGGCCGGATCGGTCAGGTCGAACCGGTCCGGCAGGAAGTAGCGCTCGTCGAGCAGGCCCACCACCAGCTCGGCGCCGGCCTCGGCGAGCCCGGCATCGAACCCGGCGTCGAGCCCGCCGGCGGCCGACTCGGCCGACTCGGCCGGCCCGGTCGGTTCGGTCGGTTCGGTCGGCTCGACCGGCTCGGGCCGGGCACCGGCGGCCACCAGCACGGCCCGCAGCAGGTCCGGGAACGGCCCCGCCGGGCAGTCGGCCAGCACCAGCAGCCGGACCGGGCGCAGTTCGCCGCCCGGGTCGCGCAGCCCGGCGAGGGCTCGCCCGGCGGCGGCGAGCAGGTCGGTGTCGGTGCTCTGGGCGAGCGCCAGCCGGACGTCGACGGCCGGTGCCTCGCCGGCCGCCACCGCCTGCTGGACGGCCTCGATCAGCTCAGGCATCGGACCCTGGCGGGCCCGCGTCACCGGTCCGCTGCCGCGGGAAGGGCACTTCCTCCAGGTAGGAGACGCCGCTGGCGGCGTGCGCCCCGTAGCGCTCCCACACCTCGTACAGCCGGATCCGGCCGTCCGGGAGGGTGGTCGGCTCGGACTGGCAGCGGCCGATGACCACTTGACCGTCAGCCTTGACCATGGAGTACGCGAACTCCAGGGTGCCGTCCGGCCGGCAGATGCCGTTGAGCACGCCCCGGCGGGTGTCGCCGCCGCTGAACTCGCCCCAGAGCAGATCGCCCTGCTGGCGGTAGAGCGCCGACCGACCGGCCTCCTCGGGGTCCTCGCTGACCGGCCGGAACCGCCGGCCGTCGTAGTTGACGGCGAGCTCCCGGCCGCTCACCTCGTCGCTGACGGCGAGCTCCCGGCTGCTCAGCTCGTCGCTGACGGCAAGCCCCCGGCCGCTCACCTCGACCTTGCCGGCGAGCTCCTGGCCGGTCGCCTCGGCGTCGACGACGACCTCCCGGCCGCTCGACTCGGCGTTGATGGCAGGTTCCCGATCGCTCATTTCGGCTCCACCGTGGCCTTGATCCGGTCGGCGAAGTCGGTCATGGTGTCCATCGCCTCCCGGTACGACGTGCCTGTGGTGCCGAGGAAACCGAGGATCGAATTTCCGTGCGGCGGGCGAATGTTGACGTCACCCGGCCGGGCGGTCAGCTTCAGCAGGAAGACCTGGTCACAGGAGCTGACCTCCTCGGGCACCCGGATCTCCCGGATGGTGCCGCTCTCCTCGCTGATCAGGCACATCGCGGTGATGTGGGTGCCGGTCGGCTGGTAGTGCCGAACCTCGGGCTTGACGCCGCGCGCCACGTCGACGACGGCCTTGATCGGGTCGTAGCCGGCGGTCAGCCGGGCGATCTCGTCCAACCCGCCGCCGCCCACCCGGGCCGCGATCTCCAGCAGGTACGGCTTGCCCTGGTGGAACCGCACCTCGGCGTGCGCGACGCTGCGGCGCAGGCCCTGGGCGTGCAGGCCGGCCTTGACCACCTCGTGGACGGCCGCCAGGTCCTCGGCGCTCATCGAGGTCGGCGCGTGGTGCACGTCGTCGTCGAAGGTCGCGCCCTCCAGGGTGATCCGGTCCACCACCGAGCCGAGGTAGACCTCGTCGTCCCAGGCCAGCGCCTCGATCAGGAACTCCCGGCCGTCCAGGAAGGACTCCACCAGCAGTCCGTCCGGGCCCAGGTCGAGGCCGGCCACCTCGGCGCGCGACCAGTACATGCCGCCCAGGCCCTCGCTGGCCTGCTGGTAGCGCTCGGCCAACTCCTCGGCGCTGTCGGCCTTGAAGACGAAGTTGCTGGCCGCGCCCAGGGTCGGCTTGATGATCACCGGGTAGCCGAAGTCGGCGGCCGCGGCCTGCGCCTCATCGGCGGAGGTGACGTAGCGGAACCGCGGGTGGGCCGCCTGGCCGCGCTCATGTGCCTGCCGCATCAGGTACTTGTTGCGGCTGGCCTTGGCCGTCTCCACCCCGATGCCGGGCAGGCCGAGCGCGTCGGCGACCACGGCGGCGGCGATCACGCCCGCCTCGTTGAAGGTGATCACGCCGTCGAACCGCTCGGTGCGGTGCCAGTCCTCGGCCGACTCGACCAGCTTGGTCGCCTCCCGGCTGCCCGCGATCCGGTAGCGGTCGGCCGGCCAGAACTCCGGATCGCCTTCGCCGTTGAGGACGTAGAGGTCCACGCCCAGGTCGACCACCTGCTGGTAGCGCGACTTGTAGTACTCCTTGTTCTGGGAGCTCTCGATGGCGAGCAGCTTCATGAGCGGTCGTCCTTCTCCTGAACCAGCGCCTCGACTGGCGCCTTGGCGTTAACGGACGCCTCGAACGACGCCTCGATTGGCGCCTCGGTCGACGCCTCGATTGGCGTGGCAGCGAAGCCGGTTGGACCGACCGGCAGCCGGGGCAACCGGAACGGGGCGATCTTGTCGGGGACCGGGCCGGCGGTCAGGCCGAGGTCGATGCCGGCCGCCCGGGCCGCCTCGGCGGTGTCCACCAGGATCGGCGCGGACCAGGCGAGCAACGCCCGCAGCCCGGCCAGCAGATCGCCGGGCTCGGTTCCCGCGGCGGCCTGCTCGCGCAGCTCGGCCAGGTGCTCGGAGAGCCGTGCGGCGGCCCGGGCCACGCTGAAGGCGCCCGGCTCGAAGCTGGCGCGCAGCTCGGCAGCGAGGGCCGCCACCCGGGCCTGGGCCGCCGCGGAGACCGGCAGCGGAGCACCGTCGTGCCCGGCCAGTGCGGCGTCCAGCGCATCGCCCAGCTCGCGCCAGGGTGCGATGAGCTGACGGTCCGTCAAGAGCGCCAGCTCGGCCCGGGTGAAGTTGGTGCGGGCCCGCTCGGGCAGCGTGAGCGCCAGGTGGAAGCGCAGCACATCGCGCGGCACGCCTTCCTCGATCAGCTCGGTACCGCGGATCAGGTGGTTGCGGCTGGTCGAGAACTTGGCGTGCTCCAGCTCGTAGAACTCGTTGACCACGTTGGCGCTGGGCCGGATGTAGCGGTCGCCGTGCGCCAGCAGCAGCACCAGGTCGAGCAGGCCCCAGTGGTAGGTGTTGTCGAAGCCGTGCAGGAACACCAGCTCGGCGCCCTGCTCGGCCCGCCAGTAGTGGTCGTAGGGCAGCGCCGGGTCCTGTCCGTTGGCCCACCAGGTGGCGTACATGGAGGCCGGCATCGCCTCCACCCACGGGTAGACGATCTGCCCCGCCGTCGGGGCGAACGGCGCCGGCACGCCCCAACCACCCGGCACGGTGACCGGGATGTCCGGCAGCGGCCGGGACAGCAGTTGCTCGATCAGCTGCTTGGGGTGCGGGCGCCAGCGCGGTGTGACCTCGGCGAAGTGCGCCTCCAGCTCGGCGCGGTACTCCTCCATCGGCAGCACCAGGATCCGCTCCTCGCGGATCGACACCGGCTCCTGCGGGTCCAACGTGCTGCGCGGATCCCGCAGTTCGTCGTAGTTGTTGGGCGTGCCGCAGTCCTCGCAGGCGCCGCCGTTGCTGCCGGCGCCGCAGGCCGGGCAGCCGCCGGTGAGCAGGCCGTCGTAGAGGTGGCGCCCGGACTGCTCGGCGTACGGCAGCCGCACGGTGCGCTCCCGCAGCCGGCCTGCGGCGTGCAGCGCGGCGACGAACTCGGTCACCGCCTCGCGGTACCGGGCGTCCACCGGCGGCAGCAACTGCTCGGTGCCCCTGGTGAGTTCGATGGCCAATCCGCGCAGCGTGCGCTCGATGGCGGCGGTGGAGGCGGCCGCCAGCCGGGCCGGGCTGGTGCCCTTGCGGGCGGCGCTGGCCACCACGTAGGTCTGGCTGTCGTCGGTGATGGTGGTCCAGGTGACCGGGGCGCCGGCGGCCCGCAGGTAGCGGGCGTAGATGTCGCCGACCAGGTAGGGGCCGGCCAGATGGCCCACGTGCAGGTCGCCGTTGGGCGTCGGGGTGGCCGCGATCAGGATCCTCGGACGGGTCACTGCATGGTCGATCACTGCCCGCTCGGTCGGCGTGTGCTCGGTCATTCGGCGCTCGCCTGGTGCTGGTCCAGGAAGGCGACGGCCAGCTCGGTGTCCCACCAGATCGAGTAGAACTCCAGGTTGCCGTCGGCGCCCTTGGGGTTGAGGGCGAAGTGCTCGGTGTGCGGCGTGAAGTGCACGACGTCGCCGGCCTTGAACGGGCGGCGCACCCCGTCGGCCTCGATCTCGCCCTCGCCCTTGGCGGCGATCCAGATCTCATACTCGTGGTGCTCGTGCGGGCGCGAGGAGGTGCCCGGTTCGACGATCGACCAGCAGCCCTCGAACGGCGCGTTCAGCAGCGGCCAGGGCACCAGGCGCTGGGTGTACAGGTCGTACTCGAAGGTCAGCCCGTCGCGGTTCAGCGGGCGGATTTCCATGGTCATGGCGGGTTCTGCTTTCGGTTCGGGAGGTCTCAGGCGACGTCGGCGAGCAGGCCGGTGCCCATCCGGTGCTGGAGCAGGTCGCCGACGATCTCGCTGGAACGCATCGCCAGCACGCTGAGCAGCGAGTCGGAGATGCCGTGGGTGGCCTCGTTGACGCCCTGCAGATAGACCGAGGGTCGTCCTCGGTGCCGGGCACGCACAGCCGGTAGTTGCGGTCGACGGTGGTCTCGGCCAGGCCCAGTCGGTCGGCCAGGCCGCGCACCAGGGCCGGCATCCGACTGTCGAAGCCAGTGCCCAACAGCACGTAGTCGGCGGCCAGTTCGGTGCTGGTGCCGGTCAGCCGGTCGGTCAGGGTGAGCACCACCTCGTCGCCCTCGAAGCGGGTGGCGGTGATGTCGGTCATGGTGATCAGCTTCAGCCGCTCGTCGCCGCTGAGCCGCTCCAGGTAGCGCTGCCGGTAGAGCGTGTCCAGCATCGCCGGGGCGAGGCCCGCATAGTTGCTCAGGTGCATCTCGCGAAGCAGCTGGTCCCGGGCCGGGCCGGTGGCCTGGAAGAACTGGTCGATGAACGAGCTGTAGTAGATCTCGTTGGTGAACTTACTGGACTCGTAGTTCTTCAGGCCGATGGAGCGCATCACCATGGTGGTCGCGGCGGCCGGGAAACCCTGGTGGACGGCCCAGAGCAGCTCGGCCGCGCTCTGGGCGCCGCCGATCACCGCGAACCGGTGCTTGCCGGCCGGGTCCAGGGCGGCGATCCGGGCCGAGTAGTCGGCGCTGTGGATCAGCCGGTCGGCGGGCAGGGCGGCGAACTCGGCGGGGATCCGCGAGTCCCGCCCGGCGCCGATCACCAGGTCGCGGGAGTGGATCTCGCTGCCGTCGGCGAAGCTGGTCAGCCAGCCCTCCAGCCGGCCGCCGGCGCCGTGCCGGGGGGCGATCGCGACCGCCCGGCGGTCGTAGTGAATCCGCACCTTGGCGAGCGTGTCGGCGACCCACTGCAGATAGCCGGAGATCTCCTGCCGATAGGGCGTGAACGTCCCCAGGTTGATGAATTCGTCCAACCGCCCGACGCTGTGCAGGTAGTTGACGAACGAGAAGCGGCTGGTCGGATTGCGCAGCGTCACCAAGTCCTTCAGGAAGGACACCTGGCTCTGCGTCCAGGGCAGCAGCATGCCGCGCTGCCACACCACCGAGTCGTACCGCTCGGCGATGACGGTGCCCTCGGCGAGGCCGGCCGGAGCCAGCTCCTCCAGCGCCACCGCCAGGGCGAGGTTTGCCGGCCCGGCGCCGATGGCGAGCAGTTCAACGTCCTGGCGTGCCAAAGCCATCCCCTTTTCTGAGAATGTGGGAACCACCCCGGGCAACGCTGCCTCGGGCGGGTGGCGGGTGATTGCAGCTGAATGCTAGTCAGCTCGATTTTTCTCGGACAAGGCGTTCAACTGAACGAAATTTACAGCGAGTTGACGACCGCTTGACAATTTCAGGAGGCCGGGAAGGCCTCGGCGAGCGCGGTCGCGGCGTCGCGGGAATTGGCGAGCACGGTCTTGGCCGCGCCGCCGGTGCCGCCGGTGAAGGTGAACAGCGGGCCGTGCGGCAGCAGTCGGCGCAGCAGCAGCCCGCCGGGGCCGTCTGGCGGGGCCCAGCAGTCGGCCGCGGTGGCCGTCCTGGCATCCGGGCCGGGCCAGTCGGCCAGGCCCAGCCGCTCGGCCGCGCAGGCCGCCACCTGGGCGGACAGCTCGGGCAGCGGGGTGATGGCGCCCGGGTCCAGGTCCCAGCGGTCGGTGGGCAGTCCTAGCAGCATCCGGTGCGGGCCGTCCGGGCGGCCGTAGAGGCCGCTGGTCTCGTCCACGAACGCGCCCAACCCGGGCGGGAGTTGACTGGCACTGCCGAGGGTGTACTGGATCTGCTTGGCGCGCAGCCCCTGATCGGGCAGCCCCCAACTCCGCAGCAGCCGCGGCGTCCACGGCCCGGCGGCGACCACCACCGCACGAAACCGCTCGCCGCCGCCCGCTGCGGTGCGCAGCTCGCCGTCGGGCGCGAGCGCCGTCACCGCCTCGGCGCGGACCGTGCCGCCCACCGCCTCGACCGCCGCCAGCAGCCCCGCCCGCAGCCGGGCCGGTGACAGGCAGCCCGCGGCCGGTTCGACCACCGCCAGGGTGCCGGGCGGCAACCCGCGAAAGGCCTTCAGCCCGGCGGCATCCATCAACTCGGCGCACCCAGGCAGTAGTTCAGCGACCAGGTCGAGCACGGGCCGGATCGCCGCCTCGGTGCTGCCGGGCGGCAGCAGATAGCTGGAGCCGAACTCCCGGTAGCCGGCCAGCTCGCGCAGCCCGGCATCGGCACGCAGCTCGGCCAGGCTGAGCGCGGCCGCCCTGGCCGCCATCGGATCGGTCTCGAAGGCCCGTACCAGGCCGCCCGACACCGCCGTGGCATCCCGGGCGACGGTGGCACCGCCGGTCAGCACCGTGACCGGGTGTCCCATCCGGGTCAACCGCCAGGCGAGCACCGCACCGGCCAGGCCGCCACCGATCACCGCGATCCCGCGGTCGTCGCGCAGTTCCATCGGATCAGCCGATCTGCCGGGCGCGGTACTGGAGTTCGAGCGAGAGGTTGTGCCAGATGTCCGAACACTCCTGGGCCAGCTCGGCGACCACCGGCAGCAGGTGCGGTGGGATGTTGTCCAGTTCGCCCTCCGCCTCGCCGACCACCACCAGCCGCCGGTGCAGCCAGACCAGCAGGGCCCGTCCGTGGTCGGTGAAGCGCAGCGAGGGGTCGCGCCGCAGGCTCTCCAGGCCGGCGAACGGCTCAGGCCTGGTCTGCCGGGGCGTGGCCGGCTCGGTGGCGATCCGGCGCATCGCGGCCAGTTCGGCGGTCGGCTCGGCCGTCGCCGCTTCGGGGCGGCCCAGCGGGTCCTCCCCGCGGTCGAGCCGGGCCCGGATGTCGTGCGCGGTGCCGAGCGACACCCCGGCGGCCTGGGCGATCTCGCGCAGCGAGGCGTCCGGGCTGTCCCGGATCACCGCGACGGCACGCCGCCGGCCCTCGCCGCCGTCCACCGGCCGTAACCGCCCGTCGCGGCCCAACCGGCTGCCGCTGCGCGCCCCCTCGCCGATGGCCTGACGGCGGATCACCCCGACCGTGCTGGCCGCCAGCCCGGTGGCGCGGGCCACCGCCCGGTCGGCCAACTCGGGCTGGAGTTCGACGATGCGGCGGGCGGCCGCCTTGCGTTCGGCCAGCGACAGCGGCAGGCCGTGGGCCACATTGGCCTGCACGCCGAGGATGAAGGCCTCGGCCTCGGTGCCGTCGAAGAACTCGACGGTGATGGCGTCCGCGCCCTTGCTGTGGGCGGCGCGCAGCCGGTGCGCGCCGTCGATCACCCGCATGGTGGCGCGGTGCACCAGGATCGGCGGCAGTTCGGCGTCGGTCTCGGCGAGCCGCCGCACGTGCTCCTCGTCCACCCCCTGGAAGCGGGGCGAGTCGCCCGACTGCACTGCGTCGATCGGTATCTGCTCCACAGTTCTCATCCGTGCCCCCGGGCAGCTGTTGTCCCAGAACCGTCACCGGGCGCCATGTCGCGGAGCCCGGAGTTGTACGCATCGGCGCCGGCTGGTCGGCGCCGCGCCGTGCGGGGTGGCCGCACGGCGCCGCCGGAGCCGCGTTGGATAGGAAGGACCCGCCGCAGCGCGGGTCGTCAGACGCCCTCGGTGACCGGCTCGGCCTCGGCCGCCGGCTGCCGGGCGTCGACCACGGGCCGGACCGGCTTCATGCCGAGCGCCCCGAAGACGGTCGAGAAGACCGCGAACACCGCCACCACCGGCCAGACGCCGTGGTGGAGTTGCTGGAAGAGCACACCGCCGATCACCGGCCCGATCGCGGTGCCGGCGTTGAACATCACCTGGAAGCTGCTGATGTAGCGGGCCTTCAGCCGCTCGGGGGCGACGATGGCCGGGTACGCGAAGATGGTGGGGCCGCCCAGGATCTCGCCCAACGTCCAGATCAGGGTGCCGATCAGGATCACCGCCGCACCCAGCGGCAGCCCGTAGCACGCCTCGCCGAGGCCGACCAGCGCGAAGGCGCAGCCCGCGCTGATCTTGATCGGCCAGTTCTGGGTGAACTTGGTCAGCGGCAGCTCGAAGAGGATCACGATGACGCTGTTGGCCGAGACCGCGAGGCTGTACCAGAAGACGTCCACATGCGCGCGGGTGACGTCCAGTGGCAGGGTCGAGAGGTACTGGGTGTAGATGATCGCGTTGGCGAGCGTGGCCAGCAGGAAGAACACGTAGCGGGTATCCCTGAACACCTGCAGATAGCTCTCCTTGGGCGCCTTGACCTCGGTCTTGGCCTTGGCCGCGGCCGGCACCGGCTCGGCGGGCCGCTGCCGCAACTTGCGCGGCAGGGTGGCGAAGGCCATCACGCCGTACGCCAGCGCCACCACCGCCTCGCCCCAGAACAGGATCGCGTAGCCGTGCCCGCCGAGGCGGAACAGCAGGAAGCCGAGCTGCGGGCAGAGCGTGGTGCCCAGGTTGAGCCCGAGCCGCCAGATCCCGAAGATCATCACCTGCCGGTCGGGCGGTGTGAGTTCGGACAGCAGCGCTGAGGACGCGGGCCGGTAGATGGCCTGGAAGAGGCCGACCAGCACCACCGAGGCGACGATCAGCGGGAAGCTGTTGACGTAGTAGACCAGCACCAGCAGCAGCGCCGAGCCGGTCATGCTCAGCACGGTGGCGTTGCGCGCGCCCAGCGCGTTGGCCAGCGCGCCGCCGACCAGGATCCCGAGCACCTGGCCGGCGCCGTAGCCGCCGAGCGCCAGGGTGGCCTGGTCGGCCGAGTAGCCGCGGGAGGTCAGGTAGAGCACCAGGAAGATGCTGAGGAACGCACCCAGCCGGCTGATCACCACGCCGGCCAGGATCGCCTTCACCGCGATCGGTGACTGCACGAAGGTGCTCCACGGCCCGGGGCCGGCGGTCTTCGCCTTCTTGCTCATCGTTCGGCAGGTCTCTCCATCGGTGGGCCCCGCTCAGGCCGGGGTGACGACGAGTGCGGCGCCGGCTGCGTCCAGCGCCCGGTCGCAGGCCTGCCGGGAGTCGGCGGCGACCGTGGCGTAGGCGATCCGGCCCACCAGGGTGCCCTTCGGCGGCGGTGAGAACACCGCGCCGGGAGCGGCGATGGCCACCGCCCGGTCGACCTCGGCGGGCAGCCGCTCCTCGTCGAACCCGATGGCGCCGATGGTGGTGTCGTCCTCGGCGACGTAGAAGAACCGGATCGCGGTGGCCTGCGAGCGGGTGGCCGTGACCTCCGGTGCCAGGCCGCAGGCCACCCGGGCGGCCGCCAGGCCGGGGTCGATCCCGGTGGCCAGCCGGCCGAGGTAGGGGATCAGGTCGCCGCCGAGCCGGCCGTTGGCCTCGATCAGCTTGGGGCCGTCGGCGGTGAGCATGAACTCGCAGTGCGTCCAGCCGTCGGTGAAGCCGAGCGCGGCGTGGATGTCGGTGAGCAGGTCGGCGAAGCCGGAATCGGCGAGCAGCGGGTCGGTGGCCTCGACCCGGTGGCCGATCTCCTCCGCGTAGGGCGGGTAGCCGACCACCTTGCGGCCGATGAACAGCGGGGCGGCCTTGCCGCCCTGCACCACCGAGTCGACGCTGATCTCCTCACCGACCACGCACTCCTCGACCAGGTAGGGCTCCGCGGAGTCGAAGACGATCGGGTCGGGCAGGGTGGCCGCGCTGGTGAAGGCGAAGCCCGCGCTGAGCTGCTCCGGGCCGTCGACCCGGATCACGCCGATGCTGGCGCCGTAGCCGCGCGGCTTGAGGATCACCGGGTAGCCGATCCGGGCGGCGGCCTCCAGCGCCTGCTGCTCGGTGGTCACCGGGATCGAGGCGGGCTGGGGCAGGCCGGCGGCGTCCAGCGCCCGGCGGGTCTGCCCCTTGTCGCGCATCCGCCAGATCGCGGCCGGGTCGCCGTTCGGCAGCTGGAGCGCCTCGGCGATGTGGGAGGCCGCGTGGATCCGGCCCTCGTCCCAGCAGAGGACTCCGTCGAACGGCTGCTCCCGGTGCAGCTCAGCGGCGGTGGCGGCCATCCCGGGGCCGTCATGGGTGTCGGGGACCACCGTCCAACCGCTCAGATGCTCCTGCTCCCAGGTGGGCTCCACGGTGTGGAACAGGTGTATCCGGAACTCCGTGCCGATCGATCGGAGCAGGTACTCGCGGTACGACCGCAGGCCCGTCGCGACCAGGAGAAGAAGTGGCCGCGCCGCCACTTCGGTACCGGTGATCATTTCATCCCTTCCTGGGCTCCCTCATCCCCGCGATCCAGAGAGCGGATCGGGCCGCCGTGAGTGAGTCCCCGCGAATTCGACCCACAAACTACAAGCGACCTGACACAGTGTCGACCATCTTGCCGACACTCATCGGATGCTGAACTCCTTTGTGACGAAGCCGCGTAGCGCTCGCCGGGCCGCTTGTTGACGTACCGTCACCTCTGGTCACCAAGTTGAAACGTCACCTTAAGGACGGAGGTGACGTTCAACCGTCAAGACTGGATAGTCGAACGCCGAGTGACGGCTCGACAGGCTAGACTGGACGCGGGCCAGTCTGTGGAATTGTCCATTTCTCCGCATTGCCCCCGCCGACCTCGCAGGTCACGGGGCGAATTCCGGTTCCACCGGCCATTCACGGAATACCGCGGTTGTCGCCCGGAATTCCTGTACCGCAGTGCAGCAGGGTTTCGGTGCGCAGGGTTTTGACGGGGCATGTCGAAATTGGCCGGCACGATACGTGAGGCCGCCCGACGGAACCCGGTCGCCGCCGTCGGCCCCGAAAAATTTTCTCCCGACCTCGCCGCGCCCGACTGGGATTCATCCACCCCGCACCGGCCCGCGCACGGACATGTTCCGCCGGTCCGCCGCCTGGGCCGAAACACCGCGATCGGGGCCCCGGAGAGCGATTTCACCACCGCCGCGGGCCCCGAGTACGGTCCAGGAAGTGGACAGCCGAGCGCACCCGCCACTCGATCGCGCAGGATCGGCGCTGGGCACCCCGCCGCCCCCGACCCTGCCCTAAGGACCCACCAGTGACCACCGCGCCGTACGCCGCGACCGCCGAGCCCACCGACCCGCTGAGCGGACCGCGGCTCGCCCGCGTCGCCCAGCAGTACGGCACCCCGGCCTGGGTGTACGACGCCGACCGGATCCGCGCCCAGATCGCCCGGCTGCGCAGCTTCGACGTCATCCGGTTCGCCCAGAAGGCCTGCTCCAACACCCACATCCTGCGCCTGATGCGGACCGAGGGCGTGCTGGTGGACGCCGTCTCGCTGGGCGAGATCGAGCGTGCCCTCACCGCCGGCTACCAGGTGCAGGGTGCCGACGAGCCGGTGGTGTTCACCGCCGACCTGCTGGACCGGGCCACCCTGCGCCGGGTGGTCGAGCTGCGCCTGCCGGTCAACGCCGGCTCCCCGCAGATGCTGGAGCAGCTCGGCGCGGCCTCTCCCGGGCACCCGGTCTGGCTGCGGATCAACCCCGGCTTCGGACACGGGCACAGCCGCAAGACCAACACCGGCGGCGAGCAGAGCAAGCACGGCATCTGGCACGAACACCTGGGTCAGAGCCTGGAGTTGGTCGACCGCTACGGCCTGGAGCTGATCGGCCTGCACATGCACATCGGCTCCGGAGTGGACTACGGCCACCTGGAGGCGGTCTGCGAGACCATGGTCAAGCAGGTGCGGCTCAGCGACCGGGACGTGCGGGCGATCTCGGCCGGCGGCGGTCTGACGGTGCCGTACCACCCCGGCCGGCCCGAGGTGGACACCGAGCGGTACTTCCGGCTGTGGGACTCGGCCCGCCAGGAGCTGGTGCGCGAACTCGGCCATCCGGTACGGCTGGAGATCGAGCCGGGCCGGTTCCTGGTGGCCGGCTCCGGGGCGCTGGTCAGCGAGGTGCGAGCGCAGAAGCCGGTCGGCAGCAACCACTTCGTGCTGGTCGACGCCGGCTTCAACGACCTGATGCGACCCGCCATGTACGGCAGCAGCCACCGGGTCTCGGTGCTCGCGCCGGGCGGCGAGGCCCGCACCGAGGCGGTCCGGGACACTGTGCTCGCCGGGCCGCTGTGCGAGTCGGGCGATGTCTTCACCCAGGCCGAGGGGGGCGATGTGGAGCCGATCCCGCTGCCCCGGGCCGAGATCGGCGACCTGGTGGTCTTCCACGACACCGGGGCCTACGGGGCGAGCATGTCCTCCAACTACAACTCCCGCCCGCTGCTGCCCGAGGTCCTGGTCGACGGCGGGCAGGCCAAGCTGATCCGGCGCCGGCAGACCGTCGCGGAACTGCTGGCCCTGGAGACCGAGGTGGCCTGACCGCCAGGGCCGGCGCTGTCGCTCCCCCCGCCGGCGCCGGCCCCGGCGGTCAACCGTCCTGGCGCCGCTGCGCCACCAACTCCGCGACCCCGCCCAGGAACCGCTGCACCACGGCGACCTCGTCCGGCGTGAAGTCCCGCAGCATGCCCACCAGCGCGCCGATCAGCGGGCCGAAGAACGTCTCGCCGAGCACCACCGCCCGCTCCTCCACCACCAGCAGGACCCGCCGCCTGTCCCTGTCGTCCCGGGTGCGGCGGACCAGGCCGAGCCGCTCCAGCCGGTCCAACAGGGCCGTGGTGCCGGCCGAGTTCAGCTTCAGCTGACCGCCCAGCCAGCCGGGGGTGGCCGGGGCGCCGGAGCGGGCCGCGTCCAGCAGGCAGATCAGGGCCCGCAGATCGGTCGGGTGCAGCCCGTTGCGCTGCGCGAACTCCCCGCCCAGCAAGTCGAGTTCCACCGTGACCGCGCGCAGCTGGTGCACCACTGCGAACTCCGGCCCGGCGTTCGGTGTCCGACTCATCTGCTGACCCATCTCCTGCTCTCGGCGATCCAGGGCTATTCTCTCGCTCAGCGAGATACTTGCCCAGCAACATATCTCCCTCAAGGGGGCTACACCATGACCGATCAGCAGCGCCGATGCCAGTCAGCCCAGGAAGCCGTCCTGGAGCGCTGGCGGGTGCCGGTCGAACGGATCGAGCTGGCTTCGGAGTTCGGCACCACCGTGGTCACCGCCTGCGGGCCGCGTGACGGCGAGCCGCTGGTCCTCCAGCACAGCGGCAGCACCACCTCGGCCGTCTGGTTCGCCAACGCCGCCGAACTCGCCCGCACCCGGCGGCTCTACGCGGTGGACCGGATCGGCGAGGCCGGGTTCAGCCGCCCCGGACAGCGGCCGCTGCGCACGGTGGAGGACCTGCACACCTGGCTGGACGGCGTGCTCGACGGCCTGTCGCTGACCGCCCCCGACCTGCTCGCGCACTCCTACGGCGCCGGGATCGCGATGAGTTACGCGCTGAGCCGTCCGCGGCGGGTGCGCCGGATGGCGCTGCTCGACCCCACCCAGGTCTTCGCCGGCTTCCGCATCGGCTATCTGCTGCACGCGCTGCCGATGCTGGCCCGGCCCAGCGCCGCGCGGGCGCAGCGCTTCCTCGCATGGGAGACCGGCGGCCGGGAGCTCGACCCGGCCTGGCTCGAACTCTACGGCCGGGCCGCCGAGTTCCCGCGCGCCAAGTTCGTCATCCCACCCCGCCCCAAGGCGGCGCAGCTGGCGGGCTGCCAGACGCCCACCCTGGTGCTGCTGGCCGCCGAGAGCCGCTGCCACGACGCCCGCGCCGTTCAGGCCGGGGCCGCCCGGCTGCTGCCCGGCGCTCAGACGGTCCTGCTCCCCGGGGTCACCCACCACGGCATGCCGTACCAGCAGGCAGCCGAACTCAACCGGCTGGTCGAGGAGTTCCTGGCCAAGCCGTGACATGACGTGGTATGCCCGGGGCGGGCGCGCTCGCTGCCCGTACGGCCGTGGCCTTGAACTCCTTGCTCTTGGCCGTCCGTTCTGAAGAAGTACAGCCGCCCGCCTGCTGTCGGCCACCGCCGAGGCGACGGCTGACCACTGACGCCGCTACCCTGGGTTGCCATGTACATGGAAAAAGTGACCGAGATCCTGCACGAAGCCGCCGCCACCGCGATCCTGCCGCGCTATCAGGCGCTGGCAGCCGGTGAGATCACCGAGAAGTCCCCCGGCGAACTGGTCACCGTGGCCGACCGGGAGGCGGAGCAGCTGATCACCCGGCGGCTGCGCGAACTGCTGGACGCGCCCGTGGTGGGCGAGGAGGCGACGGCCGCCGACCCCGGGCTGCTGCGGGCGCTGCACGAGGCCCCGGCCGCCTGGGTGGTCGACCCGCTGGACGGCACCGCGAACTTCGTGGCCGGCCGCCCCGAGTACGCGGTGCAGGCGGCACTGGTCCGGGGCGGGCGCACGGTGGCCTGCTGGATCGTCCAGCCCGCGCTCGGCCAGGAGTTCACCGCCGAGCTCGGCGGCGGCGCCTGGAGCTCGGGGGTGCGGCTGCACCGCGAGCCGGCGCCCGCCGAGCCCGAGCAGATCCGCGGCGCCGCGCTGACCAAGTACCTGGATCCGGCGATCCGGGAGCACATCGAGACCGTCCGGTCCCGCTTCGCCCTGGTGGAGAGCGGCGCCAAGGCGGCCGGCGTCGATTACCCGCGCCTGCTCACCGGCGCCGTGGACTTCCTGCGCTACCAGCGCACCCTCCCGTGGGACCACGCCCCCGGCGCCCTGCTCGCCACCGAGGCCGGCGCCGTGGCCCAGCGCCTCGACGGCTCCCCCTACCGCCCCGACGACGACCGCACCGGCCTGCTGGTGGCCGCCGACCGGGCCTGCTGGACCCGGGTCCAGGAGCTGATCACGCCGCCGGTGGCCGGCGCCTGACCCGGTCCTTATTACTGGAGGACCGCTAGCTGGAGGCCGTACTCCGCGAGCCAGCCGCGCAGTTCGCCCGGCTCGACGGTGACCAGGCGGCCGCCGGTGAAACGGGGGTCGGCGGTGACCTCGGCGATGGCACCGGCCGGCGGTCGGAAGGCGCGCGCCTCGGCCTCGCTGTCGAACTCGGCCTCGGCCAGCACCAGCGGGGCCAGCGGGGCGTCGAACACGTCGATGCCCAACGGCGGGACGCTGTAGCGGGTCTTGGCCAGCACGGCACCGGGCAGGGTGGCGAAGACCCGGTACTCGGCGGGCGAGAGGTAGCAGGTGGTGGTCAACCCCCAGTCCGGCTGGTCACCCGGCAGCTTCTGGGTCAGCTTGTACACCGCCTCCCCCGTCTCCAGGTGGACCATCTCGCGCAGCCGCAGCCTGGTGCCGGTGAGGTAGCGGTCGGTGAGCCGGCGGGTGGCCGTCACCGCCCGCCGATCCGGCTCCCCCGCCAGCAGGAACCGCCGCTCCCGCTCGACCCGGGCGTACTTGCCGTCAGCCATGAACCGCTCCCACTGCCAGAGACGTCAACACCGTTGTGTACGTTGGGGATACCTGCGGGTAGGAAGTTCATGTACAAGGCCTTCACAGGGTCCCCAGAAACTTAGGATCCTCACATAAACCTATGATTTCGAATTGATATAGTCTCCCGCCAAGAGTCCAGGGAGGACCTGGCAAAGCCCGCTTGGTGGACACCTATGACGCTTGACGGTAACCGCTCAACCGATGGTCAACCGACCGGCGGCAGCCCGGCGGAAGGCGGCCGCGCCGCCGCTCGCCGCGCTGCCCAGCAGCCCTCGAAGGGCGGACGCGGCCGACGGGCCGCGGGCAACGGCGGTGGCACCGGGAGCGGCACCGGCGGTGCGGCGGCCGGCGGCCGCGCCCGCAGCCGCAAGGCCCCGTTGACCAAGGCCGCCAAGCGCAGGCGGGCGCTGAAGTACACCGCCTACGGGGTCGGCCTCACCCTGCTGGTCTCGGTCGGTGGCGGTTACCTCTACATCCAGGAGCTCAACTCCAACATCAAGAAGGGCAACCTGAACAACGGCGGCTCCGCCCTCGCCCCGGACTCCAAGGCCGACGCGTTCGGCCGCAAGCCGCTGAACATCCTGATGCTGGGTTCCGACGGCCGCAACAGCTCCCAGGACTGCCAGCTCGGCGGCGCCTGCGAGGACAGCGCCCCGCACGCGGACGTGGAGATGCTGGTCCACCTCTCGGCGGACCGCAGCAACGCCTCGATCATGAGCATCCCGCGTGACACCCAGGTGAACATCCCGGACTGCAAGGACAAGAACGGCAAGGTCCTCAAGGCCCGGCACACGATCATCACCGACAGCCTCAACGTCAACGACCCGGGCTGCGTGGTGGACACCTGGGAGCTGCTCACCCAGATCCACATCGACCACTACATGATGGTCGACTTCTCCGGTGTGGTGAGCATGGCCGACGCCATCGGCGGTGTGAACGTGTGCACCAAGGAGAACGTCAAGGACGACCAGATCACGCACGACCCGGACGGCACCGTCCACGAGATCGGCTCCCACCTGGTCCTCCCGGCCGGCACCCGCTCCATCAAGGGCGAGCAGGCCCTGGAGTGGCTGCGCACCCGGCACGCCTTCGGCGACGGCTCCGACATCGGCCGCGCCCAGGCCCAGCACCTCTACATCAACTCGATGATCCGCGAGTTCAAGTCGGCCGGCACCCTGGCCAACCCGGTCAAGCTCAACGACCTGGCCCAGGCCGCCACCAGTGCGCTCACGGTGGACAAGAGCCTCGCCACGGTCAGCGCGCTGACCAGCCTGGCGCTGGAGCTCAACAAGGTCCCGACCAACCGGATCACCACGGTCACCATGCCGTGGCAGTACGTGCCGGACCCGAGGAACCCGAAGAACAACCTGGTGGAGACCTCCCCGGACTCCCAGAAGCTGTTCCAGATGATCGTCAACGACGTGCCGCTCGACAAGAACGCGCCGCCGTCCGCCAACTCCCCCGCTCCGGCCGCGCCCTCCCAGGCCGCGCCGAGCAGCCCCCGGCCGCCGCCGCGCCCTCCGTCGCGGTCGACAAGTCGACCATCCACGTCGAGGTGCAGAACTCCAGCGGAGTCACCGGCCGTGCCAAGGCGATCACCGATGCGCTGGTCCAGCAGGGCTTCACCCGTGCCTCAGCGGACGGCACCAAGGTCGCCAACGCGCCCACCAAGCTGCTCTACCCCGCCAACAAGGCGGACTCGGCCAAGACCGTGGCCGCCGCGCTCGGCCTGCCGGACTCGGCCCTTGAGCAGTCCGGCGAGTCGGGCACCTCGGTGACCCTGCGGGTCGGCACCGACTGGAACAGCGGCGACAGCTTCGGCGCGGCAGGCGGCGGCAGCGCCCCGCAGGCGCCCGTGCCCACCGCCATGCCCACCACCGCCCAGTCGCAGAACGCGGCCGACGACGCCAACCAGTGCATGGACGTCAACCCGGCCCCGTACACCTCGTGGAGGGACGGCCAGACCAACTACATCTACAGCTGGACCGGCCCGAACCCCCGAACGTCCCCCAGCCCTGACCCGTCCTCAGCCCCACGCCGCGGCCCCCGAGCTCCTCAGCCCGGGGGCCGCGCGCACACCCCGCCGTGCACCCCTGACCAGCCGGTACGGATGCCCACGTCCCGGCCGATAGAATGGCTCCATCCTCGGCGATGGCCGCCGACTGCCCGCCCGGCCCGCGCACGAGCCGGGTGGCGCCACCTAGATGAAGGAGCTTCCCCGGATGGCTCGACACCTGATCACCAGCGCGCTTCCCTACATCAACGGGATCAAGCACCTGGGGAACATGGTCGGGTCCATGCTCCCGGCGGATGTCTACTCCCGCTACCTGCGCCAGCGCGGCCACGAGGTGCTCTACATCTGCGCCACCGACGAGCACGGCACCCCGGCGGAGCTCGCCGCCAAGGCGGCCGGCCAGTCGGTCCAGGAGTTCTGCGCCGAGCAGCACGACGCCCAGAAGGCGATCTACGACGGCTTCGCGCTCTCCTTCGACTACTTCGGCCGCTCCTCCTCGCAGCAGAACCGCGAGATCACCCAGGAGTTCGCCCGCGAGCTGAAGGCCAACGGCTTCATCGAGGAGCGCGCGATCCGCCAGGTCTACTCGATCGCCGACGGCCGGTTCCTGCCGGACCGCTACATCGAGGGCACCTGCCCGCACTGCGGCTACGACAAGGCCCGCGGCGACCAGTGCGAGAACTGCACCCGCCTGCTGGACCCGACCGACCTGATCAACCCGCGCTCGGCGGTCAGCGGCTCCACCGAGCTGGAGGTCCGCGAGACCACCCACCTCTTCCTGCTGCAGTCCAAGCTGGCCGGCGAGGTCGAGGCCTGGATCGACGAGAACGGCAAGGACTGGCCGACGCTGGCCTCCTCGATCGCCCGCAAGTGGCTGACCGAGGGCCTCAACGACCGGGCGATCACCCGTGACCTGGACTGGGGCGTACCGCTCCCGGCCGACGTCTGGCCGGAGCTGGCCGCCCAGGGCAAGGTCTTCTACGTCTGGTTCGACGCCCCGATCGAGTACATCGGCGCCACCAAGGAGTGGTCCGACGCCGACCCGGCCAACCGGGACTGGAAGTCCTGGTGGTACGAGACCACCGACGTGCGCTACACCGAGTTCATGGCCAAGGACAACGTCCCGTTCCACACGGTGATGTTCCCGGCCACCCAGCTCGGCACCCGCGCGCCGTGGAAGAAGGTCGACTACGTCAAGGCCTTCAACTGGCTGAACTACTACGGCGGCAAGTTCTCCACCAGCCAGCAGCGCGGCATCTTCACCGACGCCGCCCTGGAGCTGCTGCCCGCCGACTACTGGCGCTACTTCCTGATGGCCAACGCGCCGGAGTCGGACGACACCAGCTTCAGCTGGGAGCTGTTCTCGTCCACGGTCAACAAGGACCTGGCCGACACCCTGGGCAACTTCGTCAACCGGGTGCTCTCCTTCTCGCTGAAGCGGTTCGGCGACACCGTCCCGGCCGGGGACGCGCCGGGCGAGGCCGAGCGGGCGCTGGGCGCCGAGGTCGCCGGCCTGCTCGCCGAGTACGAGGGCCACCTGGACACCCTGCAGTTCCGCAAGGCCGCCCAGGCGCTGCGCGCGCTGTGGAGCGCGGGCAACGTCTACCTGGAGTCCAAGGCCCCCTGGCTGGAGATCAAGACCAACCCGGAGGGCGCCGCGCTGACCCTGCGCACGGCGATGCAGCTGATCCACCTCTACGGCGTGCTGTCGGCCCCGTTCATCCCGGCCAGCGCCGCCGCGATGCGCGCGGTCTTCGCCACCGATGACACCGCCGTCGAGCCCACCTGGGTCAGCCAGGAGCAGGCCGCCGCGCTGGACTTCGTCCCGGCCGGCACCTCGTTCACCGTCCCCCCGGTGCTCTTCGCCAAGATCACCGACGAGGACCTGGCGGCCTGGCGCGAGCGGTTCGGCGCCCAGTAGCCTCACCCGCATGCGGGTACTGGTGATCGGCGGTACGGGGTTCCTCGGCCACCACGTGGTGGCCGAGTTGGCCTCCCGGGGCCATGCGGTGTCGGTGCTCTCCCGTACGCCGTCGCCCGATCCGGGCCGGTTGACGGGCGACGTCGACCGGCTCACCGAAGGCGAGTGGGCCGAGCTGCTCGACGGCCACCAGGGCGTGGTGTTCGCCACCGGCGCCGACGACCGCAGTACGCCGCGCCGGCCGGCCGCCGCCCACTTCCACGCGCACAATGTGGCACCGGTGCGGCGGCTGCTGGCGGCCGCCCGCCGGGTCGGGGTGGAGCGGGCGGTGCTGCACGGCTCCTACTTCACGGCGTTCCACCGCCGCCGGCCCGAGCTGCGGTTGGCCGCCCGCCATCCGTACATCCGCAGCCGGGTGGCGCAGGCGGCGCAGGCCCGGGCGGCGGCCGGGCCCGAGCTGCCGGTGGCGGTGCTGGAGATCCCGTTCGTCTTCGGTGCCACGCCCGGGCGGCGGCCCCTGGTCGCCCCGCTGGTGCCCTGGCTGCGTTCCGGGGCTCCGCTGGCGGCCCCGCCGGGCGGCACCGCGGTCACCACCGTGGGCACCGTGGCCCGCGCCACCGCCGACGCGCTGGAGAGCGGATCCGGGGCCGATCTGCCCATCGCCGACGGCAATCTGACGTGGCGTCAGCTGCTCGTCGAGCTCGCCGCCGCAGCCGGTCGGCCCACCCCGCCGACGGTGCTGCGACTCCCGCCGGCCGCGCTCGGCGCCGCCCTGCGCGGGGTCGGGGTGGTCCATCAACTGACCGGCCGGGAGGGCGGCTTGGCGCCCGAGCACCTCGCGGCGCTGCTCACCCGCGAGCTCTTCCTGGAGCCGACCGGCGACGGCGACCTGGCCGCGGCGCTGCGCGAGACCGTGCGGGCGAGCCTCAAGAACGCGAGCCCTCGCAAGCCTTGAGAGCGCGCGCCTCAAGAGAGCACCCGGCGCCGGAAGTTCCGCAGCCCGAGACTGAGGAAGAGCACGCAGAAGCCGATCAGCACCGGGTAGACGACATAGAGGTGCATGTGTTCGGTGTCGGTGAGCCCGGCCCGCATGCCCTCGGCGATGTAGATCAGCGGATTGACCAGCACCAGGACCTGCAGCCAGTGGAAGCCGCCGACGTGGACGGCGGAGAGCTTGGTCCACTGGTAGTAGGTGCCGCCCAGGAAGACCAGCGGCAGCACCACGAAGCCGAACATCAACCCGATGTTGCGCGGTTCGAAGGTGGTGCCGAGCACCAGCCCGAGCGAGGTCATCGCCAGGCAGGCCAGCGGGATCAGGGTGACCACCACCCACCAGTGCACCGACAGCCGGGCGTGCACCCCGGGCGCGTGCACCACTGCGGCGATCGGGAAGACCAGCACCGCCGAGATCATGCCCTGGGTGGCCCCGGAGAGCACCCGGGACACCGCGACCAGCCAGAGCGGGCAGGGCGCCTGCACCCGGTCCTCGATCTCCCGGGTGTAGCCGAACTCCTGGGAGAGCTGGATCGCCACCGACTGGATGCCCTGGAACATGATGGTCACCGCGACCACCCCGGGCACCAGCACGGTCGCGAAGTCCGACTCCCCCGTCCGGCCGCCGCCGCTGCCCACGCCCTGCCCGATGGTCGGGAAGACGTACAGGAAGACGAAGACCAGCAGCAGCGGCTGCATCAGGGTCCGGCCGGCGAACTCGCCGAAGTTCTTGAACAGCACCCGCAGATCGCGCTGGATCAGCGCACTCAGCGCCGAGCGGGAGGCGGCCGGCACCGACCGCGCCGGCGTCACCGTGATCATCCTGTCGACGGCCATCAGTCCCGCAGTTCCTTTCCGGTCAGGCTGATGAAGACGGTCTCCAGGGTCGGGCGGCCACCGAGAGGTCCGCCACCTGGAAGCCGCCGCCCTCGGCCGCGTTCAGCACCCGCGGCAGCAGCCGGTTGCTGCCGGCCACCGTGACCTGCAGCTCCACCCCGCCGGGCAGCAGCCGGGTGCGGTTGACCCCGTCGACCTCGCGGGCCAGCAGCCGGGCCAGCTCGGCGGGCTCACCGGGTGCCTGCACGGTCACCACGGTGTCGGCGTCCACCGCCTGCTTGAGCGCGGCCGGGCTGTCCAGGGCCAGGATCCGGCCATGGTCGATGATCGCCACCCGGTCGCAGAGCTGATCGGCCTCCTCCATGTTGTGGGTGGTCAGCAGAATGGTCTGCCCCTCGGCGATCAGCCCGGACAGGATCTCCCAGAGGGCCAGTCGGCTCTGCGGGTCCAGGCCGGCCGTCGGCTCGTCCATGAAGAGCACGGCGGGGCGGTGGAAGATCGCCCGGGCCACCATCAGCCGCTGGGCCATGCCGCCGGAGAGCGCCCGGACCGGGGAGTCGGCCCAGCGGGCGAGGTGGAAGCGGTCCAGCAGCTCGTCGGCGGTGCGGCGGGCCGACCGGCGGGAGTAGCCGAACAGCAGGCCGTGGAAGAACAGGTTCTCCCGCACGGTCAGCGAGCGGTCCAGGGTGTTCTGCTGCGAGACCACCGCGATCACCTGCTTGACCAGGGTGGACCGGCCGACCACGTCGATGCCGCCGATCCAGGCCTGCCCGGCGGTCGGCACCACCCGGGTGGTGAGCATGCCCACCGTGGTGGTCTTGCCGGCGCCGTTGGGGCCGAGCAGGCCGAACAGCTCGCCGTGGCGCACCTGGAGGTCCAGTCCGTCGACGGCCGGGGTCTCGGACTTCGGATAGATCTTGGTCAGTCCCGCTGTGCGAATCACCGCCTCGTCCACCGCAGGCACCTCCTGATCCTTTCTCCACGATGCGCCCGCCGCCCGCAGACCGGCAAACCGGCGCCCGGCGCAGTGCCGCGCGCCCTCAACTGGCCGATAACGCCCCCTGGTTGAGGAGTGATCTGCCGTCTACCGTCAGTAGCCAGGCCTACTCCCGGAGGAACCCGTGTCCCTCGACCCCAGCGACGCCGCACCCACCGAAGCCCTCATCCCGCTGCACTGCCGCCAGGCGATGCAGGCCGGCCCGCCCGAGCTCACCACCCTGCTCACCGGCACCCCGGTCTACCTGGTCCGCCGCCACGCCGACGTGCGCCAGGTGCTCACCGATCCGCGCCTGGACCGGGCCACCTGTACGCCCCCGACGCACCCCCGCTCACCCCCTACCCCAACCTGCTGGACGACCCGGAGGGGCTGCTCAACCTCGACGGCCAGGAGCACCAGCGGCTGCGCCGCACCGTGCAGCGCGCCTTCACCCCGCGCGCCATCGCCCGCTGGCGGCCCTGGGTCGCCTCCGTGGTGGAGGACCTGGTGAGCCGGCTGAGCGACGCCGCCCAGCCCGCCGACCTGATCAGCGCCTTCTCCCGCCCGCTGCCGGTCGCCGTGATCAGCCGCCTGATGGGCCTGGACGGCCTGGACCTCAAGCGGCTGGCCTACTGGAGCGACCATGCGCTCTCCGCCTCCGCCTACACCCCGGAGCAGGTGCAGGACGCGATCGTCGACTTCCTCGCCTTCGGCACCGCCCTGGTGGCCAAGCGCCGCGCCGAGCCCGGCGACGACCTGGTCAGCTCGCTGGTGCTGGCCGCCGACGAGGACGGCGAGGTGACGGAGCACCAGATCGTGCGGCTGGTCATCGGGCTGGTGGTGGCCGGCCACGAGACCACCATGACCTCGCTCGGCAACGCGCTGGTCTACCTGCTCGGCGACGGCCGGGACGCCTGGGAGCAGCTGGCCGGCGGCGAGGACGAGGCCGGCGCGGCCGCCGAGCAGCTGCTGCGCAGCGTGCCGCTCGGCGAGAACAAGGTGCTGCCCGGGCTGCTGCGCCGGGCCAAGGAGGACGTGGAGATCGGCGGGGTGCTGATCCCGGCCGGCGCGGTGGTGGCCGCGGACACCTTCGGCGCCAACCACGATCCGCAGGTCTACCCGGCCGACTGGCAGGCGGAGCTGTTCAACCCGGTGGGCACGCCGCACCTGACCTTCGGCGCCGGCCCGCACCACTGCCTGGGCGCCTGGCTGGCCCGGATGGAGCTGGAGCTGGCCCTGCACCGGCTGGCCCGCCGGCTGCCGGGGCTGCGGCTGGCGGTGCCGGTGGCGCAGATCGAGTGGCGACGGGGCCTGCTCACCCGCAGCCCGCTGACCCTGCCGGCCACCTGGTGAGCGCCCAGGACGCCCAGCAGGGCGAGCAGGGCGGCCTGACGGTGTCCGTGGACCGGCTGCGCTGTGCGGGTACCGGGCTCTGCGTGGCCAGCGCCCCCGATGACCTGGCCCTCAGCGACGGCCGGGCCCGCCCGCTGCGGGCGCGCACCGACGCGCTGGACGAGGTGGTGGAGGCCGCCGAGCTCTGCCCGATGGAGGCGATCACGGTGCGCCGGGCGGCGACCGGCGAGCAGCTCGCGCCGTGACGGCCCGGGTGGGGGCGGCCGATCGAGGCCGCCCCCACCCTCAACCCATCAGCGCAGATCGGCCGGTTGGCGACCCGTCAGAACGGCGAGCGGCGCTGCCTGGCTCGCCGCCGCCCTGGGCTGCTGGCCGGCCGGCAGCGCGCCGGTCCCGCCGACCAGCGGCAGCCGCAGCTCGGAGTGGCTGAGGTCCACGGTGAGCGTCGGCTTGGTGTCCGGCGGGTCGATCAGGCCGTTGTCGGTGCCGGCCACGATCAGCGCCAGCCGGTGCCCGGCCGGGACCACGTGGTCGGTCGGCGACAGGTGCACGGTCATCCGGTACGGCGTGCCCGGGGTGAGCGGCCGGCCGTGGTCGAGCGAGGCGTAGTGCCCGAGGTCGATCCAGCCGCGGCTGAAGACCGTGGCACCGACCTGCGAGGTGTCGGCGGCGGTGTCCAGGAAGCAGCCGGTGTCGCCCGGGGTGCCCTCGCCCCAGCAGGAGCGGGTGGTCAGGGTGCTGATCCCCTCGCCCGAGCCCAGGTAGTTGCGGATCGCGGCGGGCCCGATGTCCACCAGCACCGCGCTCAGATGGGCGCTGGTGGTGCTGGAGCCGACCGTGAGGGTCAGGTCGCCACTGCCGGACATCCGCACGTCGTGGTCGAGCGCCCGGGTGCTGAACACGGTCTTGTCGGGGGTGCTGCGGTCGACGTCGGCGGCCCAGGCGTTCTCGTCGCGGCTCGGGTCGTCGGTGAAGGCCGTGGTGCCAGAGTTGGTGGAACTGCCGCCCAGGGTACCGGGGTTCAGGTGCACGGTGGTCAACCGGGTCCCGGGGGCGGGCCACTTGGCGTCGGTGGACCACTGGTCGGGGGCGCGCTCGATGTCGGCCATCGGCTGGCGGTCGATGCCGTTGTCGACGCCCATCAGGTAGTGGTCGAACCAGCCGTGCAGGGTGTCCACCCAGGCCGAGCGCCGGTAGTCGAACGGGTCGACGTGGCCGGTCTGGGAGAGCCAGATCTTGCGCGGCACCCCGCGGGCGGCCAGCGCGTCCCACCACTGCCCGAAGTGCACGGTACGGACGTTGAGGTCCTGCTGGCCGTGCACCACGAAGACGCTGGCCTTCACCTTGTCCGCATTGGCCACGTAGTCGCGCTGCTGCCAGAACGAGGTCCAGTCGCCGCTGTAGGGGGCGCCGGCGGCCAACTCGCCCTGCGTGGTGGCGCAGCGCGCGGTGGTGGCCGGGTCCTCGACGTAGCCGGCCAGGTCGGCGGGGGTGCCCGGGTAGAGCGGCGCGCCCTGCGAGCGGTAGTAGTCGTACCAGGAGCTGATCGCGGAGATCGGCACGATGGTCTTCAGGCCGTCGACGCCGGTGGCCGCCACGCCGTTGGCGATGGTGCCGTCCCAGGACTTGCCGATCATCCCGACCGAGCCGTCGGCCCAGGAGGCCTTGACCTCGGTGCCGCCGGTGCGCGAACTGTGCGCGGTGGCACGGCCGTTGATCCAGTCGATGACCGACTTGGCACCGGCCACCTCAAGCGGGCCGCCGACGTCCTCGCAGCCGTCGGACCGGTTGGTGCCGGCCAGGTCGACCAGCACCACCGCATAGCCGCGCGGCACGAAGTAGTTGTCGTAGTAGAGCGGGAACTGCACCGGCTGGCCGTTGGCGTCGTAGGTCTTGACCTGGCTCTCGTTGCCGCGCCCGCAGCAGGAGTAGTACGGGCTGGCGTCCATGATCACGGGTATCCGGCGGCCGTGGGCGGCCGGTTCCCGGGGCCGGATGATGTCGGCGGCGACCCGGACGGGCGCGCCGTCGACCACGGTTCCGGTGTCGACCCAGACGCTCTCCCGGATGGCGTCGGTGTAGGAGTAGACGGGCTGGCTGGCCCCGTTGTGCACGGAGCCCGCCCAGGCGGTGCCGACCGGGCCGAGCAGCGCGGCGGCGAAAGCGAACAGCACGGTGGCGATGACCGCCATCGAGGGTAACCGGTGGTGTCTCATGCCCGGGGACCGTACCCAGGCCCCGTCATGTTGACTCGTCAGCTCGGCGCGACCGGCCGTGGACACGGCTGCGGCCCGGTCCGGGGACCGGGCCGCCCGCCGGGTTGGTCACCGGCGGTCACAGCGGATAGCTGGGCACCTTCCCGAGCTCGTCGATCTCGATGTGGGCCTTGTCCAGCAGCTGCCGGGCCAGCTCCTGCAGTGCCCTGGCCGCCGCGACCTCCTCGCCGACCCGCAACTGCTCCGGGTCGGAGGGGTGGCGGCTGGTGTCGCCGCGTGCCCTCAGCTCCCGTCCGTCCGGGAGTCTGAGCATGGCCGCCGCCGCGGTGTGCGGGGGCTCCTCCATGAACTCCACCTCGATGTGCCATCCGACCAGCGTCTTCGTCATCACCATCACCTCCACTGGTACCCCTCCAGGATGCACCCGCCGGGCCGCACTCGCTCACGGACGGTGAACGGGAATTCCGCCCATGTGGACGCACCGTCACACGTTCGCACGCAATGTAGTGGCAGCCGACCGCCCGGCAGCTGACGGTGGAGCAGAAGCCCGCGGATGTCCCCCGCCGACCGACTGTCGGCCCGTCCGTGTGCGCGTTGGAAAGGGAAATCCACACCATGCGTCGTGTACAGCACCTCGCCCTCGCCGGTCTCACCGCTGCTGCGCTGAGCCTGGCTCCGGCTGCCATCGCCTTCGCCGACACCACGCCCGGCGGCGCGGTCTCCGAGGTCCCGTCCTCCGCGGCCTCGTTCTCCGCGGCCCCGTCCTCCGCGGCCTCCTTCTCCGCGGCCCCGTCCTCGGCGTCCTCGTTCTCGGCGGCCCCGTCCTCTGCGGCCTCGATCTCCGGGGCCCCGACCTCCGGGGCGACGGTGGACGACAACATGAAGGCCAGTGACCAGCAGCTCAGTGGCCAGAAGCTGGACGACCAGAAGCTCAGCAGCCCGAAGCTGGACGACCAGAAGCTCGGCGTCCAGAAGTCGGACGACAAGCAGCTCACCGACCAGAAGTCGCTCGACGACCAGAAGCTCGGCGGCCTCAAGGCGGACGACAAGCAGGTCGCCGACAAGGACCTCAGCGGGCTGACCGCCAAGGACAACGCCCCCGCGGACGACCAGGCCAACGCCGACCAGCGCCCGCACGGCGGCGTGCACACCGGTGGCGGCTTCGGCGCGCTGGCCGGTGACAACAGCCTGGCCACCGGCACCGTGCTGCTGACCGGCGGTCTGATCGTCGGTTTCGTCGCGCTGCGCCGCCGCAAGTCCGCGGGCGCCCAGTAGCCACCCCGCACGTGGTCCGGCCGGCGGTCTCCCCCGGCCGGACCACCCGCCCCGCGCGCCGGCCCGCCCGTCCCCTCGGGCCCGGCGCGCGGCGGTGCTCCCGCCCACGGCCTCCGCACGCCGCCCGCCCGCAAGCCGCCCGCAAGCCGCACGCACGCCGCACGCACGCCCAGAAAGGTCCGGCCATGCGCCTCCAGGTTCCGCCCGACGGCGATCCCGCTCCGTTCAACGACAAGCTGAGCCGTCGGCGCCGGAACGCGCTGCTCGCCGCGCTGCTGTCCTGCCTGCTCGGCCTGCTGATGATCCACCGCTCGGCGGACCCGCGCCCGGCGATGCCGCCGCTGCCGCAGGCCGCCGCGCAGGCCGCGGGCAGCCCGAGCGCCCAGGCCTCGGCCACCGCCCGGCGGACCTCCCCGGCGATCGTGGTGCCGGATGCGAAGCCGGTCCGGCTGTCCATTCCGGCGATCGGCGTCAACGCCCCGTTCACCGGCCTCGACCTGGGCCCGGACGGGGTGCTCAACGCCCCGCCGCCGAGCGACACCAATCTGGTCGGCTGGTACCAGGGCGGCACGGTGCCGGGCAACAAGGGCCCGGCGATCGTGCTCGGCCATGTCGACACCAAGACCGCGCCCGCGGTCTTCTGGGGTCTGAGCACGCTCACCCAGGGCAACACCGTGGACATCGACCGGGACGACAAGGTGACCGCCACCTTCACGGTGGACAGCGTGGAGGTCTTCGCCAAGGACGCGTTCCCGGACGACCGGGTCTACGGCAAGACCAAGGACGCCCAGCTGCGGATGATCACCTGCGGCGGCGCCTACGACCGCCAGCGCAGCGACTACACCGCCAACGTGGTGGTGTTCGCGCACCTGACCGGCCTGCGCGAGACCTGAGAGCCCTTCGGCAAATCGGCGAACCGGCCGCGCCGCCAGGAGAACTGACGCATCATCGGTCAGTAGCCGTCCACCCGCTCCTGGAGGCCGTGCGATGACCGCCCCCGTGTCCGTGCCCGACTGGTTCGCCGAGGCCGTGCTCTACCAGATCTACCCGCAGTCGTTCGCCGACTCCGACGGTGACGGGATCGGCGACCTGCCCGGGCTGACCGCCCGGCTCGACCACCTCGCCGACCTCGGGGTCACCGCGGTCTGGCTGAGCCCGTGCTTCGCCTCCGAGTTCGGCGACGCCGGCTACGACGTCGCCGACTACCTGGCCATCGATCCGCGCTACGGCAGCAACGCCGACCTGGTCGCGCTGGTGGCGGCCGCCCGGGAGCGCGGCATCCGGTTGCTGCTCGACCTGGTGGCCGGGCACACCTCGCACCGCCACCCGTGGTTCCAGCAGGCCGTCCACGACCCGGCGGACGACCGATACATCTGGTCGGACCGGATCACCGCCCCGGTGCACTCCTGGATCCCCAACCAGGGCCGCCGCGGCGGCTTCTACCGGGCCAACTTCTATCCGATCCAGCCCGCGCTCAACTTCGGCTACGCCCGCACCGACCCGGCCGAGCCCTGGCGCAGCCCGGTGGACGCCCCGGGTCCGCGGGCCAACCGGGCGGCGCTGCGGGAGATCATGGCGCACTGGTTCGAGCTCGGCGTGGCCGGCTTCCGGGTGGACATGGCCTCGTCCCTGGTCAAGGACGACCCGGAGCACGCCCAGACCGCCCGGTTGTGGCGCGAGCTGCGCGACTGGCTGGACGAGCACTACTCCGACCGGGTGCTGATCGCCGAGTGGGGCGACCCGGCCCGGTCCGTCCCGGCCGGCTTCCACGCGGACTTCTTCCTGCACTTCACCGGTCGCGGCCTGCGTTCGCTCTGGGACAACGGCACCGGCAGCCAAGGCAGTTGGGCGCACGGCGAGCCCTGCTACTTCGATCCGGCGGGCGGCGGCTCGATGGCCGAGTTCCTGGCCGCCTGGCAGGAGGCCGAGCGGGCCGTCGACGGGCACGGCCTGGTCGCGCTGCCCACCGCCAACCACGACTTCTCCCGGCTGGTCTGCGGCCCGCGCACCCGGGAGCAGGTCGGCTGCGCGTTCGCCTTCCTGCTCAGCTGGCCCAGCCTGCCGGTGATCTACTACGGCGACGAGATCGGGATGCGCTACGTGCCGGGCCTGCCGGAGAAGGAGGGCAGCCAGCTCGGCACCGAGGCCCGGCAGGGCTCGCGCACCCCGATGCAGTGGGACGCCGCGCCGAACGCCGGGTTCTCCACCGCCGATCCGGCCGCGCTCTACCTGCCGATCGATCCGGACCCGGCCCGGCCCGACGCCGCCGCCCAGCGCACCGACCCGGACTCGCTGCTCCAGCAGGTCCGCCGGCTGATCCGGCTGCGCCGCGACACGCCCGAGCTCGGAACCGGTGGCAGCGTGACCGTGCTGCACGACGGCTATCCGTTCGTCTACCGGCGCGGGCGCCATCACCTGGTCGTGGTCAATCCGCGGCGGGAGCCGGTGGAGCTGGTGCCGACCGAGCCGGTGGGCCCGGTCACCGGTCTCGTGGTGCGCGGCGCGGCGGTGACGGACCGTCTGATCAGGGCGAACGGCTTCGGCTACGGCGTCTTCCGGATCGAGCCGAGCGACGCCCGCCAGGGCGTCCGGGCCTGACGGACCGCCGACGTTCGGATCGCTGTCCGATTCCAGCGTATTTATGCTGGTTGTCGATGACAGTCGACCGCCGCAGCATCCTGCGCACCACTGCCCAACTGGCCACCCTGACCGCGGCCGGCGAGCTGCTGACCGGCTGCGGCCAGGAGGCCGCCACCGGCGCCGGCGGGCCGCACTCGGCCGATCCGCAGCCGAACGGCGGCTCGCCGCTCGATCCGAACCGGATGCCGCACGCCAGCCCGACGGCCAGCCCCACCTCGCCGGGCAGCGCCCCGCCGTTCGCCGCGGCGCTGCCCGCGCTGGCCCCGAACACCCCGCAGGAGGTGGTCTCGGGGCCGCGCGACCGCCCGCAGGTGGCGCTGACCTTCCACGGCCAGGGCGACCCGGCGCTGGCCATGGCGCTGCTGGCGGCCGCCGAGCAGCGGGGCGCGCGGCTGACCGTGCTGGTGGTCGGCAGCTGGCTGGACCAGCAGCCGCAGCTGGCCGGGCGGATCCTGGACGGCGGCCACGAGCTGGGCAACCACACCCTGAACCACCTGGACCTGGCCACCCTCGGCCCGGACCAGGTCTATGCCGAGATCAGCGGCTGCGCGGACCGGCTGCGGGCGCTCACCGGCTCGATCGGCCGCTGGTTCCGCCCCTCCGCCGCCCAGTTCGCCACCCCGGTGGTCAGGAAGCAGGCGAAGAAGGCCGGCTACGACCACTGCCTCTCCTACGACCTGGATCCGATGGACTACGCGGACCCGGGCGCGGAGGCGGTGCAGCGGCGGATCCTGAGCGGGATCAAGCCGGGCTCGGTGGTGGCGCTGCACATGGGGCACAAGGGCACCGTGGACGCCCTGCCGGCGGTGCTGGACGCGCTGCGGCAGCGCGGCCTGAGCGCGGTGACGGCCAGTCAGCTGTGCAGCTGACCGGCCGCCGGTGGGGCTGGTGAGCCGCCGTCAGAGCGTGCGGCCGAAGTGCGCCGCCGCCAGGTCGAGGGCGGCGGTCACGCTCGGCTCGTTGTCGTAGAAGTCGAACTGGCCACCGGTCAGCCAGTGCAGCTCGTTCGGCGCGGTCAGGCCGGCGTGGAAGCGCTCCACACCCTCCGGGATCGCGGCCTCCCGGCTGTGCACCAGCAGGGTGGGGACGGTCACCTCGGGGGCCACCGCGATCGGGTCGAAGGTCAGCCAGTCGGCCCAGCTGAGCACGGCGAACCGGTTGGGCCACTGCGGGACGGCGCCCCGGGAGCTGTCCAGGTAGTAGTCGAAGTTGCCGTACATGGGCGACCGCTCGTCCTCCGTGCTGGCGGTCGGCACGTAGTCCACCTCGCCCGTCTGCCGGTACTTCTCGGCCGCCGCCTCGCCGCGCGCGATCAGCCCGGCGACCACCTCCGCGCCGCCGTAGAGGCCCGCCAGCACCTCGGCGTTGTGCAGCCAGGGCGCGATCATGGCCTGCGACCGGAAGCCCGCGCCGCGTGCGGAGGCCACCGCGGTGTACCCGGCGCCCGCGCAGACGCCCAGGCCGCCGATCCGGTCGGCGGCCACGCCGGGCAGCGAGCGCAGGAAGTCGGCGGCGACGGCGATCTCCGCCACCTTGCCGGCCGGGTTCTCCCAGTCGCGCGGCGTCCCGTCGGACTCACCGGAGCCGGAGAAGTCGAAGGCGAGTGCGGTGTAGCCCGCAGCGGCCAGCCCGGCGGCGTAGCGGGCGGCCATCTGCTCCTTGACCGAGGTCCAGGTGCCGGTGACCACGACGGCCGGCGCGGGGGCGGCCACGGCCGCGGTCGGACGGTAGAGGTTGCCGACGAGCTTGGTACCACCACTGGTGAAGGTGACCTTCTCAGGGCGGATGAGGTCGGACACGATGTCTCCCTCCGGGGAAGTGGGGAAGTGCGGAAACTGAGGCCGGGCCACCCGAGGGCGCACCACGGCCGACTCACCACAAGCCAAGCATAGACAAAATCTTTGACAACGCGTCAATGTGACCAAGTATTGAGTTATCTTGCATAGTTGGACCTCGTAACCGGATTTCTGCCCATCTGATTTGACCAAGAACTTGACTGTGTCAGGCACGGGCTGTTTGCCTCGACCCCGCAGGGTTCTCCACTGCACAAGCAGCCCTCGCCGCACCGCACCTGGCGCCCGCCTGACCGGCGGACTCCCGAAGGGAGCAGCACATGACGCAGAAGTCACAGGATTCCCTCGACCGGAACGACATCGTCGAGTTGTGTACGAGATTCGGGTGGTTGTTCGACCAGCAGAACTGGTCGGCCCTCGCCGAGTTGTTCACCGACCAGGTGGTCGCCGGATCGCCCGGCGAGCAGTTCACCGTGCCCCGGCAGCAGTTGGTGGACGACTGGTCCGCGCAGGTCGGCCGGGCGCGCTCGATCCACCGCCAGATCACCGACCACCTGGTCGAGGCCGACGCCGACGGAACCGCCACCTGCGCGGCCAAGTACCAGCTGCGGCTGGTCGGTTCGGCCGTCGACCGGGACCCGCGGGTGGAGACCAGCGGGCACTACCGCTTCGACCTGCGCCGCACCGGGGACGGCTGGCGGATAGCCGGCATCACCGACACCGTGCTCTGGCGCAGCGGCGATGCGGCGGTGGCGGCCCGACCCGGCGGCGAGGCCCAGCAGGTGGCCCGCACCTTCCTGGCCGCGGTCGCCGCCCGCGACCTGGACGCCGCCTTCGCCTGCCTGGCCGACGACGTGGTGATGGACATGCCGCTCGCCCCGCCCGGCGCCCCGACCCGGCTGGTCGGCGACCAGGTCCGCACCCTCTACACCGGGGTCGCGGCCGTCATGAAGGAGATCGACCTCCCGGTGGTCCGCAGCGAGGCCTTCGCCGATCCGCAGTGGGCGCTGGTCGAGTACCTGAGCAAGATGGTCCTGCCGAACGGCGCCGACTACACCAACCACTACTACGGCATGTTCCAGGTGGTGGACGGCAAGATCACGGTGCTGCGTGAGCTCTACGACACCTACGCCTACGCCGAGCAGGTGCCGGCGGAAATGCGGTTCGCGCCCAGCGAGGGGGAAGCCTGATGACGACTGCTCAGACCGGACTGCTCGGAGTCGGCGTGCCGCTCTCGGGCGCCTGGGCGACTCCCGACAACCAGAAGGGGATCGCCGGGCTGGCGGAGGAGCTCGGCTACCACTCGTTGTGGACGTTCAGCCGCCTGCTCTTCCCGCTCTCCACCGACGACGCCGAGTGGACCTCCGAGTTCGAGCCGGCCTTCAACCACGGTGTGGCGGAGCCGGTCACCACGCTGGCCCAGGTCGCCGCCGTTACCAGCCGGGTGCGGCTCGGCTTCTCGGTGATCAACGCGCCGTTCACCGCGCCCGCGATGCTGGCCAAGCAGCTGATCCAGCTGGACCGGATCTCCGGCGGCCGGCTCGACGTCGGCCTCGCCCAGGGCTGGTCCCAGGAGGAGTTCATCGCCGCCGGGGTGCCGATGGGCCGCCGGGTGGCCCGGATGCTGGAGTACGCCGAGGTCATGCGGCGCATGTGGGAAGGCGAAATCGCCGAGTACAAGGGCGAGTTCACCGAGCTTCCGCGCACCCTGGTGCGGCCGCGGCCGGACCAGGAGACCTTCCCGCTGCTGCTCGGCGGCTCCACCCCGGAGGCCTTCGCCCGGGCCGGGCGGGTGGCCCAGGGCTGGGTCAGCCCCGGATTCGTGACCCTGAGCGACATCGCCACCGCCTCCCGCGGTGTGCGGGCCGCCGCCGAGAAGGCCGGCCGCGACCCGGAGGCGTTCCGGGTGGTGGTGCGGGCCACCACGTTCCTCGACACCGACCAGCAGGCGCTGCGCCCGGACGGCGAACGCGAGCTGTTCCGGGGCCCGTTCGAGCAGGTGGTCGAGGACCTCCACCGCTGCTGGGAGGCGGGCGCCACCGAGATCTTCCTCGACTTCAACTTCGATCCCGCGATCGTCGGCCCGGACATCACGCCCGAGGCCGCCCGCACCCGGGTCACGAAGGCCCTGGAGGCCTTCGCGCCCATGACCGCCGCGCGGCCACAGGGCTAGCGCGGAGCACCGACGAACCACCGCGAGCAGCGGCCCCGGCCGCTGAAGGGGCATCATGGACCGGACCACACAACCAGGAACCCAACAGGACACCCAGGCGGGAGCGTCCCCCGCCGCCACCCAGGCCGGCGCCACCGGCCCGCTGGTGGTCGCGGTCGCCTGTCTGGGGTTCTTCATCACCACGCTCGACACCACGGTGGTCAACGTGGCGCTGCCGGCCATCGGGCGGCAGTGGGGCAATCAGGTCTCCGGACTGCAGTGGGTGGTGGACGCCTACACCCTGGTCTTCGCGGCCCTGCTGCTCTCGGCCGGGTCGGTGGCCGACCGGATCGGCGCCTCCAAGGCGTTCGGCTGGGGTCTGGCCATGTTCACCGTCATGTCCGCGATCTGCGGCTTCGCACCGAACCTGGGCACCCTGATCGCCGCCCGGGCGGTGCAGGGCGCGGCGGCGGCCGTGATGCTGCCGGCCTCGCTCTCGCTGGTCCGGCAGGCCTACGGCGACCCGGCGGGCCGGGCCCGCGGCATCGCGCTCTGGACCGCCGGTGGTGGTGTCGCGGTGGCCGCCGGACCGGTGGTCGGCGGCGCGCTCACCGACGGGCTGGGTTGGCGGTGGATCTTCTTCATCAACCTGCCGGTCGGGATCGCGGCGCTGGCCGGACTGGTCAAGGCGCCCAAGTCGCGCCCCGGCACCGCCTCGCTCGACCTCGGCGGCCAGTTCACCGCCGTGGCGGCGCTGGCCGGGCTGGTCTTCGCGGTGATCAACGGCGGCGCCCACGGCTGGACCGCGACCGGCACGCTGCTCGCGCTGCTGGTGTTCGTGGTCTGCGCGGTGTCGTTCGTGGTGATCGAGAGCCGCCAGGAGCGCCCGGCGGTGCCGCTCAGCCTGTTCCGCCACCGTGCGGTGGCGCTCTGCACCTGCACCGGTTTCGCGCTGAACTTCAGCTACTACGGCTTCGTCTTCGTGCTCACGCTGTACTTCCAACAGCTGCGCGGGGCCTCGCCGTTGAGCGCCGGTCTGATGTTCGTGCCGATGACCGCCTTCACCACCGTGGTCAATGTGACCGCCGGGCGGCTGACCAACCGGTTCGGGCCGCGGTTGCCGCTGATCATCGGGGTGCTGATCCAGGCCGCCGGCCTGCTGGCGCTGCTGGTGGTCGGCCGGCACACCGCGATCGCCCTGGTGCTGGTGCTGCTGGTGCCGCTGGGCATCGGCGGTGGGCTGGCGGTGCCGCCGCTGACCACCGCGATGCTGGAGTCGGTGGAGCACGAGCGGGCCGGCCTGGCCTCGGGCATCCTCAACTCCGCCCGGCAGATCGGCGGTGCGATCGGGGTCGCGGTGTTCGGCGCCCTGGCCGCCAGCGGCTCGGGCTTCATCGCCGGCATGCACCTGTCCATGCTGGTCTCGGCGGTCGCCCTGCTGCTGGCCGTCGCCGCCGTCGCGGCCCTGCTGCCGGCCCGACTGCACCACTCAGGCTGACTGACCGACCCATCCTCAGGAGGAAGAACCATGGAGATACAGCGGTTCGTCGCCGGCCGTCGCGCCGACGGCTCGTCGGTGGTGGACGCGCAGGGGCCGGTCGACCCGGTCGTCCTGAGGGCGATGCCCGGCTATGAGTTCTTCCGGGTGTGGGGTGCCGACGGCACGCCCGCCGTCGGCACCGGCTCCGAGGCCGCGAGCTTCGAGCCGTACTTCCCGGCCGAGCCGGGCGCCTTCCGCTTCGTGGTGGTCAACTGGCCGCCGGACGGCGCCGCGGCGGCCCCGGAGGGCGATCCGGCGGAGCTGTTCGCCGAGGTCGAGCAGACCTTCCCGGGCATGCTGGCCGCGATCACCCCCGACGAGGCCGGACGGCACGCCACCGACACCGTCGATCTGATGGTGGTGCTCCAGGGCGAGCTGTGCCTGGAGCTGGAGGACGGCACCGAGACCAAGCTGACGGCCGGCAGCTGCGTGGTGCAGCGCGGCACCCGGCACGCCTGGCACAACCGCAGCGACCGGCCCGCGCTGGCCGCCTACGTCTTCCTCGGTGCGGAGTCGGCCGCCGGCTGAGCCGGCTCGGCCGAGCCGGCGGATCAGGCCAGCGGATCGTCGTCGCCGTACGGACGCAGCCGCAGCGTGCGGGCGTCCAGGGCGCGGATCCGCTCGGCCTGCGCCACCAACTGCTCCAGGTCGTCGCGACCGGCGTGGATGAACCGCCCGTGCAGCGCGTCGAAGCGCCCACGGGCGGCGTCCACGGCGACCGCCACCATGTAGGGGATGCTGTTCCACTCCGTCCTGTCCTTGAACATCGGCATGCCGGCCGTCATGTCGGTGGCCACCGCCCCGGGGCTGACGTCCAGCACCACCACGTGGTGGGCGGCCAGCGAGTCGGCGATGTTGTCGGAGAGTTGGAGCAGCGCCCCCTTGGAGGTGGCGTAGGCGGTGTAGTGGCCGTCGGGCCGCACCGCGAAGCCGGAGTTGAGGTTGATGACCCGGCCGCGGCGGCGGGCCACCATGCCGGGCAGCACGCTGCGCAGCAGATTGAACGGCCCCCGCAGGTTGACCTCGATCACCTGCCACCACTGCCCCGCGTCGACCTCCCAGATCGGCACCTCGGTCCGGTCCACCTGACCGGCGTTGTTGACCAGCAGGTCGATCGGCCCGAGGTCCCGCTCGACGCTGCGCACCGCCTCGCGCACCGCGCCGAGCTTGGTCACGTCGACGGTCACGGCGATCCCCCGGGCGCCCTCCTTGGCGCAGGCCTTGAGCGTCCCGGTGAGGGTCTCCAGCGTCCGGCCGACCAGCCCCACGGCCATGCCCTCGGCGGCCAGCCCGAGCGCGATCTCCCGTCCGATGCCCCGCCCGGCCCCGGTGATCAGCGCGACCTGCCCCTCCAACGTGCCGCTGCGCATCGCCGCTCCCTCCACCGCCTACCGGATGCCGACCGCCCGGCCCGGTTGTCCCGGACAGCATGCGCGGCCGGGCCGGACCCCGGTGCCGGACCACACGGGCCCGGCTGCCGCGATCATTCGAATGGGCGTCATTCGAACGGCGTAATGGCCGATTGCGTGGGGCACTGGCCCCACCGAGGCGTGCCAGGTAGTACGGTCGAGCGACAACGGTCGAGCCGGCCGGGCGGCGATCCCGCCCATCCGGACTTCGGAAAGGCAAGTTGAGTGAGCGACATCGCGCGCGTAGGGGTGGTCGGCTGCGGCCTCATGGGGTCGGGCATCGCCGAGGTCTTCGCCCGCTCCGGACTGGACGTGATGGTCTCGGAGGCCAGTGCCGAGGCGCTGGAGTTCGGCCGGGCCCGGGTGGGCAACTCGCTGGACACCGCCGTCAAGCGCGGCAAGCTCACCGTCGAGCAGCGTGACGAGGCGCTGGGCCGGATCACCTTCACCACCGAGCTGGCCGACTTCGCCGACCGCGACCTGGTGGTCGAGGCGGTCGCCGAGATCGAGGAGATCAAGGTCAAGATCTTCCAGACCCTGGACCAGGTGGTCACCCGCCGGGACGCGGTGCTGGCCTCCAACACCTCCTCGATCCCGATCGTGAAGCTGGCCGCCGCCACCAGTCGCCCCGAGCAGGTGATCGGCCTGCACTTCTTCAACCCGGCGCCGGTGCAACGGCTGGTCGAGGTGATCCCCACCCTGACCACCTCCGCCGAGACCACCACCCGGATCGAGACCTTCGCGGTCGAGGCGCTCGGCAAGGAGCCGATCCGGGCCCGCGACCGGGCCGGCTTCGTGGTCAACGCGCTGCTGGTGCCGTACCTGCTCGCCGCCGTCCGGATGTTCGAGTCGGGCGTGGCCACCGCCGCCGACATCGACAAGGGCATGGAGGCCGGCTGCGCCCACCCGATGGGCCCGCTACGGCTGTGCGACCTGATCGGCCTGGACACCATCGCCTCGATCGCCGACAGCATGTACGCCGAGTACAAGGAGCCGCTGTACGCCGCTCCGCCGCTGCTCTCCCGGATGGTCGACGCCGGTCTGCTCGGCCGCAAGTCCGGCCGCGGCTTCTACGACTACACCGCCACGGCCTGACCGAGCGCCGACCGGGTCGGGCTCGCCCACCGGGCGGGCCCGACCCGGTCGGTACTGTGGTACCCGAACAGAACAGATCGGGGAAGGCCGAGTGTGCTCATGACCACGCCGCAAGGGCGGCTCTCGGCGTTCCGGGCGGCGCTGCTGCGCCGAGCAGGCTGGGTGCTGGCCGTCTCACTGACGGTGCATCTGGTGATCACGGTGCTGGGCGCCGACATGTTCGACCTCAAGGTCTACTACCAGGGCTCCCCCAGCCTGCTGCACGGCACGCTCTACGACTTCAAGCTGCACCGCTCGGACCCGCACGCCCAGCCGCTGCCGTTCACCTATCCGCCGTTCGCGGCGGCGGTCTTCCTGCCGCTGGCCGCGCTGCCCTGGCCGGTCGCGGCCGGTGTCTGGCACCTGCTGTCACTGGGCGCGCTGTGGCTGGTGGTGCACTGCTCGTTCCGGCTGCTCGGCCACCGGGAGCCGCGCCGGCCCGCGATGCTCTGGACGGCCCTGGCGCTCTGGCTGGAGCCGGTGCGGCACAGCCTGGGCCTCGGGCAGATCGACCTGATCCTGGCCGCGATCGTGCTGGTCGGCCTGACCCGCGGCCGGTCAGCCGCGGCCGGTGCCGGCGTCGGCATCGCCGCCGGGCTGAAGCTGGTCCCGGCCGTCACCGGCCTGTACTTCCTGGCGGCCCGCAAGTGGCGGGCGGCCGTCTGGTCGGCGGTGGTCTTCTTCGCCACCGTCGGCGCGGCCTGGGCGATCGACCCCAGGGACTCCTCCGAGTACTGGTTCCACGAGCTCTACGACACCAGCCGGGTCGGCCAGGTGGCCTCCTTCGAGAACCAGTCGCTGCGCGGCGCCGTCGCCCGCACCCTGGGCCATGACGGCGGCCTGTCCGTGCTCTACTGCGTGCTGGCGCTCGCGGCGCTGGCCGGTGGCCTGCTGGCGCTGCGGGCGGCCACCCGGCGCGGCGAGACCCTCGCCATGGTGGTCACCGTCCAGCTGCTCGGGCTGCTGCTCGGCCCGATCTCCTGGAGCCACCACTACGTCTGGTGCCTGCCCACCCTGATCTGCCTGGCGCACGGGCCGATCCGGCGCAGCCGGGCCGGGCAGCTGGCGATCGCCGCCTGGCTGGTGGCCGCCGGCAGCTGGATGGTGCCGGCCGCCGGCAAGGCCGCCGCCCACCTGGCCCCGGGTACCGCGCTGCCCTGGTACCTGGTGGCGCTCGCCTGGAGCTACCCGGTCTGCGCGGGGCTGACCTTCCTGGCCGTCGCCCGGGGCGGCCGCACGCCCGCGGCGACGGCGCGACCGCCCCGGCCGGCGCTGGTCGAGCAGGCCGTCCTGGACTGACGCTCGAAAAAACCTTCCCGAGAAAGACGGCGGCGACCGATGAGTTCGGTCGCCGCCGTCCGTCCACTCTCCCGGAAGAGCCGACCACCCGCCTGGAGAGGGCACACGCATGAGCTACGCCGAGGTCAACGGAGTCAACCTCTACTACACCGAGCAGGGCTCGGGCGAGCCGCTGGTGCTGCTGCACGGCGGCCTCGGCTCCACCGAGATGGTCGCGCCGCTGATCCCGGCGCTGGCCGAGCACCGCCGGGTGATCGCGGTCGACCTGCAGGGCCACGGCCGCACCGCGGACGTCGACCGGCCGATCCGCTACCAGACGCTGGGTGACGACATCGCCGCCCTGATCAAGCACCTCGGCCTGGGCCGGGCCGATCTGCTGGGCTACTCGTTCGGCGGTTCCACCGCGCTGCGCACCGCGATCCAGCACCCGGAGCTGGTCCGGCGCCTGGTGGTGGTCTCGATCGCGTTCGCCCGGTCCGGCTGGTACCCGGAGATCCTGGAGGCCATGGGCGAGATGGGCCCGGAGTCGGCCGAGGCCATGAAGCCCTCCCCGATCTACCAGACCTACGCCGCCGTCGCGCCGCGCCCCGAGGACTGGCCGCTGCTGCACACCAAGATGAGCGACCTGCTGACCCAGGAGTACGACTGGTCCACCGAGGTGGCCGCCCTCAACGTGCCCACCCTGCTGGCCTTCGCCGACGCCGACTCGATCACCCCGGCGCACATGGTCGAGTTCTGGCGGCTGCTCGGCGGCGGCCAGCGGGACGCGGGCTGGGCCGCCGCGGACCGCCCGGTCTCCCGGCTCGCCGTGCTGCCCGGCGCCACCCACTACGACGTGCTGCACGCCCCGGCCCTGCTCCCGGCGGCCATCTCGTTCCTCACCGCGTGAAACAGCGTGGGGCCCCGGCCAACCGGCCGGGGCCCCACGGGTGTTGGCGGCGGTTACGCCCCGCGCAGCACCGCGCCGGTCCGCTCGGCGGCGGTGGCGACGGCGGCCTCGCGGGCGGCGGAGGCCTCGTCGGCGGTCAGCGTGCGGTCGGTGGCCCGGAACCGCAGCGCGTAGGCCAGCGACTTCTTGCCCTCGCCCACCTGCTCACCGGTGAAGACGTCGAACAGCCGGATCGCCTCCAGCAGTTCGCCCGCGCCGTCCCGCAGCGCGGCCTCCACCTGGGCGGCGGGGACCTCGCTGTCCACGATCAGCGCGACGTCCTGGGTGGCCACCGGGAAGGTGGACACCGTCGGCCCCTGCACCCGCTGCTCGCCGTCGGCGGCCAGCGCGTCCAGGTCCAGCTCCATCACCGAGGTGCGCTCCGGCAGGTGCAGCGACTTGACCACCCGCGGGTGCAGCTCGCCGGCGTAGCCGACGACCCGGTCGGTGCCGGCGACCAGCAGCTCCGCGCAGCGCCCGGGGTGCCAGGGGTCGTTCTGGCCCTGACGCACCGCCAGCTCCACGCCGGCCGCGCGCGCCACCACCCGGGCCGCCTCCACGGCGTCCGCCCAGCCGGCCTGCCCGCCCTTGCCCCACCAGCCGGAGGGCAGCCGCTCCCCGGCCAGCGCCACCGCGACATGGCGCGGCTGCTTGGGCAGCGCGGCGTCCAGCTCGGCCAGCTCGGCGTCGGTCGGCCGCCGGTCGACGGCCGGGCGCGGCGCCACCTTCGCCTGTGCGTCGGGCAGGAAGACCAGCCCGGTCTCGAAGATCGCCAGATCGGTGTTGCCGCGGCCGACGTTGCGGCGCAGCGCCCCGAGCAGGCCCGGCAGCAGCGTGGTGCGCAGCGCCGGCTCCTCGTCGTTCAGCGGGTTGACCAGCTTGACGGTGCGGCGGCGGACGTCGTCCGCGGCCAGGCCCAGGTCGTCGAAGGCGGCGTCGCCGATGAACGGGTAGGCGTTGATCTCGACGTAGCCGGCCCCGGCCAGCGCCACGCCGATCCGGCGGTGCATCCGCTGGGCCGCCGTCAGCCCCTGGCCCGGCGGCACCTGGGGCATCCGGGCGGGCACGTTGTCGTAGCCCTCCAGCCGGATGACCTCCTCCGCCAGGTCGTTGGGGTCGGTCAGGTCGGGGCGCCAGGTCGGCGGGGTGACCTCCAGCAGGTCGGCCCCGATCACCGTGCAGCCGACCTCCTGCAGCCGGCGGGCGACCGTCTCCCGGCCGTACGGCGTGCCCGCGACCCGGTCCGGCAGATCGGCCGCGATGGTGATGATGCGCACCGGGTGCGGGGCGGCGATGTCGGTGACCCCGGCCTCGGCCGTGCCGCCGGCGATCAGCACCAGCAGGTCGACGGCGCGCTGCGCGGCGGCCCGGGCGGCCTCCGGGTCGACCCCGCGCTCGAAGCGCTTGGAGGCCTCGGAGGGCAGCTTGTGCCGCTTGGCGGTGCGGGCGATGGCGACCGGGTCGAAGCGCGCCGCCTCGATGATCACCTCGGTGGTGCCGGTGACCTGGCCGGTCTCCGGGTCGGCCACCGGGTCGAGGATCTCGGTCGAGGCGCCGCCCATCACGCCGGCCAGGCCGATCGGGCCGGACTCGTCGCAGATCAGCAGGTCCTCGTCGGACAGCTTGCGCTTGACCCCGTCCAGGGTGGTCAGGGTCTCGCCGGCGGCCGCGCGGCGGACCGTGATCGCGCCCGAGACGCGGTTCCGGTCGTAGGCGTGCAGCGGCTGACCGATCTCCAGCATCACGTAGTTGGTGATGTCGACGGTCAGCGAGATCGGCCGGATGTGCATCTTCTGCAGGCGGCGCTGCAGCCAGATCGGCGACTTGGCGGCCGGGTCGACGCCCGTCACGGTGCGGGCCACGAAGCGGTCGCAGCCGGCCGGGTCGGCGACCTTGACCAGGTAGCCGTAGGAGTTGGCCGGCGGGGTGTCCAGCAGCGCCGGGTCGGCCAGCGGCAGCCCGAAGGCGGCGGCGGCCTCCCGGGCCACGCCGCGCATCGACAGGCAGTAGCCGCGGTCGGGGGTGACGGCGATGTCCAGCACCTCGTCGACCAGCTGCAGCAGCTCGATCGCGTCGGTGCCGGGCTCGTAGTGCTCCGGCAGCACGATGATGCCGTCGTGGTCATCGCCCATGCCGAGCTCGCGGGCCGAGCAGATCATGCCGGCCGAGGTGCGGCCGTAGGTCTGCCGGGCCGAGATCGGGAACGGACCGGGCAGCACGGCGCCGGGCAGCACCACGACCACCTTGTCGCCGACCTTGAAGTTCCGCGCGCCGCAGACGATCTCCTGCGGCTCGCCGGTGCCGTTGGCGTCGCCGACGTTGACCATGCAGTAGCGGATCGGCTTCTTGAAGCCGGTCAGCTCCTCGATGGAGAGCACCTCGCCGACCGCCAGCGGGCCCTTGAGGTCGGCGCCGAGCTGCTCGACGGTCTCGACCTCCAGGCCGGCCTGGATCAGCTTCTCGGCGACCTCGCGACCGGTGACCGTCGTCGGCAGGTCGACGTACTCGCGCAGCCAGGAAAGCGGGACGCGCATCAGATCTCCACCCCGAACGGGAGAGTGAAACGGACGTCACCCTCGACCATGTCGCGCATGTCGGCGACGTTGTGACGGTTCATCAGGATCCGCTCCAGGCCCAGGCCGAACGCGAACCCGCTGAAGCGCTCCGGATCCACCCCGGAGGCCACCAGCACCCGCGGGTTGACCACGCCGCAGCCGCCGAGCTCGATCCAGCCCTCGGAGGAGCAGGTGCGGCACGGGCGGTCCGGGTTGCCCACGCTCTCACCGCGGCACACGAAGCAGAGCAGGTCGACCTCGGCGCTCGGCTCGGTGAACGGGAAGTACGAGGGACGCCAGCGCAGCGGCAGCTCGTCGCCGATCAGCTTGGAGACCAGCAGCTCGATGGTGCCCTTGAGGTCGGCGAAGGTGATGCCCTCGTCCACCGCGATGCCCTCGACCTGGCGGAACACCGGGTGTGGGTGGCGTCCAGCTCGTCGGTGCGGTAGACCCGGCCCGGGCAGACCGCGTACAGCGGCGGTTCCTTGGCCAGCATGGTGCGGATCTGCACCGGCGAGGTCTGGGTGCGCAGCACCATGCCGGAGTCGGCCGAGCCGTCGGCGGCGGCCACGAAGAAGGTGTCCTGCATGGAGCGGGCCGGGTGGTCCGGGCCCAGGTTGAGCGCGTCGAAGTTCAGCCACTCGGCCTCGACCTCGGGGCCCTCGGCGATCGAGTAGCCCATCGCGACGAAGGTGTCCTCGATCCGCTCGGCCAGCGTGGTCAGCGGGTGGCGGGCACCGCGCGGCACCCGGTCGTACGGCAGCGTGACGTCCACCGCCTCCTCGACCAGCACCCGGGCGTCGCGCTCGGCCTCCAGCTCGGCCTGACGCTGCGCCAGGGCCTTGTTGACCGCACCGCGGGCCTGGCCGATCAGCTTGCCGGCGGCGGCCTTGGCCTGCGGCGGCAGCGCGCCGATCTCGCGGTTGGCGAGCGCGAGCGGGGAACGGTCGCCGGTGTGCGCGACCTTGGCCTGCTTCAGCTCCTCCAGGCTGCCGGCGGCGGCGAAGGCGGCGACCGCCTCGTCACGGGCGCGCTCGACCTCTTCGGGCTTCAATGCCTCGACCTCCACCGGGTCGTAGGACTTGTTGGGTGCCGACATCTCGATGTTTTCCCGTGCTCCTGCTCGTCTTGGTGGCGTTACACCAGGTCGAGTGTAGTCGCGCCCGGTGGTTGCCCTGGTTGGGGACGGCCCGCCGGGCCCGTGCAGCAGGTCCTGTCAGACCATGAACTCGGGCACCCCGGCGGGCAGGATAAATCGGAACCGTGCGCCGCCGCCGGGCCCCCGGTCGATCCGGATGGTGCCGCCGTGCGCCTCGACGATGCCCTTGACGATGTAGAGGCCGAGGCCCGTCCCGCCGCGCTTGGAACCGCGCCAGAAGCGGGTGAAGACGCGCGGCATCGACTCCTCCGGAATGCCGCTGCCCTCGTCGCTCACGGTGACCGCCGTTCCCTCCACGACCCGCGGCGCCGTGCCCGGGTGCTCCCAACTGGCCGGCTCCACGATCTCCTTGGCCGGCGCCACCTCGATGGTGACAGTTCCCTCACCGTGCCGCACCGCGTTTTCCAGCAGGTTGGCCAGCACCTGGTCGACCTTGTCCGGGTCGGCCCACTGCTGCGGCAGGCCCTCGGCGAGCCGGATGTCGAACCGCTCGGCCGGGGTCCCGGCGGCCACCTTGCCCGCCACCTGCCGGCGCACCGCCACGGCCAGGTCGACCACCTGCTTGCGGATCTCCAGCCGCCCGGCGTCGATCCGGGAGATGTCCAGCAGCTCGGCGATCAAGCGGGTGACCCGGTCGGCGTCCGCGTTCACGGTCTCCAGCATCACCCGCTTCTGGCCGTCGGTGAACCGCTCCCACTTGTTGAGGAGGGTGGCCGTGAAGCCCTTGACGCTGGTCAGCGGGGAGCGCAGCTCGTGCGCCACGGTGGCGATCAGCTCGGCGTGGGCCCGCTCGGTGCGCTGCCGGGCCTCGGTGCCGCGCAGTGCCACCACCAGCCGGCACACCGGCCCCTTGGCGCGCTCGCGGACGTACTGGGCGCAGACCAGCACCTCGCGGTTGGAGCCGGGCAGCAGCAGATTGCGCTCCGGCTGCCGGCTGCGGATCGCCAACCCGCCGTACGGATCGGTCAGTTGCCACCAGCGGCGGCCGTCCAGGTCCTCCAGCGGCAGGGCCTCGTCCAGCGGGCGGCCGAGGGCGGCCTGCGGGCTGATCCCGGTGAGCCGGGCCGCGGCGGCGTTGAAGCAGACCACCAGGCCGTTCCGGTCGGCGATCACCAGGCCGTCCGGCAGGTCGTCCGGCCGCAGGCCCTCAAGACCGAGGCCGGACACCGCTTCCCCGGCGGCCATGGGCCGATCCTCGCCGCCGCTCATGGGCGTCCTCCCGATCCCACACGACTCGCGCACATCCAGGCCCCCGCCTGGGACGACCCTAGCGCCCGGTGGCCGACTCGCGACACCCTGCGGGCGAACGCTGGGCGCGAGCGGAGGCGTAGAGGCACACGGCGGCGGCGGTGGCGAGGTTCAGGCTCTCGGCGTGCCCGTGAATGGGGACGCGCACCACCTCGTCGGCCAGTGCGCGGGTCTGCTCCGGCAGCCCCCAGGCCTCGTTGCCGAAGATCCAGGCGGTCGGGGCGCCCAGGGTGCCCTCGTCCAGCTCCTGGTCCAGGTCGCGCTCCCCCGCGCCGTCGGCGGCCAGCACCCGCACCCCGGTCTCCCGCAGCCGGGCCACCACCTCCTCGACCGGCACCCCGACGGCGACCGGCAGGTGGAACAGGCTGCCCACGGAGGCGCGCACCGCCTTGGGGTTGTAGAGGTCCACCGAGGCGTCGGTGAGCACCACGGCGTCCGCGCCGGCCGCGTCCGCGGTGCGCAGCACGGTGCCGGCGTTCCCGGGGTCGCGCACGTTGGCCAGCACCGCGACCAGCTTGGGCCGGCGGCGCAGCACCTCCTCGAACGGCGTGTCGAGGAACCGGCAGAGCGCCACGATGCCCTGCGGCGTGACGGTGTCGCAGATGTCGGCGATCACCTCGTCGGTGGCGGTCAGCACCGGCAGGCCGGCGTTCAGGGCCGACTGGACGATCTCGGCGTGCCGCTCGGCGGCCTCCGGGGTGGCGTAGACCTCGACCACGGCGTGGTCACCCGAGCCAGGGAGCAGCCCGTAGGCCACCGCCTCGCGCACCGCCTGCGGTCCCTCGGCGAGGAAGCGGCGCTCCTTGCCGCGGCTGGCCCGCCGGGCCAGCTTGCGGGCGGCGATCACCCGCGGCGAGCGGAGCGAGCTGAGCAGGGGGGTGTCGGTGCTGGCCATGGTTCGCTTTCTGGTGGACCCGGTTGGAACGGGCGGACCCGTCAACAAGCAGACCCGCAGGCTCCCGGGGAGCCTGCGGGTCTACTGAGCTACGACGCCGATCAGGCGGCGACCTTCGGCGCGTTCACGTCGGTCGGCAGCGCCTTCTGGGCGGCCTCGACGAGCGCGGCGAACGCGTTCGGGTCGTTGACGGCCAGCTCGGCCAGCATCTTGCGGTCGATCTCGATGCTGGCGGCCTTCAGGCCCTGCACGAAGCGGTTGTAGGTCATGCCGTTGGCACGAGCGGCCGCGTTGATGCGCTGGATCCAGAGCTGACGGAAGTCGCCCTTGCGCTTCTTGCGGTCGTTGTAGTTGTAAACGAGCGAGTGGGTGACCTGCTCCTTGGCCTTGCGGTACAGGCGCGAGCGCTGGCCACGGTAGCCGCTGGCGCGCTCCAGGATGACCCGGCGCTTCTTGTGGGCGTTCACTGCCCGCTTGACGCGTGCCACTTCATTACTCCTTGGGTTGGACCACGGACTACTTCACGTGGTCCGTCTTCGTATCGGTCGGGAAGGATCTGCCGGGCTCCGCAGCCGTCAGGCCGCGGCGGGCGATCACTTGCCGAGAAGCTTCTTGATCTTCTTGGCGTCCGCGGGAGCCATCTCGGCGGTGCCGGTCAGACGGCGGGTCAGCGTGGAGGGCTTGTGCTCCAGGAGGTGGCGCTTGCCGGCGCGCTCGCGCAGCACCTTGCCAGAGCCCGTGATCTTGAAGCGCTTGCTCGCGCCACTGTGCGTCTTCTGCTTCGGCATGTCGCCGTATCTCCTCGTCGGTCCGCCTGGGCCCGCGCGGTTTAACGCACACGGGCCCAAGCGCTGGGGGTTCTCCGGTCACCGGGGCGGGAGCCCCGGTACCGCGGTGGCCGGATCACTCAAGACCGGCCGGAGCCCCTGGGGCTCAGGCGTCCTGGGCGACCTCGGCGGCCTGCTCGGCGTCGGCGGCGTCGTCGTCGACGCCGTCCTCCGCCAGGTCCTGGGTCGCGTCCGCGGCAGTGGCCTCAGCAGCGGCGGCGTCGTCGTCATCCTCGGCGGTGTCGGCCGGGCCGGTGGTCCGGCCCAGGCGCTCGGCCTTGCGGGCGTCCTGCGCCGCACGGGCCTCGGCCATCGCCTCGGTCTTCTTCTTGTGCGGGCCGAGAACCATGATCATGTTACGGCCGTCCTGCTTGGCCGAGCTCTCCACGAAGCCCAGGTCCTGGACGTCGTTGGCGAGCCGCTGCAGCAGTCGGAAGCCCAGCTCGGGGCGGGACTGCTCACGACCGCGGAACATGATCGTGATCTTGACCTTGTCGCCCTGCTTGAGGAACCGGACGACGTGACCCTTCTTGGTGTCATAGTCGTGCGGGTCGATCTTCGGCCGGAGCTTCATCTCCTTGATGACCGTGTGCGCCTGGTTCTTGCGCGCCTCACGGGCCTTCATGGCCGACTCGTACTTGAACTTGCCGTAGTCCATGAGCTTGCACACCGGCGGCCGGGCGGTCGCCGCGACCTCGACCAGGTCGAGGTCGTACTCCTGCGCAAGCTCCAGCGCCTTGGCAAGCGGCACGATGCCGACCTGCTCGCCGCTGGGACCGACGAGTCGCACCTCGGGACGCGAATCCGGTCGTTGATGCGGGGCTCGGTGCTGATGGGGCCTCCTCGGTTGCACCTTCTGCGATGCGGCCGTCAGGGGGCGGTCGCACGTAGTGGACTTCGACCATTGGGCGGGGCTTCATGCGTGCTGCGGTACTGCATGGCACCGCGGCACGAAAAAAGCCCCGCTCGCTAGCAAGCAGGGCTCCACACAACCGGGATGTCCGACCAAGGACATCACTGGCGACACTCGGCCGTCACTGGCCGCGGTCGCGGACCGGACCCGTCGACCGCGAGGCCGATCGGGTGGGAGACTGTCGGGCTACTCTTGCGAGTTGCCGGAGTGGAGCCTCCACTTGCTGGCCGGGCACGATGAAGCGCCAGGCCGGTCGCTAAGAACTGTACACGATGGCGGGACGGATTGTCGCCATCGCGTCCTTGTACCCTCCAGGAGTACCGATACAACCTGATGGAATGAGCCTGGCGTGAGCAGCGAGCCCGATTTCGACGACCTGACCCGCGACATCGCGGAGGTGCCGGCCGTCGAGGTGATCACCACCGTCGCGGTGCATCTGATGAGTGCGGCGGCGGTGAAGTGCGGGCTTGCCGAGGGCGGCGACAAGGACAAGGACCTCGACGAGGCCCGCAAGCTGATCACCGCGCTGGCCGGGCTGGTCACCGCCGGTGCGCCCGAGATCAGCAACTTCCACGCCGCCCCGCTGCGGGACGGGCTGCGCTCGCTGCAGCTGGCGTTCCGGGAGGCCTCGGTCGTGCCGGACGCCCCGGGTGCCGGCCCGGGCGAGAAGTTCACCGGGCCGGTCTACTCCTGAGGTCCGGTTCCCAGCGCGCCGGGGACTCGGTCAGGCGCGCTGGTAGAAGCCGCTCCCCGCGGCCGCTGCGGGGAGCAGCGCGAGGTCGAGGCCGCGGGCCAGCCGGACCCGCAGCACCGGGTCGGCCGCCAGCGCGCCGGCCAGCCGCTGCGCCACCTCGGCCACCGGGGCCCCGTCGGCCAGCGCCAGCGCCAGCACCGCGTCGGTCTCGGTGCCCGGGTGCAGCTGGGCCCCCAGCACCTGCGGCTCGGCGGCCAGCAGCGCGGTCAGCGCGGTGCGGACGTCCGGGTCCTCGGCCGGCGGCAGCCAGTCGCGGTTCTCGGCCACCGCACGCAGCCGGGCGCCGGTGAGCAGGTAGGTCACCGGGCCGGCCGGGTCGATCAGCAGGGTGTCGGCCTGCTCCGAGTAGGCGGTCATGGCGGCCTGCGGCGCCGCCACCGGCGCCGGGCGGGCGTCCGCGCGCCAGGCGGACATGGCGGCGAGCGAGGTGAAGGCGGGCAGCGCCCGGCGGCCGTCCGGCGCCTGGATCACCGGCACCGCCATGTCGCTGGTCTTCTCGTGCTTGTGGCCGTGCGCGTCCACCTCGACCTCGCCGAGCAGCGCCACGATCGGCACCATCAGCCGGGCCCCGCGCAGCACGCGCAGCAGCGCCGGCTCGGTGGCCGGATCGGCGGCGAAGGCGGCGAGCGCGGCGGTCAGCGCCGGGTCGGCACCGCCGTCGTCGCCCGCGAAGCCGGGGTCCGGAATGTTCTTGAGCTCGTTCCCACTGTCCACCCGGCGAGCCTAGCCGCTGGTCGCAGGCGCTCGGCGCACAGTGGTGGCCATGACCGAGGTACTGCTCGCGGTGGGCACCCAGAAGGGCCTGTTCCTGGCCCGCAGTTACGGCCGGCGCGATTGGGCGTTCACCGGCCCGCACTTTCCGATGAACGCGGTCTACGCGATCGGCATCGACCGGCGCGGCGGCCGGACCAGGGTGCTGGTCGGCGCCGACAGCAACCACTGGGGCCCGTCGGTGTGGCGCTCGGACGACCTGGGCGCCAGCTGGAACGAGCCGGAACGGCCGGCGGTGAAGTTCCCCGAGCACACCGGTGCCTCGCTGGTGCGGCTCTGGCAGCTGCAGCCGGCCGGCCCGGAGGCGCCGGGCGTGGTCTACGCCGGGACCGAGCCGGCCGCGCTGTTCCGCTCCACCGACCACGGCGAGACCTTCAGCCTGGTGGAACCGCTCTGGACGCACCCGCAGCGCGAGCAGTGGGGCGAGGGCTTCGGCGGACAGGGCCTGCACACGATCCTGACGGACCCCCGGGACCCGGACGCGCTGACCGTGGCGATCTCCTCCGGCGGCGTCTACCGCTCCACCGACGGCGGGGCGGGCTGGGCGCCGTCCAACACCGGGATCAGGACGAGCTTCCTGCCCGAGGAGTACCCGGAGTTCGGGCAGTGCGTGCACAAGATCGCCCCGGACCCGACCGACCCGGACAAGCTGCTGCTGCAGAACCACGGCGGGGTGTTCCGCAGCGACGACGCGGGGGCCAACTGGCGGCCGATGGAGAGCGGCCTGCCCGCGGTGTTCGGCTTCGCGGTGGCCGCCCACCCGCACCGGGCCGGCACCGCCTACCTGGCCCCGCTGGAGGCCGACTACATGCGGATGCCGCCCGGCAAGCGCTGCCGGATCTACCGCACCGAGGACGGCGGCGGCAACTGGCACCCGCTCGCCCAGGGGCTGCCGGACGACGACCACTACGGCGTGGTGCTGCGGGACGCGCTGCGCTGCGACGACGCCGACCCGGCCGGGGTGTACTTCGGCAACCGCAACGGCGAGTTGTACGCCAGCGCCGACGAGGGCGACAGCTGGCACCTGCTCGCCTCGCACCTGCCCGACATCCTCTGCGTCCGGGCGGCCGTGGTCGGCTGAGGCCTGTTCGCGGGCGACGTCCGTTCGCCGCTGTCGCCCGTTCACCGCTGTCGCCCGTTCGCGGCCGACGTCCGTTCGCAGCTGTCCCCCGTTCGCGGCCGACGTCCGTTCGCCGCTGTCCCCCGTTCGCGGCCGACGTCCGTTCGCCGCTGTCCCCCGTTCGCGGCCGACGTCCGTTCGCAGCTGTCCCCGTTCGCGGCCGAGGCCTGTTCAGCGGTGCGGACGTGTGAAACCCTGCGCGCATGGCCCAGTTGACCACTGCTCCGACGGCCCCGCCGGTGACCTCGCGCACCGCTGACCGGGCGCGCTACGACCGTGCCACCGCGCATCTGGAAGCGCCGCTGGCCATCGTCGACCTGGCCGCCTTCGACGCCAACGCCGCCGACCTGGTCCGCCGGGCCGGCGGCAAGCCGGTCCGGGTGGCCAGCAAGTCGGTGCGCTGCCGGGCGCTGCTGGACCGGGTGTTGGCGATGGACGGCTTCGCCGGGGTGATGAGCTTTACGCTGGCCGAGTCGATCTGGCTGGCCCGCAGCGGCGCCACCGATGTGCTGCTGGCCTACCCGTCGACCGACCGCGCCGGCTTCGCCGAGCTCACCGGCGACCCCGAACTGGCCGCCCGGATCACCGTGTTGGTGGACGACCCGGCGCAGCTGCAGCTGATCGACGCGGCTCGGACCGGTAGCGAGCGGGTGCGGGTCTGCCTGGAGCTGGACACCTCGCTGCGGCTGCTCGGCGGTCGGGTGCGGGTGGGCTCCCGCCGCTCCCCGCTGCACTCCCCCGAGCAGGTCGCGGCGCTGGCCGAGCTGGTGCAGCGCCGGCCGGGCTTCACCGTGGTCGGCCTGATGGCCTACGAAGGCCACATCGCCGGTGTGGGCGACCAGATCGCGGGCCGGCCGGTGAGATCACGACTGGTGCGGCTGATGCAGGCCAAGGCCGGCGCCGAGCTGACCGACCGGCGGGCCGCCGTGGTGCGCGCGGTGCGGCGGGTGGCGGAGCTGGAGTTCGTCAACGGCGGCGGCACCGGGAGCGTGCAGCGGACGGCGGCGGAGGCTGCGGTCACCGAGGTGGCGGCCGGCTCGGGGCTCTATGTGCCGCGGCTGTTCGACAACTACCGCTCGTTCCGGGGCCGGCCGGCCGCGCTGTTCGCCCAGCCGGTGGTGCGGCGGCCGGGGGTCGGGGTGGTCACGGTGCTGGGCGGCGGCTACCCCGCCTCGGGGCCGGCGGGCCCGGACCGGCTGCCCGAGCCCTATCTGCCGGCCGGCTTGCGCTACGACCCGCAGGAGGCCGCCGGCGAGGTGCAGACGCCGCTGCTCGGCCCGGCCGCCGACGACCTGCTGGTCGGCGACCGGGTCTGGTTCCGGCACGCGAAGGCCGGCGAGCTGTGCGAGCGGTTCGCCGAGCTGCACCTGGTGGACGGCGACCGGGTGGTGGCCACGGTGCCGACCTACCGGGGTGAGGGGCGGACCTTCCTCTGACGCACTCTGACGCACCGCCGGCTTCCCGACGGTGCGTCAACTACGCTGCGGTGATCAGGTATTGGAGCCACCAGAGGCACCGCCGGACGGGCTGCCGGAGGAGCCGGCGCCGGAGCCGCTGAAGTCCTTGATCCCGCTGACGATGGTGTCCATCGTCGACAGCGCCGGGGCCTTGTCGGCGATGTCGAAGCCGAACTGGACCGCGACCAGGTGCTTGCCGTCGGCGGTCGGGAACACCACGTCCTGCACGGTGCCGTTGTTGCCCTGCTGGGCGTCGACCTGCCAGCGGATCAGGTAGCCGCTGCGGCCGGCGACGGTGACCGGCTCGGACTTCAGCTCCTGGTGGGACTTGATGGTCGGGCCGTAGGACTGCGAGGCGACCTTCTGGATGTCCTGCTGCGCCGCGGCCTTGGGGTCGGTGCCGTCGACCTGGGCGGTGTTGACCCCGCCGAGCGTGCAGGTGGTGTTGCTGTTGTTGCCGGCACTGCTGCCGGGGCAGGTGTACTTGCCGATCTGCAGGGCGGCCAAGCCCGCGCTCGTGGTGCCGCCCTGCCAGCCGCTGGGGATCGGCAGCGAGATGCCGTCGGCCATGTCGATCGCCTGGGTGCCGTCGCCCAGCCGGGCATGCCACCGCCGAGGCCGGGGAGGCCGGGGAGGCCGGGGATGCCGCCGCCGTTGCCCTGGCCGCCGCTGTTGCCGTTGCCGTTGCCGTTGCCGTTGCCCTGGCCGCCGCTGTTGCCGTTGCCGTTGCCGTTGCCCTGACCGCCGCTGTTGCCGCCGCCGGTGCCGTTGCCGCCGCCCGGACCGCGGTGGTGGCCCGGGCCCGGGTAGGTGTTCTGCGGGGCGGGAGCGGCGGCCTGCTGGTGGTCGTGGTCGTGGTGGCCCACCGCGAGGTAGGTCGCCCCGGAGCCGATCGCCAGCCCGAGCACCCCGGCGACGGCGGCCGCGACCAGCGCCTTGCGGCCGATCCGGCCGAACAGCGAGGGCTTCTTCGGGGCCGCCTCCGGGTAGCCGGACAGGTAGTCCGTCCCGGCAGCCAGGTGCTCCGTGGTGTCGGTGAAGCCGGTCGGCGGCCCGGGGTAGCGCACGGTGCCGTCGTCCGCCGGCACCGTGCCCTCCAGCACCGCGGTCGGCTCGCCGTCGGGGTCGGCGCCCGGCTCGGGCGCGCCAGGGCCGGGGCGGGTGGTGGTGGTCCAGCCGGTGCCGTCCCACCAGCGCTCGGGCCGGGGTGTCGTGGTGGTGTCCTTGGGGTCCGGGTACCACCCGGCAGGAATCTTCGCGTCGCTCACACCAGAAAATGTATGGGCCGACGGATAAACGCGAAATCAACTGAGCGGCACAATCCGTTCAATTCGTATGAGATTACGGTGAGAGTGCCTGCCAGGCGGCCGCTCGCACCCTGTCCGCCCCAGGCGAATCCGGAACGACAACGGTCACCAATGCAGCCTTTGGATCTTTCTCCGATCTGGGGTTCACTTCGTGCAGGGCACCCGTCCTCGACCACCTTCGGCGTTTCAGGAGACGACGCGATGGCCGGCCACCTCGACCACTCGGACCACTCAGGCCACTCGGGCCACGATGCGCACCAGCACGAGCACGCTCACGGGCACGGCGGTCACGGCCACTCGCACGGCGTAGCGGCCGACGCCGACCGCCGCTGGCTGACCAGTGCGCTCGTCCTGATCGTGGCCTTCATGGCCGTCGAAGTGGTGATCGGCTTCGCCGCCCACTCACTGGCCCTGATCTCGGACGCGGCGCACATGCTCACCGACGCCGCCTCGATCGTGCTGGCACTGGTCGCCATGCGGCTGGCCGCCCGGCCGGCCCGCGGCGGCTACACCTACGGGCTCAAGCGCGCCGAGATCCTCTCCGCCCAGGCCAACGGCGTCGCCCTGCTGGTGCTCTCGCTCTGGCTGGGCTTCGAATCCGTCCAGCGGTTGGTCAACCCGCCGCCGGTGCACGGCGCGCTGGTGCTGGTGACCGCGCTGGTCGGCATCGTGGTGAACCTGGCGGCGGCCTGGTGCATGTCCAAGGCCAACCGCAGCTCACTCAACGTGGAGGGCGCGTTCCAGCACGTGCTGACCGACCTCTACGCGTTCATCGCCACCGCGGTGGCCGGTCTGATCATGCTGACCACCTCCTTCGTCCAAGCCGACGCGATCGCCTCGCTGATCGTGGTGCTGCTGATGCTGCGGGCCGGGATCGGCCTGGTCCGGGACTCCGCGCGGATCTTCCTGGAGGCCGCCCCCGCCGGAGTCGACCCGAACGCACTGGCCGACCGGCTGGTGGAGTCCGAGCAGGTGGAGGAGATCCACGACCTGCACGTCTGGGAGATCACCTCCGGCCAGCCCGCCCTGTCGGCCCACATCCTGGTGGCCCCCGGCGGCGACTGCCACGCGGTCCGCCGCGACCTGCAACGCCGCCTGCGCGAGGAGTACGCGATCACCCACGCCACCCTCCAGGTGGACCACATCGGCGAGGACGACAACCAGGCCCTCCTGCAGATCACCGACGCCGGCGCCGCCCCAGCGCCATCCCCGACCACTGCGCCGACTCCCACGGCCCCGTCCACCGCAGCGGGCCCCACCCGCACTGAGCCCGGCCGGCCGGTCCTCAGGGGCCACACATCGGACCACCACAACAGCCGGCCTGAGGTGGGCCTGGGCCGCCGCCCTCTCCACGGCTAAGCTCACCAACCATGATCGAAACCCTGCGCTACGCGGCGTTCACCACCGACCCGGCCGGCGGCAACAAGGCCGGTGTGGTCCCTGACGCCGATGGGCTGACGGATCGGCAGATGCTCGGGATCGCCGCCGAGCTCGGCTACCCCGAGACCGCCTTCCTGGTTGACCTGGGCGAACGGCGTTACCGGGTGCGGTACTTCGCGCCGGCCATGGAGGTGCCGTTCTGCGGGCACGCCACGATCGCTGCCGCCGTCGCGGTGGCCGAGCGGTCCGGGCCGGGTGAGTTGGTGTTCGAGACCAACGCCGGCACCGTGCCGGTCGCGGTCGCCGCCGGCCCGGACGCGGTGCTGCGGGCCACGCTGACCAGCGTCGAACCGCACACCGCCGAGATCACCCCGGCCGAGCTGGCCGAGGCGCTGGCCGCCCTGCGCTGGTCCGCCGACGAGCTGGACCCCACACTGCCGCCCGGGTCGCCTACGCCGGCGCCCGGCACCTGGTGCTCGCCGCCGGCACCCGGGAGCGGCTGGCCGAGCTGGACTACGACGTCGAGCGGCTGACCGCGTTCATGACGGCACATCAGCTGATCACCCTCCAGCTGGTCTGGCCCGCCTCGGCCACCGTCTACCACGTGCGCGACCCGTTCCCGGTCGGCGGCGTCTTCGAGGACCCGGCGACCGGCGCCGCCGCGGCGGCCTTCGGCGCCTACCTGCGCGAGCTGGGCCGGGTGCCCGAGGAGGCCGCGCTGACCCTCCATCAGGGCGAGGACATGGGCAGCCCGGGCGAGCTGCGGGTCGAGCTGCACGCCGGCGACCCGCGGGTGCGGGTGTCGGGCGCGGCGGTGCGGCTGCCCGACTGACGGGTCAGCCGAGACGGCGGTGCGGCGGTGCGGCTGCCCGACTGACAGCGGCACCCGGGATAATCGAGGCGTGACCGCACCGCGTCTGATGCTCCTCGACTCCGCCAGCCTCTACTTCCGGGCGTACTTCGGTGTGCCCGAGTCCATGAAGTCCCCGGACGGCGTTCCGGTGAACGCCGTCCGGGGACTGCTGGACTTCATCACCCGGCTGGTCCAGGACCACCGCCCCGACCAGCTGGTCGCCTGCATGGACGCCGACTGGCGCCCGCAGTGGCGGGTCGACCTGATCCCCAGCTACAAGACCCACCGGGTGGCCCCCGAGGGCGAGCCGGGTGAGGAGGAGGTGCCGGACACCCTCGCGCCGCAGGTGCCCATCATCGAGCAGGTACTGGACGCCCTGGGCATCGCCCGTGTCGGCGTGCCCGGTTACGAGGCCGACGATGTGATCGGCACCCTGGCCACCCGTGCCGACGGTCCGGTGCAGATCGTCACCGGCGACCGCGACCTGTTCCAGCTGGTCGACGACGGCCGCTGCGTCCAGGTGCTCTACCCCCTCAAGGGCGTCGGCTCGCCGCAGGTCACCACCGATGAGCTGCTGCGGGAGAAGTACGGCGTCACCGGCGCCCAGTACGCCGACCTCGCCGTGCTGCGCGGCGATCCGAGCGACGGCCTGCCGGGTGTGAAGGGCATCGGCGAGAAGACCGCCACCCAACTGATCGCCGACTTCGGCGATTTGGCCGCCATCCGGGCCGCCGCCACCGACCCGCGCGCCAAGCTCACCCCGGCCCGTCGCAAGAACCTGATCGAGGCCGGCGCCTACCTCGACGTCGCCCCGGCGGTGGTGCGGGTCGCCACCGACGTGCCGCTCCCCGCGTTCGACCCCGCCCTCCCCGCCGAGCCGCTGGACCCGATGGCCCTGGAGGAGCTCGCCACTCGCTGGGGCCTCGGCACCTCCCTCACCCGCCTGCTGGAAACCCTGGCCCGTACCCCGGCCTGAGGGCTGGACCTGCCGCGACGATCGGTGGGAGGGTGGAGGGGACCGAGAAGGGTCGAGCGGATGCGTAGGCCGAATACCGACCAGTCCAGGATGAAGGCGGCGGCCCAGCAGGGCGAGCCGACGGCCGCCCCTCGCGCCGGTCCGTTCACCGCGACCCACGTCGTCCCTGACGAAGGCCTGCCGGTCTGGCAGGTCCCGGACGGCCGTACCGCGCAGGTGGACAGCCTGGCGGCCGGCCTGCCGGTGCGGGTCGCCGAGCTGCGGCCCGACGGCTGGGCCCAGGTGGCGGGTGCCGACGGCCGGCAGGGCTGGGTGGACGGCCGCCGCCTGGTCGCTCTCCAGCCCGCCGAACCCGCCGAGCCCGCGCAGCCCGCCGAGCCGGCGCAGCCGCCGCCGCGGACCCACCCGCCGCCCGATGCGGAGGTCGACCCCGAGATGGCGGCCACGATGGCCGCGCTGAACCGGGCGGTCGCCGTCTACGAGGGCCTGCTGGCGGACCTGCGGGCCGAGCGGATCGACTTCGCGACCTTCCGCCGCCGGGCCGCGCCGGCCGGCGTGGTGGAGGTCGACGGCGTGGTGTGGATCCTCGACCTGGAGAACGGCCAGTGGGTGGTCTACGACGGTATGCGACTGTTCCCGACCAACCTCATTCCGCAGGGGCCGGCCAACCGGGGACTGGGGGCTAGACGACCATGGACCCCTTGCAGCTGAACCTGATCTACGATCTGCAGAGCCGGCTGCGGGGCCTGCAGTACGTGCGCAGCCAGATGCTGATGCAGGCGCGCGATCTGGTGCGCGACCCAACCGCGATCCAGCGCTACGGGAAGGTGGCGCACGACGTCTTGGGCTGGAACCAGTCGAACCTGACGCAGGGTCTCACCGAAATCGGCCGAGAGGCCGACGATGTGGCCCAACAGGCCAACCGGATCGGCCAGTTGCTGCAGCAGGCCAAGAACGCGAGCTCCAGCGCGGATCTCCAGCGGGTGATCCGGGATTACATGGGTCCCAACAGCCCCTACCAGAGCGTCGAAAGCTTCCTGCAGGCACGCGGGATCGTTCCGCAGGCGTCCCAGTCTGCGGCGGTCGCCGAGCAGGCGGGCCAGACAATCGCCAACACCATCGCCGATGCGGGGCGAATCCCCGGCCCCAACATGCCTGCGCAGACCATCCAGTACGGCACCACCGCCGCCTCCGAGACCGCCGCAGCGGGAGGCGAGGTACCCGCCGCGCTGGAGGGCACCGCGTCCTCGGCGGAGGGGTGGCTGCCCGAGGTCGGCTCCATCATCGAGACCCAGGCCCCGCAGATCGAGCAGCACCTCCCCGAGATCACCGCCGGCGGTGCCGGCACGGCCACCGCAGCGGGCGCCTCCGGCTACAGCCTCGGCACCATCCTGCTGGGCGGCCTGGTCGGGCTGCTGCTGGTCGGCGGCGGCATCCTCGCCTACACCCAGCTGAGCAAGTCCTCGCCGCCGAGGCCGCCGCCCGCCAGCACGGCTCCGCAGCAGCCGGGTCTGACCACCCCGGGCGGCAGCAGCGGCAGCGGCAACGGCGGCAACTCCTCGACCAACCCGTCGTCCTTCAACATCGACGGGACGTACAACGGCACGGTGAGCGGGACCAGTTGCGTCGCTCCGGACTGCTACGTCGCGGTCACCAAGGTGAGCGATCCAAGCGGTCCTGCCGTGAGCCAGGCCGGGAGCATCCGCATCCTGTTCGTGGTGAACACCCCGCTGGCGCTCAACGGTGTGGCCAGCCCCCAGCACTTCTCCGACGGCCCGATGGACGCCTCGCTCCAGCAGGACGGCACGGTCCAGGGCTCCGGCACCACGACGGAGACCGACACCACCCCGGGCGGCGGAGGCGCCACCCAAGTCCCGTACGACCTGAGCGGCACCATCCACAACGGCCAGAGCGGCTCACCGTCGTACGACCTCCAACTGACCGTCGACGGCGTGCCCTACACGCTCGCCGGCGCCCGTTGAGCCGGTGGCCGCCGTGCGCGCAGCGCTGCTCCGGGGACTCGCCACCGGAGCGGTCTGCGCACTTCTCACGCTGGGCGTCGCGCCGGGCCGCGCGATCGCCAACACCGGCAACCCGACCGACCTGTGCACCCTGCTGCCGTCCGGCCTGCCGCCGGTCGCGGGAGGGTCGACCTCCCCCGTGCCCGTGCAGGCCGGCAACAGCTGCACCAGGCGGATCTACACCACCGACCCGGCCCCCGCGGGGGGTTACTCGACCGGCGGGACCGTCTCGGTGACGCTCTACAACAGCCCTGCCGAGGCCCGCGCCTTCGCCTCCGCGCCCGGCACCAACCCGTCGGACCCGGCGCGCCCCGAGACGACCTACGGCGAAGCGGGCGAGCAGTTCGGCGGTGGCAGCACCGGCGCGGTGCCGACCCTGCTGTTCAGCCGCGGCTGCTACTCCGTGTACACCGACGCCGGTCAGGTGGTCAACGCCGATGGGAGCTCGCAGGCGCTGCCGCCCGACACCATGAACCAGGTCGCCACCCAGACCGATGCGGCCCTGCAGTCGGTGCCCGCCTGCCCGACCGCCGCGAGCGCTCCCGCCACGCCCACGCTGACCACCCAACTGTCCTGCGACACCAGCTCGTTGCAGGCTACCGGCCATGTGGTGTGCAGTACGAAGGTCTCGGGGCAGGCCTCGGACGCGCAGTTGGTCTACGACTGGACCCTGGACGGCCAGGCGCAGACCGGCAGCACGCTCAGCGATCTGCTCCTGGACAACGTGCCGGCCGGCACCCATGAGGTGACCGTCATCGCGCGGGACACCCAGAACAACGTCAGTTCGGACCCGCAGAGCACCTCCTTCACCCGGGGCGCCGGGGCGGCCGCGCCGTCGTCCACGGGCGGCCAGCACACCAACTACGCACCGGTGGCGGCCGGTGCGGCCGCGGCGCTGGCCGCCCTGCTCGGTGCGCTGGCCTTGCTGCGGCACCGCCGCAAGCGCGCCGCGCCGGCCGGGCCGCCCGTGGAGCCGACCGGCGACCCGCTCGCCGCCCATCTGGAGTCCGCGGTCCCTGCAGACGTCCATCGAACGCCCGTGGCCCCCGCGGTAGTTGTGCCACCCGTGCGGCAACACCGCCGCAGGCGGCGGCGGCAGGAGCCGACGGCGGAACTCACCGTGCGGGTCAGCCCGTCCGTCCGCACTCGTGGGCACTATCCGGATGACCATCCCCATCTCTGGGGCGACGGCGTCGACTTGGTGTTCGCCGAGTACCAGGTCTCGGTCAGCCCGCAGGACTGGGTGCTGGACCACGTGGTGGAGCCGTACGGTCACCAACATCCCTTCAAGGCGCGCTCGTTGCTGCACGACGTGGCGGAGCGGGAGGCGCCGGCGGTGATCGCGGAGAAGCACGACCCCGCCATGCGGTACTCCTTCGCCGACGGGCGCACCGAGTTCCTCTCCCCCGCCCAGGCGCAGCCGGCGCCGCCGCCGAACACCCAGGTCGTGATCAGCTCCAAGTGGAGCCACGAGGACCACCGCATCGAGGTGCGGGCCGAACTCGACGTGGTGGTGCGCAACACCAGGACGGGCCGCACCAAGGAGCTCCACCGGGTCGCCAGCAAGGAGGTGCGGATCACGGTGCTCGGCGCCGCGCCGCGGCTGGTGCTGCGGCCGACACCGACCGCGGCCACGCCGACGGGCTCAGCCTGATCCGGGTGGCGCCCGCGCTCCACCTCTTCGGCCAGCGGGCCGACTACCCGGGCGGCCTGGAGATCGTGGAGATCCCTGGCTCGGCGGACAGCCCCCGGCACGGCAAGCTCCATCTCGACGACTACTTCCGGATCGAGGGGGATCCGAGGATCGCGGGCCACACCGTGCTCGACCGGCAGGGGCTGACCCTGCGCTGCCGCTTCCACCTCGAGGACGCCGCCATCAAGAAGCTGGGCTCCGCGCCGCACGGCGGCTACCCGGTGACCTGCAACGTCCGGCCGACCGGCGACGGCCCCAGTCAGGCAGCCGTGCTCGGCGACTTCGCCTGGATGGCCGAGCGGCACTACCGGGCCTGCCACCAGCACATCCACCGGGTGGCGAAGGACCGGATCGAGCCCGCCACGATCGGCCTGCGCCCGGCCGTGGTCGAGCTCCACTCCGACGTCGCCGAGCTGCCCCGCCCGGACGTCGCGACCGACGCGATGTTCCGGGTCCAGCTGGGCGGCACGGTGCGTTCGTCCCGCGGCGAGCCCGTCCCGGGCAGCGTCATCCGCCTCGACCGCGCGAAGGCCGAGGACTGGCGGCTCCTGCTGGCCTTCGAACCGCCCCGGCACCCGCCGCTCAGCCGCTGGGACCCGCAGGCCCGGCAGCACGAGCCGGTGGCCGTCGACCACGTGGACGAACTGGGGCGGCTCGCCTTCGCCGTCCCGCCCGCCGACCTGCCCCGGACGAGGACGCCGGCGCGACCCGGCCCTGGTACGAGCACGACCACTGGCGCTGGGCCTACGACCGCGCCTTGCGCTACCTGCACGGCCAGTGCACCGAGCTGGCGGTGGCCGTCGACACCGGCGCCGACCGCGCGCGGCGCGACATCGCGGTGCGGCCGCCGTGCAAGCTCTACCTCTATGTCGACCTGGGCCGGCCGCTCACCCCGGAGGCCGCCGAACTCCTCGACGACGGCCACTGGTTGGCGCCGGACCCGGCCGGCCGGGTGATGGTCGGCCTGGTCGACGAGCTCGGGCAGGAGATCCGCACCGGCCTGGCACCCGAGGGGGTCCTCTCCGACGAGAGTGCGGCGGCCCACGGCTTCCACTACTGCCGCGGCTGGGACGTCGGCATGGCCGAGTACCAGCTCGCCCACGCCCGGTTGACCGAGTGGAAGCGGCACGCCGACCGCCGCGAACTGCGCTACGACCCCTCCGGCCCGGCGCCGACCCACGGCGACGCGGTCACCTTCGCCGCCGACATCGCCGACCGGGTCGGCTTGGTGCTCCCGCCGGGCTGGGGCTTCGCCGCCGGTCCGGACGCCGTCGACCTCGGCCCCGATTCCCGGCTGGAGGTCAACCGGGGCGGCACGGCCGCCGACTACCGCAGCCCGTGGGAGTACGGCCCGCGCGCGAACCCGGGCCTGCGGTCCCTCGACGACGCGCTCGGCACCTTCGACTGACCGGGCCGCAGGGCCCCTGACCAGCCGTCAATGTTGGCCAGACAGCTGCCCTCGCGGCAGACCCGCGTTGTACAGACACGTTTCCGCCGACAATTCGTCGACTCTCGTTCTTACCGATGTACCGACGAGTAGCTACGGTTCCGGGCGTCATGCACTGCTCACCCTCGTCCCCACGGAGCCGAACCCCCATGACCCTGCGCCGCACCGCCACCGCGCTCGCCGCCACCGCCGCCATGACCGCCCTGCTCGGCGGCACCGCCCAGTCCGCTTCCGCCGCCACCCCCGCCGGCGGGAGCACCCTCTCCGTCTTCGCGTGGAACGTCGACCTGGGCACCTCCGTGGTCGACTGGAGCCAGAACGAGCAGGCCTCGACCCGCACCCCGGTGGTCGAGTCGATCATCCGCCAGCACAACGACGACGTGGTGATCCTGGACGAGCTGTTCAACGACTCCTCGATCAGCGACATCAACAGCAAGCTGGCCGACCTCTACCCGTACCGGACCCCGGTGGTCGGCGGCACCTGCTCCGGCGGTGACTGGAACGGCACCAGCGGCAACTGCTCCAGCTCTCCGTTCGTGATCAACGGCGGGACGATGATCCTCTCCAAGTACCCGATCACCGCCCAGTACCAGCACGTCTTCTCGAACTCGACCTACGGCACCTGGGACTACCACGCCGACAAGGGCGCCGCCCTGGTCCAGGTCGACAAGGGCGGCGTGAAGACCTGGGTGGCCGGCACCCACCTGCAGGCCGACGAGTCGGACACCTCCACCGACACCACCCAGGCCACCCGGCTCGCCCAGCTGGGCGAGATCCGCTCCTGGGTGAACGGGATCGTCGGCAGCAGCGCCCCGGTGCTGTTCGGCGGCGACCTGAACGTGGAGTACTACCACGGCCAGTCGCGCGGCGACTACGCCAACGCCCAGAGCGCGGTGGGCGGTGTGCTGGGCACCCCGGCACTGGACCCGAGCCAGAGCCTGACCACCATGGACTGCACCGTCTCGGCCTGGTGCCAGTACATGGCGGGCATCGAGACCTTCCCGGTCGACTACCGCGACGACCTGGACTACCTCGGCTACCTGAACGCCGCGGGCCGCCCGACCCCGGTGGCGCTGCCGCAGGTCAAGGCCGACTTCGACCCGCAGGCCGGCTGGACCGCCGGCCAGCTGGACACCAACTCGCCCAGCGACCACTACCCGGTCGAGGCGACCTTCCAGCTCGGCTGACGCCTTACGCATGAGGGCCTCGGGAGATCCCGGGGCCCTCATGCGTCGTCACACCGAGCCGGTGGTCACCCCACCGAGGAGTACGCGATGATGCCGCGCCGCAGCCCGTCAACCGCCTTGCGGGCGGTGGCGCGCAGCTCGACGTCCTCACCGGCCGCGTCCTGGATCTGGCCGAGCACGTCGATCAACTGCTTGGTCCAGCGCACGAAGTCGCCGGCCGGCATCTCGGCGTCGCGCAGCACCTGGTCCAGGCTGTGGCCGAGCGCCCAGCGGTAGGCGGCCCAGGCGAAGCCCAGGTCGGGCTCGCGCTGGCCGACACCCTCGGCGGTGTTGATCCGGTGCTGCTCCTCCAAGGCGTCCAGGTGGCCCCAGATCCGGACCATCCGGCCGAGCGCCTCCTTGGCGTTGCCCTCCGGCACCCGGGGCGCGCCGGCGTCGTCGGCCTGGCGGGACTCGTAGACCAACGCCGAAGCGCAGGCGGCGAGTTCGGCGGCGGCCAGGCCCTTCCAGACGCCCTCGCGGATGCACTCGGAGGCCAGCAGGTCGAGCTCGCCGTAGAGCCGGCCGAGCCGCTTGCCGTCGGCGGTCACGGTGTCGCCGGACAGGTAGCCGAGGTCGGTGAGCAGCGCGCAGACCCGGTCGAAGGTGCGGGCGATGGTGTGGGTGCGGGACCGCATCTTGCGCTCCAGCACCTCGGTGTCGCGGTGCAGCCGGTGGTAGCGCTCGGCCCAACGGGCGTGGTCCTCGCGCTCGTTGCAGCCGTGGCACGGGTGCGCGCGCAACTCGGTGCGCAGCCGGGAGATCTCGGGATCGTCGGCGGCGGCGGCCCGGCCCTTGCGGAACCGCTCGGGCTCCAGGTGGCCGGCCTTGGTGCGCAGCGTGGAGGCCAGGTCGCGGCGGGACTGCGGGCTGCGCGGGTTGAAGGACTTGGGGATCCGCAGCCGCTCGATGGCGACCACCGGATGCGGGAAGTCGATCATGGCGAGCCGCTTGACCTGGCGCTCGGCGGTGAGCACCACCGGGCGCGGGCCGTCGTCATAGTCTGGGTGAGTTCGGGGCCCGCGCAGGCCGGCCCGGCTGCGGGTGACCGGCGGCAGGCCCGGGTCGAGGACCAGCGCGAGGCCGGCGAAGCGGCCGGTCGGCACATGGATCACGTCGCCCGGCTTGAGCGCCTCGACCGACTCGACGGCGGCGGCCCGGCGCTGGCTGCTGCCCTCGCGGGCCAGCTCGTTCTCCCGGTCCTTCAGCTGCCGGCGCAGGCTCATGTACTCGTCGAAGTCGCCGAGGTGGCAGGTCATCGCCTCCTCGTAGCCGGCCAGGCCCTCCTCGTTGCGCTGCACCTGGCGGGCGATGCCGACCACCGAGCGGTCCGCCTGGAACTGGGCGAACGAGGTCTCCAGCAGCTCCCGGGAGCGGTGCCGGCCGAACTGCGCGACCAGGTTGACCGCCATGTTGTAGGACGGCTTGAAGGACGAGCGCAGCGGGTAGGTGCGGGTACCGGCCAGGCCGGCCAGCGCCTCCGGGTTGATGCCGCGCTGCCAGAGCACCACCGCGTGGCCCTCGACGTCGATGCCGCGCCGCCCGGCCCGGCCGGTGAGCTGGGTGTACTCACCGGGGGTGATGTCGGCGTGGCTCTCGCCGTTCCACTTGACCAGCTTCTCCAGCACCACCGAGCGGGCCGGCATGTTGATGCCGAGCGCCAGCGTCTCGGTGGCGAAGACCGCCTTGACCAGGCCCTGGAGGAAGAGCTCCTCGACGACCTCCTTGAACCTGGGCAGCATGCCGGCGTGGTGGGCGGCGACACCGCGCTCCAGCGCGTCCAGCCACTCGAAGTAGCCGAGCACGTGCAGGTCCTCGTCGGGGATGGCGGCGCAGCGCTCCTCGACGATGGTGCGCACCTGGCGGCGCTCCTGCTCGCTGTTGAGCCGCAGGCCGGAACCGAGCACCTGCTGCACGGCGGCCTCGCAGCCGGCCCGGCTGAAGATGAAGGTGATGGCGGGCAGCAGGCCCTCGGCGTCCAGCCGGTCGATCACGTCCACCCGGCCCGGGGTCCAGATCCGGTTGGGGCGGCCGTTCGGCATCGTGCGGCCGCGGCCGCGCCCGGCGAACCGGGGGTTGCGGTCGCCCTCGGAGCGGGCCAGCCGGACCAGCTCGGGGTTGACGGCCTTGGCCGGGTTCTTCTGGTTGCCCTTGGGCCGGCCGTCCACGTCCGGGTTGGAGAACAGGTCGTACATCCGGTTGCCGGCCATCACGTGCTGCCAGAGCGGCACCGGGCGGTGCTCGGAGACGATCACCTTGGTGCCGCCGCGCACGGTGTCCAGCCAGTCGCCGAACTCCTCGGCGTTGGAGACGGTGGCCGAGAGCGAGACCAGCGTGACCGACTCCGGGAGGTGGATGATCACCTCCTCCCAGACGGCGCCGCGGAACCGGTCGGCGAGGTAGTGGACCTCGTCCATCACCACGTAGCCGAGGCCGTCCAGGGCCTGCGAACCGGCGTAGAGCATGTTGCGCAGCACCTCGGTGGTCATCACGACCACGGGCGCGTCCCCGTTGACGCTGTTGTCACCGGTGAGCAGGCCGACCTTGGCGGCGCCGTAGCGCTTGACCAGGTCGGCGTACTTCTGGTTGGACAGCGCCTTGATCGGCGTGGTGTAGAAGCACTTGCGGCCGCTCTGCAGGGCCAGGTGGACGGCGAACTCGCCGACGATGGTCTTGCCGGAGCCGGTGGGAGCCGCGACCAGCACGCCGGATCCCGCTTCCAGCGCCTCGCAGGCTTCTATCTGGAAGGGGTCGAGCGGGAAGTCGTAGAGCTCCTGGAAGCCGTACAGCGCACTGGCCTGCTCCTGTGCGCGGCGGCGGGCGGCCGAGTAGGCCTCGGCGGGGCTCATCTCTTCGGCGGACAGGGCGCTGCTCCTGGGGTCACGGGTGTTGTGCTGATGGTCCATCTGAGCTTGAGGTTACCCGCCCGGACTGACATCGATCACACCGTTTTGCCCGCCACTCGCGGTCGCTTTTGATATGCGTTTGATCGAATTCGCTCAGCTGTGTTCAACGGTCAACGCACCGTTGCCGCGCTCCCTACAGTCATGGGCACCGATCAGTGGAAATAGGGAGAAAAGGGGACCGGCCGTGGTGGATGTGGAGACCGTACTCAAGGAAGCGATGACCATCGACGGCGCAATCGGCGTCGCCCTGGTCGACTACAGCAGCGGAATGGCACTGGGCACCCTCGGCGGCGAGGGCGGCGAGCTGAACCTGGACGTCGCCGCCGCCGGGAACACCGACGTGGTGCGGGCCAAGATGCGCACCATGGAACTGCTCAAACTGCACGACAACGAGATCGAGGACATCCTGATCACGCTGACCGGCCAGTACCACCTGATCCGGCCGCTGACCAAGCAGAACGGCCGCGGGCTGTTCCTGTACCTGGCGCTGGCCCGCAGCCGCTCCAACCTGGCGATGTCCCGCCATCAGCTGAGGCTCCTGGAAGCCGCCCTGGAGATCTGAACCCCGGAGGTCTGAGCCCCGGGCGTCTGGCCCCCGCAGGTCCGAGCGCTCAGAGCGCGGTCAGCAGCTTGGCCAGCCCGTCGGCCAGCGTCCGGTACTCATCGGGCCGGTTGTACACCTGGGCGCTGACCCGCAGCACCCCGCCACCCGGCCACGGGCGCACGGCGACCCGGGCGCCGAGCCGGTCCCGCACGGCCTCCATCAAGGGGCGCACCTGCTCCTCGACCTCGGCCACCCCGGCGGGAAGCCGCACGGCGGCCATCGCCACCCCGGGGCTGAGCGGCAGCGCCGCCAGGCCGGCGCGCTCCACCAGCTGCCGCTGCCCGTAGCCGGCCAGCCGGGCGTTGTGCTCGCGCACCCGGTCCAGGCCCAGCCGCTCCAGCAGCGCGAGGGCGGCCGGCGCCGCCAGCCAGCCGGTGTAGTCGGCCGTGCCGCGCCACTCCACGTTCCCCGGGAACCCGCCGGCGTGCTCCCAGGAGTAGGTGAGCGGCCGCACCCGGGTGCGCCAGGGTGCGGAGACGGCGAGCAGGGCGGTCGGGCGCGGTGCGAAGGCCCACTTGTGCAGGTTGCCGAACCAGAAGTCGGCCGGCTCGACGTCCAGTGCCACCGGCAGCATGCCAGGTGCGTGCGCGGCGTCCACCAGGGTGACCACGCCGCGGTCGGCCAGGGCGCGCAGCAGGGCCGGGGTGGCGAGCTCGCGGGCGGTGGGCGAGGTGATCTTGTCCAGGATGGCCGCCCGGGTGCGCGGGGTGACGGCGGCCAGCACCGCCTCGGCCGGGTCGGCGGAATCCAGCGGCACCGGCACGGTGCGCACGGTCGCGCCGCACTCGGCGGCGCGCCGCTCGGCGGCCAGGTTGACCACGCCGTAGCCGTGGTCGGTCACCAGGATCTCGTCACCCGGCGCGAACGGGATGCTGTCCAGTGCCACCGCGACCGCCTCGGTGACATTGCTGAGCAGCGCCAGGCCCGCCGGGTCGGCGCCGAGCAGCCGGGCGAGCGCGGTGCGGGCGGCGGCGACCCGGCCGGGCAGCTCCCAGAAGAACGCGTCCGGGTCGGCCTCCTGCTCGGCCCGGAAGGCGTCCTGGGCCCAGCTCACCTCGATCGGCATCGCGCCGTAGGAGCCGTGGTTGAGGTGGGCGACGGTCGGGTCCAGCGCGAAGAGTCCGGCGGCACCCTCGATGGGGTCGGGCGGGTTCATGGTGTGCCCTCTCACGTTGCACTTGTCCGAAGCGATGCTGCCATGTGCTTCAAAGAGATGGAGCCCAAAAAAGATGGAGTCCGAAAAGATGGAGCCCGGCCGGGAGCGGTCCTCATGAGGGTCCCCACCGCGCCCGGCCGGGAGTTCTACGGGTGCTCCGGGAAGTGGCAGGCAACCTGCCGCTCCCCGGCACCGGAGGTCAGCTGCAGCAGCGGTGGCTCACTGCGGCAGATCTCCTGCGCCTTGGGGCACCTGGGGTGGAAGGTGCAGCCGCTCGGCGGGTTCGCGGGGCTCGGCGGGTCCCCGAGCAGCACGATCCGCTCCCGGTTCCGCTCCGCCGCCGGATCCGGCAGCGGCACGGCGGAGAGCAGGGCCTTGGTGTACGGGTGCGCCGGGTTGGCGTACACCTGCTCCTTGTCGCCGATCTCGACGATCCGGCCCAGGTACATCACCGCGACCCGGTGGCTGATGTGCTTGACCACCGCCAGGTCGTGCGCGATGAAGACATAGGCGACCCCCAGCTCCCGCTGCAGCCGCTCCAGCAGGCCGACGATCTGCGCCTGGATGGAGACGTCCAGCGCGGAGACCGGCTCGTCGGCCACCACCAGCGCCGGCCGGGTGGCCAACGCCCTTGCGATGCCGATGCGTTGGGCCTGTCCGCCGGAGAACTGGTGCGGATAGCGCTCCAGGTGCTCGGGGGCCAGGCCGACCAGCTGGATCAGCTCCCGAACCTCCTTGACCTGCTGGGCCTTTGGCACACCCTGGGCGCGCAGCGGCGCGCTGATGATCTGCTGCACGGTCTGCCGGGGTTCAGCGAGGCGAACGGATCCTGGAAGATGATCTGCAACTTGGCGCGCAGTGGCCGCAGTTGGCGCTGGCTCAGGTTGCCGATGTCCTGGCCCTCGAACCGCACCCGCCCCGCTGTCGGATCGAGCAGCCGGACCAGCATCCGCCCGGTGGTGGACTTGCCGCAGCCGGACTCGCCGACCAGGCCGAGCGTCTCGCCGGCCCGGACCTCGAAGTCCAGCCCGTCCACCGCCTTGATCCCGGCGCCCCGGCGGCGCGCGGGGTAGGTCATGCCGAGGCCGCTGACCTGCATCAGAGGGGTTGTCATTCGGTCACCTCGGGGTGGCTGCAAGCGCTGCGGTGGGCCTCGGCCACCGCGATCAGCGGCGGGCGCTCGGCGGTGCAGCCCTGGTGGGGGGACTTGGCGTAGACCGCGCAGCGCGGGTGGAAGGCGCAGCCGGGCGGCGGGGCGAGCAGCGAGGGCGGGCTGCCGGGGATCGCACGCAGTTCTTCCCCCTCGGCGTCGAGTCGGGGCAGCGACTCCAGCAGGCCGCGGGTGTACGGGTGCCGGGGGGCCGTGAACAGCGTGTCGGCACCGGCCTGTTCGACGGCCGAGCCGCCGTACATCACCAGCACCTCGTCGGCGATCCGGGCGATCACCCCCAGGTCGTGGGTGATCATGATGATGCCGAGCCCCCGCTCGTCCTTCAACTTGACCAGCAGGTCGAGCACTTGGGCCTGCACGGTGACATCGAGCGCGGTGGTCGGCTCATCGGCGATCACCAGGTCGGGCTCGCAGGCCAGGGCCAGCGCGATCATGGCGCGCTGGCGCATGCCGCCGGAGAACTGGTGCGGGTACTCCCCCGCGCGGCGGGCCGGTTCGGGGATGCCGACGTCGCCGAGCACCTCCACCGCCCGCGCCCACGCCGTCTTGCGGCTGGAGCCGAAGTGCTCCCGGTGCGCCTCGGCGATCTGGTCGCCGATGGTGAAGTACGGGTGCAGCGCGGTCAGCGCGTCCTGGAAGACCATCGCCATCCGGCGGCCGCGCAGCTTGCGCACCGCCTCCGGCGCGGCGCCGATCAGCTCAGTACCGTCGAACATCACCGAGCCGGTCACCTTGGCGCCGCGGTGCAGGCCCATCACGGCCAGCGAGGTGACGGACTTGCCGGAGCCGGACTCGCCGACCAGGCCGAGCACCTGTCCCCGGTCCACCGAGAAGTCGACTCCCTTGACGGCCTTGACGGTTCCGTCGGGGGTGTTGAACTCAACCGCGAGGTCGCGGACTTCGAGCAGTGTCACGACAGCCTCGCTCGCGGGTCGATCCAGGCGTAGAGGACGTCCACGACCAGGTTGGACGAGACGATGAAGAACGAGGCCACCAGCGTGACACCCATGATCACCGGCTGGTCGGATTTGTGCAGCGCGTCGGCGAAGAGCTTGCCGACCCCGGGCAGGCCGTAGAGCTGCTCGGTGATGACCGCGCCGGCCAGCAGGCCGCCGAGGTCCATGCCGAGCATGGTGACCACCGGGGTCAGCGCAGGCCGCAGCCCGTGCTTGCTGACCACCCGCCGCTCGCGCAGGCCCTTGGCCCGGGCGGTGCGCACGAACGGCTCGCTCAGCGTCTCCAGGACCGAACTGCGGGTCATCCGGGCGTACATGGCCGCGGTGGCCAGTGCCAGGGTGATCCAGGGCAGCAGCATGTTCTGCGCCCAGCCGACCGGGTCGCTGGTGAAGTCGACGTACCGCGGATAGGGGATCAGGCCGAGCTGCGAGCAGCAGAAGTAGAGCAGCAGCATCGCGGTGAAGTAGACCGGCATGGCGGCGGCGCCGATGGTGCCGATCATCAGGACGCGGTCCACCCAGCCGTTCTTGCGCAGCGCGGAGACCACGCCGGTCAGCAGGCCCATGGCCAGCCAGAGCACGGCGGAGCCGATGGCCAGCGAGACGCTGATCGGGAGCCGGTCGGTGATCATGCTCCACACCGGCATGCCGGTCTGAAAGGAGTAGCCGAAGCAGGGGAAGCCGCAGTGCACGGCGTAGCTGCCGGAGCCCATGGTGCGGCCGGCGAAGATCGCCCAGACGTAGTTGCCGAACTGCACGATCAGCGGCTGGTCGAGACCCATCTGCTGGCGCACCTGCGCCACGTGGTCCGGCGTGCAGTCCTTGCCGCAGAACGCCTGGGCCGGGTCGTTCGGCAGCAGGTAGAAGATGGTGAAAGTGACCGCGCAGATCACCAGCAGGGTGAGGGCGATTCCGGCGAGCCGGCGGAGCAGGAAGGTGGTCATCCGTTACCGCCCTTCGGGTCGAGGACGTCGCGCAGTGCGTCGCCGAGCAGGGTGAAGCCGAGCACCACCAGGAACAGGCAGGCGCAGGGCAGGATGAAGAACATCGGGTCGAGCTTGTAGTAGAGCTCGGAGTCGGCGATCATCTGGCCCCAGGACGGGGTCGGCGGCTGGACGCCGACGCCCAGGTAGGTCAGACCCGCCTCGGAGCCGATCAGGGTCGGGATCGCCAGGGTGATGTAGACGATGATCGTGCTGGTCAGGTTGGGCAGGATCTCGGTCAGCACGATCCGGGCGCTGCCGGTGCCGCTGGCCCGGGCCGCCTCCACGTACTCGCGGTGCTTGAGCGAGATGGTCTGACCGCGGATCACCCGGGCGATGTAGGGCCAGGTGAACAGGCTCATCACGATGATCAGCAGCAGCACCCGGTTGACGTCCTTGGCCACCGAGAGCAGCGCGATCATGAAGATCAGGCTCGGGAAGGACATCATGATGTCCATGAACCGGCTGATCACCATGTCGGTCTTGCCCCCGAAGTAGCCGGCGACCACGCCCAGCGTGACCCCGACCAGGGTGATCAGCAGGGCGGCGCTGAAGGCCACCAGCAGGGAGACCTGGGCGCCGTAGAGCAGCCGGGCGAAGATGTCGTGGCCGAGCCCGGGCTCCACGCCCAGCCAGTGGCCGTCGACGCCCGCGCCGCCGAAGCTGCCGCGCGGCAGGCCGGCCAGGTAGGGGTCGACGGCGTGCTTGTCGGTGTCGGTCGGCCCCCACCCGGAGATCCCGGTCAGCACCGGGGCGAGCAGCGCGGCCAGCACGAAGAAGACGATGATGCCGAGGCCGACCATGGCGATCGGGCGGCGGCGCAGGCGGCGCCAGGCCGAGCGCCAGGGCGAGGCCGGGGCCTGGTCCTGACGTTCGGCCGGCTCCTGCACGGCAGGAACGGTGGTGGTCACCTTTTCGCAGTCCCTCGTGCTTACTTGACGGACTTCAGGCCGATGGTGGCGTAGTCGATCTCCGCCGACCAGATCGGGCTGCCGAAGGCGCCGGCGATGTTGGAGCCGACCAGCAGCGGCTTCTTCTGCCAGGTGACCGGGATCGCGGGGGCCTCGTCCATGACCTTGGCGTCCAGCGCGTTCCAGGCCTGGTTGGCCGCGTTGGTGTCGGTCAGGCTCTGGATCCGGTCGATCTCGGCGTCCACCGCCGGGTCCGCGAACCGGCTGGTGTCACCGTTGTTGCCGGTGTCGGTGATGATCCGGCTGTCGAAGATCATCGGCAGGAAGGTGGCGCCGGACGGGTAGTCCGGGCACCAGCCGTTGAGGGACATCCCGGTCTGCCGGCTCTTGTCGCCGATCGTCGAGGTGGCCACGCTGGCGTCGACGATGTTGAGGGTGACATTGACGTTGATCTTCTTCAGGGCCGCCTGGACCGCCTCGGCCTGGCCCTTCTGGGCGTTGTCGGCGGTGAGCTCGGTGGAGAAGCCGCCGCTCATTCCGGCCTGGGCCAGGTACTGCTTGGCCTTGTCCGGGTCGCCGGCGGTCGGGATCTTGAAGTGGTCGATCGCGGTGCCGCCGGTCAGCGAGGGCGGCAGGTAGGTGGTGGCGATGTCGGACAGGGCCGGGCCGCCCACGGCCGACTGGTAGGCCTCCTTGTCGATCCCGTACTCGACCGCCAGGCGGGCGTTCTGGTTGTTGAACGGCGGCTTGCTGGTGTCCAGCGTGACCATCGCCGTGCAGTTCTCGTTCTCGCTGACCAGGCGGGCCTTGACGTCCGGGTTGGTGATCACGTCGGCCACCTTGGCGGCGGACATGTCGGCGTACATGATGGCGCTCTGGTCGTCACCCTGGTTGGCGATCAGGCGGTCGGCGATCCCCTCGGGGCTGCCGGACTGGTCCATCACGATCTTGTCCGGGTAGGCCTTGCGGACCGAGTCGGTGGACTGGTCCCAGTTGGTGTTGCGGACCAGGGTCAGCTGCTTGCCGCGGTCGTAGCTCTCCACCTTGTACGGGCCGGAGGAGAACACGTGGTTGCCGTAGGTGGTGCCGCCTTCGTGGGCCTTGGGCACCGGGGCGAAGGTGGGCAGCGTGACGGTGTAGCCGAACTCGGCGACCGGGCGCTTGAGATGGAAGACGATGGTCTTCGCGTCCGGCGTCTCGATCGAGTCGTTGCCGAGTTCCTGGCCCTTCAGCGGGCCCTTGTAGCCGGCCGGGGCGACCAGGTACTTCTTGGCGTAGTCGGGCCCGCCGGAGAGGTCCGGGTCGTAGGACCGCTCGACGTTGTACTTGACGTCGGCGGTGGTGATCGGGGTGCCGTCCTCGTACTTGAGGCCGTCCTTGAGGTGGAACGTCCAGGTCTTGTCGCCGTCGCTGGCCTCACCGGTGTTGGTGGCCAGGTCGCCGGTGATCTGCAGACCGTCCTTGCCCGGCACCGCCTTGAAGGTGGTCAGCGTGCGGTAGAGCAGCCGGATGCCGAAGTCCATCTCGGGCTCGGTCCAGTTGCGGGCCGGGTCGAGCTGGGAGATGTCCTGGTTGGACAGGATGTGCAGGGTGCCGCCCTTGACCGGCGTACCGCCGATGATCCCGTCTCCCTGGGTGGTCAGCCCGGCGCCGTTGGAGGCCTGGTCGCTGCTGTTGTCCTTGCTCTTGGAACACGCCCCGAGGCCGAGGGTGAGTGTCGCCGCGATCGCCGCCGCGAGGGCGGCGTGGGTACGCCTGGTCATGTGCAACTCCGCGATGGGGGGCCGAGTTTGGGCCGCGAACTCGGGCGGTCCGCCCATGGGGTAGCCGCCTTCGATGTGTGACCCGTAACATAGTAATGTGAAATTGCACTAGCAAGGGCTGGGCGGCTCCGTTATCCAGACGTATCCGGACGGAGTCTCAACTCCCTTGCCGTGCACACCGAAAGACGCAGATCAGGACCACCCCATCGGACAAAAGCCGCACCTGGAGGAGATGCCCCCGTGACCTCGCAGCCCACCCCGCCCAACGTCGGCAGCCACGACCTACCCATCTCCCCGGCCCTCGCCGCCTTCATGGCCGGCGGCTGGGCCGCCACTCCGCTGCCCGCCGACGCCCGGGTGGCCGGCCACGATGTGCTGCCCGCCCGCCGCGCCAAACTCTCCACCCACTTCCCCGGCGCCCGACTGGTCATACCTGCGGGCCAGTTGAAGGTGCGCACCAACGACTGCGACTACCGGTTCCGCCCGCACACCGGCTACGCCTGGCTCACCGGACTCACCGGCGAGGACCAGGCCGGCAATGTGCTGGTGCTGGAGCCCAGCGGCCCCGAGGGGCACGAGCCGGTCCTCTACCTGCGCCCCCGCTCGCCCCGCGACGGCTCCTCGGACGAGTTCTACCGCGACCGCCGCTACGGCGAGTTCTGGGTCGGCCGCCGCCCCGACCTGGGCGAGTCCGCCCAGCTCACCGGCCTGCGCACCGCGCACCTCGACGAGTTGGAGAAGCTGCTCGCCGGGCCGGCCCCCAGCGGCGGAGTGCGGCTGCTGGCCGGCGTCGACCCGTCGGTGGACGCGCAGCTCGGACTCAGCGACGGACTGGCGCCCGTGCTCGGCGAGTTGCGCCTGATCAAGGACGCCTGGGAGGTCGACCAGCTGCAACTCGCCGTCGACCACACCACGCTGGGCTTCGAGGACGTGGTCCGGGCGCTGCCGACCGCCCTGCGGCACCACCGCGGCGAGCGGTGGCTGGAGGGCGTCTTCAACCTGCGGGCGCGCGCCGAGGGCAACGGCACCGGCTACGAGACCATCGTGGCCTCCGGCGCCCACGCCGGAGTGCTGCACTGGATCCGCAACGACGGCCCGCTGGACAGCAGCCAGTTGCTGCTGCTCGACGCCGGCGTGGAGACCGACACCCTCTACACCGCGGACATCACCCGGACCCTGCCGCTCAGCGGCACCTTCACCCCCGTGCAGCGCCAGGTCTACGAACTGGTGCTGGCCGCCCAGGACGCCGGGATCGCCGCGCTGCGCCCGGGTGCCGCGTTCCGCGACTTCCACCGGGCCGCGATGCGGGTGATCGCCGAAGGCCTGCACGACTGGGGCGTGTTGAAGGTCTCCGCCGAGGAGGCGATGCGGGAGGACAGCGGCCTCTACCGCCGCTACACCCTCTGCAGCAGCGGCCACATGCTCGGCCTCGACGTGCACGACTGCGCCAAGGCCCGCAACGAGACCTACCTCGACGGCGTCCTGGAGGCCGGCCAGGTGCTCACCGTCGAACCCGGCCTCTACCTGCAGCCCGACGACGAGACCCTGCCGCCCGAGCTGCGCGGCATCGGCGTCCGGATCGAGGACGACCTGGTGATCACCGAGGACGGCGCGCGGCTGATGTCCAGCGCGCTGCCGAGGACGGTGGCCGGGATCGAGCAGTGGATGGGGGAACTGCTGGGCTGACGGCTCGCCAAGCGGTGGGCGGCCCTGCGGGGTCGGACGGGTCGCCCACCCCCGCAGGGGACCGAATGGCTGAACCGTGGGCCGGTTCCCCGCCGACACCCCGGTCCTGTCGGAGAACGGACCCCGGTGCGGAGGATCGTGTCGGCTATGCGACGAGCGATGATCCTCCGTTACGGCGCGGTGCTGATCGGCGCGCTGCTGATCGCGGGCGCGTTCCTGACCGCGTTCTGGGTGACTCCCACCTATGTGGCCCGGCTGCCCGACGACGTGAACGTCCAGCGCCCGCTGGCCGGCACCTTCAACACCCTGCTCGACCAGCAGGCCCTGGCCCAGGGCAACCTGGTGGGCGCGGTCAAGCACAACGTGCCGCTCGCCATCAACCGCAACGTCAAGGTCCTGAAGACCTCGGACGACTCCGCCCTGGTGAGCGACGCCCGGACGACCACGGCCGCGGGCACCCAGGTCGAGCAGACCACCTGGCAGTACGCGGTGGACCGCAAGAGCCTGGAGCCCGTGACGAGCCACCCGAGCAGCTGGTCGGTGGTCGACGCCCAAGGTCTGACGATCAGCTTCCCGTTCGGCACGAAGAAGCAGACCTACACCGGCTGGGTCCCGGAGAGCGCGACCACCGTCCCGGTGGCCTACAGCCACTCCGAGCAGCGCTCCGGCCTGAACACCTACGTCTTCCAGGCGACCATCCCCAGCAGCCGGATCACCGACAGCCAGGTGCTGGCCGGCCTGCCCAAGGCGCTGCCGCAGAGCCTGCTCAGACTCCTCGTCCAGTTCGGCCCGCTGACCCCCGCCCAGCAGCAGGAGCTGACGACGCTGCTCCCGACGCTCGGCGATCCGGCACCGCTGGCATACACCCTGCAGGGCAACGACACCTTCTGGGTGGAGCCGGAGACCGGCGCCGTGATCGACGTCAAGCGCGCCCAGCAGCGCACGGCCGCGGTCACCGCCCCGAACGGCACCCTCATCCCGCTGCTGCCGGTCGTCGACGCCACCTACCAGCAGACCCCGGCCGCCGTGAACTCCGCCGCCAATGACGCGAAGAACGGCCGGGACGACATCGAGCTGGCCGGCACGACGCTGCCGATCATCGCCGGCATCATCGGCGCGCTGCTGATCCTCGCCGCCCTGCTGATCCGCCGCCGTCGCCGCCCGTCCGAAGCCGCCGCCCCGGTGGAGCAGCCGCCCCAGGACACCGCCGACTGACGCACCGATTTCGGATCCGCCGCATTCGAACCTGATGAATGGTCGAATCCGTTACGGCCGTTACCGCTCATACGACCAGCGGTAACGGCCGTACTCGTGGCAGGGGTTCACCTCGCGCGGGAAAATACGCACCGATAATGTCCTTCCGTGCAGCATTAACAAACCGGCGCCAACACCATTGACGAGTTCGATCGGGCCCTGATTACCTGTCACCCATCGCCGCCGCCAAGGCATCACCGCGATGGACCGCTCTGCCATTTCCAGCAGACGATTGGGGCCGACCTTCATGGAAATGATCCCCTATCTCGTCGCCGACGAGATGTTCTACCGCCCACTGGATGAGGCGGACCCGTCCGCTGCGGGTACCGAATACCACCCGTGCGAGCTGCCCGCCTCGTGGTCGACGCAGGCCAAGGGCATCTGGCAGGTCTGCACGCCCCAGGAGGGGATCCGGGCCAGCCGGGGCTGGAAGGTCCACGTCTCCGCGGCCCCGAAGCGCGCGCAGCACGTCCTCGACATCGCCTCGGCCATCTGCGTCGAGCACGGCGTCGCGTTCAAGTACCTGCGGAACTGGATGAGTTTCGGCTGGGTCCACCACAAGCAGGGCCCGCGCGTCCAGGGCGGCAAGTTCATGGCCGTCTACCCGCCGGACGTCGAGACCGCCCGCGCGCTGATGACGGCCCTGGCGGACGCACTGGAGGGCGAGGAGGGGCCGCACATCCTCGGCGACCGGCGCTTCCGCGACGGGTCGGTGGTCGCCTACCGCTACGGGGCGTTCACCGAGATCGCCCGGATCCGCCCGGACGGGACCCGCCAACTGCTGGTCGAGGCCCCCGACGGCGCTCTTGTCCCCGACGAACGCAGGCTCAACTTCGCACTGCCCGACGGCATTCAGGACCCGTTCGCACCCGAGCCGTCCACTGCCGGGCCATCCGCACCGAAGGAGGTCAGCTTCGAGGGGCTGCGCTTCACCAAGGTGCTGCGGCACGCCAACGGCGGCGGTGCGTTCCTCGCCGAGCAGGCGGCGACCGGAGCGACCGTCTTCGTCAAGGAAGCCCGCCGGCACACCGGGCTGCACTGGTCCGGAACCACCGCCGTGGAACGGCTCCAGCGCGAATACGACACCCTGCGGGCGCTCCATGAGGCGGTTCCCGGATTCGCACCCGAACCACTCGCGCACTTCCAGCGGTGGGAGAACTCCTACCTGGTGACCAGTCTGGTCGCGGGCCAGTCCTTGCAGGGCTGGGTGCTGAACAACTTCCCGTACTTCCACACCGGCGCCGACAGCGCCGAGATATCCGGCTACTACGAGCGGTGCCTGCGCATCTTCCAGCAGTTGTCCGAGCAGATGGAGCGCCTGCACGCGGCCGGGTTCGCGTTCGTGGACGTCAGTCCGAACAACGTCATGGTCGACGACCAGGACGTGGTGCGACTGGTCGACTTCGAGAGCGCGGGGCGGATCGACGGCCCGCTCGACCGGATGGGTACGCCGGGCTACTTCCCGAGCGTCGCCCAGAAGGGACTGCGCGAGCGGAACACCAAGGATCCGCGCTTCCTCGACGAGTTCGGATTCGCGGCGATCGCCCAACTGCTGCTGCTCGGGCCGATGCACTACGTCACCCAGCAGCAGCCGACCGCACTCCACCACCTGCTCGCCGCCACCAGGCCCGCCACCGAGCCGGGACCGGCCACCGAGCAGATCACCCGCGCCCGCGAGCACCTCTGGCAGGCGGCGACCCGCTTCGTCGACCCGCAGATCCCCAGCGACCTCCCCACGCCCGAGGAGGTCGCCGCCTCCCCCGCCGAGCACCTGCGGGTGCTGCGCGACCGGACCGCCGACGCCCTGCTCGCGATGGCCGCGCCCGAGAGGACCCCGGTCTTCCCGACCGTGCCGCGCGGCTACCTCAGCAACACGCTGTGCGTGGCCTACGGCACCGCCGGCGTGCTGCACGCCCTGCGGCTGGCGGGGCGGCAGGCGGATCCCGCGATCGTCAGCCGACTGGCCGACGATGCCCTCCGGGAGCCGGAGAAGCTCCCGCCCGGCCTGCACACCGGACTCGCCGGCATCGCCTGGGTGCTCGCCGACCACGGCCGGCTCGACGAGGCGCGCACGCTGCTCGAAGCCGCCCGCAGCCACCCCCTCCTCGCCGAGCGGGCGACCCTCGCCGAGGGCACCGCCGGCGTGGCCCTGGCCCACCTGGCGCTGCACGGCCACGACCGGGACGAGAAGCACCTGCTGCTCGCCCAGGAACTCCGGGCCCGCGTCCCGGAAGGCGCCGACCTCGCGCCGCTGCTCGGCGACAACGACACCACCGGCCTGCTGCACGGACGACCGGGCATCGCACTGCTCGACTACTACCTGCACCACCTCACCGCCGACGACCGCGCCCTGTCCCGTGGCCTCGCCCTGCTCGCCGAGGAGCGCGCCCGCGCCGTCCCCTACGACCACCTGGGCCTGAGCTTCCCCGTCTCCGGCATCGACGGCCGCCGGTTCATCTACCTCGGCCGCGGCTCGGCCGGCTTCGCCACCGTGGCAGCGCGCTATCTGCCGTACGGTGACGAGGAGTTGGCGGCAGCCGTCGCCGAGTCGCTGATTCCGTCGTCGGTCCCGACGACCATCTACGGCGGCCTCTACGAGGGCCGGGCCGGGCTGGTGTACTCGCTCGCCGAGCACGCGGCCATCACCGGCTCCGCAACCGGGCGGGCCGCAGCGTTCGACGCCGCCGCACGGCTCTTCTGCTACGCCGTGGAACACCCCACCGGCGTGCTCTTCCACGGCGAGTACTTCGCCAGGTACAGCGCCGACCTGTGGTCCGGCTCGGCGGGCGTGCTGCTGGCCCTGACCCGACTGCTGGACGACCGCCGCGACGCCTTCTTCACCCTCGACGGCCTCGTCGGCACCGCCGGCCACCACTGAGCGCCGCCGACCACCACTGAGCACCGCTGACCACCACTGAGCACCGCTGACCACACTGAGCCGCACCGCGAAACCAGTCCCCCGTGGGACCACAGATGTCCCGGGCCACCGGGCAACCGCCAGGTCGCAGGCCTGCCCTGCACCGACCGAGAGAGGGAGGAACCACATGAACGAGGTCCTTGAGCTCCAGCTGATGGAGACCGAGCTGTCGTACCTGGGCGCCGACGAGGCCGGGGCGTTCTGCAGCTGCTCCAGCGGCAGCACCGCCGGCTGCGGCTACGACACCAGCGCGACCATCGACTGACGACCAGTCAGACCATGACAGCGCGGTCCCGGGTCATCACCCGGGGCCGCGCCTGGCCATGCCCGGACAAATTCGCGCGACATCGGTCAAATCACTGGCTAGCCTGGCAAGTTCGCCCTTCGTGACCTCAGGATTCGTGACCTCAGGAGGAGACTGCCATGGACCAGCCCCTGTACGAGCTGACCGGACCGCACGAACACGGCCTGCTCGATGTCGGCGACGGCAACCGGATCTACTGGGAGACCTTGGGCAACCCCGACGGGAAGCCCGTGCTGAACGTGCACGGCGGCCCCGGCGGCGGCGGACGCCGCAGCCGGACCTCGGGCCTGAACCCCGAGGACTTCCGCATCATCCGGTTCGACCAGCGCAACTGCGGTGACAGCCTGCCGCACGCCTCCGATCCGTCCGTGAGCCTCGAACACAACACCACCGACCACCTGATCGCCGACATGGAGCACCTGCGCGAGCACCTCGGCGTCGAGCGCTGGCTGCTGTTCGGCGGCTCCTGGGGCTCGGCCCTGATCCTCGCCTACGCCCAGCGCCATCCCGAGCGGGTGTCCGAAATCGTCATCGTCAGCAGCTTCCTGGGCCGGCAGGAGGACATCGACTGGCTCTACAACGGGCTGCGCCCGCTGCTGCCCGGCGCCTGGGAGGCGTTCCGCGACGCGCTGCCCGCCGCGGACCGGGACGGCGACCTGGTCGCCGCCTACAACCGGCTGCTGAACAGCCCGGATTCGGATCAGGCGGTCCGCCTGCAAGCGGCCCGCGACTGGTGCGCCTGGGAGGACGCGGTGATCGCCCATGAGGCGCTCGGCCATCCGGGCGCGTACAGCAACCGGCCGGACGACGCACTGCTGGCCCTGGTCCGGATCTGCGCCCACTACTTCGCCAACAACGCCTGGCTCGAGGACGGCCAACTGATCCGCGACGCCCACCGGTTGGCGGGTATCCCGGGTGTGATGGTGCAGGGTCGGCTCGACCTGGGCTGCCCGCTGAAGGGTCCCTGGGACTTGGCCCGGGTCTGGCCCGACGCCGAGTTGAAGGTGATCGACGAGGCGGGGCACACCGGCAGCCCCACCATGCGGCAGACCGTGCTGGACGCACTCGCCCGGTTCGGCAAGAACGGGCGCTGACGCAGGGCGAGTTCCGACGGCGCCGTGCGGCGGCGGCCTTCCGCTGCCGGCCGCCGCACAGCGTCACACGGCGCCACGGCCGAGGACCCCGGCTCACCCTGGCGGGGGATGGGGATACGACCCGGGCACGACGCGGCAGGGTGAGGCGGACGGTGAAGGTGGGGTTCCCGCAACGGAGAGAAGGAATCCCCGATGGATCGGTTCGACAGAGCAGGTCGGCTGGCCGCATACGGGGCGGCACTGGTGATGGCGCCCTACACGGTGATCAAGGTCTGCTGGGTGGTCGGCGCCATCGCGGGGCTGCTGCCGATCGGTGCGGGCTTCAGCCTGGCCGGGTGGGTGGTGCTCAACACCACAACGATCGGCATGGCGGGGCTGGGGATCGGCATGGCTCTCGCACTCGTCCGACCCTGGGGGATGCGCATCAAGGGCCCGCTGGTGGCGTTCGTCGCCTGGGTGGGCTCGGGGTTCCTGGTCGCCATGCTGCCGTACGTCGCGCTGGACGCACTGCTGGGCGGCGGCTCGGGCGGCAACTCCGGCGGTGGCCAGGCGTCCGGCAACCAGGGTGCGTCGATGCCCGGCTGGGAGGCCGCGATGATCCAGACCAGCTTCGTGGGGATGGGCCTTGGCCTGGTGGTCGCCCTGCCCGCGTACTGTCGGCGGCGCTGGCCGGACGCGTTCGCCGGCCGGGTCGGTGACGGCCGCGCGGGCGGCCCGCGCCGGGTGCTGTGGGCAGCGGGCGCGGGCGCGGCGATCGGCCTGGTCTGGCTCTACTGGGCGATCGGCGGCCCGGCCGGGATCGCGCACCCGGCGGCCCGGGACATCGACTGGCGTCTGCTGAACGGGGTGTGCGGGTCGTGGGCGGTCACGGCCGCGGCCGCCACCTGGGTGATCGGCCGACGGCGGCCCGTCCGGCTGTCCCGCTGGGTGCCGTTGACGGCTGGGTGGTTGGGGACGGGCTCGCTGTTCGCGTGGAGCGGCTGGAAGTTGGCGATCACGTTGTACCTGGCGACGGCGCGTCCTGCCGGTGCGACGCTGCCGGAGAACCTCGCGGTCGCCGCCCTGCTGCATGCCGGCGCGGTGGCAGCGGGCGCGGTCATGGTGTCGGCACTCGTCCGAACTCGCAAGCCGGCGGCGGACGCAGCGACTCCATGACCGGGCCTCAACAGTGCTGGCGGCCCGCTCAGACCTCCAAGTCGCCCTCGATCCGGCGCAGCTGGTGGCGGGCCATCGCCAGGTTGGCCCGGTTGCGGTCCAGCGCCAGGTAGAGGAACAAGCCCTTGCCGGAGCGGCTGGTGAGCGGGCGGATCAGGTGGTACTGGTCGGTGAGCGTGATCAGGATGTCCTCGATGGCGGAGTTGAGGTTCAGCATCTCTATCGCGCGCACCTTCGCCCGGACCACGTCGGTGTTGGCGGCTGCGGCCACGGCGAGGTCGAGCTCGCCCCCGCCCAGCGTGCCGAGGGCCATGCCGCTGTTGTAGTCCACCAGGGCGACGCCGATCGCGCCCTCGATGCTGCTCATCGCGTCCTTCAGGGCGAGGTCAGTGCTAGTCATGGGAGAGTTTCCTTCGAGGTCGTGGGCAAGGTGGTGCAGAACAGAGACGGTGTCTGACGTCCCGTCAGACACCGAGCGGCGAGCCGGGAACCGGTGCCCGGCGCAGCTGCGCGTCGGCGAGCGCGGCGATCCGGCTGCCGGCCCGGCGGGCTTCGAAGTGCAGCAGGCCGACATTGACGTCCGGCCCGGTGAACAGGGTGAGCACAAGGAAGGCGCCGGCGGCGTAGGTGGCGGTGTAACCGCGTTCGCCGCGGCTGAGGAGCTCCAACAGGGCGCCCTGGCCGGTGGCTTCGGCCAGTCGGGCGCCGACGCCCAGCGCGGCGGCGGTCAGCGCGGCGACACCCTCCGGCTCGACACCGTCGGCGTCGTGCGCGATGACCAGGCCGTCGACCGTCGCCAGCAGCACGCCGGTGAGCTGCGGCAGTCTCGCCCGCACTTCCTTGAGTTCACCCATGATGTCCGGCAGGGCGGCCGAGTCGAGTACGGGTGACATGGCCTGCCTCCTTCCTGATAGCTGCCGCAGGGCGCGCTTCATGACGGGCTTCGGCGGTCGACGGGGGTGAGCGGGAGCCTCACAGCCGGGCCTCCAGGGCGGCTCGAATCCGAAGCAGCATGGCCACGTCCGGATCTGACGGATCGACGGGTGGACGATCTGGCGCCGCGGCGGCCCCGGATCGGGGCGGCTCGGCGGGCGGGCGGGGCGGCAGGCGCAGCAGGCCGGCCGCGGCGAGCAGCCGGACGTCCAGCAGCACTCCGAAGACGGAGCGGCCGAGCCGGGCCGCCAGCTGCGGTGGTGTCAACTGGCCGTCGGTGGCTGCCAGTACGGCCTGCAGGCGGCGCCCGGGTGGCATTCCCGGGCGGACCTCGGCGGCGACGACGGGGGCGGTGTCCAGGTCGGGCCGGGCCAGCACCTGGTCGAGCAGCGCCCGTCGACGCCCGATCGCCTGGCGCAGCGCCTCCAGCGGAAGGGTGCGCGTCAGGCCGTCCGGCGTCGGTGCGGCGTGGAACTCGAACTCGCCGCCGACCTGGCCGAATGCGTAGTAGGCGGCATCCAGGAGCCGTTCCCGCCAAACGAGTTCGGCCTCGAAAGGCCGCCGGGTCGGAGAGCCGAACGGGACATCGGCGACCAGTGGGCTGCGCGCCCCCGCGACCGCGCCGTCCGAGAGCCAGACGGTCCCGCTCGGTCCTCGCAGGGCCCCTGCGGCTCCTCGCGCCCCGAGCTCCGCCAGCGCCGCCTCGAAGGCACCGACCGGATACCGGTTCCGCGACCACCGGCGCCTCGGTAGCGGCCGCCCGGCCGGCGAACTCGGCACCCCGGAGGCCGGCATGGTCACCGCGGTCATCGGTCCGCCGCCAATCCCTCGGCTGCCACGGCCAGTTGGCGCCTCGCCAGGGCGAGGTTCCCGGCGGCGCGGTCCAGCTGGAGGTGCAGCAGCAGCCGTGCGTCGAACCCGGCCGTCAGGAACCGGATCAGGTGGTACCGGTCGGGCGTGCTGACGATCACGTCCTCGGCGCCCGGGTCATCGGCGAGGGGGTCGGCGAACGAGGGCTGCAGCATGACCACGCGCGCCAACTCCGCGACGTCGGCGGCCCCGTGGGCATGGTCGCCGCCCGGCCCCTCCCCCGCGACGGCGAGCGCCAGCCCACTCGTCCAGTCCACCAGGCTAGCGCCGCGCGCACCGGAAATTGTCATGACTTCGACAAGCATCCCGTCGATCTCCGGCACCGCACATCCCTTCACTGGACAGCACGACGTGCCATGGTCACCGCTTCGCCCGGTGACCGCGTCGGGGCGCTACGTTACTCCCGTTCGAGTGACTGCACGGGCTTTCGTCATGATCACTTGGCATATGACAGCATCTGCACAGGTGCCCCACAGCTGCCCTCACGGCACCGGAGCAACCCGATCCCGGGCGCGCCGCGACGCGCCCGGCGACCGGCGCTCCGGTCAGCTCGCGGGCCGGACCAGCGTGCCCGCATCGGTGTTGGCGCCGCAGAGCACCACGCAGACCTTCTCACCGGCACCCGGCCGGTAGCCGCGGTCCGGTGCGGCGGCCGGGCCGGTCAGGGCCGCAAGCGCGGTGGCGGCGGCGTGCTCGACCGCCAACCGCCACTGCTCCCACAGCGACTGGCGGGCCCGGACGATCTCGTCGTCCGTCACCAGCACCGACCGCACACCACCCTGCTGGGCGACGTGCAGGGCCATGACAGAAGCGCGGCGGGCCCCGAGGGAGTCGGCGGCGACCGAGTCCACTGGGGCGTCGACCGGCCGACCGGCCTCGATCGCGGCATGCAGCGCACGGCAGTTCTCGGGTTCGACGGCGACCGTGCGGATGCCGTGCTGCCGGGCGGCCGTCGCCACCCCGGCGAACAGGCCGCCACCGCCGACCGCGACCAGCACGGTGTCCAGGTCCGGAATCCGCTGCTGGATCTCCTCCAGCAGCGTGCCGGCCCCGGCCGCGATCAGCGGGTGGTCGTAGGCGTGCGCGGCCAGCGCTCCGGTGGCGGCCGCGAACTCCTCGCAGGCGGCCAGGGCTTCCGCGTACTCCGAGCCGACCATCCGCACCTCGGCGCCATAGCCGCGGAGCCGGGCGACCTTCACCGCCGGCGCGGTCTCGGGCACGAAGACCGTGGCCCGCACGCCTTGCCGCTGGGCGGCCCACGCGCAGGCCAGCCCGGCGTTGCCGCCCGACGCGATGGTCACCCCGAGCTCGGGGAGCGCGCCGGCGTCTCGGTGCGCCTGGATGAAGTTCTGCGCGCCCCGCGCCTTGAACGACCCGGTGTGCTGCATGAACTCCAGGGCCAGCCACACCTCACCCGGTCCGCCGAGGTCCGCCGGGACCACGGTGACGGGACGGATGCGTCCGGCGATCCGATCGCGGGCGGCCTTGATGTCGCCATAGCCGAGCTGGTGCACGTCGCTGCTCCTACCGGGAGGCCGAGGGATGGTCAGCTTCCAGTGGACCACTGCGCCGCAGCCATCGCCATCAGCCGATCACGACCCATCGGTCCGGACCGAACCCGACGATTGCCGAACGTCCGGGCGGTGCCGTGTGGTTAGCATGCCGTCATGTCCGTAGCAGATCTGATAGTCCGCCAAGCCGTCCTGGCGGACGAGAGCGTGCTGGCCGAGCTCAACCACCTGACCTGGTCCTGGCTGAGCGACGTGACACCTCGGCCCGCCGTGAACGCGGCCCTCTTCGCCGACCAGCGGTCGCCTGACCAGTACCTGGTGGCCGAACGGAACGGCCGGGTGGTCGGCTTCATCCGGCAGGTGCCACCGACCCCGCTGGCGACCAACCAGCACGTCCGGCAGGTCCAGGGACTCGTGGTGGACCCGGCGGCCCGTGGCCACGGCATCGGGCGCGCCCTGGTCGAAGCGGCCTGCGAGTCCGCCCGCGACCAGGGCGCGCGCCGGATGACGCTCCGCGTGCTCGGCCACAACCAGCCGGCCCGCCGCCTGTACGAGCGCTGCGGCTTCGCCGTCGAGGGCGTCTGCCCCGAGGAGTTCCTGCTCGACGGGCAGTACGTCGACGACATCCTGATGGGCCGCAGCCTGCTCCCCTGATACCCGTGTCAGTCCTGGGCGAGCCGGACCAGCATCTTGCCGGTGTTGGCACCGCGCATCATGGCGAGGAACGCGCCGAGGGTGTTCTCGATGCCGTCGACCAGGGTCTCGTCCGCGCGCAGCGAGCCGTCGGCGAGCCAGGCCGCCGCCCGCTCCAGGTACTCGGGGAACAGGTCGAAGTGGTCGCCGACGTTCATGCCGCGCAGTGTGAGGCGCTTGCCGATCGCCAGTGGCAGGGTGTTCGGCCCGGGCGGCGGTTCGGTGGCGTTGTACACGGAGATCGCGCCGATCATGGCGACCCGGCCGTGCAGGTTCATCCGGCCGAGGGCCGCCTGCAGGTGGTCACCGCCGACGTTGTCGATGTAGACGTCGATGCCCTCGGGCGCGGCCTTGGCCAGTTGCGCGGGCAGGTCGCCCTGCCGGTAGTCGATCGCCGTGTCGAAGCCGAAGTGCTCGACGACCCGGCGGACCTTCTCCGGGCCGCCGGCTGAGCCGATGACTTTGGCGGCGCCGAGCTTCTTCGCCAGCTGCCCGGCCACCGAGCCGACGGCCCCGGCCGCGCCCGAGACGAAGACGACGTCGCCCTGATTGACCGGGCGGTGTCCGTGACACCCGCGTAGGCGGTCAGGCCGGTGGTGCCGAGCACGCCCAGGTACGCCTGGGCGGGGGCGAGCGCGGTGTCCAGCACCCGCACGGCCGGGGCGTCGACGACGGTGTACTCGCGCCAGCCGTTGAAGTGGGAGACGGTCGCGCCGACGGGCACGTTCTCGGCCCGGGAGGCGACGACCACGCCGACCGCGCTGCCGGTCATGGTCTCGCCCAGCTCGAACTGCGGGATGTAGGACGGGCCTTCGTTCATCCGGCCGCGCATGTAGGGTCGACGGACAGCCAGGTGTTGCGGACCAGCACCTGGTCCGGCTCCGGGTCGGCGACGGTGACGGTGGTGAGGGCGAAGTCCGCCGGCGCGGGCTCGCCGACCGGGCGGGCGATCAGCTGCCACTCACGGCTGGAAACGGGCATGGTGTACCTCGATGCGTGCGTACGGAAGGTGATCGGTGGTCAGGCCAGCTTCTTCAGCAGCTCCGCAGCCAGCGGGGCCGACGAGGAGGGGTTCTGGCCGGTCACCAGATTGCCGTCGACGACCACGTTCGGCACCCACGGCTCGCCGACCTGGACGACGGCCTTCCTGGTCACCCGTCCCGGGCAGTCCGCCAACCCGCATGTGGCGCTGGTGCACGACCGCATCCTCGCCGCCGTCGAGGACTGGTGAGCCCGGCACCCGCTCCAAGCACCTTCAGTTCCAGGCGCCTTCAGTGGCAGGCGTCCGAGATCCCGTCCAGCCTGCCGGCTCCGATAATCGCTTGCGCACCCTCCTCATCCGGGGCAACGTCGCCTGACTCCCAGTGAAAAGTGAAAGCCGAGAAGAAGATGACCACGCAGACCCCCATGTCGACCAGGAGCTCATCGACGCC